>NZ_JBMCYZ010000001.1:0-1283651 GCF_048654605.1 Nocardioides sp. CPCC 206347
CAATCATATTGCCGAAACCACACACCAACCACCCAAAGGCAGTCAGCGCAAAACAGTCACAACAATCTATATGCATGACACACTGTTGAGTTCTCAAGAATCAGACGCACTCGCGCTTCGCCAGCCTCTCGGCCAGGTCTGTCGCGGGGCAACCTGTGAAACCTTACCCGTGTCGTTTCCCCTCGTCAACTCGGCGTGACCGCCATGTCTTGAAGCTCTTCGACTCGGTGCCCAGACGTGCTTCAACCTCGTTTTTGCGTCCGATCCAGAGGATCTTCGGCCGAGTTTCTGCTGCGTTCTGCGGCAAGACGGAACATTACCAACACGTGTCCCCCCGGTTGCAAATCGGGGGGCACCTTGAGCTTCCAGGAGGCTCGTTCCACGCTCAGCTGAGCGTGGAACGGAGCTCCTGGGACCGTGCACGGAGGTCGTTCAGCTGCTCGCGGACCCGGACCGGAGCCGTGCCGCCGCGGCCGTCACGGGACGCCACCGACCCTTCGACGGTCAGGACGCTGCGCACCTCGGGCGTCAACGCCGGCGAGATCGCGGCGAACTGCTCATCGCTCAGCTCGTCGAGCTCGATGCCCAGTTCCTCGCAACGTCGTACACACGCACCGGCCACCTCGTGGGCGATGCGGAACGCGACGCCCTCGCGCACCAGCCACTCGGCGATGTCGGTCGCCAGGGAGAAGCCCTGAGGAGCCAGAGCCGCCATCCGGTCGGTGTTGAACACCAGGGTGGCGACCTGGCCGGTGAACGCAGGGAGCAACACCTCGAGGGTGTCGACCGAGTCGAACACCGGCTCCTTGTCCTCCTGCAGGTCCCGGTTGTAGGCAAGCGGCAGGGCCTTGAGCGTGGTCAGCAGCCCGGTGAGGTTGCCGACCAGTCGCCCGGCCTTGCCCCTGGCCAGCTCGGAGATGTCGGGGTTCTTCTTCTGCGGCATAATGCTCGACCCCGTCGACCACGAGTCGTGCAGGGTCACGAAGTCGAACTCCCTGGTCGCCCAGAGGATCACTTCCTCGGCGATCCGGCTGATGTCGATGCCGGTCTGTGCCGTCACGTAGGCGAACTCCGCGACGAAGTCGCGCGACGCCGTGCCGTCGATCGAGTTGGCGGTGGAGCTGGTGAACCCGAGCTCACGTGCGACCAGCTCGGGATCGAGGCCCAGGCTCTGCCCGGCCAGTGCCCCGGAGCCGTACGGCGAGTCCCCCGCCGTACGACGACGCCAGTCCCCCAGCCGTTCTACATCACGCAGCAGGGCCCACGCGTGGGCCAGCAGGTGGTGCGACAACAGGATCGGTTGGGCGTGCTGCAGGTGCGTGCGCCCCGGCATGATCGCCGGCACCTCACCGAGATGGGCGTCGGCCTGTGTGGCGAGGGCGTCGACCAGGTCGAGGACGAGCCGCCCCACGGAGACCGAGTGGTCGAGCAGGTAGCAGCGGAAGAGCGTCGCGATCTGGTCGTTGCGCGAGCGCCCCGCACGGAGCCGGCCACCGACGTCGGCGCCGACCTCGTCGATCAACAACCGCTCCAGCGCACCGTGCACGTCCTCGTCCGACGGGTCCGGCTGCAACGACCCGTCGGAGAAGCGGGCAGCGAGCGCGTCGAGGCCACGGTGCAGCTCGGCCTCGTCGGCCGGCGTCAGCAGGCCCGCAGCGCCCAGTGCCTTGGCGTGCGCGTGCGAGCCGGCGATGTCGTAGAGGCCAAGGCGCCAGTCGAAGTGCGTCGAGCGCGACAGCGCGTCGAGCTCCGGCGAGGGGCCGCCGGCGAACCGGCCACCCCAGAGCTTGCCCGTGTTGGTCTCGCCGCTCATGTCGTTCCTCCCCGGACGTGCGCGATCGCCGTCCGCATCTGCTCCATCAGCCGCGGGTCGACCGCACGACCGTCGTCTTCCAGTTCCTCCGGGGTCCACCATCGCGCCTCGAAGATCGATTGCGCCTCGAGCACGTCGAGCCCCTCGAAGCTGACCGGTGTCTCGTCGAGCGCCACGGCGAACAGGGTGGAGTCGTTCACGTAGTCCCGACCGTCCCAGGCGAACTCCACCTCGAAGGTGCCGAAGGGCTCTCCGAGGTCGGCGGCCCGGACGTCGATCCCGGTCTCCTCGCGGAGCTCGCGGACGCCGGCCTCGGCCAGGGACTCCCCCGGGTCGACGGCGCCACCGATCGTGAACCAGTAGCGGACGTCCGGGAGTGCGGGATCGCAGCCGAGCAGCAACAGCACCTTGCTGTCGCTGCTCACGGGCAGCACCCGCGCCACCGTCCGGCGGGTCGGTTCAGCGTGCATCAGTCGGTTCCGGACTCCATCGCGACGTCTTCGAGGATCGCCTCCGCTTCCAGGCCACCGTCCGGGTTGGCGGTGATCTGGTCGTAGCCGCCGGGCGGCAGCTCACCGAAGAGCGTGCCGTTCTCGACCAGCACCTGCCCCTGGTCCAGCGGCTGTGCGGCGTACAGCTCCAGCTTGGCGCGGGAGTCGGCGATGTCGAGGTTGCGCATCGTCAGCTGGCCGATCCGGTCGGTCGGGCCGAAGGCAGCGTTCTCGACGCGCTCCATCGACAGCTTCTCCGGGTGGTAGGAGAAGTTCGCGCCCTCGGTCTTCACGATCGTGTAGTCGTCCCCCCGGCGCAGGCGCAGCGTGACCGTGCCGTTGACGAGCGAGGCGATCCATCGCTGGATGGACTCCCGGAGCATGAGGGCCTGCGGGTCCAGCCAGCGGCCTTCGTAGAGCAGGCGGCCGAGCTTGCGGCCCTCGAGGTGGTAGTTCGACAACGTGTCCTCGTTGTGGACCGCGTTCAGCAGGCGCTCGTAGGCAGCGAACAGCAACGCCATGCCGGGGGCTTCGTAGATGCCCCGCGACTTGGCCTCGATGATCCGGTTCTCGATCTGGTCGGACATGCCGAGGCCGTGGCGTCCGCCGATGACGTTCGCTTCCAGGACGAGGGCCACCGGGTCGTCGTACCGACGGCCGTTGAGGGCGACCGGACGTCCGGCCTCGAAGGTGACCGCGACGTCCTCGGTCTCGATGGCGACCGACGGGTCCCAGAACTTCACGCCCATGATCGGCTCGACGGTCTCGAGCGAGACGTCGAGGTGCTCGAGGGTCTTCGCCTCGTGGGTGGCACCCCAGATGTTGGCGTCGGTGGAGTACGCCTTCTCGGTCGAGTCGCGGTACGGCAGGCCGTGGGCGACCAGCCACTCGCTCATCTCGTGGCGGCCACCGAGCTCGGTGACGAAGTCGGCATCGAGCCACGGCTTGTAGATGCGCAGCTCGGGGTTCGCCAGCAGGCCGTAGCGGTAGAACCGCTCGATGTCGTTGCCCTTGTACGTCGACCCGTCGCCCCAGATGTTGACGTCGTCGGCCTGCATCGCGCGCACCAGCATGGTGCCCGTGACGGCGCGGCCGAGCGGCGTCGTGTTGAAGTAGGCCTTCGCACCGGACCGGATGTGGAAGGCGCCGCACGCGAGTGCAGCCAGGCCCTCCTCGACCAGCTGCGACTTGATGTCGACGATGCGGGCGATCTCGGCGCCGTACTCACGGGCGCGCTCCGGGACACCGGCGATGTCGGGCTCGTCCGGCTGCCCGATGTCAGCCGTGTAGGTGCAGGGCACGGCGCCCTTGTCGCGCATCCACGCGACGGCGACGGAGGTGTCGAGGCCGCCGGAGAAGGCGATACCAACGCGCTCTCCCACGGGCAGGGAGGTCAGGACCTTGCTCAACTGTCGTTCCTTTCGGGCTCCGTGCGCTCTGCAAGGGAGGTGAATCGGTGGGCCAGTGCTGCTCCCCCGGCGGGGTCGCGGCCGATGACCAGGACGGTGTCGTCGCCGGCGATCGTGCCGAGGACGTCGTGGTCCGCACCGACCTCGGCCTTGTCGATGGCACTGGCGAGGAACTGCGCGGCCCCGGGAGGGGTGCGCAGGACGACGAGGTTGGCGCTCGCCTCGGCGCTGACGAGGAGCTCGGCGCACAGGCGCGAGAGGCGTTGGTGGGCAGCGCCGCTCTCGGCGGACACCGGCGTCCGGTCGCCGCCTTCAGCGGGTACGGCGTACACGAGGTTGCCGGACGCTGCCCGGACCTTGATCGCGTCGACCTCGACCAGGTCGCGGCTCAGCGTCGCCTGCGTGACGTGCACGCCGCGGCCACCGAGCAGGTCGGCCAGCTCGGGCTGCGAACGCACCTCGCGGCTCTCCAGCAGCTCGACGATCAGCGCCAGCCGGGCGTTCTTCGTCAACGGCGTCAGGGCGTGCTCACTCATGGTCCGCCTCCAGCCGGGCGGGGTCCTGGAGCCAGGCCATCACGGCCTTCTGCGCGTGCCGACGGTTCTCGGCCTCGTCCCACACCACGCTCTGCGGTCCGTCGATGACCTCGGCCGCGATCTCCGAGCCGCGGTACGCCGGCAGGCAGTGCAGCACGATCGCGTCGGCACTCGCGTGGGCGACGAGGTCGGGGGTGACGGCGTAGGGCCCGAACACCGTGCGCCGGGCGTCCGCCTCGGCCTCCTTGCCCATCGAGATCCAGGTGTCGGTGACGACCACCTCGGCTCCGGCGACGGCCTTGACGGGATCGCTCTCGGACACCGCCGAGCCACCCGTCGTGGCAGCGATCTCGCTGGCGCGGGCGAACATGGCTTCGTCGGGGACGTAGCCTTCGGGACCGCTGATCCGCACGTGCATGCCGGCCGTCGCGCCGGCGAGCAGCCACGAGTTGCCCATGTTGCAGGCGCCGTCGCCGAGGAACGCGACGGTCAGCCCGGCCAGTGCACCCTTGTGCTCCTGCACGGTCAGCAGGTCCGCGAGCAGCTGGCAGGGGTGGAAGTCGTCGGTCAGCGCGTTGATGACGGGCACGCCGGACATCGCCGCCATCTCGTCGAGGCTCGCCTGCGCGTAGGTGCGCCACACGATCTGGGACGCCTGGCGGCCGAGCACCCGGGCGACGTCGGCGATCGACTCCCTCTTGCCGATGCCCGCAAGGCCCCCGTCGACGAGCATCGGGTTGCCGCCGAGCTCGGCGATGCCCGCGGAGAAGGACGCCTGGGTACGCAGCGTCGCCTTGTCGAAGATCATCGCCACGGTGCGCGGACCGGCCAGCGGCTTGTGGTCGTACGGTGCGGCCTTGAGGCTCGCGGCGAGTGCCAGCACCTCGGCTTGCTCGACGGGAGTCAGGTCGTCGTCGCGAAGGAAGGAGCGCGTCATGCCGACACCCCGGCGTGGTCCAGGATCTGCGGCCACGCAGCCAGGAAGGAGTCGGCGTCGGCCTCGGTGAGCACCAGCGGCGGCGCCATCCGGATCCGCTCCGGTGTCGCCGCGTTGACGATGAACCCGGCATCCTGGGCGGCCGACGCGACCTCGGCCGACTTCGGCTCGGCGAGCGTCAGCCCGACCAGGAGGCCCGCGCCTCGCGTGTCGATGACCCGGGGATCGGCGACCAGTCCGTCGCGAAGACGGGCGCCCATCGCCGTCGCGTGCGCGAGCAGGCCGTCGGACTCGATCACGTCGAGCACGGCCAGCGCTGCCGCGGCCGCGACCGGGTTGCCGCCGAAGGTCGTGCCGTGGTTGCCGGGATCGAACAGCTTGCCCGACCCGTGCGTGGCGATGCACGCACCGATCGGGATGCCGCCGGCCAGGCCCTTGGCCAGGGTGACGATGTCGGGCACCACGGGTGCGTCGACGAGGTCGGGGTGCTGGTGGGCGAACCACGCGCCGGTGCGGCCGACTCCGGTCTGGATCTCGTCGAGCCAGAGCAGCGCGCCGTTCTCGTGCGCGATCCGCTGTGCAGACGGCAGGTAGTCGCGAGGCGGCACGATCACGCCGGCCTCGCCCTGGATGGGCTCGATGAGCACCGCGGCCGTCTGGTCGTCGACGGCGGCTTCCAGAGCGGCCACGTCGCCGTACTCGACGAAGACGACGTCGCCGGGCAGCGGCTCGAAGGGCTCGCGGTAGGCGGCCTTCGAGGTGAGGGCGAGGGCGCCCATCGTGCGGCCGTGGAAGGAACCCGTCGTCGCGACGATCTTCGTCCGGCCCGTACGACGGGTCAGCTTGAAGGCCGCCTCGTTCGCCTCGGCACCGGAGTTGGTGAAGAAGACGCGAGTCTCGACCGGCTCGACCAGCTTGCCCTGCAGCAGCTCGCCGAGCTTCTCGGCGAGGGTGATCTGCGGACCGCTCGCGAAGAAGTTCGAGATGTGGCCGAGCGTCTGGAGCTGGTCGGTCACGGCCGCGACCAGCCGCGGGTGGGCGTGGCCCAGCGCGTTGACAGCGATCCCGCCGAGCAGGTCGACGTACTCCCGGCCGTCGGCGTCCCAGACGTGCGCGCCCTCGCCGCGGGTGAGGACGAGCTTCGGCAGGCCGAAGGTGTTCATCAGTGCGCCGGCGTACCGCTCGGTCCACTCGGCCTGGCTCTGGGGCGTGCTCATGACTGTGTTCATGACTGGGCCTCCCGGGCCTTGCGGGTCTTCGTGGTCACGCCGGGCAGCACCTGGGTCCCGATGCCCTCGTCGGTGAACAGCTCGAGGAGGACGGCGTGTGCCTGGCGGCCGTCGACGACCGTGGCCCGCTTGACTCCCCCACGCACGGCCTGCAGGCAGGCGTCCATCTTGGGGATCATCCCGCTGGCCAGTGTCGGCAGCAGCTCCTCGAGCGCCTCCGGGCTGATCTCGCCGATGACCTCGTCAGGGTTGGGCCAGTTGAGGTACAGCCCCTCGACGTCGGTGAGCACGAGCAGCTTCTCGGCGCCGAGCGCGGCAGCGAGCGCTGCGGCCGCCGAGTCGGCGTTGACGTTGTGGATCACGCCGTCGATGTCGGGCGCGACGCTGGAGACCACGGGAATCCGACCGGCCTCGATGAGGTCGAGGACGGCTTCGGGCCGCACCTTCGCGACCTCGCCGACCAGGCCCAGGTCCACCTCTTCGCCGTCGACGACCGTTCCGGTCTGCTCGGCCGTGAACAGGCCCGCGTCCTCACCGGACAGGCCGACGGCCAGCGGGCCGTGCTCGTTGATCAGGCCCACCAGCTCGCGCTGCACCTGGCCGACGAGGACCATCCGGACCACGTCCATCGCCTCGGGCGTGGTGACCCGGAGGCCGCCGCGGAACTCGGACTTGATGCCGAGCCGGTCGAGCATCAGCGAGATCTGCGGTCCGCCACCGTGCACGACGACCGGGCGGAACCCGGCGAAGCGCAGGAAGGCGATGTCCTCGGCGAAGGCCCGCTTGAGGGTGTCGTCGGTCATGGCGTTGCCGCCGTACTTCACCACGACGATCTTGCCATGGTACGCCTTCAGCCACGGGAGGGCACCCGCGAGCGTCGCGGCCTTGAACGGGTCGGCGGCCGGGGGCCGCACCTCGTCGGTGTTCGACATCTTCTGGTCCTCGGTCATGAGCTGTAGGCGCTGTTCTCGTGGACGTAGGCGTGGGTGAGGTCGTTGGTCCACACCGTCGCCTCGGCGTCGCCCGACTTCAGGTCGATGGTGACGGTGACCGCCCGCGGTGCGAGGTCGACGAGGTCGCGGCTCTCGCCGGGTCCGCTGTTGCGGCACACCCAGACGTCGTTGATCGCGACGTCGAGGTTGGCCGGGTCGAAGGTCGCGGTCGTCGTACCGACGGAAGCGAGGACGCGTCCCCAGTTGGCGTCCTTGCCGAACACGGCTGCCTTGAACAGGTTGCTGCGGGCCACGCTGCGTCCGACCTCGACGGCCTCGTCCTCGGTCGCGGCGCCGAGCGTCGTGATCGTGATCTCGTGGTCCGCGCCCTCGGCGTCCGCCAGCAACTGCTTCGCGAGCGACGTGCACACCTCGGTCAGCGCGGCGGTGAAGTCGTCGAGCGACGGTGTGACGCCGGACGCGCCGCTGGCCATCACCGTCACGGTGTCGTTGGTGGACTGACAACCGTCGGAGTCGAGCCGGTCGAAGCTCACCCGGGCTGCAGCGCGGAGCGCGGCGTCCAGGTCAGCAGCAGGGACGACGGCATCGGTCGTGATGACGACGAGCATCGTGGCCAGCGCGGGGGCGAGCATCCCGGCGCCCTTGGCCATCCCGCCGATGGACCAGGCGTTGTCGGGGCCCTGGACGACGACCTGCTTGCTGACGGTGTCGGTGGTCATGATCGCCTCGGCCGCGTCGTTGCCACCTTCGGCCGAGAGCTGGCCGTGCACGGTGTTGACGCCGGCGAGCAGCACGTCGCGGTCGTTGGCCAGGCCGATCAGGCCGGTCGAGCAGACGACGACGTCGATCGCGCCGATGCCGAGCAGCGTGCCGACCTCCTCAGCGACCCGGTGGGTGGTGATGAAGCCCTCGGGGCCGGTGTAGCAGTTGGCGCCGCCGGAGTTCAGGACGACGGCACGCACGGTGCCGTCCTGGACGGCCTGCTCGCTCCACAGGACCGGGTTGGCCTTGCAGCGGTTGCTCGTGAAGACGGAGGCGGAGTCGAAGGTGGGGCCCTGGTTGACGACGAGGGCGAGGTCCTTCTTGCCGGTGGACTTGATGCCGACGGCAGCACCGGCGGCAACGAAGCCGGCGGGGTGGGTGACGCTCATGGTGATGGCCTTTGCAGGTGTGCGATTACTTGGCGGGGACGGCGAGGGCAACGGTGTGCCCCGATCGTCGCCACGCCTCTTCGGCACGGTTGGCCTGCGAGGCCGGCACCAGGATCCAGTCGGTGTCGAACGTCGAGATGGTGAAGACGCTGATCCCGTCCTCGGCGAGCGGGGTCAGCAGGGCGACCAGCACGCCGGCGAGGCCGAAGTCGAGCGGACCGTTGACGCTGAACGCGGTGAACGGCTTCTCGTGCCGCGCCTTCTTGGGGACGCTCCGGCCCGCGCAGACCAGCGAGGTCTCGGTCGCCGTGGCGGTGATGGAGAAGATCGAGGACGACTCGGCCCACTCGGGGATCTCGGCGCCGGCAGCCAGGCGCACGACGGCGAGGGTCTCGGGGAACCTCGAGATGCCGTACGACGTCGCGGGGGTCTGGTCTGCCTGGTCGGTCGCTTCGGTCTGCTCGGTCATGGTGCCAGTCCTACCGTGGTGAGGCCCGTGGTCTCGTCGAGTCCGAGGGCGAGGTTCATGCACTGCACGGCGGCGCCGGCGGTGCCCTTCGCAAGGTTGTCGATCGCGCCGACGGCGACCAGCCGGCCGGCCACGGGGTCGACCGTGACCTGGATGTGGACGGCGTTGGAGCCGAGCACGGACTGGGTCTGCGGCCACTGGCCGGCGGGCAGGACGTGCACGAAGGGCTCGTCGGCGTACGCCTTGGCATAGACCTCGTGGGCCTCCTCGGCGCTGACCTCGCGGGCGAGTGGCGCCGAGCAGGTGGCGAGGATGCCCCGCGACATCGGGACGAGCAGCGGTGTGAAGCTCACCTTGACGGCAGCCGGTCCTCCGGCGACGAGCTTGCCGAGGTTCTGGGTGATCTCCGGCGTGTGCCGGTGGACGCCACCGACGCCGTACGCGCTGGCGTTGCCCATCACCTCACTGCCGAGCAGGTGCGTCTTCGCGGCCTTGCCGGCACCGCTGGTTCCGGACGCGGCCACGACGACGACGTCGGGAGTCACCAGGCCCGCGCCGACTGCCGGCGCGAGCGTCAGGGACGAGATGGTCGGATAGCAGCCAGGGACGGCGACCCGCCGTGCGCCCCGCAGGGCGTCCCGGTTGCCGGGGATCTCGGGCAGCCCGTAGGGCCAGGTGCCCGCGTGCGGGGAGCCGTAGAACCGCTCCCAGTCCGCGGCGTCCTCGAGCCGGAAGTCGGCTCCGCAGTCGATCACCACGACGTCGGCGTCAGCAGCCGAGAGCTCCTCGGCGAGCGCACCGGACTGGCCGTGGGGCAGACCGAGGAAGACGACGTCGTGTCCGGCCAGCACCTCGGCGGTCGTCGGTTCCAGGATCCGGTCGGCGAGCGGCAGCAGGTGCGGCTGCAGCGACCCGAGGGTCTCGCCCGCGTTGCTGCCCGCGGTGAGCGCGCCGATCTCGACGTCAGGGTGGCCGAGGAGGAGGCGCAACACCTCACCGCCGGCGTACCCACTGGCGCCTGCGACGGCGACCCGTACCTTGCTCATGTGCATGAATATACACAGTCATGCATGAAAAGGTGCATGGGGTGTCAGGTCAGCGCTGCACTGCTCCCGTGCGCTCGCTGGCAGCGGCCACTGCGGCCGTGCGGGCAGCGCTGGTCTCGGCCTCGGTCAGCGTCCGGTCCGGCGCCCGGAACCGCAGCGCGAAGGCCAGCGACTTGTGGCCCGCACCGATCTGCTCGCCGGTGTAGACGTCGAAGAGCCGCACCGACTCCAGCAGCTCCCCCGCACCCTCACGCAGGGCGGCCTCGACCTCCGCGACCGTCACCGAGTCCTCGACGACCAGCGCGACGTCCTCCTTGGCCACCGGCATGGTCGAGAACTTCGGTCCGGGCGTGACGTCCGGAGCAGCTGCCATGAGCGCATCCAGGTCGATCTCCAGGGCCGCGCTCCGAGGCGGCAGGCCGAACGCCTTGCAGACCGAGGGGTGCAGCTCGCCGGCGTGGCCGAGCTCGACCTCGTCGATCGTGATGAGGGCGCATCGCCCCGGGTGCCACGGCATCCGGGCTGCCGCGTTGACCTCGACGCTGACACCGATCTCGTCGGCGAGGCGGCGCACGACGGCCAGGGCGTCGGCCCAGCCGGCCTCGACTCCGGCACCCCACCAGCCCGACCGCGTCCGCTCCCCCGCGAGCACGACGGCAAGGTGCTGCGGTTGCACGGGCAGGGCCTCGAGCAGCTTCTCGAGCTCGGCCTCCGTCGGACGGGCGTGCACGCCGTAGATGGGTGCCGGACCGTTGTCGGAGGGGAACGCGACGGTGCCCGTCTCGAACAGGGCGACGCTGGTGGTGCCGCGACCGACGTTGCGGCCGGCGGCCTCGAGCAGGCCCGGCAGCAGCGTGGTCGTGTAGCCGGGCTCCTCGCTGGACAGCGGGTTGGCCAGGCCGACGGTGTTGCGCAGCGGGTCGTCGGCGGGGAGCCCGAGCTTGTCGAAGGTGGTCTCACCGGCGAACGGGAAGCTCACGACCTCGACGCAGCCGGCACCCGCGAGGGCGCGGCCGATCTGTCGGCGCAGGCGCTGCGTGCGGGTCAGGCCCCGGCCGGTCGCACGCCGCGGCAGCACGCTGGGCACCTGGTCGTAGCCGACGATCCGGACGACCTCTTCGACCAGGTCGTAGGGCTCGTTGATGTCGGGACGCCAGCTCGGACCGGTGACGTCGATCGTGTCGGCGCCGTGCTCGGTGACGACGGCGCCGATCGCACGGAGGTGCTCGACCGTCGTCATCGCCGAGATGTCGATGCCACTGAGGCGAGCGGGCAGGTCGGTGGCCACCTGGATGGTGGGGCGCTCGGGGGCCGTGCCCACGAGGGTGAAGCCGGGCTCGGCCGTCGCGCCGCCGTACTCGACGAGGAGCTCGACGACCCGGTCGGCGGCAGCGGCCGGGAGCAGCGGGTCGACCCCACGCTCGAAGCGCTTGGACGCCTCGGACGGCAGCTTGTGGCGCTTCTGCGCCCGGAAGATCGTGGTCGGGTCGAAGTGTGCGGCCTCGATGACGATGGAGGTCGTCGTGTCACTGATCTCGGAGTCCGCGCCGCCCATCACGCCGGCGATGCCGATCGGCCCGCTGTCGTCGGCGATGACCAGGTCCTCGACGGTGAGCTCGCGCACGACGTCGTCCAGCGTCGTGATCTTCTCGCCCGCGTTGGCGCGGCGGGCCCGGATCGGTCCGGCCAGCTTGTCGCGGTCGTAGCAGTGGGTCGGCTGCCCGAGCTCGATCATGACGTAGTTGGAGACGTCGACAGCGAGGGAGATCGAGCGCATGCCGTACTGCTCGAGACGCCGCTTCATGAAGTCCGGGGACGCAGCGGCCGGGTCGAACCCCGTCACCACGCGGGTCGTGAACACGGGGCACCCGGCGGGGTCCTCGATGAGGACCGGGTAGGCCTTGCCGTCGACCTCGGGCACAACGCGTTCGGCGGGGTCGGTGAACGGCAGGCCGAAGCCGAGAGCCGCTTCGCGCGCAACGCCGCGCAGGGAGAGTGCGTAGGCCCGGTCGGGGTTGATCTCGAACTCGATGACCTCTTCGCCGAGGCCGAGCAGGTCGAAGGCGTCGTCACCGGGGGCACCGGCGTCGGCGGGCAGCACGATGATGCCGTCGTGGTCGTCGGACAGGCCGAGCTCGGCGGCGGAACAGATCATGCCGGCCGAGAGGTGGCCGTAGGTCTTGCGCTCACTGATCGCGAAGCCACCCGGCAGCACGCCGCCGGGGAGCACGACGACCACGAGGTCGCCGGGCTCGAAGTTGTGGGCACCGCACACGATTCCCTGCGGCTCGCCCGAGCCGTTGGCGCCACCGACGTCGACGGTGCACCAGTTGATGACCTTGCCGTTCTTCTGCGGCTCGGGGTCGCGGGTCAGCACGCGGCCGATCACCAGCGGGCCCTGGATGTCCGCGCCCGCGGCGTGGATCCCCTCGAGCTTGAGCCCCAGCGCGGTCAGCCGGTCGGTGAGTACCTCGGTGGTCACCTCATCCGGCAGGTCGACGTACTCGCGGATCCAGGAAACGGGGGCCTTCACTAGAGCTCACTTCCGAATGCAGTGGTGAACCGGACGTCGCCCTCGAAGAGGGTGCGCAGGTCCTCGAGACCGTGGCGGAACATCAGGGTGCGGTCGATGCCCATGCCGAACGCGAAGCCGGAGTACTTGCTCGAGTCGATCCCGCAGGCCTGCAGCACGCGCGGGTTGACGATGCCGCAGCCGCCCCACTCGATCCAGCCCTCGCCACGACACGTGCGGCACGCGTCGCTGCCCGCGTCGTTCTGGCCCGTTCCGCGGCAGACGAAGCAGATCAGGTCGACCTCGGCGGACGGCTCGGTGAAGGGGAAGTACGACGGCCGGAACCGGGTCGTGATGCCTTCGCCGAACATCTGGGCGGCGAAGTGGTCGAGGGTGCCCTTGAGGTGCGCCATCGAGACGTCCTTGTCGATGGCGAGGCCCTCGACCTGGTGGAACATCGGCGAGTGGGTGGCGTCGTACTCATCGGTGCGGAACACGCGACCGGGACACACGACGTAGATCGGAGCGTCGTCGGTGACGCCGCGCGTGAGCATCGTGCGCGCCTGCACCGGGCTGGTGTGGGTGCGGAGCACGAGGTGGTTGTCGGCCGGCGCCGTCCAGAACGTGTCCTGCATGGTGCGGGCCGGGTGGTCCGGTCCGAGGTTGAGGGCGTCGAAGTTCAGCCACTCGGCCTCGATGACCGGGCCCTCTGCGACCTCCCAGCCCATCGCGACGAAGATGTCGGCAATCAGCTCGGCGCCCGTGGTCAGCGGGTGCCGGGCACCCACCGGGTCCCGGTCGGTCGGCAGCGTGACGTCGACGGCCTCCTCGACGAGGATCCGGGCTTCGTTCTCGACCTCGAGCACCGCCTGGCGGGCCGCGAGGGCCTGGTTGACCGCACCGCGCGCCTGCCCGATCCGCTGGCCTGCCTCCTTGCGGGCCTGGGGCGGAAGAGCGCCGATCTCGCGGTTGGCGAGGGCCAGTGGCGAGCGGTCACCGGCGTGCTCGCTGCGCACCGCCTTCAGCGCCTCGAGATCGGGGGCGGCAGCGATCGCGGCGAGAGCGGCGTCGCGCGCAGCCTCGAGCTCGGCAGGGCTCACGGCGGCGACCTCCACGGGGTCAAAGTCAGTGTTCGGTCCAGACATCAGGGGGCAAGTCTAGGAACCGCGGGTGCTCCACCGCGAACCGGTAACGCTTATGGGAACTGATCGGCGATCGTCGTGAGTCGTGCGACGTAGCCCGGCCAGTCGAATGCGTCAGGGATGTTGGTCGCCTCCGGCAGCATTCCGGTGGTCCCGTCGATCGCCTCACGCAGCACGTCGGCCTGGCCGGCGTGGCGTGCGACGTCGCTCATCACGTGGATCGCGATCCGGTGCAGCGACGTGGTCGCCCGCTCCTCGGGCCACCACGGCACCCGGCCCAGGGTGTCGAGCGACAGCTCGTCGAACGCTGCGTCAGCGAAGCTCGCCACACGACGGTAGAAGTCAAGGACGTGGGCCGTGCTGACCTCGGCGGGCACCCACCAGTCGGCCTGCGGATCGTCGTCGTAGACGTCGAGGGAGAGGTACGACGGATCGTCGGTGTCCGGCCACTCCCGGCCGAACGTGGGACCGAAGTAGCCGATCTCGACGTTCGCACAGTGCAGCACGATGCCGAGCAGGTTGGTGCCGGTCGGCGTACGCGGCAGTCGGACCTCTCGTTCGCCGAGCCCGTCCAGCTTCCAGACCAGGCCCTCCCGGGCCCGGCCCAGATAGGTTCGCAGGGCGTCGGCGGGTTGGCTCAGGTCGACCATCCGGCCATTGTGCACTCAGGCGTGGACAGCCACGGGCCACGCGGTGAGCACGCTCGCTCCGCCGCCTGGCCGGTCGTCGACGACGACGGTCCCGCCGTGCGCCTTCACGAGCCCGGCGACGATGTAGAGGCCCAGTCCCGATCCCCCGCCGGTGGCGGCGGTCCAGAACTTGGTGAAGATCCGTTTGCGGAGCTCGAGCGGGATCCCGTCACCCTCGTCGGTCACGGTGACCGCGACGTACGACGGATCGACCGACCAGGTGCCGACGTGGACCCGCACCGTCCCGCTGCCGTGCCGCACGGCGTTCTCGATGACGTTCGTGATGACCTGCAGCACCTTGTCGGGGTCGGCGTCGACCAGCGGCAGGTCCGGGTCGGACACGACCTCGATCGGCGTCGAGGTGACCACCGCGAGCGACAGGTGCACCTGTTCGGTCTTGGCGGCGAGGTCCGTGGGACGCCGATGCAGCTGCAGCCGCCCGGTGTCGATCCGCGCGACGTCGAGCAGCTCGGTGATCAGGCGGCTCAGCCGGTCGGCATCGGCACCGGCCGTGGTCAGCATCAACAGCTTCTGCTCGTCGGTCAGCTTGTCCCAGCGGTTGAGGAGCGCGTGCACGAATCCCTTGACGCCGGTCAGTGGCGACCGGAGCTCGTGGGCCAGCGTCGCGACGAGGTCGGAGCGGTCCCGGTCCAGTCGTGCCCGGCCGCGGCCCGAGCGCAGCGAGATCGCCACCGACTCCACGGACCGGATGGGGTTGGCGCCCGAGCGCCCGGGACGATGGAGCCGCGCCGCGACGAGGACCTCGGTGCCGTTGGGCAGCAGCCAGGTCTGCTCCGGGACACCGGTGCGCGTCGGCAGGCCGCCGTACGGCGCATTGACGTCGGTCCAGGCGAGACCGTCGTGATCGGTCAGGGCGAGCACGTCGTCGAGCGGCTGGCCGATGGCCTTGTCCGCATCGGCGTCGAGCATCTGTGCAGCAACGGTGTTGAGTGCCGTGACCTGGCCGGCGCCGTCGGCGATGACGACACCGTCGGGCAGCAGGTCGAGGGGATCGCTCATGCGGGGTCCCCGCGCCGTTGTTCGGGGGAGCGCAGCGGAGGAGAAGAACGGCGTGGGGTGCTCACCCAGCCATCATGGCGCGGGTGCTTGCGTAGAGACAGACCGCCGCGGCCGTGGCGAGATTGAGCGACTCGGCGCGACCCAGGATCGGGATGCTCACCCGGTGGTCGGCCAGCGCCGCCAGCTCCTCGGGAAGCCCCCACGCCTCGTTGCCGAAGAGCCACGCAGTCGGCTTGGCCAGCACCTCGTCGGCAGCGAAGAGATCGAGCTCTCCCCCGCCGACGGCTGCCAGCACCTGGTAGCCGGCCGCACGGGCAGCGGCGACGGCAGCAGCGGGATCCCGCTCCAGGGCGACCGGGAGGTGGAACGCGCTGCCCACCGACGCCCGGATGGTCTTCGGGTTGTGCAGGTCGACCGCGTCGCCGGCGAGCACGACGCCGGTGGCACCGGCCGCGTCCGCGCACCGGATGACGGTGCCCGCGTTGCCGGGGTCGCGGACGTCCGCGCACATGGCGAGCATCGGGAGCGGGTCTCGAGACGGTCGCAGCGCGAACTCCTCGACCCGCGAGACCACCGACGCGAGCGGGACGTCGAGGAAGTGACAGACCGCGACGAGGCCGGCGGGGCTGACGCTGTCGCTCAGCCCACCCATCGCCCGGTCATCGACGAGCGTGACGGGTGCGGCGCCGAGCAGGTCGGCGTACTCCTCGGCGGCAGCCGGAGTCGCGAAGACCTCGATCACGCAATCGGGGACGCCCAGCGCCCCCTCGACGGCCTTCGGGCCGTCGGCAAGGAAACACCGCCGCTCGGATCTCTCCGAACGGCGGTGCAATTTCCGTGCGTCCTTGACCCTGGTGTTGCCAGCGGTCAGGGGAACCATCGTCAGGCTCCGAAGATCAAGCAGAGACCTTGGGCGCGTTGACGTCCTCGGGCAGCGCGGCCTTCGCCTGGGCAACCAGGGCGTTGAAGGTCGACGGCTCGTTGACGGCGAGGTCGGCAAGGATCTTGCGGTCGACCTCGATGCCCGCCAGGTTCAGGCCCTGGATGAAGCGGTTGTAGGTCAGGCCCTCCGCGCGGGCAGCGGCGTTGATGCGCTGGATCCACAGGCGGCGGAAGTTGCCCTTGTTCTTCTTGCGGTCGTTGTAGCTGTAGACCAGGGAGTGGGTGACCTGCTCCTTGGCCTTGCGGTACAGCCGCGAGCGCTGGCCGCGGTAACCGCTGGCCCGCTCGAGGGTGGTACGACGCTTCTTCGCCGCGTTCACTGCGCGCTTGACGCGTGCCATCTTGTGCTCCTTGTTTCAGTGATCAGTGCGAAGGGCGGTCAGAGACCGAGCATCTTCTTCGCGCGCGGGACGTCGTTCTTGGCGACCTCGGTCGTTCCGCTGAGGCGGCGGGTGACCTTGGAGGCCTTCTTCTCCAGGTTGTGGCGCATGCCGGCCTTCTGACGAAGGATCTTGCCGCTGCCCGTCACCTTGAACCGCTTCTTGGCACCGGAGTGCGTCTTGTTCTTCGGCATATCTCTCGTCTCCTTGTTGCGAAGTTCTGTGGGACCCGGCATGCCGGGCCCAAGTCGTGTGGCTCAGGCTTCGATCTCGGGATCGAGGTTCTCCGAGCGACCCCGTTCCTTCTTCTGAGCAGCAGGCTTGATGGCCGTGCGCTCTGCCTGGGCAGCGCGCTCCTCGGCGATCTCGGCCTCGCGCTCGGCGCGAAGCTCTTCCTTGGCCGCCTTGACCTCGGCCTTGGCCTCGGCCTTCTTCTTGTGCGGACCCAGGACCATCACCATGTTGCGGCCGTCCTGCTTGGGGTTGGACTCGATGAAGCCGAGCTCCCCCACGTCTTCGGCCAGTCGCTGCAGCAGCCGGTACCCCAGCTCGGGGCGGTGCTGCTCGCGACCGCGGAACATGATCGTGATCTTGACCTTGTCGCCAGCCTTGAGGAAGCGCACCACGTGACCCTTCTTGGTCTCGTAGTCGTGCGCGTCGATCTTCGGCCGGAGCTTCATCTCCTTGATGATGACGTTGGTCTGGTTCCGTCGTGCTTCACGGGCCTTCTGGGCGTTCTCGTACTTGAACTTCCCGTAGTCCATGAGCTTGCAGACGGGAGGCTTGCCCATGGGGGCGATCTCCACCAGGTCCAGATCGGCCTCTTGCGCAAGCTTGAGTGCCTGGTCGGTGGAAACGATGCCCACGGTCTCGCCGTTGGGTCCAACAAGCCGGACCTCGGGAACCCGGATCCGCTCGTTGATGCGCAGCTCGGTGCTGATGTGTCCTCCAAACTCGTTCGGTCGGGAGTCCGCCACCACTTTTCCCAAGTGGAACTGGGAAAAGGAAAAGGCTCCCGCTAAAACAAGCGGAAGCCAGTAGCGAGCCCCGTCGTGCGACTCCGCTGTCGTGAGACAACGGAGAATGGGGCTCTCCATGGACCGGACCCGACAACCTGGCGGCCGTGCGGGTGGGAGACGATGGTGCTGGTCCCCGCTTGTGGATCGGCCCGCTCGCGAGAGCGGACTGATCGGTCAACGCCCGATGGTATCGGAGATGTTCCGCCCGGGGCTAATCCGCAACGTGGTCGTCCGGAGCGGTGCCGAGCCAGCCCCAGCCACCGTCCTCGAGCTGGACCGTCGTCCATCCCGACGCGACCCGGTGGAGGTCGTCGTCGGCGAGCGCGAACGCGTGCGGTCCGGCGACGTCGATGACCACCGCCGCGGCACCCTCCTGGACGGCCGTCGCTGCCGCCAGATGGGCAGCGACCGGCACGGGACGGGCCTGCGGGTCCCAGCGGGCGAGCGCGTCGAGATCGGTGAAGGCGAGCAGGGCGAGCCGCCCGTCGGCCCCGGTCAGGAGCACGGCGGCCATGTTGCTCGACTTGTCCGTGACGAGCGCGGTCCCGTCAGCGCCCACGGCACCCTCGCCCGTCTCGCCGAGGAGGGCGATCACGGGGACGATCAGTCGAGCGGGGGCGATCGCAGCGATGACGGCGGGGTACGGCGCCGACCCTTCGTCGTACTCCTTGAGGGCGATGGCCAGCGCTGCATCGGCACTTCCGTCGTCATCGACGTAGGCCGATCCTTCGAGGCGGCGCGCATCGGGGCGCTCGTTCGGCGGTTCGGTCACCGGAGGATCATGGCACTCATGGAAACATGACGACGTGCATCACACGTCTGTCGCGCGCAACCGCCTGGCGGCGCGCCTCGCCACGGCCGTCCGGGCCTGGCCCGACCCGCTGTCCACCCCCACGTTCGTGGTCGATCTCGACGCCTTCGACACCAACGCAGCGGACCTCGTCCGCCGGGCCGGCGGCACGCCGATCCGCGTCGCCTCGAAGTCGCTGCGGGTCCCGGCGCTGATCACGCGCGCACTGGCGATCGACGGCTTCGCCGGGGTGCTGGCCTACACGTTGGCCGAGGCCCTGTGGCTCGCCGACCAGGACATCAGCGACGACATCGTGGTGGCCTATCCCAGCGTCGACCGACGCGCTCTCTCGTCCCTGGTCGCGTCGCCCCGTGCCGCATCGCGGATCACGATCATGATCGACGACGTCGCCCACCTCGACGCGGTCGACGCCCTCCGCGCCTCCACCGCCGTCCCGATCCGCGTGGCGATCGACATCGACGCCGGCCTGCGCTGGGGCGGCCAGCTCGTCGGACCCAAGCGCTCCCCCTTGTACGACGTCGGGTCGGTCACCGAGCTCGCCCGCACCGTCATCGAGCGCCCGGGCTTCCAGTTCGTCGGCGTGATGACCTACGAGGGCCAGGTGGCCGGCGTCCCCGACGCCGTGCCGCACCAGCGCGCGAAGTCGGCCGTCGTGCGCAAGCTCAAGCAGCTGTCGATCGCCCAGCTCGAGGTCCGCAGGACCGCGATCGCCGAGGGCCTGCACGCGCTCGAAGGGCACGGCGGCCACACCGGACCGATCTTCTGGAACGCCGGTGGCTCGGGGTCGCTGGAGTCCTCGGCGGCCGACCCGGTCGTCACCGAGGTCACCGCGGGCTCCGGCCTCCTGGGGCCGACGCTGTTCGACCACTACCAGTCGTTCCATCCCGCTCCGGCCGCGTTCTTCGGGCTGCCGGTCACCCGCAAGCCGACCAGCGAGATCGCGACCGTGCACGGCGGCGGCCTGATCGCCTCCGGTCCGGCGGGCGCCGACCGTGCGCCGACACCGTGGGCGCCGGCCGGGCTGAGCCTGACCGGCCTCGAGGGCGCGGGTGAGGTCCAGACGCCGCTGGTGGGCACCAACGCACCGACCCTCGCGATCGGTGACCTCGTGTGGTTCCGGCACGCGAAGTCCGGTGAACCGTTCGAGCACGGCACCACCGTGCTGCTCGCCGACGGCGAGCGGTTCGTCGACGAGGTGCCGACCTACCGGGGACATGGCCTCGCCTTCTGAGGTCCTCGCTGCCGCCCTTGCCCGTCCGGCAACGCTGGGCGCCGGACGGCTGATCTGCATCGACGGCCTGGCCGGGTCCGGCAAGACCACGCTGGCAGCAGCGGTCGCAGAGCTCGCACCCGAGGCCGTCGTCATCGGGACCGACGAGATGCTCGAGGGCTGGCGCGGACTGCCCGGCCTGGGCGCGAGCATCGACGCGTTGCTGCGGCCGCTCGCGTCCGGCGAGACCGGTCAGTGGCGGCGGTGGGACTGGGTTGCCGACGGCTGGGCCGAGACGCGCGACGTCACGCCCGGCCCGTTGCTCATCCTCGAGGGCGTCGGCTCCGCTGCGTCGTCGTACGACGACCTGGTGACGTTGCTCGTCTGGGTGGAGGCCGATCGTGAGACCCGGCTGGCGCGGGGCCTGGCGCGCGACGGCGACGACCAGCTCGATCACTGGCTGACCTGGCTCGACGACGAGACGGCCCTGCACGAGCGGGAGAACACCCGGGCCCGTGCCGACATCGTCATCCGCACCTGAGCGCCCACTAGTCTCCGATGTCGTGAAGCCACCGAGCGGGGACCAGTTCGTCATCGAGTCCGCGGGCCATCGCGCCGTGGTCACCGAGAGCGGCGGTGCGCTGCGTGAGCTGACCTTCGAGGGACGGCCGCTGATCGAGGGCTTCGCCGAGGACGCGATGGCCGACGGCGGCCGCGGCCAGCTGCTGATGCCGTGGCCGAACCGGATCCGCGACGGGCGCTACACCTTCGGGGGCAAGCAGCAGCAGCTCGCGCTCACCGAGCCGTCGCGACAGAACGCGTCGCACGGACTGGTCCGGTGGGTGGCCTGGTCGGTCGTTTCGCACGAGGTTGACCGGTTGGAGCTCGGCTACTTCCTGCCTGCGCAGACGGGCTATCCGTGGGCGCTGGACCTCCGCGTCACGTACACGGTCGGACCGGACGGGCTCCACGTGACCCAGGCCGCGACGAACCTGGCATCCACGGCTGCGCCGTACGCGTCGGGCGCACATCCGTACCTGGTGGCGGGCGACGGTCCCTGCGACGGTTGGAGGATGGAGCTTCCGGCAGCGACCTACCTGACGGTGGACACCGAGCGGCTGCTGCCGACGGGAAGGGATTCCTTCTCGGGCCTCGTCACTGATCCGCTGGGCGAGACCGTGCTCAATCACGGCGTCACAGACGTGGATCGGGACGACGAGGGCGTCGCCACGATCCGACTGTCCGCGGACGACACCGGTGTGGAGCTCTGGGTCGACGAGCACCACCGGTGGCTGCAGGTCTACACGGGCGAGGACACGAGGACACCGCGCTCTTCGGTGGCCATCGAGCCGATGACCGCTCCCCCGGACGCGTTCAACTCCGGCGACGACCTCGTCGTGCTGGAGCCCGGCACGACCTTCGCGGCCACGTGGGGAATCCGCGCAGTCTAGGCGCGATGGTCGGCCACGACGGCCCGCAGCTCGCGGATCGCGATCGCTGCCCGCTGGCCGTCGGACGAGTGGATGCCCATCAGGGACAGCTTCTCGTCCCCGGACTGCAGCAGGTGCGGCCACGGCGCTCCCTGCGGGAACCTCACCGTGCCCACCTCGGACCATGCCAGCTCGTGCTTGCGGTAGCCGTTGATGACAGTCAAGCCGGTGTCGCGCGCAATGACCCGGGACCGGGCCAGGCCGTTCATCAGGACCAGGCCGAGCAGGATGAAGCCGATGACGGTGGCCTTCTGCAGGAACCCGACCGAGTCCTTCGTGTCCTGGTCGAAGCCGACCCAGAGCCACGCGAAGGCGCCGACCAGGACGACCCCGAAGACGGCTGCGGCCATCCGCGGACCGAACGGGCGCCAGGTCCGGGGCAACGCAGGGGCCGCTTGGGCGTCGGCCATCAGAGCCGGCAGGCGTGGATGTCGGTCGTGAGGATGGCTCGGGCACCGAGCGCCCACAGGTCGTCCATCACGCGCTGGGCAGCCGAACGCTGCACCATCGAGCGAACCGCGACCCAGCCTTCGCGATGAAGCGGGCTGACGGTCGGGCTCTCGATGCCGGGGGTCAGCGCGATGGCCTGCTCGACCTGCTGGACCGGGATGTCGTAGTCCATCATCACGTAGGCGCGGGCCACCAGGACGCCCTGCAGGCGCCGGGTGAGGGTCTCCAACGCGCCGGCGTCGGCGTCCACGCGGGTGATCATCACGGCCTCGGACTCGAGGATCACGTCGCCGAACACCTCCAGGCCGGCCGCACGCAGGGTGCTGCCGGTCTCGACCACATCGGCGATCACGTCGGCCACACCGAGCTGGATGCTGGTCTCGACCGCGCCGTCGAGGCGCACGACACTGGCGTCGACACCGAGATCGGCGAGGTACCGCTTCAGCACGCCGTCGTACGACGTCGCGACCCGGAGACCGCCGAGGTCGTGCACGTCCGTGGCTGTGCCGGGCTTGGCCGCGAAGCGGAACTTCGAGCGACCGAAGCCGAGCTGCAGCGCCTCGGTGGCGTGGGCGTGCGAGTCGAGGAGCAGGTCGCGGCCGGTGATGCCGGCGTCGAGGGTGCCCTCGCCGACGTACAACGCGATGTCACGCGGTCGCAGGTAGAAGAACTCGACGCCGTTGTCAGGGTCGAGCTTGGTGAGCTGCTTGGAGTCCGAGCGCTGGGCGTAGCCCGCTTCGCGCAACATCGTCGAGGCGGCCTCGGACAGGGCCCCCTTGTTGGGGACGGCGATCTTGAGCATGAAGTGTTCCTCAGAGGTGGGTGTAGACGTCCTCGAGCGAGAGTCCGCTCGCGATCATGAGGACCTGGGCGTGGTACAGCAGCTGGCTGATCTCCAGCGCGGTGGCCTCGCGGCCCTCATGCTCTGCAGCCATCCAGGACTCGGCGGCTTCCTCGATCAGCTTCTTGCCGATCGCATGGACGCCGGCATCGAGGGCCGCCACGGTGCCCGAGCCCTGGGGCCGGGTCTGGGCCTTCTCGCTGAGCTCAGCGAACAGCTCGTCGAACGTCTTCACAGGGGTTGAGCCTACGGCGTCAGGACCAGTGGTCCTGCGCCGGTCTCACCCGGTGTAGCCGCGACGGATGCGCTTGAGCGTCGCCGCGGTCTGCAACGCCGCCGAGGCCGCCTCGTAGCCCTTGTCCTCCGAGGAGCCCGGCAGGCCAGCCCGATCGAGGGCCTGCGCGTCGTCGTCACAGGTGAGGACACCGAAGCCGATCGGCGTCGAGTGGTCGAGCGAGACGCGGGTCAGGCCATCGGTCGCGGCGTTGCAGACGAAGTCGAAGTGGGGCGTACCACCGCGGATGACCACGCCGAGGGCGATCACGGCGTCGTACGACGGCGCGAGGGCTGCCGCCGCCACCGGCAGCTCGAACGTGCCGGGCACGCGCACCACGACGGGCGCTTCGAGCTTGTGGTCCGCGAAGGCCCGCTGCGCGCCGGCGATCAGGCCGTCCATCACCTCGGTGTGCCAGCTCGCCGCCACCACCGCGACCCGCAGGTCGTGGCAGTCGATGGGCGCGATCTCGGGGGCGCCGTGTCCAGCCATGTCAGATGATTCCTTCGCGTTCGGTCTCGGCGAGTGCGAGATGGGGCAGGTCGTGGCCCATCCGGTCCCGCTTGGTGAGCAGGTAGGCCAGGTTGTGGTCGTTGGGGTGCGGAGTGAGCTGCACACGCTCGGCGACCTTGATGCCGTAGTCCTCGAGGTCGCTGACCTTCTCGGGGTTGTTCGTCAGCAGGCGCACCTCGGTGACGCCCAGGTCCTTGAGGATCTGGGTGGCGGCGCCGTAGTGGCGCGCGTCGGCGGGCAGGCCCAGGTCGAGGTTGGCGTCGACCGTGTCGCGGCCGCCGTCCTGCAGCTGGTAGGCCTGCAGCTTCGCGACCAGGCCGATCCCCCGGCCCTCGTGGCCACGGAGGTAGACCAGCACGCCGCGGCCCTCCTCGACGATCCGGTCGAGCGCCTCGTTCAGCTGGGGACCGCAGTCGCAGCGGCTGCTGCCGAACACGTCTCCGGTGAGGCACTCCGAGTGGACCCGCGTCAGCACGGGGCCTTCGTCGTTGAGGGTGTCCAGGTCGCCGTACACGAGGGCGACGTGCTCGCTGTCGTCGACGGTGATCGTGTAGCCGATCGCCGTGAACTCGCCGTGGCTCGTGGGCAGCCGGGTCTCGGCCTCGCGCACCACGTGGCGCTCGACGCGGCGGCGGTAGCGGACGAGGTCCTCGATCGAGATCATCGCGACGCCGTGCTCGTCGGCGAACTCGCGCAGCTCGGGGGCACGCTTCATGGTGCCGTCGTCGTTGACGACCTCGACGAGCACTCCGGCCGGGGTCAGTCCGGCGAGGCGGCACAGGTCGACGGCGGACTCGGTGTGGCCACGGCGGACCAGCACGCCACCCTCGCGGTAGCGCAGGGGGAAGACGTGTCCGGGACGCGTCAGCTCCCACGACTCGGTGGCCGAGTCGGCCAGGACCCGCGCCGTGTGGGCGCGGTCGGCCGCGGAGATGCCGGTCGAGACACCGTCGCGGGCGTCCACCGACAGCGTGTACGCCGTCCGGTAGGCGTCCTTGTTGTGCGGCGTCATGAGGGGGATCTCTAGCCGGTCGAGCATGTCGCCCGGCATCGGCACGCAGATCACGCCACTGGAGTGGCGGATCGTCCACGCCATCAGCTCAGGCGTGGCCTTGCTCGCGGCGAAGATGATGTCGCCCTCGTTCTCGCGGTCCTCGTCGTCAACCACGATGACCGCCTTGCCTGCGGCGATGTCGGCGATGGCTCGCTCGATGGAATCCAGCCTGACGGACATGTCAGTTCTCCTTTGCCGCGGGGGCTGTGTAGGCGCGAACGAGCTTCTCGACGTGCTTGGCGATGACGTCGACCTCGAGGTTGACGCGGCTGCCGGGTGTCCGGAAGCCGAGGGTGGTGCGCGCGAGCGTCTCGGGAATGAGGCTCACGGTGAAGGTGGTCTCCCCCGCCTCCACGACGGTGAGGGAGGTGCCGTCGACGGTGATGGAACCCTTGTCGACGAGGTAGCGGCCGAGCTCGGCGGGCATCGCGATCTCCACGATCTCCCAGTGCTCACTGGGGGTCCGGGCGACGACCTCACCGACCGCGTCGACGTGGCCCTGGACGATGTGGCCCCCGAGGCGCTTCTCCGCGGTGACGGCGCGCTCCAGGTTGACCTGCTCGCCCACGACGAGGCCGCCGATGCTGGTCTTGTCGAGCGTCTCGGCCATCACGTCGGCCGTCCACGTGCTGTCGGTGCGCTCGGCGACGGTCAGGCAACAGCCGTTGACCGCGATCGAGTCTCCGAGGCCGGCGTCGGACAGCGTGATGTCGGACGTGATGGTGAGCCGGATCGCGTCGCCCTGGTCCTCGATGGCGGCGACGGTGCCGAGCTCCTCGACGATGCCGGTGAACATCTGGTCAGTTCCTCTCGGTGGTGGCAGCGGGTCGCAGGGTGAGGCGGACGTTCGCCTCGATCCCCTCGCCGATGACGGCGGTGTCGACCAACTCGAACCGCAACGCCTTGGTGATGGTGCCGATTCCCAGCCGGCCCACGGCCGCCTTGCCCGCACCCAGCAGGAGGGGCGCGACGTAGGTGACGATCTCGTCGACCAGGCCCGCCTTGATGAAGGCTGCCGCCACCGTGGGGCCGCCCTCGAGGAAGACGTGGTGGCGGTCGTGCTCGGTGTAGAGGGTCTGCAGCGCCTCGAGCGGATCGCGGGTCCGCAGGTGCACGGTCTCCGCGACGTCGTCGAAGATCCGCCGGTCGGCGTCGAGGTCACGTCGGCCGAGAACCACGCGGAGCGGTTGTACGGCGACCGGCTGGTCGTCCTCGTCGCGCACGGTCAGCTGCGGGTCGTCGACCTCGACGGTGTTGGTGCCGACCAGCATCGTGTCGCAGAGCGCACGCAGCAGATGGGTGTCGTGGCGCGCCGGCAGAGAGGAGACCCAACGGGAGGTTCCGTCACTGGCCGCCGATCGACCGTCGAGGGTCGTTGCGAACTTCCAGGTGACGAACGGGCGGCCGTGGACGTGGGCGAACGTCCACGCCGGGTTCAGCTCGATCGCGGCCTCCTCGAGCGTCCCGGAGTCGGTCTCGACGCCAGCAGCGGTGAGTACCTCCAGGCCGCCGCCGGCAACCGGGTTCGGGTCGCGCTGGGCGACCACCACTCGTCGTACTCCGGCAGCGATGAGGGCCTCGGAGCACGGGCCGGTGCGGCCGGTGTGGTTGCAGGGCTCGAGGGTGACGACGGCGGTGGCACCCGCGGCGAGGTCGCCGGCAGCCGTCAGGGCTTCGATCTCGGCGTGCGGGTTTCCCGCGCCGCGGTGGAAGCCCTCGCCGACGATGGTGCCGTCGGGGGCGAGCAGCACGCAGCCGACGCGGGGGTTCGGGTGGAGCGGCACGCCGGGGGACGCGGCCAGCGCGAGGGCGCGACGCATCGCGTCGTACTCGCGGGTGAAGGTCTCTGCCACTGCTGCCTCTTCGTCATCCGTTGTGTTGCTTCACGGACTCCGGGGTCTGGCAGGGCGAACGACGGCGGCAAACCTGCTCCGCTGTCGGACACTCGTGCGTGCACTTCCCATCCGGACTTTGACCGTCGGTCCAGGAATCACACCTGGTCAACCGATCACTGGCTGCGATCGGGTCGCGGACTGTGGGCGAAACAAGCCATTCACCCATTCACCGCCGGCTCGGATTTTCACCGACCCCAGAGCACGCGAGCTCTTGGATCTATCGTCGCACAGCAACGATCTGTACAGGTTGTGGGTCCCGTCACGCGGAACCGGCTACCGTCGAGCGGGTGAACCGCCTCGCACTCGGTCTCTGCTGTCTGGGCGGTGTGCTGCTCTGGTTCGCCACCGATCGAGTCATCCTGCTGATCCTGGGCCTGCTCCTCGGAGTGGCGCTCGGCATCGGTCTCGGTGGCCAGAAAAGGGAGTGACAGCGCAGGTAGCGTGGCGCCATGTCGTATCCCCCACCCCTGTACGACGGCGATGGCGAGGTCTCGGCCCGCATCCGCCCCGGCGATGCCGCTCCCGAAGTGACCTACCCGAACGGGAACCGCGTCCACTACCTCGCCCGCGGCGAGAGCACCGGCGGCCTCTTCGGCCTGTACCGCTGGGAGTTCTCCGAGGCCGTGAGCGGCCCCGGACCGCACTTCCACAAGACCATCGCCGAGTCGTTCTACATCCTCGAGGGCGAGATCCAGATCCACAACGGTGAGGACTGGACCACGACGAGGTCCGGCGACTTCATCCACGTGCCGCCCGGCGGGCTGCACGGCTTCCGCAACACATCGGGCGCCACCGCGTCGATGCTGCTGCACTTCTCCCCCGGCGCTCCACGGGAGCCCTACTTCGAGGGACTCGGTCGCCTTGCGGCCGGCGAGCAGTGGACACCCGAGCAGTACGACGCCTTCATGGCCGAGCACGACAACTTCTGGGTCGACGAGTAGTCCTTGCGCCGCTTCCTCACGCAGCTGGTCCGGTTCGGCTGGCTCGAGGCGCAGTCCTGCGCCTTCGCCGTCGGAGTCTTCGTCGGACTCGCCCTGGCCTATCTCGTCCCGTTGCCGATCGCCCGGTACGACGCCCTTCTGCTGTGGTGCCTCGCCCTGACGTTCGGGTTCTGGGCGATCGGCCTGGAGACCTGGCGCGAGGTGCTGGTGATCTTCGCGTTCCATGCCCTCGGCCTCGGCCTGGAGGTCTTCAAGGTCGCCGAGGGCTCGTGGGCGTACCCGGGCGAAGCCTGGGCCGAGGTCGGCGACGTGCCGCTGTTCTCCGGCTTCATGTACGCCGCGGTCGGCTCGTACATCTGCCAGGCGTGGCGGCGGTTCGACCTCCGGGTGTCGCACTACCCGGCTGCCCTGACGACCGTGGTGGCTGTCGGCATCTACGCCAACTTCTTCACCCACCACTGGATCGCGGACGTGCGCGTGTGGCTGGCCGTGGTCGGCTTGTGGGTCCTGCGCCGCTGCCAGGTGCACTTCACTGTCGGCGACGCCCGCTACCGGATGCCGCTCTCGCTGTCGTTCGTGCTGATCGGGTTCTTCCTGTGGCTCGCCGAGAACATGGCGACCTTCCTCGACGCCTGGCGCTACCCCGGCCAGGCCGATGTCTGGGAGGCGGTGCACACGTCAAAGCTCGGCGCCTGGGCGCTGTTGGTCACGATGAGCTTCGTGCTCGTGGCGACCGTCAAGGCGCAGGAGGGACGGCTCTATCACGTGCCGAGCGAGCCGGACGTCACGCCGTGATCAGCGGCCAGAGCGCCTGGCCATGCTCCTCGCCTGGGCGGCCATGCCGATGAGCAGGGCGGCCGGCGCGAACGCCACCCACTGCAGCACTCCGGCGATGTCACTGCCGGACCGAGCCATTGCGCCGAGCACGACCCCGACCACCACGAGCGCGAGACCGACCAGCAGGGCCGCGGTGGAGTGGTTCATCACCCAGCGGTCGATGGCGCTCGGTTGACGCTTCTTCTCGGAAGTCACCGGGTCAGCGTAGTTCTCGGGCGCCGCATGTCGGTGGCCGGTGACAGCATCGCGCCATGGCCCAGCTCGCACTGATCATCCGCCACCAGACACAGCCGGGACGGCGGGACGACGTACAGAAGGTCTGGGAGGCGCACATGGCGCCCGCCGTCGATGGCAACCCCGGCCACGTCGCGTACTTCTACTGCTTCGACAACGCAGATCCGGACGCGATCAGCGCCTTCCAGGTCTACGACAGCGCCGAGTCGTCGCAACGGTTCCTGGAGACCGACGCCTACGCCGCCTACCTGCGCGAGGTCGAGCCGCTGCTGTCCGGACCGCCGCAGGTCACCTCGTTGACTCCTCAGTGGGTCAAGCAGGGGTAGCGCAGGGTCTCGAGACGGTTGCTGCGCAACCTCCTCGACCAACGGGCAGGACGGTTGCTGCGCAACCTCCTCGACCAACGGGCGGTCAGGCGCTGAGGATCAACCCGCTCGTCGGCACGCCGGTGCCGGCGGTGACGAGCACGTTCTGCACGTCGTCGACCGGGTTGACCGAGGTACCCCGGATCTGACGAACGCCTTCGGCGATGCCGTTCATGCCGTGGATGTACGCCTCGCCGAGCTGGCCGCCGTGGGTGTTGATGGGGAGGCGGCCCCCGATCTCGATCGCTCCGTCCCTGATGAAGTCACTGGCCTCGCCGCGACCGCAGAAGCCGAGCTCCTCGAGCTGCATGAGGACATAGGGCGTGAAGTGGTCGTAGAGGATCGCCATCGGCAGGTCCGCCGGGGCGAGGCCGGACTGGCGCCAGAGCTCGCGGCCGACGACGCCCATCTCGGGGATGCCGATGTCATCGCGGTAGTACGACGTCATCACGAACTGGTCGCGACCCGAACCCTGGGCTGCGGCTGTGATGTACGCCGGCTTGCGGGCCAGGTCGCGCGCCCGCTCCGCCGACACGACGACGATCGCAACCGCACCGTCGGACTCCTGGCAGCAGTCGAGCAGGTGCAGGGGGTCCGCGATCATCCGTGAGGCCTGGTGCTCCTCGAGCGTGATCGGCTTGCCGTAGAAGAACGCCGCCGGGTTGTTGGCCGCGTGCCTGCGATCGGCAACGGCGACGCGGCCGAAGTCCTCGGACGTGGCGCCGTACTCATGCATGTAGCGGCGGGCCTGCATCGCGACCGTGGCGGCGGGAGTGCCGAGCCCCATCGGGTAGGTCCACGCGTTGTCGAGCCCGTTGGTGTTGACCTGGGTCGCGGCCGCGACCGAGACCTGGCCGAAGCGGGCCCCCGAACGTTCGTTGAAGCCGCGGTAGGCGACGACGACGTCGGCCACACCCGTCGCGACGGCCATCGCGGCCTGCTGGATCGTGGCGCAGCCCGCGCCGCCGCCGTAATTGACCCGGCTGAAGAAGCGGAGCTCGGGGATCCCGAGCTCGCGGGCGACCGCGATCTCCGACGACGTGTCCATCGTGAAGGTGGTCAGGCCGTCGACGTCGGCCGGCGTCAGCCCGCAGTCGGCCAGCGCGGTCCGCACGGCCTCGACGGAGAGCTGGAGCTCGGAGCGACCGGACTCCTTGGAGAACTCGGTCGCACCGATACCGGCGATCGCGGCCTTGCCGCTGAGCGAGCGCGTCACGCGACGCTCACCTTGACGGTGCCGGTGACGTGGTCGCCCAGCGACACCCGACCGACGACAGCGATCGTCGCCACCCCGTCGGCCACCTCGGTGACGGTGCCGGAGAACGTCAGCGTGTCGTACGGATGCGCCGGAGCACCGAGCCGGATCGCGATCCCCTTCAGCTGGCTGTCGTGACCGACCCAGTCGGCGACGAACTTCTCGACGAGTCCGTTGGTGGTCAGGATGTTCATGAAGATGTCCTTGGAACCGGCCGCCTGCGCGACGTCGCGGTCGTGGTGGACGTCCTGCCAGTCACGGGTCGCGATCGCGGTGCTCACGATCGTGGTCGGGGTCATCGGCAGGCTCCACTCGGGAATCGCCTGGCCGGCCTCGAGAGTCCTCACTTGCCCTCCTCGGGAACACGGGTCCAGATCGGCAGGGTCAGGTCGTCGTCGACCTCGTTGAAGTCGACCTGCAGGGGCATGCCGATCTCGATCTCGTCGTCGGCCACGTCGGTCACCTCGCCGACCATGCGGACGCCCTCCTCGAGGTCGATCAGGGCGATCACGATGGGCAGTTCCTTTCCGGGAACCGGCGGGTGGCGGTGCACGATGTAGGAGAAGACCGTGCCGCGGCCGGATGCGACGACATGGCCGCGGTCGAGCGCACCGCACTCGGGACAGGCGGGACCGGGTGGGTGGCGCAGGGCGCCGCACGCGTTGCAGCTCTGGATCCGCAGCTCTCCCTTCCGGGTTCCTTCCCAGAAGTACGCCGAGTCGCGGTTGACCATCGGCCGGATCACGGGTGTCGGGGCTCGCTCCGCTGGCACCTCAACCACCGGCCTTGGGGATGAACTTGAGGACCCGGAAGAGCATGGTCGCTACCAGCTCACCGTGCCCGTCCGGGTGGTCGACGTACCAGCGGTTGCGCGAGGTCACGAAGTAGCCCAGGCCCATGCCGGTGTTCTTCGGACCGACCACGGATTCGAGCGACGTGGTGACCCGCAGCTGCTCGCCGTCGCGGAGGTAGCGCTCGTAGGTCTGCTCGCAGTTCGTGCCGAGCACGGCGGTGAAGCCGGCGTCGGTGAGGATGCCCATCATCGAGTGCAGCGGGTCGTCGTCGGCGCGCTTGCGACCGAGGCCGGGCATCGTCCAGACCTGGGCCATCGACGGGGGTGCCTCGCCGGTCCGGAACCGTTCGTTGTCGTACTGCATCGCGTCGAGCCACGCGCTGATCGTCGGCTGGTTCACGGGATGCGGGGCCAGCGTCTCCGAGGCCTCGCCGAGCGCGATGATGCGCTCGGCCTCCGCCATGATCTTCTCGTGCAGGTCGCTCATCGGGGCACCCGCGGCAGGCCCAGTCCGAACATCGAGATCAGCTCGCGCTGCACTTCCTGCACGCCCCCTCCGAAGGTGATGACGAGGTTCCGCTTGGCCTGGGCGTCGAGGTAGTCGAGCAGGCGCCGGGTCTCCGGCTCCCCTGCGTCGCCGTGGCGGTGCACCAGGGAGATCAGGTCGGCCAGCAGGTGCTGGACCTGGTCGGCGGCGAACACCTTGGACGACGACGCGTCGGCGACCTTGATCTCGCCGGTCGCGGCGGCCCGGGCGACCTCCCAGTTGAGGAGCTCGTTGATCCGGAACACTGCGGTGGTCTTTCCGAGCAGGTCGACGACGTCCGGCAGGTCGCGCACGCCCGCGGCGTCGGCCCAGCGCACGATCCGGTCGCGCAGTCCCTCGATGCGGCCGGCCGGGCCGAGCATGACGCGCTCGTGGTTGAGCTGGGTGGTGATCAGCTTCCAGCCCTGGTTCTCCTCGCCGACCAGCATGTCGACGGGCACGCGGACGTCGTTGAAGTACGTCGCGTTGACGTGGTGCGAGCCATCGGCCGTGATGATCGGCGTCCAGCTGTAGCCGGGGTCGGTGGTGTCGACGATCAGGATCGAGATGCCCTTGTGCTTCGGCGCGTCCGGGTCGGTGCGCACGGCGAGCCACAGGTAGTCGGCCTGGTGGCCGCCGGTGGTCCACATCTTCTGGCCGTTGACGACGTAGTGGTCGCCGTCGCGCTTCGCCGTGGTGCGCAGCGACGCGAGGTCCGTGCCGGCGTCCGGCTCGCTGTAGCCGATCGCGAAGTGCACGTCACCGGCGAGGATCCGCGAGAGGAACATGTCCTTCTGCTTCTCGGTGCCGTAGCGGATCAGGGTCGGGCCCACGGTCTGCAACGTCACCGCAGGCAGGTGGACGTCGGCGTACTGCGCCTCGTTGGCGAAGATCGTCTGCTCGATCTCGCCGAGCCCGTGGCCGCCGTACTCCTTCGGCCAGCCGATCCCCATCCAGCCGTCGATGCCGAGCTGGCGGATCAGCTTCTGGTACGACGGACCGTGCCGGTCCCAGGCGCCATCGGGGCCGGGGTCGGCCGGCTCGTCGTGGGCGATGCCGGTGAAGTACGCGCGGACCTCGGCCTTGAGTGCGCGCTGCTCCTCGGTGAGCTCCAGGTTCTTGGCCTCGGCCGCCTCGACCGGCACCTGCGCGGCGGTCGTGTCGAGCGCGTGCGCCAGGTCGGTGCCCCAGGTCGTGTAGCCCACCAGCGGGTAGGTGATGTCGACGCCCATGCCGCCGTGCAGGTGGTGGCAGGTCCGGAAGGCGTACGGCGCCACCTGGCTCACCCAGTAGCCGGCCACGGCGAGGTCGTCGCCCGCCGGCAGGCCCGAGGCGACGCGCCACACGGCGTTGTCGGCCGCGAGGTCGACGGTGCGGGAGGTGACGTAGACGTCGGCCATCTGCAGCGACACGGCCTGGAACTCCGCCAGCGACCGGCCGAACTGCTGGCGGCCCTTGACATAGGCGGCAGTCAGGTCGCGGGCGCCGGCGAGCACGCCGGCCGCCGTGACGGCGAGGCCGGCGCGGGCGACATCGGAGAGGTAGGCGGCTGCGCCGTCCTCGAGCACCTCGGCGGCAGCGTTCTCGAGGACGACCGTGTGCCGGGGTGCGGCGCTGGAGGCACTGGACTCCAGCAGGGTGACGCCGGGACCCGTCGGGTCGACGAGCGCGACGACGTCGCGGTCGCCCTCGCGGGCGATGACCAGCAGGCGGGCGGCGTTCCACGCGTAGGTCACCGACAGGGCGCGGCCGTTGACCGTGCCGTCGGCGTACGTCACGGAGCCACGCAGCGCGGGCGTCAGGATCACGTCGCCGGCGACGACGCCGGGCAGGAACTCCTTGCGCTGCGCTTCGGTGCCGTACGACGCCAGGGTCAGCGCGCCGCAGCAGAGGGTCTCCCACGCGGGGACCTGGACGGCAGCGTGTCCGGCTTCGCGCAGCAGCACGGCGACCTCGCTGAGCCCGAGCCCCTCGCCGCCGTACTCCTCGGGGACCGGGAGCGACGTCAGGCCGGCAGCGGCCCAGGCCGCCCACTCCCGAGCGTCCGACTCGCGCTCCAGCACCTCGCCCACGACGGCGCGGACAGCATTGATCGCCTCAACATCCACGAAGCAAACTGTAACGTGTTCTAGTCTGCTTCGCATGGGTGTCGTCTCACTGACCGATGTCACACGCCGTCGGGTCCACCTTCCGGAGATCGACGTCCCGCGCGGCCGGATGGTCGAGCTGCCGGGCCGCGGCGGGTCGACCTACGTCACCGACACCCCGGGCCCCACCCCGAACGCACCGACCATCGTGCTGCTGCACGCCCTCGGCACCACGGGGCTGCTCACCTTCTTCCCCGTCATCCATCCGCTCGCGAAGAGATTCCGGGTGATCACCCTCGACCAGCGGTGGCACGGCAGGGGCATCCATAGCGAGGAGTTCTCGCTGGCCGACTGCGCCGACGACGTGGCCGCCCTGGTCGACGTCCTCGGCCTCGAGAAGGTGATCGTCGGCGGCTACTCGATGGGCTCGATCATCGCCCAGCGCGTCTGGCGCCAGCACCCCGACAAGGTGTCGGGGCTCGTCCTCGGGGCGACCACCGACCGGTTCCAGCTCAACGCCGCCGAGCGCGGCTTCTTCCTGGGCATGGGCGGCACGATGCTCGCGCTGCGCGGCCTGTCCCGTTCCCGCACCGCCATCAAGGCGACCCGGGCTGCCGGCCGCAGCGTCGACTTCGTGCCCTCCGACATGCACGAATGGGCGTTGCGCGAGTTCCGCTCCACCAGCCCGTGGGCCGTCGGCCAGGCCGTGGCGGCGCTCGGCCAGCACCACTCCCGGCCCTGGCTCAGCCGGATCGACGTCCCGACCGCGGTCGTGGTGATGATGCGGGACCGGGTGATCCCGACCGCGCGCCAGATCGCGTTCGCGCGCTCGATCCCGGGCGCCACCATCCACGAGGTCGACGACGGCCACGCCGGGTGCGTGCTGGGGTCGGAGAAGTTCGTGCCGCGGTTTGTCGAGGCGGCGGCCACCGTCAACGCCCGGAGCCGGGACTTCCGCCAGCGCTAGCGGCTGCTCGACTCCCAGGCGGCCTGGAGCCGCTCGAGCTCCAGCGGGAAGTGCCGCACCAGCGCGTCCGCGTCCGGCATCGACTCGCGACAAGCGATCGCACCGACGTGCATCTGCCCGGCGTTCGACATCACCGTGAGGTTCAGGCCGGCGCCGTGGAACACCGGTCCCAGCGGGCACAACGCTTCGATCCGGGCGCCCATGAAGTAGAGCGGGATCGGCGGGCCCGGGACGTTGGAGATGACGAGGTTGTGGACGACGGGGTGCCGTTCGGCCAGTCGCAGGTTGGCGTAGGTCCGCACCGCCAGGCCGAACGTCCGCGGCGCCGCGAACTCTGCCCAGTCCTGCAACGCGTCGGCACTGATCGCGTTGTGGTGGGCCTTCGCGATGCGGTTGCGGTGGGCGAGCATCTGCAGCCGCTCCAACGGGTCGGCGATGTCGGTGCCCAGCTTCGTGAACATGGCGCTCACCTTGTTGGAGCCCGACGACCTGCGCGAGCTGTCGCGCACACTCACCGGCACCGTTGCCAGCAGCGAGGCAGTCGGGAGCTCGTCACGTTCGGAGAGGTAGGCACGCAGCGCTCCCCCGGCGATCGCCAGGACCACGTCGTTGACCGTCGTCCCCGTCTCCTTCTTGATCGCGCGGATGTCGTCGAGCGACAGGTCGACCATCGCGATGGAGCGGTGCGAGGTGATCGTGCCGTTGAACGACGTGCGCGGCGCGGAGAACGGTGCGGCCATCGCCGTACCCTGACGGGCGCGGCCGATCGTCCTGGTGACCAGCTGGGCCGACGGCCCGATCACCTTCGCGAGCGTGATGGGGCGGGTCGCCGTACCGATGACGGCACGGCCGAGGAGCTCGCGCCGTCCGGGGCTGCGGGGGTGGCGGCCGTGCTCGACGAGCATCGGCGGAGCGTCGGGCTCGATCGAGCAGAGGTGCGAGATCAGGTTCGCGCCGGAGACACCGTCGACCGTCGCGTGGTGCATCTTGGCGAACACGACGACCTTCTCGTCCCCGCCCTCGGGCCGGTAGCCCTCGATGACCCACATCTCCCACAGCGGACGCGAACGGTCCAGCGGGAGCGAGGCGAGGTGCGCGCACAGGTCCATCAGCTCGCGGTAGCCACCGGGCGTCGGGAGGGCGAGGCGGTGCACGTGGCGCTCGATGTCGAACGACGTGTCCCGCACCCACACGGGGTGGTCGAGCCCGAGGGGCACACCGCGCACCTTGCGGGTGAAGTCGGGCACGTCGCGGACACTCCGGTTGAGCGCAGCCTGGAGCGAGCCGAAGGAGTACGGCGCCGTCATCGTCGCGGGGTCCAGCACCATGACCGCACAGACGTGCATCAGCTGGTCGGGGGTCTCCAGGTAGAGAAAACTCGCGTCCAGTCCCGAAAGCCGATCCATTCCGTCATTCTCCATCTGTGCGGGGCGCGCCGGTCCCTGAGTAGAACACGTACCAGTTTCCTACAACGACACGGATAGGATCCGGTCATGGGATTCGTACGGCGCCAGGCCATCACCGCAGCGCTGACCGCCAACGCCATCCGACCCCTCCCCGGCTTCCGCGCCGGCATCCCGGCGTTCTTCGCCGGCTGGGTCACCGGTGAACTCGCCCCCCACGTCCTGGGCCTGACCGTCGCCGATGCGGCCGCGCACGTCGCCGGACCGCGCCGAAGCGTCCGCGGACTCGCGCTCGCCGGCCTGTCCTCGGCGGGCCTGGCCTACCTGATCCAGCAGAGCCGCCGGTCGGTGACCGAGGCCGAGAACGCGCTGGTCGAAGGCCTCGGCGTCGACTACGTCGAGCAGCTCGACGCCAAGCCGTCCCCGGCGGACCTCGCGACCCCGTGGGGCCGGATCGTGAACCCGTTCGCCTTCGGCCGCGCGGCGCGCAAGGCCGGCGTGGAGGTCCACCGCGACATCCCGTTCGCGCCGTACGGCAAGCGCGGCATGCTCGACGTCTACACGTCGGAGGTCACGCCCGCCGCTGGCGCGCCGGTGCTGCTGCAGGTGCACGGCGGCGCCTGGACCATCGGCAGGAAGGATCAGCAGGGGCTCCCCCTCATGCAGCACCTCGCCGCCCGCGGCTGGGTGTGCGTCGCGATCAACTACCGCCTCTCGCCCCGCGACCCCTGGCCGGCGCACATCGTCGACGTCAAGGCCGCGATCGCGTGGATCCGCGAGAACATCGAGGCGTACGGCGGCGACCCGAACTACATCGCGATCACCGGCGGATCCGCCGGTGGCCACCTCTCCGCCCTGGCCGCCGTCACGCCGAACGCGCCGGAGTTCCAGCCCGGCTTCGAGGACGCCGACACCACGATCCAGGCGGCGGTCCCCTACTACGGCGTCTACGACATGGCCGGTGTCACCGGCCTGCCCAACACCGCCCTGATGCGCGACACCTTCCTCGGACCACGGGTGTTCCGCAAGCGCTACTCCGACCTGCCCGACGTCTACGAGCAGGCGTCGCCGCTGCTGCGGATCACCTCCGACGCTCCCGACTTCTTCGTGATCCACGGCGTCAACGACACGCTCGTCGAGGTGGGCCAGGCGCGCGCCTTCGTCAAGGCGCTGCGGGACACCTCGAAGCGCACGGTGAGCTACGCCGAGCTGCCGACCACCCAGCACGCGTTCGACATCTTCCCGTCGATCCGGTCGCAGCACCTCGTGCGCGCGACCGAGCGGTTCCTCAACTGGCACTGGAACCTCTGGCGCCGCGAGCAGGGCTCGCCCGCCGAGGTCATCGCAGCGGAGTAGACCTCAGCGCGGCAGGCCGAGGATCCGCTCCGCGGCCACGTTGCGCAGGATCTGCGTCGTACCGCCCGCGATCGACAGGCAGCGCGTGTTGAGCTGCTCCCAGATGTCGGCCGCCAGCGGGTCCTCCGACACCTTGCTGATCGGGCCCAGCACGGCGAGGTCGTCGCCCTGGAGCTTCACGACCAGCTCCGAGGAGTCCTGACGGCTGCGGACGCCGAGCAGCTTCGCCACGCTCGACTCCGAACCCGGGCCGTGACCGCCGAGGGCACGCAGCGTGGTGCGGACACCCAGCAGGGCACAGACGGTGGCGAGGGCCACCTGGTGGCCGACCTGGACCCGGGCGACCGGCCCGAGGTCGCGGGACGCGGCGATCTCGACGGCACGCTCCACGCTCTTGGTGAGGCGTGCGCTGGCCATCGCGACCCGCTCGTTGGCCAGCGTCGTGCGGGCCAGCTTCCACCCGTCACCGGGCTCGGCCACGACGCAGTCGTCGGGCACGAAGACGTCGTCGAGGAACACCTCGTTGAACAGCGCCTCCCCCGTGATCTCGCGCAGCGGCCGGACCTCGATCCCCGCGGACCTCATGTCCACCAGGAAGTAGGTGATGCCCTTGTGCTGCGGGACGTCGGGATCGGTGCGGGCCAGGCAGATGCCCCAGTCCGCACGCTCGGCCATCGAGTTCCACACCTTCTGGCCCGTCAGGCGCCAGCCGCCGTCAACCCGCTCGGCGCGCATGCGCAGCGACGCCAGGTCGGAGCCGGATCCCGGTTCGGAGAACAGCTGGCACCACACCAGGTCCCCCAGCAGGGACGGCAGCACGAAGCGTTCGCGCTGCGCGTCGGTGCCGTGGGCGAGGATCGTCGGCACCGCCCACCCGGCGATCACCAGGTCCGGTCGTACGACGCCCGCCCGGCCGAGCTCCTGGTCGATCACGATCTGCGTGGTCGGATCGGCGCCGAGCCCGTAGGGCGCGGGCCAGTGCGGCGTCAGGTAACCCGTCTCCACCAGTGCCGCTCGCTGGTCGCCCGCCGGCAGGGCAGCGATGCGCTCGGCGGAAGCCCGTACCTCGGGGCGGATCGCGTCGTCGCGCCCTTCGAGGTCGACGTCCACCTGGCGTCGTACTCCGGCCACGGCGGCAGCCGTGAGCCGTTCGGCAGCGTCGTCGGCCGAACCGACGAGCGCACGCAGGCTCAGGGCGCGGCGGAAGTAGAGGTGGGCGTCGTGCTCGTGGGTGAAGCCGATGCCGCCGAGCACCTGGATGCAGCCCTTGGCCACCTCGACGGCGCCGTCGAAGCAGGTCGCCTGCGCGACGTCGACCGCGAACGACCACTGCTCGACGTCGTCACCATCGGCCGACGCTGCCGCGTCCCAGGCGGCGGCCGTGACGGCCTCGGCGGTCTCGAGCATCTGGGCACACAGGTGCTTGATGGCCTGGAAGGCCCCGATCTTCTGCCCGAACTGCTCGCGCACCTTGGCGTAGTCGACCGCGGTCTCCAGGCACCAGCGAGCAACCCCGGCGGCCTCGGCCGCAGCGAGGGTGACGGCGACCAGGCGGCGACGCGGCTCCCCCGCGTCCCCAGCCGGACCGTGGGATCGGGCGTGACGGGCACTGAGGTCGATGCCGGCCTCAGGGGTGACCTCCCCTGCTCCGTCGAGCAGGAAGCTCTCGATCGCCGTGCCGCCGTCCCACACGGCGCCACCGGGGTGGACCTGAATGCCGAAGCGACCCGCCCGCTGCTGGAGCGTGGCGACGACGGCCGAACCGAGGAGGCCGCCGGGAACCAGTTCGTGCGCACAGGCCTCGAGCGCGACCGCCTGGTCGAGGACCGTTCCTCCCCCACCCCCGGCCGACTCCGGCACCGCGATCGTGGTGACCCCCATGGCTTCGGCGGCCGACCAGACCTCGTCGAAACGGGCAGCGACGTCGCCCTCGGCGGCGCGCGCCGCTGCGATCGGGTCCAGGCTGGCCGCCCACTTGCGCAGGTTGTCGGCCAGTTCGACCTGGTCGTCGGTGATGCCGAGGGACATGGTGCTCCCGTGGGTTCGTTGGTGCGGCGAAGTAGAACAGGTTTCAGTTTACTAGAATCACCCCGTGCCCGACACCATGCCGTCCGACCTGCTGGAACACGCGCGCCGCGCCAAGGGCTTCATGCCCGAGGACGAGGGCGACCTGCTCTACCGGGTGGCCCGCGAACGCCTCCCCCACGGCCCGGCCCTCGAGGTCGGCACCTACTGCGGGAAGTCCGGCATCTACCTGGGCGCCGCCGCGCGCGAGGTGACCGCAGCCGGCACACCCGCAACCGTCTTCACCGTCGACCACCACCGCGGGTCGGAGGAGAACCAGGCAGGCTGGGAGCACCACGACACCACGGTGGTCGACCAGGAGTTCGGGCTGATGGACACCCTGGGCCAGTTCCGCAAGAACATCGCCCGCGCCGGACTCGAGGACCACGTGGTCGCGATCGTCGGCCAGTCCACGACCGTCGCCGCGCACTGGCGCACGCCGCTCTCGCTGCTCTTCATCGACGGCGGGCACGGGGAACAGCCCGCCCGCGACGACTTCCTCGGGTGGCCGCGCTGGGTCGATGCAGGTGGCTACCTGGCCATCCACGACGTCTTCCCCGACCCGGCCGAAGGCGGTCGCCCGCCCTACGAGCTGATCTACCTTCCCGCACTGGCCAGCGGCCAGTTCACCGAGATCGACGCCGTCGGCTCGATGCGCATCCTCCAGCGCACGTCAGGCGTGGCTGGAGACCCGGTCCGCTGAGGGGCAGTCGCACTCGAGGGCGATCTCCTCGAAGTGCGGGGCCAGCGAGGTCCCGCGCATGATCCCCGAGCCCGGCGATGCGTGCCCGTAGGTCTCCCCGAGGGCGTCGACCGCGAGCAGCACCGCGGCCGCGGTGTACGTCGTGTGCTCGACCGGCCAGTGCACGTTGCGGGGCTCCCCGTCGGACGGTCGCGTCGGGTCGTCGTACACCCAACCGGTCCAGTAGCGACCGTCGTCCTCGCGCAGGTGCTGCATCTCGGTGAGCAGTGCCAGCGCACGGGTGTGGTCGCCGATGACGTCGAGCGCCATCGCGAGCTCACAGGTCTCCGCACCGGTGACCCAGGGGTTGGTGTCGACGCAGTGGATGCCGAGGCCGGGGACCACGAAGTCGTTCCAGCGCCGGGCCAGCAGCTCGCGGGCCGCGTCGCCACGGACGGGGCCACCGAGGACCGGGTAGTACCAGTCCATGGAGTACGTCGTCTTGTCCTCGAACAGGTCCGGGTGGGTGCGCACGGCGTGACCGAGGCGGCCACCCGCCAGCTCCCACTCGGGCTGCGGGTCGTCCATCAGGTCGGCGAGCGCAACACCCGCACGGAGCGAGTGATAGATGCTCGAGTTGCCGGTGAGCAGGCAGAAGTCGTCGACCGGGGTCCAGCGGATGCCACCGAAGCTCTGCTGGAGCGACACGACGAAGTCCAGGCCGGCCCGCACGGAGGGCCAGTACCTCCGGATGAAGGCGAGGTCGCGTTGCACCAGCCAGTGGTGCCACAGGCCGACGGCGAAGTACGCCGACATGTTGACCTCGCCGCGCTCGTCGTCGGCCACGCCGCCGACCAGCTTCATCGGCCAGGAACCGTCGGCGCGCTGGACGGTCGGGATCCAGGCGTAGGCGCGCTCGGCGGCCTCCACCTGTCCACCGACGAGCATCGCCATGGCGGCCTCGACGTGGTTCCAGATGTCGACGTGCTCGCCCGTGGTCCACGGCACGGCGCCCCACGGCTCCTGCATCGCCGCGATCGCCGCTGCGGTGTCGGCGACCTGCTGGGCGCTGATGACGCCCTCGACGTACGGGAGCCGGCTCAGCGGCACCTCGGGGATCACGCCGGTCATCCGGCGTCCGGCTTCCGGAAGTACAGCACCATGCTCTTGCCGATCATCGGGTCGAGCACCTTGCCGGCCACCTGCAGGGCCTTGGGCTGCTTCATGATCTCCCAGACGAGGAGCTTGTGGTACGCCCTCGCGAGCGGGTGGTTGTCGTTCTCGACACCGACCGCGCACTTGATCCACCAGTACGGCGAGTGCAGGCCGTGCGTGTAGCTCTTGCCCTCGAACAGCATCGCCTCACCGGGCGTGCCGTCATTGAAGCGGCCGCCCTTGGTGACCTTGTCGACCAGCTCGTGGTCGGTGTAGATCCGGATGTGGCCGCCCTCGGCGTTGTGGTAGTCGGCCGAGAGGCTCCAGTTGATGACCTCGGGCAACCAGCGGGGCACGGTCACGGCCAGGGTTCCACCGGGCCGCAGGACCCGGATCAGCTCGCGGATCGCCGCGACGTCGTCGTGGATGTGCTCGAGCACCTCGGAGCACACGATCCGGTCGAACTCACCGTCGGCGAAGGGCAGCGCGAGCGCGTCACCCTGCTTGACGTCGGCCTCGGCGCCCTCGGGGACCTCGCCGGCCTCCTTCATCGCGACGAACAGGTCGCGCACGCCTTCGAGCTCATCGGCATCGATGTCGAACGCGATCACGTCTGCACCGCGGCGGTACATCTCGAAGCTGTGGCGGCCGGCACCGGCGCCCATGTCGAGCACGCGGTCACCGGGCTTGAGGCCCAGTCGGTCGAAGTCAACGGTCAGCATGTCAGTTCTCCTCAGGCCTTCTTCTCGGCCATCTCGGCCTTGTACTCGGCGATCACGTCCTCGAGGACGGCCGCAGTGCTCACAGCGACGGCTGTCCAGCTGAACAGCTCCTTGACGCGGCGGCGTCCCGCGGCGCCCATCTCGGCACGGCGGGCGGGGTCGTCCAGCAGCGCGGCGAGCGCAGCGGTCAGTGCTCCGACGTCTCCGGGCTCCACCACGTCCGCGCAGAGGCCGTCGGGACCGACGACCTCCGGGATGGCCCCTGCCCGCGAGACCACGAGCGGCGTCTCGCAGGCCATCAGCTCGGCGGTCGGCAGCGAGAAGCCCTCGTACAGCGAGGGGACGCAGGCCAGCTCGGCCGAGCCCATCAGCGCGACGAGCTCGTCGTCGGAGAGGCCGTTGGCGAACGAGACCCGGTCGGCGATGCCGAGGCGGTCGATGAGCTTCTCGGTGACGCCACCCTCCTTGGGCTTGGTCACCAGCACGAGCTCCAGGTCGCGTTCGACGACCAGCTTGGCAAACGCCTCGAGCAGGACCGAGATGCCCTTCAGTGGCGCGTCGGCGCTGGCCATCGCGAGGACCCGGCCGGGTACGCGGGGCTCGGTGGGCGGCACGAAGCGATCGTCGACGCCCAGCAGGATCGTCTCGATCCGCGCCGGGTCGACGTTGAACTCACGCACGATGTCGCGCTTGGACGACTCGGAAGGCACCATCACCCGGCGCAGGCGGGGCGCAGTCCGCTTCTGCTGGGAGAGGAAGGAGTACCAGCGCCACACGCCGATCTTCGGCAGCTCGAAGCGCCACTTCGAGCCGGCCTTGCGCTTGGCCCAGACGGCCGCGGCGAGCTCGATGCGGCGGTCCATGGTGATCGGGTGGTGGATGGTCGCGGCGAGCGGGAGGCCCACCACCGCGGGGTCCTCGATGCCGAGCAGGGGCATGGCCAGGGTCTGGTTGTCGAAGACGATGTCGAAGTCGTCGCGCCGCCCCTTGAGGACCTTCACCACGCGCTTGCTGAACGTCAGCGGCTCCGGGAACGCGCCGCTGCGCATCCTGAGCCACTCCTCGACGTCGATCAGGTCGCGGTACTCGCTCGGGCGGGGATTGCGGAACTCGTCGCCTGGTTGATAGAGGTCGAGGCTCGGCACCTTGGTGAGGGTCACCCCCTCGTCGAGCTCGGGGTAGGGCTGGCCGGAGAACACCTCGACGGTGTGGCCCAGGGCAGCGAGCTCCCGGGTCAACCGACGGATGTAGATACCCTGTCCGCCCACGTGGGGCTTGCTGCGGTAGGACAGCATTGCGATCCGCATTCGGATCTCCTTAATCTCACTGGGGTACTGCTCAGGCGCTGGCTCATTGCGCTGAGTCACGGCGCCGAGCTCCCGGTGGAAGCAGGGCCGAACAAAACTGGAACGTGTTTCTAATTATGCGCTACCTGCCAGTAGCCTATATCTGTGGACCCAACGGGACCGCAACGTCAGACCCACACAGGAGACACGGTGACCATCGCGAACTCGACGTCGACAGACGACCTTGGTTCTGCCGCGCAGCGCGATCGACGCAAGCGGATCCTCGACGCCACCTACGAACTCGCCACGGCCGGCGGCTTCGATGCAGTCCAGATGCGGGCGGTGGCCGAGCAGGCCGACGTCGCCCTGGGCACGCTGTACCGCTACTTCCCCTCGAAGATCCATCTGCTGGTCTCCGCCCTCGGACGTCAGTTCGAGGAGACGGCCGTCCGGCTCAACGAGCGGGAGATCCCCGGCGACACCCAGGCCGACCGCGTCCTGTATGTCCTCAAGCGGATGGCGCGGGGCATGCAGGGCGACCCGAAGCTCACCGAGGCGCTGACCCGGGCCTTCATGTTCGCCGACAGCAGCGTCGCCAACGAGATCCACGTCGTCGGCATGTCGATGACCTCGATCGTCACCCACGCCATGCACGGCGGGGTCCCCGCCGAGGGCTCGATCACCGACGAGGACGTCGCCGTGGCACGGGTCCTCGGTGACGTGTGGCTCTCGGCGCTGGTCGCCTGGGTGACCGGCCGCTCCACCGCAGCGGAGACCGCTGCGCACATGGACACGGCGATTCATCTGATCCTCCGGGACTGACTGCTCCATCGGGCCGAGCGCGTCTCCGGCGCAGCAGCGGGCAGCAAGCTGCCAGCCGACGCCTCCCGCCGCGCTGCCGACCATTTGACGCGCTCAGGCACCGAAGGCGTGCGTGCTCGTCACGCCACCGTCGACGGCGATCTCGGCGCCGTTGATGTACGACGACTCCTCGCTGGCCAGGAACACGTAGACCGGTGCGATGTCCTCCGGGACACCGACCCGGCGCAGCGGCACCTTGCTGGCGCCGTACTCCATGGCGGCGTCGCCACCGTGGACCCGCGTCATCGGGGTGTCGATCATGCCGGGGTGCACCGAATTGACCCGGATCCCCTTCGGACCGAGCTCCATCGCGGCGCACTTGGTCATGCCGCGGATCGCCCACTTCGTGGCGGCGTACGCGGTGCAGGACGGCATGCCGGCGAGGCCCTCGACCGAGGAGGCGTTGATGATCGAGCCGCCGCCGTTCTTGCGCATCGTGCGGGCCACCGACTGCATGCCGAGGAAGACGCCGAGCTGGTTGACCCGCCACACGAGCTCGACCTCTTCGGCAGGCATCCGCTCGATGTCACCGAAGCGGAGGATGCCGGCGTTGTTCGCGAGCACGTTGACCGGGCCGAAGCGGGTGTTGGCGTCCTCGACCAGCGCGGTCCAGGACGCGGCGTCGCTGACGTCGTGGTGCATGAAGTGGGCGTTGTCACCCAGCTCGTCGGCGAGCGCCTGACCTGCTTCCTTCGCCACGTCGGCGATGACGACCTTGGCGCCCTCGGCGACGTAGGCACGCGCGATCGCGGCGCCCTGTCCCTGTGCGCCACCGGTGACGATGGCGACCTTGTTGTCCAGACGACCCATTATCTCTTATCTGTCTTTCTCGGTGGTTGAGGTGCGAGCGCAGCGAGCCTCGAAACCCTCAGACGGTCAGTTGCATGATCGAGTCGGCCGCGAAGCCGTTGGCCGGGTCCCGGTCGGCGAAGAAGTCGCCGAGCTGCTTGTCGAGGTCCTCACCGGTCCAGAGGTCGCCCGACTTGTCGAAGCGCTGCTCGACGACCGGAGCCGCCACGAGGGCCACCATGCCGCCGTACACGACGAAGACCTGGCCGGTGATCCGCTCGGCTGCCGGCGAGGCGAGGTACGCCACGACGGGTGCGACGTGGTCCGGGGAGTACGGATCGACCTGGAGGCCGGACTGGTCCTCACCGAAGACCTGGGCCGTCATCGCGGTGCGTGCCCGGGGGCAGATGACGTTGGCGCGGACGCCGATCTTGCCCAGTCCACGGGCCGTGGACAGCGTGAGCGCGGTGATCCCGGCCTTGGCCGCGGCGTAGTTGGCCTGCCCCGGCGAGCCACCCAGGAAGGCCTCGGAGGCCGTGTTGACGATGCTGCCGTAGGTCAGGCCGGACTCGCTCGCCTTCGCCCGACCGCGCCAGTACGACGCCGCGTTGCGCGAGAGCAGGAAGTGGCCGCGCAGGTGGACGGCGATGACCGCGTCCCACTCGTCGTCGGTCAGGTTGAAGAGCATCCGGTCACGCGTCATGCCGGCGTTGTTGACGACGACGTCGAGACCACCGAAGCCGTCGATCGCTGCGGTCATCAAGGCATCGGCCGTCCTGCGCTGGCTGATGTCACCCTCGACGACGACTGCCTCGCCACCGAGCGAACGGATCTCCTCGACGGCGTCGTCACCGGCTCCGGCGAGGTCGTTGACGACGACCTTCGCGCCAGCGGCGGCCAGGGCCAGCGCCTCGGCGCGACCCAGGCCCGCACCTGCTCCCGTGACGACCGCGACCTTGCCCTCGAGCGACGTGCTGTCTGCCACGCTCACTCCTCCACCAACGTGATGGCGGCGCGCGGGCAGGCGGCAACCGCCTGACGGACCTGCGCGATGTTCTCGTCGGTCGTCTGCTCGGTGTGGAGCTGGAGGAAGTCGTCGTCGTCCAGCTCGAACACCTCGGGCGCCATGGCCTCGCACAGCCCGTTGGACTCACACAGGTCGAAGTCGACCTTGATCTTCATGTCAGTCATGCCTTTCACGTCATCTTCCGGTGGTCCCAGGAAGCGACCTTCTCGGGGTGGATGATCACGCCCACCCGCTTGGTCGCCTGTTTCTCGACCGTCTCGCGCCCGAAGTCCCCCAGTGCCTCGAAGGACTCGGCACCCACCATCCGGGTGGCGACGGCCGCGCCGATCTCGAAGATCGTGTCGTAGTCGCGGACGATCTCCGCGCGTCCCTCGATCGATACGCCACGCAGCTCGAAGTAGTCGACGCCGTCCTCGACGAGCGCGGTGACCCGCGGGTCCCGCTCGAGGTTGACGATCTTCTGGCTGCGTCCGTAGGTCCAGAACGCGATCTTGCCCTCGCGCACGACGTAGAACAGCGTGGTGAGGTGCGGGAATCCCTCGTGCCCGTTGGCGGCCACCTGCACCTTGAGGTTCTCGCCCAACAGCGCGGCGACCTCCTCATCGGTGAGCTTCACCTTGTCGCGTCCTGCAGCACCCATGTCAGCTTCCTTCCGACGAGTGGCCCGGGAACACGTGGGCACTCGGGTCAATGACGACGGCGGCGTTGTTGACCGCGGTGGCGGCCTCACCGAAGCCCACGGCGATCAGGCGGACCTTGCCGTCGTACTCGGTGATGTCGCCGGCCGCGAAGACCCGCGGCAGGCTCGTGCGCATGGCCCCGTCGACCACGATGTGGCGACGGTGCGTCTCGAGCCCCCACTGCTGGAGGGGGCCGAGGTCGGCAACGAAGCCGAGCGCCGCCACGACCGCCTGCGCCGGCCGGGCCTGCGGCACGCCGTCGACGGTGATCTCGACCTCGGCAAGTTCTCCGTCGGTGCCGCCGGCAGCGTCGCGCAGCGCGGTCACCTCAGCCTTGGTGACGAACTGGGTCGAGGACGAGCGGACCTGCTCGACGGTGCGTTCGTGCGCGCGGAACGCGTCGCGGCGGTGCACCAGCGTGACGGAGCGCGCGATCGGTTCGAGGTGGAGGGCCCAGTCGAAGGCGCTGTCGCCTCCCCCGACGATGACGACGTCCTTGCCGTCGTACGGCGCAAAGCTCGGCACGAAGAACTCGACACCGCGCCCGATCCATCCGGCAGCCGCCGGAAGCGGGCGCGGGCTGAACTTCCCGATGCCGGCGGTGATGATGAGTGCCTTGGCGTTCACGACGGTGCCGTCGTCGAGGGTCAGGCTGACACCGGACTCCTCGTTGGCCACGAGCTCGAGCGCAGTCCGGCCCAGCAGCTGGACCGGCTCCGCGGTCAGCGCCTGGGCCACCAGGCCGTCGACGAGCTCGCGACCCTTCACGGACGGGAAGCCCGCCACGTCCAGGATCGCCTTCTCGGGGTACATCGCGGTGATCTGGCCACCGAGCTCCGGCAACGAGTCGATCAGCGCCACACGCAGGCCACGGAAGCCGGCGTAGTAGGTGGCGAACAGCCCCGTGGGCCCGGCGCCGACGATGACGACGTCGCACTCGACGCTCTCGGAGGTGGCCACCACAGAACTGTAACGTGTTCTAGTTGGTCTTGTCTCGCCGCTGATCCGTGTCGAGACCATCGACGAGCCAGCCCTGGTCGGTGTGCACCATCGTGACCAGCACCTTGAAGGGCGTCACCACGGTCTCCGGCTTCCCCTCGCGTTCCCGTGAAACCACCTGGTTGAGGAACACCAGCGCCTGCAGCCTGGTCCGGTTGGCCCGGACGACACCCTGGGCGACGACGTTGGCCTGGACCACCGTCTTCTGGAGCACGAACTGCTCCTTGATGTCCCTTGCGGTCGTGCGGTACTGCCCCTCGAACTTCGAGGTCATCACCTTGGCGGCAGCGTCGACCTCGGCGTCGTACTTCTGGTAGTCGACCGCGACGATGTCCTGGGCAGCCTTGGCGGCTGCCTCCACACCCTCGACGGTGGCGATCTCGGAAGCGACGACCGGCCGGCCGTCGGGCACGGTGATCTCACCGGCGGTGTCGGTGACCTTGGGCGCCGGGTCGTCCTCGGTCACCTTCAGGATCCCGAACCACACGGCCTGGGCGAAGAGGACCAGGGCGACGAGCACGAGGGCGATCACGAGACGGCGCGTGGTCCGCGGGCGAGCCAGCAGGCCGGGTGCACCGGACTCGACGGTCGGCTCGTCGGCGGGCTCCGGCGTCGACGCTTCGGACGTGGTCTCGACCGCCTCGACCTCGTCGGCCGTCTCGGCCTTGTCGGCCTTGTCGGCCAACTCGACCGTCTCGTCGGTCTCTTCCGGACGCGTCGTCGGGCTCTGGCCGGCAAGCTTGCGCGGTCGGGGCGTGGTGCCGCGCGAGCTCGCGGGGCGTCGGGGTGTGGGGCGACTCATGGGGGTACTCCTCAGCCCAACTGCACGTACTGGAGGTCACGGGTGAGCCAGCGGTCCTTGACCAGGGCCAGTTCGACCTGGATCCGGTAGTTGCGCGCCTCTTCCTTGAACTCCGTTGTCTTGTTGGTGACCGTGCCGCTGGTGGCGACGATCACGGTGGCCGAGTCGTTGTCGCCGGCCACCAGGCCGGACCAGACGACCTCGGCGACCATGCTGGACTGGGCCTCGCTGGCGAGCTTCTTCAGGCCGGAGACGCCCTTGTTGTACTCCTTGAGGAAGTCCCCGGTCGACATCGACTGCACCGACTTGATGGTCGCGTCGGGCTCCTTGTAGCTGAAGTTCACGAAGGCCGTGACCATCTTCGTCGCGGCCTCGAGCTGCGCGGCGACGCGCTCCTGCTCCGAGTCCTTGGCCAGGGGGACGGCCTGGACGATGCCGCGGCCGACGTCCTGTCCGGCACCGGGCACCACGTCGACACCGTCGACGCGCGAGTCCAGCTCCGACTTCAACGCGATCGCGACCAGGACGGCCATGCACGCGAAGATCACGATCGCGGCATAGAGCGCGATGTTGAGCCGGACGCGGCTGCGTTCCTCGGTCAACGCCGGGGTCACCGGCTCGCCACCGGACCCACCAACAGCCACTTCCACGCATCCCCTCCCAGGACGGACAGGTTCTCCGGCTGCATCAGCTTCACCGGGTTCCCTGCTGTGTCGACCAGTCCGGGCACAGCGCCGGTGGACGGGTCGTAGGTGCCACTGTAGACGCGGCCCGGGGACGCCCGGTTCTTGCGGTTCGCCGGGACGTACCTGCTGCCCCGCATGGCGTACGGCGGGGGCGCCGTACAGCTCACGTCTGCGGGCTCCACGTCGGTCAGGTCCTGCGTGGAACGCCAGTCCTCGGGCGGCACGTAGCCCTGGGTGCAGGGCGGGACGCTGTAGTCGAACTGGAGGTTGACGTGGCCGTAGCCGTCGGCCGTGCTCCCGCTCGGCCCACCAGCGATCAGCGCCGGGTAGGTGACGAGCAGCTGCTCGAGCCCGTCGAGCTCGGTGAACAGGATCTGGTCGATCGTGACGAGGTCACCGAAGAGGATCGGCAGGGTCGGTTCCAGTTCCTTCAACAGGCGCGTCAGCTCGCGCGCGGCGCCCGGGGTGGCGCTGAGGACGGTGCGCAGGCTTCCGTCGTTCTCCCGCAGCATCGTCGTGACCGTGTTCAGGTCGGCGGCGAACTTGCGGATGTTCTCCTTCTCGCCCTGCTGGGTGCGCAGGACGGTCAGGCCGTCGTTCAGCAGGGCGATCGTCTCGTCGGTGTGCTCGCTGGCCTCGGCGATGAACTTCGAACCACCGTCGAGCAGTCGCTGGAGGTCTGCCCCGGTGTCGTTGAACATGACGCCGAGCTCCTCGACGACCTTCTGCAGGCTCTCCTTGTCGACCGATTGGACGAACTGGTTGAGGTCGACCAGCAGGTCGCCCTCATCGACGGGGAGCGACTCGGCCGTGCCGACGAACTTCGACCCGTCCTTCGCGTACGGGCCCTTGTCGTCAGCAGGCTGGAAGTCGAAGTACTGCTCACCGACAGCAGAGAGGTTGTGCACCGAGATCGCCGAGTCGAGCGGGACCTTCGCGTCGTGGTCCAGCGCGAGGGTCAGGTCGATGCCCTCCTCGGTCGGCACCACCTTGGAGACCTTGCCGATCTTGACGCCGCGGTAGGTCACCTCGCTGCCTTCGAAGATGCCGCCGGAGCCGGGCAGCGTCGCAGTGACCGTGAGGCCACGACCGGTGACCTTGTCGACCAGGCCGAGGTAGCTGGCCGTGATGTAGGTGATGCCCACCGCGCTCAGCACGACGAAGGCCATCAGCCGGATCCGTACGCCGCGGCTCATGCCGTCGCTCCCAGGAGGCTCTCGGTGGTGTCGTTGTCGTACGACGCCTCGGTGCCGAACAGGCCGCGGGTGAGACCCGCCAGCGGGCCGTCCGAGCCGAGCAGGCCGTTCTTCAACAGGTTGTTCAGGTCGAGGGTCGGCAGCGAGTTCAGCAGCTTGCACACCGGGCTCGTCCTGAGCGCGGCCGTCTTGCACTGGTCCTGCAGGTCCTTGAGCAGGTTGACGTCGTTGAGCACCTTGGCGCACGCGGTCCCGGTGAGGTTCCCGCTCTGCAGGCACCGGGTCACCTGGTTCAGCACCTCGCCGAGGTCGGGCAGCTGGATCTCCGGGAGCCCCAGCGTCTTGTAGAGGTTGGCGATGTCCAGGTCGGCGCGGATGATCGTGTCGGCATAGTCGCCCTCGACGATCTTGTTGGCCGACTGCGGGAACGGGAAGCTCACGAGCAGGTTGAGGCCGGGTGCGAGCTGCTCGTCGGCCTCGGTCAGCTTGCGCAGGACCGGGCTGAGGTCCTTGAGGATGCTCAGCACGTCCTCCTTGCTCGCGTTGATGACCCGGGTGCCGACCTTGCCCAGCTTGTCGAGGGCGGTCAGCATCGCGATCAGCTCGTCGTGCTGGGCTGCGAGGACCTTGATCGCCGGGCCGGTGGCGTCGAGCGCCTCGCCGATCGTGTCCTTCTCCGCGTTGAGCTTGGTGGTCAGGTTGTTCATCGACTGCAGCGCGTTGATGATGTCGACCTTCTGCTGGTCGATGGTGCCGACCACCGAGTCCAGGGACGACAGCAGGTTGCGCAACCGGTCCTCGCGTCCCGACATCACCTGGTTCGCCTCGTGCACGATCGTGCCGAGCTGGGCAACGCCGCCGCCGCTGAGCAGGAACGAGAGGGCGCCGAGCACTTCCTCGACCTCCGGGTTCCGGCCCGTCTCGGCGAGCTGGATGGTGTCGCCCTCGGCCAGACGACCGGTGGCCACCTGCTCCTTCGGGGCTTCGAGGGCGACGTACTTCTCGCCGAGGAGGGACACCTGCCGGATGTCGGCGATGACGTTGTCGGGGAGCACCACGTCCTTGCGCAGGATCAGGGTGACCTTGGCGTTCCAGCCGGCCCGCTCGACCTCGGTCACCTCGCCGACGACGACGTCGTCGACCATGACCGGGGACCGCGGGACGACGTTGAGGACGTCCTTGAAGTACGCCGTGATCTCGAAGGCGTCGTCGGCGTCGACCGGGTGCCCGGGCAGGGGCAGGTCATAGGCGCCGTCGAAGTCACATCCGGTGAGCAGCACGGCGCCGGCCAGCAGCGCCGCCGCACCGCGGGCCCACCGGCGCCCGAGTCGGCCATCCACGAAGCGGCTGGTCACGATCCACCTCCGAGCAGGCTCTCGACCGAGGCGTTGTCACCCGTCGAGTAGGAGACCTCGGTGACCTCGGGTCGCCGGATCCCCTGGGGGGTGTCGACCTGCTTGGGCAGGTACGACTTGTACTCGGGCGGCAGCCACGGCAACTGGCTGATGATCGGCTCGAGCAGCTTCTCGATCAGGTCGCAGGTCGTGTCCTTGAGCGCGGCAGGCATGCCCGGCTGCTGCTGGATCACGGCGCAGAGGAAGCCGTCGGCATCCCAGATCTGGCCACCGATGCCGATGCGGGAGTTCTGCGAGTCGGTGACGTGGTCGAAGCCCATGTGCAGGTTGCCCATGGCCACGGGTGCGACCTCCATCGCCTTCTTCAGGTTGTCCTTCTCGGACACGATGGTGCTCAGCACGTCGGTCAGCTTCCGCACGTCGGTGACGAACGCATCCCGGTTGTTCTTCACGAAGGACTCGACGCTGCCGACGGCCTGGGCGACCGCGGTCACGGCCTGCTCCAGCTCGTCGCTCTCCTCGGCGAGCATCGCCGAGACACCAGTGAGGTCCTGCATGAAGGCGCGCACCAGGGTGTCGTTCTCGGCCAGGGTCCTGGTGAACTCGGCCAGGTAGGTCACCGTCTCGAACAACGGGCCGGCGCCGTCGCCGAACGTCTCGGCGGCCTGGGCGAGGTCACGGATCATCTGGTTGCCCTTGGTGCCCTGCCCCGAGAAGGCCTTCTCCCCCGCCGCCAGCAGGTGGTCGAGGGTGCCGTCGGCATTGACCCCGTTGGGGCCGAGCGCCTGGGTCAGCGACTGGAGGCTGGCGTAGATGCGGTCGAGCTCGACCGGAACCCCGGTCTGCGGCAGCGCGATGTCGGCACCGTCCGCCATCACGTCGCCTCCTACGTACACGGGCGTGAGCTGGACGAACCGGTCGGCGACCAGGGTCGGCGTCACGATGACGGCCTGGGCCTCCGCGGGGATCTTGTACGACGCGTCGTACTCCATCTCGACCCGGACCGAGTTGCCGGCCGGGGTCACTGCCGTCACCTTGCCGACGTTGACGCCGAGGATCCGGACGTCGGTGCCCTTGTAGACGCTGACCGCTCGCGGGAAGTGCGCGGTCACCGTCTTCATCCTGGTCGGCGAGTTGAAGACGTTGATCATGACGGCGACGAGCAGGACCACGCCGACGAGGATCAGGACCCGTCGGTCGATGCGCTTGAAGATCGAGGAAACCATCGTCATCACTCCGGGAATCCGGGCAGGAACTCACCGGTGGGCAGGGCGAGCAGGTTCGCCGCGTAGGCGTCGAACCACGGGCCGGTGCCGATGATGTTGGACAGGATGGAGACGTACGGACCGAGGGCCGCCAGCGTCTCCTTGATCTTCTTCTTCTTGCTCGAGAGGAAGCTCACCAGGCCGTCGACCTCCTTGAGGGCGGGGCCGATCTGCTTCTCGTTGTCCTTCACGAGGCCGCGCAGCTCCTGCGCCAGGAGGCGCGCGTTGACCAGCAGGTCGTGGACAGCGGTCTGGCGCTTGGTGAGCTCCTGGAAGACCAGGTCGCTGCTCTTCATCAGCTTCACGATGTCGTCGCTGCGCTCGGAGAGGACCTTGGTGACCTCCTTCGAGCTCTCGAAGAGGGTCTGGATCTCCTCGTCCCGGGAGGCGACGCTGCGCGAGAGGCGCGCGATGCCGTCGAAGGACGCCTGGATCTCGGGGGCGGAGACATCGAGCGTGTCGGCCACCGTGTCCAGCGCTTCCGACAACTGCTGGGTGTCGATGTCCTCGGTCGTGTTCGTGAGGTCACTGAAGACGCCGACGATGTCGTACGCGGACTCGGTGCGCTCGACCGGGATCGTGCCGCCCTCGGCGAGCTGGCCCTTGCCGACCGGCTGCACGTCGAGGTACTTCTCGCCCAGCAGGTTGAGGACCTCGATCGAGGCCGTGCTCTCCTTGCCGAAGTCGACGTCGCCGTCGAGGTCGAACTTCACCACGACCTTGTCCCCGTCGAGGGTCACGTCGCTGACCCGGCCCACCCGGATCCCGCCCACCTGGACGATGTTGCCCTTGTGGATGCCGCTGGCGTCGCTGAACTCGGCGTAGTACGTGGTACCCCGGAAGCCCGGGAACTTGCCGAGGTTGAAGGTCGCCGCCGACACCAGCACCATCACCACGAGGGTGATCACGCCGAGCCGCAGTACGCGTGCTTCGCTTGCCCTGGCCATCAGTCCTGACACCTCGGCGCGCTGGAGTGGAACTCGATGTCCCCGATGTACTTCTGGATCTCCTTGATGATCGGCAGGTTCGCGACCAGCGGCAGCCTGATCTTCGCGGAGAAGCCGCAGACGTAGTACTGGTACCAGGAGCCGTAGGTGCCGGTCCGGGTCTGGTCCTGCATCGTCTCGGGCATCCGGTCCAGGAGCTGCGACAGGTTGGCGCGGTTCTCGGGCTTGTTGAGCAGCCTGGACAGCGCGCGCAGCGCGGCGATGTCCTCCTTGAGCAACGGCCGGCCCCGGCGCAACAGGTCCGCCACGGTCACCGTGAGCTGCGAGATGTTGTCGAGTGAGGAGCCGATCGTGTCGCGATCCTTCGCCAGGTCGGTCATCCAGTCCTTCAGCTCGATCACCAGGGTGCTGAGCTGGTCGTGGCGCTCGTCGACGGTCTTCAACGTCTGGCTCAGGTTGGTCACCACGTCACCGATCAGCGCGTCGCGGTCGGCGAGCGTGCCGGTGAGTGAAGCCGTGTGTGCGAGGAGGCTCTTCACGGTTCCGCCCTCGCCCTGCAGCACCTGCACCAGGTTCATGCTGAGCTCGTTGACCTGCTCGGGGCTCAGCGCTGCGAAGAGCGGCTTGAAGCCGTCGAAGAGCACGGTGAGGTCGAGGGCCGGCTTGGTGTGGTCGACCGGGATGGTCCCGCCGTCCTCGAGCGGTCGCGCGTCCTCGGAGCCGGTGCCTGCCTCGAGCGCCATGTAGCGGTCACCGACGAGGTTGAGGAACCGGATCTCGGCACGCGATGCGGTCGTCATCTTCACGCCCGCGTCGACCTTGAAGGTCACGATCGCCCGGGAACGCTCGTAGTGCTCGACCTTCTTGACCTCGCCGACGTTGACGCCTGCGACGCGTACGTCGTCTCCCTTCGACAGCGACGTCGCGTTGGTGAAGATGGCCCGGTACTCGTTGCGATCGCCGAAGCCGATGTTGCCCATGATCACGGCCAGCAGGCCGGTCACGAAGATGGAGACCATGGTGAAGACGCCGAGCTTGATCGCTGCCGAGTAGGTGGCGTGGTTGCGCTGACGGCGCAGGTTCGCTTCGGTGGGGAGACTCATCCGGCCGCCTTCCCTTCGCGGACCACGGGCCCGTACAACAGGGACCCCAGTGCGCCGTACGCCTCGGGGGAACGGCCGCTGTCACCAGCGAGCATCGCGTTGAGGACCTCCTGCTCGCCGGCGCTGCCGGCGTAGCCACTGTCGATGTCTGCGGCGGGGTTCGGGTTGGGGAGGCCGGGGATCGGGAACGGGAGGTACCCGCCCTTCTCGTCGATGTCGGACCCCTGGTCGAGCTTCACGCCGGGAGCCGGCACGGTGAACTTCGGCAGGCCCAGGCACCACGGTCCGTGCCCGACCTCGCCGTACTCCGGCAGGTCGCGCTCGTCGTACGGACGGAACTGCGGGTTGCCGAACTCCATGTACTGCTTGACGACGTTGCCCTCGAAGGTCTTGGAGAGGATCGGCTCGTAGTTGGCGGCGCCGCGGATCAGGCACGGGAACTCGGGCGAGTACCGCGCCAGCAGGGCGATCACCGGAGCGGTGACCTCACCCATCCGGATGAGGTTCTGCTCGTTGTCGCCGAGGATGCGACGCGCGGTGTTCGCCAGGCCGGTGAGGTCGGAGAAGAAGACGTCGAGGTCGGCCGCCTTCTCCGTCACCGTCTTGCTGCTCACGGTCACGTTGTCGAGCACGTCGAGCAGGTCCGGGGCAGCCAGGTCATACGCGTCAGCGACCTCGGCGAGCGCGATCAGGTCCTTGCGCAGCGTGGGCAGCGACTCGTCGATCGCACCGATGTACTGACCGAGCTGGTCCATCGTCGCGCCGATGTCCTCGCCGCGACCCTCGAGCGCGGTCAGCAGCGCGTTGAGGGTGGCATTGAGGTCCGCGGGACGGACCGCGCGCAGCAGCGGGAAGAGGTCGGCGAGGATCTGGCTGAGCTCGACATTGGTCTCGACCCGGTCCGACGGGATCACGTCACCGTCCTTGAGCGCCGTCGCGGAGGCGGCCTCGGGCCGGATCAGCGCCACGAACTTCTGGCCGAACAGGGTCGTGGGCAGGATCTGCACCTCGACGTTCGCCGGGATCTTCGTGGCCGCCTCGGGCTCGATGGCCAGGGTGATCTCGGCCTCCTCGCCATCCTGGGAGATCTTGTCGACACGGCCGACGAGCGCGCCGTTGAGGCGCACGTCGCCGAACTTCGCCAGCTGCAGGCCGGCGCGGTCCGCCTTCACGGTCACGATGGTGCTGTTGTCGAACGTCTTGTTGTAGATCGCGATCGACAGCCAGAGCAGCAGCGCGATGACGCTGAGGAAGACGACACCCGCGACCAGGAGACGGTTGTGCTCCTTCGCGCTGTCATGGTGGATGTTCACCAGCACGGCAGGACCCCCCTCATCCGGTGATCCTGACGGTCGTGGTCGAGCCCCAGATGGCGAAGCTCAGGAAGAAGTCGGCCACCACGATGGTCACGATGCTCGTGCGGATGGCCGTACCGACAGCACGGCCGACACCTGCGGGTCCGCCGGACGCGGTGTAGCCGTAGTAGCAGTGGATCAGGATCACGGCGACCGCGAGGAACAGCAGCTTGAAGAAGGACCAGAGCATGTCGATCGGCGGCAGGAACTGCAGGAAGTAGTGGTCGTAGGTTCCTGCGGACTGTCCGTAGATCAGGGTGACGATCAGTCGCGGCGAGAGGTACGACGCGCACAGGGCGACGATGTACAGCGGGATCACCGCGATGAACGCCGCGATCATCCGGGTGGTGACCAGGAACGGCAGCGAGGGAATGCCCATCACCTCGAGTGCGTCGATCTCCTCCGAGATCCGCATCGCACCGAGCCGGGCGGTGTAGCCGCAGCCAACGGTCGCGGCGAGCGCGATCGAGGACACGAGCGGAGCGACCTCACGGGTGTTGAAGTACGCCGAGATGAACGCACTGAACTTCGCGACGCCGATCTGGCTGAGCGAGGCGTACCCCTGGATGCCGACCTCGGTGCCCGCGAAGAAGGCCATGAACGCGATGACGCCGACCGACCCGGCGATCAGGCTCAGTCCCCCGGCACCGAAGGCGACCTCGGCGAGGGTGTTCGAGATCTCGCGGGGATAGCGCCGGATCGCGCGCGGCGCCCAGGCGAGCGCCTTGACGTAGAAGAGCAGCTGGTCGCCGTACCCCTCGAGGGAGGCACGGCGCGCCCGGACGGCGCCTCCGAAGAACTCACTGGCCGCCGACATCACAGACCCACCGGTGGAGCGACCTGGAAGTAGATGGCGGTGATCACGGCGTTCAGGAAGAACAGCGCCATGAACGCGATGATGACCGCTTCGTTGACGGCGCGACCGACGCCGCTCGGGCCGCCGCCCGCGTTGAGCCCCTTGTAGGCCCCGATGATCGCTGCCAGCCAGCCGAAGATGGCGGCCTTGATCATGGCGATGTAGAGGTCGGGCAGCGACGCGAGCTGCGCGAAGGTCGAGAGGAAGGCTCCGGCCGATCCGCCCTGGACGATGACGGTGAAGAAGTAACCGCCTCCGATCCCGGCGGCGATCACGATGCCGTTGATCATCAGGGCCACGAACACCGTCGCCACCACCCGCGGGGCGACCAGGCGTTCGAGCGGGTCGATGCCCAGCACTTCCATGGCGTCGATCTCTTCGCGGATCTTGCGGGCGCCGAGGTCCGAACAGATGGCGGACCCGGCCGCACCGGCAATGATCATGGCGGCCGCCATCGGGGCCGCCTCGCGCACCGTGGCGAGCACGGCCGTGGCGCCGGCGAAGGACTGGGCCCCGAGCTGACCGGTCAGGTTGCCGACCTGGAGCGAGATGACCGCGCCGAAGGGGATCGACACCATGATCGTCGGCATCAGCGTGACGGTCGTGACGAACCAGGCCTGCTCGAGGAACTCCCGGACCTGGAACTTGCGCGTGAAGATGATCTTGGTGACCTCGACCACCATGACCGCGATTTCACCGGGGCCACGTACGACCGAAACGGCGTTGAACGCCACGCCCCGTCTCCTCTTCCCGTCATGTCCCTCAGCGGCCCGAGCCGCACTGCCCGGCAATAGTAGAACACGTTCTCGTTGTGACCAACGCTACAACGCCCCTACGCACACTCAACGCCCTCCCCCGTACCCGAGTCACGGCAGGCGCGTGCAGCCGCCTGCACCGCGACGGCCGACCGACTCCCTAGGATCGGGACGTGCCCACAGCAGACAGCCGGATCATGACCGCCGTGCGGGCCGCCGGGGGCCATCCGTCGGCCGTCCTGCTGTTCGCCCAGCTCACCGTGGTCCTGGCCTACCCGAGCCTCGACGACTCGACCGTCGGCCGGGCCGTCCTGGGCGTGGTGCAGATGCTCGTGGTCCTCACCGCCGTCTGGGCCGTACGACGCACGCCCGTGCTGGCCTGGGTGGGCGGCTTCCTCGGCGTGCCGGCGATGGCCCTGACCGTGGCCGAGGCGATCAGCCCCGACACCGAGTGGGTGGTGCTCGCCTCGGCGGCCTTCCACGTGCCGTTCTACTTCTTCGTGTCGTACGCGATGCTCCGCTACCTGTTCCACGACGACGAGGTGACCCGCGACGAGATCTTCGCGACCGGCGCGGCGTTCACCGTCGTCGCCTGGGGGTTCGCCTACCTCTACGCCGCCGCGCAGGTGCTCTGGCCCGGATCCTTCATCGGGTTCAACAGTGCCGACGACGCCGAGGCGCTCCCCTGGTTCGAGCTGCTCTACCTGTCGTTCACCACGCTGACGAGCGTCGGCCTGTCCGACGTCTACCCCGTGATGGACCAGGCGCGCTCGTTCGTGATGGTCGAGCAGGTGGCCGGGGTGTTCTACATCGCGCTGGTCGTCGCCCGGATGGTCGGACTGGCCGCGCGACGGAAGTGAGCCACCCGGAGCAGGGCTACTTCGTGGCTTCCATCATCTGACGGAGCTCGCGCTTCAGGTCGCTGATCTCGTCGCGCAACCGCGCCGCGAGCTCGAACTGGAGCTCCGCTGCAGCGCCCTTCATCTGGTCGGTGAGGTCCTGGATCAGCTGGGCGAGGTCGGCGCTCGGCAGGCCCGCCAACGCTGCCGCATGGCCGCCGATGTCGGTGCTCCGCAGTTGCGGGGTCGGCGACTTCTTGGGACGCACTCCCCCGGCGCGACCCTTCACCCCCGCGTCGGCCCACGTCTGGAGCAGCTCCTGGGTCGTCTCGTCCTCGCGCGCCAGCATCTCGGTGATGTCGGCGATCTTCTTCCGGAGCGGCTGGGGATCGACGCCGTGCGCCAGGTTGTAGGCCACCTGCTTCTCGCGGCGGCGGTTGGTCTCCTCGATGGCCGACTCCATCGACCGGGTGATCCGGTCGGCGTACATGTGGACCTCGCCCGACACGTTGCGGGCGGCCCGGCCGATGGTCTGGATCAAGGACTTGTCGGAGCGCAGGAAGCCCTCCTTGTCGGCGTCCAGGATCGCGACGAGGGAAACCTCCGGCAGGTCGAGGCCCTCGCGGAGCAGGTTGATGCCGACCAGGACGTCGTACAGGCCGAGACGGAGGTCGCGCAGCAGCTCGATCCGCTTGAGCGTGTCGACCTCGGAGTGCAGGTAGCGGGTGCGGATGCCCGCGTCGAGGAGGTAGTCGGTGAGGTCCTCGGACATCTTCTTGGTCAGGGTGGTGACCAGGATCCGCTCCTCCTTCTCGGTGCGCACCCGGATCTCGTGGATCAGGTCGTCGATCTGGCCCTTGGTCGGCTTCACGACCACCTGGGGGTCGACGAGGCCCGTCGGGCGGATGATCTGCTCGACGACGTCGCCCTGGACCTTGTCGAGCTCGTAGTCTCCCGGGGTCGCTGACAGGTAGATGGTCTGGCCGATCCGCTCGAGGAACTCCTCCCAGCGCAGCGGCCGGTTGTCCATCGCGCTCGGCAGCCGGAAGCCGTGATCGACCAGGTTGCGCTTGCGGGACATGTCGCCCTCGTACATGCCGCCGATCTGCGGGATCGCCACGTGCGACTCGTCGACCACCATCAGGAAGTCCTCGGGGAAGTAGTCGAGGAGCGTGTTGGGCGCCGTTCCCCGCGCGCGGCCGTCCATGTGCATCGAGTAGTTCTCGATGCCGGAGCAGGAACCGACTTGCCGCATCATCTCGACGTCGTACGTCGTGCGCATCCGCAGGCGCTGCGCCTCGAGCATCTTGCCCTGCCGCTCGAAGGTCGCCAGCTGGTCGGCGAGCTCGAGCTCGATGCCGTTGATCGCCTTCTCCATGCGCTCCGGGCCGGCGATGTAGTGGCTGGCCGGGAAGACGTGGAGCTCGGTGTCCTCTGTGAGCACCTCGCCGGTGACCGGGTGCAGCGTCATCAACCGCTCGATCTCGTCGCCGAAGAACTCGATGCGGACGGCGAGCTCTTCGTAGACGGGGAAGATCTCCAGCGTGTCGCCCCGGACCCGGAAGGTGCCGCGGGTGAAGGCCATGTCGTTGCGGGTGTACTGGATCTCGACGAGACGTCGCAGCACCGAGTCACGGTCGTGTTCCTCCCCCACGCGCAGCCGGAGCATCCGGTCGACGTACTCCTGCGGGGTGCCGAGGCCGTAGATGCACGACACCGTCGACACCACGATCACGTCGCGGCGGGTCAGCAGGCTGTTGGTCGCCGAGTGGCGCAGCCGCTCGACCTCCTCGTTGATCGAGGAGTCCTTCTCGATGTAGGTGTCGGTCTGCGGGACGTACGCCTCGGGTTGGTAGTAGTCGTAGTACGAGACGAAGTACTCGATCGCGTTGTTCGGGAACAGCTGGCGCAGCTCGTTGGCGAACTGGGCGGCCAGGGTCTTGTTGGGCTGCAGCACCAGCAGGGGGCGCTGCACCTGCTCGGCGACCCAGGCCACCGTGGCGGTCTTCCCCGTGCCGGTGGCACCCAGGAGGACGACGTCCTTGGCGCCGGCGTTGAGCCGCTGGGTGATCTCGGCGATGGCGGCCGGCTGGTCACCGGACGGGACGTAGTCCGACTCGACGTGGAAAGGGGCGACTCGACGCTCGAGATCGGTGACCGGACGCATGGATTCAGCGTACGGGCGGCCACCGACAACGGTCAGCGCGGCTTGTCCGGCTGCACCCGCAGGGCGTGCAGGGCGGTCGCCAGCATCGCGTAGTGGCCCGCCAGCATCACGATCTCGATCTTCTCGCGCTCGTCGAACTCCTCGCCGAGCTCCGCCCACAGCGCGTCCGACAGGTCCTGGTCCGCCACCAGCTCGTCCGTGGCCCGCAGCAGCAGCCGCTCGCGTGCGGAGAACCCGCTGGGTTCGTCGTCCCCCTCGATCGCCGCGATCTCGTCGCGGGTCAGTCCGGCACGCCGGCCGAGCCTGCGGTGCTGCTCCAGCTCGTAGGTCGACCCGCGGCGGCTCGCGACCCGAAGGATCACCAGCTCCGACTCACGGCGCGCGAGGCGGCCTCCCGGCATCAGGCGCCCGGCGAAGTGCAGCCAGCCCCAGAACAGCCGGCGGTGGCGACCGAGGGTCAGGAAGACAGCGGGCGGCTCGGTGCCCTGCATCCGACCGGCGACCCGCGCGAAACCGGCGACGAACGGCCCGACGTCGCGCCACCCGCCGGGCGCGATGCGCGCGCCGGAACCGGCGGTCATGCCGGCTCCACCGGGTCGGGACGACGCGCCTTCTCCACGGACGGGAGCACCCGGTTCGCGCCGTAGTTGAAGATCCGCATGGCGACGGCGTAGCCAGGCGGGAAGTACCGCTGCAGCCAGTGCACCAACCGGATGTCGGCCGACGTGTAGACCCAGTAGCGGTTGCGCAACGCGCCTCGCCAGATCGCCTCGGCGGCCTTCTCGGGAGTCACCGCCCGCTTCTGGAAGTGCCCACGGGCGCGGACGAACGCCTTGTTCTGCTGGTCGATCCCGGCGATCCGGATGGTCGCCACGAGGCCGGTGTCGACCCCGCCCGGGCACACCAGGCTCACGCCGATGCGGTGCTTGCGCAGGTCGTAGCGCAGGACCTCCGACACTCCTCGAAGGCCGAACTTGGTGGCGCTGTAGGCCGCGTGCCAGGGCATCGCGATGATGCCCGCCGCGGACGACACGTTGACCAGCTGCCCACCGCGCCGGGCGTCGATCATCGGCGGCAGGAACTCCTCGATGACGTGGATCGGGCCCATCAGGTTCACGTCGACGAGTCGTTGCCAGTGCTCGGGCTCGAGGCTGCGCACGGTGCCCCAGATCGCGATGCCGGCGACATTGAGGACCACGTCCATCGGACCCGACTGTTGCGTGATGTGGGCGGCCAGGCGTCGTACCTGGGCGTGGTCGGAGACGTCCGCAGGCTCCGCGGTCGCGACCTGGCCGCCCCGGGCCCTGATGTCGTCGGCCACCGCCGCCAAGGGCTCGGCCTGGAGGTCGGTCAGGTGCAGTACGGCGCCACGTTCGGCGGCGTACTCGGCCACCGCGCGGCCGATGCCGCTCGCGGCACCGGTGACGAAGACCTGCTTGCCGGCGAGGTCACGCACCGGGGCTCGGAACCACATGGGGCCTCCTCAGAGGAGCGGGCGAAGGGGGGTGAGCAGCATCTCGGTGAACTTGCGGTGCACGTCGCGCGCCTCCCACTCACCACTGGTGAGCTCGAGGCAGTGGGACTGGTCGACCTCGAAGATCGCCTCGAGGTCACGGGCGAAGCCCTCGTCGATGATCTCGACGTTGATCTCGAAGTTGCCCTGCAGGCTGAGCCGGTCGATGTTGGCCGTGCCGACCGTCGCCCAGTTGCCGTCGACCGTGGCGGTCTTGGCGTGCACCATCGCGTCGCGGTAGCGCAGGATCCGCACACCGGAGTCGAGCAACTGGCTGAAGTACCCGCGGGAGATCCAGTCGGCAACGATGTGGTTCGACTTGAGCGGCAGGAGCAGGCGTACGTCGACGCCGCGGCGTGCCGCTGCCTTGACCGCATCGATGAAGTCCTCGTCGGGGAGGAAGTACGCCTGGGTCATCCACACGTTGTGGCTGGCCCGGTTGATCGCCTCGATGTACATCGAGCGGATCGGGAACATCCACAGGCGCGGCACGTTGCGCTGCACCCGGACCCGCGGCTCCCAGGTCGAGGCGGTCTCGAGCAGCAGCGGCCGCTCGGAGGCGCGAATGCGGCGCCGGCGGTTGAGGTTCCAGAAGTCGGCGAACGCCCGCTTGAGGTCCCACACCGCCGGACCGGTGATCCGGACGTGGGTGTCGCGCCACTCGGTCTCGTAGCTGGATCCGATGTTGTAGCCACCGATGAAGCCGACGTTGTCGTCGACGACCAGGATCTTGCGGTGGTCGCGGCCGTAGCGCCGGAGGTCGAAGAAGCGCCACCCCGCGGCGTAGACGGGGTACTTCAGCACCTTCACGTTGGCCGGGAACCGCTTGAACGCAGGCGAGACCACGAGGTTCGCGAATGCGTCGTAGATGCAGTAGACGTCGACGCCACGGTCGGCAGCGGCGATGAGGGCCCGCTTGAACCGCTCCCCCGTCGCGTCGCCCTTCCAGATGTAGGTCTCGAAGAGGATCTGCTGCTCAGCGCCCTCGATCGCCGCCAGCATGTCGTCGTACAGGTCGCGACCGAAGGTGTACGTCGTCACCTGGCCGTCGCCCACGGTGACCGTGTGCGGCTCCCTCGTCGGGAACGGCTTGGGGCGCTTCCCGCGGCGGCGGTACGAGTCGACCACGGACATCGCGAACGCCACCACGAACGGGACACCGATCACGGTGAGCAGAACCCGCCGCAACACCGTTCTCAGCCCGGCGAGCCTGTCCCTGTCACCATGCGCCACGCGCGTCAATCTAGAGCATCGGGTCGAAGGGCCGACGCACTACTGCACGGGTTCGTTGTTGGTGCCGCTGAGAAGCTCGAGACGCTCGACCAGCCACTCGTCGTCGACCAGCTTCATGGTCATGCTGACCCGCTGCTCCTCGATCTTGATGTCCTTGTTGGTCTCGTCGGTGATGGCCTGGTCGACGAACGCCAGGACCTCGACCTGGGTCTCGTCGACCACGCGCGCTGCCGAGTCGACGACCTGGCCCTTGGCGGTGACCTTGCCCTTGACGATCTGTTCCTGGAGGAGCGGGACGTTGGGAGCGAGCTTGTCCTTCAGCTCGGTGCCCGCGATCTTGTCGAGCCACGCGAACTCGTGGTCACCCTCCTTCCAGGAGTACGTCGTGATCTCGGCGAGCAGCGTCTTGGCGGCAGCCAGGGCTTCATCAGCGGCGGTGTCCTCCGCCGTCAATTCCTGCACCTTCGCGCGGGCCTCCTTGAGGTCCTTCGCCTGCTGGTCGTCGGCTCCGCACCCGGAGAGCACGGCGCCCGCGAGCACCAGCGCGACGAGTGGGCCGGCGGCCCGGTGCAGGCTCTTCCCGACCCTCACCGAACGGGCCCGGGGGCATGGTTGGCGCCCCGCTGCAGCGTGGCGAAGGATGCTTCACAACGAGCGTCCTTCTGGAGCGGCCGACGCTCCGGGTTCACCGGGTCGAGGCGCGTGGTGCCGTACTTCTTGCAGCGCGGGCTCTTGTCGCCAATGATCTGGATGCGCAGCTCGCCACCCTGGACCTTGGCGAGCAGCGACCGCAGGCCGGGCTCGTAGGACTGCAGGAGGGCCCGCAGGTGGGGTTCGTAGGATCGGAACACGTCAGTGAAACTAACGCCCGTCGCCAAGAAGCCCGGCAACACCGTGTCGGCGTCGTTGACCAGCCGGACCAGTTCCTTGAGCTGCGCCGGAGTGCGCTTGAGGATGTCGCGCAGCTCGGGGTCGTACTCGCGGAGGAACTGGGCGAACTGCTTCGATGACTGGGCAAGGACCCGCAACGAGTCCGCGTTGTCCGTCACGATGGGCAGGACGGTGCCGGCGTTGGTGATCAGGCGGTCCGTCTCGGGCCACACCTCATTGAGGGTCGCGAGGATCGCGGTGCCCTGGTCGAGGATCTGTCCCAGGTCGGTGCCGGTGCCCTTGAGGCCGGTGCTGAGCTCACCGAGGACGATGCGCAGCTTCTTGTCGTCGATCTGGCGCAGCACGTTGTTGACGGCGATGACCGTCGAGCTCAGGCTCTTGGGGATGTCCGTCGACTCCGCGGGGATCACGTCGCCCGACGCGAGGAACGGCCCCTTGGTGCTCTTCGGCTGGAAGTCGACGTACTGCTCACCGACCGGCGAGAGGCTACGCACCCGAACCAGTGAGTCCTTGGGGATGTCGGTCTCCGTGGTGATCGCGATCTCGGCCAGGATGCCGCCCTTGGACGGGACGATCTTCTCGACCTTTCCGATCTTCACACCGCGATAGGTCACCGCCGACCCCTCGAAGAGACCGCCGGTCTGTGCCAGCTCGACATTGACCGTGACGGGCCGCTTGGTCAGCGGCTGGTCCAGGACCTCGGCGAAGATGTAGGCAGTGGCGAACACCAGGACCAGCCCGATGCCGATGAGGCTCAGGTACAGACGGTCACTCAGGATCTTCATCATCGCGATCCGCCTCCGAGCAGGCCCAGCAGGAGGCCGTTGAGTCCCAATGGATCGGGCTTGCTGCCCGAGCCGGTCGTGCTGCCGGACGTCCCGGACTTGGTCGTGGAGCCCGACTTCGTCGACTTGTTGGCCGGAGCCAGACCGCCGAGGTTCAACAGGCCACCGAGGTCCAGCAGGTCGCCCAGACCGGGCGTGTTCGGATTGAGCCCGAGCAGGCCGAGCAGACCAGCGATGGTGCCCTGTACCGCCCCCGTGGCATCGATGCCGTTGAGGTGGAGCTCGAGACTGATGTTCAGGTAGTCGGTCGCCGCAACCTCGTCGACGGCCCGGGCGCCGGCGATCAGCAGCTTGAGCGAGGACTCGAAGGTCCCGTTGTTCTTGGCGAACTCCGCCAGGACAGGCTCGAGCTCCGTCAGCATGCTGAGCAGCTGGGACCGGGTGGCGTTCACCGTCCTGTTGGCGGCACCGGTGAACTTCTTGATCTCTGCCAGCAGCCGCGTGAAGTCAGGTGTCTTCTCTCGCAGGACCTTCGCAGCCGGCGTGATCTCCTTGACCGCCCGGTTGATCGTGCCCTGTCGTGCAGCGAGCGTCGTCGAGAGCCCGTTGAGCGAGTTCAGCACCTGGTCGATGCTCTGGGTCGTCGCGTTTGCCTGGGTCAGGAACACCGAAGCGCGGTCCAGCAGCGCGCGGTAGTCGCCCTCGTTGCCGACGAGCGCGGTGTTGAGCTCCTCGGTGACGGTCTGCAGCTGTTCCAGGCCACCACCGTTGATCAGCAGGGAGGCCTGCGCCAGCGCGTCCTCGACCGTCGGAGCGGTCTCGGTGTCCTTCAGCGCCAGCGTCGCGTCGTCGCCGAGCTCTGCACCCGTGGCCGGGTTGGTGACGTCCACGAAGAGCTCACCCAGCGGGGTGGTGTAGCGCAGACGTGCGTGCGCGCCCTCCCGGAGCTCGGCGTCCGTCTTCAGCGTCATCGTGGCCTCGGCGACGAAGTCGTCCACCGTCACCGACTTGACCTTGCCCATGTCGACGCCGTTGACCTTGACCGGAGCCCCGACAGCGAGGTTCAGCGCCTCGGAGAACTGTGCCTTGACCTCGATGGTGTCCCCGGACACTCCTGTGCCCGGGATCGGGAGGTCGCGCATCGTCGTACCGCAGGCGGACAGCGAGCCGACGGTGAGCGCCAGCGCTGCGGCCGCAACGGCCCGGGCAGAGGTCGAGCGCATCGTCATCTTCCCTTTCACTGGCCCAGTCCTGTCCCGAGGAGTGCATCGCAGAGCGTGCCCTGCAACAGCCCGTCGCAGATGTCCTGCAACACGTTGCCGAGGGGCACCAGGATCAACGGATCGATCCGGACCGGCAGGCGATCGCCCTTGATCAGGGCGATGTTCTGCAGGGCGAGCGGCATCACGCGGAGGATCTCCTCGAGCCTGCCCTGCTTCGAGAGCACGGTGTTCATCAGCTCGGTCGAACCATCGAGGGTGTCGACGATCTCCTGGCGGTTGTCGACGGCGAACTTGGCCACGGTGGTGACCGCCTCGTCGAGCGAGCGAAGGGCCGAACGGAAGTTCTCCCGCTCGTCGGCCAGGATCTTCGACGCCCTGGAGACCTGCTGGATGAAGGTCCTGGCCGTCGACTCGTTGGTCGCGATGCTGCTGAGCAGCACGTCCAGGGACTTCATCGTCGCGGCGATGTCCTCGCGCTGGGAGGAGATGCCGCTGACGCCGTCGGCCAGGGAGTGGATGGTCTGGTTCAGCAGCGGTCCCCGGCCCTGGAGGGCGCTGGTTCCTGCATCGATGAACCGCTGGACAGCCTTCGTCGTCTCGACGTTGCCGCCGATACCGGTCGCGAACTCGTTGAGCGAGTCGAGGACCTGGTCGAAGTCGACAGGCGTCCGGGTGCGATCGACATCGATCGTCGCACCGTCGGCCATCTTGGCGCCCTCGCGGTACACCGGCGTGAGCTCGATGTAGCGGTCCGTCGCCACGGAGCGGGCCACGACGACCGCACCGGCGTCCGCCGGGACCGGCTGGTCCCCGTCGATCTCCATCGTGACCAGCACCTTGTCACCGGCTGGCTCGATCGAGGTGATCGAGCCGACGTTGACGCCCAGGACACCCACGTCGTTGCCGACGAAGAGACCGGCGGAGTCGGCCAGGTAGGCCTTCACCGTCATCGTGTCCGAGCCGCCGACGACGCCACACGCGGAGGTGGCCAGGACGGCACCGGTCACGACCAGGGCCCCCAGGCCGCGCAGCAGATTCCTCGACCTGGTCACTGGCAATCACCCCGCAGCTTGCAGGTCGTGTCGTCCGCCGGGACAGCGGGCGGCTTGAGGTACAGCGGCACGAACGGGCCGCTGCCGGTCGCGTTGGCGAGGTACCGGACCGAGGGGCCCATCACCTCGAGCAGGTTGGTCAACTGCTTGTCCTGCCTGTTGAGGGTGTCCAGCACCGCGTTCAGGTCGGCCAGCGCCGGCTTCAACTTGCCGTTGGTCGACGTGACGATCGCGGTGAGCGCCTTCGAGAGGTCGGTGGTCTCCACGAGGAGCGTGTGGATGGCCTCCTTGCGGCTGGTGATCTCGCCGACCACGAGGTTGGCCTGCTTCATCAGGCCGACGATGTCCTCGCTGCTCGCGGAGAGCTGGTCGGTCACGCTGCGCGTCGAGGCCAGCAGGTCACCCACCTGGTCGGAGCGCTTGGAGATGACCTCGGACAACCGGGCAACGCCCTCGAGCGCGGGTCCGATCTCGTCCTCGCTCGCACCCAGCGTTCCCGCCATGGCGGTCAGGGCCTTGGCGAGGATGTCGGGGTCGAGCTTGTCGAGCGCCTTCGTGCCCTCCTCGATGACGTCCTGGAGGTTGTAGGGCACCGAAGTGCGATCCATCGGGATCTGGGCATTGGCGAGCGAGCCCGTTCCGTTGGGATCCACCTCGAGGTAGTGGCTGCCCAGCAGGGTGGCCACCTTCACCGTCGCGGTGGTCTGGTTGCCGAGCTCGATGTCGCTGTCCAGCACGAAGCTGACCACCACGTGGTCGTCCTCGAGCTCCACACCGGTCACCTTCCCGGAGTTGACGCCGTGCACCTGCACGTCCTCGCCGGTACGAAGGCCCGCCGTGTGCTCGATGACGGCGGTGTACTTCTTCGTGCCGAACGACGTCACGCTGAGCACGACGACGGCGGCACCGATGAGTCCGAGGATCGCGATCGTGATGAGGCCGACCCGCATCGGGTCGCGCTCGTTCATGGGCTTCATCGACACACCGCCGACCATGGTCCGTTGTTGCCGACCGGGTTGATCCCGCCGGCGCCCTCGGTCAGTGCGATCGACAACGAGCACACGTAGACGTTCAACGCGTTCTCGTACGACGTCGCCCGACCGAGCGATTCGAAGATGGTCCCGAATGCGGGCACCGCGTCCTCCAGGGTTCCTCGCGACTTCTCGAGCATGTCGGCAACTGTCACAAAGCGATCCGTCGCCTTCACCAGGGGAACCTTGACCTCCTTGAGGAGCGAGCTCGTCGCTCCGACCAGGCGGCTGACCCCGTCGATCGAGGCACCGATCGACTCCCGGTCCTTGGCCAGGCCGGTCATCAGGCCTCGCAGTTCCCGAACCGTGGCGGTGAGCTCGTCGCCCTGGCCGGCCAGGTTGTCGAGCACCGGCTGGAGGTTCGTCATGACCTCACCGATGACGGCGTCCTTGTCGGCGAGGAAGTTGCTGAGCTCGCCGGTCTGCTTCAGGAGCTGCTCGATGGTGCCGCCCTCCCCCTGCAGGACCTTGACGAGCGACGTCGCGAGTGTGTTCACGTCGGCCGGCTGGAGCACCTTGAACAGGGGGCGGAAGCCGTTGAGCAGCTCGGTCAGGTCGAAGCCCGGGTCCGTCTGCGTCACCGGCACCTTGGCACCGTCGGCGACCTCGGCGCCCCGCTTGGAGCCCTGCACCATGCCGATGTAGCGCTGTCCGAGGAGGTTCTGGTAGCGCATCACGAGCTTGGTGTTGTCGAGGACCGCCTGTTCACGGGCGACCTCCAGGGTGATCTCGGCACCTTCGTCGGTGGCCTCGATCTTCTTGACCTGACCGACGCGGACACCCGCCGCCTTCACGTCGTCACCGATCCGCAGACCGCTGACGTCGCTGAACTCGGCGACGACTTCCCGGGTGTCACCTGACACTCCGTTGGTCATCGTGTTGACCAGCAGCACGAGCAGCAGGCCACTGAGGGTCGCGAAGGCCGCGAACTTGATCGCAATCGTCCGGAGCCCGGTCATCGGCCCGACCCCAGCAGTCCGCCGATACCGGCCTGGTCCGTGCTGCCAGTGCGGTACGTCGGCCGCTGCTGGTAGTAGCGCGGCACACCGAGCTTGATCGTGCCGTCGGTCTTCACGAATCCTTCTCTCACAGTCGTCGGGACGACCTTGCCCAGGGCGATGTTGACGGCGATCGCATCACTGATGCCGGCCCTGCGGTTGTCGTAGACCGCATCGAGCAGTACGGCCGACCCGTTGATGAATCGCACGAGCTGCTTCTCGTTCTTGCTGAGGAAGTTGCTGGACGTCCGGGCCAGGTTGGTTCCGCCGGAGATCAGCGCCGTCAGGGACGCCTCCTGCGTGACGATGGTGTTCAGCGTGACCAGCACGTCGTCCGTCGCGTCGAGCAGGTCAGGAGCGATCTCGTCGAGCAGCTTCGTCGTGGACGCCAGTGCCGTCAGGTCGGCACGCACCTGGGGCATCCGCGGGTTGAGCCTGTCGAGGTAGGAGTTGAGGACCCGGACCTGCTCACCGATCTGGCCGCCTCGGCCGTCGAGCGCCTCGGCTGCCGATCCGATCGCAGAGGCGAGCTCCGCCGGGCCCAGCGCCTTGACCAGTCGGTCGATGTCGTCGAGGGCCTGCTGCAGCTCCAGCGTCCCCTGGCTGGAGTCGGCCTTGACGACCGAGCCGGCCTTCAGCTTGCCGGAACCCTTTCCGTGGAGCACGAAGTCCACGAACGTGGTGCCGAAGACCGTTGCGGGCAGTACCCGGGCCACTGCGTTGGCGGGCACCGAGTCGATGTCGTCCTCGGACATCTCGATGTCGATGGTCACCCCTCCGCCGGACTTCGCCCGGTCGATCGACGAGACCTTGCCGATGATGGCGCCGTTCATCTTCACGTCGGAGCCTGCACGCAAGGACCCGCCGGCGTTGGCGACCTCTGCGGTGACGTGCGGCTTGGACCCGAAGGTGCCGTTGCTGCGCAGCGTGATGAGCGCACCGATGACCGCCAGGGCGACCAGTGCGATCAGTCCGCGTCGTGCGAGCTGCTGCCGAGTTTCTTCGCGAGCCATTTCTTCACCTCACCCCGAGATCCGGAAGCCTGGGTCCCCGCCCCAGAACACCAGGGTCAGGATCATGTCGAGAACGACGATGGACACGATGGACGCGCGAATGGCGGTGCCGGTGGCCTCGCCGACAGCCTGGGGTCCGCCGCCCACCCTCATCCCGTACCAGCAGTGGATGAGTGCCACCGTGAGCGCGAAGATCAGGATCTTGATGATCGAGAAGACGATGTCGCGGCCCTGCACGAAGGAAGAGAAGTAGTGGTCGTACTGGCCCGGCGACTGACCGAACAGGAAGACGACCGAGGCCTGCGACGCGGCGTAGCTGCCGATCAGGCCGATCAGGTAGAGCGGCAGGATCGCCACCATGCATGCGATGACGCGGGTGGTCACGACATAGCGCATCGCGCTCACCGCCATCACCTCGATCGCGTCGATCTCCTCGTGGATCTTCATCGAACCGATCTGCGCCGTGAACCGACAGCCGACCTGCGCTCCCAGCGCAAGCGCCGCGATCAGGGGCGCCAGCTCACGGGTGTTCACGCTGGCGGAGATGAAGCCGGTCAGCGGTGCAAGGCCGACGATCTCGAGACCGTTGAAGCCCTCGATACCGATGGACGTTCCGGCCGCCACCGACAACAGGATCATCACGCCGACCGTGCCGCCACCCACCAGGAGTGCGCCACTGCCCCAGGCGATGTCCTTGATCTGGCGCAGGACCTCCTTGGGGTACATGGCGATCGTCGAGGGGATGTTGACGAAGACCTTGCCCGCGAACGTCACGAAGGAGCCGAGCTGGGCGAGGGTCGACATCAAGCCGTCGGTCAGGCCGACGAGGGCGTCGGAGAACCGCGAGCCCAGGGTGCGTCCGAGCTGGACCTGGGACATCAGGCACCTCCGGGGAAGAGCATGACGTAGGCCTGGGTCAGGCCCACGTTGATCACGGCCAGCAGGATCACGCTGAGCACGACGGCCTGGTTGACCGCGTCAGCAACAGCCTTCGGACCGCCGAACGCGTGCAACCCCTTGTGTGCCGCGACGATGACCGCCACGAACCCGAAGATGAACGCCTTGAGCTCCGCCAGCACGAGGTCTGCCGGCTGGGCGAGCCCGACGAACGAGTCGAGGTAGGTGCCCGAGGAGATCTGGCCGGTCCCGACGACGATGGCGAAGGCCGTCGTCATCGCCGTCATGGCGACGATGACCGTCAGCAGGATCGACACGAGGAGTCCGGCCAGGATGCGAGGAGCCACCAGGCGCTGGATCGGCGAGATGCCCATCACCTTGAGCGCATCGATCTCTTCGCGGACCGTGCGCGCACCCAGGTCGGCACAGATGGCCGAACCGACGGCGCCCGCGATCATCAACGACGTCACCAGCGGCGCTCCCTGCCGGAGAACGCCGATGCCGTTGACGGCGCCGATGAAGGACTGCGCGCCGATCTGGTTGGCCGCTGCGCCGATCTGCACGGACGTGATCACGCCGAACGGGATCGACACCAGGATCGTCGGCAACAGCGACACCCGCGTCATGAACCAGCACTGGAGCAGGAACTCGCTCCAGGAGAACCGGCGGGCCACGATGTCGGAGAAACCCCACTGCAGCGACTCGACCGACAGCTTGACCAGGTCACCCGTGGTCTCGATGCCGTCCTTGAACCGGTCGGTGAAGCTGCTGAGGAACGACCGGCCACCTGCAACGACGGCGGCCATCAGGCTGCCGCCGTCGGGATGTCGAACGCCGAGTTCAGGCGCAGCGCGGCGACCTTGTCGCCTCGAACCTTCAGTTGTCCTCGCAGCACGCCCGTCACGGCGCTGAGGTGACCGGTTGCCAGGCGCAGGAAGTCCTGTGCCTCGCAGGTGACGGTCGCATCGCGATCGTCCCGGCCGACGGCATCGGCCGCCTCCCCTGCGAGAACGGTCGCTTGACCGTCTCTGAGTCGGAGCACGTAACGGTCCACCTCTCCGTCGGGGCGCCCGGTCAACCTGAAGCCGACCGTGATCTGGACGCCTGCTGCCTTTCGGCCGTTCACGTAGGCCGGCATCCGGTCGAAGATCTCTTCGAGGATGACCGGCCGGAAGCCCGACGCCATGACCGACCGAAGATGGTCGGCGTTGACGCCGGAGAGTGCCCGGGCAACCTGCACCGGGTCGATGTCACGAGGGTTGACGGGCTGACCCGTCAGTGGGGCAGAGCCGTCGACAGCGAAGAGAGCGGCGAGGGCGAGCGCGGCTTCGCTCGAGCCCTCGAGACGGAGCGTGTCACCCAGGTAGGCGACGGCGACGTCGAGCTGGCCAGCGACCAGGCGCAGCAGCTGGAGCGCCGTTCCCTGCACGGCCAGGTCGGTGGGCGCGGATCCAGCCACCACCTGCGTCGTACCGTCGTGCACACGGAGGACATGGCGCGCGCCGGGAACGTCGGTGGTCTCCCACAGCAGGTGGCAGTCCATCTCCGCGAGCTGCTCGGAGACGGCGAACTCGCCCAGGCGCTGCATCACACCTTCGACAACGGCCAGACCCCGCTCTGCGTCATGGGTCACAGCGAGGAGATCTGCGTCGGACGCTGACCGCACCGCGACGATGAATGCGGCCGGGTCGACCTCTTCGAGGAGTCGCGTGACGTCGGGTGCGGAAGCGTGCGCGTAGGCACCCATCCTGACGACTCCCATGTGAACCCCTTGCCTTGGATCGCGGGTGAATTCCCGCCCGTCGCGGAGCATCGCGACTGCCTGTTGCTCGGTGTAACAGATATCACGCAATTTGGTCACGCGTCCTGAGGTGTTCACGTGGCGCCATGCGCGGACCGTGTCGTGGCCGCCTCAAACCGGCCGCGGCGACCAGGAAGGGGACCCTTCCGCGATGCCCGCGCCAGGGCGCGAGGTACGCGGCGAGCCCGGCGTCGTCGAACGCTGTCCCCGTCAGGGCCCAACCCACGTCCTTCGCCACGTGGTAGTCACCGAAGGACACCGCGTCCGGGTCGCCGAGGGCACGTTGGCGGACCTCGGCGCTGGTCCACACACCGATTCCCGGAAGGCTTCGAAGCCGCCGCTCCGCCTCCTTGCCCGCGTGCTCGCCCACCAGGTCCCCGATCCGTTCGAGGGCGTCGGCGTGTCGGGCCGCCGTGACGACTGCCCGGGACCGGGCGGGGTCGATGTGGAGGGCCAGCCACTCCCACGACGGGATGGATCGCAATGTCGCCGCGTCGGGCTGGACCATCAGGTGGTGCCCGGCACCGGCCCCCGGCGCGGGACTTCCGTGGCGGCGCACCAGCGCCCGGAAACTCGCGAAGGCCTCCTGGCCGGTGACCTTCTGCTCGATGATCGCGGGGACGACGGCTTCCAGCACGCGTCCGGTCCGGCCCAGTCGCAGATGGGGGTGCCGGCGGCGGGCGTCCTCGAGCACCGGGTGCTGCGGCACGAAACCGGTCCAGTCGTCGAGATCGCCGAGCAGCGCCGGGGCCTGCGCCAGCGCCCAGGTGCTGCCCTCGCCCCACGCCCGGATCTCGACACCGCCGTCGGCGCGCTGGCTGGAGATGGCCAGGCTGACCGGCCCCGCAGGCGTGCGGCTCGCTCGCCAGTGCCACCCGTCGACGTCCAGCCGATGCGTCGGATCACCAGCGCCGCGGCGTTGCTGGCGAAGCAACGCGGCCACGGGGACCGGTCGCCCCGGGTGCCACACACGGACTCCGTCCGGGGAGGTCATCGCAGCACTGTAAGGCCAATGACCCACGCCTGACAGGCGTTGCCAGTCGCCGGATCCGGTCCGTGACGACTACGCTCTCTCACAATCGTACGAACCCCTTTCGCACACCTCACGCTCCCGGAGGGCAGTTGACCATCGACGCGACCCGCACCCGCCGCGGCCGGCTCGACCAGGAGGCCGTGCTCCGGGCAGCGGAGGCTCTCGTCGATCGCGACGGGTACGACGCCCTGACGATGACCTCGCTCGCAGCCGAGCTCGAGGCACGTGTCTCCTCGCTCTACAACCACGTGGCGAACCTCGAGGACCTGCGCGCCCTCGTCCAGGTGCGGGCCATGCGGATGCTCGGCGAACACGTGCGCGCCGCGGCCATGGGGCACGCCGGCGCCGACGGGCTGCGCGCGCTCAGCCACGAGCTGCGTGTCTTCGCCCGCACCCATCCACAGCGCTACGCCGCACTGACCCGCCCCCCGATCGATCGCGAGGGCTTCTTCGCCGCGGCACTCGAGGCGATCGAGGCGCTCGCCGTGATGGTGCGGTCGGCCGGCCTGCCCGAGGATCGCCTGATCCAGACCGGCATGGCGCTGTTCGCTGCGCTCCACGGCTTCGTCTCGCTCGAGGTCGCCGGCTACTTCGGCGACCTGTCCCTCACCAGCGCCTCCGCGGTGAGCCTCGACGAGGTCTACGAGCAGGTCATCCAGGGCGCCGTGAGCGCCGCGGTCCTCGAGGCCACGCACTGATCGGACGGCGTTGTGCTGCTGCGCGATCTCGTCGACGTCTCGGCCGCGGTGGCCGGAACACGGTCGCGCAAGGACAAGACCCGATTCCTCGCTGACCTGCTGCTGGACGCGACGCCGGAGGAACGCTCGCTCGTTGCGCACTACCTGAGCGGGCGCCTGCGGCAGCGTCGTACGGGGCTCGGCTGGCGCAGCCTCCAGGCGCTGCCCTCCCCCGCCGAGTCGGCGTCGCTGGAGGTGGGCCAGGTCGACGCCACGTTCAGCGCGATGGCCGGCCTCGGTGGTGCGGGATCGCAGGGCGCGCGGGCCGCCCTGGTGGATCAATTGTTCGGCGCCGCGACCGCGCCGGAGCAGGAGTGGCTCCGGGCGGTCGCTGTCGGCGAGGTCCGTCAGGGCGCGCTGGAGGCCGTGGTCACCGACGCGATCGCGCTGGCCTCGGGCGTGCCCCTGTCCGCCGTACGACGCGCCGCCATGCTGGCCGGCGGGGCGACGTATGTCGTCGACGCCGCCTTCGCCGGGCCCGAGGCGCTGGCGGCCGTGGGACTCAGCGTCGGCCGACCGGTCCTCCCGATGCTCGCTTCCTCGGCGCCCGACGTCGCCGCGGCGATCGAGAGGACGGCCCCGGCCGGCGAGGTCTTCGGCGTCGACGCGAAGCTCGACGGCATCCGGATCCAGGTGCACCGCGACGGCGACGACGTGTTGGTCGCGACCCGGAGCCTCGACGACATCACGTCGCGGCTCCCCGAGGTCGTCGCCATCGTCCGTGCCCTTCCCGCCGACCGGATCGTCCTCGACGGCGAGGCGCTCGCGCTGGCCAACGACGGCCGCCCACGACCGTTCCAGGAGACGGCGTCACGGACGGCCACGCAGGGCGAGAGCGACGGCCGAACCGTCGTGACGCCGTACTTCTTCGACCTGCTGCACCTGGACGGCACCGATCTGCTCGACCTGCCGGCGACGGAGCGCTGGGACGCCCTCGAACGTCTCGTACCCGAACAACATCGCGTACGACGATGGGTCGGCACCGATCCGGACGCAGCACAGACGTTCGCCGCAGCGGCCCTGGCCGACGGCCACGAGGGCGTCGTCGTCAAGGCCGCCGGTGCGCCGTACGACGCCGGGCGCCGTGGCGCTGCATGGATCAAGGTGAAGCCGGTCCACACCCTCGACCTCGTCGTGCTCGCGGTCGAGCGCGGGTCCGGACGACGCAAGGGCTGGCTCTCCAACATCCACCTGGGTGCGCGGGATCCCTCGCAGCCCGGCGGCTTCGTGATGCTGGGCAAGACCTTCAAGGGAATGACCGACGAGATGCTGCGCTGGCAGACCGAGCGGTTCGGCGAGCTCGAGGTCGACGACAACGGCTGGGTGGTCACGGTCCGGCCGGAGCAGGTGGTCGAGATCGCCTTCGACGGCCTCCAGCGCTCGACGCGCTATCCCGGCGGGCTGGCGCTCCGTTTCGCCCGGGTCGTGCGCTACCGCGACGACAAGTCAGCCGACGAGGCCGACACGATCGACGCCGTCAAGGCCCTCCTCGGGTGAGCGAACGCCGCAGCCCGGGTCAGAAGCCGGCGGACGCGCCCGACGAGGAGTAGGAGAACTTGCCGCACGCGGCGACGACCTTCTGCGCGCCGGGGATCTCGTCCTGGTTGAACGCCGGCCCGTCGCCGATGCCTTCGAGTCCCTTCGCCAGCTCTCCTGACGTGATGAAGTCCCTGGCCGCTGCCTGCGCGCTGCTGACCAGTGCGCCGAACTCCGGGTTGAACTGGACGCGCGCCAGCTCGGCGGGGCTCAACGCTCCGGCTGCCGCGTCGACCTTGGCCGCAATGCCGGCCGTGACGCCGGACGCAGCCGTGCCGCGAGCCCTGTGCATGCCCCCGGGGACGGTCTTCAGGACCCTGGCCGCTGACGCGATCCCGGGCGAGGACCTCGTCAGTTCGGCGAGCGGCGCCTTGATGCCCCGGTAGCGGTCGGACATCACCTTGTACTCGGCGTCGTCGAAGGCCTGCGAGGCCGCCTTCTCCGCCGCCTTGGCCTCGTCCATCGCCTTGCTGATCATGGCCTTGATGACGTTGAGGTCGCGCGCGTCCTCCAACGCCTCGATCCTGGCCTTCAGCGAGACCTCGAACGCCTCCTTGGCCTTGCGCTTGGCGATCTCCACGTGTCCGAGCTCGTGCTGCTTGAGCATCTCGACCTTGGCGGCGTCGTAGTCCGAGGGCAGGTCGATCACGAACCCGAGCTCGTAGGAGAGCTTGAGGACGGACATGTCGTTGGCCATGTAGGCGCCGTTGAACTCCCAGGTCGGCGTGGTCCACGCAGCGACGTTGTGGCCGCCCTTGCGGATCGCGAGCTCGGCCGACTTCGTCTGGTAGTAGGCCGGCTCGTTGGCCTTGCCCGTGACCTGGATCGAGTCGGGCTTCTTCTTGTCCTTGTCGCGCTGCACCGTCGGTGTCCCGATGACCCGCTGGACGGCCCTGTTGCCGGCCGTCCGCTGGAGCGCGAGCAGCTGCTTCGGCGTCATCGAGGGGTGCGGATCGCCGGCGGCAGCGCTCCTGGAGAGCCCGACGAGGCCCACCGCGAGGTCGGGACCAGCCGTCTCCCGTACCTCCGGGACGGTCTCCGCGCCGGGGGCACGTCCGGGCGCGGCGACCTTGCCGTCCGGTTCAACGCCCATCTGCGGAGCGTACCGAGTCAGAGCCGTCGCGTCGTCCGTTGTCGCGACGACAGCTCGGCCGCCGAGGCCGACACGATCGAGGCGGTCCGGTCACACTTGTTGCAACACTGAGTTGCACACGCCGTACACTCGGGCCATGGCAAGCCAGGCACCCGCGAGCGACGGTCGACGCAAGGCCGCCGCCGCGCGCCGACGCGAGCGCGAAGCACAGATCATCGCCGCCACCCGCGAACTGTTCGACTCCAAGGGTGTCCGCGACGCACAGATCGAGGAGATCGCCAGCGCGGTGGGCATCAACCGCGCGATCGTCTACCGCCACTTCACCGGCAAGGAAGAGCTCTTCTCGCTGACCCTCGTCGGCTACCTCGAGGAGCTGAAGGAAGCGATGGTCGCAGCGGCGGCGCCGGAGACGACCCACACCGGGCGCCTCGCCGCCATCGTCGGTGCGTTCGTGGACTTCGGGGTGACGCATCCCGCCTTCGTCGACTGTGCCCAGTCGCTGATGACGCGCCCCGCCGGCGAGCTGTTCGACGACCTGTCCGAGAGCGCACTCCTGCGCCTCGGCCGGGGCATGACCTCCTGCCTGACCATCTTCGCCGACGAGCTCCGCGACGGGGCCGCCGCGAAGGCCTTCAGCCTGACCGAGGACCCGGTCCTGCTGGCCAACACGCTGTACGCCAGCGGCCTGGGCGCCCTGCACCTTGCCCGGCTCGGCGTCCTGGTCAGCGAGGTCGCGCCCGGCATCCCGACGGTCAACCGGGTCACTGCGGACCAGGTTCGTTCCTACATGGTGACCTCGGCGTTGGCGCTCGTGTCGCCCAACCGCGCCACCGCCTGACCTTCGCGACGAAGGAGTGCCCCTACCCTCGCCTCAAGGGCCGACGACACCTGCGGCGATGTCCCGGAGCTCTCGCTTGAGGACCTTCCCCGTGGGGTTGCGAGGGAGCTCGTCGAGGAAGTGCACGTCGCGCGGGACCTTGTAACGGGCAAGGTTCACCCGTACGTGGTCACGAACCTCGTCGGAGGTCAGCGTCGTGTCCCCACGGAGTACGACGAACGCGGCCAGGCGGTGCCCGTACTCCTCATCGGGTACGCCGACCACGGACGCCTCCTCGACCTGCGGCATCGTGGCCAGCAGCTCCTCCACCTCACCGGGGAACACGTTCTCACCGCCGGAGACGATCATGTCGTCGTCGCGACCTTCGATGAAGAGCAGGCCGTCGGCGTTGAAGTGTCCGACGTCGCCCGAGGCCATCAGTCCGTCGACGCTCTGCTTGCCGCCACCGCCGGTGTACCCCTCGAACTGCATGCCGTTGCCCACGAAGATCCGGCCGGTGACGCCGGTGGACAGCTCGTTGCCCGACTCGTCGAGGATCTTCACGATCGCGCCCTTGACCGGTCGGCCGACACAACCCGGCTCGATCATCAGGTCGTCGGGCGTGGCGACCGTCGCGTAGGCGACCTCCGTGGATCCGTAGAGGTTGTAGACCACCGGGCCGAAGCCGTCGGTGGCCCGTCTGGCCAGTTCAGCACCCAGCTGCGACCCGGCCACGAAGATGATCCGCAGGTTTGGGAAGTCCCGCTGCACGTCGAAGCCGCCGGGTGCGTCGAGCATCCGTTGCAGCATGACCGGTACGGCGACCATCATGGTGGCGCCGTTCGTCTCGAGGCTGTCGAGGACGGCGACCGGGTCGAACCTGCGCCGGACCACCACGGTCGAGCCGAACGCGATCGCCATGACTGCGTGCGCGAAGCCCAACGTGTGGAACATCGGCGCCGGGATCTCCGTGATCTCACGGGCCTTGATGGGCACCTTGCTCAGGATGGCACCGAGAGGCGCCAACGATCGTGGCTCGGGGCGCGATGCGCCCTTCGGCGTGCCGGTGGTGCCGCTGGTCAGCAGGATGACCTTCGACTGCACACCAGGAGCAGGCGGTGCCTTGCTCGACGCGCCCGCGATCAGCGCGTCGATGGTGTCGGGGCCGTCGGTGTCGGCCCAGCAGCGGAACCGCCCTCGTCGCGGCTCGACGCCCTCGAGGAGGCCGGCGTACTCGTCGTCGTGCACCAGCAGGTCGGTGCCCTCGCGCTCGGCGACCTCGCGGACCTGCGGGCCGGCGAAGTCGGTGTTGAGGAGCACGATCCTCGCGCCGCACTTGGCGGCCGCGAACGTCGCCTCGAGGAAGCCACGGTGGTTGCGGGCCAGGATCGCCACGCCCTCGCCCGGCTCCAGGCCGCGCTCGCGCCAGGCATTGGCCAGCGCGTTGGACCGCGCGTCGAGGTCCTTGAAGCTGAGGGCGCCCCGCTCGTCGATCACGGCCGCGCGATCGCCGTACCGGATCGCGGCGAGCACGGGCAGCGCGCCGAGTCCCCCGTACTTCAGGTAGCCCACCGCGATCTTCGCCGCCTTGTGCGGCAGCGTCGGGGTCAGCAGACCCGCCTTGGTGGCGAGCCAGACGTACGTGGCCTCGTCCAGTCCGGTGCGGGCAAGCCTCAGCGGCAGGTCGATCGTCATCCTTCTCCCGCCTTCGGTTCTCGCCACGGCCCGCCACGGATCATCCGTAGCGGGCCGTCGCGATGCGGGTGAGTCGCTCAGCGCTCCATGATCGCGACGACGCCCTGGCCGCCGGCGGCGCAGACCGAGATCAGCGCGCGGCCGCCGCCGTTGGCCTTGAGCAGCTTGGCGGTGTTGGCGACGATCCGGCCGCCGGTGGCCGAGAACGGGTGACCCGCCGCCAGCGACGAACCCTTGACGTTGAGCTTGCTGCGGTCGATCGAGCCCAGGGGCGCGTCGAGGCCGAGGCGCTCCTTGCAGAACACCGGGCTCTCCCAGGCAGCGAGCGTCGACAGGACCTGCGAGGCGAACGCCTCGTGGATCTCGTAGAAGTCGAAGTCCTGCAGGGTCAGGCCGTTGCGCTCGAGCATCCGCGGGACGGCGTAGGCCGGAGCCATCAGCAGGCCCTCGGCGCCGTTCACGAAGTCGACAGCAGCGACCTCGGAGTCGACGAAGTAGGCGAGCACCTCGAGGCCGTGCTCCTTGGCCCACTCGTCCGAGCCGAGCAGCACCGCGGAGGCACCGTCGGTCAGCGGGGTCGAGTTGGCGGCCGTCATGGTCGCGGCCTCGCCCTTGCCGAAGACCGGCTTGAGGGTCGCGAGCTTCTCCAGCGACGAGTCGCCGCGCAGGTTGTTGTCACGCTCGAGCCCACGGAACGGCGAGATCAGGTCGTCCTGCCAGCCCTCGTCGTACGACGCGGCGAGGTTGTGGTGCGAGGTGACGACCAGGAGGTCCTGGTCCTCACGGGTGATCTGCCACTCGAGGGCGGTCAGCGCCTGGTGGTCGCCCATGGAGAGCTTGGTGCGCGGCTCGCCGTTCGACGGGATCGCGAGGCCCACGTCGCCGGGACGGATGGTCGCCAGGATCGCGAGGCGGTCCTTGGTGGAGCGCGCGTTGTTCAGCTGGATCAGCTTCTTGCGGAGCTTCTCGGAGATCGCGATGGGGGCGTCGGACGTGGTGTCCACACCGCCGCCGATGCCGGACTCGATCTGGCCGAGCTTGATCTTGTTGGCGATGTAGTTGATCGCCTGGAGGCCGGTGCCGCAGGCCTGCTGGAGGTCGACGGCAGCCGTCTCCGGGGCGAGGCGGGTGCTGAGCACCGACTCGCGCACCAGGTTGAAGTCGCGGCTGTGCTTGAGCACGGCGCCACCGGCCACTTCACCGATACGCTCGCCTTCCAGTCCGAACCGGGCGACGAGGCCGTCGAGCGCGGCGGTCAGCATCTCCTGGTTGGAGGCAGTGGCGTAGGCGCCATTGGAGCGGGCGAAGGGAATGCGGTTACCACCAATGACGGCGGCCCGACGAACTGTGTTTGCCATGTTTTCCATCCTCAGGCGCTGAGCCCCTCAAGAGAACGATTTGAGGGGCAGATCACGAAATATGGACTCAGAGTTACACATCTAGTTACATATGGTCCGAGCGGGCTCGGCCCGTGGACCAACCTTCCCGCACTTCCACCCTTGCAGAAAGCAGGCGGCCGCACCATGAGCGACAAGTACCAGGGCTTCGTGACCTCCCCGATCGGCAAGCTCCTCGTCAAGAACCTCGGCCTTCCGAACCCGACCGCACTCGACCGTTACTCCGACGGCGACCCGCTCGTCCAGGGCACCGTCCTCGTGGGCGGCACCGGCCGACTCGCCGAGTCGCTCCCCGGCCTGCTCGACCTGCTCGGCATCGCGTCGACGACCACCCCCGTCGACGGCGAGAAGCTCAAGGGCCTCGTCTTCGACGCCACCGGCCTCAAGACCGCCGACGAACTGGTCGCCCTCCGCGACTTCTTCACCCCGCTGCTGCGCAGCCTCGAGTCCTGCGCCCGCGTGATCGTGATCGGTACGCCGCCCGAGCAGACCAAGGGCAGCGAGCGCGTCGCCCAGCGTGCGCTGGAGGGCTTCACCCGCAGCCTCGGCAAGGAGATCGGCCGCGGCGGCACGGTCCAGCTGGTCTACGTGGCCGACGGCGAGGAGGCCGCGATCACCAGCAGCCTGGCCTTCTTCCTCTCCCCCAAGTCCGCCTACGTCTCCGCCCAGGTCGTCCGGGTCGGCGCCCACGGCAAGGCCACGACCACGAGCGTCGAGGACTGGACCAAGCCGCTGGCCGGCAAGATCGCCCTCGTCACCGGCGCGAGCCGCGGCATCGGCGAGTCCATCGCCCGCGTGCTGCACCGTGACGGCGCGACCATCGTCGGTGTCGACGTGCCGCAGGCAGCCAGCGAGCTGCAGAGCCTGATGAACGAGCTGGACGGCGACTGGCTGACCATCGACATCACCGCCAAGGACGCGCCGCAGCGGATCGCGCACCACCTCAAGGAGAAGCACGGCGGCGTCGACGTCGTCGTCCACAACGCCGGCATCACCCGCGACCGCAAGCTCGCGAACATGGCGCCCAACGACAAGGGCGACCGGTGGACCTCGGTCATCGGCGTGAACCTGACCGCTCCCGAGCTGATCACCCGCGAGCTGCTCGACCAGAAGGTCATCAACAAGGGCGGCTCGATCATCGGTGTCGCCTCGATCGCCGGCATCGCCGGCAACGTGGGCCAGACCAACTACGCCGCCTCCAAGGCCGGCGTCATCGGTTTCGTCGACAGCCTCGCCGACGAGCTCAAGGACGGCATCACCATCAACGCCGTCGCTCCGGGCTTCATCATCACCGCGATGACCGCCGCCGTGCCGTTCGCGACCCGCGAGGTCGGCCAGCGCCTCAACGCGATGTCGCAGGGTGGCCTGCCGGTCGACGTCGCCGAGACCATCGCCTGGTACGCCAACCCCGCCTCGTCCGCCGTCAACGGCAACGTGGTCCGGGTCTGCGGCCAGATGATGCTGGGTGCCTGACATGGCCCTGCCCGTGATGCTCAAGGCGGCCCTGCCCGCCGTACCCGGCGTGAACCAGCTGCCGGGCGTCAAGAAGACCAGTACGACGCTGCCCGACCTCACCCTCGAGCGCAACGACGTCGTCGTCGAGCGCTCGGCGGTGAACCGCTATGCAGCGGTGTGCGGTTTCCCCGAGCGCGACGTCGCCCCGGTCCCCTACCTGCACATGCTGGCCTTCCCGCTGCACATGCAGCTGATGACCGACGTGAACTTCCCGTTCCCGGCCATCGGTTCGGTGCACCTGGAGAATTCCATCACCCAGCACCGTCCGGTGGCGATCGGCGAGACCGTCTCGCTGTCGCTCGTCGCCGAGAACCTGCGCGCCAGCACCAAGGGCCGCGCGTGGGACATGAACGTCACCGGCACCGTCGGTGACGAGGTCGTGTGGGAGTCGACGTCGACGTACCTGCGCATCGGCAAGGGCGACAAGGAGAACGGCGACCCGGGCATGGACCTCGCCGCCGTCGAGGCCAAGGGACCCGTCTGGAGCCTTCCGGACAACCTCGGCCGCACCTACGGTGCGGTGTCCGGCGACCGGAACCCGATCCACCTCTACCCGCTGACCGCGAAGGCACTGGGCTTCCCCCGGCACATCGCGCACGGCATGTGGAGCAAGGCGCGCTGCATCGCGGCACTCGAGAACCGGCTGCCCGACGCGGTCAACGTGTCGGTCGCCTTCAAGAAGCCGATCTTCCTTCCGGGGAAGGTGCAGTTCGGCGCCGACCGCAACGAGTCCGGCTACGACTTCACGCTGGTGAACCCGAAGACGGGTGCACCGCACCTGCTCGGTCGTACGACGGCGCTGTAGTCAGCGTCGGGGGCGGATGAGCCCCTCCTGCGCAACCGTGGCGACGAGGGTTCCGTCCTGGGTGAAGATCCTGCCCAGGGCGAGCCCTCGTCCGCCGCTGGCCGACGGGGACTGCTGGTCGTAGAGCCACCACTCGTCGGCCCGGAACGGCCGGTGGAACCAGATGGTGTGGTCCAGCGAGGCCATCTGCACCTTGTCCGGCCCGTTGTCGGGGTGCGCAGCCAGGGTCGCCCCCAGCAGGGACACGTCACTGGCGTAGGTGAAGGTCGCCAGGTGCTCCATCGGGTCGTCGGTCAGCCGCCCGTCGACGCGGATCCACACCTGTGTCCGCGACGGGTGCATCGGGTCGGGGTCCAGGCCGTACGACGAGTTGCCGAGCCAGCGGACGTCGAGCGCCGCCCACTCCGTGCTGAGGCCGTCGTCGTTGCCGCGCTCCTTCATCAGGTCCATGAGGTTCAGGCCCTCGTCGGGACCCTTCACCTCGGGCATCACGTCCTGGTGCTCGAGGCCTTCCTCGAGCTTCTGGAAGCTGAGCGACTGGTAGTAGATCGGCCGGCCGTGCTGGCGCGCGAGGACACGACGGGTGGCGAAGGACTTGCCGTCCCGGATCCGCTCGACGTCGTAGATGATCGGGACGTTGTAGTCGCCCGCCAGCAGGAAGTACGAGTGCAGCGAGTGCACGTGGAAGCCCTCGGGCACCGTGCGGGACGCCGCGATCAGCGCCTGCGCAGCCACCTGGCCGCCGTACACGCGCTGACGGATCGTCTCGGGCTGGGTGCCGCGGAACAGGTCGGTGTCGAGCTGCTCGAGGTCGAGCAGGGCCACCAGCTTGCGGGTCGCCTCGCCCATGGTGCGTTCGGTCACGCCTGTCCTCCGGTCTCGTCGGGACGTTCGAGGCCGGCCAGGAACTGCTCGAACTGCTGGCCGATCTCCTCACCGGTCGGCAGCGGTTCGTCGCTGGCGAGCAGGCTGCTGCCCTCGTCCTCGGCGCGGGCGAACGTGTCGTACTGCTGCTCGAGCGCGGAGACGACGTCGGCCACCTCGGTGTTCGCGGCGAGGTAGCGGCTGATCTCCTCCTCGCGCTCGTCGGCGAGCTCGCGCAGCGCGGTGAGGTCGATGGTCAGGCGCGCGGCCAGCTCGACCTGCTCGAGGAGGGCGATCGACGCCGGCGGGTAGTCGAGCTGGGCGAGGTAGTGCGGCACGTGCGCCACGAATCCCTGGCCGTCGTGGCCCCACTCGCCGAGACGGACCTCCAGCAGCGCCTGGGCACTGCTCGGCACACGGAGCTCGCCGCGCCACGGGCTGGTGCCCTTGAGCAGCTCGGGGTTGTTGGCGTGGTGGGTGATCGCGATCGGACGCGTGTGCGGCACCGCCATCGGGACCGAGCCGATCGACACCACGAGGGAGACCGCGAACCGCTCGACGACCTCCAGCACCGCGCGGCAGAACGCCTCCCAGCGGATGTCCGGTTCCGAGCCGTGCAGGAGGAGGTACGGCGTCCCGCCGGTGTCGTGCAGCAGGCGCACCACCAGGCGCGGGGCTTCGTAGCCCTCGTAGTGATCGCGCGCGAAGGTCATCGGGGGCCGGCGGGCGCGGTAGTCGTGCAGCTGGTCGACGTCGAAGGTGGCGACCACGACTCCCCCGCCCTCGGGCGAGTCGGCGCCGGTACGGACGAGGTGGCGACAGGCCAGGGCTCCGGCGCTGCCCGCGTCGAGGAAGCCCTCGAGCGCGACGATCAGCGGCAGGGAACTGACGCCCTCGAGCTCGGGCACCTCGTCCACGATGTGCACCACGCGCGAGGAGGGGCCGGTGGGTTGCGCAGGAGAGGTCACGACACCAGCCTAGTGGCGGGGAATCGGGGTCAGCGGTCGTAGGTGGTGGTCATCAACGCCACACCACGCTGGGCGAGCTGGCTGGACGTGATGCCCAACACAGCCTGGAGGGCTTCGGCCTGGTCGGCGCCGTGCTGCAGACGGTCGAGAAGGAGCAGCAGCACGTCCTCGCCGTAGGCGCTGGCGACGTACTCGCAGACCCACCACGAGACGGCGTACCAGCCCTCGGCGTCGGGCCCGGCGAACTCGGCCTCGCCCGGGAGGTCGGTCGCGCTCGCGCCGACGGACAGGGCGCTGGCGGGCAGGCGCCGCTTCGCCGGCGGCAGTGGGCGTACGGAGACGTACTCGGCCAGGCCCTCGTTGATCCACAACGGCGCCCCCCGGCCGCGGGCACCGAGCAGGGCGTGGGTGAGCTCGTGGCGAACCAGGCGCCCGATGACCAGGGGCGTCTGGTCGAGCACCCGCGGGTTGAGGAACATCCGGTACGACGCCGCGCCCTTGCCGGGCGTGCGCGTGTCGACGGGCACCGCGATGGTCAGTCCGTCGGCCCGGTCCGGGTCCCCGACCGTCTGGTTCGCCAGTCCACGCAGGAAGGTCGGGTCCTGCAGCGAGTAGACGATGACGCCGTCGGCGGGCTTCGCGTCGTCGTCGCCGATGACGGCGCGCACGTCGCCGCGACCGCTGCTCACCGCGTCCAGCACCTCGCCGGACGAGTCCTCGGTGTAGTCGTCGAACACGCCCAGCACACCGGCGCGCTCCTCCACCTGCACCGCGCCCAGGTCCCAGGGCTGCACGTTGCCCGGGTGGTCGGCTTCCCACTGGTAGTCGGTGGTGGAGGAGATCAGCATGTGCCGGCCGTCCTCGGACGGGGTGAACAGGAACCGGTCGCGGGTGCGCACCGCCGCGGCGTCGTACCCCTTCAGCTTCAGGGCGAGCACGACCTCGGCCCAGTAGTCCTCCGAGCCCTCGACCAGGGTGATCGTGTCGGTCAGCACGCGATAGCGCAGCACCTCGATCGGCAGCTGCTCGAGGTTGTCGAAATAGACCTGCTGGTCGTCGATCAGGCCGGCGTCAGAGGGGTCGAGGGTGAGCCGGTAGCGGGTCACGTCGTGCTTCTGCAGCGCCACCGCGCGCGCGTTGACCGTGGTCTGCATGAGCTCGCCGACGTCGGTGAACGGGTCGCCGGAGTACGTCGGCGGGGGCAGGTCGTCCGAGCAGGCGGTGAGCGACAGCAGGCCCAGGCAGGTGACGAACAGGCTGGTCAGGAACAGCAACGACCGCAGGGCACCGCGCACCGGAGCCCTTCGGTGCGCACTGCGGCCTGGGTCAGCGCTTGCCGTCCACATCGAGCAGCGTCCGACCTTCCGCCACCGGCTCGGCAGTGATGTCGTGGAGCACGTCGAGCGCGATGGTCGACGCCGTCAGGCCGATCCGTTCGAGGATCGCGGCGCGCTTGGCGTGGCTGAGGAACTCCTGCGGGATGCCGTGCAGGCGCACCGGGGTGCGGACCCCCGCGTCGCTGAGCGTCTGCAGCAGCACCGAGCCGACACCGCCCACCCGGCCGTTGTCCTCGATCGTGACGACGCGGCGGTGGTTGCGGGCCAGGTCGATCAGGGCCGGGTCGACCGGCTTGACCCAGCGCGGGTCGACGACCGTGACGCCGATCCCCTGGGCGACGAGGCGCGCGGCGACGTCGACGGCGATCGTGGCCATCGAGCCGACCGCGACGACCAGGACGTCACGGGCACCTTCGCGCACCAGGACGTCGCAGCCACCGGCCTTGCCGATCGCGGCGATGTCGTCGGGCGGCGGACCCTTCGGGAAGCGGACGACGGTCGGCGCATCGGCGACCTCGACCGCCTCGTCGAGCAGCTCCCGCATCCGGGTGACGTCGCGCGGCGCCGCCAGGCGCAGCCCGGGAACGACCTGCAGGATCGACATGTCCCACATGCCGTTGTGGCTCGCGCCGTCGTCACCGGTCACACCGGAGCGGTCGAGCACGAAGGTGACGCCGCACTTGTGCAGCGCAACGTCCATCAGCACCTGGTCGAAGGCGCGGTTGAGGAAGGTCGCGTAGACCGCGAAGACGGGGTGCAGGCCGCCCATGGCGAGACCGGCAGCCGACGTCGCGGCGTGCTGCTCGGCGATGCCGACGTCGAAGAACCGGTCGGGGAAGCGGGCCTGGAACTGGTCGAGGCCCACTGGGTGCGTCATCGCGGCCGTGATGCCGACGATGTCGGGCCGGCGCTCACCGATGCTGACGATGTGGTCGGCGAAGTGGTCGGTCCAGATCCGGCCCTTGGGCTTCTCGATGCCGGTCTGGACGTCGAACGGGCCGGGCGCGTGAAACTGGTCGGCCTCGTGCCGCTCCGCGGGGTCGTAGCCGAAGCCCTTGCGGGTGATCGCGTGCACGATGACCGGACCGCCGAAGCGCTTCGCCTGGCTGAGCGCCTGCTCCATGGCTGCACGGTCGTGCCCGTCGACCGGGCCGACGTACTTCAGGCCGAGGTCCTCGAACAGCCCCTGGGGAGCCAGTGCGTCCTTGAGGCCCTTCTTGACCGCGTGGAGGGCGTCGTACGCCGCCGGGCCGACGCCGGGCAGCGCGGTGAGGCGGCGCTTGGCGACGTCGAGGACCTGCTCGTAGCGCGGGTCGGTGCGCAGGCTGGTCAGCGCGGTGGCCAGGCCACCGATCGTCGGCGTGTAGGAGCGGCCGTTGTCGTTGACCACGATCACGAGCTTGCTGCGGTGCTGGATCGCGATGTTGTTGAGGGCTTCCCACGCCATGCCGCCGGTGAGGGCGCCGTCGCCGATCACTCCGACGACGTGGCGGTCCTCGCCACGAATGGCGTAGGCCTTGGCCAGGCCGTCGGCGTAGCTCAGCGCCGTCGACGCGTGGGAGTTCTCGACCAGGTCGTGTTCGGACTCGTCCTTGCTGGGGTAGCCGCTGAGGCCCCCCTCGCGCCGCAGGGTGTCGAACGCGGCCGCCCGACCGGTCACGAGCTTGTGCACGTAGGACTGGTGGCCGGTGTCGAAGACGACCTTGTCGCGCGGGGAGTCGAAGACGCGGTGGATCGCGAGGGTGAGCTCGACGACGCCGAGGTTGGGCCCGAGGTGCCCGGTGTTGGTCGCGACCGTCCGGATGAGGAGGTCGCGGATCTCGGCCGCCAGCTGGGTCAGCTCGTCCTCGGAGAGGGTCCGCAGGTCACGGGGACCGGAGATCTTGTCGAGGACAGGCATGTGCCGAGTCTAGGCGGTCGTCGTGGCGATTGCGGAAAGGTCGAGGCACGCCACGGCGGGCTCGTGCAGGCTTCCCATCCAGAGCATTCCGTCGTGCTCCCGCACCCCCGTCACCATGTGGTACGACGCCCCGTGGTCGCCCGGACGCAGGTCCACGTCGTGCACGAGACGGCCCCGGTCGTCGTACGCCACGACCCGCACGGTCTGCTTGGGCTTGGGCTGCACGGCATCGGGCAGCAGGGTCACCAGCTTGCGCAACAGCAGCGGGCCGCGCTGGATCCGCTCGACCAGTGCATCGACCGGGCTGGCGATGGTGATCCAGATCAGCCCGTCGGAACCGCGCGCGATGTTGTCGGGGTAGCCGGGCAGGTCCGTGCAGAGCAGGTCCTGCGTGCCCTGGTCGGGGCCGCTGATCCAGTGGCGGACCACGGTGCGCGCGCCGGTCTCGGCGACGCAGACGAAGTCCTCGGCCGTCGAGAGGGCGACGCCGTTGGCGAAGGCGAGCCCCGTGACGACGGTGGTGATCGTGCCGTCCGGGTCGCGCCGGAAGAGCCGGCCGGTGCGGGTGTTGCGGACGAAGTCGTGCTTCCACTGCCGGATGCCGAAGTGGGTGGACGAGTCGGACCACCACAGGGTGCCGTCGGACGCGATGGCGGCGTTGTTGCAGAACTTCATCGGCACGCCGTCGATGTCGGCGGTGATCTCCTCGATCGCGCCGGACGCGGGGTCGACCCACAGCAGACCGCGGTGGGCGTCGCAGACCAGCAGGCGCCCGTCGGGCGACCACTCGAGGCCGAGCGGGCGTCCCCCGGTGTTGGCCACCCGGTCGATCCGCGAACCGTCCGGGGAGATCCGGAAGATCGCACCGTCCTCGGTGCCGGTGAAGACACTTCCGGCGTCGGGGCCCGAGGTGGCGACGACGACGTCCTCGGCGCCCGGACCGGGCACGGGAATGACGGTGAACGCGGGACCGGTCACGGCAGCAGCTCCTGGTAGAAGTTCGAGTTGAGGAAGTCGGGCAGGATCTGGGCGGCACTCGCGCCCAGCGGAAGGGTGGCGGTGACGGCTGGGTCGACGAACACGATCTGCCGCCCTTCACCGACGGTGATGTCCGCATCGGTGGCGTGGGTCAGGGCGACGTAGACGCGCACCGTGTCCTCGGTGCCATAGCCCTCGTGGAACACGGTGGTCTCGCGCCACAGCGTCAGCTCGGGCTCGACCATGCGGATGCCGGTCTCCTCCTCGAGCTCACGGTAGGCGGCCGCGTCGGGGTGCTCCCCCTCGTCGACATGGCCGCCCACGAACCCCCAACGCTCCGGGTCGATCACCGGATTCTCGTCGCGCTCCTGCAACAGGATCCAGCCACGGACGTCCACGAGGATGATCGACGCGAACTGGTGCACGTGCGTCACCGTAGTCGGTCGCCTCACGGCACCAGCACGTAGAACCTCATGAAGTCGTGCTCGATCGGAGCGATCCGGACCTCGGAGAACCCGGCTGCCTCTGCATAGGAGCGCATCGTCGAGGGCCGGAACATCGCGCCCGTGCCCGCGGAGCCGGGCTCCGCGAGCCCCACGGGCAGGCAGTGCAGCACGCTGCAGGCGCCGAACAGGCGCTCGAGCGGTGACCCGTCGGGCGCGAACTCCTCCTCGGCGCGCTCGTCCATGACCACCACGCGGCCATCGGGTCGCAGCGCGCGTCGTACGGCGGCCAGGGCCTCGACCGGGTGCGCCATGTCGTGCAGGCTCTCGAAGAAGAAGGCGACGTCGTACCGCTCGGCGCCGTGGTCGGCGTCGGACGCGGCCACCTCGAACTCGACCCTGCCGGCCAGGCCTGCTTCGACGGCGTTGGCGCGGGCGTCCATGACCGAGGCCTCGTCCAGGTCGATGCCCACGGCGACCAGTCCCGGTCGCGCACCCGCCAACGCGATCGTGGACCAGCCGACACCGCACCCGAGGTCGAGCGCGCGGGCACCGTTGCGGGTGAGCAGGGCGTCGACCTCCGGGAGAGCGGGGAGCCAGTCCTGGACGAGCCGCTCCTGGTAGTCGCCCTTGTTGAACAGGCCCTGCCCCTCGCGGACGTCGTCGCCGTAGGCGCCGAAGGGCATGCCGGTGCCGTTTCGCCACGCCTCCAGGACCTGCGGCAGCGCCGATCCGCAGCCGCCGGACAGCAGTGCGAGCGCGCCGCCGGAGAACGGACTGGTGGCGTCGGCCAGCACGAGACGCTGGGGAGCCGAGAGGCCGAACGTCCGGGCCGCCGGGTCGACGTCCGGCACGGTGACCGAGACGAGGCCCGCGATGGCCTGCTGTTCGAGCCACTCACGGACGTACCGCTCCAGGACGCCCGAGCGCTGCGCGACCTCGGCGGCCGTGCCGGAGGTGGCAAGGGCGTCGTACAGGCCCAGCCGGGTCCCGAGCCAGATCGTCGCCATCTCGAGGGTCGCGATCGTGTGGCCGAAGAGCCGCTCGACCAGCTCCCCGGCCCGTGCCTCGACATCGGTGTCGACATCGGTGTCGACGGCGTCCGCGACGCTCACGACGCGGACCCGGCGGTGACGGCACCCACGATGGCCGCCTCTGCGGCGCTGTCCCACGACCCGGCGCAGGTGCACAGGATCCGGCTGATCCGGCCGTCGGTGACGGTCGCGAGCACCGTACCCACGGAGAGGTACGACGTCTCGCCGGTCGTGCGCCAGGAGTACTCGAGCGCGAAGCCGTTCGGGGTCGGCTGGACGTCCCAGGTCTCGATGGTCCGTGCGGGAGCGTCCTCGACGAGCAGCGCCGTGACAGCGTCGGGCCCGGTCACGCGGACCAGGGCCTGCGGGAACATGCCCTCGAAGAGGACGTCGTCGGTGTACGCCGACGGGGTGAGTGCGGACCGTTCGAGGTCCTGGCGCAACACGTCGGCCGCCTCCGTGCGGGCGTCGTGTGCGGCCACGAGGTCGAGGTCGACGTAGCTGATGTCGCCCGTCACGAGTGCCGCGAAGCGTGCGGCGATGGCGTCGGTCTCGGGCAGGGCCGAGTTGGCCATCGCCGACTCGTAGGAGGCGAACTCGTTGATGGCGACGTAGTGCGACGGGTCGTTGCGGTCGACGTACACGCGATCGCTGAGGAGGGTACGACGACCGGCGGTGTCGCGGCGCCACTGGTCGCCGAGCTCGCTGATCTCGGCGATGTGGTCGGTGTGCAGGTCCTCGATCTGGATGAAGCTCATGGCGGACTCCTGTGGGTGTCGGGGTGAAGTGCTGTCACCCCGGAGGCGAGAGGTTCCGCCTCACACCGGAAGGCGGCCTCACGGCGACCCGCCTCACAGGAGCCAGGTGACCGGCCGCTCGGGTTCGTACCGGCAGAAGGTGCCGGTGTGCACGGCATGGCGCAGGTGCGTCCCGATCCCCGGCTCCGCGGCCTCGAGTCGGCGGATCGCGTCGCGGATCCGCCAGGTCACCGCGCTGCGAGCACGCTCGGCGGAGGCACCGGTGGGGCGGGCGCGGCCCCCGAGCCCGTAGGCCGCGCTGAGCTCGGCCAGCAGGAACGAGCGCTCCTCCTCTGCCCGGCGGCGGCGTTCGTCGTCGCCCGCCAGCGCAGCCTGGTCGAGCTCGTTGTCAAGGACGTCGAGCCGCTGCTTGTAGGCGGCACGGGCCTGCTCGTCGAGCGCAGGTCCGGTGTCGCCCTCGTGCACCGCCGCTCCCGGCACGCCCGCGAGGTCCAGTGCGTGCACCTCGGTGCCGGGCCGACCGAGCAGCACGGCCAGGTCGGCCATGCCCTTCACGTGCCGCACCACGGCGCTCGCGCCGGCGTACGACACCCGCCACACGTCGCCGTCGCGCTGGAACGATCCGGACTCCCCCGCGACCATGGGCACCGGGCCGGGCGCGGCCGTACGACGCTGCGCTGCCTCGTCCGCACGCTGGGTGAGGCCGAGGGCCCGGTAACCGGCTTCGGCCTCCTCGAGGAGCTGCACGGCCACCCGGGCATCGCCCGGCCCGCCACGGAGCAGGCAGACCTCGGCCCGGTCCCGACGCAGGTGGATTCCGCTCAGTACCGCACCGGCCTTGCCTGCGAGGTCCGCTGCCCCACGGAAGTGCGCGTCGGCGGCGGCGAGGTCGCCCATCAGGATCTCCAGCAGGCCGAGGTACCGGTCGACCGGCCCGATCGCCCCGGCACCGATGCCGTCGACAGCGAACCTCCCGGACCAGGGCTCGAGTCGCCGATGGACCGCCGCCGCTGCGGGTGCCGGGTCACGGGCATCCCAGGCAGCGAGAGCGACCAGCGACAGGTTCGAGATCAGTTCCGCGTCGTCGGCCAGGCCCGCCATGATGGCGTCGACACCAGCCAACGCCGCGGCCCGCACGTCGTGCGGCTGCCCGGGGAACAGGGCCATCACCTGGGTGCCGTCGGGCGCCGTTTCCGCGAAGGCCTCGATCAGGCCGACGAGCTCAGGGTAGATGTCCTCGGTGCGTCCCTCCTCGATGGCGATCCAGCTGCGCTGCACGGCGGCCAGGATCGCGGCGTTGTGGCTTCCCGCCCGACGCCCCAGCTCCTCGGCCTCGTTCGCGCACCGCTCCTGCAGCCGCAGGTCCCCGTCGAGGTGGGCGACGAAGCCCCGGAACAGCGGGACGTACCAGCCGTAGAGGGGTTGGCGGAGCAGGTCCGCCGCGGCTTCGAACGCCGCCATGTCCGCGCGCGCCGCCGGGCCCCTGCCCTGCTCCAGCAAGGCAACGATCCGCAGCCGGAGCCCGAGCAGCTCCAGCCCGAGGTCGCCCACTCGTCGCGCACAGCCGATCACCTCGCCCGCGTCGGCCTCGCGTCGTTCCGAATGGGCGGGGCCGGCCATCGTGTCGCAGCGCGCAGCCAGCGCATGCGCGATGGCACGAGGATCACCCAGCCGCCGGGCCAGTTCCACGGCCTCCTCGGCCAGGGCCGATCGTCGTACCGGGTCTCCCGCAAAGGACATCGCCACCGAGAGCCGGGCCATGACGTCGGCACGGGCGATGGTCTCCTGACCGTCGAGCAGGACCAGCGCCTCCTCGAGCAGGTCCATCTGGGTCCGGTCCCACAACCGCACCTCGAATCCGGACAACCCCGCTGCGAACCCGAGCGCTGCCTCCGCCAGGCCGGCACCGTCACCGCGTGCACGGGCCAGGCCGGCCGCCTCCAGGAAGTCCTCCCGGGCCGCCTCGAGGTTGTCGAACGCCATGACGGCGGCGCCGCGTTCGAGCAGGACCTGGCGTCGTACCTCGCTGCCCTTCTCGCTCGCGCCGAGCGCCGCGGTGAGGTGCTCGGCGGCCTCCTCGTAGGCGTGGACGGCCAGTGCGGCCGCCGCGGCACGACGGCTCATGGCCACCGCCGCAGCAGGATCCGAGAGCGGGAGGGCGCGGTGCAGGTGCTGGGCGACCTCGGCTGCAGCACTCGGATCGACCTCCACCCGCTTCGCGATCAGGGTCGCGGCCGCCAGATGGAGCTCCCGGACGCGACGGGCGGGAACCGATGCGACCACCGCCGCGCGGATGAGGGGGTGCGGGAGCTCGACGCGTCCCGGCAGGTCGCGGGCCAGGCCTGCGGCGACCGCCTCGTCGAGCAGCTCGGCGACCGCGGCCGGGGGCTGCGCGGTCATCTGCGCGACCGTCTCCACGGCGCTCGCCGTGCCGGCGACGGCGCCGGCCACCAGCAGCTCATGGCACGCCTGGGACACCCGGCCGAGGCGCCGCCTGATGATCGCGGTCGCCGACTCGGGCACCGCCGAGTCGATGACGTCGGTCCCCCGGTCCACCGCCAGCCGGGCCAGCTCGCCGACGAACAGCGGGTTGCCCCCGGTGCGTTGGTGCAGCCGCCGGGCGTCGGCATCGCTGAGAACACCGCCGGTCTCGGCGGCAACCAGCCGACCGACGGACCCGGGATCGAGACCGTGCAGCGCCACCCGGTCGGCTCGGGACGCGAGCTCCTCGGCGAGGCCCACGACCGTCTCGTCGACCAGCGCCTCGTGGTCTCGCCAGGCCGCGACGACGAGGACCTGCCGGCGGCCCAGCGTCCGCTCGACGAACCGGAGCAGTCGCAGCGACCCGGCGTCGGTCCAGTGCAGGTCATCGAGCACCAGCAGCAAGGGACGGTCGCGGGACAGCATCTCGAGCACTCCCGCGACGGAGTCGAACAGGGCGAACCGGTTCGTGCCCGGCGTGGCGGAGCTCGCGGTGAGGCCCACGCGGGCCCCCGGCAGGAGAGCCAACGCCTCGTGGGAGCGTGGGCCCCACACATCCATCAGGGCAGCGGGTTCGACTCCGTCCGCCGCGTCCCGCAGGACCTGGGCCCACAACCAGAACGGTGGCGTCCCGGGGTCGTCCCACGCGGCACCGTGCAGCACCCGGAACCCGCCGGCGGCAGCGATCCGGCACGCCTCACTGAGGAGGGTCGTCTTGCCGATCCCCGCTTCGCCGCTGATCCACACCAGGCCACCCGCGCCTCGAGCTGCGCGGGCGAGCCTCTCCGAGAGGCGCTCACACACGGCGTCACGGCCCAGGAGCAGCGGCTCCGCCGCGGTCGCCATGGCAGCAGGCTACTCACGACCCGCCCCTGCCACACCGGTTCGGCGAACCGGATCGCCGGTCAGGCGGCGGTCCCGCCGACGCCGTCGAGGTCGTCGGGAGACACCCCGCCGTGGCACGACGCGAACGGTTCGGGCGCCGTGTCACCGGCGGCGTACTTCGTGATGAAGAGCTTGATCCGTGGATCCTCCGGCCCGGTGAGCTCGAGCTGGCGGCCCCAGACGGTGATCACGACCGGCGCCTCCTGGTCGGGGTACGGCGACAGGATCCCGTTGTCGGGCAGGACGTCCCCGAGCTGCTGGATGCCCTCGTCGTCGACCTCGTCGGGACGATAGGTGAGCCACGTGGTGCCGTGCTCCAGGTCGTGCACGACGTTGACCTCGGGTACCGGTTCGTCGTACACACCGCACTCGAGCCAGACCGGCGCGTGGTCGCCGCCGACCGACGGGGACTGCGGGTACTCGTGGGACTCGCCCAGCGCGAGGTGCTGGTTGGTCAGACCTTCGAACTCCTGCACGGCGCTGAGGTCGCTGGTGTCCACCCCTGCATCCGTGGAGTCGCCCCTGGCCACGGTGTCGTCGTCATCGCCCCGCGTGAGCAGGACCGGCACCAGCACCGCGATCGAGATCAGCAGCACCGCTGCCACCACCGCGAGCACGACCGGCAGCACCGGTCGCTTGCGCGGCGGCGGAAAACCCGGAGGCGGGAACGCCGGCGGGTACTGCGGCGGGTACTGCGGCGGGTACTGCGGCGGGTACTGCGGCGGAGGCCAATTCGGCGGCGGTCCGTACGGCGGCGGCTGGGTCACTGCTCGAGCGCCCTCTCGACGCGCTCGACCTTCGCGGTCATCTCGCCCGTGAAGCCCGGCCGGATGTCCGCCTTGAGCACGAGGCCGACCCGCGGCGACACGGCAGCCACGACGTCGACCGCCCGCTTCACGACGGCCATCACCTCGTCCCACTCCCCCTCGATGTTCGTGAACATCGCGTTGGTCTCGTTGGGCAGCCCGGACTCACGCACGACGCGTACGGCAGCGGCCACCGCCTCCGACACGCTCCCGGTGTCATCGGCGGTCGTGGGACTGATGCTGAAGGCGACGAGCATGGCTCCACGCTAGCCAAGGATCGTCAGGGACGGTCGGGCGCCCATCGGTCCACCAACGAGAGGAAACCGTCCGTTGCTCGAGCCCTCAGCCCGTCGGAGGGTGCTCGGAACGCGTCGTCCACCGCAGCGAAGGTGACCTCCGTCCAGTGCGCGATGGCCTGCGGAGCTGGTGCACTCCCTAGCTCTCGCGTGCGGGACTTGAGATCGCGCAGGTCTGCGATCTCGGCCCGGACGTCATCAGGAACAACGGTCTCGGCGAGCAGTTCGTCGAGATTCATCGGCGGGACACCCGAGTTGGTGTCGAGCCAGTGCAGGGTGACTGCGGGCCTGATGGCATAGAAGACCCGCTTCAGCCGGACGCTCCCGGCACCCTCGTCCGCGTGCGCCCACTGCGCCCGTCCGACGTGCAGGTAATGGCGTCGTAGCCGGACGGGATCGGTCACGGCGGCGACCAGCTCGAGCAGGTCATCGCGGAACTGCTGGTCGCCTCGGTAGACCCACGGCGAACGCAGCCACTCCCCAACCGTCGCGTTGCCGGCGACGGCCAGCCGAACCGCCTTGCGCAGGTCCCAGCCGTTGACGTCCAGCAGCCCCTCGAGCGGTGTCTCGATCACGTCGCGCGACGGCCACAGGTCGGCGTACGCCTTGCGGGAACGGACGTAGAAGAACCGGCAGTCGTAGTCACTGTCCGGAGATGCGAACCCCCACGCACGGCTGCCGCTCTCGATCGCCCACGGGACCCGGACGTCGTTGTCCTGCTCGACGGCAACCAGGCGTGCGTCGATGTCAGCAACGACGGTCGCGTCGAAGTCAGTGGGGATGGAGCGCATGCGCGCACGCTACGGCGCCGGCACGATGGCCAGCCAGCGAGTTCTCGGTCAGGCGACGCGAGGTGCCTGGCGGCGGCCCGGCAGGTCGTCCTTGAGATACCAGCCGACCCACGCAATCGGGAAGAAGGCACCGGCGAGGACGACCAGCGGTGCCCCTGCGCCACGACGGTGCTCACCGATCCCGGTCAGGATCATGAGCGACAGCGCAACAACTCCCAGGACCGCACCTGCGACGACCACCATCTGTTCAGGCTACCTGCACCGAAACGCCGACGGCCCGCCCCTCACGAGGAGGGACGGGCCGTGGTCTCGAGACGGTTGCTGCGCAACCTCCTCGACCAGCGTCGGGTCAGGCCTTCAGCAGGTTCCGCAGGACGTACTGCATGATGCCGCCGTTGCGGTAGTAGTTCGCCTCACCGGGGGTGTCGATCCGGACGACGGCGTCGAACTCGACACCGGTGTCCGTGCTGACCTTGACCGTGCCGGGGGTGACGCCGTCATTGAGGGCGGTGATCCCCGTGAAGGAGAAGGTCTCCTCGCCGGTCAGGCCCAGCGTCTCGGCGGACTGGCCCGCGGGGTACTGCAGCGGGATGACGCCCATGCCGATCAGGTTCGAGCGGTGGATCCGCTCGTACGACTCGGCGATGACGGCCTTGACGCCCAGGAGCGAGGTGCCCTTGGCCGCCCAGTCGCGCGATGAGCCCGAGCCGTACTCCTTGCCGGCGAGGACCACCAGCGGGATGCCCGCTGCGATGTAGTTCTCGGAGGCTTCGTAGACCGACGTGACGGGGCCGCCCTCGACGGTGAGGTCGCGGGTGACACCACCCTCGGTGCCCGGAGCCAGCTGGTTGCGGAGGCGGATGTTCGCGAAGGTGCCGCGAATCATGATCTCGTGGTTGCCGCGACGCGAACCGTAGGAGTTGAAGTCGCGTGCCTCGACGCCGTGCTCGGCGAGGTAACGGCCGGCCGGCGACTCCTTCTTGATCGCACCGGCAGGGCTGATGTGGTCGGTGGTGACCGAGTCGCCCAGCTTCAGCAGCACCCGCGCACCGGAGATGTCGGTGACCGGGCTCGGCTGGTCCGACATGCCGTCGAAGTACGGCGCCTTGCGGACGTACGTCGAGTTCTCGTCCCACTCGAAGATCGCACCCTCGGGCGTCTGCAGCGCACGCCAGCGGTCGTCACCGGCGAAGACGTCGGCGTACGAGTCGCCGAACATGTCGGAGTTGATCGCCATCGCGATCGTCTCCTCGACCTCGGCCGGGCTCGGCCAGATGTCGCGCATGTAGACGTCGTTGCCGTCCTGGTCCTGGCCCAGCGGGTCCTTGAACAGGTCGACCTTCATCGACCCGGCGAGCGCGTACGCCACGACCAGCGGCGGCGAGGCCAGGTAGTTCATCTTGATGTCGGGGCTGATCCGGCCCTCGAAGTTCCGGTTGCCCGAGAGCACCGAGACGACGGCGAGGTCGTTGTCGTTGATCGCCTGCGAGACCTCGGGGATGAGCGGACCGGAGTTGCCGATGCAGGTGACGCACCCGTAGCCGACGAGGTTGAAGCCGAGCTTGTCGAGGTACGGCGTCAGGCCGGCCTTCTCGTAGTAGTCACTGACGACCTTCGAGCCGGGCGCGAGGGTGGTCTTGACCCACGGCTTGCGGGTCAGGCCCTTCTCGACGGCCTTCTTGGCGAGCAGCGCCGCACCGATCATCACCGACGGGTTCGAGGTGTTGGTGCAGGAGGTGATCGAGGCGATCGTCACCGCACCGTTCTCGAGCTCGAAGCTCGTGCCGTCGGCGAGCGTGACGGGGATCTTCGCGTCGACGTTCGAGCTGTAGCCCGGGAGCTCACCGGCGAAGGCCGACGCAGCGTTGGACAGCTCGACGCGGTCCTGCGGACGCTTCGGGCCGGCAAGGCTGGGGACGACGCTGGCGAGGTCGAGCTCGAGCTTCTCGGAGTAGCGGGGCTCGGCCGACGGGTCGTGCCAGAGGCCCTGCTCCTTGGCGTAGCTCTCGACCAGCGCGAGCTGCTCGTCGGAGCGCCCGGTCAGCTTGAGGTACTTGATGGTCTCCTCGTCGATCGGGAAGACCGCGATCGTGGAGCCGAACTCGGGGCTCATGTTGCCGATGGTGGCGCGGTTGGCCAGGGGCAGCGCGGAGACACCGGGCCCGTAGAACTCGACGAACTTGCCGACGACGCCGTGCTTGCGCACCATCTCGGTGATCGTGAGCACGAGGTCGGTGGCGGTGGTGCCCTCGGGCAGGTCGCCGCTGAGCTTGAAGCCGACGACGCGCGGGATCAGCATGGAGACCGGCTGGCCGAGCATCGCGGCCTCGGCCTCGATGCCGCCGACGCCCCAGCCGACCACGCCGATGCCGTTGACCATCGTGGTGTGGGAGTCGGTGCCGACGCAGGTGTCCGGGTAGGCCTGGGTCACGCCGTCGATCTCGCGGGTGAACGCGACACGGGCGAGGTGCTCGATGTTGACCTGGTGCACGATGCCGGTGCCCGGCGGGACGACCTTGAAGTCGGAGAACGCGGTCTGGCCCCAGCGAAGGAACTGGTACCGCTCGCGGTTGCGCTCGTACTCGATCTCGACGTTGCGCTCGAACGCCTCGGGCGTGCCGAACACGTCAGCCATCACGGAGTGGTCGATGACCATCTCGGCGGGCGCGAGCGGGTTGATCTTGGTGGCGTCGCCGCCGAGGTCCGCCATCGCCTCGCGCATGGTGGCGAGGTCGACGATGCAGGGCACGCCGGTGAAGTCCTGCATGATCACGCGCGCCGGCGTGAACTGGATCTCCTTGTCGGGCTCGGCGGTCTCGTCCCAACCGGCCAGGGCCTTGATGTCCTCGGCGGTGATGTCGGCACCGTCCTCGGTGCGCAGGAGGTTCTCCAGCAGGACCTTCAGCGAGAACGGCAGGCTGGAGACGTCCAGGCCCTCGCCGGTCACCGCATCGAGACGGAAGATCTCGTAGGACTTGCCGTCCACATCCAAATTGCTCTTGGCGCCGAAGCTGTCCTTGCTGGGCATCCGGGTCTCCGTCCATCGACTTCTCGGTGTGGGGTACGTCTTCCCTGCATCCTGCCGCCGTCAGGCGGGGCACGGATAGTGAGGTCGACCTAACTTCCCACGGACATCGCTTCTTCGATATCTCTTGACGTCAAGATACATCAGAAGGTGTCGGAATTCCATCCGTCTCAGCGAATTGCGTGCGGTAGAGCTCGCCGTAGCGCCCGCCCCGGGCCAGCAGCTCGGCGTGGGTACCACGTTCCACGATCGTGCCGTCCTCGACGACCAGGATCTGGTCGGCTGCGCGGATCGTCGAGAGGCGGTGCGCGATCACCAGTGCCGTCCGGCCGGACAGCGCTTCAGCGAGGGCGGCCTGGACCGCGGCCTCGGACGTGGAGTCCAGGGACGCCGTGGCCTCGTCGAGGATGACGACCCGTGGCTGCTTCATCAGGAGCCGCGCGATCGTCAGGCGCTGGCGCTCGCCACCGGACAGCCGGTAGCCACGCTCCCCCACCACCGTCTCGAGGCCGTCGGGCAGTGCACCAACGAGATCGGCCAGCCGCGCACGCGTCAACGCGTCCCAGATCTCGGCGTCCGTGGCCTCGGGTCGGGCAAGCAGCAGGTTGCCGCGAATGGAGTCGTGGAACAGGTGGCCGTCCTGCGTCACCATCCCGACCGCTCCCCGGATCGACTCCGCCGTCAGGTCGCGTACGTCGACGCCGCCCAGCCGCACGGAGCCGGAATCGACGTCGTACAAGCGGGAGACGAGCTGCGCGATCGTCGACTTGCCCGCGCCCGAGGAACCCACCAGGGCCACCACCTGGCCGGGTTCGGCGCGCAGGGAGATGCCGTGCAGGACCTCCTCGCCGCCGCGCGTGTCGAGGGTGGCGACCGCCTCGAGGGAGGCGAGCGAGACCTTGTCGGCCGACGGGTAGGCGAAGCGGACGTCGACGAGCTCGACGGCCACTGGTCCGTCCGCGACCTTCCCGGCACCCGGGCGGTCGGTGATCAGCGGCGCGAGGTCGAGGACCTCGAAGACCCGCTCAAAGCTGACCAGGGCACTCATCACCTCGACCCGCGCGCTGGCGAGCGCGGTCAACGGGGCGTAGAGGCGGGTGAGCAGCAGCGACAACGCGACCACGTCACCGGCGTCCAGGGTGCCCCGCAGCGCCAGGCTGCCACCGAGGCCGTAGACGACGGCGACGGCCAGCGCCGACACGAGCGTCAGGGCGGTGATGAAGGTCGTCTGGACCATCGCGGTGCGGACCCCGATCTCGGCGACCCGTCGGGCACGGGCCGCGAACTCGACCGACTCCTGCTCCGGACGTCCGAAGAGCTTCACCAGGGTGGCCCCCGGGGCGGAGAAGCGCTCGGTCATCTGGTTGCCCATGGCCGCGTTGTGGTCAGCCGCCTCTCGCTGGATCCCGGCCAGGCGCTTGCCCATCCGTCGGGCCGGAACCACGAAGACGGGCAGCAGCACGAGCGCCAGCAGGGTCACCTGCCAGGAGATCCCAATCATGACCACGAGGGTCAACGCGAGCGTGACCAGGTTGCCCACGACGCCCGACAGGGTCGAGCTGAAGGCCCGTTGGGCCCCGATGACGTCGTTGTTCAGGCGGCTGACCAGGGCGCCGGTCCGGGTCCGGCTGAAGAACGCGATCGGCATCCGCTGGACGTGGTCGAAGACCGCGGTGCGCAGGTTGAGGATCAGCCCCTCCCCGATCCGCGACGACAGCCATCGCGACCACAGCCCCATCGCGGCGTCGAGCACGGCGATGCCCGCGATGGCCAGCGCCAGCCGGACCACGACGTCCTGGGCGTCGCTCGCGACGATCGCGTTCACGACCTTGCCAGCGAGCACAGGCGTCGCGACCGCGAGGGAGGAACTCGCGACGCTCAGCAGCACGAAGCCGATCAGCTGGCGCCGTTGCGGCCGGGCGAAACGGAAGATCCGGCGAGCGGTCTCCCAGCTGAAGTCCCGACGCTCGTCCGAGGCGTGCATCGCTCGGAACATCTGGCCCATCGCGACTGATTCCATGCTCATGGACCTGACGGTAGGACCTCAAGCCGACTTGAGGACAAGTCGCGCGCTCCCCACGTGCCCCAGAAAAGTTCTGGCGTGTCTGTCGTATCGACACACACCCCTTCGTGGAGAGGATGGAAGCGCCCCCAACCGACCCAGGAGGTCCCCCATGCGCACCCTGATCTACACCGCCTTCGTCTCCGTCGACGGCGTCGTCCAGGCACCCGGCCCGGAGGCCGACTACCCCAACGGCGGCTGGACCTTCCAGGGCATCGACTTCCTCGAGGAGGTCTACGAGCTCAAGGCCCGGGAACAGGAGGAGGCGAGCGCGCTCATGCTCGGCCGGGTCAGCTACCAGGCCTTCGCGCCGGTATGGCCGAAGATGACGACCGAGTTCCCGAAGTACAACGCGATGCCCAAGTACGTCGTCTCGACGACGTTGCAGGACGAGGACCTCGTCGACAACTGGGGCGACACCACCATCTTGCGCACGTTCGCCGACGTCGCGGCCCTCAAGGAGACCGACGGCGGTCCGATCTCGATCCACGGGTCGGCCAGCCTGGCCCGCGGTCTCGCGGACGCCGGTCTCCTCGACCGCTACCACCTGCTGGTGTTCCCCTGGGTCCTCGGCGAGGGCAAGCGGATGTGGAGCGAGACCGCCAAGGACCGGCAGAAGCTGGCCCTGGTCGAGAGCGAGACCTACACCAACGGCGTGCAGAAGCTCTGCTACGACGTCGTGCGCTGACCCGTTGCGCCGGGTCCGCCGGTTCCAGCAGGGGGCACCACCGCTCAGTTGCCGAGGGTCATGTCCGCCATCGCGGTGATGGCAGAGAACTGCAGGGTCCAGAGGTTCCCGTGATGGGGGTACTTCGCGACCATCGCGTCGACGAGCGCCTCGGGCGTGTCGTTCGCCTCGAACTCGACGGCGAAGTCCTGGATGTAGGCGCGTGTCTGCGCGAGCATGTCGCGCACCGCGTGGTCGTCGCCGTCAGGTCGACGGTGTCCGGCGACGATCATGGTCGGCTCGAGCCCTTCGATGAAGTCGATCGTCTCGAGCCAGTCCTTCCACTCCTCGGGGCCCGACAGGCCGAGCATGGGGTGGATCTCGTTGTAGACGGCGTCGCCGGCGACCACCAGGCCGAGTTCGGGCACGTGCACGATCGAGGTGGGGTGGATGTCGGCCTGCTTCACCGTGATGACCCGCAGTTCGACGCCGTCGACGGTCAGTGGGTCTGAGGGCAGCGGTTCGGGAAGCACGCCTTCGAGGATGGTGGCGTCACCGAACAGCAGGTCCCACTGGTCGGCATGCATCTCCATGTTCTCCTTCATCGACTCGATCACCTGGGGCAGGGCGAAGCACCGCGCGCCGGGAAACCGCTCGAGCAGGGGGCCGACCCCCAGGTAGTGATCGGGATGGTCGTGCGTCACGTAGATCGCGGTCAGGGTCTTGCCCGTGCGCTCAATGAGGTCGCCGAGGTCGCGGACGTCGTCCTTCAGGTAGAGGGCGTCAATGAGCACGATCTCGCTCTCGCCGCTGATCAGCGTGGCCGTCGTGGGAGAGAAGACTCCCGACGGCATCACCTCCGGCATGTCCTCGAAGGGAACGCGCGGCCACCGGCCCACGAAGACTGTCGCGCGAACGGGCGGTCGGGGAGCTGCGTTGGCTTGGTTCATCGAATCCTCCGTAGTCGTCATTGCGTCATTCATAATGCTGTTATAACGTTGTTCTAGTCAAGGCGCACAACACGAAGGAGATGCTTCGACATGCCGATGTGGCAGATCTACGCCCCCGAGGGCGCGTACGACATGGACAGCAAGAAGGCCTTCTCGGACGCCATCACCGACCTCTACGTGGACTTCGCCGGACTTCCCCGGTTCTACGTGGTCGTCGTGTTCGAGGAGCGTCCTCAGGGCAGCATCTGGGTGGGCGGCGAGCCGGCCGACAACTTCGTGCGGGTCGTCATCGATCACATCGCGCGGCAGCTCGACACCCCGGAGCTGCGAGACCTGACGATGGAGGCCATGGAGGCGACGCTCGAGCCCTTCGTGCGCGAGCGTGGCTTCGACTGGGAGATCCACATCGACGAGACGCCGATCGATCTCTGGCGCACCCAGGGACTCGTGCCACCGCCGCCGGAGTCCGTCCACGAGAGGCGCTGGGCCGACGAGAACGCGCCCTCTCCCTGGCAGGACGCTGCCGCAAGCCTGACCGCCTGATCCTCTTCACCCGACAACAGGAGTTCCGATGAACAACGTGCCCAACCCGGATGAGATGTTCCAGTTCGTTCGCACCACCTTCCACGCCGCCCGCTCCGACGCCGCGATCGTCGAGAAGCTCAACGGCATGAACACGGTGCTGAAGGTCATCACCTCCGACCCGGAGAGCGTCCTCATCATCGACACCGCGCGTCAGGATGCCTGGCAGGGCGGGCTGGACGATGCCTCGGACGCAACTCTCCGCATGTCCCTCGAGGCGGCGAACCTGTTCTGGCAGGGCGAGCTGAACCTGCTCGCCGCGATGACCCGCGGCGTGGTCAGGGTCCAGGGGAAGAAGTCCGCGCTGGTGAGGGTGCTGCCGATCGCGGCCGAGCTGTTCCCGCTCTACGTGAAGACCGTCAAGGAAGCGGGTCGCGAGGACGTGCTGCTCGAGGCCGCACGTTCGAGGGCCTGAGCAGATCCACACCGGCGGGTTCGCTCCGCTACACGCGCGGAGCGGACCCGCCAGCCAACCCGCGAGCACTCCTCGTGGCCCGGCTCGACGCCTCGCGATCGTCTCCCTGTCCCACCATGAATCCGACGGTCAGGGGGACCAAGATCGTCTCCACCGGGTCCGCGAACTCTCCGAAGTGGCCGCTCAGCTCCAGGCTGATGTGTCCGTGGACGAGGGCCCACAGTTGCGCGGCCAGCTCACGACTGCTGGGCGAGGTGACCCGACCGGCGGAGATCGCTCGCTCACAGCTGCGAGTGAGGGTGGCGAAGGTGTTGACGTACGACGTGCCGCCTGCGGGCAAGTCCCTTCCGTCGACCTGTTCTCCGCGGATGCCATTGCCGCTGGGAAGACCGAAGAGCAGGTCGTAGAGGTGGGGGTTCTCAAGCGCGAATCGGCGGTACTCGAGGGCCTGCGCGAAGAGATCGGCCACCGGGTCGTCGGTCGTCGGCAGCCCTGTCAACCGTCCGTTGAGCCGGGCGTAGCCCTCCTCGCAGACTGCCGAGAGGAGGCCGGGCAACCCACCGAAGGCCGAGTAGAGCGCCATCGTGGTGACTTCGGCCTCGTCCACGACTGCGCGGGCCTTCACGCCGGCAACGCCATCTCTGGTGATCAGGCCGATCGCGGCGTCGATGAGGGCCGTTTGTCGGGCGGCGCGGGTGTCGCTGGGGCTCACGGCGTCAGTCTCTCATGGCTTCGAACAACTCATAACAACGCTATAACCTCGTTCCACAGAAGGGCTTCGTCAATGACCTCCGAGCAGACGTACCGTCGCACCACTGTCTCCATCCCCTCAGGCAACAGCTTCTGCGCTGCCTGGTTGTACCTCCCCGAGGGCGTCTCCTCGCCGCCCGTCGTCGTGCTCGGTCATGGCATGGGCGCGACCCGTGAGATGCGCCTCGACGCCTTCGCCGAGCGGTTCGCCTCTCGGGGAATCGCCTGCATCGCCTTCACCTACCGCAACTTCGGGGACAGCGGCGGGGACCACCGCCAGGAGCTGCACCCCCGACAGCAGCTCCAGGACTGGGAGGCGGTCCTCGCACATGTGCGGACGCGGACCGACCTGGACAGCGAGCGCATGGCTGTCTGGGGCACATCCTTCGGCGGAGGACACGTGATCACGATCGCGTCTCGTCATCCCGAGCTGGCTGCGGCCGTCGCACAGTGCCCGTTCACGGATGGTCTGGCCACAGCGTTGCGCCAGGGCCCGAGAGAGTCCCTCCGTCTCCAGTCCCTGCTGGTGCGCGACCTGCTCGCGACAGTCACCCGGAGGGCCCCGGTCACCTTGCCCTTCGCCGCGAAGCCGGGTGGCGTCGCGATCATGACTGCCGAGGACGCGCTCCCGGGCTACGAGGCGCTGATGCCGGCCGGGGAGACGTTCATCAATCACACCCGAGCCCGAGTGATCCCGCGGCTGGCCTCGTACCGACCAGGCAGGAGGGCCAGGAAGGTGGCGCCACCGATCCTCTTCTGCGTCAGCAGCACCGACAGCGTCGCCCCCGCGGACGTCACGTTGAAGTACGCACACCAGGCTCCGCGGGGTGTGGTCAAGACGTACGACGCGGGACACTTCGCCTTCTACCTCGGCGAACCCTTCGAACAGCTCGTCGCTGACCAGCTCGCCTTCTTCGAGGAACACCTCGGCCTCGCAGGAACGGCGGACGAGCGATGACCTTCTCTGCCCTTCTGCTCAGCGACCACATGGCCAACCTGGCAGACCGCCGGGCCGCCGCCGATCCGCACGGCCCGGCCGTGAGCGACGACGACACCGAACTCGACAACCAGGAGTTCCTCCGCCGCGTCCTCCAGGCGAGCGAGTACCTCCGCGTCCACGGGGCGAGGCCGGGAGACGTCGTCGCCCTCCAGCTGCCCAACGGGGTCGACTTCGTCGTCCTCCTCTTTGCGGCATGGCGGATCGGCTGCACGGTGACGCCCGTCAATCCCGCGCTCCTGCCCGACGAGACGCAGTACCAGCTGACCGACTCCGGCGCCGTCCTGCTGGTCGACCTGCACGGCGAGGCCCGGTTCGAGGGGGCGACCACCATCGCAGCGACAGCAATGGTCTCAGCTGACGGGGGCCGCCTCGACGAACCCGTGACCGATCACGAAGCCATGGCTCTCCTGATCTACACCAGCGGTACGACGGGTCGGCCCAAGGGCGTGATCCTCACCCACGCCAACCTCATCGCGATGGCGTCCATGGGAGCCGAGGGGCTCAGGGCATCCCGCACGGACCGATCCCTGCTGATCCTGCCGTTGTTCCACGTCAACGGCATCGTCGTCAGCGTGCTCGTACCGTTGCTGGTGGGGGGCAGCACCGCCATTGGCGGCCGATTCGACCCTGCCACCTTCTTCGATCTCGTCGACCGGGTCCGTCCGACCTACTTCAGCGGTGTCCCGACGATCTTCGCCTTGCTGGCGCAGCTGCCGGAGGAGTGCGAGCCCGATGCTTCGTCCATCAGGTTCGCCGCGTGCGGGGCGGCGCCTGCACCGGCGGGGTTGCTGGAGGCCTTTGAACGGCGTTTCGGGTTCCCGGTGCTCGAGGGCTACGGCCTGTCGGAGGGGACCTGTGCCAGCACCATCAACCCGGCCGACGGCACGCGGAAGCCCGGCACAGTTGGTCTGCCGCTGCCTGGGCAACGGATCAAGATCGTCGACGCCGACGGCTCCGAGGTCGGACAGGGCGTCACTGGCCAGGTCGCGATCAGCGGCGCGAACATCATGCTCGGGTACCTAGGACGTCCCGAGGAGACTCGTGCGGCCCTCGTGGACGGCTGGCTGATGACCGGCGACCTTGGACACCTGGACTCCGATGGCTACCTCACCATCGACGGTCGGGTGAAGGACATGATCATCCGGGGCGGCGAGAACATCTACCCGCGCGAGATCGAGGACGTCCTTGCCACCCACCCGTCGACGGTCAACGTCGCCGTGGTCGGCCAACCGGATCAGATGTGGGGCGAAGTGGTCACCGCGTTCGTGACGGTCAACACGGGAGATGTGCCGACGTCTGTCGAGGCCGACCTGCACGCCTGGTGTGCCGAGCGGCTGACCCCGTACAAGCGCCCGGTCAGCATCGCAGTCCTGTCGGAACTGCCCTTGAACGCGATGGGGAAGATCGACAAGCTGGCACTGCGGAGCACGGCCGAGCGGCCGCCAGCTCCACCACGTTCAACGTGAGCGGCCCGAGGAGCGCTCATCGCCGACCGGCTCCACCGGGTCCGCCGGTTCCAGCAGGGCCACGCACTCCACGTGGTGCGTCATCGGGAACAGGTCGAAGGCCCGCACGCTCGTGAGGCGGTAGCCGTGCTCGGCGAAGATCGCGACGTCGCGGGCGAGCGCCGCCGGATCACAGGCGACGTAGGCGACGGCGCGGGGCGCCCGGCGCGCGACCTCCTCGACGACGGCGCGCTTCGCCCCGGCACGAGGCGGGTCGAGGACGACCAGGTCCGCGCTGTCCCAGGGCTTCCCGAGGTCACCTGCCAGCACGGAGCCGACGTCGCCGGCCGTGGCCTGCAGCCCCGGGCAGTTGGTGAGCGAGAGGCTCGACGCCGCAGCGTCTCCCTCGACGGCTGCGACCCGACCGTCGGGCCCCACGGCGTCGAGGAGGAACCGGCTGAACAGGCCGACCCCCGCGTAGAGGTCGAGCGCCGACTCCCCCGGCTGCGGCGCCAGGGCCGTCAGCACGGCGTCCACCAGCGCTTCGGGGGCCCCGGGGTGGACCTGCCAGAAGCCACCGTCGGCCACTGCGAACGTGCGTCCCCGGACGTCGTACGACGGTCCGGAAGGTGCAGCGAGCAGGCACTCCTCGACCGGGATCACGTCATGGGACCGGTGCTTGCGCATGCCCCGGGCACCGCCGGGCAGGGAGACGTAGCGCTGCCGGGTGCGCCAGCCGAGCCCGTCGGTGTCCCCGAGCACGGCCTCGACGGTCAGCTCGACGTCGAGACCAGCCAGGCGGCGCAGCTGCTCGCGCACGACGTCGCCCTTGAGGCGGCGCTGCGCGTCGAGCGCGACGTGCTGGAAGTCGCAACCGCCGCAGAGTCCGGGGCCGGCGTACCGGCAGGGAGGCTCGACCCGGTCGGGTGACGGGGTCCGCACCTCGATCGCGTCACCACGCCAGAACCGGTCGCCCTCGGTGCCCTCGGTGATCTCGACGACCACCTGCTCGCCCGGCAGGGCGTGCCGGACGAAGACGACCCTGGTCTGGTCCTCGCCGTCGACCTGGACGCGCGCGACACAGTGCCCGCCGTGCGCGACAGGGCCGACCTCGACCTCGAAGCGCTGTCCGACGGCCGAGGCGCCGCGGGCCTTGCGGGCCCGCGGACGTCGTGCCGGCGGCCGGCTCACTTGCGGGTCTGTCGGTCCGAGCGGTCCCTGACGCGACCACGACGCAGGTCGCCGGGACGGACCCGCTGCTCCTCGCGCTGTTCGCGCTCGAGCGCGATCTCGGAGGACCGCAGCTGGTAGGGCACCGAGATGACCATGACGCCGGGGCTGAACAGCAGGCGGCCCTTGAGCCGCAGGGCGGTCTGGTTGTGCAGGAACTGCTCCCACCAGCGGCCGACGACGTACTCGGGGATGTAGACCGCGACCACGCCGCGCGGGTTCGCGCGGCGGATCGCCGCGGCGTACTCGACGATCGGCTTGACCACTTCGCGGTACGGCGAGTGGAGCACCTTGAGCGGGATGCCGGTGTTCCGCTCGTCCCACTCCTCCAGCAACCGCGCGGTGTCCTTCTGGTCGACCGAGACGTAGACGCCCTCGAGTGCATTCGGCCGGGTCGCCTTCGCGAAGGCCAGGGCACGCAGGGTCGGCTTGTGCAGCTTGGAGACGAGGACGATCGCGTGCACCCGGGTGGGCAGGATGCTGTCCTCCTCGTCGGCCGCGAGCTCGTTGGCGACCTTGTCGTAGTGGCCCTTGATGCCCTTCATCACGGCGAAGAAGAACGCCATGGCCAGGATCGTGATCCACGCGCCCTGGAGGAACTTCGTCAGCAGGACGACCACCAGCACGACGGCCGTGAAGGACAGGCCGATGGAGTTGATGACCCGCGACCGGACCATGCGTCGCCGCTCGGCCGGATCGGTCTCGGTCGTGAGCAACCGCGTCCAGTGCCGGATCATCCCGAGCTGGCTGAGGTTGAACGAGACGAACACACCGACGATGTAGAGCTGGATGAGCTTCGTGGTCTCGGCGTCGAAGGCAACGATCAGGACGATCGACGCCAGCGCCAGGAACACGATGCCGTTGCTGTAGGCGAGGCGGTCGCCGCGGGCACCGAAGGCACGCGGGGCGAAGCCGTCCTTGGCCAGGATCGAGCCCAGCACCGGGAAGCCGTTGAACGCCGTGTTGGCCGCGAGCACGAGGATGACACCGGTGACCGTGACCACGAAGTAGAAGCCCGGGCTGAAGTCGTGGAAGACCGCTCGCGCGATCTGGGCGATCACGGTGTGCTGGTCGTAGTTGTCCGGGAGCGGCTCGCCGTTGCGGGTGAGCCGGGCCAGGTGTTCGGGATGCGGGTCGACGTACCGCAGCCCCATCTGCTTGGCCAGGACGATGACGCTGATCATCATCGTGATCGCGATCATCCCGAGCAGCAGCAGCGTGGTGGCTGCGTTCTGCGACTTGGGCCGCTTGAAGGCGGGTACGCCGTTGGAGATCGCCTCGACGCCGGTGAGCGCCGCGCAGCCGGACGAGAAGGCGCGGGCGAGCAGGATCATCAGGCCAACGGTGGTGAGCGGTTCCTCCCACCCCTTGACCGGAATGATGTCGAGGTCGGCGCTCTCGGCCATCGGCAGCGTGCCGAAGGCCATCTCGCCGAAGCCGTAGGCGCACATGCCGAGGATGGCGAACATGAACAGGTACGTCGGAACGGCGAAGAACGCGCCCGACTCCCGGATGCCGCGCAGGTTCATCGCCATCAGCGCCACGACCATGACCGTGGCCACCGTGGCCTCGTGCTCCTGGAAGCTGGGGATCGCGGCGGCGGCGTACTGCGCTCCCGAGGAGATCGACACCGCCACGGTCAGGACGTAGTCGACCAGCAGCGAGCTACCGACGACCATGCCCGCCGTGCGACCGAGGTTGACCGTGGCCACCTCGTAGTCACCACCACCGGAGGGGTAGGCGTGCACGGTCTGGCGGTACGACGCGATGACCGCAGCCATCACGAGCGCGACGGCGACGGCGATCTTCCACGACCAGACGTACTGCGTCGCACCGGCGATCGCCAGCATGATGAAGACCTCGTCCGGGGCGTAGGCCACCGAGGAGAGCGCGTCGCTCGCGAAGACGGGAAGGGCGATGCGCTTGGGAAGAAGGGTCTCCCCCAGCTGTGCGCTGCGGAGCTTGCGACCCAGCAGAATGCGCTTCGAGACGTCTCCGACACCCACGAGCGACAACCGTAGGGCATGGCCGGTGCTATAGCGTGCTCACCGTGCACGTCGTGATCATGGGATGTGGCCGCGTCGGCTCGACATTGGCGCGCAGCCTCGAGGACAGAAACCACACGGTGTCGATCATCGACACCGAGCCCGACGCGTTCCGACGCCTCGGGCCCGGCTTCAATGGCGACAAGATCCCCGGCATCGGGTTCGACCAGGAAGTGCTGGAGAAGGCCGGCATCCGCCGCGCCGATGCGTTCGCCGCGGTGTCCAGCGGTGACAACTCCAACATCATCGCGGCGCGCGTCGCCCGCGAGACCTTCGGGATCCAGCAGGTCGTCGCCCGGATCTACGACCCCGGTCGCGCCGAGGTCTACCAGCGGCTCGGCATCACGACGGTCGCGACGGTCAAGTGGACGGCCGACCAGGTGCTGCGCCGGATCCTCCCGGCCGGCGCCGAACCGGACTTCCGTGACCCCTCGGGCACCGTCCGCGTCGACCACATCCCGGTCACCGAGGTCTGGGTCGGCGCGCGCGTCGGCCAGCTCCAGGAGCAGGGCCGCTGCCGTGTCGCGTGGATCGACCGGCTCGGCGAGGGCATGCTCCCGGACCGCGAGAGCGTCATCCAGGAGGGCGACATGCTCCACCTGGTGACCCGCGAAGAGAACGCACAACACGCTTACGACGTGCTCAGCCGCGGCCCCGAGCACGAAGGCTAGGGAGAACAGACACATGAGGGTCGCCATCGCAGGTGCAGGTGCCGTCGGTCGTTCGATCGCGCGCGAGCTGATCGAGAACGGTCACGAGGTGCTGCTCATCGACAAGTCGCCCAGCTCCATCCGGCCCGAACGCGTGCCGGATGCGGAGTGGCTGCTCGCCGACTCGTGCGAGCTGTCCTCGCTGGAGGAGGCGCGCCTCGACAAGTGCGACGTCGTCATCGCCGCGACCGGTGACGACAAGGCCAACCTGGTCACCTCGCTGCTCGCGAAGGCCGAGTTCGGGGTCCCCCGCACGGTCGGTCGGGTGAACCACCCGAACAACGAGTGGCTCTTCACCGAGGCCTGGGGCGTCGACGTCAACGTGTCGACCCCGCGCATCATCACCGCGCTCGTCGAGGAGGCCGTCACCGTCGGTGACCTGGTCCGGCTCTTCACCTTCCGCCAGGGCAACGCCAACCTGGTCGAGATGACGCTGCCCGCCGACTCGCCGTACGTCGGCAAGGCCGCAGGCCTGATCCCGTTGCCCGACAACTGCGCCCTCGTCACCATCCTGCGCGACGGACAGGTCTACGTGCCGGCTCCCGAGCAGCCGGTCGAGGCGGGCGACGAGCTGCTGTTCGTGGTCCCGGCCGAGGCCGAGGACGAGCTCGAGCGGATGCTCGCGCCGTCGGCCCACCCGGCGAAGTAGGGTTTCGAGGCTCGCTGCGCTCGCACCTCATCCACCGGCGGCTACTCGACGACCTTGGCGTCCGCGGCAGGCTCCGAGGCCTGCTCCAGCGGCGTCGCGTTGCGCGCCAGCAGCCAGATCATCGCCGACCAGGACCCGATCCGGAGCACCCAGCCCAGACCGGTGCGCAGCACCAGGATCGCCACCACGGCGTGGTCCGCGTCGATCGCACCGTTGTGGCCGAGCAGCCACACCGGGCCCTGCAGCAGGACGCCGAACGCGCCCGGCAGCAGCATCACCCAGGTGAGCCGGCTGCACAGCTTCACGATCTGCTTGTCCTTGTGCCACGCGGTCGCATCACCGGTGACGCTGCCGAGCATGAAGCCCAGCATCGGCCAGCCCGCCAGGCAGCTCGCGCCGAGCACGACGGTGTAGCCCAGGCTGATCAGGATGCCGGGCAGGAAGAACGCCAACGCCTGGTCTGACTCCGAGCCGCCGGAGTTCTCCGCCCAGCGGACGAAGACCCAGCCGATGCCGATGCCGAAGATGGCGTTGAGGACGTACTGGGGGCTGCTGCGCTGCACGATCCGGGCCAGCAGCGCTGCGCCGGCGACCGCGAGGCTCGCGAACAGCGCCCACTGGAGCTCCTTGGTCGTGAGCCACAGGACCGTGAAGACCACGCCGGGCACGGCGGCCTCGACCAGTCCGCGACGGCCACCCAGCGCGGCGGCCAGCTGGCGGCGCACCAGCGCTTCGACGGTGTCCACCCCGAGGTGGTCGGGTACGGCGCTCACAGCAGCTCGTAGCGCGGGTTGTAGAGGATCCGCGCGCCGTCCTGGGTGCTGACCCGGCCGGCGACCTCGATGCCGCGGCCCGGGCCGATCCCAGCGATCCGCCGGCGACCCAGCCAGATCACGGTCACCGTCCCGGTGCCGTCGTACAGCTCGGCCTCGAGGGCGGGCACGCCACCGCGCGGACGGAGCGTGACGGTCCGCAACGTGCCACGCAGCAGGACCTTCTCGCGGTCCGGGGCATCGCCGATGCACACCACGCCGTCGCCGGTGTAGGTCTTGCGCAGGTCGCGGGCGTCCGCCTCTTCGGGGTTCGCCCACTTGCTGATCGTCCGGCGCAACCGGCTCTTGTTGGTGCCCACGGGAGTCGTCCTCAGCTCGCGGGGACAGCCTTCGGCTGCGCACCCTCGGGCAGCGTCAGCGGGAGTTGCTCACCGACGGGCATGGCGTGCGCACCACGGCGTACGACAACCTGGGCGATCGCGGACTCCCAGTCCGCGGCGTCATCGGGCGTGCGCGCGGGGTCGCCCAGCAGCGTCGCCCGCAGCAGCCACCGCGGGCCGTTGACGCCGATCACGCGGGAGGTCTGGGTGCCGGCAGCGCCGTCGGCGCGGGTCATCTTGACCTCGCACACGAGCTCGGTGCCGAAGCGGCCCTCGCGCTCGGTGGCCGTGCCACCGCGCCGGGCGGTGTCGGCAGCGATCTGGGGACGGATCTCGCTCCAGAGGTCACCGTTGCGGGGCGCGGCGAAGGCACGCAGCTCGAGCGCACCGGCGTCGGTGGCGAGCAGCACGGCCCGCACCGTTCCGGACTTCTCGTCGACCTGCACCCGCACCTCGCGGTCGGCCAGTGGGGCCACGAGCAGCGAGCCCAGGTCCAGCCGGTCCACCCCGTCCTCGGGCAGCTCGTCGACGTCGTAGGGGCCTGCAGCCTCGTTCTCGTCCGTCGCCTCCACGGATGAGTCGTCAGCGGTCGCCTCGTCGGCGATCGCGTCGGCATCCTTGCGCCGCAACCTCACTGTGTCCTCCTCTTCGGGTCCACCGGAATGGACCGTGCGTTCGACCGGCGGGTCTCACGCACTGAACCCTCCAGTAGAACCGTAGCCTCCGCTCCCACGAACACTGTCGGGAAGGGCGTCAACTGCCTGGAATCGCGCTCGCTCGAACCGCTGGATGACCAGCTGGGCGATCCGGTCCCCGCGCTTGAGGACGATCGTGTCGGCCGGGTCGTGGTTGATCAGCAGCACCTTGATCTCGCCGCGGTACCCGGCGTCGACGGTCCCCGGGGTGTTCACGATCGACAGCCCGTGGCGCGCGGCCAGCCCCGATCGGGGGTGGACGAGGGCCACGAAGCCGTCGGGCAGCGCGATGGCGATCCCGGTCGGCACCAGTGCCCGCTCCCCCGGCGCCAGGGTCACGTCGACGGCCGACAACAGGTCGGCGCCGGCGTCGCCCGGGTGGGCGTAGTCGAGCAGGGGCAGGTCGGGGTCCAGCTGCTGGACCGCGATCACGAGGTCGGTGTCGTCGTGGGGCACGGGGAGACCCTAACGATCGGCGGCGCGCACGCGGGTGGGATCATCCTCGGCGTGAGCGAGACTGCCCGGACGGCGTACCACGAGCGGCTGCGCGTCCCGCTGCGCTGGTGGGCGCAGGGCACGATGCTGGTCGCCACCTTGTGGCTGACCGTGGTCGTGGCCGTTCCCGGCCCCGCTCCCTGGATCATCACCGGCGTCGCGCTGGGCCTGCTCGCCGTCTGCCTGTTCTGGTACGGCGACGCGCGGCTCGTCGTGGGCGAGGGCTCGTTCCGCGCCGGCCGGGCCCGGATCGAGGCGACGTACATCGGCGCCGCCGAGCCGCTGGATGCCGACGAGACCCGCCGGGTGTCCGGTCGGGACGCGGATGCCCGGGCCTACCTGCTCCTCCGTCCGTACCTCAAGCGCTCGGTCAAGGTGGAGATCACCGACCCGGCCGACCCGGCGCCGTACTGGCTGGTGAGCTCGCGCCACCCGCAGGCCCTTGCCGGTGCCCTCAACTCACTGGCCCGCCAGGGCCAGTAGGCTCGGCTGCATGTCAAAGGACAGCTCGAAGATCTGGTCGACGTTCTCGCTCGTCTCCGCACTCGGTGCGGCGGCCGTGGCGAAGAAGGGCCTCGACACCGGCTGGAAGGCCGCGACCGGCAAGAACCCGCCGGTCAACCCCGCCGACCCCGACGTCAACGTCTGGGAGGCCGTGGCCTGGGCCGCTGCGAGCGGGACGTTCGTCGCCCTGGCGAAGATGCTCGCCCAGCGCCGCGCCGCCGGCTACTACGTCAAGTCGACCGGCCACCTGCCCAAGCCGCTCCAGAAAGATGCCGACGTCAAGGACGCCGGCGTCAAGGCCTGAACAGGCCTCTGCGGACGGGGCGCAACGGCCCCGTCCGGTCAGGCGTCACGCGCAGTCGCGGCAGATCATCTTCTTCGGGTCAGCCAGCTGGCTGCGGTGGTGCACGAGGAAGCAGTTCATGCAGGTGAACTCGTCATCCTGCTTCGGCTTGACCTCGACAGCGAGCTCTTCGTGCGACAGGTCGGCACCGGGAAGCTCGAACGATTCGGCGGCCTCGGTCTCGTCCTCGTCGACCTTGCCGGAGTTCTTGTCGTGGCGGCGAGCCTTGAGCTCCTCGATGCTCTCTTCGGACTGTTCGTCCTCGTTCTTGCGTGGTGCGTCGTAGTCAGTCGCCATGACGGATCCCCTCTCCCCTCAACAGGCCGGCTTCCGCACTGGTCGTGCGGAGCAGCGCGGCAGATTGTGCACCATCGGGATCGGTTTGCGATACCCGGGTGGATGCGAGTCGCCAGAACAGCCAATTGCTGCTGACTATTCCCGTAGGAACCCCGCCGATCGTACGGCCGCCAGCAACTCGTCGAACCCGTGACGAGGGCCACACACCATGGCCTCTGTTCCGGCCGCTCCGACAGTCACCAGGGTCTCTGCTCCGGCGAGCCGGGCGATCAGGCCACCGGCGGCGTGGTCCCAGGCGTGGACGCCCTCCTCGACGTACCCGTCGAGGGCTCCCTCGGCCACCCGGCACAGGTCCAGAGCGCAGGAACCGGTGCGTCGGATGTCACGTACCTCGGGCAGCAGGCGGGCCGCTGCGGCGGCCTGGACCTCGCGCACCGGGCGGGTGTAGTTGAAGCCGGTGGCGATCAGCCGGTGCGCCAGCAACGCCGGAGGTAGTACGACGACCGGTACCCCGTTGCGCGCCGCGACTCCCCCGACGTGGCCGGTGTAGACCACTTCCTTGGCGACGTCGATGACGACGCCCGCGACGACCTCCCCATCGACCTCGGCGGCGATCGAGACGGCGTACTCGGGGATGCCGTAGAGGAAGTTCACGGTGCCGTCGATCGGGTCGACGATCCACCGCACGCCGGAGGTGCCCGCGACGTCGTCGCCCTCCTCGCCGAGGAAGGCGTCATCGGGGCGGGCGTGGTGGATGAGCCGGCGGATCAGCTCCTCGGTGGCCCGGTCGGCGGCGGTGACCACGTCGATGTCGCTCGTCTTGGTCGCGGCGACCTCGACCTTGCGGCTCGCGTGGTCCCGCACCAGGGCGGCGGCCTGGTGGCCGACCGTCAGGGCGAGGGCGAGGAGCTCCTCGGGGGAGGTCACGGCCGCCTGGCCGGCGCCGGAGCGGCGAGGCAGCAGTCCACGGGGCAGTGGTCAGCCACCGGTCCCCGCGTGCCGACGACGGCGCGGGCGACGTCGTCGCCGCGTTCGGCGGCGGCTCGTTCGAGGACCAGGTCACGCAACGCCCCCACGAACGCGGGGTGGGTGCCGGCCGACGGGGAGCGCCGGGCAGTGATGCCGAGCTTCTCCGCAGTGGCCAGGGCCTCGGTGTCGAGGTCGTAGACGACTTCCATGTGGTCGGAGACGAAGCCCACGGGGATGAGCACGACGGCAGGCGGGGTGTCGGCTCCGCCGGCCAGCTCCTCCAGCCGGTCGTTGACGTCGGGCTCCAGCCACGGCGTGTGCGGGGAGCCCGAGCGCGAGCAGTAGACCAGCTCGTGGGCGTGCTCGACCCCGGTGCTCTCGGCCACCATCTGCGCCACGACCGCAGCGACGTCGAGGTGCTGGGCCGTGTAGGCGCCCTGTCCTCCCGGACCACTGTTGTCGTTCATGGTGAGCGGGATCGAGTGGGTCACGAAGAGCAGCAGGGCGTCGTCGCGGGCGTCCTCGGGCAGGTCGGCCAGGGATGCCAGGACACCGTCGACCGTCGCCTGCACGAAGCCCGGGTGGTTGTAGTAGGCCCGCACCTTGTCCAGCCGCGGCGCCGTGAGACCGTCCGGCACTGCGTCGATCGCGTCCGCGATGTTGTCGCGGTACTGCCGGCAGCTGGACCACGACGAGTAGGCGGAGGTGACCAGGCAGAGCGCTCGCTGCACCCCGTCGGTCGCCATCTGCGCGACCGTGTCGCCGAGGTAGGGCGCCCAGTTGCGGTTGCCCCAGTAGACCGGCAGGTCGATCCCCTGCTCGGCGAGGTCGGCCTCGATCGCCGCGATCAGCGCCTTGTTCTGGTCGTTGATCGGCGACTTCCCGCCGAAGCCGAAGTAGTGCTGGCCGACCACTTCGAGCCGCTCGCGCGGGATGCCCCGCCCCCGGGTGACGTTCTCGAGGAACGGTACGACGTCCTCGGGCCGCTCCGGCCCTCCGAACGACACCAGCAGCAGTGCGTCGTACGGATCGGTCGTGCGCTGGACATCGGTCTCCGGATTCGGCACGCCCCCATCGTAGGGAGCAGGATGAAGGGGCGATGCTCGAGTCCTACCGTCAGATCTTCACGCCCTCCACGGCGCTGTTCAGCCTCACCGGCCTGATCGCCCGACTGCCGATCTCCATGGTCGGTCTCGGCATCGTCCTGCTCGCCGAGCACGAGACCGGGTCCTACGGCTTCGCCGGCTCGGTCTCCGCCGTGGCGCTGATCGCCAACGCCCTGTTCGCGATCCCGCAGGGCCGCCTGCTCGACCGGGTCGGACAGAGCCGGGTCCTGCCCGCGGTCATCACCGTGTGGGGCGTGGGCCTGGTCCTGGCGATGGGCTCGCTGCGCTGGGACTGGCCGGTCTGGACCACCTACGCCTGCGCCGCCGTCGCGGGCGCCGCCCTTCCGTCGGTCGGCACCTGCGTCCGGGCCCGCTGGTCCCACACCCTCGCGGACCAGCCCGCCCGGCTGCACACCGCATTCTCCTTCGAGGCGGTGGCCGACGAGACGGTGTTCCTCGTGGGTCCGATCGCGGTCACCATGCTGGCGACCGGGGTGCACCCCCTCGCCGGGCTCGGCGCCGCACTGGTCACCGGTGTGCTCGGGACGTACGCGTTCTCCGCGCAGCGGGGCACCGAGCCGCCCGCGCACCCGCCGGCGGCCGCTGGCGGCGTCCGTCCGCCGATCCCGTGGGCCGCGATCGCGCCACTCACGGTCGTCGCCGCCGCCCTCGGCATCCTGTTCGGAGCGGCCGAGGTCGTCACCGTCGCCTTCGCCGACGAGAACGGCCGGAAGTCCGCCGCCGGTTTCCTGCTGGCGATCTGGGCCTTCGGCAGCCTCGTGGCCGGGGTCGTGTCCGGGGCCATCGTCTGGCGACACGGACCGCTCGTTCGGTTGCGCGTGGGCGCCTTCGGCATGCTCCTGGCCATGGCTCCCCTGCCGCTGGTGCCGTCCATCCCAGTGATGGGCGTCGTGCTGCTCGTCGGCGGCTTCGCGATCTCGCCGACGCTGATCGCCACCATGTCGCTCGCCGAGCAGGTGCTGCCGCCTGCCCGGCTCACCGAGGGCATGGCCATCATCGGCACCGGGCTCGCCGCGGGACTGGCTCCCGGAGCTGCGATCGCGGGGGTGCTCATCGACGCCGAGGGCGCCTCGCCGGCGTACCTCGTCTGCGGCGTCGGCGGCGCGCTCGCCCTGCTCGGCGCCCTGGCCACCCGGGTTCCGGCTACGGTGCCGTCCCATGAAGACGCGTCACCGGACCCCTCCGAGCACCTGGCATAACTGGTCCGGCCTCGAGTCGGCCTCCGGGCTGCAGGTGATCACACCCGGCGATGCCGAGGAGGTCCGCGCCGCCGTCGTCGAGGCGCGCACGGCCGGCCGGACCGTCAAGGCTGCCGGCACCGGGCACAGCTTCACGGCGATCGCGAAGCCCGCGCACGTCCAGCTCCTGCCCGACCGGATGCGCGGCATCCTCGAGGTCGATCGCGTCGCCATGACCGTCACCGCACTCGCCGGCACCCAGCTCAAGGTGTTCAACGCCGAGCTGGAACGCCTCGGGCTGAGCCTGCACAACATGGGCGACATCGCCGAGCAGACCCTGGCGGGGGCGATCTCGACCGGCACGCACGGCACGGGAGGGCGGGCCTCGGGCCTGGCCGCCCAGGTGGTCGGACTGGAGCTCGTGACGGGCACGGGCGAGATCCTGCGGGCCTCGGCCTCGGAGAATGCGGACGTGCTCGACCTGGCGCGGGTGGGCCTCGGTGCGCTCGGCGTGCTGACCGCCATCACCTTCGCGGTGGAGCCGCTCTTCGTGCTCCGCGCCGAGGAGAAGCCGATGTCGTGGGAGGAGGGCATGGCAGGCTTCGACGACCTGACGGCGGCGAGCGACCACGTCGACATGTACTGGTTCCCGCACGCGGACCGGTTGCTCACCAAGAGCTACACCCGCAGCGGCACCGACCTCTCGGTCGCCGAACCGCTGCCCCGCTGGCGGTCGTGGGTCGACGACGACCTGCTCGCCAACACCGTCTTCGGAGCCCAGACCGCCGCGCTCAACCGGGCACCGCGAGCCATCCCCGCCGCCAACAGGTTCGCGGCGCGGATGATCGGGGCGCGGACCTACTCGGACCTCGCGCACCGGGTGTTCACGACCGAGCGGCGAGTGGTCTTCCGCGAGATGGAGTACGCCGTGCCCCGCGAGGCCGGCCTGGTCGCATTGAGCGAGTGCCGGGCCGCCTTCGAGCGGTCCGGGCTCTCGGTGTCGTTCCCGGTCGAGATCCGGGTGGCGCCGGCGGACGACGTACCCCTGTCGACGTCGTACGGACGCGACTCGTTCTACCTGGCCTTCCACACCCACCACCGGGCCGACCACGAGGCCTACTTCACGCTCATGGAGTCGGTCATGCGCGACCACGGCGGCCGGCCGCACTGGGGCAAGCTGCACTCCCTGGACGCGGACGACCTCGCGCCGCTCTACCCCCGCTTCGGTGACTTCCTCGCGCTGCGCGAACGACTCGACCCGGACCGGGTGTTCACCAACCCGTACCTCGACCGCGTCCTCGGCGCCTGACCGGAATTGGTCAGGCGTGAGTACGACGAAGGCCTGTCCCTGCTCTTCCGGCAAGGGGTACGACGCCTGCTGCCGCCCGTTCCACCGGGGCACCGCGTCGCCGGCGACCGCCGAGGAACTGATGCGCTCGCGGTACTCCGCGTTCGTGGTCGGCGACGCCGACTGCGTCGGGTACCTGCTGGCGACCTGGCACCCGGCCACCCGTCCCGCGTCGCTCGAGCTCGACGACGCACTGCGCTGGACCGGGCTCGAGGTCCTCGCGACCGACGCCGGCGGGCCGACGGATCGACGCGGCGTGGTCGAGTTCCGGGCCGGCTACCTCCGTGACGGCGTGCCGGGCGACCTGCACGAGACCAGCCGGTTCCGGCGCGACAACGAGGGCTGGCAGTACGTCCGCGGCCGGGCCTTCTGGTCGTGAGCGGGTCGTGAGCTGGTCGTGACCGCTGATTCGGCGGGCAACTGCCCCGGCAAAATGTCGACACGTCGCCACACGCCGGGGCCGCAACCCGATCCGGGGGTTCCCCGGGCGTAGGCTCGTCCGAACCGGAGCACCACCCCGGCACCAGGCAGGACTCCCCCAGGCAGACAACCGAGGACACGATGGCGGACAAGGCGGACCAGGCCGGCAACGGCTCGTCCCGACTTGATCTCGCCGGCATCAGTCCCGACCGTCAGCGCCTGCTGCTGGTGGACGACCAGGGCGCCGAGTTCACCCTCGACATCACGCCCGACCTCCGCGCTGCGGTGCGCGGTGAGACCACCCGTCTCGGCCAGTTGGAGATCAAGATGAGCAGCAGCATCCGTCCCCGCGAGATCCAGATCCGCATCCGCGCAGGCGAGTCCGCGGAGACCGTCGCCCAGGCGGCCGGGACCACGGTCGACGCGATCATGCCCTACATCGCGCCGGTCCTCGCCGAGCGCGAGCACGTGGCCGAGCGTGCGCAGAAGGCGTCGATCCGTCGTACTCCGGGCGAGACGACGGCCCACACGCAGAGCCGGGTCCTCGGCGACGCCGTGGCCGCGCAGCTGCGCGCCATCGGTGCCGACCCGACCGGCGTCACGTGGGACGCGTACCGCCGTGAGACCGGACGCTGGGTACTCACCGGCACCTACACGTCCGGGGAGCGCAACGGCACCGCCCGCTTCACCTACGACGCGCCCGGCAACTACGTCCTCACCGACAACGACGACGCCCGCTGGCTCATCGGCGAGGTCCTCGAGGCCCCCGCCGTGCCCGCAGCGCGCGACGAGCTGCGCCAGGTGCGCGAGCGCCGGCTCACCTCGGTGCCGGCCGAGGAGCTCCCCCTCGGCGGCGACCTGGGCGCCACCCTGCCGCTCGGCGACGACGCCCTCGACCTGGTCGCCCGCGAGGCCACCGAACCCGCTGGGCCCGAGGTCGACGTCCCCGCTGCCGCCGTCGAGTACGACGAGCCGATCCGGGCGACGGCCGACCAGCCGCTGGTGGCCGACTCCGGTCCCACCGAGGCCGAGCGTGAGGCCGAGGCTGCCCGCCACCGCCGGGCCGTGCAGAAGAAGCGCGGCCGTGCATCGGTGCCGAGCTGGGACGAGATCATGTTCGGTGGTTCCGATCAGGCGTAGTCCGTGGTTGCGGACGGCTACTCAGGAGTAGCCTGCGCCCATGGCTTATTTCGTCACCGGCGCGACCGGTTTCATCGGTCGCCACCTCGTCGCTGACCTGCTCGACCGTCGCGAGGGGCCGATCTACGTACTCGTCCGCCCGTCCTCCCTCAAGAAGATGGAGGCGTTGGTCCGCCAGTCGGGTTCCACCCGGGTCCGCCCGGTGCTCGGTGACCTGAGCAAGCCCGACCTCGGCGTCGATCCGGAGTGGATCAGCGAGCACGTCGGCTCGATCAAGCACTTCTTCCACCTCGCGGCGATCTACGACATCACTGCCGACGACGCGACGAACGACGCCATGAACATCGACGGCACCCGTCACGCGCTCGGCCTGGCCGAGAAGCTGGAGGCCGGCTGCTTCCACCAGGTGTCCTCGGTCGCCGCGGCCGGCGACTACCACGGTCGGTTCGACGAGACGATGTTCGAGGAGGGCCAGCCGTTCCCGTCGCCGTACCACCGGACGAAGTACGCCTCCGAGAAGCTGGTCCGCGACGAGGCGAAGATCCCGTGGCGGATCTACCGACCCGCGATCGTGGTCGGCCATTCCGAGACCGGCGCGATGGACAAGATCGACGGCCCGTACTACCTGTTCCCGCTGATCAAGCGGCTGCGCGACAACCTGCCGGCGTGGCTGCCGCTGGTCGGCGTCGACCTCGGTGACACCAACATCGTGCCCGTCGACTACGTCGCCAAGGCGATGGACCACCTCGCCCACCTCCCCGACCGCGACGGCGAGGCGTTCCACCTGGTCTACCCCGAGCCCCAGCCGGTGGCCGAGATGATCAACGCCTTCTGTACGGCGGCCGGTGCGCCCCGGTTCGCGACGCCGATCGACCGCAGCGTCACGAGCGCGGGTCCCCTCGGGCTGATCCCCCGCCAGCTGCGCCCGAGCAACATGATCAAGGCCGTGGTCCGCTCGGCTCCCGGCCAGATGGCACTGGACCAGACCATCGGTCGCCTCGGGCTGCCCGCCGAGGCCCTGGCCCACACGTCGTTCCCGTCGGTGTTCGACTCGCGGATCACCGAGAAGGCGCTCGCCGGATCCGGCATCAGCGTGCCGCCGCTCGAGACCTACGCCCGGGCGCTGTGGGCGCACTGGGAGGAGAACCTCGACGACACCCTCGCGCGCGACACGAAGGCCATCGCAGCGCTCAAGGACAAGTACGTCGTCATCACGGGTGCCTCCTCGGGCATCGGCAAGGTCGTGGCGTTCAAGGTCGCCCAGGCCGGCGGCATCCCGGTGCTGGTCGCCCGCGGCAAGGAGAAGCTCGAGGACATCAAGTCCGCGATCGAGGTCCGCGGCGGCCAGGCCCACGTGTTCCCCTGCGACCTGTCCGACCTCGAGGCCATCGACCGGTTGTGCGAGCAGCTGGTGCGCGACCTGCCCAGCGTCGACTTCGTCATCAACAACGCCGGCCGGTCGATCCGGCGGTCGCTGAAGCTGTCGCAGGACCGCTTCCACGACTTCGAGCGCACGATGCAGCTGAACTACTTCGGCGCGATCCGGCTGCTGATCGGCCTGATGCCGCAGCTGCACACGCAGCGGTCCGGCCACATCGTCAACATCTCCTCGATCGGCGTGCAGACCAACCCGCCGCGGTTCTCGGCCTACGTCGCCTCCAAGGCAGCGCTCGACGCCTGGAGCAACGTCGTGTCCTCCGAGGTCGTCGGCCACGGCATCACCTTCACCAACGTGCACATGCCGCTGGTGCGGACGCCGATGATCGCGCCGACCAAGATGTACGACAAGTTCCCCACCATCTCGCCGTCCCAGGCCGCCGACATCGTGATCCGGGCGATGGTCGAGAAGCCGCACGAGATCAACACGTCGTTCGGCACGGCCGGTGCACTGGCCCACACGCTGGCACCCAAGACCGCGTTCAAGGTGCTCAACCTGGCCTACCAGGTGTTCCCGGACTCCGCTGCGGCGAAGGGCAAGGAGACCACCTCACCGGCCGCTGCGGCAGCCGAGGAGGCTCCGGAGTCGAACCGCCGGGAGACGGAGCAGATGCTGCTCGCCCAGCTGTTCAGGGGCGTGCACTGGTAGCCACGGGTCGGCCGGGATCGGCCACCCACTCGCTCCAGCTGCCGGGGTAGAGCGCCGCGGCCACACCGGCGACCTCCAGCGCGAGGACGTCGTGGGCCGCGGTGACCCCGGAGCCGCAGTAGACGGCGACCTCGGCACCCGGCGTGGCGCCGACCTCCGCGTAGATCGACTGCAGCTCGTCGGCCGGCAGGAACCGGCCGTCGGTCGCGAGGTTGCGCGCGGTCGGGACGTTGACCGCGCCCGGGATGTGGCCCGCGACGGGGTCGATCGGCTCGACCTCGCCGCGGTACCGCTCGGGCGCACGGGCGTCGATCAGGACGGCGGTGTCGCGGACGGTCTCGGCGCTCACGGCCCGTGTGCTGCCGGGCCGGGCGGTGAAGTCGCCGGCAGTTGCGCCGGTCTGGCTGCCGGTCTGGCTGCCGGTCTCGCTGCCGGTCTCGACCGGGAGGCCGGCCGCGGTCCAGGCCGCCCAGCCACCGTCCAGCACCCGTACGTCGGTGTGGCCGTGGTGGCGCAGCAGCCACCAGCAGCGCGCCGCGGCGTGGGCCGACCAGTCGTCGTACACGACAACGGGGCGGGTGTTGCTCACCCCGGCCCGGCGCATGGCCGCCTCGAAGACTGCCGTCTCCGGCAGCGGGTGGCGTCCGCGCACTCCCGGCGGGGACGCGAGGTCGGTGTCGAGGTCGACGTACGACGCCCCGGGGACGTGGCCCGCGACGAACTCCGCCAGCCCCGGCGGCCCGCCCATCCGGTAGCGCACGTCGAGGACCGTCACCGGCCCGCCGTGCCCGACCAGCTCGGCGAGGGCGGCAACATCGATCAGGGGGTCGGCCATGTCCGCAATCTACGAGGCCCGCGGCGACCTGTGGAGGACGGACCCGCGCAGCGATGCGATCGTGCACGCTGATCCCCATGTCGACCGGCACAGGACTCCAGGAGCCGCTGCCGCTCCTGCTGCAACGGGTGTTGCGGGGAGCGGTGATCAGCCACGCGCGCACCGAGCGGCGCCGCGTCCACCCGCCCGTGCTGCACGTCGGGGTGCCCGGCGGCGAGGTCCGCTCGTTCGAGATCGGGTCCGACGACGACCTCGACCTGGCGCTGCGCGTCGAGGTGCTGGAGGCAATGGCGCGCGCCAGCCTGGAGCGCGAGGTCGTACCGCTGACCTGGCTGACGCGGACCGAGTCCGGGCCGGACACCGAGGACCTGGCGTGGGCGGCCGCGGTCGGCGCCGCCTCGGGTGAGCTCGGCGTACGGCTCGACCTGGTGGTGGTCACCCGGCGTTCCTGGCGCGATCCCCGTTCCGGCGCCGGGCGGGCATGGTCGCGGCTACGGGCGGCCGAGCCGGCGGGCTAGCTTCACCAGGTGTGCACCGGCTGGTTGTCGTGCATCCGGGCGCGGTAGTCGCCGAGCACCGCCCGCAGCGCATCGGGACGGTCGTCGCTCTCGCGCTGCTGGACCTGGCGCACGAACCAGTCCGCGCCGTTGGTCGTCGCGAGGCAGCGCTGCTCGATGATGTCGAGGTACTTGTGCGCCTCCTCGGAGCCGACTCCCCAGGCGGCGAGCCCGTCGTGCGCCAGTGGCAGCAGGCGTCGTACGACGAGCTCGGTCGCGCGCACCCGGCCCAGGCCCGGCCAGTAGACCTCGGCGTCGATGCCGTGCCGGGCCGCGGTGTGGAAGTTCTCCTCGGCTGCGCTGAACGACATCTGCGACCACAACGGGCGCTCGTTCTCCGCGAGCGCCCGAACCAGCCCGAAGTAGAACGCGGCGTTGGCCACGGTGTCGACGACCGTCGGTCCGGCGGCGAGGATCCGGTTCTCGACGCGCAGGTGCGGGAGGCCGCCGCTGATGTCGTAGACGGGCCGGTTCCAGCGGTAGATCGTGCCGTTGTGCAGCCGCAGCTCCGACAGGTTGGGCGTGCCGCCGGCCTCCAGCACCGTCAGGGGGTCCTCCTCGTCGATGACGGGCAGCAGCGCCGGGAAGTAGCGGACGTTCTCCTCGAAGAGGTCAAAGACCGAGGTGATCCATCGCTCCCCGAACCAGACGCGGGGCCGCACGCCCTGCACCTTGAGCTCCTCGCTGCGGGTGTCGGTGGCCTGCTCGAACAGCGGGATCCGGGTCTCGGACCACAGGTGCTTGCCGAGGAGGTACGGCGCGTTGGCCCCCACGGCGAGCTGGATGCCTGCGATCGCCTGTGAGGCGTTCCAGTACGACGCGAACCGTTCGGGGCTGACCTGGACGTGGAGCTGGGTGCTGGTGCACGCGGCCTCCGGGACGATCGTGTCCACCGTGGTGGCCAGTCGCTCGACGCCCTTGATGTCGATGCTGATGTCCTCGCCGCGGGCGCGCAGCACCTGCTCGCTGAGCAGCTGGTAGCGGGGGTTGGCGCTGATGGCCTCGGCCTGCAGGTGCTCGGCGCGCAGCGTCGGCAGGATGCCGATCATCACCAGGTGCGCGCCCAGCGGTGCGGCCTTCTCCTCGGCCGCGTTGAGGCTCGCGCGCAGCTGGGACTCGTAGGACTCCAGTCCCCCACCGGCCAGCGGGCCGGGCGGCATGTTGAGCTCGATGTTGAACTGGCCGAGCTCGGTCTGGAAGTCGGGATCCGCAATGGCGTCGAGCACCTCGGCGTTGCGCAACGCCGGGTCACCGGCGTCATCGATCAGGTTGAGCTCGACCTCCAGGCCGGTCCACGGATCGTCGGTGTCGAACGCCGACTCGCGCAGCATCCGCTCGAACACGTCGAGACAGCGCCGGACCTTCTCCCGGTAGCGGGTCCGGTCAGCTGGTGTGAACTCCTGTGCAACGACGGCGTCACCCATGCACCGACCCTAGACCCAGCGCCCAGTCGAATCCTCCCTCCCAGAACTCGGGCGGCACGGCCTGTTGCAGCAGCGAGCCGAGGTATGCCGCCATCGCGTAGACGGGCTCGACCTCCTGGCACCTGTCCAGCGCCACCCATGCCTTCGCGCCGTCACCGGCCTGCCAGGCGGCCCACGCCAGCAGCGCGGCGGGGGCCGGAACGAGCGGCCCCGGGGCGCGGCGCACCAGGTCGGACCAGAACCGCACGTGGGCCTCCGCGTTGCGGCGCGTGATCAGCGACCACGCGGCGTCGCGGACCCGGGACGCCTGCATCACCCACAGCAGGCGCGCCGCCTCGTCGTCGGACGGCCCGGCCCCGGCGGCCAGGAGCTCGGCGACGCGTCGCTCGACCCACCTGCCCTCGCGCCGGATGGATCGCCCGTCGTTCGGCATGTCCTCGTCAGCGAAGCCGCCGGACACCAGGGCCTGCTGGACCCGTGCCGTCGCCTGCGGGTCGGGCTCCAGGGACGCGACGAGATCGCCCCTGCTGCGGTGGCTGAGGCGCCCGCTGACGAGGGCCTCGACGACGAACGGGTGGGCCGAGACGTCGTACGGCGTCCCGGGCGAGTTCCGTCCGGGGCCGTCGAGGTCGGCGTACCGCTCACCGTCGGCGAAGAGCGCAGACGCAACCACGATCCCCGACCGTCGACACCCGCGCCGCAGGACGCGGTGTGCCGCACGAGCGGCCGCGCGATCGGCGGCGAAGTAGAGCAGCACCACGTGCTGTGCGTGTTGGCGACGCGCGGGGCCCAGCAGCATCTCGTCGAGCGCGCGCTGGACGTCGAGGGTCTGGACCTCGAGGGGAGGCAGGTCGATGCGCGCGTGGAAGGGCCGGTCGGCACCGAAGGTCATCATCACGACGGACTCCTCGGGCCAGAAGCCCAGGACGACGGGGGCGATGGCCAACAGGTCCTCGGGGCTGCGGATGGTCAGGGCGGCAGGTGTCGTTGTCATGCCGGAACCGTCCCGGTGGGCCCCGACCGCGGGCCCGTGGCCGCCAGCACGCTGTGCACCCACGGTTTCCGGAAACGCCCCTGTGGACAGTTCGAGGACAGGAACGTCCCCGGTGACGACTAACGTGACGCGCGTGCGTGCCCAGGCCTCGGTCCTCCATCTGGACCTCGATGCCTTCTTCGCGGCCGTCGAGCAGCGCGACAAGCCGTCCCTGCGCGGGAAACCGGTGATCGTCGGCGGGGTCGGCGGGCGAGGCGTGGTGTCGACCGCCTCCTACGAGGCCCGGGCGTACGGCGTCCGGTCGGCCATGTCGACCCGAGAGGCTCGCGCACGCTGTCCCCAGGCCGCCTTCCTCTCCGGTCGCTTCGACGCCTACCGCGCGGCCAGCACCGCGGTGATGACCGTGCTGCGCTCGTGCTCGCCCCTGGTCGAGCCGTTGTCCCTCGACGAGGCCTTCGTCGACCTCGAACGAGCCCACCTGCCCGATCTCGAGGTGCCGACCGTGACGGCGTTCGCCGAGGACCTGCGCCAGCGCGTCCACGAGGTCACCGGCGGGCTCACCGCCTCGGTCGGCGTCGCCTCGTCGAAGTTCCTCGCCAAGGTCGCCAGCGAGCTGCGCAAGCCCGACGGCCTGACCGTGATCACCCCGGGCACCGAGATCGCACTGCTCCATCCGATGCGGGTCTCGGTCATCCCCGGCGTCGGGCCGGCCACCGTCGAGCGGCTGCGGCGCATCGGCGTGCACACCGTTGCCGAGCTCGCGGCGATCAGCCTGGAGGAGCTTGTCAGCATCGTCGGCAAGGCCCAGGGCGCCTCGCTGCACCAACTGGCCCGCGCGCAGGACGACCGCGCCGTCGTACCCGACCGGGAGACGAAGTCGGTCAGCGTCGAGAGCACCTACGAGCACGACCTGACCGACCGGCGGCTGATGGAGTCCATCGTCGTCCGGCAGGCCGGGGAGGTCGCGCGCCGGATGCGGGCAAGTGGCCTGTCGGGGCGGACCGTGTCGCTCAAGGTGCGGCTCTACGACTTCACGACCCTCAGCCGGTCCTCGACCCTCCCGGCGCCGACGGAGGAGACCGCCACCATCGCCCGGCTCGCGCGCTCCCTGCTGGCCGACCTCGACACGTCCGGCGGCGTCCGGTTGCTCGGCGTGGGCGTCTCCGGGCTCGCCGACTGGGTCCAGGAGGACCTGTTCGCCGAGGAGTCGGACGCGTCGGACGCCGACGAGCCGGCTGCCGGGCCGGGCCCCGAGACGGCTCCGGAGCCCGACCAGGCCGGCAGCCACCCGCCCGACGTGCACTGGGCGCCCGGCATGGACGTCGTGCACACCAGTGACGGGCGCGGCTGGGTCTGGGGTTCGGGGAAGGGCGTCGTGACGGTGCGCTTCGAGACCGCCGACACGCCCCCGGGCCCGGTCCGCTCGTTCCGGGTCGACGACCCCGAGCTCTCCCGATGGCGCCCACCCGCTCCGGAGCCACCAGAGGGCCAGTAGCGTTCCTGCATGTCCGTCGAGCAGTCCGAGCAGTCCCAGCAGCCCACTCCGCCGCGTGCCGACCAGCGTCCGGTCACCACCACGCTGCACGGGCACCCGCGCACCGATGAGTACGAATGGCTGCGGGCCAAGGACGACCCGGCCGTGATCGCCCACCTCGAGGCCGAGAACGCCTACACGCAGGCCCGGACCGCCCACCTCGCCGACCTGCGCGGACGGATCTTCGAGGAGATCAAGGCCCGCACCCTGGAGACCGACCTGTCCGTGCCCACGCGGGTGCGTGGCCACTGGTACTACGGCCGTTCCTTCGAGGGCCGGCAGTACGGCGCCAGCTGCCGCGTGCCCGTGACCGACCCGGACGACTGGACTCCGCCGCAGCCTGCGGCCGACGCGGACCCGGACCAGCCGGCCCTGCCCGGCGAAGAGGTGCTGCTCGACCTCGATGCGCTCGCCGAGGGCCACGAGTTCTTCTCGCTCGGCGGCTCCTCGGTCAGCCCCGACGACAACCTGCTGGCCTACGCCACCGACGTGGTCGGCGACGAGCGTTACACCGTGCGGGTGCTGGACCTGACCACCCGGGACCTGCTCGACGACGTCCTCACCGACGTGCTCGGCGGCGTGACCTGGGGCGGCTCGGCCGACCACTTCTACTACACGACCGTCGACGACACCTGGCGTCCCGACAAGGTCTGGCGCCACCGCCTCGGCACCGCCCAGGCCGACGACGAGCTCGTCTTCCACGAGCCGGACGGCCGCTACTTCGTGGGCGTGGGCCGCACCCGCAGCCGCCGCTACGTGATGATCGCCGCCAGCTCCAAGACCACCTCGGAGTTCCACGTCCTCGACGCGGCGGACCCGGCGGCGCAGCCGGTCTGCTTCGCGCCCCGCACCGACGGTGTCGAGTACTCGCTCGAGCACGCGGTCATCGGCGGCCAGGACCACTTCCTGGTGCTGCACAACGCGAGCGGACCCGAGTTCGAGCTCGCGGTCGCGCCCGCCGTACCCACGGCCCTGGCGGACTGGCGGCCCCTTCTCGCCCACGACCCCGCGGTCCGGCTCGAGGACGTCGACGCGTTCGCCGACCACCTCGTCGTCCAGCAGCGCAGCGAGGGCAGCACCCAGGTGCGCGTGCTCGACCTCGGCCCGGACGCGTCCGCGCCGATCACCGCGGACCGGTTCGTCGAGTTCCCGGGCGAGCTGGCGACCGTCGGCGCGGGCAACAACCCGGCCTTCGAGCAGCCGACCATCCGGGTCGGGATGACCAGCCTCAGCCGCCCGTCCGCCGTCTACGACCACGACCTGCGCACCGGCGAGCTGGTGCTGCGCAAGCAGGCTCCCGTCCTCGGCGGCTACGACGCCGACGACTACGAGGAGCACCGGCTCTGGGCGACCTCGGTCGACGGCGTCCAGGTGCCGATCTCGCTGGTGGTCCGTCGCGGCGTGCGCGGCCCCGACGGCACCGCTCCCGTCCCGGTCCTCCTCTACGGCTACGGCGCCTACGAAGCCTCCATCGACCCGTACTTCGCCGTCGGGCGGCTCTCCCTGCTGGACCGGGGTGCCGCCTTCGCGATCGCCCACATCCGCGGCGGTGGCGAGATGGGCCGCCACTGGTACGACGACGGGAAGCTCGAGCACAAGCAGCACACCTTCGACGACTTCATCGCCTGCGCGCGCCACCTCGTCGAGAGCGGCTGGACCACGCCCGAGCGGATCGTGGCCGAGGGCGCGAGCGCCGGCGGCCTGCTCATCGGCGCCGTGGCGAACCAGGCGCCCCAGGCGTTCGGCGGCTTCGTCGCCGGGGTGCCGTTCGTCGACACCCTGACCACGATGCTCGACGCCGCACTCCCCCTGACCGTCCCGGAGTACGACGAATGGGGCAACCCGTCCGACGACCCGGTCGCCTACGCGCGGATCGCCGGGTACGCGCCGTACGAGAACGTCGCCGACCTCCCGTACCCGCCGATCCTCGCCGAGACCTCCCTCAACGACACCCGGGTGCTCTACGTGGAGCCGGCCAAGTGGGTGGCGCGACTGCGCGAACGGGCGCCGCAGGCCGACGTCCTGCTGCGCACCGAGATGGCGGCCGGCCACGGCGGCGTCTCCGGGCGCTACCGCGCCTGGGAGGACCGGGCGTTCAGCCTCGCCTGGATCCTGGACCGGCTCGGCCTGGCCGGTCAGGAGCCACTTTCCTGAGGTATTCAGTCGCGAGACTGAGAAGTACCTGAGATTCCAGATCCTTCGCAACTTCTGACGGGTCCCGCACGTCATTCCGGGTAACAACACCGTCCGGGACTCCTCATGGGGAATCACGGACACACGGGACGTGTTGGGACAAACGTGCGGACCTCACCCGGTCTGCTCAGCGAAGGAGAACCGCGATGGCCACCGCAACCGCGAGGCGCAACACCGGGCGTGAGATCGAGGGTAGGGACAGCGTTGGGCTGTACCTGGACGAGATCGCCCGCACTCCCCTGCTCGACGCCGCCCGTGAGGTCGAGCTCGCCAAGGCGATCGAGGCCGGCCTCTACGCCGAGAGCCTCCTTGCCCAGGGCCGGGTCGGCCGCCGCAAGGGCGGCGCCCCGAAGCTGGCCAACCAGGCCGAGCTGGAATGGATCGCCGAGGAGGGCCAGAAGGCCGTCACGGAGTTCATCAACGCCAACCTCCGTCTGGTCGTCTCCATCGCGCGCAAGTACGGCCGCGCGCAGATGCCGATGCTCGACCTGATCCAGGAGGGCAACACCGGCCTGATCCGCGCGGTCGAGAAGTTCGACTACGCCAAGGGCTACAAGTTCTCCACCTACGCGACGTGGTGGGTGCGCCAGGCCATCACGCGCGGCATCGCCCAGCAGGCCCGCGTGGTCCGGCTGCCCGTCCACGTGGTCGAGGAGCTCAACCAGGTCGGTGGCGCCCGCCGGACGCTCGAGCGCCAGCTCGGCCGCGATCCCGACCCCACCGAGATCGCTGCCGAGCTCGGCCTGCCCGTCGACCGGGTCCTCGACCTGATGGCGTGGGGCCGCGAGCACGTCAGCCTCGACACCCCGATCGACGAGGACGGCGACACGTCGCTCGGCGACCTGATGGCCCAGGAGACCACCCCCGGCCCGGACCTGACGGTGCTCGACACCGAGGCCCGCGACCGGCTCAACACGCTCGTCGACCAGCTCGACGAGCGCGCGGCCGACATCATCCGCTCGCGCTACGGCCTGGTCGACGGCCGCCAGCACAAGCTGGCCGACATCGGCGTGAAGCACGGCATCTCCGCCGAGCGGGTGCGCCAGCTCGAGCGGGAGGCGCTGCAGAAGCTGCGTCGCCTCGGCGACCCGGACTTGGCTGCCTAGCCCTGAAGCTCCGCGAAGACCTCCGTGATCCGCGTACGGAGGGCTTCGTGCGTTCCGGTGTTGTCGATCAGGTAGGTCGCGACGGCGCGGCGCTGCTCCCGGGTGGCCTGGGCGGCGATCCGCGCACGGGCCTCCTCCTCGGTCCAGCCGCGGTCGCGCACCATCCGCTCGATCTGGACCTCGGCGGGTGCGTCGACGACGATCACCGCGTCGAACTCCGCCGCGCGACCTGACTCGACGAGCAGCGGGATGTCGTGGACCACGATGCCGTCCGCGGGCGCGGAGGCCTCGAGCTCGGCGTACCGCTGGAAGACCAGCGGATGCACGATCGCCTCGAGGCGGCGCCGCTGCTCCTCGTCGCCGAAGACCAGGGCGCCCATCTTCGGGCGGTCCAGGTCGCCGTCCTCGGTGAGCAGCTCGGGGCCGAACGCCTCGACGACGGCGGCCAGCCCGGGGGTCCCCCGGGCCACCACTTCGCGCGCGAGCTGGTCGGCGTCGATGACGACCGCGCCGAGCTCACGCAGGATCGCCGAGACGGTGCTCTTGCCGGAGGCGATACCCCCTGTCAATCCAACCCTCACTGGCCGACCCTCAACGACGGCCGCCGCCGAGCAGGCCACCGAGCACGTCGCCGAGGATGTCGCCGATGCCGCCGCCCGAGGCCTTCTTGTTGGCGCCCGAGCCGGACAGGGCGCCCTTGAGGATCTCCTGCAGGATCGTGGCGCCGATGCCGCCCGCGGCGGCGCCGCGCTTGCCGGCCACCTTGCCGGCGAGGTACGACAGCACGAGCGGGGCGAGGATCGAGAGCAGCTTCTTCGTCAGGTCCGAGTCGAGCCCGGCGGCCGTGGAGGCACCGGCGAGCTGGTTGACGACAGCGTCGGCGTTGTCGCCGAACACGTGGCCGACGATCTTCTCGCCGTCGGCCGCGTCGACCTGGTCGAGGTCGACCGAGTCCGACAGCGGCGAGTGCTGGCCGAGCGCTTCGCCGAGCGACGCCGCAGCGCCTTCGTCCTCGACGTTGGCGGCGAGCCCGCCGAAGAGGGCGGGGAGCGCCTGGGCCGAGGCGGCACGAGCCTGGTCCGGCGAGATGCCGAGCTGTGCGGCGATCTGCTCGAACGGGAGCCTGCTCAGCAGGTCATCTACATCGGACACGGCATGCCTTTCGCGACGGCTTCACTGACGGTGGCACGACCCTAGCCTGATCGATCACGGGCAGTCCCCTGCGAGGATGCTGCCCGATGAACGCGTCTCCTGTTCCCCTGGTCCCCGGTGACCGCGTGGCCCTGCTCCTCCCCGGTTCGCTGGAGTACGTCGACGCGGTGCTGCGGTTTCTGACCGCCGGTGTCTTCCCGATCCCCCTGGACCCGCGGCTCACCGACAGCGAGCAGGAGCGGATCCTCGCCGGGCTCACACCGACCCGGATCGTGCGGTCGGCTGCGGACCTGGCCGACCTGGTCGACGTACTGCCGGAGGCCGGGTTGCCGCTGGGCCGGCCGATGCACTGCACGAGCGGGACGACGGGGGTCCCGAAGGGCGTGTTCTCGGGGGTCCTGGCGCCTGAGGATGCGAGGGCGTTGCTGGCCGACGAACGCGACCTGTGGGGGTTCGCGCCCGACGACGTGAACCTCGTGCTCAGCCCGCTGTACCACTCGGCACCGTTGCGGTTCGCGATGGGAACGCTGCTGGCGGGCGGCCGCATCGTCATCCCGGGGCCGTTCGACCCGGCCGAGGTGACGGCAACGATCAAGCGGGATCGCCCGACCACGATGTTCTGCGTACCGACCCACCTGCAGCGCCTCATCGAGCACTGGGACACCCACGGCATCCCCGACCTGTCGTCCTTCCGCCTCGTCGCCCACGCCGGCGCCCCGTGCCCCACGGACCTCAAGCGCCGTCTCATCGCGGCCTTTCCCGAGGGCTCGACGTGGGAGTTCTACGGATCGACCGAGGGCCAGTTCACGGCCTGCCGCAGCGAGGAGTGGCTCGAGCGTCCGGGGACGGTCGGGCGGGCGCGGCCCGGGCGGTCGCTGAGCCTCGACGACGACGGCACGATCTGGTGCACGGTGCCGGACTTCGCGCGCTTCACCTACTTCGGCGCACCGGAGAAGACGGCGGCGGCGTGGCGCACCACCCCAGAGGGACCGGCCTTCACGGTCGGCGACCTGGGGCGCCTCGACGAGGACGGGTACCTCTTCCTCGACGGCCGGCGCGAGGACCTGGTCATCAGCGGCGGCGTGAACGTCTATCCCACCGAGGTCGAGCAGGTCCTCGGCACCTGCCCGGGTGTCGCCGACATCGCGGTGTACGGCGTCGACGACCCGACCTGGGGCCAGCGGGTCTGTGCGGCCGTCGTCGGAACGGCCACGGCCGACGACCTCGACCGCTACGCGCGCGAGCACCTGGCGCCGCCGAAGCGGCCCAAGGAGTACGCCCTCCTCGATGCGCTCCCCCGCACGCTGACGGGCAAGGTGCGCCGCACCGAGCTCGTCGCGGCGCATTCCCCGGTCAGCAGCGACCCGTCGCGCGACGCCTGACCGTGATGGCGGCCGGAGGGCCGACCGTCGATCCACGAACGGCGCGGACCCGGAACCGCCACGAGCGCTGGACCGGCAGTCGACGCAACGTCACCCGCACACCGGCGGTCCGGACTCCCCGGGTCCAGCGACCGTCGGCACGACGCTGGATCAAGTACGACGTCGCACCCCTCACGGGCCCCCAGGCCAGCCGCGCACAGCGTCGGCCGGCGGCTGCACGCACCTCGGTCGGCGCCGTCAGGGCAACGGGTGCCGGTGGGGGCGGGAGCGGTGGAGCGACGGGGACGACGTCGACCACGGGCGAGAAGACCTCGCCCTCGGGCAGGTCGTCGCCCTTCACCGGCTGCAACCGGTACTGGTACCGGTGGCCGTTCACGAGTGGGGCGATGACGCGCGATCCGTCGGGAGGCAGGTCGTGGGCGAGGATGCGCCAGGGCTCGCCCAGCGTGCTGTCGCGGCCCCACAACAGCTGGGTCGTGGCTCCCGCGGCTCCCTGCCAGGTCAGCGTTCCCTCGCCATTGCGGGCCGTCGACGCCAGCGAGGCACCGACCCTCGGACCGACCGGCGGCATGGCCAGTGGCCGTGCCGCGGCAGGCCCGAACCCGAGGCCGTGCAGGGCGTCCGCGATCGCCGCCGCGATCTTCACCTCGCCGCGGGCGTTGGGGTGGGAGCCGTCCCAGGTGTCCTGCTCCTCGTCGTACCCCTCCGACGTCGTGGCGACGACCACGGGCGATGCCGGGCTCGTCAGGCCGGCCACGACCGGGGGCAGCGCCTCGTTGAGCGTCTCCACACCCGTGAACCAGCGTTGGGTCGCCTCCGCGACGACGAATGCGAGATCGGGGTCCACCTCGCGCGCCGCGCGGACGAGCGTGGCGGTGTCCGCGGCGACCGCCTCGGGGTCGCGGCCGTACAGGAGGTCGTTGACGCCCAGCATGGTCACCACCACGTCGGGTTGGTGATCGGCGACCAGGGTGGCGATCGGTGTGTCCGGGAATCCGCTCCACATCCCCCAACGCGCAGCGTGGTCGCGGTCGAAGGCCGGGTCGGCGTACGACGTCGCACCGGGACCACTCGGGCGCAGGTTCCACAGGTCGTCGCGAGGGCCGACGAAGTCGACCGCGAGACCCGCGTCCTGGAGATGGCGCCACAAGCGGTAGCGCCAGGTCCAGTCGCCCGAGGAACCCTGGGTGACCGAGTCGCCGAGGATCAGCACGCGGACGACGTCGCCGGGCAGGCCGGGTTCCTCATGGGCACCGTGCGCCGTGCCCGGCAGGGCCAGACCGGCTGTCATGGCCAGCAGTCCGCAGACCGCACCCAGGAACTGGCGACGACGGTTCGTACGCATCCTCACCCCGCGCACGGACCGGCAGTGGTGCCGGGCAGGCAGACGTAGACGGGCGCGCTCGTGGTCCGGGCACCGCTGGCGTCGGTGACGGTCGCGCGCAGCCGGATGACGACCGAGCCGGGTGCGTGGACGTCATCCACGTCCAGCGTCCCGGACGTCTGGCCGGTGATCCGGCTCGACGGGTGCGCGTGGAAGGTCGCACCCGTGTAGTGCAGGGAGTCGACGGCAAGCACGACCGTCGCTGCGAGGTCGACCGGATCGTCGCCGTCGGGGTCGCTGACCTCGACGCTCCACGGCACCGCTCCGTCGGCGGGCACGAACCCGTTGGCCGGAGCCGTCAGCGTCACGTTCGGCGGTCCGCCGACCCGCGTCCAGGTGACATCGGCTGCGGCAACGTCCTCGTCCCCGTGGAGGTGCTCGACCTGCACCACGTGCTGGCCCGCCGGGAGCACGATGTCGTGGGTCCGCGCGTCGCCCCAGAAGGCATTGGCGTAGAAGTCATGCACGGGTTCGTTGTCGACCCACAACCGGACCCATTCGGTGCCGTCGACCTGGAACCGCCAGGTGCCCGCCGCGAGGTCGACGCGTCCGCGCCAGGAGGTGGCGAACCGGGTCCCGGGCGTCTCGGGCAGCTGGACCGCGGGCTCGCACGTCGCCTCGGCCATCGGGGTGGACGGCACCTGGACGCCGGCGTACGGGAACAGCCACGCGTAGGCCGGGTCTCCCTCGTACACCTCGTCAAAGGGTGAGTCAGGACCGTCGAGGTCGTGGAAGGTCCGCCGGAAGGTGCCCACGGGACACCGGTCGGCCAGTGCCTCGCCCGTCCAGCGGATCCGGCGCAGCGAGCCGGTGGTGATCGACACCGACCACACCAGGCCGTCCGGCCCGGTGAAGAACTTGACCGGCCCTTCCGCAGCCGTGGCGTCGGCGAAGCCGGCCACACCGCTGAACTCCCCGTGGTGGTCGACGTCGGCGGTACGGATGAAGGCCTGGGCGTAGTCGCCGAAGACGTAGCGCCCGCGCATCGAGGCGGGGTAGGCGGTCGAGTCGAGGAAGACGCCGCCGCTGATCGAGCCGCCGTTCCCGTGGTGCTGATAGGAGTACGACGGCAGGCGGGACCCACCCTCACCGCGCACCGCGCCGCAGCTGCTCCACGGGCTGTCGAGGGTGGAGACGTCACCGAGGTCGGTCGCTCCGTCGCCCTCACGGCAGGGCCACCCGAAGTTGGCCACCCCGGCCGACTCCTCGACGTCGAGGACGTTGACCTCCTCCCACGTCATCTCCCCCACGTCGCCGATCACGAGCTGGTCGCCGTGGACGGTGAAGCGGAAGGGGTTGCGCAGTCCCAACGCGAGGACCCGCGATGCGTTGCTCGAGCCGTCGCCGACGTACAACGGGTTGTCGGGCACGCCGTGCCCGGTGACCGGGTCGATGCGCAGCACCTTGCCGGCCAGCACCTCCGGGTCCTGCGCGCGCAGGGTCAGCAGGCGCCCCGCCAGTCCGTTCCCGGTGAGGTACAGCGCACCGTCGCCGATGCCGACCAGCAACCGGCCCTGGTCGTCGAAGCCGAGGTCGCCGATCGTGTGCGCCTCGCCGACCATGGGCACGCAGTCCGCCGTACCGACGTTGTCGTCGTCGTAGCACTGCGGCCCGGTGACCGATCCGAGCACCACGTGGCGCGAGTCCGGTTGCAGGTCGGTGCCGTCCCAGGTGAACCGGAGGACCTGCTGGGCATGCCGGTTGTCGCCGCCGTCGTCCATCACGTAGCTGACGTAGACGTAGCCGTTGGCGGCGAAGTCGGGGTCCACGGCCAGGCCGGTCATCCCGGCGTCGCCCTGGTCGAGCACGTCGGCCTGCAGGTCGAGCACCTCGCGCGGAAGCGACCATCCGTCGTCGCCCGTGGGCTCGACGACCAGGACGCGTCCGCCCTTCTCGGCGACGAAGACCAGGCCGTCGGGCGTGCTGCCCGCACTGGTCGGCAGCTCGAAGCCGCCCTGGATCGTGTCGAGCGCGAAGTTCTCGGCGATGCCCGAGTCCACCCCGAGCGGGGAGGTCGCCCGCTCGAACGCCGTCACCGGGCTGATCACGCTCTCCACCGGGCCGATCGCCCGGGCGACGACGTCGTGCGTGCCGGCGGCGGGCTCAGCCGTGAGTCCCCAGGGAGCCGTGGTGTCCTCGCCGATCAGCTTGCCGTCGAGGTAGAAGCGCACCGATCGCACCGCACCCGTGGTGGTCACCGTGAGCTGTGCCGGATCACCGTCGGCGACGACGGGTACGCCGACCGTGGGAGGGACGAGCGTCGTGGACACCGTTGCGGCGGCACCGCGGTGGGCCGCGGCGCGGACCCGCAACCGCTGGCCGGCCACCGCGGACGCCGTCGTCGCGTCCTCGACCTGCAGGACGCGCGTCGTACCGAGTCGTCGGGTGGCGACGGTCTTCCACGTCCCGTCGTTCCCCTGCGCCTGCACCTCGACCACGCGCCCGGAGCGGGCGTGCGAGACGGTGACGCGCGCGTCGACCCGGCCGGCTGCGTCCCGCCCGAACAGGACACCGACCGCCTGCGGCGTCCCGTGTACGACGGCCGTCCGGGAGACGCGTGTCGCGTAGCGCCGACCGTGGATGCGGGTGGCGGGTGCCAGCACGCGCAGCACGGTGCGGGTGCCGGTGGCGCGGTACGCGAGGGACACGTCGCCGCGCCGGGTGCTGAGACCGCGGGTGACCGTGATCCAGCGCGTCCCGGACTGCCTCTGGAGCCGCACGGGACGCGCGACCCGCGTTGCGAACCGGGTGCGCGCGGTGACGGCCTCACCGACCATCGGCGGTACGGGCGACACGCTCAGGGTGGGGCGCGCCGCAGCGTCTGCGGCCGGAATGGCCAGCGTCAGCGAACCCGTCAGCGCGGTCGCCAGGACGAGCAACATCCCGAGGACCCCACGCACCATGGGCCCAGTCTGTGGCGCCGGCACCCCTTGTTCAGGTGAACGAGGACCACCCGGGACCAAGGTCCCGGGTATCTCGCCCGACCGGCGTCCGGACAAGACCACGTCGCGCCCGGATCCGGTGGGCTAGTTTGACCCGATGAAGAGGCAAGCGATCAGCCTGAACGACTCGGGCTGGCTCCGCATGGAGACCGTGGCGACCCCGATGCAGGTGGGCATGCTGGCGACGTTCTCGAAGCCGGAGGACGCCGGACCGTCGTACCTCTCCGACCTGGTCGACCGGTGGCGAGCCCATCGCGAGTTCCAGCCGCCCTTCAACTACGTCCTGCACGGATCGGCGATCCCGCGCTGGGAGCCGCTGCCCGACGACGCGATCGACATCGACTACCACTTCCGGCACTCCGCGCTCCCCGCTCCCGGCGGCGAGCGTGAGCTCGGCATCCTCGTCTCGCGCCTGCACTCGGCGCGGATGGATCGCCGCTACCCGCTCTGGGAGTGCCACGTCATCGAGGGCCTCGAGGGCGACCGCTGGTCGATGTACATGAAGGTGCACCACAGCCAGATCGACGGTGTCGGCGGCGTCCGCCTGCTGCGTCGTACGTTCTCGGTCGACGGCGACCAGCGCGACATGCTGCCGCCGTGGGCGATCGGCGTCCGCGGCCCGGACCAGTCGGGCGTACCGGCCGTCCCGCGCTCGAAGACACCGGTGAAGCCGAGCCGCAAGGTCGTCAGGAACGCAGCCGCCGTCGCGAGCTCCCTGACCCGCACCTACAGCGAGTCGTTCTTCGGCACCAAGGACGAGCTGCGGGCCGCTCCCTACCGCGCACCGAAGTCGATTTTCAACGGCAAGATCAGCACGCCGCGCCGGTTCGCGACGCAGCAGTACCCGATCGACCGCCTCCGTGCAGTCGGTACAGCGGCCGGCGGCAGCCTCAACGACGTCTTCCTCGCGATCTGCGGTGGTGCGATCCGCCGCTACCTGCAGGACGTCGACGCCCTGCCCGCCAAGAGCCTGATCGCCAACGTCCCCGTCTCGGTCCGCACCGGCGAAGGCGCCTCCGTCGGCAACGCCATCACCTTCCTCTACACACAGCTCGGCACCGACGTGGCGGACCCGCTCGAGCGGATCGCCCGGATCAAGGCGTCCACGCAGCTCGGCAAGGAACGCCTCCCGGAGGTCTCCGGCGCGGCTATGGACGCCTACACCGCCGGCCTGATGGCGCCGTTCCTCGGCCAGGCCATCACCCACCTCGGCGGCCGCGGCCGACCCGCGTCCAACCTGGTCCTCTCGAACGTCCCCGGCCCCGCCGAGCCGCGGTACGTCGACGGCTCCCGCCTCGAGGAGTACTACCCCCTCAGCCTCCTCTTCCACGGCCAGGCCCTGAACATCACCGCCATCAGCTACGCCGGCCAGTTCAACATCGGCTACACCGGCTGCCGCGACAACCTCCCCCACCTGCAGCGGATCGCGGTCTACTCCGGCGAGGCGCTGGAAGAGCTTGAGGTGGCGCTGGGGATCAGCGCCGAATCCTCGGCTGGGTAGCCCCCGACGGAGGGCAACGTGGCAACCTTCGCCGCAGGATCGAGCGCGGCATTCCGCCCAGATTGGGCGCCTCGCATTGCCCAGAATGCTGCCGAAGCGACGGACTCGCCTACTAACGTCAAGCAACGCCGCCACCGAGCGAGCGCACCAGCTTTCAGCTAACGGAAACTAGGACGAGCAATGAAGCTATGTCACATGCGTCTAAAGAACTTCCAGTCGTTCGGACCGACGCCAACGGACATTGAACTAAGCAGACTCACGTTCGTGCTCGGTCCTAACGGTTCTGGAAAAACCGCAGTCCTGCAAGCCTTGGCTCGCCTCTTCAGCCCGGTCCCGTCGATGCGCCGGGTTCAGCCCTCGGACTTCCATATCCCATTCGGGACCGCTCCCGAAGATGTCGACAACGAGTTGTGGCTGGAAGCCGACATTGAGTTCGAGGAGACCGCCGACGAAAAGGGCGACTACCCCTCGATTCCGCCGTTCTTCACGCACATGGCATTGGAGACCACAGGCGGTGTTCCGCGTATCCGAGTCCGTCTCACTGCCACACTCGAGATCGATGGCTACATCGACGAGAAGATCGAGTACGTCACGCAGACCGACGAAGGCGGCCAGCCAACTCAACTCTCGGAGATGTCGCGGCACGATCGGGCCGCGATCGAGGTGCACTACCTTCCTGCGCGACGCGACCCGGTCGACCACGTCGCTTTCACAGCCGCGTCACTGCTAGCAAGAATGTTGCGCGCCGCCGACTGGACTGACGAACGGGTCGAGATGGTTCGCCTAGCGGACGAACTCTCTGCGTCCATGGTCGCTAACTCTGCCGTCGCTGGAATTGGAGCGGAGGTACAGAACGCGTGGGCGACACTTCACAAGGGCAGCTTCTTCAAGGACCCGACGATCGCGTTCGGCCGTGGCGAACTCGATGGTGTTCTCCGACAGTTGACGATGACTTTTGCGCCAGGTCCCGGAGGCGGAACCGTTGACTTCGACCGGCTGAGCGATGGTCAAAAGTCCCTGCTCTACATCACGCTCGTACTGGCCTGGCGAGGCATAGCTCGGAAGGTGCTCAGCGGCGCCGAGACCTCGTTCGACCCCGACAAGTTGCGACCACCGGTGCACGTGATCTTGGCGCTTGAAGAGCCCGAGAACAGCCTGGCACCTCAGCACCTGGGCAGGATACTTCGCCAGCTCCGGACGGTTTGCGCCGACGACGACGTCCAGGCGCTCGTCGCGACTCACGCGCCCGCACTCCTTCACCGAGTCGATCCGGACGACATCCGATTCCTTCGTCTGGGTAACGACCGCGCGACTCAGGTCCGGACCGTACTGATGCCCGACGATGCCAACGACGCCGCGAAATACGTCCGCGAGGCCGTTCGTGCGTACCCGGAGTTGTACTTCGCTCGCCTCGTCATCCTCGGCGAGGGCGACAGCGAGCAGATTGTCCTGCCTCGGGCACTGGCTGCGACGGGCATGGCGGATGACGACGTGGCCGTGAGCGTGGTTCCTCTCGGCGGTCGCCACGTCCACCACTTCTGGCGACTGCTCGAGCGCCTCGAGATTCCGTACGTCACGTTGCTAGACCTGGACAGCGGGCGCAATGGTGGCGGCTGGGGAAGGATTCGCTACGCCGCCCTCCAGCTCAATCAGCACACCGCCGCGGTCGTTCCGCAGGACAAGATCGATGGACTGCCCGCGTGGGACGACGACCGGGCGTTCCCCGAGTACGAGGAGGGCAAGGGCTGGGTCGCCTGGCTAGAACGCAAGGGGGTGTTCTTCTCCCACCCCCTCGACCTGGACCTGATGATGCTGGAGGCCTACCCCGATGCGTACAAGGTTGCTGACGCAGCCCCGCCGGGTCACTCGACGAAGATTGCGGTACTCGGCAAGAGCCATGCCAACACGCACCACTATTCGGTCGAGCAGCTCGAACTGTTTCGCGAGTACCAGAAGCAGTTCAAGCTCGGGAGCAAGCCGGCGAGCCACCTGGCTGCCATGGCAGCGTTCGACGGACAGGACGAGCTGCTCTTCGATGCTCTTCCCGGTCCCCTTGCACGGCTCATCGACGCCGTTAGCAAACGTCTTGAGTCGACGCCCGAATGATCTCCCCTGAGAGCTGGAAACCGGCGGACGGGATCACCCTCGAGACGAACGCACTCCTAGCCGTACGAGAGCAAGACTCTGACGTCGTGGTCTCGGCCGGACCCGGCGCAGGCAAGACCGAGTTGTTAGCTCAACGAGCGGACTTCCTCCTCACAACGGGCAGCTGCCCCTACCCGAGACGAATCCTGGCGATCTCGTTCAAAGTCGACGCGGCACGCAACATTCGTGAGCGTGTACGTCGACGTTGCAGGGGCCAACTGGCGGCGCGGTTCGACAGCTTCACCTTTCACGCCTTCGCCAAGCGGATCGTCGACAACTACCGCGTCCTCCTCACTGGCACCGACGCCCTCGATCCCGACTACACCCTTCACGCGACTAAGCGGGTCCAGTACGAGCAGATCACCTTCGATGACCTTGTTCGGCTCGCCATCGACATCCTCCGGATAAGCCCACACGCGCGCAACGCCATCCACCAGACCTACACCCATGTGTTCCTCGACGAGTTCCAAGACGCGACGGCGAAGCAGTACGAACTCCTGAAGGAAGCGTTTCTAGACAGCAGCGCGGTGCTAACCGCAGTAGGCGACACCAAACAACGCATCATGAAGTTCGCCGGGGCGCTCGACGGCATCATGAAGACCTTCGCCGGCGACTTCAGCGCCAACTCCCTCACGCTCTATCAGAATTTTCGTTCAGCTCCCGTGCTCCGCCGTATGCAGAATCGCATGGTGCTCGTAATGGACCCGCCAGCCGCAATCGATGCCGACGACATCGAGGGCACCGGTGGGACTATTGAAGTGCTGAGCTTCGGCTCAGCCTCCGAAGAGGCCAAGGCTGTCGCGGACCGAATCGGCGGATGGCTCAGCGAAGGCGTCCAGCCGCACGAGATTGCCGTACTTGTCCGACAGCAGCCCCACCTCGTGTGTGACGAACTCATAACAGAGCTTCACGCGCGTGACGTCTCTTGCCGCAACGAGCAAGCACGCCAAGACCTGACTGCGGAACCCGTCGCCGCCGTGATTCTCGATTTGATTCGTGTTCTTGCTGACGTCGGCCGCTCATCGGCCTACGCGCACCTCATGCGGATCGCAGCGGCCCTGAGTCCGACGGAGGAAGTCGCCCTTAGGAACGCCCGGGCATTGAGCAGCTTCTTGATGCTCAGGCGACGGGACGTACGCGCAGGAAACTCAGCAAGGTCGAGCGTCGACAAATGGGCTGTACTCGTTGCCGACTTCGTCGAACTAACGTCTGTCTCGGCTTTGGCGACGCTCTCGCCTGACTATCAGCGTGGCCCTCGCCTCGACGACGTCATCTCACAAACAGTCGAGGCCTTCGGCACCGAACTGACCAGGGACGGCGATCCGCTCGCTGCACTTAGGCGCCTGTCCGAGGAAGATGCGGTTCGTGTACTCACCATCCACAAGTGCAAGGGCCTTGAGTTCGAGAAAGTCATCGTGCTCGGAGTTGAGCACGAACTCTTCTGGGGAGACGTGGACTCCAACCGAGCTGAGTTCTTCGTCGCAGCCTCCAGGGCGAAGAACGAACTGATACTCACAACTGCGGCAACCCGAGCGCGCCCTCCGGCGGCTGCTGGTCGGTGGGACGTGAACAGGCACGCTAATCAGGAGTTCCTGCGCTATGCATTCGAGTAGGCCGAAAGCGCGCCAAGTCGGTAGTCGTGCCCACGGCATGTCAGGCGCCGCAGACTGTAGGTCTTGATCTGTGGCGAGACGCTCAATGCGGCTCATCGCTAGGCCGCGCGAGATTGGTCCGCGGCGTTTCAGCGCGTCTACGTAACGTCGGACCCGCACAAACGCGCCGAGTTGAACACGTCTGCGGAAGGGACTGCTGCGCGACTCGGTGCCAGCAGACCTAGCCCAATCTGCCGCGTTCACTCCCGGCGCATCTCGACTCGACGCGACGCTAAGGGTTCGGTGTCCCTACCGTGGTCACCATGTCCGAAACGCGCATCCTTCACGATGAGATCTGCCCGAAGTGCCAAAGCCCAATCCGGGTCCACGAGAGTGTCATTGCGAATACCCGTAGGCGAGCCGTGGTTCGCAAGGAGTGTTCACGAGGCTGCGTGCTGCTCGCGTCCGACCTTGAAGAAGCCTGAGCAACGTAGCGTCAGTATCCCCCGCGGCGCCTCCTCGTTCAGCGTCGATCCACCGCTAGCCGGACGCATCCGGATGTGTCGACATGCCGAACATGTCGGAACGGCCAGAATAGGTGCGCGTCCGTGGCGGTTTCTCGCACGGGCTTTGAGAGGCTAGGCCGAGTCGATCCCATGACCGACCGAGCGAAGCAGCGAGGAGCGCACGTGTCCGAGGACGAGTTCCGCTACCTATACGAGCGGCTGGACTCAAGCCAGTTCCAGCAACTCGTTTCAGCACTTCTCGCGCACAAGTATCCCGACTTCCGGGCCTTCCCAATCGGACAAGCCGACGGCGGACGCGACGGGATCATCGAGGACGTCGACAAGGTCATCGTCTTCCAAGACAAGTGGTCCAAACGTGGTCGCGAGAAGGACCCGGTCAAGTGGCTCTCGGCAGCCATCGAGGGCGAAGAGGCGAACATTCGGGCCCTCGCAGCCAAAGGCGCACAGCGCTACGTCCTGGTTACGAATCTCGAAGGCACCTCAATGCGTGACAAGGGCCAGATGGACAAGCTTGATGTCGCGTTGCGCAAGTACGAAGCCGACTTTGAGATGCCTCGCATGGAGTGCGTGTGGCGCCCGACTCTGAACGCCTGGGTCAGTGGCGCGCCTTCCGAAGTGACTTGGGCATTCGCCGACATGCTCGCCGGGTGGGACCTCATCCGGTATCTGGTCAGCGAGTTCGTGGGAGCGAATAGCGACACCCGCACCCGCCGCGTCATCAGAAAGATCGCCGAAGTCGCTTGGAAAGAAGACGAGAAACTTAAGTTCTCTCAGCTTGCCATCGGCAAGCACCGCGTGACCGACCTGTACGTCGACGTTGGCGCACGACAACTGCACGCCCCGGTACCGCCGGGTACGCGCCGCAATACCCGGGAACAAGCGGCTGGCGGCGTGTTGCCCAGCGTTTCGGCCCACGTGACCAGCAGCATCTTGCCGTTCACCCTCGTGCTCGGGGCTCCCGGACAAGGCAAGTCCACCTTGACCCAGTACCTATGCCAGTCTCACCGCGCCGCATTTGTCTCGGACGCGGTCGCCAAGGCCGGCCTCCTCACGCTCGCCGAGGACCAGGTCCGGTTTCCCATCCGCGTCGAGCTCGGCATGTACGCAGCATGGTTTGAGGGCGAGGACGTCTTCGAGGAAGAAGCAGCCAAGACGAAGCGGAAGTCGCTAAAGAACGGTTCCATCGAGATGTTTCTCGCCGAGGTGTTCGCTCGCGCGACTGGCGACGACAAGGTCGACGCCAGTGTCGTCGACCAGCTTCTCAATCTTGTGCCGGCCCTCATCGTCTTCGACGGGCTTGACGAGGTCGGCAACATCGCGGCTCGCACCCGAGTGGTCAAGGAGATCGAACGCTTCTGCGCAGCAGGGTCGGCCTATGCCACACGACCCAGAGTCCTCGTGACCTCACGACCCAACGCCACCGAACTTCCCGAGCCCTCCGAGGATACGTTCGAGGTTCTCGCCCTCGAGCCGTTCACTGACAAGCAGATCGCGACCTACATGCAGAGGTGGTGCGCCGCCAACGACCTCAAGTCCACCGAAGGGCGCCGGGTCCGCAAGGCGTTCAAGGCACGCGCCGAGGAGGCCTACATCGGGGAGTTGGCCAGCAATCCGATGCAGCTGACCATTCTGCTCGACCTTCTCAACCGAGACGGAGAGGCCGCACCAACCCAGCGTACCGATCTGTACGACAGCTACGTGGATTTGCTGCTCATACGGGAAGCGAACCGGCACCCGAAGAGCGTCAAGAATCATCAGGGCGATCTGCGAGATATCGTTCCATTCCTGGGTTGGTACATCCAGTCGCGCAGCGAAGAGCACAACCTGTCGGGTCGGATGTCGAAGACCGAGGTCGAGGCCGCGATGACGCACTTCCAGAGCACCTACGAGAAGCCGACCGCAATCATCGACGAACTTCTCGGCGCCGCATCGGACCGACTCTGGGCGCTGACGAGCAAAGAGCAGGGCACCTACGAGTTCGACATCCAGTCCCTCCGGGAGTACTTCGCTGCCAAGTTCCTGTACCGGTTCGCGGGCGAGGAGAACACTTCCTTCGACCGCACCGACGTTCTCCGCGCACTCCTGTGCCGCCCGTACTGGTTCAACACAGCACGCTTCTACGGCGGGAATGCGGACACCACGGACCTGTATGTCCTTGCAGGTGGCATCGCGGAGGCAGTCGAGGACAACCCAGACACGCAGACTCTGATAGCCGCATGGACCTTGATGACCGATGGAGTGTTTAACGGTCGGCCGAAGCAGGCCAACCAAGCTCTGCGCGCTCTCCTGCAAGACGGCAACATTCCGGCACTGCGCTACGCGCTGCGTCGCCGCCAGATCGTTCCGTTGCCTGGCTTACCCACGCCCGCGCCTGAGAACCCCGTCTGGTCCGAGCTCATCGGTATCATCAGCGAACATCCACAAGATCCGCGTGGTCTGCGCGCTGTCCGCGCTGTCCATGAACTTCTGAACTCTGCCAGCGAGTTCGGCGACTGGTGGCGCGCGAAGCTCGCCCATGAAGTCGGTACCGACCGCGAGCACGACTGGCTGCGACTCGGCACCGTGTTCGAGTCCGGCAACGGCCCCGTCGACGGGCCAGTGCTCGACCGCATCGACCTGGCCGATGATGGCGTTCAACTGTTCCTCAACGCCGGCCTCGCACCCACCCGGGGAAGCGACCTCGAAGCTGAACTGATCGCAGAGGTCTTGGACGGGCAGGCGCAAGTCGTCCGCTCGACTCTCTCGCATCCGGCCCGCGTAGCGGCAGTACTTTCACCGCGAGCGTTCTTCGCCTCATCAGACATGGGATTTGCTGACTCCGGAGACGGCGCTGCTCGGATACGAACCGAGGTGCTGCGAGGGCTGGGACGGGTTCACTCGCCGTTCGAGACGATCGCGAAGGAGCGGATTTTCAAGAAGGGGGAGAAAGGGTCGACGTTCCCATGGGCGAAAACGGCGACGGCGCTGTTCGACGAAGTCGGCCACTGCTGGCTCTCGTCGGCAATCGCAATCGTGGGCGCAGCGCACCCACACCAGGTCGCAGCGACCGTGTTCAGCGGTACTGCCGCGTTCGGCACCAGCCACCACCCCGCAACCTTGTTGCGCGAGAGCCGTGCCCACGCAGACGACCTCGCTTGGTGGCAGAGCCAATTGGTCGCTGCCGACAACGACATGTGGCGCGCCGAGTGGGCATTTGCGCTCTGGGCAGTCGCCAGCGTCGCAGTCCTCGATAATCTCCTACACACCTGGGAATCAGTTGTCGGAAACTTGCCACCGAAACGGCATACCGCCTTGGACCAGAGCATCAACATCGTCAATCACCGACAAATTCTTCGCGACAGGCCCATCACCACTACACCGCAGAGCGGCATTACCGAGCGGCTCATTCGCGCGCGAGCCGGCGAGCCTGCACGAGGCGGATCCACATTGCCGGGCGCCGACCACCCGCCGCCACTAGCCATCACTGCACGAGAAGAGAAGTGGCTACTGGTCGACCGGACGGCGAAAGTCACATATCGCTAGTTCACGGATTGCTCCGCTTCCGGCAGAACATTCGGAACTGCCGCGAAGAGTGCGTCATTTTGCCGCGATACAGCCACTTCGTCAGCACCAGCGCACCTCCCGAACCAGCGCCTCAGCCTCGTGATTCAGTCGACGTTCGCGCCGGCCTTGATCGGCGCGAGGGAGGTGCGGCGCATCTCAGAAGTCCACTCGGCCACCTCACCCTCGTGCCAGAACCACTCGCCACGGTCCCGGTATGCCGAGAATCGCTGATGCAGGTCGGCCTCGCAGTCGTACGGAATTGTGAACAACAGCTCGAACGGGCCAATCACCATGCCGTCAGGCATCGTTGCCCCGCCATTCTTGAGCGACTTCAAGCGAGACGGGATGTCAGCTGACTTCCCGATTTTCACCCAACGGCCGCGTTCAATGACGTAGACGTGAGAAACCGGGCGAGGCCGGGCCGCGACAGGGGAGAACGGCTCCTCCGGGTTCGCGGCGGCGTACTCGGCGAGCGCAGTGTCGCTCATCAAGGGGCCGTCTCCGTCGATGACAGCAATCGCGGCCACGGCGATGCCGCCCGCCTCGTCGATCATCCCGTCGGCTGCCTGGTCCGCGTGGCTATCGCACAACCAGAACGTCCCGCCGCCGTACCAGTCGCCATTGTTGTCTCGGGCCGGATTGCGACGACACATCTGCTCCTCGCGGGCGTCCCACGCCCCGCACCTCACGCCGGCCACGACCTGCACCCACACGGACGGCTGCTCAGCCTGGGGGCCGTTCACGGCCTGGTCCTTCACGTGGCTGACCGTAGACCTTCGCGCCGACACAATCCTTCGGCAGCATCGTTGGCGAAGGCAGGTTCGTCGCTGAGCGCCTCTCCGATCAGGCCACCATTGCGACGGGGCAGACGGTCACTCCCTTCGTTCGTGCGGCCAGCTGCCGCGAGATTCCACAGGCAATCTCACAGGTCGACAGACGTCCGCCGAAATCGCTGCCAGACCGGGATGTTCCCGACTGCGTCAGATCGCCGCGATCACGCCGCCGACGCAGACCGACTCCACGATGTTGTCGGTGCGCCTACCCTCCGATGGGTGAGCGAAGGTGCTTCTTCCGCCGCGACCGACACCTCGTCCTCCTCGAGTGCCAGGCCGACAGAGCTATCGACGCAACAAGTTAGGTCGCCGAAAGTGTGTGGAGGGGCTCATCCGAGGTCTTCCGCATCGTTCACAACTGGTCCTAGATTGACCCACGAGGTTTCGGTCCGCTCGGCGTCAGGCGTGCAGCTGACTGAACTGCGTCGTTCAGGCTTTTCTGGAAGTTGCACTTCTGGTTTGGAGGACACACGTGGACGAGCGTTCGGAGTTGTACTCCGCGGACGAGTTACTTGACGGGTTCTCGACTGGTGGGTTTACCGGCACATGGGACTTCGGGATATTCCGCGAGTTCATGCGCACCGGTGGGGCGGCGCCCGGTTCGGCAGCGCGCCGGAAGCAAGCTCTGCACGACGCGACAATCTCGGATGCGCTGATGGGGTACTTGCTGAGCGAGTTGCCTTTGGTGGGAATCATGGGAGGTCACAAGGTGCACCGCGACTCGCCGGCCTATCGAGCTGTCGCCGAGTTGACCAATACCCTTGCTGGGGAATTCCTTGTCGCGAGTGGTGGTGGGCCAGGAGCGATGGAGGCTGCGCACGTGGGTGCCGCGGCCCCTGATCTCGAGACTGTCGATCGTCTCATTAACCGACTCAGCGCTGAGCCCGAGCTCCCTCGACTCATCGACATCGTTGACCGTGGCGGGAATGTCATTGGCACCCCTGAGACGTTGGCCGCTGCCGAGCGGTGGCTTGCTGCCGGCATCGACGCGCGGTCGTTGCTCAAGGAGGTCCGCCCAAGCCTGGCGATTCCGACCTGGCTGTATGGGCAAGAGCCCACGATGCCGTTTGCCACCGCTTATGCCAAGTACTTCCACAACAGCATCCGCGAGGAGGCGCTGGTTAAGCAGTCGGCCGCGGGAATCATCTATGCACGCGGCGGCGGCGGCACACTTAGGGAGATCTTCCAGGACGTCGAAGAGAACTACTACGCCCCTAGCGCTAATGCGTTCACACCCATGATTTTCTTCGATCCCGAGGGCTATTGGCAGCGTGACTTCGGCGGGACTGCTGATGGCATTGACCTCGACGACCTACTGCGCAGGATCATCGTTAAGGCTCGTGCCGGCACAGGAGACGCTAACCAGTGCTTGGCGAAGATCCATTTCACCACTGATGTCGATGAGGTTCTTGAAGCACTGCGAGCCCACCGGGGCGTTGCCCGCCAGAACCTCGAACTGATGTCCGCTGGCGGCGCTGGCGACCTCTTCCGTGCGCTACTCCGATAGACCGGTCTGCTGTACAGACAGGTGACGCTACATGCGTCTATCCGCCGCGTATGCCCGCAACGGCAAGCGGGCACTCAGGCCAATGAGCGCGCGCGACACCATGCCAGTGGTCACCGGTACCGTCCTGGACGTGGTCTATCTCCTTCACCTCAACGGTCCGCCAGGAATCGGCAAGTCCACGATCGCCAGGCGATATGCCGAAGAACACCCCGGTGTACTGAACTGCGACATAGATGCTCTTCGGACCCTGATCGGCGGGTGGTCGGACGACTTTCTGAAGGCTGGGGCTCTCATCCGTCCCGCGGCGATGGGAATGATCGAGGGCTACTTGGACAGCGGCCACAATGTAGTGCTCCCTCAGTTGCTGATCCATCCTGCCGAGGTCTCGCTGTTCGAGGCGTGCGCTGTTCGGACCAACGCGCGATTCATCGAGCGTTTCCTAATGGATGGCTGTGAGCGATCCGTGGCGCGGTTCCACCGCCGCGGTGAAACGGACCCTGACAACCCGTGGCACTCTCAAGTCCAAGCCATAGTCGCTGCACAGGGTGGCGACGAGGCGCTTCGCCAACGGCACTCGGCGCTTCAAGCGTTGCTGGACCAACGTCCCGACGCGATGCTCGTTCAAAGCGCGGAGGGAGACGTGGAGGCCACCTATCAGCGACTGGTTGCCTCACTCGCCTGAATACCCGCCCGTTCCTGCCGCTGTCGGAGATGCGCCCTGCAAGCCGCAAAGCGCGCACCCGAACATGACCCAATCCGCCGCGAATCGCCGGCGAGCGCCGGGCACTACGCCGACCCACCGGAACCCTTGATGGACGCCGTTCGCCGCCCGAGCGACTGAAGGTCTCACCCAAGTCACGCTCATCCAGAGCAGCTCGGGCGAAGACTCAGTCTTCGCGTGTGCTCCAGTGCGCCTTATAGATGCTCATGTTGTGGAACCCGTCCCACTCGGGGCCGTTGATGCCGGTAGCCACCGTTAGCAGCACCCTGGGCGCTGGCGTCACAAAAAGCTCAAGCGACTCTTCGAGCTCGTCGCGAATCTGTTCCAAGTCCGCGTCCGTCTCCGCGTTCTGCTCCAGGACACAGGCGTGAAGGATGATGCGGTTGTATCCGATCTCGACGTTGAGCGCGTCGACGTTCTGCCTGATCAGACAGACACTGGCTTGCCCCGCGAGGTAAAGCACGAGATGTTCCCACGCATCGTCACCAGAGAATGAGAGACGGCGCGACCTCCGCTTGCCCGGGTCAGGGCGGAGTCGGGGAGGACGCGACATGGCTCAGAGGGTGTCACATCGCTTGACTTGGCCTGATGCAAGTCCCGCCAAGACGTGCAAGTGCACTCCCCCTCGATGATCTGCGACCGAATCAGTGACAGCCGGACCTAATGCATTCCGCGCATAAGCAGCCCGGATTCCGGAGAGTCGGGTGCGAGGACACCCAGAACTGAGCGGTCATCCGACCCTGGCACTTCTGGCTGCTGCCTCCACCGCGCTTCGGCGCTTGCGCTGATGATTCCTCGCCGAAACGACCTCGCACCCGTCGTGGCTGTAGGCAAGGCACTCGAATCGATCAGGATCTGCGGAGTCGCAGTCGCCGTGCTGGCGGTCGACTCTGGTCAACCCGCCGCATGGTGATCGGCGCCGGTTCTTGGTCGTCAAGGAGTTCCCGCAACGCCCCGAGGTCGTCCCGAATGTCCGTCCCTGTGAGGTACTCCTCGTACTGACGCAACCCATCAAGAATGTCGGCGTCCACTTCAGTGGAAAGCACTTGGCGGACGTAACCCAGGACGACCTCCATGTCCTCCATCCACGCCATGACACTCCGCGACGTCCACCGCGACAGGCCGTCGAAGCGGTAGCACGCCATCACTTCGTCGGAGTCTGCGCTCATCACGGCCGCGAGCTCCGTTTCGTTACGTGGTTGCCGGAACACGAACTCTCGTCCGTAGTGGTCGTAGGCGATGTTGTCCGGTGCACTGAGTCGACCGGTCATGCAGGTGTCGCCGGACACCGACCAGACCAGACCCGGGACGGTGAGGACTGTTCGTTCGTCCCAGTCCCCAGGCGGCTCTTCGAGCTTCGCTTCAAGCCCCGCTCGCGCGCTCGGATGAGTGTTGCCGAGGGCAGCGCTGGCAGCGACTTCGCGGACCGTCGCACGATCAGGAAGGAAGGCGGGCACCCATCCATGGTCTCGCAGTGTCGGATGCTGCGAAACGAAAAGACCGCCCGTTGACCGATGCGGTGCACCTACACTCGCCCGATGGATGAGGGAGTGACGCCGATCGGTGTCGAGGCGGATGCTCGCGCAGTTCAGAACGCCGTACGACGGGCCCGCGTGGGACTGGTCGATCGCGACGTACTCACCGAGGTCGTCGCACTGTGCGCCGTCTCCGGTGAGCACCTGCTCGTCGTCGGGCCTCCCGGCACCGCCAAGTCCGACGCGGTTCGACGGGTCTCGCAGCAGCTCGGCGGGCAGTACTTCGAGTACCTGCTCGGGCGTTTCACCGAGCCCAACGAGCTGTTCGGCCCGATCAATCTCCAGCGGCTCCGCGAGGGTGTGGTCGAGGTCGAGACGGCCGGCATGGTGCCGGAAGCCGACATCGCCTTTCTCGACGAGGTCTTCCTCGGCTCGACCGCGATCCTCAACACGTTGCTGGGCATCCTGAACGAGCGCGTCTACCGGCGAGGCAACACGCTTGTGGCGTGTCCGCTGCGCCTCTGTGTCGGAGCGACCAACCGCCTTCCCGACGATCCGGCTCTGGACGCCTTCGCCGACCGGTTCCTGGCCCGCGTCTTCGTCGAGCCCGTCGCAGATGCCCGGTTGGAGGAACTGCTTGAGTCCGGCTGGCAGGCAGAATCGCCCGCTCCTCTTATGGGGGAATCGCTGATCCCTGCGCTCGAACGGTTGTCGGTCGCCGCTCGTGCCTGCGACCACACGCAAGTCCGGTCCCTCCTGGGCATCGCCGTCCGTCGACTCCGGTCTGCGGGCGTGATGCTGAGCGACCGACGTGTCGTCCGGGCGCAACGACTCGTCGCGGCCGCGGCGATCCTGGATGGCCGTTCCTTCGCGACCGCTGATGACCTGTGGGTCCTCCCCTTGGTGGCGCCGACGGCCGACACCCAGGTGCTCGCCCGCGAGACGCTGGTCGACCTGCTCGCGACCTCGAAGAACGCGACTTTGCTGCACGCTGCCGAGGAGTTCTCGCGCGGCCCGGCCGCCCGTGCCGAACGCCTCGCCGAAGCCGGCCGGCTGCTCCTCGACGGGCTGGAGGAGTCCCCGGACCCTGACGCGCTCTTGCGGATCGAAGCCACCCTCCGTGAGGTCGACGCAGCCTTCACCGCGGAGGACCTGCCGTCCGGCCTGACGGAAGTGCGCAGCCAGCTGGTTACGGCAAGCCAGGCCCACGCCGCCCCAGCTGACTCATGACCGCAGAGCCGCTCGCGCTGGATTGGCATGTCAGGGAACCACCATTGTCGCCCTGCGGCGTGGTCGCGCGGGGCGACGCGGTGCCGTTGTTGGCTGCTGCCGCTGCACGCTACGTCAGTGCCGGGAAGGACCTGAAGGTCTGTCGCGGTGACGGCTGGCTCGTCGTGCTCGGCGACAGCAACTGCCTGCCGTGGGTCGACGGTGTTGTCTACGTCGGCCTGGAGGACGGGCTGCACCTGCCGACGACGCTGCGATGCAGTCCGCCGCCAGGTGTCGTACGGCGCGCCGTACGGCCGGAGCCCGGACTTGTCCGCGAGGTGATCGTGCTGATCGGTCACGACGTACTCGTCGGCCCCGCACCAGCGCGAGTCGCCGACCTGCAGATGCTGGTCGAGCTGCAATGACGTCCCAGACCCAGTTGCCGCCCGGCCTCGAGCCCTGGGCGGATGCCTTCAACGCGCTGCACCCCGAGTTCCTCTTCGGACTGCTTCCGTTGTTGCACGGTCTCGACGACCTGATCCATCGTCGCGATGCGGGTCAGGGTGACAGCGGTCCGCTCGACGGCTATGCGGAGATCTCCAACCGGGGCACCCCGGAGCGCATCCTGATCTCCGAATGGATGCTTGCCGCAGAACTACCTCTCGAGTTCTTGCGACGGGCCTCGGAGAACGAGCTGATGTACCTCGCGCCGGCCTACATCCGGCCGCAACCGCGCGGCCGTGCAGTGGTCCTGGTGGACAACGGACCCGACCAGCTCGGCGCGCCCCGGTTGGCGCAGCTCGCAGCCCTGATCGTGCTGCATCGGCGAGCCCGAGCTCGGGGTGCAGAACTTCGGATCGGCGTGCTCGGCGAACCTGCGGACCATTGGATCGAGGGCGACTTGGCCCAACTGCTGGCCGCCTGGCTGACGCAGCGATCCACCGCGCCCGTTGAGCGGGCGGCCCTCGATCAGCGTCTCGAGGACGTCGAGGCCGCTGACGAGGCCTGGGTGCTCGCAAGCGACGGGCTGGCCGCTGACCTCAAGGACCAGCGGCGGGTGTTGACGATCGCCGAAGGTGCGTGGGGGCCCACCGGGGTGCAGGAGCTCAGCATCAACCTCGACGGTGACCGGATGGAGCTCGCGCTGCCTGCAGCCGAGGTCGCGGTCCGCGCGCTCCGCGGCTCAGCACTGCGGACCGCTCCCGACGCATCGCGCGTCGACGGACTCGTCGACCTCCGTGGGCCGACCTTCAACAGCCACGCGCGTCGCCTGCTCCTGCGCGGCAGGGGCAGCAGAGAAGTGGTCACGGCCGTCGTCTCCGAGCACGCCGGCCGGTCGCCGCGGATCCGACGCCACAGCTTCTCCGGGACTGTCCTGGCCGGGTCGGCACTCGGCAAGCGCCTGGTCGTGGTCGTGCTGGAGGACGGCGAGCTGCGCGTGCGAGTGATCGGCAAGCCCCTCGGCCGCGTGACCGAGTTCGTTCACCCCGTGGCGCTCCTCGGCGTCAGCGCAGCCGAGATCGAGTCCGAAACCGACACGAGGCTGCCGCCGGTCCACTTCGCTGGCAGCGACCTGATCTTCGGGTTCAAGGACGCGTGGTGGCGGTTGTCGCAACACTCCTGCGAACCCGTCGACGCAGTCGCCATCGCGCCGGGCACCAACATCGACCAACCAAGGATGGCCACGGTCGTCGGCGGTGCAGGCAGCGTCGGCGTCCGAGCGGACTGGAACCTGATCCCCGACACCAGCGCATCGACCGTCGTCGTACTCGGAACCGACCGAAGTGTGGCGGTCTCGGAGGACCGCGTGCACTGGCGCACCTTCATCCACCGACGACCGTCCGACGTGATCGTGGTCGAGCAGGGGTGCGAGGTCCTGGCGCTGGTGGTGGACGAAGAGCAGCCCAAGCTGGTGACGCTCTCCCCCGCCGGGCTGATCGTTCGTCTGGTCGGGGCACAGGGAGTGAGGACGTTGACCCGGTGGTCGGGGGGAACCGGCAGGCCGACCATCCATCCGTCGCTGCCGATGGTGGCTGTGCAACGAGCCGATGACTTGGTCGAGATCGGGAATCTGCTCACCGGCGAGCTGCACCAGGTCATCCGGAGCGAAGCGTGAACCGCCTCGGGCCGCCGTACCGCGGCACCGTCACGGCGGCCGGATTCGTGATCGACGTTGCGCTCATCGGGACTGCTGAAGCCCAGAAGCGCGTCCTCGCCTGGTGGCAATCCGGTGCGGTCTTGCGGGAGCTCGGTACTGACCGCATGTTCTTGTCGCTCCCGAATGTTGTCGAACTGAGGTGCGAGCTCGCTCCCGGGTTGCCGGTGGTCGCACGCGAGGGCGGGTACGCGTCGGCCGACGTCGACATCCCATCGACCGGCAAGCTCTGCGTCCTCGAGGGCGGCCGGCCCGTGACTCACGACCTCAACGATCTCCACGTCGTCGAGCCATCCGGCTGGGTCGACCTCAGCCAGCTGACCTTCCACGTCCTGGCGCCCGTACAGGCACCAACCCCCGCTCCACGTACCGTGCCGCGCATGTCGCAGCCCCCGGCGGTCGACCTCCGATCGGTCGCCAAGCTCGGTGCGCGCAGCAGCAAGGCCGAAGCCGTGATCGGAGAGCTCACCCGCGACGGTGCCCGGCGACGACGCGGTGGATCGGGCGGAGCAGCGCGGCAACGGAGCGGCCTGCTGGCTCGCAGCCTGATGCGCAGCCCGGCAGCACCGATGATCCGACGCAAGCACGAGCGGTACCTGCAATCGCTGACCAAGGCCTTCGAACGCAAGAGGTTCGGTGAGGCGTTGCGCGACGCCATCGCACTCGGCGGGAGCCAGCCCGGCTTCCTCTCCCTGCGGCTTCCCAAGCGGCGCGATGCCGTGCGTGGTCCGAGCAATCAGATGTCTGGGGGCGGAGGGAGCATTCCGTGGGGTCCGACGGTCCATCAACACTTGCAGACCGTCTACCGCCAGGCTGCCGACGAGCTGGAGAAGCAGGGACGCTTCGAAGAGGCCGCGTTCGTCCTGGTCGACCTGATGGGCAACCTGATCGGCGCGGTGGCGATGTTGGAGCGCCATCAGAAGTACTCGCTCGCCGCCGAACTGGCCGAAGGACGCAAGCTCCAGGCCGACCTCGTCGTACGACTGTGGTGGCGAGCCGGGCGTCGTGATCGGGCACTCGAGGTTGCGCGCGCCCGGGGCGCCTACGCCATGGCGATCAAGCATCTCGAGAACGTCGACCCCGCGGCCGCTGGCGAGCTGCGCGTGGCCTGGAGCGATGACCTGGGCCGGTCCGGCGACTACCTCGGCGCCGTCGAAGCCATCTGGCCCGATGCAGACCGACGCGCCACGTCGATCACCAACATCGCCAAGGGCATGTCCCTGGGCGGTCCGACAGCCGCGCATCTCTTCGCCTTCCAACTGGCGCTGGCGACCAACGACACTGCGCGTACAGCCGCGCGAGCACTGATGAGCACGACGGATCCGGCTCTTGCCGCTGGGCGTTCACGGTTCCTCCGCGCCTTTTCCGAGCTCCCCAGCGCCGACCCTGCCGCCGACCGCGAACTCGCGAGCGTCGCACTACGGCAACTGCTGGACCCGACTGCCCAGTCCCCCGGTGACGAGACGTCGACGCGTCGCATCGTCAACGCGCTCATTCACCGGGCCGACCCCGTTCTTCGAGCCGACCTACCCAGCTTCGCCTGGCATCGCCGCGCGTCACGGACGGCCGGCGCGCCGTTCGAGATCAACGCCGTCGAAGGGGTCGGGCAGCTCGCTGTCCATGACGTCGTACCGCTGCCGGGCGGCACGCTGCTGGTTGCTCTGGGAAGCCACGGGGTCCGGCTCCTCACGCCGGACGGTCGTACGCGAGCACAGTGGGATCGCCCCACGGAGCGGATCGTCATGGCGGACCACGGCGGCACGGCTCTCCTGGCCAACGACATCGGCGACGGCGGTTGGGACCTGCACACGCTGGACCTGACCACCCGACAGGTGCGCGCCTGGCTGCCGATCCGGGCAACCCGCCTCGCTTCGTCGTACGACGGCGCGACGCTGACGGTCGTCGATGAGGCAGGGACCATCAACTTCCTCGACGTCCGGGCGACCTCGGTCCGGAGCCTGTGGCGCGAGGTGACCGACGAGGCCGCTGTCGTTGACCTCGCCCGCGGGCCGGGCAAGCTCTCTGCCGTCGTACGACACCCCGCTTCGGACCTTCGACCGATGGAATGGCTGGAGGTCTGGCATTGGGACCTGCCGTCGCTCGGCCTGCGAAGTCGCGGCCACCTCGACTGGCTCGACGGTCAGGTCCGCCTCACCACCGGCGGCATCGTGCAGCTCGAGACCAACGAGCACCCAGCGGGTTCGTACACCCTCGTCACCGACCGAGGAGGGCCGCAGGTACGGCGGATCGCATGGGAACCCGGGTCCTTCCTGCAGCTGACCACCGACGGCGTACGCCACGCCGTGACCTCAAGCGGAGCGGACGGCACCCGTGTCGCGATCTCCCCCGTCTCCAGTCGTGATGCGGACCTGACCGTCCATTTTCCCGACTCCGTGACGGCCAGCTTCCGCAGTCACCACGATCTCGTGGCCGTCTGGGACCTGTCCGGCCGGATCGTTGTGGCCGACCTGGAGAACCGGCAGGTCCTCGGCAACTTCCGTACCCGCCTGTGAATGGGCGGGACGGAATCGCGCACAGCGGACCGATGGTTGCCTCACTCCACCGCGTTTGCTGAGAACTCAACCGCGCGGCAACGGCTTTCGCCACTCCGGCATGTTGACGGCTATCCGCTGAGCGCTAGACCCGTTCCAGGTCACAGCGAGCCCTTCGGCAACGAGCGCATCGCGAACCAACTCACCGACCGTCGTGTCGGTGATGGTGGAGACCTGCCGACGCGCCTCCTCGTCGCCCTCCTTGGCCCGCGCCATCAGTTCCGGATCCAGGCCCGCGGCCGGCCTGAACGCGCTGTACGCCAGGAAGAGGACAGCATCTGAATCCACAAGGCGTTCGGAATCTTGCTGGTGGAAGAACGTGTATGCCCATTCCTTGTAGGGATAGTCACCGTCAACAACTCCGCCCAGCGGCGTTCTTTCATCATCGATCTCAGCCATGCCGCAGGTCCCACAACATGAGAAGTCCATCCGAGCGAGCACTCCCTGGCTCGCAAGACTCCAGAACGCGCGCTCAAGCCGACCAAAGTCCCCGGTGTCCGGCCAGTCCTCCTCATCGGCCAACCTGGCGCACCAGACCTCCTCGACCACTTCAGAAGCGGCGCTCAGAAGAACGTCGTGAGGCACTTCGATGTCGTCGTGATAGTCGACGAGTTCCTCAGCAAGACCGGTCCTCGGACGAAAGCCCGGCGCGATCCATTCCGTGGCGGTCAGTCGGAGTTCCCGACGCTGGTCGTCGGTGAGTACCGGCTTGCGCCGAAAGATGCCCATGGACGCAGGGTAGACGCGGTCGAGCCGATCTTCTCGACCGCCGAGACTGGCCCAGTTCTCTTGCGTCAGTCCGCCGCGTCTGCAGAGGTCGGACCCGCGGGCCATGCCGACGTCGGGCTAGACCCACGGTTCGCCGACCCATCGTCGGACCTCGGGCGCGGTGGGCATGGGATCGTTCAGCCACCGCTCGATCTCCGTTCCGGCGCCCGACCCTACCCAGCCGTCCACTGTCCGGCTGACCGATTCTGACGCCGACCGTGCATGGACGACGCCGCCTCGTGCGACGGCGAGGATCCAGCCGTCGAGCACGGCGAGAAGGTCTTCGGATCCCGAGTCGCAGGCGTCGCATCCGCAGTCCGGAACGGTGTCGAGCAGCACCACCGACGTCTCATCCGAGCCTGAAACGCCGACGTCGATCCCGAACGGATCTCCGGCGACGATGGTCTCGCTGAGAAGCACGCTGAGGGCACCGGCGCGGGTCGGCGCCAGCCGACGTACTCGTCGCATCTGATCAGGTCCGCGCACCGCGCCAGTCCACGAGGTCGGCGAGATGCTGTCTGCGGTCGCGATGGCGCGAGACGCCAAGACCTCGCTCCAGGCATCGATCCGGGCATGAAGGATCTGGTACTTGCCTGGATCCAGGCAGCGGGAGTACTCGTCCTCCAACGGATCCCGATCCCGGTGAGGGTCTGGCCACCCTGGTGTTCCCGCGCCAGTGCGGTCGAAAGCACGGCCCACCTCCACCAGCAGGTCATCGAACCACGCTGGACGTGGCGGCGGGCTGTCGTCGTGCATGGCGACATCCTCGCTCACGTCGCCCACACACCGAGCACCGATCACGGTCTGGTGCGCTCAGACGATTCGCCCGATTCTGCCGCGAGCCGGGTAGTCGCGCAGGTGCATCAATCCACCGTGACACGGCGCCCAGAATGACGGACTCGTGGAGTGCGGACGGTGTTCCAGCGGTCGAAGTGATCGTCACGATGGAGCCGTATGGCTAGGGTCGCGACAGTGACTCACTATGACTTGGCCATCATCGGATCGGGTTCGGGCAATTCTCTGATCGGTCCCGAATTCGCCGAGTGGCAGATCGCCATCATCGAGGAATCGACGTTCGGCGGCACCTGCCTGAACGTCGGCTGCATTCCGACGAAGATGTACGTGTACCCCGCTGACCTGGCCGAGTCAGTCAAGAACGCCGGCCATCTGGGCGTCGACGGCACCATCGACCAGGTGCGCTGGACCGACATCCGGGACCGTGTGTTCGGGAGGATCGACTCCATCGCTGCCGGTGGCCGCGACTACCGAGCGCACGGCGAACCGAACACCACCCTCTACGAGGCACATGCAGAGTTCGTCGGCCCCACCGAGCTCCTGCTCTCGACCGGCGAGACGATCACCGCCGACCGCATCGTCGTGGCGACGGGATCGCGTCCGACCGTCCCCGACGTGGTGACCGCATCGGGCGTCCCCTTCCATACGTCCGACACGATCATGCGAATCGATGAACTGCCTGAGCGGATCGTGATTCTGGGCGGCGGTTACATCGCGGCCGAGTTTGCCCATATTTTCTCCGCCTTCGACGTCCACACGACCGTGCTCGCCCGCAGCGCCCCCTTGTTACGCCATCTCGACGGGGAGATCGCCCAGCGGTTCACCGAGATCGCTCGGCAGCGCTGGGATGTCCGGACCGAGACGCGGGTTGAGTCCTTGGAATCCTGCGAGGGCACCGTGCGACTCAGACTGGACGACGGCTCGGTCGTGGAGGCGGACCTCTTGCTCGTGGCCACAGGCCGCACACCGAATTCCGACTGTCTGAATCTGTCCGCCGCCGGTATCGAGGTCCACCCCGATGGCCGCGTGATCGTCGATGCCTGTGGTCGAACCACTGCATCTCAGGTGTGGTCACTGGGCGATGCGAGTTCCGCGCACCAGCTCAAACACGTGGCCAATCACGAAGCGCGGGTTGTCGCGCACAACCTCGCACACCCCGACGATCTCGTGGAATCGGATCACCGCTTTGTGCCCGCCGCGGTCTTCACACATCCGCAGGTCGCCAGTGTCGGGCTCACCGAGGAGCAGGCGATTGCGAGCGGTCGTCCCTTCGTCACTGCTGTTCAGGAGTACGGCGGGACGGCGTACGGCTGGGCAATGGACGACACCACCAGCCTCTGCAAGGTTCTTGCCGACCCGACATCAGGCCAATTGATCGGCGCACACATCATCGGCGAGCAGGCCGCGACCCTGATCCAGCCGCTGATCCAGGCCATGAGCTTCGGCCTCGGAGCCCGGGACATGGCACGCGGGCAGTACTGGATCCACCCTGCACTCACCGAGGTCGTTGAGAACGCGCTGCTCAAGCTCGAGCTCGACTGAGGAGCAGGCCGACGCACCATGTCCGACGGGTGAGAGAAGGTGCGTCATCCGCCGCCAGTCGGCGCGCAAGATGTGTCCCCTCTGCCGAGAGTCGCATGGGGCGGGAACAGTCTGTGCTTGGCTCGTCGGGTGCGAACTTTTGCGGCCCTGCTACTGACCACTGCCCTCGCGGCAACGGCTTGTACGGCTAATGACAAGCCTGGAGCGGGACCAAGTGCCACCGCTGCATCGGGCTCGGTGCGTGAACCGGAACCGACGGCCGTCGTTAGCATCTCGCCCATGCCCGCTGGCGACGCGTGGGGCGCCTACGCAGATTTCGGAGAAGGCGACCGTTCCTCACTAAGCGCCACCATGCAGAAGGTCTTTGCGATCTGCGACCTGCGCCAGGAGGTCAACTCCGGCGGATTCGATTCCTACTTCCGGTACTGGGGTGGAGATACAGCATCGGTCGCTCTTGCCGCCCTCCCGGATGTTCTCGGAGATGCGTGGGCCCGGCTACTGAGAGAAGCAATGCAGACTCTCGGGCCGAACTACCCTGTTGACGCGGATGCACGGGCGGACCTTCTCGATGACCGCGACCTCGACGAAGTACTCAACGAGTTCGACTCCAGGTTCGACGAACTGGAGGCGTCGACCGACGCCGACGGGTTGGTCAACTCCTACCTGGTCGCAGGCTCCTAGCGTTCGCCATGGCGGCCATCCGATGTTGCCGCGCGAAGGGTGCGCGTCATGTCGCCACTACGGGACGGTAGCCAGGAGCTTCCTGAGCCTGCCATCCAGCCAGTGGGCGTCCGGGAGGCGCCCGACAGTCGCCTCGATGAAGTCCTCGGGCGACAGTTCGGTTCGTCCGACCTCGCTCTCCACCACGACCAGGTCGTCGCGGGGCGTCACGGTGATCGGCCGCTCGAGCTCCTCAAGCACGAACCGTCCGAACACGACCCTCCAAGCGCTCCGCTCGCGGCGATCCTCCTCCGGTACGACGACGTAGATGTCGTCGCCGTGGGTGGCGTACTCCACTGCGAAGTGGAAGGTTTGCAGCCACGACGGGTACTCACCGACGCTGGTGTCCACTGACCCCTGGCGCCCTCGCGCCCGCAACTCTTGACGATTGGCCACCTGGGCCTCACGCCATTCGCCCACCAGTTCGTCGGTCGGCACGTCGGCGTACGACCGGAGCTGCCAGTCGTTGAAGGCCACGACGTCCACTGCACCGGCCTGTTCGGCCGCACGGAACAGGTCGCCGACGCCGTTGTCGAGGTTGGCCCGCGTGTAGTCCTCCAAGCCCATGAGATGCCCCAGCATGTCCCGCACAGTCCAGCCCGCGCAGCGGCTCGACCGAGACCAGTCGGGCTCGCTGGTGAATAGGGAGTGGACCCGGTCAGCCTCACGATCGAGCAGGTCGAACGGGTCGAGCCCGTCAAGGATTGACTCCTCAGCCATGGTCCGACGTTACTGCCTGTCGCCTCGCGACAGTGGGTGCTGCGCCACTCCGAGGCGCCGCATCCCGCGGACGCCTTCGACGATGCGCACCTCCGTGAGCCTTGGCGAGGGAAGTGGCCGTCACGCGAGGGATCCAGGACCGCAATACCCGGTGCGGCATTCCGCCGCGTCGGGGCTGCGCTAACTGTCATCACTGTCGCCGAGGTCGCCCCGACGGACGCGCCGACGCTTGCCGACCTTGCGAAGGACAGCCCAGGGTTCACGAACAGCGCGGCCAGCGCGCCGGTTCTTGTGAGGCTTGCAGAGCGGACAACCCTTGTTCTGCCGATGAGGTGAGTGAGCCATCGTGGCTCCGATCCGTGACCAACACCCGCCACGGAGGGCGGGGTGGGTAGGACCGTCGCGCTCTCATGCTTCGACCGTAGCTGTCAGACCCGATTGAAGCAGCCGTTCGCACGGCCAGGCGGCGCCGCGACGTCGCGGGCCAGAGCAGAACGAAGCGCCGTCACGAGGTGGTTGGTGCGGCCGAGGCGTTCGCAGCTGTCGATTGACCGCCCGGTGGTGTGCCTTACTTTTCGAGGCCTGTGGTGAGTCGCGCGAGGCGGTGGACGGTGCTCTGGAACTGCTCTCCGTTTCCGGAGAGCTCCTCCAACAGGGGGATGAGGTTCACTGCCACCTGGTGGAAGACCTGGTTGCGGTCAGGGAGGTCATTGGCCAGCTCGGTGATCTCTTGGAGAAGTTGCGCGACGGTGCCCCCTTCCCCTTGCAGGACCTTGATGAGGGATTCAGCGAGGGCGTTGACGTCGGCAGGCGTGAGGACGGCGAAGAGGGGCCGAAACCCGTTGAGGAGAGCGGTCAGGTCGAACCCGGCGCTGGTCCGGGCGAACGGGATCAGCGAGTCTGCTGCCTGGATCGCCGAGTCCTTGCTCCCCGGCACCAGTGCGAGGTAGCGCTGACCGCTGAGGTTCTGGTAGCGCAGGATGAGGCCGGTGGTCTCGGTCAGCTTCTGTTCCTGGGGCACCCAGAACGTGACGATGGCCTGGTCCCCCTCGATTGCGATCTTCTCGACGCCACCGACTTTGACTCCGGCGATGCGTACATCGTCGCCGACGAGAAGACCGCTGACCTCGACAAACTCGGCGCGGTACCTGGTGACCTCGGCGTCTACGGGGTCGACCGTGGTGTTGTCGAGCGGCGAAGCGGAAGACTGTTGCGACGTCCCAGGAACTCGGGTGCTCGGATGATCCTGGTCGTGCTCACCTGAGGAACAGCCAGCGACTAGAACGACGAAGCTGGCAGCAATCGCAAGGCGCATGGCGCGAATCATGGCATGAGGGGATCCCCGGCCTGGACGACCACGTTCAGGCCGACGGACGGCCTCCACGATGCGTCAGTCCGCCGCGTTGGTCCCTGCCGACCGATGGCCTTGCATCGCAGTGACAGGCCAGGCGCGGCTGAGGGAGGGAGTCAGCTCAGGCTCCGACGATGCGCCAGCTCCAGAGCGTGCTGCACCTGCTCACCCGGCAGGGGCGGCGCCAACCCGTCGTCATTGGCCAACGTGACCGTCGTGAATCGGCCGGCACTGCAGATCTGGCCGCTCATCGCCTTTGCATTTTCCGCGTGCGGAAACACGTTGAGTATCGACTGGGTTCCCGGGGGTTGACCTTGCACCTCGAGCATTGCGGAGAAGACCTGACAGGCCTCGGTAGGACTCATCGAGACTCCTGGCTCAACGAGGTCGCGCAAGCGCTGAAACTTCCGCTTGCCGTCCGCGTCCTCGACCAGACCCGAGTCCTCCATCATTTGCATTAGTTGTGGCAGTCCTTGCACCCAGTCTGAAGACGAAAGGGAACCGGCCTGCACAAAGACACCATCGCCAGCCGGCCACTGGCACACGGGCAGTCCGCCCACGAGCACAGGCTGCCCTTTCCCGACGGGTCGGCCCGCGAGATCGACAAGCTGTTCCGCCGACAGGAGCTCGCAAGCATCTACCCGTGATGATGCCGGATCGCCGCTTGGTGTTGACGTCGGCGTTGACCCTGCAGATGACGGCTTGCCGGACGGGCTCGCTCTGGACTCCGTCGTCTCCGGCGTACCGGACGAGCAACCAGCCATGGTGAACAACACGGCCGCGGCGCCGATGAACTTTCGCATGGCGAATCGTCGCATGGCTGCGGGTCTCTCGGGTGTGCCCTCTGCTCCGCAGGCCTTCCGCGCGAGGTTGGTCTCTTCGCGACGAGACGGCCGGTCAGCAACGACGGGGCGGTAGTTCCGGGACGAGCGCCATTGCGCCCCAACCGCCTGACCCGTAGTCAGTTGGACAGTGCGTTGGCACGGCAAGCGACAGTGACGCCGACGACAGCGCGCTGGTAGAACGGAGCCAGAAACCGGAACGAGGAGATGTGACATGTCAGGTCGAATCAGGGTCGGTAGCGTCGCGGACTTCTCCGACGGGAAGCTGCACTCCGCGGACGCCGCCGGCACGTCCATCGTGGTTGGTCTCGCCGGGGACTCGTTGTGCGCAGCACGCAACCGCTGTCCGCACCTGGGCCTCTCCCTCACCAAGGGGCCTGGAGGTCTGAGGTACGCCGACGGCCAGGTCGTCTGCCCGTGGCACAACTCCCGCTTCGACCTCGCATCGGGCGACAACCTCGACTGGGCGCCCGGCTTCGCTGGTAAGGACATGCCCCGCTGGTCGCGCAAGCTGATCGCACTGGGCAAGAAGCCATCTCCATTGACGACCTACGACGTCATCGTCGAGAACGACGACGTGTACGTCGAGCTCTGAGCGTCGTTGTCGCCCACAGTTGTGCGCCCGCCGTGAAATGGCCATGGGCCCATGCAGAAGGGCCGCGCGCGGCGTCTGAATCCCTCAGGCGCGCTCCGGCCAGGGCCACTGGACCGACATCGACCCGCCGACGTCGACTGCACGCCACTGGTCGGACAGTACGTCGATGCGCTTCATCGCCCGGTCGAGGTCCGTGTCGCTGAGGTCGGTCGGCGGAGGGTCCTGGAGCACGTAGTGGCTGCCGGGCAGGTGGCCGCTGCGCCGCAGCCAGCGCGGATAGACCTGGGCAGCAAGGGCTTCTGATCGCCCCATGTCAGTTCCGGTGGACCTGTTGCGTCGCTCGACCTGGCGCGCCCACGCCTTGGTTCGGAGCTCCTCGGTCGGTACGAATGTCCCGGCGTTGCCGCCAGCGGCGAGCTGGCCGAAGATCCCGTCGCGTAGTCCGAACTCCTCCTCGACCACCAGGTGCACGAGGTCATGAGGAATCAGCTCGGAGTAGCCGGGCGCCGGGTCCATGCGGAGGTCACCGTGCAGGCTGCGGAGTACGGCGACCGCATACCGACGTTGCCCGGTGCGCTCAAATCTCACCTGCATGCGGGTCAACGTAGTCGCCGAGTGTCAGATTGCGTGCAGCCGCAGCGGCAAGGTGCGGTGGCAGCGGATCAGGTTGTTGCGGGCCCACTCCGGTTCGCCGTTCGGTTCGATGCGCGCGACTTTCGCGACCAGGCTGGACAAGAGGGTTTCGGTCTCGAGTCGTGCCAGGCCCTGGCCGGCGCAGGAGTGAGAGCCGCGGCCGAATGCCAGTTGCGCAGAGGCGTCGCGGTGGATGTCGAAGACGTCCGGGTTCTCCCAGATCAGCTCGTCGCGGTTGGCCGAGGCGTAGAGGACCAGGACCCGGGACCCGCGCGGGATGGTGGTGCCGTCGACCTCGGCGTCGGAGACGACGCGACGGGTGAACGCGCGGATCGGTGCCTCGAACCGGAGCGCCTCGTTCGCAGCGTTCGGGATCAGCGACGGGTCCGCTCGCAGGGCCTCCCACTGGTCGGGATGGGTCGCGAGCAGGTGCAGGGCACTGGCGATGCCGCTGATGGTGGTGTCCAGTGATGGGGCCAGGTAGTCGATCATCAGGGCGACGCCTTCCCTGTCGCTGATGGTGCCGTCGCGTGCTGCACGCAACGCCTCCTCCCCCAGGCTGCCGGGCAGGACGTTGCCGGTGCGGGCAACCTTCTTGGCGAAACGCGTCATCCCGATGCTGGATCTCATCGTGCGGAGCGCGGTTGAGTTCAGCGGCCCGAGCGAGTCGAACGTCGCAGCGGCCCAGCGAAGCAGGTGCTCACGTTGGTCCGGGGGCCAGCCGACCAGGTCCGGGACGATGCCCAACGGGAGCGCCTGCGCCAGGTCGGCGACGCCGTCGATGTCACGGCGTACGACGGCGTCGTCGACCACCGAGTCCGCCATGTCCTCGATCTGCTGCTTCATCGTCTGAAGTGCTCGCGGTGTCATCCGTGGCGCGACCAGCTTGCGGCGGCGAGCATGGTCCTCGCCGTCACTGTTGAGGGTCGTGTCGCGGCCGAGCCGGTTCACGATCGGGTTCAGGCCGACGCCGTCACCCGAGATGAACGTCTTCGCGTCCAGGAGCACGCGTTTGCACCCGGCGTACCGGGTGATGGCGTAGACGTGGTGCTTCGGCAGCCAGACGACCGGGCCGAGCTCGCGCAGGCGACGGTAGTGCGGGTAGGGATTCCTGCTGTTGACGACCGAGTAGAGGTTCTCGCGGTAGACCGGGACGTCGGTACGGCGCGTCATCGGCTCAGCACCTCGGCCACGGTCCCGTCCGGTCGAACCAGCGCGGCCACAGCTCGGTGGGCCGTGAGCCAGTCGGCCAGCTCGCCGGCCGCTTCGATCGTGACGGCGTCGGGTCGCGGTGACGTCGGGCCGGTGGTGATCCAGCCGAACGCCCCGGAGGTCCGGTCGTCGAGTCGCGGCTCGCAGAACACGTTGGGTGCCAACCGTCCCGCCAGCGACCGGGAGAGACGACGCTTGCGCACCAGCGTCGAGCGCTGCAGTGGTGGGCTGGTTCCGTCCACGATCCTGGCGCCGAGACCCGGCAGGCGGTGAAGGTGCGGAGCGACCACCGAGCGGAGGAGGTCGCCGAACCGGCCGCCGGCAGTCATCGCGGCGCCGATGACGACGGCGAGCCTGATCATCGCTTCGGCGTGCGGCCGCCTTTCCTGCTCGTAGGTGTCCAGGACGCCGGTGTCGAGGGAGCCGTCGAGAACGCCGGCAATCTTCCAGGCCAGGTTGGCCGCGTCGCGCAGACCCGCTCCCATCCCCTGTCCGATGAACGGGGGCGTGAGGTGGGCGGCGTCGCCGAGGAGGAAGATCCGCCCGCGTCGCCATCGATCGGCGAGCTGGGCGCGGAAGGTGTACTCGGCCGTTCGGATGAGCTCGAATCCAGTGAGATCGGTGTCCCATGGCGCGAGGAGCGGCGCGAGGGCTCCGAGGGTTCCGAAGTGGGCAGCGGTCTCGTCGCCGACGAGCTGGAACTCCCACCGGTGCCGGTGCTCCCCGATGCGCATGTAGGTCGCGGCGCGGCGGGTGTCACAGACCTGATGGACGCCTTCCCAGTGTCCGAGTTCTCGTTCGACGGCAATGTCCACGACGAGCCAGCGCTGCTCGAAGTTCAGGTCTTCCATCGTCGACCCGATCGCGGCGCGGACGAGGCTGTTGGCGCCGTCGCAACCGAGCAGGTACTCCGCCGTGATCGTCCGACGCACGCCATCGGCCACGTACCGCACCTGGGGCGTGCCGTCGTCGCCGGCGAGGACCTCCTCGACTTCCGCGCCGCCGCGCAGTTGCACGGTCGAGTACGCCGTGACCCGGTGGCGCAGGATCGACTCGAGGTCGGGCTGGTCGAACATGTTGGCGGCCGGGAACCCGTTGGACGTGCAGGGGTTGGTGCGGTCGAACTGGGCCAGCACATCGTGGCCGGGGCTCAGCAGCCGGAGACCAGCACTGGGGCGGGTGATCGCTGCGAACTCGCGCTCGAGCCCGAGCCGGGCCACGATCCGGTAGACCTCGTCATCAAGGTGCACCGCCCGCGGCTGGGGATAGACCTCGGCCCAGCGGTCGAGCACCAGGACGTCGACGCCGTACTGACCGAGCAGGATCGCCGCGCTGACGCCCGTCGGACCGGCACCGACGATGACGACCGTGGCGTGCTCCTGTGTGCTCTCGGGGCTCACCCCGCCCGCCGTACGGTGTTGGCCTGCCGCCCCAGATCGATCGCGCCGTCGGCGGTGCCGATGTGCAGCTCGACGACGTCTCCGTCCTGGAGGTACAGCGGATTCTTGCCCTGGCCCTTGAAGAAGGCCTTCCACTTCATGGCTGGCGGCAGCAGCGCCCCGATCATCTCGATCGGCTTCGGTGGCGCCTTCAACGCGGTGCCACCAGGTGTTCCGGTCAGCAGCAGGTCGCCAGCGGCAAGCGGCTGGAAGCCGGTCAGGGTGCCGAACGTCTCGACCGGCTTGAACAGCATGTCCGCAACGGTCGAGTCCTGGCGGACCTCGCCGTTGACCCAGGTACGCAACCGCAGGTCGCCGAAGCGCCTCCAGTCCGCCTCCTCGAGCAGGACCAGTCGTGGTCCGACCGGCGTGAACGTCGGGTAGGACTTGCCCTCGAAGAACTGGGTCTTCGGCAGCTGCAGGTCGCGGGCCGAGACGTCGTTGGTGACGACCAGGCCGGCCACGTACTCGCTGATGTTGTCCTCGGTGATAGTCGTCCCGACCGGGAGGTCCTTCCCGATCACCAGCCCGATCTCGACCTCGTAGTCGAGCAGCTTCACGTGCGCAGGCCGGATGATGTCGTCGACCGGGCCGGCGATGGAATGCGAGGTCTTGCGGAAGAACGTCAGCGGAACGGTGGCCGGGTTCATCCCGGAGTCCTTGATGTGCGAGACGTAGTTGGTCATCTGCGCGACCACCCGGCAGGGAGCCGTGACCGGGGAGAGCAGGTCGTCGGGCACCGGGCCGGGCGTCGCGCTGGCGGCAGCCCGGATCGCGGCCCGGTCGTTCAGCAGCTCTGCAGTCGTCGTGGCTGCCGTGTCGATCCGGACGGCGCCGCTGTCGACCAGGACCCACCAGGCGTCCTTGGTGCGGATGATCGAGGTCGTCATGAGCTGGCTACTTTCAGGAGGCCCTTGAGGCGGGTGCGGGTGAAGTCGGTGTCATTGCTGCGCAGGGCGTGGAGTACGGCGCGCGCCTCGGCGAGCGAGTCCTTGCCGGGCGTGAGGCCGAGGAAGTCCTTCGTCGCGGGCGGCCCCCACTGAGCCAGCCCCGAAGCGGTCATCGGCGCCCAGCCGGGCTCGAGGGTGTTGTCGAACATGTCCCCGTCGGTGAAGTGCTCGACCATGAATCCGTCCGGGTCGCGCCAGTAGTCGAAGATCTGGCTGCCCTGGATGTGGCGGCCGATACCCCAGGAGCGGGTGTACCCGGCTTCGAGCAGTACCTCCCCGCCGGCTGCGAGGGCATCCAGGTCGGTGACCTGGTACGCCGAGTGCACGTACCGGTTGGACGGCCCGAGCGTCATCGCCAGGGTGTGGTGGTCGGCCGGTTCGGAGCCCCGGTCGCAGCGGATGAAGCTCATCGTCGGCCCGAGATCGCGCTGGCCCTCGTAGTACTGGAAGTCGCTGACGATCAGGCCGAGGTTCTCCAGGTACCAGTCGAGTGCGAACCGGTACTGGTTGGTCTGCAGCACCACGTGACCCAGCCGCTGCACACGAGCCGGCTCGGCCGGTGGGCGCTGGGTCCCGTTGGTGCGCGGGATCGCGACACCGGTGTTGTGCGTCAGCGGCACCTGGTCGGGCAGCGCCGGGAGCTCGTGCGTCCCGCTGACCACCCGGACCCGGGCGCCGCTCGGGTCGAGCGCGTCGACGGTGATCCCGCCGAGAGTCTCGGGGAGTGGCACGACCTGCCCACCCAGGTGCTGGGCGAGTCGGAGGACGTCGGCGTCGGACTCGGCTCTGAAGGCCGGCCCGGTGAACCGCGACTTGGCACCCTTGCGAATCAGGACGGCCGGAGAACCCGGGAGCGTGCCGCGCAGGTGCAGCTCATCGGCGGTACGCAGGCTCGTGCTGAACCCGAAGACGTGAGCGAACTTCTCGGCAGCCGCCAGGTCCGGCTTCTCGAACTCGAGCCAGGCGATGTCGCGGACCTTGATCACCGGGTTCCTGGCTCGCCCGGGGTGCTCGCCAGCGAGACCGCCCTGCTCGGCGTGCAGATGACTGTGGGTGTGGTGCTGACTCATGACACCTCCTATTTCTGAGGAAATCGTCAACTATTGCCCTCACCCTGTCAACAGTTTCTGACGATTTCGTCAGAAATGTCCGGATGTTGCTACCGTGGCGCCGTGACCGAGCAACGGACAGCACCGTCGAAGCACGAGGAGCGCAAGGCACGCACGCGTGCAGCGCTGATCAAGGCGGCGCAACACGTCATCGCCGACGGCCGCGAGAACGTCGCCCTCCTGGAGATCACCCAGATCGCGGACGTCGGAATGGGCTCGTTCTACAACCACTTCGCGAGCAAGGACGAGCTGTTTCAAGCCGCTGTCGACGACGCCCTGGAAGCCCATGCCGACCTCCTTGACCGGCTGGCCGAGGACTTCGACGATCCGGCCGAGGTCTTTGCCCAGAGCTTCCGGCTCACCGGCCGCCTCCACCGCCTGGTACCCGAACTGAGCAGGGTGCTGCTCTCCCACGGACCGGCGCTGATCAGCTCCGACCGCGGCTTGGCGCCCCGCGCGCTCCGCGACATCGAGAACGGCGTCGCGAGCGGACGCTTCTCGGTCGCAGACCCTCAGGTCGCACTGATGCTGGCCGCGGGTGGCGTCCTCGCCCTCGGGCAGGCCCTGCACGACGATCCGACCCGTGACGACGCCGCCACCACCGACCAGATGACCACCGACCTGCTCCGGATGCTCGGCGTGCCGGATGACGAGGCGCGGAAGATCTGTTCCCACCCCCTGCCGGGCATCGACCTCCCGGACCTCACGATCTGAGCTCGCGACCGGCCGGCCTCGAGCGGTGCATCACTTCGCCGCGTACCGGCCAGCTCTACGCGACACGGCGCGGTCAGATCAGCGTGCCGACGTCATTGCGCACGATGTTGTCGAGGGCGCGTTCGGCGACGGCAGCGATCGTCATGGAGGGATTGCATCCGGCGGTGGTGCCCGGGACGAGCGCACCGTCCAGGACGTAGAGGCCCCGCTGGCCCAGCACACGGCCGTCGAGGTCGCACGTGGTCCCCATCGAGGCGCCGCCCAGCGGGTGCCAGGTGCTGGGCACGACGAGGTGCGTGTCCAGCACCGGACCGGTGAGCCCCGCGGTCGCCCGGATCCGCTGCCCGATCCGTTGGTGCACTGCGGTGTCGCCGCTCGCAGGCCAGTCGAGGACGGCGCGGCCGGTCAGCTTGTCGTACCGGACCTGGCCGCGCCCCTCGCTGACACCGAAGCCGACGAGCATCGTGGCGACGTTGGTCGCCAGTGGCACCGGCGGGATCGATGCCTGGATGATCGTGTTGGCCAGCGCCGGGTTGGCCCATTCCTTCGAGCCGTACACGACCGGGCCACCCTGGGCTGCGCCGAAGTTGTCGATCAGGTCGGTCCAGACGTAGATGCGGTCACCGTTGGTGCCCCAGTCGGTGCCGAGTGCGTCGGGCAGGTCGGTGACGGTCCCGCGGGCCTGGGCCTCGACGAGGAGTCGGGTCGTGTTCATGGTGCCGGCGGCCATGATCAGCGCACCAGTGGTCATCTCGATCCGCTCGAGGACCTTGCCGGACTCGTCGGTCCGGTTGACGCTGAGCACCCACGACCCGTCCGTCGACCGTGCGACACCGGTGACCTCGTGCAAGGTCCGGACCGTGACGTTGCCGGTCGCGATGGCGCTGTCGATGTAGGTGACGTCGACGCTGTGCTTGCCACCGTTGTTCACGCCCATGGCGCCCGTGCCGTTGGTGTACGCCGGCTTCATCTCGCCGCGAAGCTCAGCCAGCGCGTAGTCCCAGTCGATGGGCATCGGGATCTTCTCGACGACGTACCCGGCCCTCTCCGCTTGTCGCTTGAACACGCGCGGTGCCTTGTAGTTGGGGGTGTTGACCAGCTCGTCGGGCGCGGTCTCCACCTGCAGCATCTGGGCGACCCGGGGGTAGTAGGTCCGGTCCATGAGCTCGAAGTCGAGACCACCGGGCATGACCTGCTCGAAGACCTCGGCTGCCGGCTGCAGCGTCATGCCCTGGTAGACGAGCGAGCCACCGCCGACGCCGGCGGCACACATGGCGAGCATGTTCTTGCCGAGGACCGGTTCGACGAGTCCGACGTACGGACTCACGTCGAGGAGGCCGCCCGTCGCCGGCCCCAGGGCGCCGCCGAGCAGTCGCAGCGTGGCCTGGACCGCTTCGGGGGTGGTGCCGTGCCACAGCAGCTTCTTGTCGGGAGCCAGCACGTTGGGGAATGTCGTGGAGTTCGGTCCGGTGCGCCACCAGCGGCCGCGCTCGAGCACGGTCACGGGAACGCCCGCCTGCGCGAGCCGCAGGGCGCTCACGCCACCACCGAAGCCGGAGCCGACGACGATGACGCGGTGTCGCTCCTGGACGACGGGCACCGACCCCTCGGCTGCACGGGCAGGAGCCACCGCACCAGCGGTGGCGGCCACGGCGGCGGCCGCGGCACCGGTGAGGAAGGTACGACGAGAGGGGTGCATGGAGTCTCCGAGGGAAGTGGGAAGCAGGAAGCGGACGTGGCATCAAGTGTCCGTGTTGGCACTCAGTGCCAGCGCAGACTAGGGCATGTCCACCGACGGCCGCCACCACCCGCCGGTACGGTGACCTCCATGTCCGAGCCCTCCGACTCCACCCTGCGCACCTTCGCGCGCGGTGCGATCCGAGGGCACGTGCTCGCGCAGGCCTGGTCGTTGTTCGCGGAGCACGGGTTCGACCAGGTGACCGTCGAACAGATCGCCACCGCCGCGGGCATGTCGCGGCGCACCTTCTTCCGCTACTTCCCGAGCAAGGATGCGCTGCTCGGCGAGTTCCTGGCCGATGTCGGTCAGCAGCTCGCCGACCAGATCGAGGCCCAGCCGGCCGACCAGCCGGCGTGGACCGCACTGAGCACGGTGCTGGTCGACCTGGCTCGCGTCGCGGACGACTCACCGAGCCTGGCTGCCCAGGTCCTGGACATGCTGAAGCCCGCGTCGACGCGGGCTTTCGTCGATCAACGTCGCCAGCGCTGGATCGACCTCTTCGCTCCCCTGGTCGGCGCCCGGCACCCCGATCTGACACCGATGGCGCAGGTTGCCGTTGCCGCCTGCGCGATCGCCTGCCTGGATGCGGCGCAGGAGTACTGGCAGGCGAACCCCGGCAGCTCCTACGGGGACTACCTGGACGAGGCGCTGCAATCGATGGCGCCCGTGCTGCCGTGACCCAGGCCGATCTCCCCGGTCCGCATCGGGGAGACCCGCTGCGCAGCCTGCTCGCCGCGCCGCCCGACCTCCCGGTCACCGCCGGCCTGGCCGATCTCGAGGAGGCGCTTCGCACCCGCGGGGTCGCGGTGGTCCAGGCACCGCCCGGCACGGGCAAGACGACCCTGGTCCCACCCGCGGTCGCCGGGGTCGTTGCTGGACGCGTCGTCGTCACGCAGCCCAGCCGCATCGCAGCCCGCGCTGCCGCCCGTCGGCTGGCGCACCTGCTGGGCGAACCGGTTGGGGAGACGGTCGGATACTCCGTCCGCGGAGACCGGCGCACCAGCCGGGGTACCCGGATCGAGATCGTCACGACCGGCCTGCTGCTCCGGCGGATCCAGCATGATCCCGAGCTGGCGGGCGTCGGGGCCGTCGTACTTGACGAGGTGCACGAACGCCACCTCGACGCCGACCTGACCCTGGCGCTGCTGGTCGACATCCGGGCCAACCTGCGCGACGACCTGTGCATCGTGGCGATGTCGGCCACCGTCGAGGCCGAGCGGACGGCCGCGCTGCTCGGTGGGTCCGCTCCGGTCATCCGCGTCCCGGGTGCCCTGCACCCGGTGCAAGCGGTCTGGTGCCCGCTGCCTGCAGGGGTACGCCGTACCGACGACCGGGGCATCACCCCGGCCTTCCACAACCACGTCGCGGCGACCGTACGGCGCGCACTCGTCGAGCACGAGGGTGACGTCCTGGTCTTCGTACCGGGCGTCGCGGAGGTCGAGGCGACCGTACGACGCCTTGCTGGCGTGGACGCTGACGTGCACGCCCTGCACGGACGCCTGCCCGGTGCCGAGCAGGATCGGGCGCTCAGCGAGGGGCCGCGCCGACGAGTGATCGTCTCGACCGCGGTCGCCGAGTCGTCGCTGACGGTGCCCGGGGTACGCGTCGTGGTGGATGCCGGGTTCTCGCGCGAGCCGCGCACCGACCACCGTCGCGGACTGGCTTCCCTGGTCACCGTCGCGGTGAGCCGGGCAGCGGCCGAGCAGCGGGCGGGACGGGCCGGCCGGCTGGGGCCGGGCGCCGTACTGCGTTGTTGGTCCGAGGCGGAGCACGCGCACTTGGCCGCGCACCCGGAGCCCGAGATCGCGACCGCCGACCTGACGGCCTTCGCCCTGGAGGTGGCGTGCTGGGGCAGCCACGACGTACAGGACCTGGCACTCCTCGACCAGCCACCGGCGCACGCACTGTCGGCGGCGAGGGAGGTGCTGGTGGAGCTGGGCGCGATGACCGCCGACGGGAAAGCCACCGCGCGGGGCCGGGTGATCGCCGGGGTACCGGCCGATCCCAGGCTGGCGCGGGCCCTCCTCGACGGGGCAGGTCTCGTCGGGCCCAAGCGGGCCGCAGAGGTGGTCGCGATGCTGAGCGAGGACGTGCGCGCTCCCGGCGGAGACCTGGTGGCTGCGCTCCGATCGCTGCGCGGTGACCAGCGGGCAGGCGCTTGGCGCACGCAGGTCACCCGACTGGAGAAGATCGTCGAGAAGTCGGACCACGCCCAGGTGCTCACCGACGACGTGGCGGTGGGGTTGGTGGTGGCCCTGGCGCATCCGGACCGGATTGCGCGCAAGCGCTCCGGTTCCTCGAGCTACCTGATGGCGTCCGGGACGGGCGCGGCCCTCGACCCGCGGTCCCCCGGCCCCCTGGCCGGACTGGAGTGGCTCGCGGTCGGCGACGCGGAACGGCGACCCGGGCAACGTGAAGCCCGGATCCGGGGGGCGGCCCCGCTCACCGAGGACCTCGCGCTGGAGGCGGCGGGATCCCTGTGGACCGAGGTGGACGAGGTCACCTGGACCGCAGGGCGGGTGGTGGCTCGCCGACGCGCGCTGCTGGGCGCGATCGAGCTCAGCTCCGTCCCGCTCAGCGATCCGCCGGCGCAGGCTGTGACCGACGCGATCCGGGAGGCGATCGCGAGCGAGGGGATCACTCTCCTCTCCTGGACGGAGGCCGCCACGGCGCTGCGTGCCCGCCTCGACTTCCTGCACCGCGCGCTCGGCGACCCGTGGCCCGACGTGAGCGACGTGGCCCTGACACAGAACCTCCAGTCCTGGCTCGGACCGCAGCTGGCGCGGATCCGCTCGACCCAGGACCTGCGTCGCATCGACGTAGTTGCCGCGTTGCGGGCGATGGTGCCTTGGCCGCAGGCGGGACGGCTCAACGACCTGGCCCCTGAGCGAGTCGAGGTCCCCAGTGGCTCGAGCGTGCGGATCGACTACTCCGCCGAGCAACCGGTGCTCGCCGTACGACTGCAGGAGGTGTTCGGCTGGACCGCCGTACCGGTCCTCGCCGACGGCAGGGTCCCGCTCCTGCTGCACCTGCTCTCCCCCGCACGCCGCCCGGCGGCCGTCACTGCGGACCTGGATTCGTTCTGGGACAACGGCTACCCGGGCGTGCGTGCTGATCTGCGCGGGCGCTACCCCAAGCACGCCTGGCCCGAGGATCCCCGCAGCGCAACAGCTACTGCACGTACGAACAGGCCTCGCCCCAGAAGTTGAGGGGCGAGTGTCAGGGTGGGTCCATGACTCTGCACCACATGGTCGAAGGCTCTGGCCGACCGCTGCTCCTCCTGCACGCCTTCGGCCTCTCCGGCAGGACCTGGGCACCGGTGCTGCCCCTCCTCGCCGCGCAGCGACAGGTCATCGTGGCGGACCTCCCCGGGCACGGGCGCTCTCCCCTGCCCCAGGCGCCGGCCCAGCCGGATCCAGCCGGCTACGCCCATGAGGTCGCTGGGCTGCTCGACACACTGGGCATCGACCAGGTCGATGTCGCGGGCAACTCCATCGGCGGATGGACAGCCCTGGAGCTGGCGCTGATCGGCCGAGCGAGGTCGGTCGTCGGGCTGTCACCGGCAGGTCTCTGGGCCGGTGGCCAGCCGCGGATGCGGGAGGTGATCTTCCTCGGACAGCACTTCGGCGCCAAGCTGGCGCAACCCGTCCTCCCTCGACTGGCGCAGAGCGCGCGAGGGCGCAGACCGCTGCTCGGCGAAGCCATGACCTCGGCCGCGTCCTTGCAGCCGGCCGAAGCCGCAGCGCTGGCCCGCGACTTCGCCAACACCGAGCGCCTGCCGACACACATCCGGACCCGGCGCAGCCAACGGTTCAGGGGTGGCAGCGACCTGTCGATCCCGGTCACGGTGGCGTGGGCAGCGGAGGACAAGCTGATCCCGCCGTCGGCGCGCAGACGCGACGAGCTTCCCGCTCACACGAACTGGCTGGAGCTGGCCGGTTGCGGCCACGTGCCGATGTGGGACAACCCGGATCTGGTTGCTGCCACGATCCTGACCGGAACTGCCTGAACCCCACGGTTGGCGCGAGTCGTGTGCCTGAGGCAACGCCATGACGGGGCGTGGGGCACACGACCCGCTCACGCGTTCGCCGGGGGCAACGCCTCGGGCGTGGGCGAGCCAACCCAGCTGGCGGCGACAACCCCGATAGCGTCGGGAGGTGGCCAGTTCCCGACGATCCAGCAGTCGTCGACGAAGCACGTCCCCGCGCCGCAGCAAGGCACGACAGTCAGAGCGGCCGTTGCCAGCAGCTGGGCCGGGCGAGCGGCTGTGGGTGCTCGACGTCCCCTACGGGACGCAGGTCGACGGCGCCACCTGGCACCCGGCCGTCAAGACCCACCTGTACGTCGGGCGTTCCCTGCCCACGCATCTCGCGCCGTACTCCCCCGGTCCGTACACGCTCGGTCGGTTCATCGAGAACAACCTCAACCCCGACGACCCGACGCCCAGCCCCGAGGCGACCGACGAGCTCGAGCCCCGGCAGATCCAGTTCGAGGCAGCCGATGCGATCGCGGAGCGCGCCGCGGCGGGCGGGCGGCAGTTCCTGCTGGCTGACGAGCCCGGCGTGGGCAAGACGATCTCCGCGGTCCTCGGAGCGACGGCGGTGGGCGACCTCCGCGGTGCGCGGCGAGTGCTCGTGGTGGCCGACCGGCCGGCCGCGATCACGATCGGCCACTGGTGCCGCACGATCACGGCGCTGGGCCACGGCGGTCTCGAGTGGGTCGTGATCACGTGGGACCGGCTGGAGAAGGTCAAGGACCACACGTGGGACGTGATCATTGCCGACGAGGCCCACGCACTCCGCCGTACGACAACGAAGCGATGGAAGCACTGGGCGCGGATCTCGGGACATGGCAAGCCCCACGACAAGGCGCCGTTCGTCATCGCAACGACCGCGACGCCCGGACACACGCCGCTCGAGCTGCCGTACCTCGCACCGGCCTACGCGCAGGTTCTCGGCGAGCCGATGAAGGAGTGGACCTCGGCGACCCAGGCCGGGGCCGCGTTCGCCACGGCACTCGAGCGCCACGGCGTCGGGGTGGAACACGGACGCTACGGCGCCACCTGGACCACCGATCCGGCGCGGCGCGCTGCGGACCTCAAGCTCGTGCGCGGCTGGCTCGACGAGGAGCGGCCTCCGGCGATGCTGCACCGCGCCGCACCGTGGGGGCCGGTGCCGATCTCCGGCATGCCGGTGGCGCTCACGCCGGCGGAGCGGTCGACGTACGAAGCCGAATGGGGAGAGTTCTGTCGCGAGATGGAGATCGCCCGGCACGGCCGCAATGTCGCGAAGGGCCGGGCCGCACTCCTGCGCTTCCGGCAGAAGGCCGGGCTGATCCGGGTCGACTCGACGGTCGCCTGGATCGCCCAGCAGGTCGAGGCCGAGCGACAGGTGGCGTGCTCGGTCGAGTTCGTCACGACCGCTGCCGACCCGATCGCCGAGCGGCTGCGTGACTCCGGCATCGACGTCGCCACGATCTACGGGCGCGACCGGTTCGATCCCGAGGCCGAGCGGCTCCGGTTCCAGACCGGGCAGGCGAAGGTCTGCGTCTTCACCACCGTCGCCTCGATCAGCCTGCATGCCGGCGAGACCCTCGCCGACGGCCGCCAGGCCAGCACCGAGCCGCGGGTCGGCGTCTTCCACCAGGCCCGCTTCTCGGGCATCGCCGGGCGGCAGGTGACCGGCCGCACCCACCGCGACCACCAGGTCTCGCCGTGGCACATCGCGTACGCCGAAGGCACGGTCGAGGAGCAGGTCGGCAAGGTGATGGTCGAGCGCATCGCCGCCGCCTCCGACACGGTGGGAAGCGACACCACCGGTCTCGCCGACCTTGCCCAGCTCCTCGGAGCCGACTGGCTGCCGCCCACGACCTTGACCGAGGACGGCGCCTGATCGGGCAACACCGCCTGATCGGGCAACAACCGGCTCACCCGAGGACACGAGGGCGCGCCGAGCACTAGCGTGCCGTCATGGCGCAGGATCTGCCGATCTCCCCGTCCGACGACTCGCTCCCGTCCCCCAGCCGGAGCCGAGGATGCTGACCACGCTGAAGCGGCTCCTGTTCGGGACGCGCGTGACGCCGCCCGAGCCGACCGCCACCCACCGGCTCCATCCGGAGAACCGCGACTACAGGGTCGCCGTGCTCTGGACCCTCCTGCTCGGTGCCCTGCTCGCGCTCAACGAGATCAACGGACTGGCCCGCGGCTTCGTCGCCGGCGGCGAGGCCGCGATGGACTTCGGCGCGCTGTCGGGCCTCAGGTTCCCGAGCGTGCGGGACTTCTGGGCCCTGCCGATGGCCGCCGAGGACCTCAGCGCCTGGAACCGGCTGCTGCGGTTCTTCCTCGTGATCGACCTCGGGTTCATCGCGGTCTACACCCTGCTCCTGCGCAGGATCGTGCGCGCGAGCTTCGTGCCGGCGAAGTGGCACGGCTTCCTCGACGTCGTCGTCCTGTCGCTCTGCGCCCTCGACGTCCTCGAGAACGTCGTCATGTGGTTCGCCGGCAACCAGCGGGTCGACGCAGGCCCCGCCGGCGGCTACGACCAGCCGTTCCTCCTCGTGGCGCTCACGGCCCTCAAGTGGGCGACCGCCGCCGTCGTACTCGGGTCCTTCGTGCTCTCGCTGCTCGCCAAGGACCGGGGCGACGTCGTGAAGCCGTGGCGGAGCGCGCTCTGGGTGCAGCGGTACTCCCTGCTCGCCTTCCTCCCGGTCGCCGCCCTCGCCTGCCTCCCGGTTCCGAAGGTCGGGGACCAGGTGCCGGACATCGAACGACGCTGGCTGTACGGCGGCCACGAGGCCTGGCACCTCGTGTGGGCCGTGCTGGCGACCCTCGTGGTCGTTGCCCCCGCCATCTTCTTCCTCGGACGACTGCGTGCGGACTGTGCGTTCAAGCGGTTCCATGACCAGGCGAAGGACGGCCGCGGCTGGCCCTGGTACTACCCGAAGGGCGAACCGCGCGAGGCGCACCTGTGGCACTGGCTGATCGCACCGGCGATCGCTGCGGCCCTGTTCGGCCTCGCCGAGGTGCGCGACTGGCCGACCGACGGGAGGCGCCTCGCCGTCTTCTGCTTCATCACGGTGTCCGTGCCGATCGCCTCCTGCGCCATGCGGTGGCGCTTCCAGAAGCGGGCGAAGGAGGACGGGTACCCGGGCCCCGCCGCACGGCAGGAGACGGCCTCCACCCGACCCGCGCACGTCATGGCCGTCGGCGACGCGCTGGCCATCGCGGCGGTGGCCTCCCTCGGGCTCGGCATGATGCGCGCCTGGATCGGACTGCTCGGAGCCGGTCTCTCGACGAAGGACGTCGAGGTGCCCTGGCAGCTGTGGCTGGCGATCCCGCTCGCGATCGGAGCCGCCGTACTGCCGTGGTTCCTCGCCGGGCCGGTGCTCAAGCGCCTCGACATCCCCGACCCGCCGACCGGGCAGCCATCCCTGCTCGCGGTCTGGGCGACGCCGACCGCGCCGGTGTACGAGGACGCAGACACCGACGGGACCCGCGTCACCGGCGAGAACAGCCAGTGGATACGGGTCCTGCTCCTCGCCGGCTCCGGCGGTGCCTTCGGCTGGATGGCCTTCGACCCCATCGGCTGGGCCTCCCGGGTGGGAGTCGTCGCGTCCGTGACCCTTGCCCTCGGCGCGGCCATGATGCTGCTCGGGGTGGTCGTCGCCTACGCCCAGGAGAGCCGTCCGCCCGAGATCCTGCTGGTCGTCCCGCGGCCCTGGCTGACGGCCACGCCGATCGTCCCGTTCATCCTGATCGGCCTCGTCGGGACGGCCCAGATCGGCTCTCCGACCTTCGTGCACGGCATCGACCAGGACAAGGAGGAGTACCGGGCGGTGCCCACACGTCCGACACTGACCGAGGCCTTCGAGGACTGGGCCGACGGCCCGTCGCCCTGCGTCGCCCCCGACGCGATCACGGTGATGGTCGACGGCAAGGAGACACCGTTCGACGCCCGCCCGATGCTCATCCTGGCCGCCGAGGGCGGCGGCATCCGCGCGACGTACTGGACGGCGCAGGGGCTCGAGGAGGTCGCGGACGCCGGCGGATCCTGCGGCCAGAGGATGACGCTGTTCTCCACCGGCGCCAGTGGCGGTTCGCTCGGCCTCACGATCGGCCGGTACGACGACGAACCGCTGGCAGCGGTGGATGCCATCCGCGGCCCCGACTCGCTCGGCGCCGGGGCCGTGGCCCTCGTGACCGGTGACCTGCTGGCCTCGACGATCGGCGTCCGGGTCGGTGCGCCGCCGGCCGACACGGACCCGGACGGCACCGACCGCGCCGCCACGATGCAGGAGGTCTGGGTGGAGGCGTGGGACGAGGCGGACACCGGCGACGGTCCCGCGGACCACCGGTTCATCGAGGAGGACGACTCGGCCCTGGACTCGGTGACCGGTCACCTGGTGCTGACCTCGACCGACTCGTACGACGGCTGCCGGGCCCTGTGGAGCCAGATCGACCTGTCTCCCCCGGACATGAGCGCCGCACCGTCGATGACCGACACCAGCAACGCACCCGGTTGCGGCACCGGCGGAGCGGGGCCGAACAGCTACGACGTCCTCGGCTCCTTCGGGGCCACCGAGGCCACGGCCGACACCGAGGAGAACTGCGTCGGCAACATCAGCGCCCTGACGGCAGGACTGGTGTCCGGGCGCTTCCCGTACGTCACCCCCTCGGCCGTGGTCGGGCCCTGCGGCGAGCTGACCGAGACACCCCTGATCGACGGCGGGATCACCGACAACACCGGACTCGGCACGATCGTCGACCTGGCGTCGCAGTGGGGGCCGCTCGTGCGTGCCCACAACGACGAGGTGCTCGCCGCCGGCACGGGCGAGCTGATCCTGCCGATGGTCGTCTACCTGGACAACGGCCCGGCAACGAGCTTCGGGATCGACCAGCGCGGCGGATCCATCGCCGAGAGCCTGATCCCGCTGTGGGCCATCAGCGCCGCCGCCACCCGGCAGGCCCCGACGAGCGCACTGCTCCGGCAGGGCGCCGACGCCGCCGAGAGGTTCCTGTGCTCCGAGCCGAGCGTCGCCGCGCCGGACGCCGGGCCCACGGCGTGCCAGCAGCTGCTCCAGCAGCAGGTGTCGGAGCGGCAGGTCTTCGTGGTGCACCAGGCGACCCAGCCGACCCTGTCGGCCCCGCTGGGCTGGGTGCTCTCCGACGAGAGCGTCGACGACCTCGTGTCCGACATGGACGAAGCCCGGAGCACCGGCTGCCCGACCGTGTCGACCGTTTCGGCCGAACCGCCCGACCCCGTCTGCGTCGACGGCCACGGCACGCTGTCCGACCTCCGGGACCGACTGGCACCGCTCAGGGACGAGTAGGCAGTAAATCCTTGGCCCGGACCCTTTACGTGACGGGAGTCACAAGAGCAAGATCAGTGGGCCGCCACCAGCGGCGCTGTCCTCGACCGACCCAGACCCGGGTTTCTCTCAGGGGGGAATCATGACCACCAGCAGGTTCGCACGCAGGCCGATGCGCGCAGCCGCCGTCGTTGCCACCTTCGCGCTCTCCGCCGCCGCTCTGTCCGGCGTGGGCGCGTCCGGAACGACAGCCGCGGCGCCATCGAACGCGCCCACCGGCGCAAGCGCCTACGACGACGGCTACATCAACTACGTCGCGCCACAAGCCGAACGCTCGGTCGGGGACGACGCCAAGGTCGACAAGAAGACCGGCAAGATCACGCATCGGAAGCCCGATGCCCTCGCCCGCGCGTATGAGGTGGATGCCAAGCACGCCCGCGGCAACCCGGTCACCGCCCGTCAACTGGCCAAGCTGGAGGCCAAGGCGATCAAGACGGGCAAGAGCCCCAAGGCGATCAAGGGTGCCAAGAGCACCCAGACCGCGAAGCTGCTCACCCTCCTGGTCGACTTCAGCACCACCGCGAACGACGACTTCACCGGCTCGATGGTCCCGGAGACGGTCTTCGAGTCGCGCAACTGTGTGGCCGGCAACGTCCAGAACGGCCCGCTGCACAACAACATCCCGAATCCCGCGAACGCGTCGCACCCCGACAACAACTCCATGTGGGTGCCCGACTTCTCCCCCGAGCACTTCAACAAGATGCTCTACACCTCGACCGGCATCACCGACCGGGTCCGCACCGACCTCACCGGCCCCGACGGCCAGCCCGGCTTCGACATCTCCGGCTACACGATGAAGAACATGTACGAGGAGATGTCCAAGAACGCCTACACCGTCTCCGGCTCGGCGACGCCCTGGGTGAAGGTCCCGCACTCCGAAGGCTGGTACGGCGCGAGCCGCTGCTTCCTGGAGAACGGCGTCTGGACCGCTCCGGAACCCCAGAACATGAGCGGCCACCCGGACAACCCGGGCGGAGCAGGCACGCTGGCCAAGGACGCCGTCGACGCACTGGCCGCGGCCCAGCCCGACTTCCCGTGGGAGGACTACGACATCGAGGACCAGGGCGACGTCGACGGTGACGGCAACGTCCTCGAGCCCGACGGCGTGGTCGACCACCTCGTGCTCGTGCACGCCGGCGAGGACAAGTCCGGTGGCGGTGGCTCCCAGGGCGTCTACGCGATCTGGGCACACTCCTCGACGGTGCCCGGCGGCTACCCGGTGCCGGGCACCGACGTCGCCGTGGCGAACTACATCGTGCAGCCCGAGGACTCCGGTGTCGGTGTCTTCGCCCACGAGTACGGCCACGACCTCGGCCTGCCGGACCTCTACGACACCTCCGGCGCAGGCGAGTCCGACATCGACTTCTGGGACCTGATGAGCTCGGGTTCGCACTCGGGCCCGATCTTCCAGTCGCTGCCGACCCACATGGGCATCTGGGACAAGTGGGTGCTCGGCTGGGCCGACCCGCTCCAGCTCAACCCGGGTGACGCACCGCGTGACGTCATCGTCGGCCAGACGTCCCGCACGCCCAAGGGCACCAAGGACGGCGTCAAGGTGAACCTGCCGCCGAAGGTGATCACCCTGGCCACGCCGCACAGCGGCGCGAACATGTGGTACTCCGGCGCCGACCAGGACTGGGCCGACATCCGGCTGACCCGTGACATCGCCGTACCGAACAACGCCGACGCCCGGTTCAACGTGTGGAACAACTACGTCATCGAGGAGGACTGGGACTTCGGCTTCATCGAGGTCTCGACCGACGGTGGCACCACCTGGACCGAGCAGAAGGTCTACACCGGCAATGACGTCGAGGTGTCCACACCGGACGGCTACGCCGACCCCAACGGCCGGATGCACGACTTCGGGGACAAGAAGTACGGCCTCACCGGCGACAGCCACGGCTGGCGGCTCGACTACGTCAAGCTCGGCGCCTTCGCAGGGCAGAACGTCAAGCTGCGGTTGCGCGAAGCCACGGACGAGGCGTTCGTCGAGCGCGGCTGGTTCGCGGACGACTTCTCGGTGACCGCGGGCGGCGCCACCGTGTGGAGTGACGACGCCGAGACCGATGGCGACTGGGTGGCGACCGTGGACTCGTTCACGGACACGACTGGAGCCGGCTGGCACCGTGACACGGGTACGTCGACCCGGGCGCACTACTACCTGATCGAGTGGCGCAACTACGACGGCTTCGACAAGGGCCTCCAGTACGCCTACGACTCGTCGTACGCCCATGACGCGTGGAAGGTCGAGCGGATCAAGTACAACGCGCCGGGCATGCTGGTGTGGTACCGCGACACGACGTGGGGCAACGTCAACCACGTCACGTCCACGACCACAGCACTGCCCAGCGCCGGCTCCAAGGGCGGACTCCTGCTCGTCGACAGCCACTTCGACCCGTTCCGACGGACCGGGGTCGCCGCCGACAAGGACCCGAGCACGCTGAACAACATGCCCTCGCGTCCGCAGTCCTCGAACGCCGCGTTCGGCCTGGTTCCGACCAAGCCGTTCAACGAGTGCTTCGAACTGCTGCCGGCCGAGCCGTTCAGCGAGTACTGCACCTCCATCGGTGCCCAGGCACCGGTGAGCACGTTCACGGATGCCCAGGGCTGGTACGCGGGTATCGAGATCCGCGGCAGCAGCGTCTTCTTCCGTGACATCGACGCATCGACGGTGGTTCCGTCGAGGGGCAACGCGCCGTACTCGACGCGTGTCGTCGGCCAGGACGGGTCACCCCGCCCGGACCTGTACGGGATCGACCTGGGCATCAACAGCCTCCTCGGCACGGGCAACCCTGCCGACGCCGGCGTCGCGTGGAACACGAAGTTCCAGCTGCTGGAGGTGAAGAGCGGGAACACGGCGGCGAAGATCCACATCGTGCCGCCGACCCCCTAGTAGTCGCGAGGAAACCTCGCAGGCTGCCGACGCCAGGACTGTCCTGGCGTCGGCGGCGGCGTTCTGCGCCAGCCCCTCAGCGCCGCGAAACCCGGTCGAATCGGGGCAGGCAATGCGGCTAGCGTGCGTCGGACCATGACTTCCTCCCCATCTGGCTCACCATCGTTCGACATCCGCACCGAGCTCGCCGAAGACATCGACGAGATCGCTTCGGTCGTGGGGGCGGCGTTCTCGCTCGCCGAGCACTCCGCTCCCCCGACCCGGATCGGCGGACCGCCGGGCGAGGTAGACCTGCTGGCCTGGCTCCGCGACGACGTCGGCTGGTTGCCCGACCTCTCCCTGGTGGCGACCTCCGGGGGCCAGGTCGTCGGCCACGTCGTGGCCACCCGGGCGTACGTCGACGGCGAGCCCGCGCTCGGCCTCGGACCGCTGAGCGTCCGCCCCGACCACCAGCGCGAAGGAGTCGGCGGAGCGCTGGTCCGCGAGCTCCTGAGCCGGGCCGAGCAGCGAGGCGAGGCCCTCGTCGCCCTCCTCGGCGACCCGGCGTACTACGGGAGATTCGGCTTCGTGCCGGCGAGCGAGTGTGGGATCGCGTCACCGGACCCGGCCTGGGGCGACTACTTCCAGGCGCGGGCACTCGGCACGGGCACGCACCCCGTCGGCCGCTTCGTCTACGCCGAACCCTTCAGCCGCCTGTAGGCGCCCCGTCGGCCCGGATCAGCTGCCGCAGTTCGCACCAGCGATCGAGCGTCCGAGGACGATCTCGGTGCCGAGGACCGTGATGCGCAGCGCCGTCTGGGTGATGGTGTTGCCCACCCTCGTCTGCTCGTTGATCGAGACGCTCACCAGGCCGACGTCGACCTTCAGCGGGGCGCTGAGGCCGCCCGCGGGCACCACCTGGACCCCGTTGATGGTGAGGCCCGCGACCTTCGACGAACCGGCGGTCGCGGCTCCGCCCGTGCAGCTCGAGAGCTGCGAGGAGGCGGAGCTGGTGAGCGCGTTGATCTTGATCGTCGCGCCGATCAGGGAGATGGATGCCCCGCTGACCTCAGCGGACGCCTTGGACCCGCCTGTCGTCTTCTCGGTCACTCCCTGGATCACGTCGGCCTTGACCGTCTGTGCCGGCAGGAGCAGGACACTCGGCGTCACGGTGACGTTGGCCTTCAGGACCCGCTCGGTCGCCGCGACACACGGGGTCGTCGCCGGGTTGGCGTCGGCCAGCGTGATGCCGAGGACCGACACCGCAGTACCGCGGCAGGCGCCCACGACCGGGACCACCTGGTAGCTGGTGGACGCCGTGCCGGTGAGGCCGTTGTTGTCGGTGGCGATGACGGAGAACGTCTTCGTGCCCGTCGTTGCCGTGTTCACGTCAGCTCCGTTCGCGACCGTGCCCACACAGCTCGTCACCGTTCCGTCCGGGTCGGCACACGAGTAGTTCGCCTTCACCGTCTGGCCCTGGAAGTACACCGCGCCCGACGGCGGGGTGACGATCGTGGCCGTCGGCGGCTGTGACGTGACCGTCAGGGTGCCTGCCACGAAGGCGAACGTGTAGTTGGCTGCCGACAGGGTGCCGATCGCGGCGGTGATCGGGTAGGTGCCCGCCGGGCTCGTGGCCGTCGCCGACGTGCCGAGGGCCGGAGCGCCGCTGATGTCACCACTGTCGTCGCCGTTGACGTAGCCGGTGATGGTGGCGGTGAAGGTCGGCAGCGGGTTGCCCTGCACCTTCGTCTTGTCGTCCGCCGTCACCGTGAGCAGCGCCGGGGTCACCGTGAGCGTCCCCTGCTGGTACTCCACGGTGTAGTTGGGCCCGGCGTCGGCACCCGAGCAGGTGATGACGTAGCTGCCGACCGCGGTGTGCGGGTCGGCCGCCGTACACGTCGGTGCGGTGACGAGCTGGGCGTCACCGACCAGGCCGGAGACGCCGAACGTGAAGGCCGGGTCGTCGGCGCCGTACACCTTGGACCTGGCGTCGGCCGTGATGGTCACCGTGGCCCGGGTGACCTCCAGGGTGCCGTCGACGTAGGTGATGTCGTAGTTGTCCCCTGCGTCCGCACCCGAGCAGGTGATGTCGTACTCCCCTGCCGCGGTGTGCGGCCCGGCGACGTCACAGACCGGCGGAGTCACCAGGTCGTCGCCACCGAGCAGGCCGGTCACCTGGTAGGTGAACGCCGGGTCGGGTTCGCCGTGCACCCTGGACTTGTTGTCCGCGGTGATCGTCACCCCGGCCGGTACGACGACCAGTGAGCCGGCCTCGTACGACAGCGTGTAGTTGCCGCCTGCATCGCCACCAGAGCAGGTGATCGGGTAGGTGCCGACATTGCTGTGCGGACCACTGACCGAGCACGTCGCCGGCGTGAGGAGCTCATCGGAGCCGTTGAGGCCGGAGACCTGGTAGGTGAACTCCGGGTCGTCCTCACCGAAGGTGATCTGCTGGTCGTCGGCGACCACCACACCTGCCTTGGCCGTCACCGTGAGGGTGCTGGTGCCGTACTCGACGGTGTAGTTGTCGCCTGCGTCCGCACCGGTGCAGGTGATCGGGTAGCTGCCGACCGCGGAGTGCGCGTCGGTGGGGCCACACGTCGGGTCGGTGACCAGGTCGTCGTCGCCGACGAGGCCGTCGGTCGTCCAGGTGAAGTCGGGGTCGTCGTCCCCGAAGACGGTCACCTGGCTGTCCGGGACGACGGTGACGACCTTGCGCGCCACGGTCAGCGTGCCCGGCTGGTACGACACCGTGTAGTTCGGTCCGGCGCTCGCACCGGAGCACTCGATGTCGTAGGAACCGGCGTCGCTGTGGGCTCCTGCCACGGTGCAGGCCGGGTCGGTGACCAGGTCCTCCGCGTCGATCCCGGAAACCGACCAGGTGAAGGCCGGCTCGGCGTCGCCGTAGGTGATCGACTTGTTGTCGGCGGTCACCACCACTGCGGCGGGCACCACGTCCAGCTCCCCGGTGTAGTACTCGATCGTGTAGTTGTCGCCCGCGTCGGCGTCGCTGCAGAGGATCGGATAGCTTCCGACGTTCTCGTGCGCGACGCGGGGCTCGCAGAGCGGCGCATCGACGAGGGTGTCGGAGCCGACCAGGCCGTCGACCGAGTAGCCGAACACCGGATCGGGGTCACCGAAGGTCTTGATGGCGTCATCGGGAGTGATCGCCAGCGTCTTCGGTGTCACCTCGAGGGAGCCCGCGGCGTAGCTGACGACGTAGTTGGTGCCGGCATCCGCGCCCGAGCAGGTGATGGCGTACGTGCCCACGTCGTGGTGTGCCCCCGCCACGTCGCAGGTCGGCTGGTCGAGCAGCTGGTCGCCGCTCGCCAGGCCCGCCACCGTGTACGTGAAGGCCGGGTCGGCCGACCCGTACACCTTGCTGGCGTCGTCGGCCGTGACGACGACGGTCTTCGCGGTGACCGTCAGCTGGGCGTCGACGTACTCGATGTCGTAGTTGTTGCCGGCATCGGCCCCGGAGCACGTGATGTCGTAGGTGCCGGCATTCACGTGCGGTCCGGCGACGTCACAGGTCGGCTGGTCGACGAGCTGGTCGCCGCTGACCAGGCCCGAGACGGTGAACGTGAAGGCCGGGTCGGGCGCGCCATATGCCCTGGACTTCGGGTCGGCCGTGATGACGACCGTGGCCTTGGTGACCGTCAGCGTGCCGCCGACGTAGGCGATGTCGTAGTTGCCACCGGCGCTCGCGCCCGAGCAGGTGATCGGGTAGCTCCCGACATTCGCGTGCGCACCGGTGACCGAGCAGGATGCCGGGGTCGTCAGCGTGTCGCCGTTGACCAGGCCCTGCACGTCGTAGGTGTACGCCGGGTCGGCGGCGCCGTAGACCTTCGTCTTGTTGTCCGCGATCACCGTTGCGGTGGCCTTGGTGACCTGGAGGGTGCCGGTCTCGTAGCGAATCGTGTAGTTGGCACCGGCATCGGCGCCCGCGCAGGCGATGACGTAGCTGCCGACGTTCACGTGCGTACCCGTCACCGAGCACGTCGGGTCGGTCGTCAGCGCGTCACCACTCGCCAGACCGGCGACGGTGTACGTGAAGGCCGGGTCGGGCGTGCCGTAGGTCTTGCTCTGGGGCACCGCGGTGATGACGATCTCGGCCTTGGCCACCGTCAGCGTGCCGCCGACGTACGCGATGTCGTAGTTGCCGCCGGCGCTCGCGCCCGAGCAGGTGATGGGGTAGGTGCCGACGTTGGTGTGCGAGCCCGCGACGGTGCAGGTCGGTGCCGTCGTCAGGGAGTCCGAGCCGACGAGACCATTGGTGGTGAAGGTGAACGACGGATCGGCCTGGCCGTAGGTCTTGGCCTTGCTGGTGGCCGTGATCGTCACCAGTGCCTTGCCCACGGAGAGCGTGCCGGCCGTGTAGGCGATCGTGTAGTTGCTGCCGGCCGTGGCACCGGAGCAGGTGATCGGGTAGGAGCCGACGTTCGCGTGGGCTCCCGCAACGCCACAGGTGGGTGCCGTCGTCAGCGCATCCGAACCGACCAGGCCACTCGTGGTGTGGGTGAAGGCCGGGTCGGCGTCGCCGTACTGCTTGGCCTTGTTGTCGGCGCTGACCGTCACCGTCGCCGGAGTCACGCCGAGGTTGCCGTCGACGTAGGTGACGTTCGTGTCCGGGCCGGCGCTGCCGCCCGAGCAGGTGATCGCGTAGTTGCCGACGTTCGTGTGGGCACCCGCGACCGTGCAGGTGGCAGGGGTGGTGAGCGTGCCGCCCGAGACCGTGTAGGTCAACGGCGGATCCGCGGTCCCGAAGACCTTGGTCTTCGGCTCGGCCGTGACGACCACGGGCGGGTTCCAGACCTCGGTGGCTGATGCGGTGGCCAGGCAGGTGGTCACTGGCAGGTAGCAGGCGCTGATCTGGTCGGTGCCGGCGAAGCCGCCGGTGTAGGTGTACGTCGCGACGCCGGACGCGTTGGTGTTCACGACGGCGCTCGACGTGTTCGCGCCGGTCACGTTGAAGCTCACCGGGCCGCCGGAGATGGCGACGTTGTTCGAGTCCTTCAGGGTGGCCGTGACGGTGTGCTGCGTCCCGACCGGCGATGCGTCGGTCGACGGGGTCAGCGTCAGGGTGCTGCTGACCGGCTGGGCGCCGGACACGCAGTTGATCGAGGGGTTCGGGATGAAGCTCGTGCGCAGGTTGTTGACGAACACGGCCGAGTCGAGCTTGGCGTCGCCCTGGTCGAAGATCGACAGGTAGAGCGAGTGGGCGCCCGGCGAGACCGGGGTGTTCGCCCGCAGCAGCGTCGTCGCCCCGTCGTACACGGTGCCGGAGGCGTTGGCCTGGGTGAGTCCACCGATGCCAGTGCTGTTGATGCTGACGACGTTGCCCCCGGCGTCCTTCGCGAAGTTGAGTGGCGCCGTGATCGACGCGGAGTTGCCGGTCTGGTTGGCCGTCCAGGTGGTGCTGTCGAGCTCGGCGATGAAGCCGTCGTTGTACTGCTGGCCGACCCACTCGGGGAACTCTTCGGACAGGAACTTGAAGTTCAGGCTGAGGCAGTTGACGCCGGCAGGGGCGGTGAAGTCGATCTTCATCACCGTCACGTCGCGGGCCGAGTTGCCGCGCGAGGGTGCGTTGCTGATGGTGACATCGCTCTCGGTGGCCTGTGAGCTCAACACGTTGTTGACCGAGCCGGTCGTGAGGATGCCGAACGCACCCGAGGGTGACGGGAACCCGCCGATGGCCGTGTTGGACACCCCGTTGACCGTCGTCGACGACGGTACCGACGCGAAGCTGGCCCCGGTCGAGGTGAAGCCGGGCGCCGCCATGGCATTCCTGATCGTGGCTGCGCCCGCGGAGGTGTTGGGCGCGGCGGTGACCGCGGCCAGCGCGGGAGATGCGCCGGCGACCACGAGGCCGATGGCCGCCAGGACTCCGGCGAGCGCAATCGATGCGCCCTTCGAAGCCCTGTTCGCGCGCGTCACTCGTCGATGCGTTCCGGACATGCCACAACCCCCCACGTGGTTGGGAACAGGCCCGAGAACGACGAGGGAGACGTCGGCGCTGCGTGTGACTCGACATTGGCAGCAGCCGCCACAAGGCGTCTTCGAAATGAGGGTAAAGATTCGCGCGCGCGACGAATTTTGCCCACCGGTGGGTCAGCGCCGGCGGCACCGGCCCCGCACCCGCAGGACTAGGCGGGCGCTTCCAGTGCCTCTCGAACGGACCGCTCCGCAATCCGGCGCGGGCAGCCCTCACCGATGACGAAGTCGATCAGGAGCGGCGCCAGGATGCGGACGGGGCCCTTGTCCCGGGTGACGTATCCCGAGCCCTCGAGCATGGCGTAGCCGTGGACGAGGGTCCACCAGCGGAACGCCAGCGCGGAACCGCCGGCTTCGCGCAACCGGTTCTTCTCGACCGCTCGCTGGAGGGTCGCCCCCACGCGATCGAGGGTTCCGGCGCGCCCGATGGCCACTTGGTCAGGAGTGACGGCCTGGCGGGAGCCGACGCGGGCGACGCCGAACATCACGGCGTACAGCTCGGGGTTCTCGCGCGCATGGTCGACGTAGGCCGCCGTCTGCCGACCGAGATCGGCGATCGGGTCGTCCGTGGGCTCGACCGCGACGAACCGTCGCTCCAGGCGCTCGAAGCCCTCATTGACCACGGCGTCGACCAGCGCATCCATCGACCCGAACTGGCTGTAGACGGACATGGTCGAGGTCCCGGCCTCGCTGGCGACGCGGCGGACGCTCAGCGTTGCTGCGCCTCCCGCGGCGACGAGACGCGCGGCGGCCGCCGTGAGCCGCTGCCGCATGGGCTCGTCCGTGAGTGCACTCACATCGCTCGACATGTTCCCCAGTATCCATCACACTTGTAATAACAGTCGTTATAGCAAGGAGTTCCCGTGAGCACCACCGCCAGGAAGAGAGCCAGCCTGATCGGCTGGGGAGCCATCACGGCACTGGCGGTGCTCTACGGACCGATGGCCATCGAGTACATGTGGCGCTTCTTCAACCCCGACGCACCGGAGCTGTGGAACCACACCTTCGGCGCCGTCGTCGACCACGAGGAGGCCTACGGGCCGGGGTCGATCGAGGCGGAACAGGTCGTCCAGTACACCCAGAACCGCTACATCCTGCTCTTCCACACCACCGCCGGCGGAATCGCGATCGTGCTCTTCGCCGCGCAGTTCTCCGCACGCGTGCGCCGCAACCTCGCCCGCCACCGCCTCATCGGGCGGTTCGCCGCCTCCATCGCCCTGATCGGCATGGCCGGCGCCATGGCCTTCCTGCTCGCCGTCGGCCCCGAGGGCACCTTCGACGGCGCCGCGTTCTACCTCCAGCTCTGGGCTCTCGCCCTCGGCACCACGATCGGTGTGGGCCTCGGCCTCGCCGCAGCGGTCAAGCGACAGATCGCCATGCACCAGGCCCTGATGGCCTATGCCTTCGCGCTCCTGCTGACCGCGCCGCTGCTGCGCGTCTTCTACCTCTTCCTCGGCAACCTCTGGCCGGAGACGACCCAGCTCGAGACGAACCTCGCCGGTGCCGCCTTCCTCGCGACCTGGGCGCCCCTGGGCGCGTTCCTCGCCGCCCGCGCCCTGGACGTCCGGCAGCGGCGTACGACGGCGATCGGTCCGCTGCCCGGACGCGCCCTGGACCTCGGCGTCCTCGCCACGGCCGTCGTTGCGGCAGCGGCACTCGGATGGCGCTACTCAACGGCGTTCGACGGCCTCGACCGCGTCACGACGACCGGCCTCGTCGGCGTCGTCGCCGGTCTCTCGGTCGCCCTGACCAACCACCTTGCTGCCCGGCGCGCGGGCAACGACCTGGCCGCCGAGGAGTGGCGCGTCATCGGTCTCGCCCAGCTGGCCGGCGCACCCACGGGCGTCGTGCTGTGGGCGCTCTACGACCTGCCCTTCACGACGTACGACGCCTACCTCGGCATGCTGCTGACCGCGCCCGCCCTCGCCCTGAGCATTGGGTTCCTGGTGGTCGTCTGGCGTCGCCGCGTCGTACGACGGACGACCCGGTCGGGCGAGGCCGCACAGCTGGTCGACCACTGACCCGGCGAATCAGCAGGCGAATCAGCAGGCGAACTGGCGCCGGTACGCCTGAGGGCTGACCCCGCGCACCCTCACGAAGTGGTGGCGCAGGGTCGCCGCGTTGCCGAACCCGACCTCGCCCGCGATCCACTCCACCGGGTGGTCGGTGCGCTCGAGCAGCTCCTCGGCCGCCGACACCCGCTGCCGGGTGACCCAGTGGTGCGGCGTCGTACCGGTCTCGTCGCGGAAGCGGCGCGCGAAGGTGCGCGGCGACATCACGGCGCGCTTCGCGAGCGCCTCGACACCGTGGTCCTCCTCGAGGTTCTCCAGGATCCACGTCAACAGCGGCCGCAAGGTGTCGGCGTCGCAGTCGGGGACGGCGCGCGCGATGAACTGCGCCTGTCCCCCGTCCCGGTACGGCGGTACGACGGCCCGTCGGGCCACGACATTGGCGACCGCGGCGCCGTACTCCTGGCGCCAGATGTGCAGCGCAGCGTCGAGGCCGGCGGCACTCCCGGCGCTGGTGACGATCTGGCCGGTGTCGACGTAGAGGACCTCGGGCACGACGATCGCTTCGGGGAACCGTCGCTGCAGCTCGTCGGTGTACATCCAGTGGGTCGTGCACTCGCGCCCGTCCAGCAGGCCGGCCGCTCCGACCGCGAAGGCACCGCTGCAGGCGGACATGATCCGCGCCCCGCGGTCGTAGGCCGCGCGGATCGCCTCGATGACCGCGTCGGACGGCACGCCACCACGCGGGATGGCCGGGATGCCGACCAGGTCGGCCTCCGCGACGCGGTCCAGTCCGAAGTCGGTCTGCAGGTTGAACCCCATCGAGGTCCGCATCGGGAGGTTGTTCTCGGCGCAGACGGCGAAGTCGAGGGCGGGGACCCCGTCGGCCGTCCGGTCGATCCCAAACGCCTCGCAGAGGATGCCGAGCTCGAACGGAGCGACCCCGTCGAAGGCCAGGACGGCAACGTTCGTCAGCATTCCGCCACCTTGTCACGGACATGGCAGTAAATCAACGCAAAGCGGCTTTTCTGCCACTGGTGGCAGGAATCTGCCAAGAGCATGATTACTGCCATGAACCTCTTCCTGATCCTCTTCCTGGCCCTGCTCCTGCGGTCCCTGATCTCCTGGGTCCGCCACGACGACTTCTCCACCCGTCGCCCGACTCCCTGGTTCGCGTGACCAGCACGCACCACTCCCCCTGAAAAGCCCGAAGGCCCCCGACCGTGAGGTCGAGGGCCTTCGTTGCTTGTGCGTCTACGCGCGATCCTGACGGATCAGGCCTGGCCGCCGGTCAGCTTCTCGCGAAGCGCCTGCAGCGCCTCGTCGGAGGCCAGCGAGCCGCCAGTCTCCTCGGCCTGCTCGTCGTCCGAACCACCGGAGGAGTACGACGTCGCCTCGCCAGCCTCGGCCTCGGCAACCTTCGCCTCGGCCTGCTGCTTGACGTGCGCCTCCCAGCGGGCGTGCGCCTTGGCGTACTGCTCTTCCCAGACGGCGCGCTGATCGTCGAAGCCCTCGAGCCATTCGCCCGTCTCGGGGTCGAAGCCCTCCGGGTAGATGTAGTTGCCGGCCTCGTCGTACGTGGCGGGCATGCCGTAGAGCGTCGGGTCGAACTCTTCGACGTCGACCGCGGCGGTGGTCTCGTTCGCCTGCTTCAGCGAGAGCGAGATCCGGCGACGCTCGAGGTCGATGTCGATGATCTTGACCATGACGTCGTCGTTGACCTGGACGACCTGCTCGGGGATCTCCACGTGGCGCTCGGCCAGCTCGGAGATGTGCACGAGGCCCTCGATGCCCTCTTCGACGCGGACGAACGAACCGAAGGGCACCAGCTTGGTGACCTTGCCGGGCACGATCTGGCCGATCTGGTGGGTCCGGGCGAAGTGCTGCCACGGGTCTTCCTGCGTCGCCTTGAGCGACAGCGACACGCGCTCGCGCTCCATGTCGACGTCGAGCACCTCGACGGTGACCTCGTCGCCGACCGTGACGACCTCGGACGGGTGGTCGATGTGCTTCCAGGACAGCTCCGAGACGTGGACGAGACCGTCGACGCCGCCGAGGTCCACGAACGCACCGAAGTTGACGATCGAGGACACGACACCCTTGCGGATCTGGCCCTTCTGGAGCTGGGTGAGGAAGCCGTGGCGAACCTCGGACTGGGTCTGCTCGAGCCAGGCACGGCGCGACAGGACCACGTTGTTGCGGTTCTTGTCGAGCTCGATGATCTTGGCCTCGAGGGTCTGACCCACGTAGGGCTGCAGGTCGCGGACGCGACGCATCTCCACCAGCGAGGCGGGCAGGAAGCCGCGCAGGCCGATGTCGATGATGAGGCCGCCCTTGACGACCTCGATGACGGTGCCTTCGACGACGCCGTCGGCTTCCTTGATCTCCTCGATCGTGCCCCAGGCGCGCTCGTACTGGGCGCGCTTCTTGGACAGGATCAGGCGACCCTCCTTGTCCTCCTTCTGGAGAACGAGAGCCTCGACCTTGTCACCCACCTTGACGACCTCGGAGGGGTCAACGTCGTGCTTGATCGACAGCTCGCGCGAGGGGATGACGCCCTCGGTCTTGTAGCCGATGTCGAGGAGGACCTCGTCGCGGTCGACCTTGACGATGGTGCCGTCGACGATGTCGCCGTCGTTGAAGTACTTGATCGTCAGATCGATGGCGGCCAGGAAGTCCGCCTCGGAGCCAATGTCGTTGATCGCGACCTGGGGCGCGTTGTCGTCGTAGTGGCTCGAGATCGGAGTCGAGAGGGTGCTCGTCATAAGTAGGGACAGTCCTTGGGTGGGCAGATGTAGTTGGGCCATGACCGCCGTCTGGGCGGCACGGGACCACCTCCCGACGGGAGGCGGACATTCAAGGGTACGCGCCGCGTTGCACGCACGTCCAACCGGCGGCACTATCCTCGGTCCGTGCAACAGGAGTGGCTCCACCCGCCGGTCACGGCGCACCGTCGTCCCGCCGATGAACAGGAGTCCCGCAGCGCCAATGGCGCCGACTGGGATCGCTACGCCGACGAGTACCAGGCCACCCACGGGGAGTTCCTCGGCGACGCCGGTTTCGTGTGGGGACCCGAGGGCCTGACCGAGGCCGACGCCCGGATCCTGGGCGACGTGAAGGGCCGCGACGTCCTCGAGGTCGGCTCCGGCGCCGGGCAGTGCGCGCGCTGGATCCGCAGCCAGGGCGGACGCGCGTTCGGGCTCGACCTGTCCCACCGCCAGCTCCAGCACTCACGACGCGTCGACGAGATCACCGGAGTCGTCGTGCCGAGCGTCCGGGGTACGGCGACCGACCTCCCCTTCGCCGACAACACCTTCGACGTCGTGTTCTCGTCCTTCGGTGCCCTGCAGTTCGTCGCCGACATCGACACCGCGGTGGCCGAGACGGCCCGGGTCCTGCGGCCCGGCGGCCGGTTCGCGTTCTCGATCACCCACCCGACCCGGTGGATGTTCCCCGATGACCCCACCGAGGAAGGGCTCACCGCGACCCAGTCCTACTGGGACCGCACGCCCTACGTCGAGGTCGACGACGAGACCGGCCGGACGTCGTACGTCGAACACCACCGGACGCTCGGTGACTGGGTGCAGCTGCTGGCCGCCAAGGGGTTCCGGCTCACCACCTTGCTGGAACCGGAATGGCCCGCGGACCACGACCGGCTCTGGGGTGGCTGGTCCCGGGTTCGCGGCTCCGTGACACCGGGAACGGCCCTCTTCGGCGCCGACCTTGGTCATTCGTGAGGGTGCCGTCCGGGACTTGGTCCTGATTTCGGGTTGACGTGCCTCCCGCGCGTGATCGCGGAGCAATAGTGGCCGGGTCCGCTCATGTTCCAGCGCCTGTCAGGAGCCCATCGTGGCCTCGTCCTCTGTTCCCGGGCGGCTTCGCGCTGCCCTCTTGATCGGCACGTCACTTGCCACGGCAGCTGTCTTCACCGTGGCGCTCCCCCCGGGCACGGCGCACGCGGACCCGCTGCCGGCGACCTACTCGGGTTCCGGACAGGCCGACATCGTCTCGGTGACCACGGGCGTGATCGGCACGCCGCTGGCTGACCTGCGGGTGGGCCACTCGGCCTCGACGGCCGACAGCGCCGCCGTCGGCGACAACGCGACCGCGACGTCGACCAACATCGGGGTCGCACTGCCCGGCCTGAGCCTGCCGGTCGCAGGTTCCACCGCGACGTCTCCGCCGGCCGCGGTCGACGACGACGGCCCCCTGCCGCCGGTCGCCCTCCCCCCGGTCCTCAACCTGGGGCTGCTCGACACCTACGCCGAAGCCGGATTCGTCTCCACCACGCAGTGCCCCACGGCCGTCGGCGGCGCCCGGGTCCTGTCGAAGGCCGACACCAGCCTGGCCAGCCTCAGCCTGCTGTCGGTGGGTGCGCTCGGCCTCGATGTCGCCACCCTCGACGCGAGCCAGTCGACCTCGACGACCCAGCTGGTCGATCCCGAGAGCGACGGCACCTCGGCCGTCCAGACCATCACCGAGACCACCGTCGGCGACATCGGCCTGCTCGGCAACCTGGTCCAGATCCACCTCGCCGACCCCATCGTGATGACGTCGACCTCCGACGGCACCACCGGAACCACGACCTTCGTCCCGCCGGCCGTCAACGTGACGATCGGCGGCAACGTGATCACCCTCAACGACGAGCCGAACCAGACGATCGACCGGACCCTCAACGTCCTGGGCCTGGCTTCGGCAGGGATCCACATCGAGCTCCTCAGTACCTTCGACCAGGACTCGGGCGCGACCGCCCACGGGAGCCTGGCCGCGGTCCTGCGGATCACGGTCGACCTGGACCTGCTGCTCGGCGCGGTCCCGCTGGCCGATCTCGACCTCGGCGTCGCACCGATGGAGTCGCAGGCCCTCGCGCCCGCAGGCGGTGTCGAGTGCGACGCGCTCGACGACACCGACGGCGACGGCCTGACCGACACCGAGGAAGACGCACTGGGCACCGACCCCGCGGACGCGGACAGCGACGACGACGGACTCGGGGACGGCGCCGAGGTCAACACGCACAACACCGACCCACTGGACGCCGACTCCGACAACGACGGCCTCACCGACGGCGCCGAGATCGACACCGACGCAGGTGGCCCCGACACCGGGACCGGCACCGACCCCAACGACGCCGACACCGACGACGGCGGGGCGAGCGACGGCGCCGAGGTGAACACCGACCTCACCGACCCGCTCAACCCGGCGGACGACGTACAGACCGACAGCGACGGTGACGGCCTCACCGACTCGGAGGAAGCCGTCCTGGGCACCGACCCGGACGACACCGACTCCGACGACGACGGCATCGAGGACGGTGCCGAGGTCGACACCGACGGCGCAGGCCCGGACACCGGGACCGGCACCGACCCGACCGACGCGGACAGTGACGACGACGGCCTGACCGACGGCGAGGAGCTCGACACCGACGCCGGCGGACCCGACACCGGGACCGGCACCGACCCCAACGACGCCGACACCGACGACGGTGGCGTCAACGACGGCACCGAGGTGGCCAACGGCACCAACCCCGTCGACAACCCCGCAGACGACGATGACCGCGACCTCGACGGCCTCACCGATGCCGAGGAGGACGCCCTGGGCACCGACCCCGCGGACGCGGACAGCGACGACGACGGCCTCGAGGACGGCGTCGAGGTCGACACCGACGACGGCGGACCCGACACCGGAACGGGCACCGACCCGCTGGTCGCCGACACGGACCACGACGGATTGAGCGACGGCGCCGAGGTCAACACCCACGACACCGACCCGCTCGACCCCGACACCGACGACGGCGGCGTGACCGACGGAGCCGAGATCGACAACGGCACCAACCCCGTCGACAACCCCGGTGACGACCTGCCGTCCACCGACGCGGATGGTGACGGCCTCACCGACGTCGAGGAAGACACCCTGGGCACCGACCCGGCCGATGCCGACAGCGACGACGACGGCCTCAGCGACGGCGCCGAGGTCAACACCCACCACACCGACCCGCTCGACCCCGACACCGACGACGGCGGCGTCAACGACGGCGCCGAGGTCGACAACGGCACCAACCCGGTCGCCACTCCGGGCGACGACCTCGCCGCGACGGGAGACGCCGACGGTGACGGCCTCACCGATGTCGAGGAGGACGCCGCAGGCAGCGACCCGGCCGACGCCGACGCCGACAACGACGGCCTCAGCGACGGCGCCGAGGTCAACACCCACCACACCGACCCGCTCGACCCCGACACCGACGACGGCGGCGTGACCGACGGGGCCGAGGTCGCCAACGGCACGAACCCGGTGGACGCCCCCGCCGACGACGTACCGAGCAACGACCGCGACGGCGACGGCCTGACCAACGACGAGGAAGCCACCCTCGGCACCGACCCTGACGACTCCGACACCGACAACGACGGACTGACGGACGGGGCCGAGGTCAACACCCACAACACCGACCCGAAGGACGCCGACACGGACGACGACGGCGTCCAGGACGGCCAGGAGATCACGGACGGCACGGTGCCGACGGACAGCGACTCGGACAACGACGGCCTGAACGACGGCGCCGAGAAGTCCGCAGGCACCAACCCGCTGCGCGCCGACACCGACCGCGACGGCCTCAGCGACCAGCGCGAGCTCGCCGGTCCGACCGGCTGCACGACCGGGCACACCAACCCGCTGCGTGCCGACACCGACGGCGACACCCTGTCCGACGGCAAGGAGGTCCTCGGGATCGCGATCCGTCAGACCTACTTCACGAACGGCGGACGACCCCGCGACGGCAAGAATATCGGCATCGTGCGCACCAACCCGTGCGTGAGGGACACCGACCGGGACGGGCTGACCGACGGCGCCGAGGTCAAGGGCATCGCGATCAACCAGGTGGTCGTGCGCTCCCGGGCCAACGGCGGCAAGTACAAGATCACCATCCGCAAGACGAACCCGACGCGGAAGGACACCGACGGCGACGGCCTGACTGACAAGCAGGAGGTCACCGGAAGTGCGAACTGGCGGTTCAAGAAGCGCAAGACGGACCCCACCGTCGCCGACACCGACTGGGGTGGCGGCCGGGACGGCGCCGAGGTGAAGAAGCGCTCCGATCCCTCCCGGCACGGGTGAGCCGCCCGTCCCGAACGAGCCACTAGGCTCGGCGCGTGGATGCCGAGGAGATCGCCAAGTCGGCCGCGCTCGAGAGACGGCACTGGTGGTACGCCGCGCGCCGGGCCCTGGTCCGTCGTACCGTCAAGGACTGGCCGGCCGGTCGCGCCGTCGACGTCGGGTGCGGCATGGGCGGCAACACGGTCGTGCTCCGTGAGCTCGGCTGGAAGGCCATCGGTGTCGAGTACACCGAGACCGGCGCGGAGATCGCGGCGTCCCGCGGGATCCCTGTCGTGCGGGGCGATGGCCGGCGCCTGCCGATCGCTGACGAGTCGGTCGACCTGGTCATGTCGACCGACGCATGGGAGCACATCGACGACGACGTCGCAGTCGCCGACGAGACCCGACGCGTCCTGCGTCCCGGTGGTCGAGCGCTGATCGCCGTCCCTGCCGGGATGGCGTTGTGGAGCGGCCACGACGTGGCGCTCGGACACGTCCGCCGCTACGAGCGCGACGAGCTCGCTGAGCGCGTCATCGGTGCCGGACTGGTGATCGAGGACCTGCGCTCGTGGAACGTGTTGCTCCGGCCCGTCGTGAAGGCCCGCCGCCGCAGTCGCCAGGAGTCCGAGAGCGAGATGGAGGCGGTGCACCCGGTGCTCAATGCCGGCCTCCGCGCCGCCGTCGGCCTCGAACGGGTGCTGCCGGTGCGCCGCCTGCCAGGTGTGAGCCTCGTGGTCGTCGCGCGCAAGCCATGACCCGCCCGTGACCCGCCCATGACGCAACCGTGGGTCGCCGACCCCCGAATCGCCTGGCGGATCCTGCTGACCGCCGACCTCCCCGACCCGGCGGACCCGGTGGTCGTCGAGACCCGGCTGGCTGCCCTCGCGTCCGACCAGCAATGGCCGGCGCTCCCCCCGCCCCTGGTCGACGACTCACTCCAGCGGGTGCAGGCAGCCGTGCTGGCGCCCCACGCCGCCCCGTTGGTGGTCGGCCTCTCAGGCCGGCACCTGGTGCTGTCGGCCCACCACAGCGCGGTCGACGGGCTCAGCCTGTTGGCGGTGCTCGCCCGCCTCGGCTTCGCACCCGTCACCTCGAACGCCCGCGGCGTCGGAGACCGTACGACGACCGGAAGCGTCGCGCGCACCATCGGCCGCCGTCTCGGCGAGGTGGCCTTCCAGCCGCCGGCCGAAGTCACTCCCCCGTCCGCGCCGGTGCCGCAACCGGGCGACGTACTCGTGGAACGCACCGTCCCCGGCAGTCACCGCACGGCCGCGATCGTGGCCGCGGCGACCCGGGCGATCGTGGAGCACCAGGCAGCACGGGGAACCACGGCCCGTCACGTCGCGGTGGCCGTGGGCGCCGTACGCGCCCAGTCCGGCGACGGAGCGATCCGGGACAACAGCGTCCTGCTGCGCCTGCGGGACGTCGAACGCCTCGACGCCGCCGGGATCGCCCGCGCCCTCGCGGAGGCTCCGGTGCAGACCCCGCCGGTGGCCGGCGAGCCGCGTCCGTGGACGCCCCTGTCCGTCCGCGCCACCACGACCGGACTGCGCGTCCTGGCATCGAGGCTGGGGTCCACGCTGCTCGTGTCCCACCTCGGCGAGGTGACCGCGCCGCACGTGGATCGGCTGAGCTTCCACCCGGTGACGGGCGGCGGCAGCGGCCTCTCCCTGGGCGCCGTCGGCTTCCGCGGCGAGACCGTGCTGACCCTGCGGGCCCGAGCCGCGTCATGGAAGGACGATGGCCTCGAGCAATTGCTCGAGGCCATCATCTCCCTCCTCAGAGAGGAGTCAGGTGCGTCGGACGGTCAGTGACCGGCTCCGACGAGCGGCTTGTCGTTGGCGTCCGTGTGGAGCGGACGGTGCGACTTGCGCGAGATGAACAGTCCGACGGCGATGAACGCAGCGCCGAGCAGCAGGAGCAGCAGCGGGAACGTCAGGCGCATCCCGCCGAGCAGGGTCGCGTTCGACTTGGTGTCCTTGACCGACTTCGTGACCTGGGCGTCGGTGTACTGAACGGTGGCGGTGAACGCCGGAACGCTGACCCCGTCGTAGCGCAGCTCCTGGATCCGCTCCTCGACCCGGTCGACGGGCGAACCGGTCTGGGGCTCGATGTAGAAGGTACGGGTCATGCCGTACCACATCTCCGCGTCGACGGACGGCTCGGTCGCCCCGAACACCTTGCCCGGGACCTCGCGGGTCTCGACGACCTGCGGCTCGATGTGCTGGACGAACTTGTAGACGTTGAGGCCCTGGATGGTCTCCTCGCCCTCGAACGTGGCCTTGGGCGCCTTGTTGACCGTGCCGTCCCAGACGTCGTAGTCACGCTTCTCGGTGGCGAACGGGAACTTGAAGACCTGGCCCTTGCGGGTCACGTCGACGCGCTCGTCCTCGGCAACCTCTTCCCACGAACCGCAGGCGTCGCAGGTGACGGCAGCGCCGCTGACGGCGTCGAACGGTGCCCGCTCCCGCGTCTGCTGGAACACGGTGCCGTCGGCCCGGGTGACCGTCGTGGAGCTGACCCACGTCGCGACGTCGTCGGGCTGCTTGGCCCCGCTGTCGGCGATGGTGAAGGCGGAGATGTCCAGGTCCCAGGTCTCGGTCTTGAGCACATTGGGGTCCGAGTTGAAGATCTGGGCGCCGGACGACTCGAGCTCGGTGACACCGTCGTAGTTGGCGGGCACGGTGGCCAGGGTCGGGTATGCGTAGAAGCGCACCAGGATCGCCGCAACGATCATGAACACCCCGACCCCAACGGATACGGACGCAAACTTGCGCATGGCATGGACCTCTCAGACGGCCACGCGAGAATCGCGTGGGTTGTGACAGTCGGGCAGCGCAGGAGCACGCCCGATGAGCATTTCGGTGGTCAGGTCGCGCGCGTTGCTGCGCATCTGCGACCAGTCGAACTTGTGGGCCCACTTGAGGCAGGCCTCGGCGCGGAGCACCCGCGTCGTGGGGTCGGCGGCCTCCACCAGGGCGGTGGAGAGGGCGTCGGCGAGGTGATCGGTGACCACCTCGGGGTCGGTGGCGTCGGGGACGAGCCAGCCGCTCTTGCCGTTGCGGATCGAGTCGCGCAGGCCCGGCACGTCGCGGGCGACGGTCGGAACGCCTGACGCAGCAGCGTCGATGACGGCCTGGCCCCAGCCTTCGGCATCGGAACCACAGACGTGCACGGCGGCGCGACCCAGCAGGTCGTCCTTCTCCTCGGTGGAGACGTAGCCGTGGAAGACGACCTTGTCGGCGAGGCCCAGCGCGGCGGCGTGGGCGACGAGGCGCTCGCTCTCCGGGCCGTGGCCGATCACGTCGACGAGCAGGTTGCGGTCGGCGAACTCGGGACGGGCGCGCACCGCGGCGACGGCGTCGAGCACCAGGTCGACCCGCTTGTGCGCGACCAGGCGGCCGAGCACCACGATCCGGTCAGCGTCCTTGTCCACGGCGTCCGCGGCGTCGTACGACGACAGGTCGGCGCCGTTCTCGAGGATCCGGATGTCGCCGGTCCAGCCGAGCTGTTCGCGCATCTCGGTCGCCGTCGACTGCGAGACCGCGGCGGTCAGCTGCCGACGGTAGACGCGCCGCATGGCGACGCGCTCCATCCAGCGACCGAAGGCGGCGACCGGAGCCGGGAAGTGCACGGCGAACTGGGCCTGGTGCACGTGGTGCACGATGAGGAAGGCAGGCGTGCCGCGGCGCAGCACCAGCGGGGAGTACGACGGCAGGCCGCACGCGGGGTCGATGACCGCGTCGATGCCACTGCGGTGGCGCAACAGCCACAGCAGCGCGAACAGGTTGAAGCCGATCCGGCTGCCGCCACGGTGGATCTCGATGCCCTCGCGCGACTCGCGGGCTGACTGGCCCGCGTCACGGCCGGTGACGAAACGCACCTGGGCGCCACCCTCGCGCAGGGTACGGGCGTACTGCCAGGCGTAGATCTCGGCTCCGCCGGACTGTGAGTGGTCGAGGTCGCGCCAGTTGACGACCACGACCCGCTTGCCCCGGAGGGCGGACGCCGTGGTCATCGGGCGCTCCATGCCCCGGCCGACAGGGCAGCAGAAGCCGGGAGCGGCATGGGGGACCGCACTCCGACGACCGCCACCCTGCCGGGTACCGGACGCACGAGCTCGCGGTTGCGCCAGGCGATCCGCGCGAGCTCGGCGAAAGCCGCGGCGCCGTGGCGCGCGGGAACGAAGGTGGATCCGGGCACGTCGACCCAGGTCACCGGCATCTCCTCGATGTGCGCGCCGGCAGCACGCAGCAGGACGAGGAGCTCCACGTCGAAGGAGAAGCCCGGGGTCTTCAGGTTGCCGACGACCCCACGGACCACGTCACCGCGGAAGAACTTGAAGCCGCACTGGGTGTCGACGATCCCCGGGGTCAGTCGACCCGCGAGACGACGGTAGGCGGCAGCACCGGTCGAACGGGTCCGGCAGTGCCGGGCCTCGGTGTCGCTCTCGGCCAGGCCACGCGAACCGATGACGACGTCGGCACCCTGGAGCACCCGGCGCCAGGCGTCCTCGATCGCGTCGAGGCCGGTCGCGCCGTCGGCGTCCATGAAGCAGACCAGGTCGGCGTCCGTCGCGAGCAGCCCGGCACGGACGGCTGCGCCCTTGCCGCGGCGATCGCAACGCACCACACGCACCGGCAGCGCAGCGGAGTCGGCCTCGCGGGCGACCTCCGCCGTGCGGTCGGAGCTCGCGTTGTCGACGACGAGGACCTCGACGCGACCGAGCACTCCGCGATGCGCGCCGACGTGGCGACGCAACTCGCGCAGGGTGCGCGGCAAGCGGCGTTCCTCGTTGTACGCCGGAATGACGATCTGCAGCATCTGACCCTCCCAAGCCGTCTGCTCATACGTCCCCTTCCCAGAGAACGTGTGAAATGAGCTGCGCCACCCCCTGAGGGGCAGGGCGCAGCCGACGACCTACTGGTCCGAGTAGCTGTAGAGCTTCTCGTTGCTGACAGGCTTGTGCTCACCCTGGGCGGCGTTGACGCCACCGACGAGGACGACGGTCGAAGCCAGTGCTCCGACGACAGTTGCGATAATCGTGTTCATGCGCAGGCCCCCTCCCAAAGGCCAGCACAGAGCACCCACTCCCCATGACGATCATGATGTGTGATGCCCGTTACTCCCTCCACGAAGTATCACGGCCGCCCCAACGAAAAGCAAAAGAAACGCCAACAAGTGACCGATCGTCACGAGGATCTCCCGCTGCCTAGTCATTTCGGGCCATGCGGAACGGGACTCCACGGCTACCTGTCCCTGGTCTGACACGTCGATCAGTTCCAGGCCCGAGGCGTCGTACACGGTCCTTCCGGCGGGTGGGACGACTTCGACCATCCCCTTCTCGACCAGGACCCAGCGCACTCCGAGGTCCCTCAGCGCGGCGGCCGGATCGTCCTGCGCCAGGGCATCGTCGACCGCACGGACGCGCGGATCCTCGGCCGGCACCTCGCGACCCTCGAGCCGCACGGTGTCGTCGACCAGGACCTGCCCCGGCAGGATCCGCGGGGCCGGGTCGAGCACGGCGCGACGGTGGTTCCAGTCGAACCCGCGGTAGGAACCGGCCCACGGCAGCACCACGGTGGCCTCGTCGGAGTCGATCAACGCCGCCACCTCCGTCCACGCCTCGGGGTACGACGACCGTTCCAGCTCCCCCGCGGCGCCCCACGCCAGGCTCGGCAGCAACAGCAGCGGCGCCACCACGAGCAGGGCGACCGCGCTCCACAGCGCCTGTGTACCGGGCCTGATCCGCGTGCGGAGGGCCGTGACGGCGTACGCCACGCCCACCGCGAGAACCAGGCCGAACGGCGCGAGGTAGCGGTGGGAGTCGCGCAGCAGGGCGAGCCCCGGGAGCCGCGCCCCGAGAGACTCCATGACGTCGGCACCCACCGATGTCACCGGGGCCAGGGTGACGGCGAGGGACACGGCGCCAATCAGCGCCCAGCGCGAGCGGTCGGTGCCCGTCCGCCACAGTCCGGCGAGGGCCGCCACCGAGAGCAGGCAGGCGAGCAGCACCAGCAGCGCGCTGGTCCGCTCGCCCGGCAGGATCGAGGTCTTCCAGATGCCACCGAGCGAGAACACGCTCGCCACGACACCGGCGCCCGACTCGGCGCGCGCCGCGAAGGCGGCGAAGACGCCGTCGGTGGTCACGCGCGCGGACTCGGCGGTCAGCGCCGGAACCGCCCACGTCAGGTTGGCCACCATAGCGATGCCGACCGGGCGCCACCATCCGCGCCAGTTGCGATCGAGCCCCAGCGCGAGCAGCACCCCTGCGGCCATCGCGCCGCTGGAGGGACTGCAGATCGCCGACAGGACGAGCGCCACGGCGGCGGGTGCCCAGTCCCCCGGCTCCCCACGGCGCAGGCGCACCGCGGCGAGCGCGACCCACGGCAGCAGGAAGTACCCGAGCAGGATCGCCCACTGGCCGATCAGCAGGCGTTCGTAGACCCACGGGTTCCAGCAGAACAACATGATCGCGGCCGCTCGGGCGAACCACGCCTGCTCCCCCACCAACCGCGCGACACCGAGGCCACCAGCGAGGAATCCCCCCACCAGCAAGGCCTTCTGCACGAAGTCGCCCGGCACGACCTGCGTGACCAGCGAGACCAGGGCGTCCATCGGCACCGCCCGCGGCAGGGCTCCGTCCATGCCGAGCCAGGCCGCCTTCCAGGGCTGCTGCGGCACGAACACCATGTCCCCGACGAGCCAGAAGCCGCGACCTGCCAGCAGCGGGCCGAGCACCAGGAGCGTGACGGCGAGGACGCAGGCGAGGTCGCGGCGGCGCTCGGTCATCGGCCGGTCATCGCTTCGCCACCGCGACGGGCAGCCCGACGTCGACGCCGGTCACGCACACGGTCGCACGCCCGTCGTTGCTGAGGTCGACCTCGCTGACCAGACCCGGGAGGTCCGGCAGGACCAGCCACACCTCGTTCGGCCCGCGGCGCGCGAGGAACGACTCCTGCCAGTCCCCCGCCGCGACCCGGACCGTCGACTCGTTCGCCGAGTAGTACGAGAGGCGGACCGCCAGCCGTCCCTCGACGGGCAGCTGGAACGGCACGGCAACCGTGTCGCCACCGACCTCGTAGCCACAGTCGCGGGCGGGGCCGGGCCGTGCCGACACCACCCCGTCGAAGACGAGCGGCTTCAGGTGGCCGTCCTCGTCGACGACCCGCATCCGCGGCGTCGGCTCGTCGAAGGCCGGGTTCTCGGGCAACGGTCCGAAGATGTGGGAGTAGCGCGAGTCGTCGCCGACCAGCGGCAGGACCAGCTCGGCCGGCGCCAGCTCGTCGAAGATCACCTGGGTGGGGTCCATCGCGAGATCGGCGCGAAGGTTGGCCACGAACTCACGGTCGGCCTTGTTCTGGAAGTGCGGCACCTGCAGCGCCGTACCGAAGCAGCAGGCGACGCCGTACCCGCCCACCAGGGCACCGACGGCCATCGCGCGCGCCCGTGGCCGGGCGAACAGGTCCAGGCCCAGCCAGTCCGGGCCGCCGCGCAGCGCGAGGGCCGTGCAGAGGACCGCCGCGTGCAGGATGTCGGAGGAGTAGCGGGGATCGAGGCCGATGACCGGGCCGAAGGCCGCACGGCCGGACAGCAGCAACGCCGTGTCGGCGACGAGGTAGCCGACGAGCACGGCGATCGCCCAGCGGCGAGCCGGGCCACCGCGCCACAGCAATGCCGCCACGACCAGCGCGACCAGCGTGAGGCTCACGACCACGACCCACGTGTCGGGTCGTACGGCGCCGCCCTCGATCCGCCCCGCCCACGGTCCGCCGGTCAGTCCGACCGCCGCGTTCTGGCCCAGGAATGACCACGAGACACCGAGCAGCTGCGACGGGGTGCCGCCACCGCCCTCGACCGAGGTCAGCTGGCTGTGCACGACCAGGAAGGCGATGCCGACGACCGCCACACCGACCCACAGCCACAGGAACTGGCGCAGGGCCGCGACCACGCGGCGCCATCCCCGGGCCTCGTCGGCGAGAGCGACCGCGACACCGAGGAGGAGCGGCGGGATCAGCACCGCCCGCTCGTGCCAGAGCAGCCCGACCAGGGTGATCACGACGATCCCGGCGAGGTGCGGCAACGCGCGCCCACCCTGCTTCCACCGGATCAGCAACCACACGGCGACGAGCGAGCACAGGACGTGCGGCCACAGGAACATCGACGCGCTCCACCACAGCGTCGAGACCAGCGTCAACGGCGCCCACGCGAACATGGCGAGCAGCACCACCCGCGACCAGCGTCCGGGCAGCAACCGGCTGAGGATCAGCCACATGACGACGACAGCGGTGATGTTGACGACCAGGATCCCGATCGCCAGCACCGGCCAGTCGTACGGCGTCCCGTGGGCCACCAGCCACAACGTCAGCTGCTGCAGCGGGTTGACGTGACCGGCGAAGTCCCGGAAGAGGTACTCCCAGGTCAGGTCGGACTCGGCGGCGCGCCCCGTCATGTAGAAGTCGTCCTGGTTGAAGTACGACCCGGACAGCAGGATGGCGCGCACCACGAGGGTCACGGCGATGACCCCGAGCGCGGCCAGGCCCTGGCCGCCGCGCCACGCAGCCCAGCGACCGGTCATGGGGTCACCGCCCTGCGTCGTCCCTCGGCCGGTCGGTGCACGGGCGTGCCGAGCACGACGCCGGCCAGGACGCCCACGGCCAGCGCTGCGCAGATGTCGGCCGTGCCGGCAACGAAGCCACCGCCGTTCAGTGCGTCGAGTGCACCCGACGCCAGGAGCAGCGCCGCTGCACCGACGACCGCCGACAGCATTCGTCGGCGCGGCAGGAGGCTGCCTGCGACGAGGCCGAGCGCGGCGAACGGCCCGAGGAACAGCAGCGTCACGACCAGCGCCCCGACCACCCAGGTGCGACCCGGCTGGCCGGTGACCGGCCAGGGGCGCGGTTCGTCCACGACGGCCCGGCCACGGCGACCGGACAGCAGCAGGAGCAGGCTGGCGAACCCGGCGAGCAGCACCAGTCCGCTCACGGCGAGGCCGACCGGCAGCACGACGTCGTACGTCCGCTCGGGGGTGTACCGCAGCTGCACGGAGGTCTCCTCCCCGGCAGGCAGCACCCAGCCCTGTTGCCAGCCGTCGACCCGCACCGCCGTCAGCGCCTTCCCGTCGACCTCTGCGCGCCAGCCCGGATTGAAGTTCTCCGGGAGGTGGAGCAGCGAGGCGGGGCCGCCGGCAACGGACAGGGTGCGTCGACTGCTCCCCCACTGCTCGATGCGCACCGTGCGGGCGCTGACCGACCCACCATCGGCCTGCGTCGGCACCACCGCGAGGTCCAGCAGCTCGAACTCCGCGTTGGGCGTCGCCACCACGTGGTGGTCACCGCCGTTCAGCGCCAGCGCAGGGGAATCGCCGCCCACGTCGTCGACGTCGCAGGCCTCGAAGGAGAGCGGGCTGCCGTTGACGACGTCCGCCATCGTGCCGGTCACCCTCGTGGGAATGGCCCGTCCGTCGATGCGCAGCGGCGGACCGAAGCCACACACCGCTCCGGTCGGTGTCTCTGCGAAGAAGGGCCGGGTGACGTCGGCTCCACTCAGCTCGATCTCGGGTACGACGACGTGCGCGGCACCGGGGGCCTTCTCGAAACGCACGCGCAGGGTGCGGGTCCGCACCGGTTCGATCGCGACGGCCACGTCGTTGGTCAGCGGCACCCGTTGCTCGCCGTCCCCGACGCCGACGACCGCGGCCACCGGAGCCTCGTTGGCACCACCCGAACGCACCGTGAGTGCCGTGATCGTGCGGGGTTCGGGCCACTCGAACACGAGCGTCGGATAGAGGTCGGTGTTGTCGGACACCCAGGCCGTGGTGGGTTGCCCGTCGTAGGCGAAGCGCCCCGCAACCTTGGGGTCCTGGCCGTAGGAGGACGTTGCGGTGACCGACAACTGCCGCTCGATCGGGTCCAGCAGGCGAGCGGCCTCCGGCGTACCGCGGGCCACGACGTGACCGGACAACCGCACCTGCTGGTCGCCGTCGGTGGCGAAGGTCCGGTCGAGCCCACCCTGCTCCTCGGCCGTGCGCACCCGCGCCACCTCGCAGTCCGGCGCGGCGAGGGCGATGTTGCAGGCGCGCCGACCCGGCGTCACCGAGAACTGCACCGGCGCACCGCGCGGCACGACGCCCGGCAGCACCGCCGTACGACGGGGCACGAGACCGCTGACGGAGACCTCGCGCAGTCCGACACGTGCCGAGCGCGCATCGGTCGCCGCTTCGACGACCCGGATCTCGAGGCCGTCGACCGTGCTGCCGTCGAGCTCGACGACGACGGGGGCACCGCTCGGCGAGACCTTCGCACGCACGCGCTGGTCGCCGGCCACGACCTCGATGGTGCGGATCGGGACGACCTGGGGGTCGTCGGCGACGGGCGTCACGGTGACCTCGCGGATCGCTCGCTCACCGTCGAACCGCAGCCGGAGCCACTGCTCGTCGGCCGCCCCGACGATCGAGCTGACCCACTGGGTGTCGAGGTTGCCGTCGATGGCGGCGTACGGCGCGGACTGGAGGGTCACCGGGCCGTAGTTGTCGGCGTAGCCCTGCGCTGTCGAGGCGGTGACCGAGGTGAGGCCGTGGTACTTCGCCACCACCTGGTCGCGTCCGGGGCCGGCCGGGAAGTCGTGGGTCGCGCGGTCCAGGCGCCACGGTTCGTCCTGTGTCATCAGGGCCGAGATGCCCTCGTCGTTGTTCCCGAACGCGCGCTCGCGGCGCTGGTTGCTGTCGGTGACCACGTCGGCGAGGGCCTTCCACCCGGGTTCGCCCTCGAGCACCGTCGGGCGCTGCGCGTCGACGAGACCTGCTGACTGCAGCCCCAGCACGCTCTCGGGTGCTCCCCGGACCGTCGCGACATCGTCCAGCGCAGCCACCCGCACCGCCGAGAGGCGTCGCGGTACCTCGAAGATCTCGACGGCCGACTCACCGCTGTCGGCAGTGCCGAACCCGGCCACCCGCTCGAGGCCGGCCCGCGCGAGCGAGACCGCGGTACCGCCGGGGTGCGGCGAACGGGTGTTGTTCCGCAGCAGATCGCGGCGCAGTACGACGTACCGGATGTCGACGCGCGCGAGCTGGTCGACCAGGGCCTCGGTCGCCCGGCCGGTGGCGATCATCTGGTCGAGCGCAGAGAGATAGCGGATCGACTCCCCGGGGATGAGCGGGATCTGGCTCCGGGTCACGGTGCTGGTCCCGCCCAGGATCACCAGGGGCTCGTCGATCGTCCATCCCCAGTCCTGCAGGGCGAAACTCGATCCGGGGACGACGAGTGCGCGACTCCCGGGGCCGGGTCCGTCCGCGGCATCCGCCGCCTCGAGGTAGTCCCGCGCCTCCTGCCACGGCGCCGCGATGGTGTCCCAGCCGGGCGTGCGGGCGTCGTTGGCGAGGTACGGCTGGCCGAGCACCAGCACGAGCAGCAACGGGGAAAGGAACAGCAGGTCGCGACCTGGTGCCACGCGGGGACGCCAGGCCACGAGGCGCTCGACGGCCCACACCACCGCGCACCCGAAGCCCAGCGCGAGCGGGAGGCGGACGAGCGGATCGATCTTGTGGACGTTGCGGAAGATCTGCAGGGCGCCGTCCAGCAGGTTCCGCACGACGTCCGCCGAAGGTGCGCCCGCGACACCTCCGTGGGCGACCGTGATGCAGGCGAGCCCGAGGACGGCGGCGAACATCAACGGACGCTTGATGTCGCCCGGCACCTGGGTGAGGCCCGCGAGCCCGATGCCGGCCACGACCGCCGCCACGACGATCAGCACCGGCTCGTTGGTCAACTGGTACATCGCCGGCCACCACGGCTGGTCGCCGGACAGCAGGTATCCGAGCCACGACGAATCGCCGCGCGCGGCCTCCGACCATCCGATGAGCGACGTCGTGTCGCCAGCGCTCTCGACGTACTCGTAGAACGGCGGGGTGTAGCGGGCCAGCACCAGCAACGGCAGCGCCCACCAGAGGCACGCGGCGCCGACCGACGCGAACCACCCCACGACGAAGCGCCGGTCGGTCAGGCCATGGCGCGCGCCCCACAGGACCAGGATCACGGCGAGCGGGAGGCAGGCGGCGGTCTCGACCGCGTTCACGCCGCCCATGCAGACGATCGCGGCGCCGCTGAGCAACGCCGTGGGCCAGGGCCCGAGTCGACCGCGCAGGTGCAGGACGACCGGGAGCACGAGCCACGGCATCACCGCACCGGGGAGCGACTCGGCGGTCTGGACGGAGACGGTGCCGAGCAGGCGTGGGGAGAAGGCGAACACGGCGCCGGCGAGCAGTGCCGGAAGGTCCCCCATCCCGATCGCGCGGGCGACCCGGCGAGCGCCCTCGCAGGCAATGATCAGGATCAGCGCAGACCACAGGCGCTGGCTGATCCAGTCCGGCATGCCGAGCACGTCGGTGAGCACGAACCACGTGCCCTGCGGGAAGAGGTAGCCGTAGGCCTGGTTCTGGAACTCACCGAAGTTCGATTCGGGGTGCCACAACGTGAAGGCACCGGACAGGAAGTCGCCCGGGCGCTGGGTCAGCTCGGCGCGGGTGTCGTAGGTCGTCGACCCGGGCTGCTGCAGCAGCATGAAGATGGTGATGACGGCGTAGAGCACGCTCACCACCGCGGCTCCCCTGACCGACTGCTCCGGCCTCTCCCTCATCCCACCTCCTCCGTGGCGGAAGTCACTGTATGCGGGGAGGGGGTCCGGTTCCGCGGCAAGGGCAGGCCACGCCCTAATCTGCTCATGTGACGACAACCGCCGAGGTCTCGGGCTCTCGACTGGTCCGGCTGCTGCGCAGCACCGCGGGCATCGCCATCGCGATGGCCGTGATGAACGTCGGCACCTACGCCTTCCAGATGGTGGCGGCGCGCATGCTCGGCCCCAGCCAGTACGGCGCCGTGGCGAGCATGATGGCGCTGCTCATGGTGCTCTCGGTGGTCCAGCTCGGCCTCCAGGCCACCGCGGCCCGGCGGATCTCCGCGGAGCCCGACGACGTCGGCGCGATCGAGCACACCGTGCTCCTCACGACGTGGCGCGCCGCCGGTGTCCTTGGCGTCCTGGCGGTGGCTGCCTCCCCCGCGGTGTGGCAGCTGCTGCGTCTCGACGGCCTGTGGCCCGCGATCCTGCTCGGCCTCTGCGTGATCCCCGTGACGGTGATGGGTGGGCAGGCGGGCGTGCTCCAGGGCGAACGGCGCTGGCTCCCGCTGAGCATGGTCTACCTCTCCGTCGGCGTGCCCCGGGTCCTGTTCGGCGGCGCCTTCATGCTCGTGTCCCCCACGGAGACCAGCGCGATGCTGGGCGTGCTCGTGGCCTCGTGGTTGCCGGTCGCCGTCGGCACCTGGGCGCTGAAGCACCCGCGCGCCGACGACCAGATCGACCACCACGACACCCACGTCCGCCGCGACGTGCTCCGCGAGACGCTCGGCAGCTCGGTCGCGCTCCTTGCCTTCGTCGCCCTGTCCAACCTGGATGTCGTCGTCGCCCGCAGCATGCTGGACGAGCACGACGCCGGGTTGTACGCCGGCGGCCTGATCGTGACCAAGGCCGTGCTGTTCCTGCCCCAGTTCGCCGTGGTGATCCTGTTCCCGTCGATGTCGACCGAGCACGAGAGCCGCAGCGCGGTGCTCAAGGGGCTGGCGTTCCTGACCGGCCTGGGCGCGGCAGGCGCCGCGGCGACGTACCTGCTCTCCAGCCTGGCCCTGGTCTTCATCGGCGGCGACGACTACGCCGCCGTGCAGGACAGGCTGTGGCTGTTCGCCGTCCTCGGTGGACTGCTGTCGGTGCTCCAGCTGCTGGTCTACGCCGGCCTCGCCAAGCGCGGCCGCGCGACGAAGTACCTCATCGCCGCGGGCGTCGTGGCGCTCATCGGCGTCGGTGCGACCGCGGACAGCGTCACCGCACTGGCGGTGACGGTCGCGGTCGTCGACGGTTCAGTCGTCGCCCTGCTCGCGGTGCTCCAGATGTTCCGGCACCGGCGGGAGACCCAGCAGGTCGCCTAGTGCGCGGCTTCGTGCCAGGAACGGCCCGTGCCGACGGAGACGTCGAGCGGGACCGTGAGGTCGGCCGCACCGGCCATCTGCGCACGGACCAGCGCGTCCAGCGCCTCGCGCTCGCCCGCGGCGACCTCGAACACGAGCTCGTCGTGGACCTGGAGCAGCATCCGTGACTTCAGCCCGGCGTCCGCGATGGCCTGTTGCGTGCGCAGCATCGCCACCTTGATCAGGTCAGCGGCCGAGCCCTGGATCGGCGCGTTGAGCGCCATCCGCTCGGCCGACTCGCGGCGCATCCGGTTGTCGCTGGTCAGGTCGGGCAGGAACCGGCGACGACCCATGATGGTCTCGGTGAAGCCGGTCCGCCGGGCCTCGTCGACCACGCCGCCGAGGTAGTCACGGATGCCACCGAAGGTCTCGAAGTAGTCGTCCATCAGGCCGCGCGCCTCGCCGGGCTCGATCCCCAGCTGCTGCGAGAGCCCGAAGGCGGACAGGCCGTAGGCGAGGCCGTAGTTCATCGCCTTGATCTTGGCCCGCATCTCGGGCGTGACGTCCTCGGGCGCGACCTCGAAGACCCGGGACGCCGTCGCGGCGTGGAAGTCGTGACCGGACCGGAACGCCTCGATGAGCAGGGCGTCCTCGGAGAGGTGCGCCATGATCCGCATCTCGATCTGGCTGTAGTCCGCCGTCAGCAGGCATTCGTAGCCGCTGCCCACGACGAAGCCCTCACGGATCCGGCGGCCCTCCTCGGTGCGGACCGGGATGTTCTGCAGGTTCGGCTCGGTGCTCGACAGCCGGCCGGTGGCTGCGATCGTCTGGTGGAACGTCGTGTGGATCCGGCCATCGGGCTGGACGGTCTTGAGCAGGCCCTCGATCGTCTGGCGGAGCCGGATCACCTCGCGGTGCCGCAGCAGGTGGTCGAGGAACGGGTGCGGGTTGGTCACCGCGAGCTTCTGCAGGGCATCGGCGTCGGTGGTGTAGCCGGTCTTGGTGCGCTTGGTCTTCGGCATGGCCAGCTGGTCGAACAACACCTCCTGCAGCTGCTTGGGCGAGCCGAGGTTCATCTCGCGGCCGATCACCTCGTAGGCAGCCTCGGCCTCCTTGCGCACCTCCTCGGCGAAGTACTGCTCCAGCCCCTCGAGCTGCTCGATGTCGACGGCGATGCCGGTCTGCTCCATCGCGGCGAGCACCGCGACCAGCGGCAGCTCGACGTCGGTGAGCAGCCGCTCTCCCCCGGCACGCTCCACCTCGTCGGCAAGCTCGACCGACAGGTCGAGCGCCGCGCGGGCGTGGACCATCGCGCTGCGGGCGACACCACCCTGGCCGGACTCCTCCTCGAAGAGGACGCCCTGGTCGACGTCGGTGCTCTGCTCGAGCTCGCGGTGGAGGTAGCGCAGGGTGAGGTCGGCGAGGTCGTAGGAACGCTGGTCGGGCGCGACGAGGTACGCCGCCAGCGCGGTGTCCTCGGCCACGCCGGCGAGCTGCCAGCCCTGGGCCGCGAGCGCCAGGCCCTGGCCCTTCGCATCGTGGAGCACCTTCGGTCGAGTCGCGTCGGAGAGCCATGCCGCGACCGCTGCGTCGTCGGCCGGGGTGAGCGCCTCGACGTCGAGGTACGCCGCCCGGCCGTCGCCGAGCGCCAGGCCGATGCCGTCGGCGCGACCCGTGCCGCTGCCCCACGTGCCGCGCACTGCGACGCCGACCGTCTCGCCACCCACGGCGTCGAACCAGCTCGCGACCGCATCGGGCGCCAGGGTCTCGCCGTCGAGCTCGATGCCGGGCTCGACGACCACGTCCTCGGCGGGCGCGACCACGTCGAGGATCCGGGTCCGCAGCTCCCCGCGGAACTCCAGCTCGTCGAGGAGCGCGAGGGCCGCGGTGCGGTCCCACTCCTTGCGGACGAGGTCATCCGTCGTGACGCCGAGGTCCAGGTCCCGCACCAGCGCGTTGAGCCGGCGGTTGCGGATGACGTCGCCGAGGTGCTCGCGGAACGCCTCGCCCTTCTTGCCCGGGATCTTGTCGGCCTCGGCGATCACGTTGTCGAGGCCGTCGTAGGTGTTGATCCACTTCGCTGCGAAGCCGGCACCGACACCGGGCACACCGGGCAGGTTGTCGGAGACCTCGCCGACGATGGCGGCCAGCTCGGGGTAGCGGTGCGGAGGGACGCCGTACTTCGCCTCGACGGCGGCCGGGGTCATCCGGGCCAGGTCGGACACGCCGCGCATCGGGTAGAGCACCGTCGACCGGTCGGTGACCAGCTGCAGCGAGTCGCGGTCTCCGGTCAGGATCAGGACCTCGAGGTCACTGTCGGCCAGCGTCTGGGTGACCAGCGTGGCGATCAGGTCGTCGGCCTCGAACCCGTCGAGCTTGAGGAACGGGATCGAGAACGTCGCCAGCATCTGCTCGATGAGCGAGAGCTGGCTGCGGAACTCGTCGGGCGTCTTGTTGCGCTTGGCCTTGTACTCGGAGTACTCCTCGAGCCGGAAGGTCTGGCGCGAGACGTCGAACGCGACGGCCACGTGCGTGGGCTGCTCGTCGCGCAGGACGTTGACCAGCATCGAGGTGAATCCGTAGACGGCATTCGTGTGCTGTCCGGTGGCGGTCGAGAAGTTCTCCACCGGCAGCGCGAAGAACGCGCGATAGGCCAGCGAGTGGCCGTCGAGGAGGAGCAGGCGCGGACGACGCTGAAGACTGGTCTCTGGCACCCGGCGACTCTACCGAGGCCGACCGACAGGGGCAGGCCTCGGTCACCGTCGCTAGGGTCGGACCATGACGAACGACCAGGACCTTGCCCAGTTGATGCGCGACAACATGGGTGCACTGAACCTCCGCATGGGTGTCGAGCTCGTCGAGGTCAGCCCCGATCGGGTGGTCGGGACGATGCCCGTCGAGGGCAACACCCAGCCCTACGGCCTCCTGCACGGCGGCGCCTCGGTCGTCCTCGCCGAGACCCTCGGGTCCGTGGCGGCCGCGCTGAACGCCGGCCCGGACCGGTTCGCCGTCGGGACCGACATCAACGCCACCCACCACCGCTCCGCGCGCCAGGGCGTGGTGACCGGAGTCGCCACGCCGCTGCACGTCGGACGCAGCATGTCGAGCTTCGAGATCGTCATCACCGACGAGGACGGTCGCCGGGTGTGCACCTCGCGCATCACCTGCGCCGTGCTGGACCGCGACCCCGGTCCGAAGAACTGAGTCAGGGCTGGTCGGTCCCGGCGACGGCAAGCCGCTCGGCCCGGGAGCGACGCATGGAGCGTCGCGCGGCCAGGACCTTGCTGCGCCCGTCGACACCGGGCTGGACGCGCTGGGGCGACAACCGCGCACGCAGGACCGCGGCAGGAGCGATCCGGTACATCGCGGCCGGCGCGAGACCGAGCCGCGCCATGAACCGGTTGTCGTCGCGCGAAGCGTGCGGGATCGCGGCGACGACGTGCAGGATGCCGTTCTCCTCCGCGAACGCGGTCGCTGCCTCCATCAACGTGTGACCGACGCCGTGTCCGCTGAACTTCTCGACCACCCGCGGCTGGATCGCCTGGACGCACGGCTCCAGGTTCAGCGGCGTCAGCGTCGTCATCCGCAGGTGTACGGCGCCCGCGAGCTGCCCCTCGTACTCGACGACCACGACGCGGTGCTCGGGTGACACCAGACAGTTCTTGATGATCAGCTCGACGTCGGCGACCTGTTCGGACCGGTCGGCCCGCCGCACGACATCGCTCCACAGCTCGGCAAGCGCCGCCGCGTCCTGGGGGGTCGCGCTGCGCGTCGTCAGCGAATATCGGCTCACCTGTGGCTCCTGCCTTCCTCACCCCAAGACGGGAACCGCCCTGCGACGTGCGGTCCGGTGGCCAAGAGTACGCCCCCGGGATTGCGGCGAACAGGCCGATGGTCACGATCGTGGAACAACCACGTTTCGGGACCCTCAGGGCAGTGCGCCAGCGGAAGTAAAGTCCTACAGTGCGGCCATGCACAAGTCACGACTTCCTGCCCTGGCCCTGACGACCCTTGCCGCCCTCGCGCTCGGCGCGTGCGGTTCGGACGACAGCGGCAAGACCGATTCCGGCGCCGACGTGGTCAAGGCCGGCACGCTCACCGTGTGCTCCGATGTCCCCTACCCGCCCTTCGAGGACTTCGACACCTCCAGCGACAGCGGCTTCAAGGGCTTCGACGTGGACATCGTGGACGAGGTCGCCGACCGCCTCGACCTCGAGCTGTCCATCAAGGACTCCGGCTTCGACGCCCTCCAGAGCGGGCAGGCGCTCAACGCCGGCACCTGTGACCTGGCGGCATCGGCGATGACCATCACCGACGACCGCAAGAAGAACCTCGACTTCACCGACGGCTACTACGTCTCGAAGCAGTCGCTCCTGGTCCCGGCCGGCAGCGACATCAAGGGCATCGGCGACCTCGACGGCGTCAAGGTCGGCGTCCAGCAGGGCACGACCGGCAAGACGTACACCGAGGAGAACGCCAAGGGCGCGAAGGTCGTGACCTTCCCGAGCGACGCCGAGATGTTCCAGGCGATCAAGGCCGGCCAGGTCAAGGCGCTGCTGCAGGACCTGCCCGTCAACCTCGACCACGCCAAGGACGGCAAGTACGAGGTCGTCGAGACCTTCGAGACCGACGAGAACTACGGCTTCGCCATCAAGAAGGGCAACACCCAGCTCGTCGAGGACATCAACGAGGCCCTGGACGAGATGCGCTCCGACGGCACCTACGACGAGATCTACAACAAGTACTTCGAGGTCGAGTGATGACCCCGGCTCCGGCCGGGCGGGCATGACGTGGCGACCATGAAGCGGACCACCCGCACGCGGCTGGTCCGCTACGGCGTCAATCTCGCCATCGTCCTCGTCCTGCTCGCGCTGGCGCTCGTCGCCGACTGGACGGTCATCAAGCAGAACTTCTGGAACCCGCTCGGTGTCGCCCTCAGCGACGGCAACTGGGGCGACCTGATCACCATCGGCGCCCTCAACACGATCAAGTACACCGTGATCGCGTTCGCCGGTGGCCTGGTGCTCGCCGTCGTCCTCGCGCTGATGCGCATGTCGCCGATCGCGACGCTGCGCTGGATCGCGACCGTGTACGTCGAGTTCTTCCGCGGGTTGCCGGCGCTGGTCGTCATCCTGTTCATGGGGTTCGGCGTGCCGATCGCGTTCCAGTGGTCACCGCCGGGCGGCCTGGTCGGGGCAGGCCTGCTCGCCCTGATCATGGTGGCCGGCGCCTACATGGCCGAGACGCTGCGTGCCGGCATCCAGGCCGTTCCCAAGGGCCAGACCGAGGCGGCGCGGTCCCTCGGCATGGGGCCGATGTCCACGATGTTCAAGGTCGTCCTCCCCCAGGCCTTCCGCGTGGTGATCCCGCCGTTGACCAACGAGTTCGTGCTCCTGATCAAGGACACCGCGCTGCTCTCGGTCATCGGTGCCGAGTTCAACGGTCGCGAGCTCACCAACGTCGCCCGCGACTTCCAGTCCTCGGGCCCGTCCGCCGGAACGGCCACCAGCCTGGTCCAGGCGGCATTGCTCTACCTGGTGATCACCATCCCGCTCACCCAGCTCGTGGCCTGGCTCGAACGCCGGCAGAGGAAGGCAACACGATGACATCCGAGCTGTTGGCGGAGTCCACGACTCCCGCGATCGACGTGCGCGGCCTGCACAAGTACTTCGGGCACAACGAAGTGCTCAAGGGCATCGACTTCCACGTCGACCCCGGCCAGGTGGTGTGCGTCATCGGTCCCTCGGGCTCGGGCAAGTCCACGCTGCTGCGCTGCGTGAACCGGCTCGAGGAGCCGACCTCGGGCGAGATCCTCATCGAGGGCGTCGACATCTGCGACCCCGAGGTGGACCTGGACGACGTGCGGTCGCGGATCGGCATGGTGTTCCAGCAGTTCAACCTGTTCCCGCACCTGTCCGTGCTGAAGAACCTCACCCTCGCCCAGCGCACTGTCCGTGGCCGGGGCAAGGGCGAGGCCGTGGAGATCGCGCGCCAGAACCTCGCCAAGGTCGGGCTGTCGGAGAAGGAAGCGGCCTACCCGGCGCACCTCTCCGGCGGACAGCAGCAACGCGTCGCCATTGCCCGGGCGCTCTCGATGGACCCGGACATGATGCTGTTCGACGAGCCCACGAGCGCGCTCGACCCCGAGCTCGTCGGCGACGTCCTGGCTGTCATGAAGGACCTCGCCAGCGAGGGCATGACGATGATGGTCGTGACCCACGAGATGGGTTTCGCCCGCGAGGTCGGCAACAAGCTCGTCTTCATGGACGGCGGAGTCGTCGTCGAGGAAGGCCGGCCCGCCGACGTACTGTCGAACCCGCAGCACGAGCGGACGCAGGCCTTCCTCTCGAAGGTGCTCTGACCCTCAGGCCGGCAGCCCCGGACGACTCACACGTCGCCACCGAGGTAGGCGGCCTTGACGGCGGGGTCGCCGGCCAGCTCCTTGCCGGTGCCCGTACGCACGATCGAGCCCGTCTCGAGGATGTGGGCGTCGTGCGAGCGCTTGAGCGCCTGCGCAGCGTTCTGCTCGACCAGCAGCACCGTCGTGCCCTGCTGGTTGATCTCGGTGATGATCGAGAAGATCTGCTGGATCAGCTTGGGCGCCAGGCCCATGGACGGCTCGTCGAGCAGCAACAGGCGCGGGCGCGACATCAGGGCTCGCCCCATCGCCAGCATCTGCTGCTCGCCACCCGACATGGTGCCGGCGACCTGGTCGATCCGCTCGTCCAGGCGCGGGAACAACGCCAGCACCCGGTCGAGGTCCTCACGATAGGCCGCGGTCTTGCGGTCCTTGCGCGTGAACGCACCCATCTCCAGGTTCTCGCGCACGGTCATGCCGATGAAGCAGCGGCGCCCTTCCGGGGACTGGCTGATGCCCAGCTTCACCCGGTTGTAGGGCTCGATCGAGGTGATGTCCTTGCCCTCGAACTTGATGGATCCGGCGCGCACCTTCCGCAACCCCGAGACCGTCTTCAGCGTCGTGGTCTTCCCGGCGCCGTTGGCGCCGATCAGGGTGGTGACGGTGCCTTCCGGCACGCCGAAACTGATGTCACGGATTGCCTCGATGTGCCCGTAGTTGACACAGAGGCCTTCGACCTCAAGAAGCATCTTCTTCGTCCACTCCCAGATAGGCGGCGATGACCGCCGGGTTGTCACGGATCTCGGACGGGCTGCCCTCGGCGATCTTGCGGCCGAACTCCAGCACCACGATCCGGTCGGTCACGCCCATGACCAGACGCATGTCGTGTTCGATCAGCAGCACGGTGAAGCCCTGGTCGCGCACCTTGCGGATCAGGTCCATCAGCTCGACCTTCTCCGCCGGGTTGAAGCCCGCGGCCGGCTCGTCGAGACAGATCAGCTTCGGGCCGGTGGCCATCGCCCGCGCGATCTCCAGACGCCGCTGGTCGCCGTAGGAGAGGTTGGCCGCCAGCTCGTCGGCCTTGCGGTGGATGCCCATGAAGCGGAGCAGCTCCATCGCCCGCTCGTGGCCCTGCCTCTCCTCCCGCCGGTGCTTGGGCAACCGGAACAGCGCGGTCAGCATGCCCGTGCTGTGCTGGGCGTCGGCCCCCACGAGCACGTTCTCGAGCGCGGTCATCGTCGGGAACAGCCGGATGTTCTGGAAGGTGCGCGCGATCCCCTGCTTGGTGATCTGGTGCTTCTTCATGCCCACGATCGACTTGCCCTGGAACAGGATGTCGCCGTTCGTCGGTGCGTAGACACCGGTGATCGCGTTGAAGCAGGTGGTCTTGCCGGCTCCGTTGGGGCCGATCAGGCCGAGGATCTCGCCCTCGTTGATGTGGAGCGAGACGTCGTCGAGGGCGGTCAGGCCACCGAATTTCAACGTCAGGCCCTGGACATCCAGGATGCGTTCAGACACGGGCTGCCTCCTCTCCCTCGTCGGTGCCTTGTTCGAGCTCTTCGAGCTCCTGTTCCAGCTGCTTGGCGCGGACCGTTCGCTTCGGCGGCAGCAGGCCCTCGGGACGCAAGGTCGCGAGCAGCACGAGTGCGGCGCCGAAGGCGAGCACCCGGAAGTCGTCGAACTCCCGGAACCGCTGCGGCAGGTAGGCGACCAGGATCGCGCCCAGCAGGACGCCCCACCTGTTCCCCTGTCCACCGACGACCACGGCCGCGAGGAACAGGATCGAGTAGAGGAGCAGGAACGACAGCGGGTTGATGAACCCCTGGCGACTGGCGTAGAGCGCACCGGCCAGGCCACCGACGAACGCGCCGGTGGAGAAGGCCAGCAGCTTGAACTTGAAGGTGGGGACACCCATCAGCTCGGCGGCGTCCTCGTCCTCGCGCGTGGCCTCCCAGGCGCGGCCGACCCGACTGCTCTTGATGAGGATGTCGGCGATCAGCACGATGATGACCGCGGTCAGGCCCATCCAGTAGTACGGCACCTGGTCGATGTAGCCGAACACGAGGAACTTCGTCGGGTGCTCGGTGTCGACCAGCACGGTGCCGTCGCCCCAGAGCAGGTGCGGGATCTCGAACAGGCCGGTCTTCTCGTCACCGATGTTCGGCGGCTTGGCGATGTTCTTGATGCCGCGTGCGTCGCCGAGCCACTCGAGGTTCACCGCGGTGAGGCGGATGATCTCGCCGAACCCGAGGGTCACGATGGCGAGGTAGTCGCCGCGGACCCGCAGGGTCGGTGCGCCCAGGATGACGCCCGAGATCATGGCAGCCACGACCGCAACCGGAATCGCGAGGAGCAGCGGCCAGTTCGCGTGGAACGACGTCAGGATGCCGACGGTGTAGGCGCCGATGGCGTAGAAGCCGACGTACCCGAGGTCGAGCAGGCCTGCATAGCCGACGACGATGTTGAGCCCGAGCGCCACGAGGCAGTAGATCGTCACCGTGAACAGCACGCCACCGAAGTCGACGCCGGGCGTCGAGATGATCGGCAGCTCGAGCAACGGCAACGCGTAGGCGAAGAGCGCCAACAGGATCCAGAGCAGGATCCGCACGGGCTTCGGGAGCCCGGTCAACTTGTCCTTGAAACCGATGTTCATGCCCGCGCCTTTCCGAGCGACTCGCCCAGGAGGCCGGTGGGCCGGACGAGCAGGATGAGGACCAGCAGGACGAAGGCGATCACGTCACGCCACTCACCGCCGAACAGTGCCTGGCCCCAGTTCTCCGCCACACCGAGCACCAGGCCACCCAGCAGGGCGCCGCGCAGGTTGCCGATGCCACCGAGCACGGCGGCCGTGAAGGCCTTGACGCCGAGCAGGAAGCCGACGTCGTACTTGGTCGTGTCGATCTTGAGCATGTAGAGGAACGCCGCCACACCGGCCATCAGACCGCCGATGAGGAAGGTGACCTGGATGGTCCGGGTCGGGTTGACGCCCATCAACGACGCGGTCTCGGGATCCTGCGCGGTGGCGCGGATGCCCTTGCCGAGTCGGGACCGTCGTACGAACTGGTCGAGCAGGACCATCATGCCGATCGCCGCAACGATCACGATGATGTCGATGCTCGAGATGGAGACCCCGGCGACATCGAAGCGCGGCTTCTCGAGCGTGCCGGCCATGCTGTTGTTGATGCGGGCCTTGCCGACGTATTCGCTGAGGTCGTCCTCGAGGCCGAACCAGCCGGCGATGCGGTCGCGCAGGCCCATGATCTCGGCGAGGACGAACGAGGCACCGATCGCGGAGATCAGGGCGATCAGGCGCGGTGCGTCCCGTTCGATCAGGCTGCGATAGGCCACCCGCTCGAGAGCCAGTGCGATCAGGGCGGACAACGCCATCGAGGCGAACAACGCCACGATCAGGATCGCGATCAGCTTCACGCCGTTCGCATCAGCCGCATTGAGGGCGATGACCGTCCAGAGTGTCGCGAACGTGCCGTACATGAACACTTCGGAGTGAGCGAAGTTGATCAGCTGGAGAACGCCGTAGACCATCGTGTAGCCGAGCGCGATCAGCGCGTAGATGGCACCAAACGCGAGCCCGGTGATGGTGAGCTCGGGAAGGTTGTTGAAGAAGAATTCGAAATTCACCCAGGCCTCCTGGCCCCTGGTTGTGGACAGAGAGGCGGTCGGGGACGCACGTCCCCGACCGCCGCACTGTCATGGTTGTGAAACGGTTCAGCCGTCGATCACTTGATCTCGCCCTCGGGGACGATGGCGCCGCCCTTGACCGTGTACGCGTACACGTGGACGTCGGCCGGCTCACCCGTCTTGTCGAACTTCAGCTGCTTGGTGATGCCCTTCTCGTCGTAGTCGTTGACGAAGGCGAGCAGGTCCTCGCGGTTGTCGATGCCCGACTCGATGCCGTCGAGGAAGATGTTCGCGGCGTCGTACGCCTCGGCGGCATAGGTGCCCGGCGCCTCGCCGAACTCCGCCTCGTAGTCCTTCGCGAAGGTCGCGACGGCCGGGTCGGTGTCCGGGATGCACGGGCAGGTGATGATGGTGCCCTCAGCGGCGTCCTTCGCGTCGAGGAACGCCGGGTCCTTCACGCCGTCGGCAACGACGAACTTGCCTTCGTAGCCACCGTCGCGGAGCTGACCGATGAGGATCGTCGCCTCGGCGTAGTAACCACCGAAGAAGACAGCGTCCGGCTTGGCGTCGTTCACCTTGGTGACCGTCGTGGAGAAGTCAGTCTGGCCCGTCTGGATGGTGTCGGTGCCCTTGACCGCGCCAGAGAGGTCCTTCTCGACGATGCCGGCAAGGCCGGCGCCGTACTCGGAGGCGTCATCGATGACGAAGACCGAGGCAGCCTTCAGCGTGTCCTTGATGTACTTGGCAGCGGCGGGACCCTGGGTCGCGTCGTTGCCGAGGGCACGGTGGAAGGTGTCCCAGCCGTTGGTGGACAGACCGGGGTTGGTGCCCGACGGGGTGACCGTCGGAACGCCGGCCTCGGCGAAGATCGGGCCAGCTGCGGCACCTTCACCGGAGAAGGCCGGGCCCACGACACCGACGATGGACTCGTCGCCCGCGACCTCGGTGGCCAGCGACGGAGCCTCGTCCGGGCTGCCCTGCGAGTCGTACTTGACCATTTCGACGTCGCAGTCGGCGTCGTCGTTGTACTCGTCGACGGCGAGCTGCATGCCCTGGATGATCGGCTTGCCGAGGCCAGCCGCCGGCCCGGTCTCCGGGCCGAAGAACGCGAGCTTGAGATCGCAGGCGGCGTCGCTGCCGCCGTCGCCGTCCTCAGTGGTCCCACATGCCGTCAGTGAAAGGCCGAGGGTCAGCACAACCGCGCCGAGCCCGACTACCTTGTTACGCCTCAAGACAATTCCCGCTTCCTGTGTCGTTCCGGCGTGCAGCGGTCGCTGCACGCGGAGGACGTGTCCTGCCGCGGGAACCTACACCCGCATTCGGGTGGGGCGGAAGCAACTCGGCGGCTCTGAGGTCGAATCCTGATGAATCTGTTACCTGAGAGCCGCATCACACGGATTATTTACGCAGATGTCCCGCCCGGGACGCCGTGCGTGACAATTCCGTCGGCAACCTCGCGCATCGACATCCGCAGGTCCATGGCGGTCTTCTGGATCCACCGGAATGCGTCACCCTCGGACAGCGAGAGCTGCTCCTGGAGGATCCCCTTGGCACGATCCACGGCCTTGCGGGTCTCGAGGCGCTCCTTGAGGTCGGTGACCTCGCTCTCCAGTTGGGTGATCTCGGCAAACCGGCTGACCGCCATCTCGATCGCCGGCACCAGGTCGGTCTGCGAGAACGGCTTGACGAGGTACGACATCGCGCCGGCCTCACGCGCCCGCTCCACCAGGTCGCGCTGCGAGAACGCGGTCAGCATCACGACCGGCGCGATCCGCTTGCCGGCGATCGCCTCGGCGGCCGCGATGCCATCGAGCACCGGCATCTTCACGTCCAGGATGACCAGGTCGGGACGGTGCTCCTCGGCCAGCTCGATCGCACGCTGCCCGTCGCCGGCCTGGCCGACGACGTCGTACCCCTCGTCGGCCAGCATCTCGGCAAGGTCCATCCGGATCAGGGTCTCGTCCTCGGCGATCACCACGGTGCGCTGCCGTGGGGTCGAGGGCGAAGGGGTCGCGGCGGTCTCGGTCACGAGGCAAGGCTATCGGGGCGGGGCGATGCGGCGCTGCACAGGCGTCTCGGCTACGGTTTTCGACGGTCACCGGCCCCGGTAGTCCAACGGCAGAGACAATGTGCTCAAACCACATCCAGTGTGAGTTCGAATCTCACCCGGGGCACCTGAAGTGTCGGAGCCTCGCGCGAGCATCGACGCTGTGTACTCGGAACACATGCGGAATCGAGCCATGGCGCTCAGGCAGTCCGGCGCCACCTGGACCACGGTGTCAGGTGAGACCGGTGTCAGTCTCTCGACGGTGATCGGCTGGTCCAAGGATCCGGAGGCGTTCGCGCGACGTCGAGCATCCTGTGCTCGTTGCGGATCGGCGGTTCTCCCGGAGGAGGCGTACGCCGCGCTGCTCGGGTTCTACCTCGGCGACGGGCACATTGCTCGCGGCAAGCGCTACTACGCCCTCCGCGTCAGCTGCGACGCGACGTACCCATCAATCATCGAGGACGTCGCAGCATGCATGGCCGCCGTGCATCCGACGGGCCGGGAAGCGCTGCTCCGCCGACCGGGATGCGTCAACGTCCAGTCCCGATGGCAGCACTGGCCTTGTCTCTTTCCGCAACACGGCCCTGGCCCGAAACACCTGCGCCCGATCCTGCTCGAGGAATGGCAGCGCACCATCGTCGAGGACCACCCCGGGCCCTTCCTGCGTGGGCTGTTCCACTCCGACGGGAGCCGCGTGAAGAACTGGGCGCGCAGGCCGGTGGCAGGACAGCTCAAGACCTACGAATATCCCCGCTGGCAGTTCGTGAATGCGTCCCAGGACATCCGTGAGCTCTGCTGCTGGGCGCTCGACCTCGTTGACATCCCGTGGCGTCAGTCGAACGTCCGGGTGATCAGCGTGTCCCGACGCGAGGCCGTGGCTCGACTCGACGAGCTGATCGGCTTGAAGAGCTGACGCTCAGCGCCTTCGGTACGCCGGGGCGGCTTCATTGATGGCGTCGCCCATCCGGTGGATGCGCAGCGCGTTCGTAGAGCCGGGGATGCCCGGCGGGCTGCCGGCGACGATCACGACCAGGTCGCCTTCTTGCACGCGGCCGATCTTCAGCAGCTCCTCGTCGACCTGGCGGACCATCTCGTCGGTGTGCTCGACGGTCTTGGTCTGGAAGGCCTCGACGCCCCAGGTGACGGCGAGCTGCGAGCGGCAGCGGGCCTCGGGGGTGAAGGCCAGCACCGGGATGGAGCTGCGCAGCCGCGCGAGGCGACGGGCCGAGTCACCGGACTGGGTGAACGCGACGACATACTTCGCGTTCACCCGCTGGGCCACCTCCTCGGCCGCCTTGGTGATCACGCCGGCACGGGTGTGCGGGTCCCACTCGATGCGTCCGAACCGGCTGAACGTGTCGTCGACGAGCGCGTGCTCCTCGGTGGCGGCGATGATCCGGGCCATCGTCTCCACGGTGTGGATCGGGTGCTCTCCCACACCGGTCTCCCCCGAGAGCATCACGGCGTCGGCGCCGTCGAGCACCGCGTTGGCGACGTCACTGGCCTCGGCGCGGGTGGGCGCCGGGCTGGTGATCATCGATTCGAGCATCTGGGTCGCCACGATGACGGGCTTCGCGTTGCGCCGGGCGGCCACGATGATCTTCTTCTGGAGGAAGGGCACCTCCTCCAGCGGACACTCCACACCGAGGTCGCCGCGAGCCACCATGAAGGCGTCGAACGCCTTGATGACCTCGTCGAGGTTCTCGACGGCCTGGGGCTTCTCGATCTTGGCGATGATCGGCAGCATGATGCCTTCTTCGCGCATGATCGCGCGCACGTCCTCGGCATCCTGGGCGTTCCGCACGAAGCTGAGGGCGATGAAGTCGACACCGAGGTGCAGGGCGAACCGGAGGTCGGTGATGTCCTTCTCGGACAGGGCCGGCACCGATACGGCGACACCGGGCAGGTTGATGCCCTTGTTGTTGCTCACCATGCCGGCGACCAGGACCTCGGTCACCACGTCCGTGCCGTCGACGACCTCCACCACCCGCAGGCGGACCTTGCCGTCGTCGATCAGGAGCGGGTCACCCGGGGCGACATCACCGGGCAGGCCCTTGTACGTCGTCCCACAGATCTCGGCGTTGCCGTCGACGTCGCGGGTGGTGATCGTCCAGCGCTGTCCGCGCGTGAGCCGGACCGGGCCGCCGGAGAACCGCTCGAGGCGGATCTTCGGGCCCTGCAGGTCAGCGAGGATGCCGACGCCGTGGCCGCTGGCGTCCGAGGCCTCGCGGACCAGCCGGTAGGCCTCCGCGTGCTGCTCGTGGCTGCCGTGGCTCATGTTGAGCCGGGCCACGTCCATCCCGGCGTAGACCAGCTCGCGGATCCGCCTCTCGGAACTGGTGGCCGGCCCCAGGGTGCACACGATCTTGGCTCTCCGCACGTGTGCACCCTATCGGCTCGTTGGAACGTTCAGACCACCAAGGGGCGAGCAGTGGGTGGAATCGGCGCGGGCAGCTGGGTGCTGCCGGTGAGGAACTCGTCCACACCAGCGGCGGCCGCACGGCCCTCGGCGATGGCCCACACGATGAGCGACTGGCCACGACCGGCGTCACCGGCGACGAACACGCCGTCGACCGAGGTCGCGTAGTTGTTCGACCGCTTGATGTTGCCGCGCTCGTCGAGCTCGACACCGAGCTGCTCGACCAGACCGGGCTGCTCGGGTCCGACGAAGCCCATCGCGAACAGGACGAGGTCGGCCGGGATCTCCCGCTCCGAACCCTCCTTCTCGACGAGCTTGCCGCCCTCGAACGAGACCTCGACGATCCGCAGCGCGCGGACGTTGCCGTCCTCGTCGCCCAGGAACTCCTTGGTCGACACCGAGTAGACCCGGTCACCGGCCTCTTCGTGGGCCGAGGAGATCCGGAACGTCATCGGGTACGTCGGCCACGGCTGTCCCGCGGGACGGTCGACCGGAGGCTCCGGCAGGATCTCGAGCTGCGTGATCGAGGCCGCGCCCTGGCGCACCGAGGTGCCGAGGCAGTCGGCGCCGGTGTCACCGCCACCGATGATGACGACGTGCTTGCCGTCCGCACGGATCTGCCCCTCGACGGTCTCCCCCAGCGCGACGCGGTTGGCCTGCGGGAGGAATTCCATCGCCTGGTGGATGCCGTTGAGCTCGCGTCCGGGCACCGGCAGGTCACGCGCAACGGTCGAGCCGATCGCGATCACGACGGCGTCGTACCGGTCCTTGAGGGCCTGTCCGGTGAGGTCACCACTGCCGACCTCGACACCCGAACGGAACACGGTGCCCTCGCGCTTCATCTGCTCGAGGCGCTGGTCGACGTGCTTCTTCTCCATCTTGAACTCGGGGATGCCGTAGCGCAGCAGCCCACCGGGCTTGTCGGCCCGTTCGTAGACGGCGACGGTGTGACCCGCACGCGTCAGCTGCTGGGCGGCAGCGAGGCCGGCAGGACCCGAGCCGACGACCGCGATCGTCTTGCCCGACAGCCACTCCGGCGGCTGCGGCCGCACGAAGCCGGAGTCGAAGGCCTTGTCGATGATCGAGACCTCGATGTTCTTGATCGTCACGGCCGGCTGGTTGATGCCGAGCACGCAAGCGGTCTCGCACGGGGCCGGGCAGAGGCGACCGGTGAACTCCGGGAAGTTGTTGGTCGCGTGCAGGCGCTCGATCGCGCCCTCCCAGTCGTTGCGGAACACGAGGTCGTTCCACTCGGGAATGATGTTCCCGAGCGGGCAGCCCTGGTGGCAGAACGGGATGCCGCAGTCCATGCAACGGCTGGCCTGCACGTTGATGATCGGCAGCAGGGCGCGGCCGATCCCTCCCGGGTAGACCTCGTTCCAGTCCTGGATCCGCTCCTCGACGGGACGGCGGGTCGCGACCTCACGGTCGCTCTTCAAGAATCCCTTGGGATCAGCCATGGAGGGCCCCCATCATCGCGTGGGCCACGCCATCCTCGTCGAGTCCCTCGGCTTCGGCCTTGGCCTTGGCTTCGAGCACGATCCGGTAGTCGCGCGGCATGACTTCGGTGAACCGCGTCAGTGCGGTGGTCCAGTCGGCGAGCAGCTCGGCAGCCACGTCCGAACCGGTCTCTTCGTGATGCGTGCGAACGATCTGCTCGAGCTCGTCAGCATGGGCACCGGTCACCGGACCCAGCTCCACGAGCTCGCCGTTGACACGGTTGTGCTTGAGGTCGAGCACCCAGGCGACGCCGCCGGACATGCCGGCCGCGAAGTTGCGCCCGGTCTTGCCGAGGACGACCACCCGACCGCCGGTCATGTACTCGCACCCGTGGTCGCCGACACCTTCGGTGACGACCGTGGCACCGGAGTTGCGGACGCAGCAGCGCTCGCCCACCCCGCCGCGGATGAAGATCTCGCCCGACGTGGCGCCGTACGCGATCGTGTTGCCCGCGATGATGTGCTCGTTGGCACGGAAGGACGCGTTGCGGTCGGGACGGATCGCGATCCGGCCGCCCGAGAGGCCCTTGCCGACGTAGTCGTTGGCGTCGCCCTCGAGTCGCAGCGTGATGCCGTTCGGCACGAACGCACCCAGCGACTGCCCGGCCGAACCGATGAACGTCAGGTCGATCGTTCCGTCGGGCAGGCCCGCGCCGCCGTACTTCTTGGTGACCTCGTGGCCCAGGATCGTGCCGACGGTCCGGTTGACGTTGCGGATGCTCAGCTGAGCGCGCACCGGCTCTCCGGACTCCAGCGCCGGCTGCGCCAGCGGAAGGATCTCCGTGACGTCCAGCGACCGGTCCAGGCCGTGGTCCTGGGTGCCGGTGTTGCGGAGGTCCTGGTCAGGGAAGTGCGTCTCGGCGACGTCGACCTTGTGCAGGATCGGCGCCAGATCGAGGCCCGCCGCCTTCCAGTGCGTGACGGCACCGACCGTGTCGAGGGCCTGCACCTGGCCGACGGCTTCCTCGATGCTGCGGAAGCCGAGCTCGGCGAGCAGCTCGCGAACTTCCTGGGCGATGAACTCGAAGAAGTTGACGACGTACTCGGCCTTGCCGCTGAACCGCTCGCGCAGGACAGGGTTCTGCGTCGCGACGCCCACGGGGCAGGTGTCGAGGTGGCACACGCGCATCAGGATGCAGCCCGACACCACCAGCGGAGCGGTCGCGAAACCGAACTCCTCGGCACCGAGCAGGGCAGCGATGACGACGTCACGGCCGGTCTTGAGCTGACCGTCGGTCTGCACGACGATGCGGTCGCGCAGGCCGTTGAGCAGCAGGGTCTGCTGGGCCTCGGCGAGGCCGAGCTCCCAGGGACCACCGGCGTGCTTGAGCGAGGTCAGCGGCGAGGCGCCCGTTCCGCCGTCGTGGCCGGAGATCAGGACGACGTCGGCGTGCGCCTTCGACACACCCGCAGCGACCGTGCCGACGCCGACCTCGGAGACCAGCTTCACGTGGACGCGGGCCGACGGGTTGGCGTTCTTGAGGTCGTGGATCAGCTGGGCCAGGTCCTCGATCGAGTAGATGTCGTGGTGCGGCGGCGGGCTGATCAGGCCCACACCCGGCGTGGAGTGCCGGGTCTTGGCCACCCACGGGTACACCTTGTTGCCGGGCAGCTGGCCACCCTCGCCGGGCTTGGCGCCCTGCGCCATCTTGATCTGGATGTCGTCGGCGTTGGTGAGGTACTCGCTCGTGACGCCGAAGCGGCCCGAGGCGACCTGCTTGATCGAGCTGCGCCGCTCGGGGTCGTAGAGGCGGTCGGCGTCCTCGCCACCTTCACCGGTGTTGGACTTCGCGCCCAACCGGTTCATGGCGATGGCCAGCGTCTCGTGGGCCTCACGGGAGATCGAGCCGTACGACATCGCGCCGGTCGAGAACCGCTTCACGATCGACGAGATCGGCTCGACCTCGTCGATGGAGATCGGCGCGCGACCGGACTCCGCGGCGTCCTTGAACCGGAACAGGCCGCGCAGCGTCATCAGCTTCTCGGACTGCTCGTCCACCGCAGCGGTGTACTGCTTGAAGATGTCGTAGCGACCGGTACGGGTGGAGTGCTGGAGGCGGAAGACCGTCTCCGGGTTGAACAGGTGCGGCTCCCCCTCACGACGCCACTGGTACTCGCCACCGATCTCGAGCTCGCGGTGCGCGGGCGCGATGCCGGCCGGCGGGTACGCCTTGGCGTGCCGGGCGGCGACCTCCTGGGCGATGACGTCGAGCTCGATGCCGCCGAGCTTGGACGTCGTACCGGTGAAGTAGCGGTCGACGACGGCCTGCGAGAGACCGATGCACTCGAAGATCTGGGCACCGGTGTACGACGCGACGGTCGAGACACCGATCTTGCTCATGACCTTCAGGACGCCCTTGCCGAGGCCCTTGATCAGGTTCTTGACCGCCTGCTCGGGCTCGGTCGTGACGTAGTACCCCTCGCGGGCGAGGTCCTCGACGGACTCCATCGCGAGGTACGGGTTGACCGCGGCCGCGCCGTACCCGACGAGGAGCGCGACGTGGTGCACCTCGCGGACGTCGCCGGCCTCGACCAGCAGGCCGACCTGGGTGCGGGTCTTCTCGCGGACCAGGTGGTGGTGCACGGCACCGGTGAGCAGCAGCGACGGGATCGGCGCGAGCTCGGCGGTGGAGTGACGGTCGGAGAGCACGATGATGCGGGCACCATCGGCGATCGCCTGGCTGACCTCGGCGCAGATCTCGTCGAGGCGGGCGGCCATGGCCGCTCCGCCACCCTCGACGGCGTACAGGCCGCGGGACACGTGGGTCACGAAGCCGGGGTGGTCGCCGTCGCGGTTGATGTGACGGATCTTGGCCAGGTCGTCGTTGGAGATGACCGGGAACGGCAGGGAGACCTGACGACACGAGGCCGGGCTCGGCTCCAGGACGTTGGACTCCGGACCGATGCTGCCGTTGAGCGAGGTGACGAGCTCCTCGCGGATCGCGTCCAGCGGCGGGTTCGTGACCTGCGCGAACAGCTGGCTGAAGTAGTCGAACAGCAGCCGGGGCTTCTCGCTGAGGGCCGCGATCGGGGTGTCGGTACCCATCGAGCCGAGGGCCTCGCCCCCGGTGTTCGCCATCGGCGTGAGCAGGATCCGCAGCTCTTCCTCGGTGTAGCCGAAGACCTGCTGGCGACGCGTCACCGAGGCGTGGGTGTGCACGATGTGCTCACGCTCGGGGATGTCGTCGAGGTGGATCATGCCGGCGTGCAGCCACTCGCCGTACGGGCGCTCGGCAGCAAGCTGGTCCTTGATCTCCTCGTCCTCGATGATCCGGTGCTCATCGGTGTCGACGAGGAACATCCGGCCCGGCTGCAGGCGGCCCTTGCGGACCACGGTGGCCGGGTCGAGGTCGAGCACGCCGACCTCCGAGGCGAGGACGACGAGACCGTCCTCGGTGACCCAGTACCGGGCGGGGCGCAGGCCGTTGCGGTCCAGGACCGCGCCGATCTGGGTGCCGTCGGTGAAGACGACACACGCCGGCCCGTCCCAGGGCTCCATCATCGTGGAGTGGAAGCGGTAGAAGTCGCGCCGCAGCTCCGACATCTCGGTGTGGTTCTCCCACGCCTCCGGGATCATCATCAGCACGGCGTGCGGCAGGCTGCGCCCACCCATGTGGAGCAGCTCGAGCACCTCGTCGAACGACGCGGAGTCCGAGGCACCGGGGGTGCAGATCGGGAACAGCCGGTCGAGGTCACCGGGGATCGCGTCGGACGTGAGCAGCGCCTCGCGGGCCCGCATCCAGTTGCGGTTGCCCATGACGGTGTTGATCTCGCCGTTGTGGGCGATGAACCGGAACGGGTGCGACAGCGGCCAGCTCGGGAACGTGTTCGTCGAGAACCGCGAGTGGACGACAGCGAGGGCCGAGGCCATCCGCTCGTCGACCAGGTCGGGGAAGAAGTTGTCGAGCTGGTCGGTCGTCAGCATGCCCTTGTAGGCGAGGGTGCGCGACGACAGCGACGGGAAGTACACGTCGGTCTCGCGCTCGGCCCGCTTGCGCAGGCAGAAGGCCAGCCGCTCGAGGTCGAGGCCACTGACGGGCTCGGCACCGAAGGGGTTGGCCTGCACGAAGAGCTGGCTGAACGTCGGCATGACGCTGAGCGCCATGGTGCCGAGGATCGTGGGGTTGATCGGGACCTCGCGCCAGCCGAGGACGGTCAGGCCCTCTTCGACGGCGATCTCCTCGATGCGGCGGCGCGTCTTGGCGACGTGCTCCTCATCGCCCGGCAGGAACGCCGTACCGACGGCGTAGCGGCCGGCGGCGGGCAGGGTGAATCCGGCCTCGACGGCTGCGTCGCGCAGGAAGGCGTCCGGCACCTGCATCAGGATGCCGGCACCGTCGCCGGAGTTGACCTCGGCGCCGGCGGCGCCGCGGTGGTCCAGGTTGCGGAGGGCCGTGAGGGCCTTCACCACGATGTCGTGGCTGGCGATACCGGTGAGCGTCGCAACGAAAGCGACGCCGCAGGCGTCCTTTTCGTGACGCGGGTCGTAAAGACCCTCCGGCGGCGGGAACGCGTGCGTATAAGGCACCAGGGTTCTCCCGTCGACTACGTCTGTGGGCACTCCACTTGAAGGGGCCACAGAAGGTGAGGCGCAAGGGACGTCACTGGCCCACGCGGCGGAAGTCCCAGATTACCACCGTGTGAACCGCCCCTGACCAATCGTTAGTCGCTGGTGGATGCCTCGTCCGTCACATCGGAATCGTCCGTGACCGTCTTCTCGGTCGTTGAGACGTCAGTCTCGACCTCCGAGATCCGGCCGTCGACGTACACCGTTTCCTCGCGACCTGGTCGGTTCCGGGAGGACCAGATGAAGTACGCCGCGGCCGCCACGAAGAGCACGATCGAGGTCCACACGTTGAAGCGCAGGCCGAGCACGTTGTCGAGCTGGACGTCGTCGATGCGGAGGTACTCGATCCAGCCACGCCCTGCCGTGTAGGCCATGACGTAGACGGCCATCACGCGGCCGTAGCCCAGGCGGTAGCGGCGCTCGAGCCAGATGATGAACGCGAACGCGGCGAGGTTCCAGAAGAACTCGTAGAGGTACGTCGGGTGGAACGTCGCCATGTCGGGCAGCGGCTTGCCGGCGTCGAAAAGCTGCTGCTCGTAGGAGCTGCTGAAGTGGGCCTTGTCGATCTCCAGGCCCCAGGGCAGGTCGGTCGGCTTTCCGTAGAGCTCCTGGTTGAACCAGTTGCCCCAGCGTCCGATCGCCTGGGCGACGAGCACACCGGGTGCGAGGGCGTCGAGCATGGGCAGCACCTTGATGCCCTTGCGCCGGGCCCCGATCCAGGCGCCGACAGCGCCGAGCGCCACGCCGCCCCAGATGCCGAGGCCGCCGTGCCAGACGTACAGGGCCGACACCGGGTCGCCGCCCTCCCCGAAGTAGCCCTTCCAGTCGGTGGCGACGTGGTAGAGCCGGGCGCCGACGAGCCCGAACGGGACAGCCCAGATCGCGACGTCCTGCATCTCGCCGATGGTGCCGCCGCGGGCGGCCCAGCGCTTCTCGCCGATCCAGATGGCGACGATGATGCCGAGGATGATGCACAGGGCGTAGCCGCGGAGCGGGAACGGCCCGAGGTGCCAGACCCCGTTGGCCGGGCTCGGGATGGAGGCGGTGATCAGCTGGGGCAACACGTCGTTGGTCCTAGTCCTCGTCCTGGTTCAGCAGGGTGTGGATGTCGGCGGCGAACTCGGTGTTCGACGTCTCCTGGTTCCACAGTGCGATGGCCTCGTCGTCGCCGTCGATGGCGAGTGTGAAGGTCGAGTGTCCACCGAGGTCGTATCCCCCGGTGGGCAGCAGCTTGCCGTCGTTGACGTAGACCGCCAACGGGTCGCCGACCGCGATGATCGTGTCGAGGTCGCCGGTCAGGCCGATGAAGTCCTTGTTGAAGCGATCGAGGTACTCACGCATCACCTTGGGGGTGTCGCGCGCGGGATCGGTCGTCACCAGCACCACGTCGACCTTCTTGCGGTCGGCCTCGTCGACCCGGTTCAGCGCGGCGGCGATGTTGTTGAGCACCATCGGACAGAAGTCCGGGCACTTGGTGTAGCCGAAGAAGACCAGTGTGAGCGGCTTGTCGGTGTCGGCGGCCAGCGAGTAAGGCTGCCCGGCGGTGTCGGTCAGCGCGATGTCCGGAGCGGCATAGGGGTTCTTGAGCCGGGTCCCGGTGAACTCCTCCGGGTCGCTCCCGCAGGCCGTGCCCAGCAGACCGAGGGCCATCAGCAGTACGACGAGGCGGAACGTCCTACGCACGCACGCCCCCGGCGACGCCAGCCGCGAGATCCTCGGTCAATGCCGAGAGCGCGGCCAGTCCGGCAGCATGGTCCCCCGCGTTGTCCAGGAGCACGCGGACGAATGCGGATCCGACGATCACGCCGTCGGCGTACGACGCCACCTCGGCCGCCTGCGCACCGTTGCTGACTCCGAGCCCGACGCCGACGGGAATGCTCGTCGCCGCCTTGGTGCGGGCGACGAGGGGACCGGCGAGGTCACTGGTGGACGCCCGGGCGCCCGTGACGCCCATGACGGCGGTGGCGTAGACGAAGCCGCGGCAGGCCGCGGTCGTCATGGCGATCCGTTCGTCCGTGGAGGACGGTGCGACGAGGAACACCTTGTCGAGGCCGTGCTCGTCGGCCGCCGCGATCCACTCGGGCGCGAAGTCCGGCGTCAGGTCGGGCGTGATCAGGCCCGCACCGCCGGCGCTGGCGAGATCGCGGGTGAACCGCTCGACGCCGTACCGCTCGACGGGGTTCCAGTAGGTCATCACCAGCGTGGGCGTGCCGGTGGCGGCAACGGCTTCGACGGTGCGGAGCACGTCGCTGGTGCGGATCCCGCCCTCGAGGGCCTGCTGGGCCGCTGCCTGGATGGTCGGGCCGTCCATGACCGGGTCGCTGTACGGCAGGCCGATCTCGATGACGTCGCAGCCGGCATCGACCATCGCCTTGAGGGCGGCGATGCTGCCGTCGACGTCGGGGAAGCCGGCCGGGAGATAGCCGACGAGGGCGGCCCGGCCCGCGGCGCGGGCCTTCTCGAACGCGATGCTGCTGCTGGTCACTTCGCCTCCCCAGCGGTGCCGAGGTTGAAGTACTCCAGCGCGGTGCCCATGTCCTTGTCACCACGACCGGACAGGTTGATGAGCAGGGTCTCGCCCTGCCGTTCCTTGGCGATCTTCAGCGTGCCCGCGACGGCGTGCGCCGACTCGATGGCGGGGATGATGCCCTCGGTGCGCGCCAGGAGGGACATCGCGTCCATCGCTTCGGCGTCGGTCACCGGGAGGTACGTCGCCCGGCGGGCCTCGGCCAGCGCGGCATGCTGCGGTCCGACCCCGGGGTAGTCCAGGCCGGCGGAGATCGAGTGGGACTCGATGGTCTGGCCGTCCTCGTCCTGCAGGACGAAGGTGCGGGCGCCGTGCAGGACACCGATGGAGCCGGCGAAGATCGTCGCGGCGTGCCGCCCGGTCTCCACACCGTCTCCGCCGGCCTCGAAGCCGTAGATGTCCACGTCGGCGTCGTCGAGGAACCCGGCGAACAGGCCGATCGCGTTGGATCCGCCGCCGACACAGGCGGTGATCGCGTCGGGCAGGCGGCCCGTCAGGTCCAGGCACTGCTGGCGTGCCTCGTCGCCGATGCCGCGCACGAACGACAGCACCAGGCTGGGGAACGGGTGCGGACCCGCGGCGGTGCCGAACAGGTAGGCGGTGTGGTCGACGCTGGCGACCCAGTCGCGCAGCGCCTCGTTGATCGCGTCCTTGAGGGTGCGCGAACCGCTCGTCACCGGAATCACCTCGGCGCCGAGCAGCTGCATGCGGGCGACGTTGAGCGCCTGGCGCTCGGTGTCGACCTCGCCCATGTAGACGGTGCAGTCCAGGCCGAGGTACGCGGCAGCGGTCGCCGAGGCGACACCGTGCTGTCCGGCTCCGGTCTCGGCGATGACGCGGGTCTTGCCCATCCGCTTGGTCAGCAGGGCCTGGCCCAGGACGTTGCGGATCTTGTGCGCGCCGGTGTGGTTGAGGTCCTCGCGCTTGAGCAGGATCCGGGCGCCCGCGTGCTCGGAGAGCCGGTGGGCGTCGTACAACATGCTCGGGACACCGGCGTAGTTCGTGAGCAGGCCCTCGAACTCCGCGGTGAAGGTCGGGTCGACCATCGCCTTCTGCCAGGCGATGTCCAGCTCGTCGAGTGCTGCGATCAGTGCCTCGGGCATGAAGCGGCCGCCGAAGGCGCCCACTCCCCCGAACCAGCCGAAGTCATCGGCGCCGTACGTGCTCATCGATTCCCTGTCCTCTGCAGACCTGTCATGTCAGCGACCGCGTCACGCGGCGCGCCGTTCTTCACCAGTGCCTCGCCCACGAGCACCGCGCGGGCGCCCTCGTCGACGAACCGCTGGACGTCCTCGGGCCCGGTGATACCGGACTCGGCAACGAGCACCCGGTCGGCCGGCACCTGCGGCGCGAGGCGCCCGAAGGTGTCGGGGTCGACGGCGAGCGTCTTGAGGTTGCGGGCGTTGACGCCGATCAGCTCGGCACCCAGGTCAACGGCCCGGGCCACCTCGATCTCGTCGTGCACCTCGACCAGCACCGTGAGCCCGAGCTCGCGGGCGTAGTCGTGGAGGCGCGACAGCGTCTCGCCCGGCAGCGACGCCACGATGAGCAGGGCGAGGTCGGCGCCGGCAGCGCGCGCCTCGAGCAGCTGGTACTCGGTGACGATGAAGTCCTTGCGCAGGATCGGGGTGTCGACCGCGGCCCGCACGGCCCGCAGGTCGGCCAGGCTGCCGTTGAACCGGCGCTGCTCGGTGAGCACGCTGATCGCGGCGGCTCCGCCGGCGGCGTACTCCAGCGCCAGCGCGGCGGGATCGGCGATCTCGGCCAGCTCGCCCTTGCTGGGGCTCTTGCGCTTGACCTCCGCGATCACGCTCGACCCGGCGCCGCGCAGGTGGGGCATCGGGTCGCGCGGCGCGTCGACATCGGCCAGGGCTGCGCGGAGGTCGGCCTCGGACACGGACGCCTGGCGGACCGCGAGGTCCTCGAGCACTCCGGCGACGATCCCGTCGAGCACCGTGGGCTGGGAAGCCTGGGGGGCCGACATGTCGCCTCCGTTAAGTCGGTGAAACCTCTGGCGACTCTCGCCAAAGGGGGTGTGTCGAGTGTGGCATGCGGCCGTTAGGGTTCCACACACCGCCCGATCCTCGGCCGTACCCCATGAAAGGCAGACACGTGAGCTACAACGAACCGCCCTACGGAACTCCCCCGCCCCCGCCCGGTGGCGGCTACGGCGGCCCCGGCCAGCCGTACGGCCAGCCTGCCTACGGTGCTGGCGGCGGCCAGCCGACCCAGACCTCGGTGCTGGCGATCATCTCGCTCGTCACCGGAATCCTCGGCGTGCTGTGCTGCAACTGGTTCGTGTTCAGCATCGCCGCCACCGTCCTCGGCTTCCTCGGCAAGAAGGAGGTCGACGAGGGCAAGAAGACCGGCAAGGGCCTCGCCCTCGCCGGCCTGATCCTCGGCATCGTCGGGATCGTCCTCGGTGTGATCATCTGGATCCTGGTCCTCGCGACCGACAGCTTCTCCGGAAGCCTCTACAGCGACTTCTGAGGTTTCCCACCACGCACGGTCACGGCGGGGTCCAGGTGAGCGCTACGGCGCGAGCCAGGACCCCGCCGTCGTGTTGCGCAGGATCGTGAAGACCACCATCGCCAGCGCCAGCGCGATGCCTGCATTGCGCAGCCAGCGGTCGGACGGGTCCCAGTAGCGGCCCGACCAACGACCCGAGGCCCAGAGCCAGAAGACGTAGCCGAGCACCGGGATCGACAGCACGAAGAGCAGGTTGCTGCTCGCCGCGTCAGCGATCCGGAGGTTGCCGAGGTCGTTGACCGCACGCAGGCCGCCGCAGCCGGGACAGTGGATCCCGACCATGGCGAGCGGGCACAGACCCCACGAACCCTGCTCGTGGGGATCGCGCAGGTGCAGCGCCAGCGCCGCGGCGGACAGGCCGCCGGCAACGAGCGAGGGCGGCACCATCCGGCGCCAGCGAGCCTGCTCGCTGGCGAGGACCGGAGGCGCCGTGAGCGTCATGCGCTCAGTGGCTCGACTCGTGCAGGCCCATCTTGACCAGCACGAAGAACAGCGGCAGGGCGGCAACCGCGATGACGGTGCCGACCCAGAACAGCGGCCAGTTCAGCGGGGTCACCGACATGCCCACGGCACCGATCGTGAAGCCCACGAGGGAAACCAGGACCGCAGTCCAGGCTGCCGGGGTGTTGCCGTGGTCGTCGGCCATGTGGAGCTCCTCGTTTTTCGGGATTGCTGGTGTTCGGGACTGCCGGTGGAACGCGACGATTCTAGGGGGTCACGAGTCGGTCGGGTCGGTGCCCTCGTCCAGTGACTTCCACAGGTCGATGTTCGTCTGCTCCTCGGGGTCACCTGTCACCGGCGCGTGGTCCGTTCCGGGGGCGTCGTAGCGGGTGCCCATCTCGGGCCAGGAACCGACGCACCGGACGGCCACGACGGCCGCGACCAGCGCCAGGAGCGCGGAGGCCAGGGCGACCCACAGCCAGGGACTGCGCTCGAGCGGCACCGTCGCGCCGCCCAGGCCGAGTCGGGTGCTGAGGTCGGCGGCTGCGTCGTCGTTCTGGACGAACCCGCCGATGACCACCACCGCGAGGATCCCTGCGGCAGCCACCGCCGCGAGGGCGGCCACGATCCGTCGTACGACGCCGCGGGTGACCAGCAGGACGCCCCAGCAGGCGAGGGCGACCAGCGCCAGCGCACCGGCCAGCGGGAACTCGACGACGCTGTCGTCCTGCCCGGTGAAGCCGACCAGCCCCGCCGTCTTGAGGAACTCGTCGGGCACGGTGAGCAGGGCGCGGTGCCCTGCCACGGCGGCGAATCCGCTGCCGGCGAGGCCGAGCAGGACGGTCGGCCCGAACGTCTTGCGCAGGTCGTGGTCAGGCACCGAGCAACCCCTCGTCGAAGCAGGTACGGGCGCCGGTGTGGCAGGCGACGCCCACCTGGTCGACCTTGAGCAGCAAGGTGTCGCCGTCGCAGTCGAGGCGCACCTCGTGCACGTGCTGCGGGTTGCCCGACGTCTCGCCCTTGACCCAGTACTCGTTGCGCGAGCGGCTCCAGTACGTCGCCCGGCCGGTCGTGAGCGTACGGTGCAGCGCCTCGTCGTCCATCCACGCCATCATCAACACCTCGCCGGTGTCGTACTGCTGCACGATCGCGGGGACCAGGCCGTCAGCAGTGCGCTTCAGGCGGCCGGCGATGGCCGGGTCGAGTACCGGGTCGGGAGAGGTCACGGCTCCATTATCGGGGTTGGCCGGAGCCGGACGACCGCACCCACGATGCGTGGAGCCGCGCGTACGGCGTACCGGGCTGTGCTGCGAGCTCGGCATGGGTCCCGTGCTGGACGATCCGGCCCCGGTCGACGACGACCACGACGTCGGCGGCCTCGGCCGTCGAGAGGCGGTGCGCGATGGTGACCGAGGTCCGTCCGCTCAGCAGTCGTTCGAGCGCCCGCCCGATCCGGGTCTCGAGCTCCGGGTCGACCGAGCTGGTCGCCTCGTCGAGGACGAGGAGGTCCGGATCGGCGAGCTGGGCGCGGAGCAGGGCGACGAGCTGCCGCTCCCCCGCCGACAGGGACTCACCGCGCTGGCCGACCCGCGTCTCGACGCCGTCGGGCAGGCCGGCGAGCCAGTCGCCCAGCCCGATGGCCTCAGCGGCCTCGATGATCTCGTCGGTCGTGGCGCCGAGGCGGCCGTAACGGACGTTGGCGGCCAGCGTGTCGTCGAAGAGGAAGCCCTCCTGCGGCACCAGCACGACACTGCTGCGCAGGGCACTCTCGGCGATCCGGCGCAGGTCGATGCCGTCGAGCAGGACCTGTCCGCGCGTGGGGTCCATCAGCCGGGTCAGCAGCTTGGCGATCGTCGACTTGCCCGAACCGGTCTCCCCGACGACCGCGACACGCTGACCGGCAGGGACCACGAAGTCGATGTCGGTCAGCACCTCGGCGCCGCCCGGGTAGGAGAAGGCGACCTGCTCGAACCGGACGTCGATCGCACCCCGGGGCAGTGACTGTCCGTCGGGTCCGGCATCGACGAGGTCGGCAGGGGTGTCGAGGATGCCGATCACCCGCCGCCAGCCGGCGATCGCGTTCTGCGCATCCGTGAGGATCTGGGTGCCCATCTGGACCGGGCCCACGAAGAGCGTGACCAGGAACGCGAAGGCCAGCACCTCGCCGGCGCTGATCCCCTCGCCCCACGCGAAGCCCTGGCCCAGCCAGATGCCGACGACGAGCACCGCGGCATTGGCGAATCCGGCCGAGATGCCGCCGAGGCTGAAGGAGAACGCCGTGAAGCCCTGCGCCCGCGTGCTGGCGACCTTGTGGGCCTCGACGGCGGTGTCGATCCGCTCCTGGGTGCGGGCCTCGATCGCGTACGACTTCACGACCGTGGCGCCGACCACCGGCTCGGACACCGCCGACAGCAGCGCGCCGACCTGGCGTCGTACCGTCCCGTAGGCGGCAGCGAGCTTGCGCTGGAAGAACCGCAGGCTCAGGAACAGTGGCGCGAAGCAGAGCCACACCACCAGTGCGAGCTGCCAGCTGTAGACGATCATCACGACAGTGGCGATGAGCATCTGGCCGACACTCACCACGAACAGCAGTCCACCGAACACGAGGAACTGGCTGACCTGGTCGACGTCACTGGTCACGCGCGAGACGAGCGAGCCGCGGCGCTCGGTGTTCTGGGTGAGCAGTGGCAGGTCGTGGACGTGGCGGAACGCCTTGATCCGAAGGGTGGCCAGACCGTGCTCCGCGGTCGAGAACAGCCGGGCAGTCATCGCGTACGACGCCCAGCTGGTCACCACGATCGCGACGCCGGCGGCGAGGGCGAGCCAGGTCGTGAAGGCCGGGTCCGGACCGTCGGGCCCACGCAGTCCCTTGTCGATCGTCTGCTGGACCGCGATCGGCACGATCACCTGGCCGACAGACGCGAGCACGGCGAGGGCGAGCGTCCAGCCGATGCCCTGCTTCAGCTCCGGTGAGTGGTGGATGCCGCGACGGATGGTCGCCCAGGCGCCGATCTCCTCGCCGCTGCTGAGATGCGTCTGCTCGGGTGCGCGCTCGGTGGTGCTCATCCCACCACCTCCGCCGACTCGGTCTCGTAGGCATTGACCAGGCGGGCGTAGTCGGCATTGCGCGCGACGAGCTCGTCGTGGGTGCCCCGGTCGGCGATCGCACCGTCAGCGAGGAACAGCACCTCGTCGGCGAGACCGATGGTGGCCTTGCGGTACGCGACGACGACCAACGTCGCGTCGTCACCCCCGAGGCCGGCAAGGATGCGGGCCTCGACCTCCGGGTCGACCGCAGAGGTCGCGTCGTCCAGCACCATGAGGCGCGGACGACGGACCAGCGCGCGGGCGAGGGCCAGGCGCTGGCGCTGCCCACCCGAGAGAGTGGTGCCGCGCTCGCCCAGTCGAGCGTCGAGGCCGTCGGGCAGGGCCGCGACGAACCCGTCCGCCTGGGCGGTGCGCAGGGCCTGCCACACCTCGTCGTCGGACACGTCGAGGCCGAGCGTCACGTTGCCGCGCACGGTGTCGTCGAACAGGAACGCGGACTGCGGCACGACGGCGAGAACACTGGCCAGGCCACCCCGCTCGAAGTCGCGCAGGTCGATGCCGTCGACACGGATGGCTCCCGCGTCGACATCGACCAGGCGGGCGAACAGCGTGGTGAGGGTGCTCTTCCCGGAAGCGGTGGCTCCGACGAGGGCCACCGTCCTGCCGGGCTCGACGTCGAAGCTGATGTCTCGCAGCAGTGGGCGGTCGGGTTCGTAACCGAAGGCGGCGTGCTCGACCTCCAGCCGCGCGCCTCCGCTTGCCTGCGGGGCCGGCCGGTCGCCGTACTCCATGGCGCCGGAGGCGTTCAGCACCGCCGCGACGCGGCGGTAGCCGACGACGCTGCGCGGGAAGTCGCCCAGGAGCCAGCCGATCGACCGGATCGGGAAGGAGACCACGGTGAGCAGGTACGCGATGGTGATGACGTCGCCCGCGCCCGTCGAACCGCCGATGACGCGGTGCACCCCGATGACGAGCACGAACAGCACCGCGATGTTGGGGAGCGCGGCCAGCGTCGGGTCGAACGCCGCGCGGATGCGGCCGACACGGATGTTGGCCTCGCGCAGCTCGAACGCCTTGGCCCGGAACCGCTCGGTCTCCTCGGGCTCGCGCCCGAGCGTCTTGACGACGAGCGCGCCATCGAAGGACTCGTGGGCGATCTCGGACAGCTCGGCGCGCAGCTGCTGGGCACGGGTGGCCCAGCCCTGCGCGAGGCGCTGGTAGACGATGTTGGTGCCGATGACGAGCGGGAACACCAGCAGCCCGATGACAGCGAGCACGAGGTCGGTCAGCAGCATCTGGACGACCGCGATCACCATCATCGCGACCGTGCCGACGGCCATCGGCAGGGGCGCGATCGGGCCCCACGCAGCCTCGACGTCCGAGTTCGCGTTGGACAGCAGCTCCCCCGTCGGGTGCTTCTGGTGCCACGCGAGCGGGAGGCGAAGGTACTGGCGGGTGACGGCACGGCGACTGTGCGCCTGCATGCGGTACTGCATGATGCCGGCGCCGAGGCGGCGAGCCACGATGCCCACCGCCCGCAGGATCGCGACCCCGACGAAGAGGCCGAGCACCGCCCAGAGCAGTCCGGACCCGATCTCGCCGTCACGGAACGCCGGCAGGACGACGTGGTCGGTCGACCAACCGAGCACCCACGCGTCCGCGACCGTCAGGGCACCGAAGAGCAGGCTCCCGACCGTCGAGAGGGCGAAGATCCACGGTTCGCGCTTGATGGCGACCCACAGGACGGCGAACCCGGCCGACGTCGTACCCGCACCGCTGCTCGCCGTCGCCACCCGCTCCTGCTCCCCACCTCGTCCTGCACCTCGCAGACTGCGAGGCGCAACCAGTCACAACCCCTGGTGGGTCGGAGACTATTCCGCCGCGGGGACATGTGTGCCGCCGAGTGCTCGGATCGGTAGCGTCAAGCACGTGGACGTCGACGAGATGCAGCGGTACTGCCTGGCCAAGCCGGGCGCGTGGCCCGACAACCCGTGGGACCACGAGTTCCCCGTCATCAAGGTCGGCGAGGGCGAGCGAGCGAAGATCTTCGCGTTCCTCGGGCGCGACAGCCTCGGCGTGAAGGCCGGCGCGACCCGCGAGGTAGCCGACGAGTGGCTGCAGCGATATCCGCAGGACGCTTCCGTGATGGCCTACATCGGCCGCTCGGGCTGGAACGACCTGGTGCTCGCGGGCGCCATCCCTGACGACGAGCTCCTCGAGGCGGTCGACGAGTCCTACCGGATGGTCGTGTCGAAGCTGCCGAAGTCGCGGAGGCCCGAGGGCTGGGACGCCTGAGCACTCGCACGACGAGGCGACGATGGCTTCTAGCCGCCGCCGAGGTGCTCGACGAGCCGCACGCTCATGTGGAACGTCGAGGTCGCGCCCTGGATGACGACGAGGAAGCCGTCCGGGCCATCGCGGAAGACGTCGCGACGTTGCGGGGACCACGGGTCGGGCGGGTTGTACTCGAAGGCCGTGCGCTGGGCGGTCGCGAGGGCGTCAGCGTGGCTCGCGAACTCGGTGCTGCCGATCTGCACGATCGTGGACGGCTTCGCCTGCCCCTTGTTGGAGTACTCGATGGCGACCCGCCACGGTCCAGGCTCCGAACCGGCAACAGGCGAAGCGCCCGCGGCAGGCTCATACGTCTCGTACGTCATGGCTGCGACCCTGCCCGCTCAGCGGACGGGTACACCCGCACCGGCGAGAGCACCCTTGACGTCGCTGATCCGCAGTGTGCCGAAGTGGAAGACGGTCGCAGCGAGGACGGCGTCGGCGCCGGCCTCGACAGCAGGAGCGAAGTGCTCGACCGCACCGGCGCCACCCGAGGCGATGACGGGGATCGACACCTCGGCGCGCACGCGCCGGATCAGGTCGAGGTCGAAGCCGTCCGTGGTGCCGTCGGCGTCCATCGCGTTGAGGAGGATCTCGCCGGCACCCAGCTCGGCGGCGCGGACGGCCCACTCGATGGCGTCCAGGCCGGCTGACTTCCGGCCGCCGTGGGTCGTCACCTCGAAGCCCGAATCGGTACGTGAGTCGGCGCCGGCCAGGACGCGGCGCGCGTCGACGGAGAGCACCAGCACCTGGTTGCCGAAGCGCTGGGCGATCTCCTCGATCAGCTGCGGCCGCTGGATCGCGGCGGTGTTGACCGCGATCTTGTCGGCGCCGGCACGCAGCAGGCGGTCGACGTCCTCGACCGAGGACACTCCCCCGCCGACGGTCAGCGGGATGAAGACCTGCTCAGCGGTCGCAGAGACGATCTCCATCGTCGTGGCGCGGCCCTCGTGGGAGGCCGAGATGTCGAGGAAGGTCAGCTCGTCGGCGCCCTCGGCGTCGTACAGGCGAGCGAGCTCGACGGGGTCGCCCGCGTCGCGCAGCTCCTGGAAGTTCACGCCCTTGACCACCCGGCCGGCGTCCACGTCCAGGCACGGGATCACGCGGACGGCGAGGGTCACAGCAAGCCACCCCGGGTCAGCGCGAGCGCGTCCTCGAGGGTGAACTGGCCGGTGTAGAGCGCCGTCCCGGCGATGGCACCTTCGACACCGATCGGCACCAGCTGCATCAGGGCGGCGATGTCGTCCAGCGTCGTCACACCACCGGACGCGACCACGGGCTTGTCCGTCGCAGCGCACACGTCCTTCAACAGCTGGAGGTTCGGGCCCTGCAGCATGCCGTCCTTGTTGACGTCCGTCACCACGTAACGGGCGCAACCCTCGGCGTCGAGGCGGGCGAGCGTCTCGTAGAGGTCGCCACCCTCCTGCGTCCAGCCGCGGGCGGCCAGCGTCGTACCCCGGACGTCGAGGCCGATGGCCACGCGGTCGCCGTACGTCGCAATGGCGCGGGCGCACCACTCCGGCTGCTCGAGCGCGGCAGTCCCGATGTTGACCCGGCGACAACCCGTGGCCATGGCGGCCTCGAGCGACTCGTCGTCACGGATGCCGCCACTCATCTCGACCTTGATGTCGAGCTTGCCGACGATCTCGGCCTGCAGAGCGCGGTTGTTGCCGTGGCCGAACGCGGCGTCGAGGTCGACGAGGTGGATCCACTCGGCACCGGCCTCCTGCCACCGCAGTGCAGCCTGGATGGGATCACCGAAGGCCTTCTCCGAGCCGTCGATGCCCTGCACCAACTGGACGGCCTGGCCACCCTTGATGTCGACGGCGGGAAGCATTTCCAGGTACGGGGTCTTGGCCGTGCTCACAGTGATTCCACCCAATTTCTCAGTAGTTGTGCCCCCGCGTCCCCGGACTTCTCCGGGTGGAACTGCGTGGCGCACAGCGGTCCGTTCTCGACGGCCGCGACGAATCGGTCAGCGGCGCCGACGGGGCCGTGTTCGGCCCAGGTCACGCGCGGCTGGTGGCTGTCGGGGGTCCGGTCATTGGTGACCAGGGTCCAGTCACGTACGCCGTAGGAGTGCACGAAGTAGAAGCGCTCGTCCTCGACGCCGGCGAACAGTTTCGAGCTCGCTGGTACGTCGACGGTGTTCCAACCCATGTGGGGGACGATCGGTGCCTGCAACCGCTCGACGACACCGGGCCACTCACCGCAACCCTCGGTCTCGACACCGTGCTCGATGCCGCGAGCGAAGAGGATCTGCATGCCGACACAGATCCCGAGCACCGGGCGGCCACCGGACAGCCGCTGGCCGATGATCCGCTCGCCCCGGATGGCCCGGAGTCCGCGCATGCACGCCTCATAGGCGCCGACGCCCGGCACCAGCAACCCGTCGGCTGCGAGGGCAGCGTCCACGTCAGCAGTCAACGTGACGTCCGCGCCGGCGCGCTCGATCGCGCGCACGGCGGAACGCAGGTTGCCGGAGCCGTAATCGAGGACGACGACCGACGGTTTGCCCAGCGTCACAGAGCGCCCTTGGTGGACGGGATGCCCGTCTCCCGCGGGTCGATCGCGACGGCGTCACGGAACGCGCGCGCGAACGCCTTGAACTGGGTCTCCACGATGTGGTGCGGCTCGCGGCCGGCCAACACACGCACGTGCAGCGCGAAGTGGCCGTGGAAGGCGATCGACTCGAAGACGTGCTGGGTCAGCGAACCGAGGTAGGACACCCCGGAACCGCCGAGCGCGACGTACTGCTGGCCCTCGGGCTCGCCGGTGTGGACGCAGTACGGGCGGCCGGAGACGTCGACAACCGCGTGCACCAGGGCCTCGTCGAGCGGAACGGTCGCGTCGCCGAAGCGGCGGATGCCGGCCTTGTCGCCGAGTGCCTGGCGCAGGGCCTGGCCGAGCGCGATCGCGGTGTCCTCGACCGTGTGGTGGGCGTCGATGTGGACGTCGCCGTCGGTCTGGACGGTGAGGTCGACCAGCGCGTGCCGGGCGAACGCGGTGAGCATGTGGTCGTAGAAGCCGACGCCCGTGGAGATGTCGTGGCGGCCCGTTCCGTCGAGGTTGACCTCGACGACGACCTTCGACTCGCTCGTCTGCCGCTCGATGCGCGCACTACGACTCATGACTCCACCTTCTGGATTTTCTTGGGGGTTCGATCTTCAGCCGTGCTGCTCAGGGCCTGCTTGAACGCGTCCATCTCCGCCGGCGTCCCGACGGACACCCGGAGCCAACCGTCCGGTCCGGTCTCCCGGATCAGGACACCCTGATCCAGAAGACCCTGCCAGACAGCATGACGGTCGGCGAATCGTCCGAACAACACGAAATTCGCATCCGAGTCGGCGACGTCGTACCCCTCGGCACGCAGCCAGGTCACGAGCGCGTCGCGTTCGACGCGCAGTTCGTCTACCTTGCCGAGCAGTTCCGGTGCGTGGCGCAGCGCCGCGAGCGCAACCGCCTGGGTGACCGCCGAGAGGTGGTACGGCAGCCGCACCACCCGGATCGCGTCGCAGATCGCGGGGTCGGCCGCGAGGTACCCCAGCCGCAGTCCGGCGCCGGCGAACGCCTTGCTCATCGTCCGCGTCACCACCAGGTTCCGGTACGACGGGAGCAGCTCGAGCGCGCTCGGGACACCGGTGCGGCGGAACTCGCCGTACGCCTCGTCGACCACGACGATCCCGTCATCGCCGGCAGCCTCGCACAACGTGCGGACGGCCTCGGGCGGCAGCGCGGTGCCCGTCGGGTTGTTCGGGCTCGGCAGCAGGATCACGCTCGGTTGCTCGGTCTTGACCAGGTCACGCGCGGCGTCGAGGTCGAGGGAGAAGTCCTCGGCCCGGTGCCCGGCGACCCAGCGCGTGTTGGTGTCACGGGCGTACTCCGGATACATCGAGTACGTCGGCGCGAAGCTGACCGCGGTCCGTCCCGGTCCCCCGAAGGCCTGCAGCAGCTGCAGCATGACCTCGTTGGAGCCGTTGGCTGCCCAGACCTGCTCGGGCACGATCCCGGCGGTCGTGTCCTTGGAGAGGTACGACGCCAGCGCAGTGCGCAGGTCCACGAACTCCCGGTCGGGGTACCGGTTCAGCGTGGCCGAGGCCTCGGCGACCGATGCCGCGATGTCGGCGATGCAGAGGGCCGAGGGCCCGTACGGGTTCTCGTTGACGTTGAGCTGGACCGGCACGTCCAGCTGCGGGGCGCCGTACGGCTCGATGCCACGGAGCTCCTCACGCAGGGGCGGCCAGGTGGCCTCGCCGGTCACGACTGCATCCGGACGGTGATGGCGGCACCGTGGCCCGGAAGGTCCTCGGCCTCGGCGAGGGTCACGACGTGGTCGGCGACCTCCGCGAGGCCCTCGCGGGAGTATTCGATGACGTGCACGGACTTGGTGAAAGCGCGCACCGACAGGCCCGAGGAGTGGCAGGCGCAGCCCGCGGTCGGCAGCACGTGGTTGGAGCCGGCGCAGTAGTCGCCCAGGCTGACCGGTGCGTGCGGACCGACGAAGATCGCGCCCGCATTGCGCACGCGCGCGGCCCAGTCGGCGGCGTCCTCGGTGTGGATCTCGAGGTGCTCGGCAGCGTAGGTGTTGACGACGTCGAGGCCCTGCTCGAGGTCGCGCACCAGCACGATGCCCGACTGCTGTCCGCGCAGCGACGTCGTGATCCGGTCACTGTGCTTGGTCGCCGCCACCTGCGCGTCCAGCTCGACCTCGACCGCGGCGGCGAGCCGCTCGGAGGTCGTGACCAGCACCGAGGCCGCCAGCGGGTCGTGCTCGGCCTGGCTGATCAGGTCGGCCGCGACGAAGGCGGCGTCAGCGGTGTCGTCGGCAAGGATCGCGATCTCGGTCGGACCGGCCTCGGAGTCGATGCCGATCTGGCCCTTGAGGATGCGCTTGGCGGTGACCACCCAGATGTTGCCCGGGCCGGTGACCAGGTCGACACGGGCGCAGGAGCCGGCGCCGTACGCGAACATCGCGATCGCCTGTGCGCCGCCGACGGCGTACACCTCCTCGACCCCGAGCAGCGCACACGCAGCCAGGATCGTCGGGTGCACGGATCCGCCGAACTCGCGCTGCGGCGGGCTCGACAGGGCGATCGACTGCACGCCGGCGATCTGTGCAGGTACGACGTTCATCAGGACGCTCGACACCAGCGGGGCCAGGCCGCCGGGCACGTAGAGGCCGACCCGGCCGACGGGCACCTTGCGGTGTGTGACGCGGGCGCCCGGACCGAGGTCGGTGACGGCGTCCTGCTCGAGCTCGTTGGCGCAGGTCAGGCGGAGTCGGCGGATCGACTCCTCCAGCCCGGCCCGGATGTCGGGGTCGAGCTGCTCCAGCGCTTCCTTGAGCGCCTCCGGGGCGACCCGGATGTCCTCGACCACCACACCGTCGAACTTCTCGCCGAACTCGCGGATCGCGTCGAGGCCGCGGGTGCGGACCTCCTCACAGATCGCATGCACCGCCGGCACCGCAGCTTCGATGTCGAAGTCGGCACGGGGCACAGCTGCGCGGTAGTCGACGTTGTCGGCGACGTCACGCAGGTCGATGCGACGGATCTGGGACATGCGGCGATTCTACGGGCGCGAGCGTCCGCCCCCGGCCACGTCCCGGTGGTTGAGGCACTCCGGCACTAGTGTCGTAGGCGTGGCCGACGAGCTTCCGATGTTCCCGCTCAACGCGGTGCTGTATCCGGGAGTCAGCATGCCGCTGCACATCTTCGAGGACCGGTACCGCGCACTCGTGCACCACCTGCTGCGAATCGAGGACCCCGCCGAGCGCGTCTTCGGCACCGTCGCGATCCGCGAGGGTTACGAGGTCGGCGACCACGGAGCCCAGTCGCTGTTCCGGGTCGGCGTGCGGGTGCAGCTCACCGAGGTCGAGGCGCACGCGGACGGAACCTTCGACATCGTCGCGGTCGGCCGGGACCGGATCCAGCTCAACCGCCTGCGCACCACCGACGCGTTCCCCCTCGGCGAGGTGAGTGCGCTCCCCGAGGTGGCCTCGGAGGTCCCGGGCGACCTCGTCATGCAGGCCCGCGCCGTCTTCGCTGCCTACCGTCACGTGCTCCAGGACATCGCGACCGACCCGCTCGAGGGCAGCCTGCCACGGGACCCGGTCTTCCTCTCGTGGACCCTCGCGGCGTGCACGCCGCTCCCCCTGGCCGAGCGCCAGCAGCTGCTCGAGGCGACCGACGCGGCCGAGCGACTGGTCCTGGTCACGGACCTGCTGCGCTCGGAGCTGCGGGTGATGAACGTGATCAGGTCGCTGCCGGCGACGGAGGTCGCGCGGACTCGGTGGTCTCCGAACTGACCGCAGCCCTCGCCTGGGAGGGCGACAGGATGCTGACCATCACCACGAAGTAGCCGAGCAGCGCACCGACCGGCCAGATCAGGTACGGCGACCAACCCGCGACGTGGAGATGTCCGGGCAGCGCGTCGCCGACCTCGTGGCTCGCGACCAGGGTCGCCGGGTCGGGCGGGCTGAAGCTGGTGCCGACCAGGACCATCAGCGCAGCGCCGACCGATGCGCCGACGACGACGGCCACGAGTCCGGCGACAGCGGTCCGGCGGCACAGCACAGCGGTGACGACCCCGAGCAGCAGGGCAAGTCCGACACCCACGACGACGTACGTCGCCGTACCGCTGAAGTCACGGGCGACGCCCGGGTCGAACGGGTCGGGGTACCACTTGGCGCCGACCCGGGTGTCGTAGATCTTGCCGTCGGGCGCCGGGCCCCACCACGTCCACCACAGCCAGCCACCGAGCGGGCCGAGGGCAGCGCCGAGGGCGACCGGGATCGCCAGGACCGGCGAGACCCATTGCTTGAAGGACGTGCCCGTCAACTCAGGCACCCCGGTCCGAGGAGCTGCTTGAGGTCCGCAAAGAGGGACGGGCTGGGAGTCACCCTGAGATTGTCCCCCAGGCGCATGAGCTTGGTGGAGTCGCGGCTCAACAACTGCAGCCGCACCTCGGTCAGGCCGGGGTACGTCGCCAGGACGTCGCGCAGGGACTGGACCACCGGACCGGTGCAACGCGTCGACGGAAGGCTGATCACGACCGGCCCGTCACTGCCGCGCTCGAGGTCGGGAAGGGTGACCTCCTGGCCCCGCAGCTGGGCGGTGTCGCGCTCCTTGTCGAGCTGTCCGCGGACCCGGATGATCGCGTCGTCGGTGAGGTACGGCGCCGCCAGCCGGTAGGAGCTCGGGAACAGCAGCACGTCGATCGCACCCTCGAGGTCCTCGAGGGTCACCGTCGCCCACGGATCGCCGTTCTTGGTGATCTTGCGCTGCACCGAGGTGACCAGGCCCGCCACCGTCACGGTGGTGTTGTGCGGCCGGTCCTCGTCGGTGAGCAGCTGGCCGATGGTGCAGTCGGTGCCGTTGGAGAGCACGTGCTCGAGACCGAGCAGCGGGTGGTCGGAGACGTAGAGCCCGAGCATGTCGCGCTCGTGGCCGAGCAGGGTCATCTTGTCCCACTCGTCGAGGTCGGGGATCGCGACGGAGACGCCGAACCCGCCGTCCTCGTCGTCGTCACCCAGGCCGGCGAAGAGCGAGTCCTGCCCGATCGCCTCGTTGCGCTTGATGTCGACGTACTGGTCGACGGCCGTCTCGTGGATCGCCACCAGGGCACGGCGCTTGTGCTTCATGTCGTCGAAGGAGCCGGCGCGGATCAGCGAGTCGATGACCCGCTTGTTGCAGACCTGCGCCGGGACCTTGGACAGGAAGTCGTTGAAGTCGACGAAGCGCCCCTTCTCCTCGCGGGCCGCCACGATGCCGTCGACGACGTGCTCGCCGACGTTGCGGATCGCGCCCATGCCGAACCGGATGTCGGTGCCGACGGAGGTGAAGTTGGAGACCGACTCGTTGACGTCGGGCGGGAGCACCTGGATCTTCATCCGGCGGCACTCGTTGAGGTAGATGGCCGACTTGTCCTTGTCGACGCGGGTGCTGGTGAGCAGGGCCGCCATGTACTCGGCCGGGTAGTTGGCCTTGAGGTACGCCGTCCAGTACGAGATGACGCCGTACGCCGCCGAGTGGGCCTTGTTGAAGGCGTAGTCGGAGAACGGGAGCAGGATCTCCCACAGCGTCGAGATCGCCTTCTGGGAGTAGCCGTTGCCGAGCATGCCCGCCTGGAACCCGGCGTACTGCTTGTCGAGCTCTTCCTTCTTCTTCTTGCCCATCGCGCGACGGAGGTTGTCGGCCTGTCCGAGGCTGAAGCCGGCCAGGACCTGGGCGATCTCCATCACCTGCTCCTGGTAGACGATGAGGCCGTACGTCTCCCCCAGCACCGACTCCAGCGGCGCCTCGAGCTCCGGGTGGATCGGGTCGATCGGCTCGCGGCCGTTCTTGCGGCGGGCGTACTTGTTGTGGGAGTCCGCACCCATCGGGCCGGGGCGGTAGAGCGCGCCCACGGCCGAGATGTCGGCGAACTTGTCGGGCCGCATGGATCGCAGCAGCGCCCGCATCGGGCCACCGTCGAGCTGGAAGACGCCGAGGGTGTCACCGCGAGAGAGCAGGTCGTAGGTGTTCTGGTCGTCGAACGGAAGGTCCTCCAGGACGACGTCCTCGCCCCGGTTGCGCTTGATGTTGATCAGCGCGTCATCGAGGACGGTCAGGTTGCGCAGGCCGAGGAAGTCCATCTTGACCAGCCCGAGTGACTCGCACATCGGGTAGTCGAACTGCGTGATGATCGCGCCGTCCTGCTCGCGCTTCATGATCGGCACGATGTCGATGAGCGGCTGGCTCGACATGATCACGCCGGCCGCGTGCACGCCGGTCTGACGGATCTGGCCCTCGAGCCCCAGGCCCGTCTGGTAGATCGTGCGGACCTCGGCTTCGGACTCGTAGAGCGTGCGGAACTCGCCGCCGTCGGAGTAGCGCTTGTGGTCGGCGTTGAAGATCTCCTTCAGCGGCACGCCCTTGCCCATGATGTCGGGGGGCAGCGCCTTGGTGATCTTGTCGGAGATGGCGAAGCCGTGGTCCAGGACCCGCGCCGCGTCCTTCACGGCCTGCTTGGCCTTGATCCGGCCGAAGGTCGCGATGTAGGCGACCCGGTCGCTGCCGTACTTCTGCGAGACGTACTGGATGACCTCGACGCGCCGACGCTCGTCGAAGTCGATGTCGAAGTCGGGCATCGAGGGACGCTCGGGGTTGAGGAAGCGCTCGAAGATGAGGCCGTGCTCGAGGGGACACAGGTCGGTGATCCGCAAGGCGTACGCCGCGATCGACCCGGCACCGGAGCCACGACCCGGACCCACCCGGATGCCGTTGTCCTTGGACCACTGGATGAAGTCGGCGACCACCAGGTAGTAGCCGCAGTAGCCCTTCGATGCGACGACGCCGAGCTCCATCTCGACCCGGTCGCGCACCGCCTGGGTCAGCTTGTCGCCCGGGTAACGCGCCTCGATGCCGCGCCAGACCTCCTTGGCGAACCAGGACTCCTCGGTCTCGCCGGCCGGGATGTCGGCGGCGGCCATGTAGCCGCCGGTGGACTCGGTGAACTCCACGTTGCACCGCTCGGCGACCAGCAGCGTGTTGTCGCAGGCCTCCGGCATGGCGAAGCGATCGGCCCACAGCTCGCGCATCTCCGCGGCTGACTTGATGTAGTAGCCGCCGCCGTCGAACTTCAGCCGGTTGGGGTCGGCCAGCCGCTTGCCGGAGGACACGCAGATGAGGGCGTCGTGCGCCTCGGCATCCGCAGGGTTGTTGTAGTGCGAGTCGTTGGTGGCGATCGGCGGGATGCCGAGCTGCTTGCCCAGCCGGAGCAGGTCGTCACGCACCCGCTTCTCGATGTCGATGCCGTGGTCCATCAGCTCGAGGAAGAAGCTGTCCTTGCCGAAGATGTCCTGGAACTCCGAGGCGGAGCGGACGGCTTCGTCGTACTGCCCCAGCCGGAGGCGGGTCTGGATCTCCCCCGAGGGGCAGCCGGTGGTGGCGATCAGGCCCTTGCCGTACTCGTTGAGGAGCTCGCGGTCGGCGCGGGGCTTGTAGTAGAAGCCCTCCAGGCTGGAGCGCGAGGACAACCGGAACAGGTTGTGCATGCCCTCGGTGTTCTCGGCCCACATGGTCATGTGGGTGTAGGCGCCGCCACCGGCGACGTCGTTGCCGCCCTCTTCGCCGCCCTCGCCACCGTTGCCCTTGCCCCAGCGGACCCGGCGCCGCTCGGTGCGGTGGGTCTGCGGCGTGAGGTAGGCCTCGATGCCGATGATCGGCTTGACGCCGTACTTCTTCGCCTTGTTGTAGAAGTCGTAGGCACCGTGCAGGTTGCCGTGATCGGTCATCGCGATCGAGGTCATGCCGAGCTCGTTGACGCGCGTGAAGAGGCCGTCCAGGAGCGAGGCTCCATCGAGCATGGAGTACTCGGTGTGGACGTGCAGGTGGACGAAGTCCGATCCCCCGGAACCGACTGCCATCGGGTGTACTGACTCCTTGCGGTGTCGCTGGTGGACGGGTGGTCGGGGAAGAGGTTCAGACTACGCGACCCGACATCGTGATCATGACAGGCACCGCCGACACGATCGGCGCCACGGTCAGCCCGGCCATTCCATCCTGATGTCGGGCGCGCGCTCCTCGTTGGCGGAGCCGTCCGTGTGCTCGCGTTCGAGCAGTCCCTGCGCAGCGTAGAAGGCCCGGGCGGGCAGGTTGGAGGTGAACACCCACAACCCGAAGCCGTCCGGGTGCCGGGCCTTCACCAGGTCCAGCAGGGCCAGTCCGATGCCCTCCCGGGCGTGGTCCGGGTCGACGTACAGGTCATCGAGCCAGGTGCGCGTGAACCGGGCGTAGCCGACCACCCGGTCGCCGATCTCGGCCACCCAGATCTCGTCCACCCCGAACCGGGACGCCAGCCAGGTCCGCACGTCTGCGTCGGGATGGACCGAGGCCGGCATGGGTGCGGCCGCCCGCGCGGCGAGGTGCACGTCCGCGATCGCTGGAGCGTCGTCCGGCACCGCCGGACGCAACAGCAGGTCAGTCACTCTCGCGAATGACCTCGAGCGCGTGCGCGAGGTCGTCGGGGTACGTCGACTTGAAGGTGACGTACTCGCCACCGTCGGGGTGCTCGAAGCCGAGCTGTACGGCGTGCAACCACTGCCGGGTCAGCTTGAGTCGCTTGGCCAGCGTCGGGTCGGCACCGTAGGTGATGTCGCCGACGCAGGGGTGCTTGAGGGCGGCCATGTGCACGCGGATCTGGTGGGTGCGGCCGGTCTCGAGGTGCACCTCGAGCAAGCTGGCGAAACGGTGCGCCTCGAGGGTCTCGTAGTGGGTGACGCTGGCGCGCCCGCCCTCCAGGACCGCGAACTTGTAGTCAGCGCCCGGGTGCCGACCGATCGGGGCGTCCACGGTGCCCGCGAGCGGGTCCGCGTGCCCCTGCACGAGGGCATGGTAGGTCTTGTCGACCGTCCGGTGCCGGAACGCGTTCTTGAGGATCGAGTAGGCGTGCTCGGACTTCGCGATCACCATCACGCCGGACGTGCCGACGTCGAGGCGCTGGACGATGCCCTCGCGCTCCTTGGCGCCGGAGGTCGAGATCCGGAAGCCGGCGCCAGCGAGGTGACCGACGACCGTCGGGCCGCGCCAGCCGGGCGAGGGGTGGACCGCGACACCTACGGGCTTGTCGATCACGACGATGGCGTCATCGTCGTGAATGATCTTGATGCCCTCGACGATCTCGGGCACGACCTCCAACAGGTTCGCCTCGGCCGGGATCGACACGTCCAGGACCGAGCCGGCAAGGACTCGTTCGCTCTTGCCGCTGACTCCGGCCCCGTCGAGCCGGACGTGGTTCAGGGAGATCAGCTCGGCGGCGCGGGTCCGGGAGACGCCGAACAGCTGGGACATGGCCACGTCGATCCGTTCGCCCTCGAGCGAGTCGGGGACGGGAAGGCTGCGGTGGTCGAGATTGGTCATGCGTTCTCCTGGCGGGTGCCGTCGATGGCGATGCCACGGAGCACCTGGATCAGGATCAGGCCGACCCCGACGTTGATGCAGATGTCGGCCACGTTGAAGACCGGCCAGTTCGGCAGCATCAGGAAGTCCACGACATGGCCGCGGAACGCCCCGGGCTCCCGGAAGAGACGGTCGATGAGGTTTCCGTCGATACCGGCGAGCAACAGGCCCAGGCCGACCGCCCAGACCCGGTTCGCGACCTTGCGGCTGAGCCAGAGCACCACCGCGGTCGCCGTACAGGCCAACAGTGCGAGGGCCACGGTGAAGCGGGTACCCAGGCTGAAGGCGGCGCCCGGGTTGTAGGTCAGGTGCAGCTGCAGGAGATCGCCGACGACCTGCTTGTCGGGCTCGCCGGTCAGGTGCCGGACGGCGAGGACCTTGGTGACCTGGTCGATGGCGACCAGGACCACGGCCACCGAGAGGAACAGGAGCCAGGTGCGAGGTGCGGCGAGACGGGACGGCCGAACCGGCTGGGATCCGTCGTCGCGGTCGTCTACCGGCGTTCCTCGCGCTGCTTGCATGTCATGCACAGTGTGGCACGCGGAAACGCCATGAGCCGCATCTTCCCGATGGGGTTGCCGCACGACTCACACACCCCGTAGGTGCCGTCCTCGATGCGTGCGAGCGCCCGGTCGATCTGGGCCAGCTTCTCCCGCTCGTGGTTCAGGACCGTCAGTTCGTGGTCGCGTTCGAAGCTGGTCGCGCCCAGGTCCGCCTGGTCCTGCCCGGCGCCGTCCCCGGAGTCGCGGAGCAGGCCGGTGAGGTCGGCTTCCTGGGCCTCGAGGATCTCCGAGCTGTGGACGCGCTGCTCGTGCAGTGCGGCCATCACCTCGGCGAGCTCGGCCTTGGACCAGGCGTCCTCGTGGTCGAGGACGACCAGGGCGGCGGGCGTGGACTTCCTCGCTGCGGTCTTCTTCGCCGGGGTGGCCTTCTTGGCGGGGGCGGGGGTTGCCTTCTTCACGGGTGCGGGTGTCGCCTTCTTGGCCGGCGCGGGCGCGGCCTTCTTCACGGGTGCGGATGCTGTCTTCTTGGCGGGTGCTGCCTTCTTGGCCGGAGCCGGTGCCGCCTTCTTGGCGGGTGCCGCCTTCTTGGCAGGGGCCGGTGCCGCCTTCTTGGCCGGTGCGGCCTTCTTGGCAGGGGCCGGTGCCGCCTTCTTGGCGGGAGCGGCCTTCTTGGCAGGGGCCGGTGCCGCCTTCTTCGCGGGAGCGGTCTTCTTGGCCGGAGCCGCCTTCTTGGCGGGTACGGCGGTCTTCGCCGCAGCCTTCTTCGCAGGTGGGGTGGTGGGTGCCGCGGCCGCTGCAGCGGCCTTCCGCGGGCGGATCATCTTCCGCGCTGCAGATGCGGCCTGACCGGCCAGAGACTTCTTCGTGCTGCGGGCCATCACGGACTCCTTGGAACGGGCACCACGCGACCGGAAGGCTACGGGCGTGATGCGGAGGGTAACGACTTCCGCCAACCTCACCAAGCAGGCGCACCGCACAACAACGAACCGGCCGGTCCGCGTGATGCGGACCGACCGGTTGATGTTGTCGGGCTCAGGCCTCTTCTTCGCCGAGGATGGAGCGCAGACGCTTGGGCGCCGGAGCCTCCTCGACGGGGGCGAGGGTGTCGCCCGGGGTCTGCAGCGCCTCGAGCTGCTGCGTGAAGTAGCTCTTGAGCCGCGAGCGGTACTCGCGCTCGAACGAACGCAGCGTCTCGACCTCGGCGGAGAGCTTGTCGCGCTCCTTCTCCAGGTCACCGAAGAGCTGCGTACGACGCTCGGCGGTCTCGCCGTCGAGCATCTCGGCGCGGGTCCGGGCGTCGGACTCGAGGCGGTCGGACTTGACCTTGGCCTCGGACTCCAGGCGCTCGGACTTGGTGCGCGCCTCGCCGACGATCTTGTCGGCCTCGTTCTTGGCGTCCTCGACGAGCTCGTCGGCGTTGCGCGTCGCGATCTCGAGGAGGCGGGCCGCGGCGTTGGACGCCTCGGGAACCGTCTCGACGCGGATCGTCTGGATCTTCTGGTCACCGGACGGCACGACGCTCGGCGCAGCCACCGGCTGAATCGGCGCGGGGGCAACGACCTCGACGGGCGCGGGTGCGGGCGGCTCGGGAGCAACCTCGGCAACGGGCGCAAGCTGCGTCGGAGCATCGAACGCAGAAGACGATCCGGACTGTGCGGCAGCGAGCTTGGTGCGGAGGTCGTCGTTCTCCTGGGTCAGGCGAGCCAGCTCGGCCTCAACCTCATCCAGGAACTGGTCGACCTCGCCCATGTCGTAGCCCTCGCGCAGCCGGACCGGCGTAAAGCGCTTGTTGCTCACGTCCTCAGGCGTCAGCGGCATGACCTCACCTATCTTCGAAGTTCTAAGGACAAACTGTCTCGTCAAACTAATCTGGGGGAACCTTAGCGCCTGCTGGCGAGAAGGCCGCATCACCCGTCACACCAAGCGCACGAAGGGCGTGTCGTCCCACGTCACGTCAGCAGTGTCGACCGGTTCACCGACAGCAACACGTAGGCCAGGATCATGACCAGGATGAAGCTGATGTCGAGGGCGAAATTGCCGATCCGGATCGGCTTGATCACCTTGCGCAACGCGTTGATCGGCGGATCCGTCACCGAGTAGGCGGTCTCCAGGAAGACCAGCACGGGTCCGCGCGGCTCCCAGGTGCGGGCGAAGACCTGGACCCAGTCGGTCATGAAACGGACCCACAGGAACGCGATGAAGGCGAACAGCAGGCCTTCGATGATCCACCCAGCGATTGTCACGACACCAATCTATCGGGGCCGGCCCAACGGCTGGCCCCCCGGTCGAATCGGCTCAACTCTGGTTGAAGAACCCGTTGTCGGCGATCCGCGCCTTGTCCTCGGCCGCGACCGTGACGTTCGGCGGGGACAGCAGGAACACCTTGTTGGTGACCCGCTCGATCGTGCCGCGGGTCGCGAAGATCAGGCCGGCGGCGAAGTCGACGAGGCGCTTGGCGTCCTGGTCGTTCATCTCGGTGAGGTTCATGATCACCGGGATGCCTTCGCGGTACTGCTCGCCCACCGAGCGCGCCTCGTTGTAGGTGGTCGGGTGCAGGGTCGTGATCCGGGACAGCTCGGCGACGACGGGCTGCGGAGCCACCGCGACGGGACGGCGACGCTCTTCGAGGTCGGCGACCGTGTTCGACGGCACGGCGCGGACGGGACGTGCAGTGCGCGCCTCACGCGCGGGTGCCTGCTCGTTCACCTCGTCGTCGTACTCGTCATAGCCGGTGTCTTCCAGCAGGCCGAGGTACTCGCCGATCCTGCGCATCGCACCGCTCATGACTGTTGCCTCCGTGATTCGTGCCCCGAGGTGTTGGGACATCTGGTGGTGTTCTGGACATTACTGGACTCCAGGCCTCGATCCGAGGACCGCGGTGCCGACGCGCACGTGTGTCGCGCCGGCGGAAATTGCGGCCTCGAGATCGCCGCTCATGCCGGCGGAGAGGACGGATGCTTCGGGGTGGTGGTCGAGGAACTCCGTGCGGATCCGGGCCAGCCTCGCGAAGGCCTCCGCAGGGTCCTCGTCGCGGGGCGCGACGGCCATCAGGCCACGCAGCTCGAGCTCCGGATGCTGGTCGACGGCGGCCGCCAGGTCGGCGAGCCCGGACGGGTCGGCGCCGGCGCGATGTTCGCTCCCGGGCGGGTCCAGGCTCACCTGCAGCAGTACGTCGACCGACCGGTCCCGCTCGCCGGCGCCGCGTGCGATCCGGGCGATCAGCCCGGGCCGGTCGACGGACTCGACCACGTCGGCGTAGCGCGCGACAGCGGCGGCCTTGTTGGACTGCAGGGCGCCGACGTAGTGCCAGCGCACGGCGAGGTCGGCGCACTCGGCTGCCTTTGCCTCAGCCTCCTGGTGCCGGTTCTCCCCCACATCGGTGACGCCGAGCCCGGCGAGCAGTCGCACATCGGTCGCCGGGAAGAACTTGGTGACCACGACCAGGCGTGCGTCGCCCGCGGGGCGACCGGCGGCCGCACAGGCCGCGTCGATACGGGCGTGGACCGTGGCGAGGTTGGCCGCGAGCTCGTCGCGCCGGGTCATCGGTGACCACCGAGCCGGATGATGCCGGCCTGCCGTCCGGCGCGTGCACCGTCGCGTCGGTAGGAGTGGAGGTCGGGCGACTCACGGGTGCAGCGGCCGACGTCGACGACCTCGACGCCGACGGCGGTGAGCTGGGCACGCACGCCCGCACCGATGTCGAGTGCAGGTGTCCCCCACGACGTCGTCGACCGGCTCGCCGGGACGGTTGCCGCCACCTCGTCGCTCAGGTCGGCCGGGACCTCGTAGCAGGATCCGCAGATGTGCGGGCCCACCCAGGCCGTGATCCGGTCGCCGCCGAGCTCCCGCATCCGGGCCACTGTCGCCGGGACCACGCCGAGCGCCATGCCGAGCCGACCTGCGTGGGCAGCGCCGATGACCTGGGCGTCGGGGTCCGCGAGGAGCACCGGGACGCAGTCAGCGGCGCGCACCATCAGGGTGATGCCCGGGGTGACGGAGACGATGGCGTCCGCCTCCGGCGCTGCGTCGTACGACGAAGGGCGGGTCGCGTCCGCGACGACCACCGCGTTGCCGTGGACCTGGCGCAGGTCAGCGAGGTCGTCGCCGGGCGCGAAGTCGTCGAGCAGCAGGCGGAGGTTCTCCGCCCGGGCGGATTCCGCATCGCCACCGTCCCGGGCGAGGTTCAACTCGCCGAAGGGCGCAGCACTGACCCCGCCGACCCGGTCCGTGAAGGCCAGGTCGACGGGGCCCGTGGTGATGCGGAATGAATACATCCCTACTTCAGGAAGTCGGGGACGTCCAGGTCGTCACCATCGTCGAACTGGATCGGCGCCGGGGTGGTCCGGGCGCCGACGGGCTGCGGCTCGGGAGCCGACTCCCGCGCGGGGGCGGGGGTCTCCTCGCGACGGCTGGCGACGGCGCCGGCGGCGGCGCGGGTCTCGGCCTGCGTCTGCTGCGGGCGAGCCTCACGCCGAGCGGCGGAGTCCTGGCGCTTCGGGAGCCCCCCGTCGAAGCCGGCGGCGATGACCGTCACGCGGACCTCGTCACCGAGGGCGTCGTCGATGATCGTTCCGAAGATGATGTTGGCGTCGGCGTGCACCGCGTCGGCCACCATCGCGGCGGCCTCGTTGATCTCGAAGATGCCGAGGTCCGAGCCACCGGCGATCGAGAGCAGGACACCATGGGCACCGTCGATCGACGCCTCCAGGAGCGGGCTGCTGATCGCCATCTCGGCGGCGGCCAGCGCGCGGTCCTCACCGCGGGCCGAGCCGATGCCCATCAGCGCGGAACCGGCGTTGCTCATGACGGCCTTGACGTCGGCGAAGTCGACGTTGATCAGACCGGGGGTCGTGATCAGGTCGGTGATGCCGGAGACGCCCTGGAGCAGGACCTGGTCGGCCTGCTTGAACGCGTCGAGCATCGAGACGTTGCGGTCGGAGATCTGCAGCAGCCGGTCGTTGGGGATCACGATGAGGGTGTCGACCTCTTCGCGGAGCCGCTCGATGCCGTCGTCGGCGGACTTCTTGCGACGCGCACCCTCGAAGCTGAACGGGCGGGTGACGACACCGATGGTCAGCGCGCCGAGCGAGCGGGCGATGCGGGCGACGACCGGAGCACCACCGGTGCCGGTGCCGCCGCCTTCGCCGGCGGTCACGAAGACCATGTCGGCGCCCTTGATGACCTCTTCGATCTCTTCCGCGTGGTCCTCGGCTGCCTTGCCACCCACGTCGGGGTTGGCGCCGGCGCCCAGGCCGCGGGTGAGCTCGCGACCGATGTCGAGCTTGACGTCGGCGTCGCTCATCAGCAACGCCTGCGCGTCGGTGTTGATGGCGATGAACTCGACGCCCTTGAGGCCGACCTCGATCATCCGGTTGACGGCGTTCACGCCGCCGCCACCGATGCCGACGACCTTGATGATGGCCAGGTAGTTCTGTGCAGCTGCCACGGCGGCTTCACCTCTCCAGGTGTGTGATCGGAATCGACGGTGTGCTGGGGGAACGACGCTGTGCTCCGGAAACTGTCACCCTCAGGTAGAGGGTTATAGTTATGTCAACCTCGTCGTGTCCATGACAGTAGGTACGACGGCGACCCGCACGGCGCAGACACGCCGCGACCGCCGAGGATCGGGAAAAAAGATCAGCGCGTGGTCGGCGAACCCGGCACCGAGACGTCGTACGTCTGGGCCTTGACGTTGAGCAGCTCCAGCAGGACCGCGGCCTTGTCCCCGGACTGGTCCGCACTCCCCCAGCGCACCAGGCGGCCGTCCCGCAGGTGGAGCAGGATCTCGTCGACGGTGCGTACCTCGGCGTACTCGACGAGGGCGGAGACCTCGGGGTCGAGCGAGGCGACGACCTCGGCGCCCTCCTGCAGGGCGTCCTTGTTCGCGCCGGCTCCGACCTTCACCCGGGGCAGTCCCTTGCGGGCCCGGTCCGGTGCGGGGAACGCCGTGCCGTCGGCGTCGAGCGCCGCCTCGCGCTTGCCGAGGTCGAGGACGGCGATCGGCGTTCGCTCCACGATCTCGATGCGGACCTGGTGCGGCCACTTGCGGGAGACGTCGACGCTCTTGACCGCGGCGAGGGACCTCATCCGCTTCTCGATCGCTTCGAGGTCGACCTGGACGAGCGGGCCCCCGGTGCGCACCTCGGCCGTTTCCAGCACCTGCTTCTCGGTCAGCAGGTCGTTGCCGACCACCTGGACGCCGTCGGCACGCAGCCACGACGAGAAGTAGAGGGCGTAGACGCCGAGGCCGGCCAGGAGCACGAGTGCCACCCCAGCGGCGATGTAGCGCCAGGTCAGCCAGCGACGGGAGCGCTGACGGCGGGCGAAGGCCTTGCGGGCACGTGCCTGGGCGTCGCCCCGGCGCAGGCGCGGCGCTGGTCCCCTGCGGGCCATCCCTCAGCCCCGCCCGGCGAGGACGGCGAGGAGCTCGGGAGCAAGTGCGGTGACGTCCCCGGCGCCGAGGGTGAGCACCAGGTCACCCGGGCGGGCGATGTCGCCCAAGGTCGCCACGACCTCGGCGCGCACGGGCACGAACCGGACCTGCCCGGCGGGCAACGGGACGGCGTCGGCGACCAGGGCGCCGGTGACCGCAGGATCGGGGTCCTCGCGCGCGACGTAGACGTCGAGGACGACGACCTCGTCGGCAGCACCGAGGGCCTGGCCCATCTCGACACCGAAGATCCGGGTCCGGGACACGAGGTGCGGCTGGAAGCAGACGACCAGGCGCTCGGTCCCACCCACCAGCGACCGGGCTGCCTCGATGTCGCCGCGGATCTCGCTCGGGTGGTGGGCGTACGAGTCGTAGACCCGCACGCCGGCGGCCTCGCCGATGAGCTCCATCCGGCGCTTGGCACCGCGGTGGCGGGCCAGGCCGCGGATGAGGGCGGCCGGATCGGCACCGAGGTCGAGGCCGGCAGCCAGCGCCAGCAGTGCGTCCTGGGCGTAGTGCGTGCCGGGTACCGACAGGGTGACGGCACCGAGGTCGTTGCCCGCGGCCCGGACGTCGAAGGTCGCACCGCCGCCGACGACAGCGAGGTCACTGCCCTGGATGTCGGCGCCGTCGACGAAACCAGCCGTGGCCACGCCCTCGGCCGCGGCGAGCGCTGCCGAACCGGGGTCGTCGGCGTTCACGACGGCCGAGGACGACGCTCCCGCAACGAACGTCGCGAACGCTGCGGCGTACGCCTCGGGGGTACCCCAGTGGTCGAGGTGGTCGGCGTCGACATTGGTCACGACGGCGATCTCGGGCGTGTAGACGAGGAACGCCCCGTCGGACTCGTCCGCCTCGACGACGGCGACGTCGCCCGTGCCGAGCCGTGCGTTCGTGCCGAGGGTCTCGACCTCCGCGCCGATGACGAAGGTCGGGTCGAGGCCGGCCTCCTGGAGCGCGACGGTGAGCATCGCGGTCGTCGTGGTCTTGCCGTGGGTGCCGGCGATCGCGACCACGCGCTTGCCGATGAGCACCGACTGCAGCCCGGCCGAACGGGGCCACAGCCGCAGCCCCTGCGCCTGGGCGGCGACGATCTCCGGGTTGTCCTCGCGGGCCGCGGTGGTGGCCACGACGGTGTCGACGCCGTCGACGTGCGCGGCGTCGTGGCCGACGTGGACGGTGATGCCTTCGGCCCTCAGGGCCCGTACGACGACCGAGTCGTTGGCGTCGCTCCCGGTGACCGCGACGCCCTGCTGTTGCATGAGCCGGGCGATGCCGGACAGTCCGGCGCCGCCGATGCCGACGAAGTGGACCCGGCCGAGCTGCTCGGCGGGCAGGATCTCGGCGGGGACGGGGATCTTCACCGGGCAGCCCCGGCGGCGCTGGCAGCCACGTCGCGGATGATCCGCGCGAGCTTGTCGTCGGCGTCGCGCGGCACCAGGTCGGCCGCAGCCGCACCCATCCGGGCCAGCCGCGCCGCGTCGGTGACCAGCGCCGGCACCGTGTCCGCGACGTAGTCGGCCGTGAAGTCGGCGTCCTCGACCAGGAGCGCTCCCCCGGCGTCGACGACCGGGCGGGCGTTGAGGGCCTGCTCGCCGTTGCCGATCGGCAACGGCACGAAGATCGCGGGCACTCCGCTCGCGGACGCCTCGACGACGCTGGAGGCGCCGGAGCGACACACCATCAGGTCGGCCGCGGCCAGCGCGAGATCCATCCGCTCCACGAACGGGAGGACGACGTAGGGCACCCCGGTGGCCACGGGCTCGTTCCACGAGGAGTCGCTCGCGCCGTTCGGGCCGATCACGTGCAGCACCTGGACACCGGCGGAGCCCAGCGCCGCGGCCGCGCCGCTGATGGCCTGGTTGACCCGCCGTGCGCCCTGGGACCCACCGGTGACGACCAGGGTCGGACGATCGGCCTCGAGGCCGAAGAACGCGCGCGCCTCGGCCCGGAGAGCCGTGCGGTCGAGGGTCGAGATCATGCGCCGGATCGGCAGGCCGACGTACTCGCCCTTCTTGAGGGGGGTGCCGGGGAAGCTGACGGCGACGCGGGTGGCCAGGCGTGAGCCGACCTTGTTCGCGATGCCGGGCAGGGCGTTCTGCTCATGCACGACCAGCGGGATCCTGCGTCGACGCGCGGCGACGTAGGCGGGCATCGAGACGTAGCCGCCGTAGCCGACGACCACGTCGGGCTGCACCTCGTCGATGATCTCGAGGGCCGCCTTCACCGCCGCGCGGAGTCGCTTCGGCACGAGGAACAGGTCCTTGCCGGGCTTGCGGGGCAAGGGCACGGGCGGCACGAGTCGCAGCGTGTAGCCGGCCGCGGGGACCACCTTGTTCTCCAGTCCGCGGGGCGTGCCGAGGCACGTGATCTCGACGTCAGGATCGAGGCGGCGCAAGGCATCCGCCGTCGCGAGCAGGGGCGAGGTGTGACCCGCCGTTCCACCACCGGCCAACAGAACGCGCACGCGAGAAACCTACCCGCGCGCCGAGAGTCCGGCCGACCTGGCCCGACGACGCTGGGCGAGCGCGCGCGCCGCGGCGGGCTCCCGCCGGGCGAATCCGATGACCAGGCCCAGCGCGCTCAACGTGGGCAGCAGGCTCGAGCCGCCGTACGACACCAGCGGCAGCGGGATGCCGATGACGGGAAGCAGGGCGAGGACCATGCCGACGTTGATGATCATCTGGCCCAGCAGCCACACCACGATGCCGAAGGTGCAGTACCGGACGAACGGGTCCTTGGTCTCGCGCGCGACCCGCAGGCCGGCGTAGGCGATGACGAGGAACAGCGAGATCACCAGCAGCGTGCCGACCAGGCCCAGCTCTTCCCCGAGGACGGCGAAGATGAAGTCGGTGTAGGCCTCCGGCAGCTGGCCCCACTTCTGCTGGCTGGCGCCGATGCCCTCGCCGAAGATGCCGCCACTGGCCATGGCGTACAGGCCGTGGGCGGGCTGCCAGCCGTTGCCGTGGAAGTCCTTGAACGGGTCCGTGAAGTTCGCCAGCCGCTGGAGGCGCTCGCCGTCGGTGGCCGCCAGGCCCAGTGCGAGCACGCTGACACCGGCCAGGGCCAGGGCGAAGAGCTTGTTGGGGGCGCCGACCACCCACAGCATGCCGATCAGCAACGCGAAGAAGACCAGTGCCGTACCGAGGTCGCGACCGACGACCACGAGGGTCGTGGCCAGCACCATGCCGGGGACGACGGGCACCAGCATCTGGTGCAGGCTCTTGAGCCGGCGTTCCTTGTTGGCGTAGATGTGCGCCGCCCAGATCACCAGCGAAAGCTTGGCCAGCTCGGACGGCTGGATCTGGATCGGGCCCACCGCCAGCCAGTTGGTGTTGCCGTTGGCCTCGACGCCGAGCTTGGCCGTCAGCGCGAGCAGCAGCAGCGAGATCGAGAAGGCCGGATAGGCCAGGCCGCGGACCCAGCTGGTCGACACCCGGGACGCGATGAAGGCGCAGGGAACACCGATGCCGACCCACATCAGCTGCCGCTTCACGACGGCGTACGAGTCGCCGGTCTCGCTGTAGGCCCGGACGCTGGAGGCGCTCAGCACCATGATCAGGCCGATGGTCAGCAGCAGGGCGGTGGCGCCCAGCAGCAGGTAGTACGTCGTCAGGGGGCGGTCGAGGGCATCCTTGAGCGCGCGGGTCCAGGTCGGCCGCCGCGCCGCGAGTCGGGGACGACGTCGCACCAGGCCCTGGAACGAGAGACGGGTGCTCTCGGGGTTCGCGGTGGTGATGACGACCCCCTCAGTCCCTCGTGTCAGTCCCTGGTGATGAACTCCCTGACCGCCTCGGCAAACGCATCACCGCGGGCGGCGTAGTCGGTGAACTGGTCCATCGACGCGCATCCCGGCGCCAGCAGCACGGTGTCGCCCGACTGGGCCATCCCGGCAGCCAACGCAACGACACGCCTCATCAGGTCGTCACTTGACTCACCAACTACCCCACCAGTTTCAGGGCTGTTGGCGTCGATCACGGGCACATCGGGTGCGTGTCGCGAAAGCGCGTCGGCGATCACCTGCCGGTCCTGGCCGATCAGGACCACGCCCCGCAGCCGCGATCCGACGGAGCGGACCAGGTCGTCGAAGCTCGCGCCCTTGGCCAGGCCGCCCGCCACCCACACCACCGGCGCGAAGGCCGCGAGCGAGGACGCCGCCGCGTGCGGGTTGGTGGCCTTGGAGTCGTTGATCCAGGTCAGGTCGTCGTGCTCGGCGACCACCGCGATCCGGTGGCCGTCAGGACGGAACGCCGTCAACCCGTCGCGTACGGCGGTCCGGCTGACGCCGTGGGCCAGCGCGAGTGCCGCTGCGGCGAGTGCGTTCGCGATGTAGTGCGGCGCGCTCGAGGCGAGGTCGTCGATGGTGCACAGCTCGGCGGCGCTGGTCGAACGCTCTGCGATGAACGCGCGGTCGACGAGGAACTCGTCGACGACACCGACCATCCCGACGCTCGGCAGGCCGAGGGTGAAGCCGATGGCCCGCGCGCCCTCCTCGACGTCGGCATCGCGCACGAGCTGCTCGGTGACGGGGTCGCTGGCGTTGTAGACGCACGCCCGCTGCACGCCGGTGTAGATCCGCCCCTTGTCACGGGCATAGCCGTCCATGCCGCCCGTGCCGTCGTACCAGTCGAGGTGGTCCTCGGCGACGTTGAGCACCACGGCGCTCTCGGCGGCCATCGTGTCGGTGGTGTGGAGCTGGAAGCTCGACAGCTCGACAGCGATGACGTCGTAGGGCTCGGGGTCCATGACGGCCTCGGTCAACGGCAGTCCGACATTGCCGGCGGCGACGCTGCGCAGCCCGGCGGCGCGCAGGATGCTGTCGAGCATCTGCACCGTCGTGGTCTTGCCGTTGGTGCCGGTGACGCAGATCCACGGCGCCGGGGAATCAGGGTCACGGAGCCGCCACGCGAGCTCGACCTCGCCCCACACCGGGACATTGCGTTCGCGGGCGGCCACCACGATCGGCGCGTCCGGGCGGAAGCCCGGGGAGACGACCAGGAGGTCGACCTCGCCCTCGGGCAGGCTCGCGGTCGCACCCTCGTGGATGTCGATGCGGGCGCCGAGGACCTCGAGCAGCTCGGCGCGTTCGAGGATCGCGGGCCGGGCCACCTCGGCCACGGCGTGCACGTCGGCACCGAGGTGGAGCAGGTTGTCGACCGCCGCCGCACCACTCGTGCCGAAGCCGGCGACGACGACGCGGACTCCGTCCCACGAGTCCTTGCGGCCCAGGGTGGACACGTCGCGGGTCACAGCCGCGAGACCCACTCGGCGTAGAAGATGCCGAGGCCGGTGGCGACACAGAGTCCGGTGATGATCCAGAAGCGGATCACCACGGTCACCTGCTCCCAGCCGAGCATCTCGAAGTGGTGGTGGATGGGTGCCATCCGGAAGATGCGCTTGCCCTTGGTGAGCTTGAAGAAGCCGACCTGCATCATCACCGACGCCGTCTCGAGGACGAACAGTCCACCGAGGACCACCAGCAGGAGCTCGGTGCGCGTCAGGATCGCGAAGCCGGCGAGCGCGCTGCCCAGGGCCAGGGAGCCGGTGTCACCCATGAAGATCTTGGCGGGCGAGGCGTTCCACCACAGGAAGCCGAAGCAGGCGCCCGTGATGGCGGCCGCGATGATCGCCAGGTCGAGCGGATCTCGCACGTTGTAGCAGGAGGCGCTCGGCTCGTCCTGGCAGAACTGGTTGTTCTGCCAGATGTTCACCAGCGTGTAGGCACCGAAGACCATGACGCACGCGCCGGCGGCGAGGCCGTCGAGCCCGTCGGTGAGGTTGACCGCATTGCTGAAACCGGCGACGAGCAGCCAGATGAACAGCAGCGCCAGCACCGTCGGGAGGACGAACCAGTCCAGCTCGCGAAGGAACGAGACCTTGTCGCTCGCCGGGCTCCGGCCGTTCTCGTCCTCGAGCCACGTCGACAGCGCGAGCCAGCCGAAGACCAGCGCGATCACGGTCTGCCCGGCCATCTTGGCCTTGCTGCGCAGGCCGAGGCTGCGCTGCTTGGAGATCTTGATGAAGTCGTCGAGGAAGCCGACCAGGCCCATCCCGACGAAGAGGAACAGCAACAGCAGGGCCGACGCGCTCGGCGTGGTCAGCGTGATCAGCTTCGCCGCGAAGTAGCCGATGACCGCGGCCAGGATGATGACGACGCCGCCCATGGTGGGGGTGCCGCGCTTGGTGTGGTGGCTGGTCGGGCCGTCGTCGCGGATCTCCTGGCCATAGCCCCACTGCGTGAACCAGTGGATGGCCACGCGCGTGCCGAGCAGCGAGATCAACAACGAGATGCCGCCTCCGAGAAGGATCGCTCTCACTGCATGGGCCCCTTCAGGATGCTCTCTGCCACCAGCTCCAAGGCGGCGCCGCGCGACGCCTTGACGAGGACGACGTCCTCCGGTCCGGCATTCTGCCGCACCCAGTCCACCGCGTCGTCCCGGCCCGCCGTGACGATCACCTCACCGACCGTGTTACCGGACTCCGGCTGGGCGCCCTCGGCCATGCCGCGGGCTGCTGCGGTCACGACGACGAGTACGTCGACGCCGAGGTCCGCTGCTGCGCGTCCCACCGCCCGGTGGCCGGCATCGTGCTCGTCACCGAGCTCCTTCATCTCCCCCAGGATCGCGACCGTACGACGGCGCGGACCCCCGTCGCCCCGGCCGATGGCGACCAGGGCCTCCAGCGCGGCCCGCATCGACTCGGGGTTGGCGTTGTAGGAGTCGTTGATCACGACGAGCCCGTCGGCACGCTCGGTGACCTCCATCCGCCACCGCGATGCCGCGGCAGCGGTGCCGAGGGCGGCGGCCACGTCGGCGGGAGCGAACCCCGCGCCGATCGCCATCGCGGCGGCAGCTGCGGCGTTGAGCACCTGGTGCGCGCCGGACTGCAGGAGCGAGACGGCATGCCACTGGTCGTCGTACCCGAGCTCGAAGGCGGGGCGTCCCAGCGCATCGAGGGTGAGGTTGCGCCAGGTCACGGCACCGGTCGTGCCGAACGAGACGATCCGGGCGGAGGTGCGGGTCGCCATGGCCGCCACGAGCGGGTCGTCCGCGTTCAGGACGGCGACCCCGTGGTCGGGCAGGGCGGCGATGATCTCGCCCTTGGCTCGCGCGATGACGTCCTGTCCGCCGAACTCCCCGACGTGGGCGCTGCCGACGTTGAGGGCAGCCGCGATCCGTGGGGGCGCGATGTCGCAGAGGTAGGTGATGTGGCCGACTCCGCGGGCCCCCATCTCGACGACGACGTGGCGGGTGGTCGCGTCCGCGCGGAGCACGGTGAGCGGGACGCCGAGCTCGTTGTTGTTGTTCGCGGTGGTGGCGACCACGGCCTGGTCGGAGGTGAGCGTCCGCAGGACCGCCGCGAGGTAGTCCTTCGTGCCGGTCTTGCCCTGGGAGCCGGTGAGCGCGATGACCGTCGTGTCCAGCCGGTCGACGACATGGCGTGCCAGGAGCCCCAGTGCGACGACCGGGTCCTCCACGACGACCGTGGGTGCGGCGGTGGGGCGGCTGCCGAGCACCGCGTGCGCGCCGTCGGCGTAGGCATGGCCGTCGGCCCGCTCCCCCACGATCGCGACGAAGAGCCCGTCGGGCACCGGCGAGCGGCTGTCGACGTACGCGGGACCGGCGACGACGACGTCGTCACCGTGCAGCGTGCCGCCGACGACGCGAGCGATCTCGGAGAGGTGCAGGGGGATCATGCGGGGCCGTCCAGTGCGGCGAGGACGTCGCGCACCACCTGACGGTCGTCGAACGGATGCACCACGCCGGCAACCTCCTGGCCGGTCTCGTGTCCCTTGCCTGCCACCAGGACGACATCACCGTCGCCGGCTCCGGCCAGGGCCTCGGCGATCGCGGCACGCCGGTCCGCGATCTCCACGATCTCGGCGTCGGATCCGGCGTCGCGAGCACCGGCCAGGACCTCGGCGCGGATGGCGGCGGGATCCTCGGAGCGAGGGTTGTCGTCGGTCACGATCACGAGGTCGGCGAGCTCGGCGGCGATCGCTCCCATCACGGGCCGCTTGCCGCGGTCGCGGTCTCCACCTGCTCCGATCACCACGACGAGGCGGCCGCGGGTGACCGGGCGCAACGTGCGGAGCACGGCGTCGACCGCGTCGGGCTTGTGGGCGTAGTCGACGACGACGGTGAGGTCACGATCGGTGTCGATCCGCTCCAGGCGGCCAGGAACCCCACCGGAACGGGCAATTCCGTCCGCGACGGCCTGCGGATCGAGTCCGGCCTCGGCCGCGGAGGCGATGGCTGCGAGCGCGTTGGCGACGTTGAACTCCCCCGGCAGCGGTACGACGCCGGCGACCGTGAGGCGGTCCGGTCCGTGCACCGTGAACCGGGATCCGTCGGCACCGAGCGCGACGTCGCTGACCGTCCAGTCGGCCGCGGCGGCCGCCGGGCTGACGCCGTAGGTGCGGACCGGGATCGGCGCCTCGCGAGCCAGCCGCTGCCCGTGCTCGTCATCGATGCAGACCAGTCCGCGACGGGCGTGCCCGGGAGTGAACAGCAGCGCCTTCGCGGAGAAGTAGTCCTCCACGTCGGCATGGAAGTCCAGGTGGTCGCGCCCCAGGTTGGTGAAGACCGCGACGTCGAAGCGGACGCCGTCGACGCGACCCATCACCAGCGCGTGGCTGGACACCTCCATGGCACAGGCCGTCACGTCGAGCTCGAGCATCCGGGCGAAGAGGCCGTGCAGGTCGGGCGCCTCGGGGGTGGTGAGGGCGGTCTTGACCTCCTCACCGGCGATCCGGGTGCCGACGGTGCCGACCACGGCACTGCGGATCCCGCTGGCCAGCAGGCCGCCGTCGAGGAGCCGGGTCACCGTGGTCTTGCCCTGGGTGCCGGTCACACCGATGGTCGTCAGGGCCGCGGCGGGTTCGCCGTAGACGAGCGCGGCCACCGACCCCAGGACGGCCCGCGGATCGTCCACCACGAGCAGCGGCAGGTCCCAGCCCGACGCGTCGGCGACACCGGACGGGTCGGTCAGGACGGCAGCAGCGCCGCCGGCCCGGGCCTGCTCGGTGAACGAGGCACCGTGGGCGCGGCTGCCCGGCAGTGCGGCGTACAGGTCGCCCGGCTGGACCCGGCGTGAGTCGAGCGTCATCCCGAGGAGGTTCACCCCGGGGAAGACGGGCGCCAGCCCCAGCGCCCGGGCGATGGCGTCGAGGGACGTCAGCGGCGGGTGGATCGGGCGGGTGGTCGGGCCGCTCACCACTCGACCGGCGTCTGGTTGGGCTTGGCGCCGGTCGGCGGAACGCCGTACCGACGCAGGGTGTAGCTCATCAGCTTCGAGAACGCCGGACCCGCCACGCTGCCACCACCGCTGCCCTGACGCGGGCTGTGGACGACGACGTAGATCGTGAACCGCGGGTCATCGGCGGGTGCGAAACCGGCGAACGAGACCGAGGTGCTGCCGTCGTACCGGCCTTCCTCGCCGACCCGCTGCGCCGTACCGGTCTTGCCTGCGACCCGGTAGCCGGGGACCGCCGCGCGCGGGGCGACACCGGCGTCCGGGTCGACCACGCGCTCCATCATCAGCATGGTCTCGCGGGCGGCATCGGCGCTGACGACCCGGCGACTACCGGCAGCCTCGCTGCCGACCTTGGCTCCCTCATCCGTCGTCGCCTCGCCCTGGACCAGGCTGGGGTCGATCCGGACGCCGCCGTTCGCGATCGTGTTGATCGCCGTGATCATCTGGACCGCGTTGACCGACAGCGACTGGCCGAAGGCGATGCGGTCGCCGACCTGCGAGGTCCAGGCGTCGCCCTTGGGGAGCAGGCCCTTGGTCTCGCCGCCGAGGCCGACACCGGTCTGCTGGCCGAGGCCGAACCGTTCGAGGTAGGACCGCAACTGGCCCTTCTTGAACTGGTCGGCGGCCAGCACGGTGCCGATGTTGGACGACTTCGCGATGATGCCGGCCAGGGTCAGCCTGATCGTCCCGTGGTCCCAGTAGTCGCCGATCGGCCGGTCCTGGCGGTTCAGCTGGCCCGGGACCCGGAACTTCTGCTCCTTGAACGCCAGCCCGGCGTCGACCAGCGAGCTGATCGTCAGCACCTTCTCGACCGAGCCCGGCTCGTAGACGTCAGTGAGGGCGGAGGACTTGTAGAGGTCCTCGGCGTACTCGTAGGGATCCGAGGCGTCGTAGGTCGGGTAGTCGGCCAGGGCGAGCAACTGGCCGGTCCGGCTGTCCATGATGATCGCGATGCCGGACTTCGCAGCCGCGCGGACGACGGTCTGCTGGAGGACGCGCTGGGCGTAGAACTGCAGGTCCCGGTCGATCGTGGTGCGCAGGTCCTTGCCGTCGACGGCCGGCGTCACGGTGTTGTCGCCGAGCGGGATCTGGTTGCCGGCGCCGACCTGGTAGCGCGCCTCGCCGTCCTTGCCCGAGAGGTAGCGGTCGAACGAGTCCTCGAGACCGGCGAGCGCCTGGGCGGACCCGTCGTTCTTGGGCGTGCCCAGGAAGCCGAGCACGTTGGCGGCGACCTCGTCGTTGGGGTAGATCCGCAGCGGGTCACGTTCGGTCATCAGTCCGGCGAACGGGCGGCCCTTGGCGTCCTTGAACTTCGCGGCGACGTCCGACACGACCTTCTCGGCCTTGCTGGCCGGGACCTGCCGGGCGACGTACTGGAAACGACTGCCCTTGGTGCGGAGTCGCTCGAGGGTCTCGAAGTAGTCGACCCCGAGGCGGTCGGACAGCAGGGTCGCGAGCTCGGGGGCGACCGCGGCGGTGACCGCCGGGTCGGCCACGATCATCCGGCCGTCGACGGTCTCGGCCAGGGCCTCGCCGTTGCGGTCCAGGATCTCACCGCGCGTGGCCGGCAGCGCGACGATCTGGGACCCCTCGGCGGCCGCCATCTGGGCGTAGTCCTGGGGGTCGATCCCCTGCAGCTGCACCAGTCGGGCAGCGAACACGGACAGCACGATCGCGATCAGCAGGAAGCCGATCTGCATCCGCCGCTGGGGCGATCCGCGACGCACCGCACCGGAGGTGCGGTTCTGGCGGAGGGGATTCGTTCGGCTCAACGCTCTCGTCCTGGTCGCTGACGTGTTCTAGGGGCCCGGGGAGTGTCCAACCTAGGCGGACGGATCAACGATTCCGGGCGGGCGCGCCGTCGCTGCCGGCGTTGACCTTGCCGACCTTCACCTTCACCGTCTTGGCCTTGAGGGACTCCGGCTTGCGTGGGCCCGGCGTCGCCAGCGGAATGCTGTCCTCGGCGGACGCAGGCGTCGGGTTCCCGGAGATCTTGCCGCTCCCGAGGTGCAGCACGCCTGCGGGCGTCGACGGGATCACCATGCCGAGCTTCTGGGCGGCCTGCGCGACCCGCTGGGGCCCGCGCAGCTCCTGGATGTCCATCTCGAGCGCCTCCTGCTGGGCACTCAGGTCGGTCGCCTGCTTCTCCAGCGCCGTCGCACGGAACGAAGCCTGCTGCATCGAGGTGTTGAACAACAGCAGCCCGATGACTCCGGCGAGCAGGATGATGCTCACGAACGTCACGAACGGCACCCGGGGCGCCGCCGTACGACGGCGCGGCACCACCGTGAGCCGCGCACGCTCCAGCGCGGCCTGGGCCAGCCGGGGCGCGGCATGCGGCAAGCGACTGCGGAGGGCGGATGCGGTGCTCATGATGCGGCTCCCTTGCCGGATGAGGTGGTGCCCTGACGTGTGCTCTTGCGGGTGCGCTCGATGGCGCGAAGTCGGACGGAGGCGGCGCGAGGGTTCTCCTCGATCTCCGCTTCGTTGGCCTGTTCCGCGCCCCGCGTGACCAGGCGGTACGACGGCTCGGATCCCTCGGGCAGGAACGGCAGGTCGTCGGGGACGGTCGAGCGGGTGGCGTCGGCGAACGTCCGCTTCACCAGCCGGTCCTCGAGCGAGTGGTACGACTCGACCACCACGCGACCACCGAGCCCGATCGCCTCGACGGCCGCGGGCATCGCCCGCTCGAGCACCCGGAGCTCGTCGTTGACCTCCATCCGCAGCGCCTGGAAGGTGCGCTTGGCGGGGTGCCCTCCCGTGCGGCGAGCCGGCGCGGGGATCGAGGCATAGAGGAGTTCCACGAGCCGCGCGGAGTTGGTGAACGGCTCGATCTCACGCTCCCGCACCACGGCGGAGGCGATCCGCTTGGCCATCTTCTCCTCGCCGTACCTCTGCAGGATGCGGGTCAGGTCGGCTGCGCTGTAGGTGTTGAGGACGTCGGCCGCCGTCGGACCGGTCGTGCCGTCCATGCGCATGTCGAGCGGTGCGTCGACGGAGTACGCGAAGCCCCGTTCGGGCAGGTCGAGCTGCATCGAGGAGACACCGAGGTCGAAGAGCACGCCGTCGACCTCACGAAGGCCGAGGTCGGCGATCACGTCGGGGATCTCGTCGTAGACCGCGTGCACGCCGGTGAACCGGTCGCCGTACGACGCCAGCCGCTCGCGGCTCATCGCCAGCGCCTGCGGGTCGCGGTCGATGCCGACCACCCGGGCCTGCGGACAGCGCTCCAGGACGGCTTCGCTGTGACCACCGAGCCCGAGGGTCGCGTCGATGAGCACCGCGCCGGGGTGGTCGAGCGCGGGCGCCAGCAGGGCGACGACCCGGTCGAGGAGGACGGGGACGTGGCGTGGAGCGTTCATCTCGCGTCAGCGCCCTGCGAGGTGGGTGGCGAGAAGGAGCAGGGAGCAGGCGAGGGAGACCGCCAGGGAGAAGGCCATCAGGACCAGCGCCTCACGCGCCTGCTCCCGGACGCGCGGCGGCACCGAACGCTCACCGGACACTTCCGGTGCGTGCGTGCGCATCACGCTCATGGTTTCGACCCTTTGAGTACTTGGTGCTGGAAATACGCGGATCCGCAGAGCCAGGTCCCTGCCCGCTCCCGTGCCGGCGTGTGTTCGGGTGCCGTCTGGTGCCGGGGAAGTGCCCCAGAAGGCCGGGTTTCCGGTGTCGCCGTGACCGCCTGGTACCGGGGAAGGTGTCCCAGGTGGGGGTCGACATCGGGGTGCCGGGAGCGGGAGCGGGCTGAGACCTCGTCCTGCGGATCCGCGATTGAGTTGTGAACGGCGCTGCTGGCGCCGGTGCTGCTTAGTCGTCGTCCTCGTCGAGGTCGGCGAACTCCTCCAGGGCTTCGAGCTGGAACTCGCGCCAGGTGGCGGGGTTCCAGATCTCGAGGCGGTCGCGCACACCGATCACGACGACGTCGCGCTCGAGCGCGGCGTACTCGCGAAGGAGTGCCGGGATCCCGATCCGTCCCTGCTTGTCCGGGGTGCTCTCGTCGCCGCCGGCGAAGAGGACCCGGGCGTAGCGGCGGGCGGCGCGGTTGGTCATCGGCCGGGCGGAGGCCCGCTCGGCTTCAGCGGCGAAGACATCGGTCGGCCAGACGACCAGGCACTTGTCCTGTCCCTGTGTGACCACGATGCCCTCCGCCAGTCGATCCCTGAACTTCGCCGGGAGGAACAGGCGGCCCTTGTCATCGAGCTTCGGGGTGTAGGTGCCCATGAAGAGCATCCGGCACCCCCAGCCAGTCAACGTGTGGTCTGTCCTCCACTTTCCCCCACACTACTCCACTTTGCTCCACCGTCAACCACCATTCACCACGAAATCGGTCGCTGGGCGGTCCCAGGCGAGCCGGAGCGCGCAAGAAACCGCAGGTCAGACGCCTGACGAGCGGGGTGGAGCGAAGTGGAGGAGAAGTGGAGCGAAAACGCCGCCCCGGTGGATCGGGGTGGAGGACAGCGCACGCACCCACTGGCGCCGTAGGGTGACTCCACCGATCCACAGCACGACGAGGGAGACGACGTGGAGTCCCAGATCAGCCCACCGATGACCGAGAGCGACGTCGAGTCCGTTGCTCGGGTTGCCGGCCGGATCCGCGCCAACGTCGAGAAGGTCATCGAGGGCAAGAGCGACGTCGTGACCGCCTCGATCATCGTGATGCTCGCGGAGGGCCACCTGCTGATCGAGGACGTACCGGGCGTCGGCAAGACGATGCTGAGCAAGGCGCTGGCCCGCAGCATCGACTCCACGGTCCGCCGGATCCAGTTCACGCCCGACCTGTTGCCCTCGGACATCACGGGCGTCTCCGTCTACAACCAGTCGACGCGCGCGTTCGAGTTCCGTCCGGGCGGCGTGTTCGCCAACGTCGTCATCGGTGACGAGATCAACCGCGCCTCCCCCAAGACCCAGTCAGCGCTGCTGGAGTGCATGGCCGAGCGCCAGGTGACCGTCGACAACGTCACCTACCAGCTCGAGTCGCCGTTCATGGTGATCGCGACGCAGAACCCGGTCGAGATGGAGGGCACGTACCCGCTCCCCGAAGCCCAGCGCGACCGCTTCCTCGCCCGGGTCTCCGTCGGCTACCCGGTACCCGCGGCCGAGATCGCGATGCTGGAGAGCCACGGCACCACCAACCCGCTCGACGACCTCGGCCCGGTCACCGACAGCGCCGAGATCCGCCGCCTGTGCGCGATCGTCGCCCGCGTCCACGTGTCGCCCGCCGTGCAGCGCTATGCCGTCGCACTGACGGTCGCGACCCGCGAGAGCCCCGAACTGCTGCTGGGCGCCTCGCCGCGCGCCACCCTGCACCTGGTCCGCGCCGCGAAGGCCCGCGCCGCCCTGCACCACCGCGACTACGTGCTCCCCGACGACGTACGCGCCCTGCTGCAGCCGGTGCTGGCCCACCGCCTGCTCCCGAGCGCTGAGGCCGCCGTCGGCGGTCGGGGCGCCTCGTCGATCCTCGAGGCCATCGCTGCACAGGTTCCGGTGCCGGACTCCCCTGCCTGACATGGTGCGCCCCAGCCTGTCCTCCCTGACCCTCCGCGGACGAGCCTTCGTCGCGGCGGGTCTGACCGCGGTGGCCTGCGCCCTGGTGTTCGGGCAGCCGGCGCTGACGCGGGTGGGAGTGCTGGTGCTCAGCCTGCCGCTCATCGCGGCCCTCGTCGTGAGCCGCCGCAAGCACGATCCAGCCGTCACCCGGTCCGTGTGGCCGCGGCTCCTGCGCGCCGGCGAGTCCGCCCGCATCGACCTGACCATCACCAGCGACCGCGGGCGATCCGACGGTGCCCTCCTGGTCGAGGACGCCCTCCCCTATGCCCTCGGCAACCGGCCGCGCTTCGTGCTGCAGGGCCTGGGCCAGCGGTGGGAACGCACCGTGAGCTACCCGGTCCGCGCCGACCTCCGCGGGCAGTACGTCGTCGGCCCGCTGAGCGTCCGGATCACCGATCCCTTCGGCCTGGTCGAGCGTCGCCGCTCGATCGCCGGTACGGCGGAGCTGATCGTGACTCCGCGGGTGCTCCCCCTGCGGCCGATTCCCCTGACCGGCGGCTGGCAGGGAGCGGGCGAGCACCGGCCCCAGGCCTTCGCATCGGGTTCGGCCGAGGACGTCAGCGTGCGCGAGTACCGCCGCGGCGACGACCTTCGTCGCGTCCACTGGCGCAGCTCCGCACGCGTGGGTGAGCTGATGGTGCGCCGCGAGGAGCAGCCGTGGGAGGCCCACGCCACGGTGCTGATCGACAACCGCAACTACGCCCACCGCGGCCAGGGACCCGCATCCAGCTTCGAGGCGGCCATCGTCGTGGCGGCCTCCCTGGTGGTCCACCTCGAGCAGCACGGCTACGCCGTCCAGCTCGCCACCGCGGCCGGCACCGAGGCGTCCGGGGCCGAGGAATCGCTGCGCAAGCTCGCGGTTCTCACCACGACCACCCGTGGCTCCCTGGACGTCAGCTGGTGCGGCGACCAGTCCCGCGGTGGCGTCGTCGCCGCTGTCCTCGGCGCGATGATCGGCGGCGACACGGCGTCACTGCGCCGGATCCGCCACGACGCCGGGGTCGCCCTCGGCGTCGTGCTCGATGTCGAGCAGTGGTCGGCGACCCGTGGCAGTGCGGGGCCGGCCGCCGCTGCGTCGCTGCTGGGCGTGCTCGGCTGGCGCGCGGTCGGCATGGGCCCGCGTGATCGACTCGATGCCGCCTGGGGCGACCTCGGCCGCGCACCCGCGCGGGGCGGAGCCAGCCGATGAGCGGTCCGCGCCCCACCCTGTCCTCCACCCTGATCATGGGTGCGGTCGCCGCGGTCACCACCTGGGCGGCGCTCACCGCGTGGCACGGCTTCCTGACCGAGCCCGGCACCTACCTCCGCCGCCTGGCCGCGATCGCCCTGGTGGTCGGCGTCCTCGGCGCACTGCTGCGCTGGCGCAACACGCCTCGATGGGCGGTCGCACTGGTGCAGACCGTGGCAGCGGCGGCCCTGGTGACCTATCAGGTCACCGGGTCCCCCCTGTTCTTCAGCGCTCCCGGCGCGGAGCTCGGCGCGGCCCTGCGGGACGCCATGGACGTGGCGCGCACCTACGCCGCACCGATCGGTCCGCGGGTCGGGCCCGTGTGGCCGCTCCTGGTCGCGAGCGGGGCGGCGTTCATCGTCGTCGTCGACGTGGTGGCCTGCACGTACCGCAAGGTCCCTGCCGCCGGACTGGCCCTGCTCGCCGTCTACTCCGTGCCCAGCGGCCTGCTCGACGGCGGCCCCGGATGGGGAAGCTTCGTCGTGGCGGCCATCGGGTTCCTCGCCCTGCTCCACTTCGATGCCCGCGACCAGCTGCAGCGCTGGGGCCGGACGATCGGCCCCGACGACAACTCGCTGTGGGGCCACGGCAACCCGGTCCGCGAGGCCGCCCGCGCCGGTGCAGCCCGGATCGGGATCACGGCAACAGTCCTGGCCCTCGTCGTCCCGGCGTTCATGCCCGTCCTCGGCGTGGACATCTTCGACTTCGGTGCCGGGCAGGGCAATGGCGACATCCGGATCCGCAAGCCCATCGCCGACATGCGACGCGACCTCGAACGCGAGCAGGACGTGCCCTTGATCGAGGTCGAGACCGACGACCCCGACCCCGAGTACCTCCGGGTCGCGGTGCTCAATCGCTTCACCGGGCAGGAGTGGAGCAACGGCGACCGCGACGTCGACCGTGAGAACACCGCGAGCGGGGAGCTGCCGCCGCCGCCGGGACTTGCCGAGTCCGTGCCCCGCACCGAGTACGACTACGAGCTGGACATCTCCGAGCGGTTCGACTCCACCTGGTTGCCCACGCAGTTCCCCGCCGCGGCCGTCGACGCCGAGGGTGACTGGCGCTTCGACCCCGCGACCATGGACTTCCTCGCCGCGAAGGACAACGACACTCGAGGCCTGTCGTACTCGATGACCTCCCTCGACCCGGACTACGGCACCGACGGCAGGTACTTCCGCAACTCGCGAGCCGGCGACGTGTCCGAGGAGGTCCTCGAACTCCCCCGCGGCGTGCCCGCCATCGTGCGGGACCTCGCCCGCAGCGTCACCGCGCCCGCATCGAACGACTACGAGAGCGCGCTGCTGCTGCAGCGCTGGTTCCGGCGCGACGGCGGCTTCCTCTACGACGTGAGCCGCGCCCCGGACGGTACCGGCAACGGCACCTTCGAGGCCTTCCTGTCCCCCCAGGGAAGGGTCGGGTACTGCGAGCAGTTCGCCTCGGCGATGGCCGTGATGGCCCGCGCCCTCGGGATCCCCGCCCGCGTCGCGGTCGGGTTCCTCGAACCGACTGCACTGGGTGACGGTCGCTGGGAGTACAGCAGCCACGACCTGCACGCGTGGCCCGAGCTCTACTTCTCCGGCACCGGTTGGGTGCGCTTCGAGCCCACTCCGTCCGAGCGGGTGGAGGACGTGCCGGACTACTCGCGGGTCCCCGTCAACGGGATCGGCGAGGAGCCGTCCATCCCCACGAACAGCACGTCCCGGAGCCCGAGCGGTACGGCGACCGTCGCGCCGACCACACGACCCGCCGACCCCAACGCGGAGGACCCCAACGCCGGGCAGGACGAGAACGACGGTCGCAGCACCCTCCAGCGCGTGCTCATCGTCCTCGGTGTCCTCGCACTGGTCCTGTTGCTCGTCGTCGGGCTCCTGTTCGGCCCCCGGTCGTTGCGGCGACAGGCCCGGCGCAGCCGACTGGACGGCGGGCCCGACGAGGTCTGGTCCGAGCTGCGCGCGACCGCGCACGACCTCGGCGTGCCCTGGCCCGACGGTCGCTCACCCCGCGAGGTCGGGACCGTCCTGGTCGAGCACCTCGCCGACCCCGCCGGTCCTCCCGAGGAACGCCCCCGCACGGGACCGGACGTGGCGCCCGACGCCGCGGAGGCGCTCGAGCGCCTCGTGCTGCACGTCGAGCGGGCCCGCTACGCGCGCCCCGGAGCGGTCACGACCCTGGAGCGGTCCACGCTCAGCGCCGACGCCGAACTGGTGGCGGCCTCCATCACCGCAGGAGTGACCCCGCGCGAGCGCCAACGCGCGCGGTGGTTGCCGCGCTCGATGTGGAAGCGGAACTGAAGGCCCGGGGGCCGATCAGTCAGAAACCGCCACGCTCTTTCCTGCGGCGCCAGCGCGCCTGGAGCGTGTCCATGAAGCCGGACGACGACTTGCCCGAGCGGGACTTGTTGCTCCGGCCGCCGTGGACGACACCGAAACCGGACGGGTGGGCCGCGACCTGGGGGTCCGGGCCACCGCGGCGGCCGCCGAGCGCGGTGAGGAGCACCGTGGCCGAGGCAAGCATGATCACGAAGCCGGCGACGCCGACCGGCCAGTAGCCGCTGACAGCACCGGTCATCATCACGGTGACACCGACAGCGAAGACCACTCCGGCCAGGATGGCGCGCCGACGAGCTGCTTGACGCAGTGAAGTGCCGCGCAGCGTCGAGGCGAACTTCGGGTCCTCCTCGCTGAGGGCGCGCTCCATCTGCTCCAGCAGTCGCAGCTCCTCGTCTGAGAGTGGCACCGATTCCTCCGACACATGCGGGGCGCAGATCCGCCCGTTGGCTCTCCACCAAGTGTAGGCGGGCATCCGCAGCCGGGGTAGGGCGTCCCGCGAAATAGTGCGTTCGTGCTCAGTCCGTGGCCCTTTCGGGCCACCCCGGGCGAGGGTAAGGGCGCTCACCTGCGCCCAGCAGGCTTGCGCGGCGGACCGCACTCGAGCCGAAGCGGAGGGCTGCCCGGTCGACCGCGCGGTCGGCGTCGGGCCAGCCCGGGTCGCGCTCCCCGAGCACCAGCTGCCGGGAGTCGCCCCCCTGCCGGGCCCGCAGTCCCTCGACCCGCACGCCGACCAGCCGGACTGCCGGTCGCCGCGGGGCCATGGCGTCGAGGAGCAGGTCGAGCAGGGCCACCGCGACGTCGTACACCTCCTGGGTGACGTCGGTGGGCTCACGCAGGGTGCGTGACCGGTTGACCGTGGTGAAGTCACTGAACCGGACCGTGATGGCGACGGTGCGGCCGCACTTGCCTGCGGAACGAACGCGCGCGGCGACCCGGCTCACGAGTCGCAGCAGCTCGCGATGGAGGGCGCGGCGATCGCGGATGTCGACGGCGAGCGTGTGCTGGGCGCCCATGCTCCCCTCGGGCTCGCCCTCGCCGAACCCGAACACCCCGGCGCCGCCGGGCACCAGCTCGCTGCGGTCGGTCCCCCACACCAGCGTGTGCAGGTGATGGCCGAGGTGGCCGCCGACCATCCGCTGCAGCTGGTCGACCGGGAGGGCGGCCACGTCACCCACCGTCTGGAGCCCCAGCCGCAGCAGGCGCTGACGGGTCGCCTCGCCGACGCCGTAGAGCACGCCGACGTCGAGCGGGTGCACCTCGGCGACGATCCGGTCCGGGGAGATCACCCGGACCCCGTCGGGCTTGGCCTGGCGGCTCGCGAGCTTGGCCACCGAGATGGACGCGGCGATGCCGACCGAGCACGTGATCTGGTGCTGGGCGTGGATCCGCGCCCGGATCAGTTCGGCGATGTCCTCCGGTGGGCCGAACAGCCGCACCGCTCCCCGCACGTCGAGGAACGCCTCGTCGAGCGATGTCACCTCCACCAGCGGCGTGATCGTGCGAAACGTCTCCATGATGGCTCGCGACACCGGCGTCAGGACGGAGAAGTCCGGCGGCATGGTGACCGCGTGGGGACACAGTCGGCGCGCTTCGGTGCCGGACATGCCGGACCTGATCCCGAAGCGGCGCGCGGGGTAGTTCGCCGACAGGACGACACCGCGGTGGCCGCCGCCGACGACCACCGGCACGTGGTGCAGCTCGGGTCGCTCGCGGATCATCACGGCCGCGTAGAACGCGTCCATGTCGACGTGGAGGATCGGGCAGACGGGCGGTGCGGTCATCGACCGACCGCCCAGGTGTCACTGCCAGCGAGCGAGCACGTGCAGCTGCGCGGCGAGGTGGAAGTACTCCGGGCGCTCGGCGACCGCGCGCTCCAGGTCGATGAGGGCCGCGACCGCACCGGGTTCGATGTCGACCAGCGCTGCGGGCACGAGGTCGGTGAAGACCCGCACCCCGTGCATCGTGGTGGTCGCGAAGCCGGCGCCGGCGAGCAGCTCCTCGATCTCGCCCAGGGCGAAACGACGGCCGGTGCGGTGGTCGACCGTCTCGACACCGTCGAGCAGGGCGCGGGCCTGCGCGAAGTTCCCGGACATTGCCCGTGCGAGGACGGCAGCGTGGCGCTGCCCGACCACGAGGCTGAGCAGTCCGCCCGGCCGCAGCACCTGCGCGATGTGGTCCAGCGCGAGCACCGGGTCGACGACCTCGAGGACCCCGTGGCACAGGACAACGTCGGCGCTGCCTGCGCCGACGACATCGACCAGGTCGGTGACGTCACCCTGCAGGCCCGAGACCTCCAGGTCGGCCTCCTGGGCGCGTCGCCCCAGGGCGGCGAGGGCATCGGGACTCGGGTCGACGACGCGCACCCGGTGGCCCGACTCGGCCAGGCGTACGGCGAAGCCGCCGGTGCCGCCGCCGAGGTCGACCACGTCGCGGGGGCCGTCGGCGAGGGCCGCTTCGAGCGCATCCCAGACGACGGCAGTCCGCACCGAACCACGCTGCTCGCGAGAGGCCATGCGGGAAACACTAGTGGGCCCGGGGACGGATCAGCCGACGGCCCGGACAACCAGCTGCTCACCGACGGGGGCGTGCGGGGTCAGGCCCAGGGCCTGCTCGACCAGGGCAAGGAAGCGATCGGCGTCGCGGACCAGGTCATCGGCTTCTCGCGGCGACGCCGCACGGGAGGACCCTGCCTCGGCGGCGGCACGCTTGGTGGCCCCGGCCGCGAAGAAGGTCGCCCACTCCCCCATCTCGGGCGCCACCTCGGCCAGCAGCACCCACGCGTTCTTCTGGTGCCGCATCCGACCCGTGGCCGGGCGCGCCCGCGCCGACAGCAGGGCAGCGGCCGCCCGGAGCGCCGCGACGTGGGCGCATGCGTAGCGCGTGGCGACGTCGCCGGCCGACACGGCCTCGCTGAGCGACTGCGCCGCGCGAAGGAGGTAGTTGTGGGTGGTCGCCGGCAGGGTGTGCGGGCCGACCTGGAACGAGGGGGCGAACTGCTGGTCCACGGAACGGTCTCCTTCGAACGAAGTTCGAACACTTGTTCGAACGATTCGAAGGTACACCCCGGCTCCGACACGACGTCAAGAGTCGGTCAGGAGTCGATCAGGAGTCGATCGGGGCCGTGTCCTTCTGCGCCAGCTCGCGACCGGCGTCGCGCACGAAGTGGTGGCTCTGGGGGTGCCAGATGAAGACCAGCGTCACGGCACTGAGCACCGCCGCAGCGATCGCGGACCACTCGACGAGCGTCGGCGGGTCGGTCCGCACGGTCGCGACGGTGACCACGAAGATGCTGACGACGATGCAGGCCAGCGAGTGGCGCGCCCAGTTGTTGCCCGTGCGGAAGAGCGCGATCAGCGTGGCCGCGAGGACAGCCGTGACGCCGTACAGGACCAGGATGACGGGCACGAACTCGACGGGCTGGACGGTGCTGTCACCGACCTGCATGGGCGACCAGACGGCCCCGAGGTCGTCGCTCTTGACCACGACCATCACGCACACGAGCGCTCCGGCCGCCAGCAGGAACCACAACAGCCAGCACGCGAGCTCGACTGCCGGTGGTCTCTTGGTCATCGTTCCTCCTGCATCAGCGGGCTGTCCATCGGCGGGCGGGCCCGGTCGATAGGGTCTCCCCATGTCGGCCGACCACCCCTCGATCGCCCGGTTCCGCGAGGAACACGAGCGCCTCAGCGGTAGCGGGGAGATTGTCATTCTGCCCGACACGGTCCACACGGCCGCACTTGCGGCCGAGGCGCTCGGCTGCGAGGTCGGTGCGATCGCGAACAGTCTGCTCTTCGATGCCGACGGAACTCCCGTCCTCATCCTGACCTCGGGTGCCCACCGGGTCGACACGGCGCTCACCCGCGAGCGGATCGGTGGCGCGGAGCTGCGACGGGCGAAGCCGGACTTCGTGAAGCAGCACACCGGCCAGGTGATCGGCGGGGTGTCCCCCATCGCCCACCCGGCGCCGATCGCGACCTACCTCGACTCATGGCTCAAGAAGTACGACGTCGTCTGGGCCGCCGCCGGTCACCCGGCCGCGGTCTTCTCGACGTCGTACGACGAACTCCTGGCGCTGACCGGCGCCACCCCGATCGACGTCGACTAGAACGGACACCCATGGCACGCATCGTCGTCATCGGAGGTGGACTCGGTGGCATGGCCACCGCCGCCCGCCTTTCCAAGCAGGGCCACGAGGTGGCGCTGCTGGAAGCCGCCGGCCACCTCGGCGGCGCGCTCGCGCCCGTCCACCAGGACGACTTCACCTGGGACGCCGGGCCGACGTCGACACTGGTGCCGGCCGCGCTGCGCGACCTGTTCCGCAAGACCGGTCGTCCGCTCGAGACCGAGCTCGGGTGCGACCTCGAACCGCTCCCCGTCCTGCGCGAGCACCGCTTCGCGGACCGGACGTCGGTGCAGGTTCCCGGCGGTTCGCGTGCCGACCAGATGACCGCGATGGACACCCTCGGTCCCGGCCTCGGCGAGAAGTGGGCCCGCCACGTCGACGTCTATGGTCCGGTGTGGGACGTGCTGCGCAAGCACTACGTCGAGACACCCTGGGATCCGCGCACGAAGGGTGCCGTCCCCAAGGACCTCGACGACCTGTTCGACATCCGCGAGACGCTCTACAAGCGGCTGCGCCACGACTTCCGCGACGAGCGCCTGGCGCTGATCGCCGGACACCTGGCCATCGCCGAGGGCCACGACCTCCGCAACACCCCCTCCTGGGTGGGCGTGACGTCGTACCTCGAGCAGACCTTCGGCGGCTGGCGGATCCCCGGCGGCATGCGTCGCCTGCTCGAGCTGCTCGAAACGCGCCTGACGCTGCGCGAGGTCACCGTCCGCACCGGCACCGAGGTCATCGACCTGGTCATCCGGGAGGGGCGCGTCGTAGGTGTCCGCACGGCTGAGGGCGAGGCCGACGCAGACGCCGTGGTCGTCGCGATCGACCCGCGTCGCCTGCCGTCCCTGGCGTCGTACGTCGAACGCACCATGCCGGCCATTCCGCCGGTCGTGGCCCACCTCGGCCTGGAGGGAGACGTCCCCGACCTGTCGCACGAGATCGTCTTCCACGCCGAACCGCTGATCACCGTGCGGCCGGGCGGGGAGGCACCCGAGGGCGGTGCCGCGTGGACGCTGCACGGTCGGGGCAAGATCGCCGAGGACATGGTCGACGCCCTCGTCCGGCACGGCATCGACATCCGGGAGAACATCGTCACCCGCGTCGACCTCTCGCCGCGCGACCTCGTCGAGCAGTGGCGCGGATCGCCGCTCGGCGTGCTGTGGCAGGGCCGTGGCACGGTCCGTCACCGCCTCGGCCCGACCACACCCGTCCAGGGCGTGTACGTCGCCGGCGCGCACGGCGCACCGGGCGCCGGCGTCCCGTTCGTGACGCAGTCGGCAGCGCTCGTGGCGAGCCTGATCGGCCCCGCCTGACGCCTTCGGACCGGTCGGTCAGACCGTGATCTGCAGCGCTTCGAAGATCTCGAGCGTCGCCTTCGACCGGTTGAGCGTGTAGAAGTGCAGGCCCGGCGCGCCGCCGGCCAGCAGCTCGTGGCAGAGCTCGGCCGCGACCTTGATGCCCTCGGCGCGAACGGCGGCAGGGTCGCCGTCGAACGCGGCGATCCGCGCGACGATGTCGTCGGGGACGCTGGTGCCGATCAGCTCGCCCTGGCGACGGATCGCGCTCAGGTTCAGGATCGGCATGATGCCGGGCAGGATCGGGATGTCCGCACCGCGGGCACGGACGCGCTCGACGAGGCCGAAGTAGTCCTCGGCGCGGAAGAACATCTGGGTGACGGCGAACTCGGCACCGGCCTCGGCCTTGGCGACCAGGACGTCGGCATCGTGGTCGAGCGACGCAGCGGACGGGTGGCCCTCGGGGAACGCAGCGACGCCGACGCGGAAGTCACCGCGCGAGCGCGCCAGCTCGACGAGGTCGACGGCGTAGTTGAGGCCACCCTCGGTGGGCGTCCAGTCGGCGCGCGGACCCTCCTGCGGGTCACCCCGCAGCGCCATCACGTGGCTGACGCCTTCGGCGACGTAGGAGTCGAGGATGCCCTCGAGCTCCTCGCGGGTGTGCCCGACGCAGGTGAGGTGGGCCATCGGGACGAGCTCGGTCTCGCGGGCGATCCGGCCGGTGATGGACACCGTCTTGTCGCGGGTGGCGCCGCCGGCGCCGTACGTCACGGAGACGAAGGTGGGGCGGTAGGGCTCGAGGGCCCGGATCGCGTCCCAGAGCTGGGCTTCGCCCGCGTCATCCTTGGGGGGAAAGAACTCGAACGAGAAGGACCGTCCGCCATCACGGAGGATCTCGCCGAGGGAGCGCCCAGCACCGGTAGTCATGGGCGGAAGTCTAGATGTGGCGGGCACGGCAGGGGGCATCGTCTCGACTTCCCGACACCTCACTAGGCTCGGGCAGGTGAACGAGCAGGCGTGGGACCCGACCAGTTTTCGCACGACGGTCCAGGCCACGGTGGATGCGTTCCTCTCCGAGCAGGAAGCACGCCTCGCTCCCCTGGGCACCGACGCCACCCGGCTCATGGCCGAGGCCCGGGCGCTGGTGTCCGGCGGCAAGCGGTTCCGTGCGGCGTTCTGCCACTGGGGCTTCGCCGCGATCGCCGGCATCCCGCACGGCACCGAGGCCGAGGCCGTCGGCCGCGCCTCCGCGTCGCTGGAGCTGCTGCACGCGAGCGCCCTGGTCCACGACGACCTGATGGACGCCTCCGACACCCGGCGCGGACGTCCCGCCACGCACCGCGGCTTCGAGGCCGAGCACCGCGCCGACGGATGGCGTGGTGACGCGGAGCAGTACGGCGCCGCGGCAGCCATCCTTCTGGGCGACCTGCTCCTCTCGTGGGCCGACGAGCTGCTGCGTCGCTGCGGCCTGGACCGGGACCGCGTCGGTCCGGCACTCGACGTGTTCGACCTGTGCCGCTCGGAGGTGATCGCCGGCCAGTTCCTCGACGTCTCCGTCCAGGCGCGCGGCCGCGCCAGCGTCGAGCAGGCGATGACGGTGCTGCGCTACAAGTCCGCGAAGTACTCCATCGAGCGACCGCTGCACGTCGGCGCCGCACTCGCCGGGGCCGACGCCGCCACCCTCGACCTGCTCACTGCCTTCGGACTGCCGCTCGGCGAGGCGTTCCAGCTGCGCGACGACCTGCTCGGCGTCTTCGGCGACCCGGCCACCACGGGCAAGCCGGCCGGCGACGACCTCGTCGAGGGCAAGCGGACCGTGCTCGTCGCGCTGGCGCTCGACGCCGCTTCGCCCGCCGACGCTGCTCGCCTGGACGCAGCGCTCGGCACGGCCCTGACCGAGGCCGAGGTCGCCGAGCTGCGCACGGTCATCGACGGGTGCGGGGCGCGCGAGCAGGTCGAGTCGATGATCGAGGAGCTGACCACCCGCGCGGTGGCGGCACTCGATGCCGGCCAGGCAGCCGGCAGCTGGAACGCGCAGGCGTGCCTGGTGCTCCGGCAGCTGGCGGCCGCGGCGACCAGCCGCGCCTACTAGGCCAACAGCGGTACGACGTCTTCCAGCCCGGGTCCACGCAACAGGACCTGCAGCACGGGGTCGTTCTCTTCCCGCTCGCCGAGCACCCGGGTCACGCGGGCGAAGTCGGCCGGCGCGCCGCGGGCGAAGCCGGACCACGCGTCCCACAACAGGACCGTCGGGCCCGACAGGTCGCGCAGGCAGTCGTTGAGGGCGTCGAGGTTCGTGCCGTAGTGCGGCGGGAACGCCAGCGCCTCCCCGATCGCACGCAACACGTCAGCGCGGCTCTCGAGACCGACGCCGTCGACGTACCCGAAGGTCCAGCCGGCGTGCTCCACCGCGTGCCGCACGTCGGCAACGTCGAGGCCGGACTCCCAGCGGTGCACGCCCGGGGCGTGGCGTCCGGCGAGGACGGCTGCCAGTCCGCTCATCTCCGGCTCATCTCCAGATCCTCTCGAAGGATTCGTAGTGGTCCTCGGTCCAGTAGAACTCTCCCCCGTCGCCGGCGATGATCCGCCGCGCGCCACGGTGCGAGAGTCCGGGTGTCTCGACGGTGTACTCCGCGTAGTAGCCGCGCTGCCTGTCCGGGAGGACGCCCTCGAAGTTGCCGAAGGTCGAGCCGTCCTTGCCCGGATGGGGGTACGGGCCGCCGTCGTCGATGCGCGCGAGCGTCTCAGCCGCTTCGGGCGGCAGCTGGTCGACCGCGACGTACCGGAAGCCGTCACGGTCCTGGGCCGGCATGTTGCTGTCGTTGCCGACGCCGGCGGTCCGCGACGTGGCCGGGTCGGACGGACCTGCGTCCTTGGTCGGCGAAGGCTTCGGCTGGTTCGACGGGGTGGCCGACGGGCTCGACGACGTGCTGGCGTCGTCGCGGCCCTGCGACCTCGTGTCGTCGTCCGCGCCGCGGTTCTGCAGCCACCAGACCGCCAGCAGCAGGGCCACGGTGACAACTGTCGAGACGACCTGTCGGGTCCGCCGGCTCATCTGCGGCATCTGCACCATCGGGTCAGAGCAGCAGTGCCTGGGCGCGGCGCTTGACCTCGGCGCCGCGGTTCTCCCGCAGGGCATCGATCGGCCGGCCGGGCAGGTCGGCGTCCAGGAAGATCCACGCGATGCACTCACGGTCGTCGAAACCGTTGTCGTGCAGCACGGTGAGCAGCCCCGGGAGGCCCTTGACCGGCTCGCCGTCGACGATGAACAGCGACGGAATCCCCTGCTTCACACCGGTCGTCGGCACCAGGGCGGGGACGGCGGCAGCGAGCTGGTGGTCGCGGACCATCGTGCGGGCCTTGGCGGGCGTCACGCCGAGCAGTTCGGCCGCCTCCTCCCACGTCAACCAGTCGGAGACGAGGGCGGCAAGGTCCTGTTCGGCCAGTCGCGGTTCACTCATGGACCCATCTTCCCCTACGGCGTGCCCGATCGGTGAGCGTGGCCTCGCGCCGTACGATGTCCCTCCCGGTCACCTTCCCCGGCCGGCCCAGCGGAACATGCACAGGAGGGTCGCTGTGCGAGACGATCAGCGTGCCCGCGGCGACGGCGCCGCGCGACCGGGCGACCCCCGCCGCACCCAGGACCACCAGAGCGGGCGCCTGCTCGACAACCGCTACCGGATCGGCTCGCGGATCGCCCGCGGCGGCATGGCCAGCGTCTACGAAGCCGTCGACACCCGCCTGGATCGCACCGTCGCCGTCAAGATCATGCACCCGGGACTGGGCGACGCGACGTCCCACGACGACGACTCGTTCGCCCGGCGCTTCGTCCGCGAAGCACGTTCAGCGGCACGGCTGTCGCACTCCAACGTGGTCGCGGTCTACGACCAGGGCCGGGACGAGACCGGCGACGGCACCATCTACCTGGTGATGGAGTACGTCCCCGGCCACACGCTGCGCGACACGATCACCAAGGAAGCGCCGATGTCGCCCGAACGGGCGCTGGCGATCATCGACCCGGTGCTCTCGGCGCTCGCCGCGGCCCACCGGGCGGGCCTGATCCACCGTGACGTGAAGCCCGAGAACGTCCTCATCGCCGACGACGGCCGGATCAAGGTCGCCGACTTCGGCCTCGCCAAGGCAGTGAGCTCCGACACCCAGCACACGGCGACCAACGGCGTGCTCATCGGAACCGTGTCGTACCTCGCTCCCGAGCTGGTCATCGAGCAGCGCGCCGACGCACGCGCCGACGTGTACGCCGTCGGCGTGATCCTGTTCGAGCTGCTCACCGGCACCAAGCCGCACACCGGCGAGAGCCCGATCGCCGTGGCCTACCGCCACGTCCACCACGACGTGCCCGCCCCGTCGAGCGTCGTCCCCGGCCTTCCCGCGTACGTCGACGCGCTGGTCGCGCGCGCAACGACACGCGACCCCAGCCTGCGCCCCTCCGACGCGACGGTGCTGCTGCACCACGTGCACCGGGTCAGCCATGCCCTGCAGAGCGGGGTCCGCGATGATCCCGAACTGGTCGACGACCTTCTGCCCAACGCGCGGGTGGCCGAGTCCGACGAGCTCCGGGACGCCGGCAACGACACGACGCCCGAGCCGGTGAGCTCGTTGTGGGAAAGCACGCCCGACCTGGTCCCCTCCCGGTCCGATGGGCGGCCCACTGCGGAGGATCGCGAGTCGACGACAGTGATCCCGGCCCCCATGCCGGCCGCGCCGCGCTCGCTCCCTCCGGCCCGACCACAGCAGCAGGCTCCCCGGGAGCGCCGCGGCCGACGCGGCGTCGTACTCGCCCTGCTGGTGGCGCTGGTCGTCGCCGCGCTCGGCGCGGGCGGCTACTGGCTCGGTTGGGGTCGCTACACGACGACTCCGAGCGTGGTGAGCCTGGACCAGGCGGCCGCCGAGGCGAAGCTCGATGACGCCGGCCTCGAAGCGAGCGTCGAGCAGGAGGTCTACTCCGAGAGCGTCGCCGCGGGCGTCGTGATCGCGACGGATCCCAAGCCCGGCGAACGGATCCTGCCCGGTGACACCGTCGAGCTGACCGTGTCGCGCGGCAAGGAGCGCTACGACGTCCCCGACCTGCGCGGGATGACCGTCGACGAGGCGGAAGCTGCGCTCGCCGAGGTCAAGATGGTCCTCGGCCAGACCACGGAGGCCTACTCCGACACCGTCCCGAAGGGCCAGGTCGTCGCGACCAACCCTGCGTTCGGCACGCCGGCCGCCCGGACCCAGCCGCCCAACACGACGGTCGACCTGGTGGTCAGCAAGGGCAAGACGCCGATCAAGGTGCGCGACTGGACCGGCCGCGACGCAGAGAAGATCGAGAAGGGCCTGGAGAGCCGCGGCGTGCAGGTCAAGGTGACCGACTCGGAGTTCAGCGACGAGATCGCCGAGGGCGCGATCATCAGCCAGAACCCGAAGACCGGTGTCGTCTACAAGGGCGACACCGTCGAGCTGGTCGTCTCCAAGGGCCCCGAGCTCGTGGCCGTGCCGGCGGTGCGTTACCTCTCCACCAAGGACGCCGTCGACAAGCTCGAGGCGCTCGGCTTCAAGGTGAAGAAGGAGCACGCCTCCATCTTCCTGAGCGGCCAGGTGGCGTGGGCCACGGATCCGGAAGCCGGGGAACGGGTCAAGAAGGGCAGCCGGATCATCCTCTATATCGTCTGAGGGTGACCCAGCCCGACGGCCGCCGCACCACCCTGCTGGCAACGCTCGCGTTGCTCGCGATGACGGCCTGCTGGGGCTCGACGTTCTTCCTCATCAAGGACCTGCTCGACCGGGTACCGACGGTCGACTTCCTGGCCGTCCGCTTCCTCATCGCCGGCGCCGCGATGCTGCTGGTCGCCCCGCGCGCCATCAGCCGGCTCTCCCCCGAGGTCCGCCGCCGCGCGCTCGTCCTCGGCAGCCTGTACGGCGTGGCACAGATACTGCAGACGGCGGGACTGGCCCACACACCGGCCAGCGTGTCCGGCTTCATCACCGGCCTGTACGTCGTCGCGACCCCGCTGTTCGCCGCCGTCATCCTGCGCAGCCGGATCTCCGGGGCCACCTGGGCAGCCGTCGTGCTGGCCACCGTCGGACTCGGCGTGCTCTCCCTCGAGGGCTTCTCGATCGGGTACGGCGAGGCCATCACGCTCGTGGCCGCGTTGCTCTACGCCGCCCACATCGTCGGGCTCGGCGCGTGGTCGAAGCCGGCCGACGCCCTGGGCATGTCGATCCTGCAGGTGCTGGTCATCGCCGCCATCTGCACGGCGGCCGCGCTCGTGACGGGCGAGCCGGGCGTCGTACTGCCGGACCGCGGAGCGGACTGGGCCTCGGTCGTCTACATGGCCCTGGTCGCGGGCGCCGCCGCGCTGCTGGCCCAGACATGGGCTCAGGCGCACCTGCCGCCGACCCGCAGCGCGATCATCATGAGCATGGAGCCGGTGTTCGCGGCGTTCTTCGCGGTCCTGCTCGGTGGCGAGTCGCTGACGGGCCGGATGGCGATCGGCGGCGCGATGGTGCTGACGGCGATGCTGGTCGTCGAGGCGATTCCCCGCCGCAAGATCGAGGGGGAAGTACCCCACATCGCGGTGTGAGCTCCTGTCCGAGTTTTGTCACGCGCTGGGGTGGCGCACCACGGCGACCGGGCGCACCATGGAGGTCTGGGGGAACCTTGAGGAGTGAATCCATGGCTGGTCACGTCATTCATGTCCACGGCACGATCCCCGCTCCGCCCGAGCAGGTGTGGGACGTCATCACCGACATCGCCCATGCCGACGACGTGCTCCGCAGCGTCAGCGAGACCGAGGTGCTGACCGAAGGCGAGTACGACGTCGGCACGGCGTGGCGCGAAAGGCGCACCCTCTTCGGCCATCACGGTCCCGAGGAGATCCAGGTCGTCGAGTCCCTGCCGCCGCTGCGCACCGTCGTCGAGGCCGAGGTCGGCCACGACATCATCCGGACGGCGTACCGGCTCACGCCGACGGGGCAGGACCGCGCCCAGACCCGGCTGGCGATGACGACGACGGTGGAGATGAGCCATCGCTCACCGATGTCGCGCGCGATCTGGGCGGCCTTCGGCGGCTTCAGCTACGACCGCACCCGCAAGGTCCTGGAGCACGACCTGGAGGACATCGAGGCCGAGGCCAGGCGTCGCGCCATGGCTGGATAAGCCGCCCCCCACGCTGGCTCGCGGTAGCGTTGCCCCCGCGATGACCACCCCGACCTTTTGCACCGACTGCGGGCACGAACTCGGGATCGGCCGGTTCTGCACGAATTGTGGCAGGCCCGTCCCCGGCCGACACCCCGAGGCGACGCCCACTGTCAGCGCGCCCGCAGCCCCGTCGGCGGCCTCGTCACCGCAGCCCAGGTCCGCACCCGTCGTGCCGCCGTCGGCCGACCAGGTCCCGCCCTCCGCGCGCTATCCGATGTACGCCGACGCACCGCCGACCGTGACCGCCCCGACCACCCCGACCACCCCGACCACGTGGCCGCAGCCGACACCGCCCCCGGTCCCGGTGCTGGCGCCGTCGTACCCCGCCGCTCCGAAGGACCCACGACCCTGGCTGCCCTGGGTGATCGCGCTCGTCGTCCTCGCCCTCGTGGCCGCCCTCGGCGCCTTCCTTCTCCTCGGCGGCGACGACGGCGAGCAGGCCGCCGACGACAGCCGTGACGACCGGAGCCAGAGCGGTGATCCGTCCGGCGAGGGCTCCGAACCGGGCGCTCCGGAGCAGCCCGACGCCACCGGCACCGGCGCACCGGTCGATGCCCCCGACCCCGACGACATCGAGGACCTGACCAGCGACGTCACGGCCACGGTGCCGTCGATCGCGCAGCCCAGTCGTGACCGCAAGGGCAAGCCGGTGAGGTTCGTGGTCGCGAACATGTGGGACGGCAGGCCCCGCACCGCGTGGCGGATGGCTGGCGACGGCACGGGCGAAACGCTGACCTTCGACCTGGGCGAGGAGGTCGTCATCACCGACGTCGGCATGATCAACGGCTATGCCAAGGTCGACGGGCCGATCAACTGGTATCGCAGCAATCGTCGCGTCCGCGCGGTCCAGTGGGAGTTCGACGACGGCACCCGGATCACGCAGGAGTTCGGCGACAAGCAGGCCATGCAGATGGCGGCCATCGGTCCGGTGACGACCCAGACGATCAAGGTCCACCTGCTGACCGTCACGGCACCCGGCAAGACGGACGGTCGCGACTTCACCGCGATCAGCGAGGTCCGCTTCCTGGGAGCTACCGCGGACTGAGTCCGGCGAGTGCCGCGGCGGCGCTCTCCGCGTCGGCGCGCGTCACGTCGAGGTGGGTGACCATGCGGACCGTGCGGGCACCGACGGCGCTGATCAGGACGCCGGCCTCGCGCGCCGCGGCCACGAAGCCGGGCGCATCGGCGCTGTCGAAGGCGACGATGTTGGTGTCCACCGTGGCCGGGTCGACACCGCACGCCTCGGCCAGGAGTCGGGCGTTCTCGTGGTCGTCGGCCAGCCGCTCGACATGGTGGTCGAGGGCGTGCAGGCCCGCCGCGGCAAGGATCCCGACCTGGCGCATCCCTGCGCCGAGCCGCTTGCGCCGGACGCGGGCCTCGACCATCTGCTCGCGGCTGCCGAGCAGCAGCGACCCTGCCGGGGCGCCGAGGCCCTTCGACAGGCACACGGCCATCACGTCGGCCACCGCGCCGTACTCCGCCAGCGGTGTGCCGGTCGCGACGTGGGCGTTCCAGATCCGGGCGCCGTCGAGGTGGACGGCCACGCCCCGCTCGTCGGCGAAGGCGCGCAGGGCCTTGAGGTCTGCGAGCGGCACGACGGTGCCACCGGCGAAGTTGTGGGTGTTCTCCACCGAGATCGCGGCCGTCCTGACGAAGAACGGGCCGAGGTCGGGCGCGAAGAGGTCGTCGAGCGCCGTGAGGTCGAGCTGGCCGCGCGGGTGGGACCAGGTGCGCATGGTGACGCCACTGACGGCGGCGTGGGCCCCGAGCTCCGCGCGGGCGATGTGTGCGCGCGCCTCGCAGAGGACCTCCTGTCCGGGCGCCACCACCAGGGAGACGGCCAGCACGTTGGCCAGCGAACCGGTCGGCGTGAACAGGGCGTCCTCGTGGCCGAACAGTCCGGCCACCCGCTCCTCGAGCGCGCGGACCGTGGGGTCCTCGCCGTAGACGTCGTCGCCCACCTCGGCCGCGGCCATGGCCGCGCGCATCGCGTCCGTCGGACGCGAGACCGTGTCGGAGCGGAGGTCGATCACGCCTTGCGGAGCATTTCTGCCACCAGGAAGGACAACTCCAGGGACTGCACGCGGTTCAGGCGCGGGTCGACGACCGACTCGTAGCGGTGCGCGAGGCCGAGCTCGTCGAGCTCCTCGCCGCCACCGATGATCTCGGTGACGTCGTCGCCGGTGTTCTCGACCAGGATGCCGGCCGGGACGGTGTCGAGCGCGCGGTGCACGTCGAAGAATCCCTGCACCTCGTCGATGACGTCCTCGAAGCGGCGCGTCTTGTAGCCGTTCGACGCCTCGAAGGTGTTGCCGTGCATGGCATCGCAGACCCACGCGACGTCGACGCCCTCGGCGGTGACCTTCTCGACCAGCGCGGGGAGACCGTCGCGGATCTTGCTGGCACCGAAGCGGGTGATGAAGGTGAGGCGACCGGGTTCGTTGGTCGGGTTGAGCTTGGTGGCCAGCGACAGCGCGTCATCGGCGGTGGCCGACGGCCCGAGCTTGCAACCGATCGGGTTGCGGATGTGGCTGAAGTACTCGACGTGCGCGCCGTCGAGCTGGCGGGTGCGCTCACCGATCCAGACCATGTGGCCCGAGACGTTGTACGGCGCCTCGGTGCGCGAATCGATGCGCGTCATCGCGTGTTCGTACTCCAGCAGCAGCGCCTCGTGCGAGGAGTAGAAGTCGACCCGGTGGAACTCGTCGGGGTCGGCGCCGATCGCCTGCATGAAGTTCAGCGCGCGGTCGATCTCGGCGGCCATCGCCTCGTAGTGCTGGCCGACGGGGCTGTTGCGGACGAACTCGGAGTTCCAGGTGTGCACCTGGCGGAGGTCGGCGTACCCACCCGTGGTGAAGGCGCGTACGAGGTTCAGCGTGGACGCGGACGCGTGGTAGACGTCCAGCAGTCGCTGCGGGTCGTGGCGCCGCGAGTCAGGAGTGAAGTCGAAGCCGTTGACCGCGTCGCCGCGGTAGGCCGGCAGCGTGATGCCGTCGCGGGTCTCCGAGTCCGAGGAACGCGGCTTGGCGTACTGGCCGGCGAGCCGGCCCACCTTCACGACCGGCACGGACGCGGCGTAGGTCAGCACGACCGCCATCTGCAGCAGCACGCGCAGCTTGTTGCGGGTGTTGTCGGCCGTCGCGTCGACGAACGTCTCGGCGCAGTCACCGCCCCAGAGCAGGAAGGCCTCGCCCCGGCTCGCCGCCGCGATCTTGGACTTCAGCTCGTCGCACTCGCCTGCAAAGACCAGCGGAGGAAGCGTGCGCAGTCGTTCGACGGTCGCGGCCAGGGCCGCGGGGTCGTCGTACGACGGCTGCTGCTTCGCGCCGATGGCGTGCAACTGCTCGAGGGACGGGAGATTGCTCACTCCCCAAGAGTACGGCGCGGCACCGGGACCCGCCGAGGGGGAGGCCCCTCGCGGACAAGGCGCGTGCGGCAGCGCGGTGGGAGGCGATCGCTGCGAGCTTGCTCGCCCGAAGGCATCGCCGGAAACGCGCTCGCGCAAATCAATCAGTCGTCCGTGGGATCGATGTCCATGTGCTCGATGTCGGCGAACTGTCCGCCCTCGGGCTTGTAGAAGATCCGGGTCACGCCCCAGAGCACCACACCGAGCAGCAACATGAACCCGGCGATGACGTACTGGATGCGGTCGGGCGCCAACCGTGCCCACGGCCCGAGGAGGTACAGGCAGAACGCCGCACCGAGCACCGGGACGACGGTCGGCGCCTTGAAGTGGCCACTGTCCGGTTCGCGGCGCAGGATCAGGCAGGAGATGTTGACGATCGAGAAGACCGCCAGCAGGAGCAGGCCCGTGGTGCCGGACAGGGCGCTGACGACCGAGACCTCGGTGCCCTCGGCGGCGTCCCCGAGCTTGGCGTCCCGCAACCGCACCACGGCGATGATCAGGCCCATGGCCAGCAGGGTGGTGAAGGTGATGGCGGCGTACGGCGTGCGCCGGCCCGGGAGGACCTTGCCGAGGACCGGCGGCAACACCTTCTGCTGCGACATGCCGTAGAGCAACCGGCTGGCCATCAGCATGTTGATCAGCGCGGTGTTCGCCACCGCGAACACCGTCAGGAACGGGAAGATGTCGTCGATCGGCAGGTCGGGCGCCCCGAGCTTCACGACGTCGATCAGGATGCCGGCGTCCGCGTTGGTGGGCTTCGCGATGTCGCCCGGCGGGATCACGATGATCACCGAGATGGCCACCAGCATGTAGATCACGACGGCGATCCCGAGGCCGGTCAGCATCATCTTCGGGAAGATCCGCTCCGGCTCCTTGGTCTCCTCGACCATGTTGACGGAGTCCTCGAAGCCGACCATCGAGAAGAACGCGATGGCGGTGGCGATGGTGACCGCCATGAACATGCCCTTGTCGGACGGGCTCTCGAACACGGTGATCCGCTCGAGGTCGCCGTCTCCCTTGGCGATCACCGAGAAGCCGATGACGATCACGATCGCCAGGGCGCTCATCTCGATGAGGGTCAGGACCACGTTGAACTTCACGCTCTCGCCGACACCGCGCAGGTTGATCAGGGCCAGCAGGCCCATGAAGACCAGCGCGACGAAGAGCGCCCACCCGGGGGTGGTCGGCACGCCCGACCAGATCTCGTTCAGGCCGAGCAACAGGTTGTTGGCCAGCAGGTTCGCCGAGGTCGACGCACTGGTGATGCCGGAGCAGATCACCGTGAACGCCACGAGGAAGGTGATGAAGTGGATGCCGAACGCCTTGTGCGTGTACAACGCGGCACCCGCCGCCTGGGGGTACTTCGTGACGAGCTCGAGGTACGAGAAGGCCGTCAGCGTCGCGACCGCGAAGGCGACCAGGAACGGCAGCCACGCGATGCCGCCGACCTGACCGGCCAGGCGACCCGTGACGGCGTAGACGCCGGCGCCGAGGATGTCGCCGACGATGAAGAGCAGGAGGAGCCCGGGCCCGAGGACCCGCTTCAGCTCCGGCTGTCCCTGCTGGTCCGGAACGCTGGTACTGGTGGTGTCTGTGGTCATCGGGCTTCCCGTCCTGCCGAGTCAGAAGGCTTGTGTCCCCGCGGATCACCCTCGCGCACGGCGGCGCGAATGTGAAGCACCTGACGTGCTACCGCGACACGGCCGTGTCGCCGCGCACCATCACGGCCAGGGGTGAGCCGAGGCTTCGGGGCGCGGCGTGCAGGTCCCCGTCGACGACGAGCAGGTCGGCAGCGAGGTCCCGCTGGAGCCGACCCGTGACCGTCCGGAGGCCGCACGCCTCCGCGGCACCGGCCGTCCCCGCGGCCAGCGCCTCCTCGAGCGTCCAACCGGCAGCCACCAGGTCCAGCACCGCGAGCCAGGCGTTGCCGTGGGCCTTGAGCGGCATCGCGCCGGCATCGACACCCGGGACGACCCGAACACCGTGTCGGTGCATCCGGCCCACATCAGCGGACCGCTGGGCGAAGAAGGTGAGCATGTCCATCCCCAGCCGGTCCATGATCGCCTGCACCTGGGGCGGGGGCGGCGGCATGGTCGCGACGAGTGACATGTCGTTGCCCATCGTCGGATCGACCACGACGCCGGCCGCGGCCGTGCGTGCCAGCAGGTCGTCACTCAACTGGGCGCCGTCCTCGGTGACCCCCGTGAAGTGCTCGATCCCGTCGACGCCGGCTGCCAGGGCCGCCTCGATCGCGGCGAGCGAATGGGCATGGGCGAGGACCGGCAGACCACGATCGTGCGCGGTGTCGACCACCGCCCTGAGGGCCGTGACGGCGTACTGCACGCCGACCATGTCGGTGCCCGGGGTGAGGAAGCCACCGCTGGCCATCACCTTGACGACGTCGGCGCCGCGCTCGTGGCGCTCGATCACCGCAGACCGCAGCTCGTCCTCGGTCTCCGCGACGGCGCCGAGGAAGTGGCAGTGCCCACCCGGCGTGGTCACGGGCGGCCCCGAGGCGACGATTCGCGGGGAGCCGGCAGCACCGCGATCCCGTGCCACCAGGGTGCGATAGCCCCGGTCCCCGAGGTCGCGGACCGTGGTCACCCCTGCCGCGACCTGCGCGGCCAGCGACTGCACGATCGCCGCATCGATGGCCTCCTCGTCGAGCGCGCCGACCCGCTCGAGGGCACCGAGTGAACCGTCCGAGACGAGATGGACGTGGGCGTCGACCAGGCCCGGCATCAAGGTTCCGTCGTACGAGGTGACCGGGCAGTCCGACGGCGCAGTGAAGTCCGCCGACTCCACGCCGACGATCCGGTCGCCCTCGACCAGCACCGTCGCCCCACCCGGAAGGAACCTGTCGCCGTCGAACGCGCGGGGAGCACGCCACGCCTGCACGAGTCGAGTGTGGCCCCGAACGGGCGTCCTTGTCACGGGCCGCGGTCACGGGCCACGCGGCACCTGTCAGCCGAAGAAGACCTGCGCCTCGGCGTACTCGGCAGCGCTCACGACCTTGAGCGCACCGGTCCCCTCGATGAGCGGGACGCGGACGATGTTCGTACCGCGCAGGGCCACCATGACGCCGTACTCACCGTCGGCGACGGCGCCGATCGCCTGCAGCCCGAACCGGGTGGCCAGCCAGCGGTCGAAGGCCGAGGGCGTGCCACCCCGCTGGATGTGGCCGAGTACGACGGCGCGGGCCTCCTTGCCCGTCCGGTGCTCGATCTCGCTGGCGAGCCGGTCGCCGATCCCGCCGAGCCGGACGTGGCCGAACGCGTCCTTCTCCCCGCTGGCCAGGGTCATGCCGCTGCCGTCGGCCGGCAGGGCGCCCTCGGACACGACGATGATCGGGGCGTATTCGCTCTTGAAGCGCGTCAGCACGTGGGCGCAGACGGCGTCGATGTCGAAGGGGATCTCCGGGATCAGCACGGCGCTGGCACCACCGGCGATGCCGGCGTGCAGGGCGATCCAGCCGGCGTGGCGCCCCATGACCTCGACGACCAGCACGCGGTGGTGCGACTCGGCGGTCGTGTGCAGCCGGTCGATCGCCTCGGTCGCGATGTTGACCGCGGTGTCGAAGCCGAAGGTGAAGTCGGTGCCGGAGAGGTCGTTGTCGATCGTCTTCGGGACACCCACGACGTTCACGCCGAGCTCGGCCAGCTTCGTGGCGACGCCGAGGGTGTCCTCGCCGCCGATCGCGACGAGCGCCTCGACCCCGGCGGCCGCGAGGTTGTCGGTGATCCGCTGGACGCCGCCGTCGACGGCGAACGGATTGGTCCGCGAGGAGCCGAGGATCGTGCCACCGCGCGGCAGGATGCCGCGGCACTGCTCGATGCCGAGCGGCATGGTGATGCCCTCGAGCGGGCCGCGCCAGCCGTCACGGAAGCCGACGAACTCGAAGCCGTGTTCATTGACGCCCTTGCGAACGACGGCGCGGATGACCGCGTTGAGTCCAGGACAGTCGCCGCCACCGGTGAGCACTCCTACGCGCATGTCTCGACCCTAACCATGTTCCGGGAACTACGGTTGTGCCATGACCTTCTCGATCGTGGCCAGGTCCGCCGACGGTGACACGTGGGGTGTGGCCGTCGCTTCGAAGTTCCTGGCCGTCGGCTCCGCTGTTCCTGCTGCCGTCGCCGGCGTCGGCGCCGTGGCGACCCAGGCCGATGCCAACGTCGCCTACAAGGGCCTGGCGCTCTCGCACCTGGACGAGGGCGCCACCGCGTCCGTCGCGCTGCAGCGACTGATCGAGGAGGACGAGGGCCGGGCCCAGCGCCAGGTCGGCATCGTCGACCTCGATGGCGGTGCGGCCTCCCACACCGGCGCCGAGTGCATCCCGTGGGCCGGCAGCCGCACGGGCGACGGCTGGGCCATCCAGGGCAACTGCCTGGCGGGCGTCGAGGTCGTCGACGCCATGGAACAGGCCTGGCTCGAGAGCGACGCCGACGCGGCCCTGCAGGACCGTCTCCTCGCTGCCCTCGCCGCGGGTGACGCTGCGGGTGGGGACCGGCGGGGCCGACAGTCGGCGGCGATGCTGGTGGTCCGCGACGGTGCCGGGTACGGCGGTCTCGACGACGTGGCCGTCGACCTGCGGGTCGATGACCACGAAGCACCGATCGACGAGCTGGCCCGCCTCCTGGACCTGCACGAGCTCTACCTGACGGCGTCGACCGAGGACGAGAAGGTGGTCGTCGACGACGCGCTGCGTGCCGAGCTGGAGACCTTCGCCGCCGGCGAGGGCCATCGCGACTTCGCGGCGTGGGTCGGCACCGAGAACTACGAGATGCGGGTCGCAGCCGACCTCTCGTGGATCGACGAACGCATCCTCGCGGTGGTCCGCGGCGACGGCTGATCCTCCCGCAGCGCTCAGCGGCTTGCTGCGCGCTCCAGGGCCTTCTGGGCCGCGTCGCGCTCGGCCGTCGCGGTCCTGAGGTCGGCGGCCGCTGCGTCGCGGACCTCCTCGGCCTCGCCGATCTCCTCCTCCAGCCCGTCGGACTGCTCCTCGAGGTCGGCGAGCCGACGGCGGAGCTCGTCGATCTCCGCCTGCACCTGCAGCGACCGCGCCGAGAGCCGCTCGACCTCGGCGAGCGCGTCATGGTGCGTGGAGCTCGCGTCGTCGTACTCGTCGACAGCGAGAGCGAGCCGTTCCTCGGCCGCCGCGATGGCCTTGGCCGCGCGGTCCGGGTCGGGGACGACGTGCAGGTCGGGCGGCCCGGGCAGCACCGCCTCCCGGGCACTCGCCTCGAAGCCCAGGGCTTCGGGCACGGCGATCGCGCCGGCCAGGTCGGCGGGGTCCATCGGCTCCACCCCGGTCGTGTGCAACGGCGTGACCAGCAGTCCGCTGCGCACCGCGCGTCCGCACGCCTCGTCCACCATTGCTGCGGTGAGGGTGGCCTCGACCTGTTCGGCCACCGCCTCGGTGACCCGGAAGCCCTCGTCGCCGGCGAGGCGGCGCGCCTGCGTGGTGACGGCCGCGGTGACCTGGCGTCGCTGCTTGGTCAGCGCACGCAGCTCCCCTGCCGACATGGCCTGTTGCGCCTCACGGAGGGCGGCTCCGACGTTGAGCACCTGGTCGACCTGCGCGGCTTCGCGTCGTACGAGCAGGTTGACGACCCAGGCAGCCGTCGCCGGCTTACGCAGCGCCTTGACCCGGGGAGCCAGCGGCGTGCCCTTGAGCTCCTTCACCCGGGCATCGCGCGCGGGCGTGAACTCCGCGAGCGGCAGCGCGTAGAGCTCGTCGGCGATCTCCAGCAGCTCGTCGGTCAGCTCGTCAGTCATCGAGCCCCTGCTCGATCGCGTAGCGGGTCAGCTCGACCCGGTTGTGCATCTGCAGCTTGCGCAGGGTGTTCTGCACGTGGTTCTGCACCGTGCGGTGCGACAGCACCAGCCGCTCGGCGATCTGCTTGTAGGACATCCCCTTGGCGACCATCTTGAGGATCTCGGTCTCGCGCTCGGTCAGCTTCTCGCCCGGCGGCGTGGTCGGCTCGTTCATCCGCCGGAACTCCCCCAACACCAGCGCAGCAAGTCCCGGCGTGAAGACACTGTCGCCTGCGGCCACGCGGCGTACGGCGGCGACCAGCTCCGTCCCGGACGCCGACTTGACCAGGTAACCGGTGGCACCAGCCTTCACCGCCGCCAACACGTCGTCCTGCTCCCCCGACGCCGACAGGATCAGCACCCGCGACGACGGATCGGTGGCCAGCACGCTGGCGGTCACCTCGACGCCGCTGGGCTCCGGGATCTGCAGGTCGAGTACGACGACCTGGGGCCTCGTTGCCTGGAACCGGTTGATCGCCTCGGTGCCGGTGGCGGCCGTGGCGACGACAGCGAACCCGGCGGCCGTCAGGTCGCGCTCGACCGCATCACGCCACATCGGGTGGTCGTCGACGACCATCACCCGGATCTGATCGGACATGGGTCGACCCTAGACCGGCGAGCTCAGGCTCGGTGGAACCGGCCTCGCCGGTGCAGCAGCGCGTCGTCGGCTTCGCTCTCATCGATCTCGACGTGCTCGATCACGACCTCGACCTCGACGGACCAGCCGACCTCGCGCTCGCCGATCAACCGCACGGCGGCCCAGGTGTCGGCCGAAGCGAGCCGGGGGCCGTGATCGGAGTCGACGAACTCGGCCTGCCGGAACGGCCCGCCGGGCGCCGGCGCGGTGCCGGCGAACGCCTCGGCCAGGTCGCGATCGGCCCACGAGAGCAGCTGCACCACGGCGACACCGTCGTCGCGGAGCACGTCGAGCAGGTCGGTGTCGGGATCGAGGAGCGCCAGGATCGACGGCGCCGGACCGAGGGCGACCATCAGCGACGAGACCGTCAGCCCCGCTCGCGATCCGCCCTGACCGGCGGTCCACAGCGTGACGGCACCACCGACGCGGGCCCGGAAGCGCCGGGCCGGATCAGGATCGGCGTCCGCGAACGGGTGCGTGCTGTGGATCGTCATCGGTCTCCTCGTGAGGGGGTGACGCGAGGGACCACGAAGGTCCACTCCGTCCCGTAGGACCCGGTGTCCAGGGTGGCTTCCCCGCCCAGGTCGTTGATCCGGCCCCGGATCGATTCGAGCACCCCGAGGCGGCCCTGCTGCTCGGCGTCCTCGAGGCGTCCAGCCGCAATGCCCGGGCCTTCGTCGCGGATCGTGACCTCGACCCGGTCGCCGAGGTCCTCGAGCAGGATCCAGGCCGGGGCGTCCTCACCGACGTGCCGGCTCACGTTGTCGAGGCAGGCCTGCGCGGCAGCGGTGATCTCGGCGACCGCGTGCGCCGGCAGTTCGATCGCGCCCGCAGGCAGCGCCACCTCGGTGTGCGGCCGGGCCCCGAGGCGCCCGAGCGCGGCAGCCAGGTCGGCGCTCGTCCCTGTGGTGCGGGCGGAGGTGACCGCGTCCTGGGACCGGATCAGCGTGCGCAGCGCCTGTTCCTGCGCTCCCGCCAGCCTGCCCAGCTCGGCCGCCTCTCCGCCGAGCTCGCCGCCGCGTCGCTGGACGAGCGCGAGGACCTGAAGCACTCCGTCATGGACCACCCGGGCCAGGCGTGCCCGTTCGGCGGCTGCGGCGGCCTCGCTCTGAGCGCGGTCACGATCCGCAGCCATCGCCGTGAGCGACTCGCACACGAAGCCGACCATCGAGCCGCCGAGCAGGATCAGGAAGACGTTTCCCCAGTCCTGCTGGCGGACCTCGGCGCGGCTGAGCAGGTCGATCGCACCGAGCAACACCGCGGCGACCGTGCCGCCGCGCCAGCCGTAGCGAACCGCCCACGCCAACAACGCACCGACGATCCAGTAGCCGGGGATGGTCGCGTGGAACCACTCCCCCTTCACCACCGGGGTGGCGAGCAACAGGGCAACCGCCAGTGCGAGGTCGGCCACCAGGACCGCCGGGACCCGGCGCTCCGGGGCCGCATAGACGACGATCGCCGCGACGGTGCCGGCCGCCATGACCCCGAGACAGGCCCAGCCGAGGGCGGGATGCTCGAAGTTGCTGCGGTAGGCGTTGAGCGTCACCGCGTAGACCAGGACGACCACCCGCAGCACCGCGAGCGCCCGGAACATCCGGTTCTCGACGGCGACCGCAGCCCGGGTCGTCGTACCACTGGTCACGACGGAGTCGGTCAGGACGCGATCTTCCGCTCGTCGCCGTCGCCGCGCTCGCCGCGCTCGGCGCGCTCGGCCTTCCTGGACTCCTCCTTGGCGCGGCCGGCGTACATGTCGACGTACTCCTGGCCAGAGAGCCGCATGATCTCGTACATGATCTCGTCGGTGATCGAGCGCAGGATGAAGCGGTCGTTCTCGAGGCCGGCGTAGCGCGAGAAGTCCATCGGCTTGCCGAAGCGAACGGTCGGACGGGTGATCCGGCCGAACTTCTTGCCCGGGGGCGCCACCACGTCGGTGCCGACGACAGCGACCGGGATCACCGGGACACCGGTCTCCAGGGTGAGGCGGGCGATACCGGTCTTGCCGCGGTAGAGCCGGCCGTCGTGGGAGCGCGTGCCTTCGGGATAGATGCCGAAGAGCTCGTTCTCGGCCAGCACCCGCTTCGCGGAGACCAGGGCACCGGACGCGGCGTCGCCGCTGGTGCGGTCGATCGGGATGTTGCCCGTGCCGCTGAAGAAGTTCTTCTGCAGCCAGCCCTTGATGCCGGGCGAGGTGAAGTACTCCGCCTTCGCGACGAAGCGCACCATCCGCGGGATGACCAGCGGCATGAACAGCCAGTCGGCGTACGACAGGTGGTTGCTGGCGAGGATCGCCGGACCGCTCGGCGGGACGTTCTCCAGACCTTCGGCACGCGGCCGGAAGATCAACTTCAACAGCGGCCCGAGCGCGATGAACTTGAGGAACCAGTAGAACAACCGACCGACCTTCCGCTTGGACTTCCCTGCGACGAAGCCTAGTGCCTCCACAGCCTTCCACGGACACCCGCGCGTGCCTGCGTTCGTACGGCACAATCGCGGCATGCCGCCGAGCCCCGCGTCCCTCACCGCGCCACTGACGATCGCCGCCCGACCGGAGCTGACCGGAGGCCGGCGCATCGGTGTCCTCCTGAGCCACGGATTCACGGGGTCGCCGGCCTCGATGCGGCCGTGGGGCGAGTACCTCGGCGACCGCGGGTACGGCGTCGTCGTACCCCGCCTGCCCGGGCACGGCACCACCTGGCAGGACCTCAACCAGCGCACCTGGGCGGACTGGCACGCGGAGATCACCTCCACCTTCGACGCGCTCCGGGCCGACCACGACGCCGTCGTCATCGGCGGGCTGTCGATGGGTGGGGCCCAGGTCCTGCAGCTGGCGGCCGCACGCAACAGCGAGATCGCGGGCGTCATGCTGGTCAACCCGGCGGTGTCGACGAAGCGGCTCGACGTGAAGCTGCTGCCGGTCCTCAAGCACCTCGTCGGTTCGTTCCCCGCGATCGGGAACGACATCAAGAAGCCCGACACCGACGAGCTCGGCTACGACCGGACGCCCCTCAAGGCAGCCCACTCGATGATGCAGGCGTGGCCCGGCATCATCAAGGCACTGCCGAAGATCACGGTTCCCGTCATCTACTTCCGGGCCGATGCCGACCACGTCGTCGATGAGTCCTCCGAGAAGATCATCCGCAAGCAGATCTCGTCGGTCGACGTCACCCGGGTCCCGCTCCCGGAGAGCTACCACGTCGCGACGATCGACAACGACGCCCCGACGATCTTCGAGCAGTCGGCGGCCTTCATCGCCCGGGTGGCCGGGTGACCGTACCCGCCACCGAACCCACTGCGACCGGCACCGGCACCGCTTCCGACCGGATGCTGCTGGCCTTCGTACGGTTGTGGGCCCTCGCGCTGCTGCTGCACGTCTGCATGGCCGATCGCCACCGACTGGACACCGTGTGGGGCATCGCGGTCGCGGCACTGGCCTTCGCCGTACTGATCCGTCCGAACGACCTGCGCCTCTTCGGGGTCCTGCTGGTCGCGCAGCTCGCCGACATGGTCGCCGAGATGCCGTACTCCCCCAACCACTGGATGCTCGACGGCTTCGTCGGCCTGACGATCCTCGCCTGCTTTGCGCTGCGCCGCGAGGTCACGTTCGACGCGCTGCGCCGCGCGGTCCCGGGCATCCGGATCGTCCTGCTGATCGCCTATTCGGCCGCGGCGCTGGCGAAGTACAACACCACCTTCCTCGACCCGGTGACCAGCTGCGCTTCCGCTATCGCGTCCCGGGCATCGTTCGGCGTGACCCGGGACCTGCCGCTCGATCCGGCGTGGATGCTGATCACCATCACGGCCGAGAGCCTGATCCCGATCCTGCTGCTGATCCCCGCGACGCGACGTCACGGTGTCCGTGTCGGCATGGTCTTCCACTGCCTGATCACGCTCAGTCCGGCCATCGGCGTCCAGGACTTCAGCGCGACGCTCATCGCCCTGTTCTTCCTGTTCCTCAGTGCACCCGATGCCGAACACCTCCTTGACCGACTCCAGCGCCTCACCGGGAAGTCGGCGGTGGTGCGAGACGTTCGACGGTTCCCCCACCTCGCGGCGCTCCTCGGTCTCGCGGTGATCGGCTTCGCCGGCTACGCGAGCGTCGCAGCGGCCTCGGCGGCGACCAACGTGATCAGCAAGGTGGTGCTGGCCGCGATCGTGATCGCGGCGGTGTGGTCCTGGCGACAGGCTGCGCCGCCGGCACGCCTCGCGGGCATCACCTGGATCCACGTCCCCATGATCGTGCTGACGCTGTTCTGGGCGATGAATCCCTACCTCGGGTTGCGGACCACGGCCTCGTTCACGATGTTCTCGAGCCTGCGAACCGAAGGCACGGAGGCCAATCACCTCTTCCTGCCCTCGGTCCACCTGACCGACTGGCAGGAGGATCTCGTGTACATCGAGTCGTCGAACGATCGCGAGATCGAACGCGCAGCCCGATCTGACGTCGCCGTACCGCTCCTGGCCTTGCGGTCCCGGGCGATGGACGACGCCGACCTGGTCGTCACCGGCGTCCTGCACGGCGAACGGGTGACCTTCGGCCCCGAACCGGACCAACGCCCCCTCGATCCCCTGACGTGGTGGGAACGGAAGTACACCCATTTCCACGCCATCCCCGTGGGCGACCACCCGTTCTGCACGGACTGAACCGACCTGCGTCAGCGCCCGCAGCGTAGGCTGAAGTCGTGAAACGGGAGAACCCCGAGGAGCAGGACTCCGCGTGGCAGAAGATCGTCGAGAACTACGGCGAACGCGCCGAGCTCGACGCTGTCGACGACCGCGCCGATGAGGGTCGCGTCGAAACCCCGCTCGATCCCGACCTCCGCGACGAGGACCCGGTGCGTTCGAGCCTGTTCGACGACGACGCCCTCGACGAGATCGACCGCTTCGTCCCCGACAGCCCGCCGCCGGTGCCGATGCCCCCGCCCGACCGGTTCCTGGCCTGGCTCGGTGTCTTCGGGTCACCGACCGTGCTGCTGGTCTTCCTCGTGCTGGGACTCGGCATGCCGCAGGTCCTCGGCTGGATCCTCGTCGGCGGCTTCGTCCTCGGCTTCTGCTACCTCGTCTTCACGCTTCCGCGGTCGCCGCGTGATCCGTGGGACGACGGCGCGGTCGTGTGACGAGCCTGGTCGCGGACGCGAACGCGTAGCCGCACAGACCGACGAGCAGGACGTTGCGCAGCACCAGCAGAGCCACTACTGCCCCGCTCCACGAAGTGTGCTCGACCAGCTCGAGATAGCCGTGCGGGAAGATCACGTGCGTGGCCACTGCCGTCACCAGTAGCGCGGCCGTCCAGCGCTTCAGGCGCCGCAGCTCGTCCGCGTCCTCGAGCAGCGCCAGCCCGGCGCACGACGCCGGCAGCAGCCAGATGAGGTACTGCGGGCTCAACACCTTCCCGCTGACGAGGAACGCTGACACCGCCGCGAGGGTCAGCCAGATCGTCGCGGGCAGACTGTGCTGAAAATCCTTCAGGCAGCGCCAACCGAGCGCCCACAGCGCGACCATGCCCAGCAAGAGCGCCGCCGTCGCGATCGTCGAAACCGTGATCAGGACGGGGACACCGGGTCCGTCGATCTCCCAGGCCAGCGCTCTGGCGAAGGAGACGTCGTAAGCCGCAGGGTCGATGGCCCAGCGCACCATCGCCGGAGTGGCCGCGACGGACTCGATCTGCAGGCCACGGTCGCCCTGGTAGTCCAGAGGCGACACGACCCGGTCCCAGCCACCGAGCAACAAGCTGACTCCCAGCAGGAACGCACCGGCCACCGCACCGCTCACGAGCACCCGAACCCGGCTCGACAGCGTCGCGGCAAGTGTCGGCAGCACCAGTGCGGGCCAGTACTTCACGCCCGTCGCCAAGGCACCGAACACGGCTGCCCGGCGCGGCGCATCAACCAGCGCGAGCAGGGCCAGCGCGATCAGGACACCTGGCAGGAGGTCGAAGCGCGCGTACGTCAGCGACCCGATGGCCGGTACGGCGGCCAGCCAGACGGCTGACGGCAGGGGAAGTCCGCCCATCTGCCCTTGTGTCGCAACGATCCTGCGCGCGAGGAGGACGCGCAAGAACGCCCCGTCGAGCGCGACGGCCAACAGGATCACGACGAGCGAGTAGTAGCTGGTGGCGTCGATCAAGGCCAGCAACGCGTAGGGCACCGCGAGGACGAGGAGTGCCGGCACGGGGTACTCGCGCAGTGTCCCGGCCACGCCGTCTGCACCGAGATCGGCGAGGCTCTCGCGGTAATGGTTCAGATCGAAGCCAACACCCGTCTCGACCGTGACCATGGCCATCAGCAGCACCAGTCGGGTGGTGGCCCACCACAGCCAGGCTGTTCGCGTCGTCGTCATCGGCGGCTTCCCCTGTCGCGCGCCAGGAGCGCGGCGCCGACGGCTCCGGCTTCGGGCCCGCTCTGCGCCGCGACCAGCGGCGGAACCGGACGGTAGGCGGTTCCCTGCAACGAGTCGGCGAGTGCGGCACGCGCAGGAGCGAGCAGGAGGTCCCCCACCGCGGAGACGCCGCCGCCGACCACGACGAGCTGGGGATCGAAGGCGGACACCAGTCCTGCGACACCCACACCCAGCCAGGTGCCGATCGACGCGAAGGCCTGCCGGGCGACCTCGTCACCGGCGAACGCCATGGCGGCGACCTCGGGACCGTCGAGGTGGCGGCCCAGTGCCACGCGCGTGACGCGCTCGAGGGCCCGCCCGCTGCAGTACTGCTCCCAGCACCCGCGCAGCCCGCACTCGCACGCCAGGCCGTCCGGCACGACCTGCATGTGGCCGAACTCTCCGGCCAGCCCGTTGGCTCCGCGGACCACACGTCCGCCGAGGACGAGCGCGCCGCCGATACCGGTGCCGATGGTGATCATCAGCATCGAGTCGACACCCTGCCCCGCCCCCACGACCAGCTCGGCGTGGGCCGCACAGTTCGCGTCGTTCTCGAGTACGACGACAAGGCCGGTCCGCGACGCGAGCCGCTCCCGCACGGGAGCACTGCGCCAGGGCAGGTGGGCGCCGAACAGGTAGCGCTCCCCGGCGGCGTCGACCAGCCCCGCGGCGGAGACCCCGAGCGCGACCGGCGCCCGGTCGTCGTACACGTCGCGGGCGGCGAGCTCGACGGCGTCCTCGACGGCCGACTCGGAGGCGTTCCGGCCCGGCATCGGGCGGGTCGCCATCGCCTCGACCGCACCGTCGGCCGACACCCGCACCGCCAGCACCTTGGTGCCACCGACGTCGACACCGACCCACGTGTCCCCGGCCATCAGCGCTACCTCAGATGCGCGCGAGGTCGGACGCACCGATGACGCCGGCGCGGTTGCCGAGCGCTGCCGGTCGCACCTCGGCGCGCGGACGGAATCCACGCCCTGCCAGCTCGCGGTCGAAGGTCGCCCGCAACGGGTCCAGCAGGAGGTCACCGGCCAGGCTGACGCCACCGCCGACGACGATCACCGCGGGATCCAGAACAGTCACCAGGGAAGCGATGCCGTGGCCGAGCCACGCACCGAGCTCCTCCAGCTGTTCGATGGCGAAGCGGTCACCGTCCTGGGCAGCCTGGGTGATCATCGGACCGGTGATCGCGGACGGGTCGCCCCCTGCGCGGTCCAGGAGGCCCTGTGCGAGCAGCGAGCTCCCGGCGACTGCCTCCCGCGTCGCCCGCACCAGCGCCGAGCCGCTGCCGTACTGCTCGAGACAGCCTCGATTGCCGCAGCCGCACAGTCGTCCGTCCGGGACGACACACAGGTGGCCGATCTCGGCCGCAACGCCGAAGGCGCCGCGCAGCAGTTGGCCACCCGTGACGATTCCGCCGCCGACACCCGTACCGACGGTGACCATCAACTGGTCGTCGACGTCGCGTCCGGCGCCGTGCCGGAACTCGCCCCACGCCGCAGCGTTGGCGTCGTTCTCGACGACGACCGGCAGTCCGGTGAGCCGGGCCAGATCGACGCCCAGGGGCTCGTTGCGCCACGCAATGTTCGGCGCGAAGAGCACCGTCGACCGGTCGGAAGCGATGTAACCGGCGGCCCCCACGCCGATGGCCGTCACCGGATGCTCCGCCACCAGTTCAGCGACGAGTCCTGCCGCAGCAGCCTCCATGGCCTCGGGGTCCGTGGCGGGCGACTCCACCCGTGACTCCGCGATCACCCTGCCCTCGGCGTCGACCACGGCGCCCGCGATCTTGGTGCCGCCGATGTCGATGCCGCACGTCAGGCCACCGGTCTGGATCGTCGTCACGTCGTCTCGTCTCCGTCGTCGAGGTCGATGTGCTCGACCTCGGCAGTCCGCGGATGCCCACTGTCCGCGCCAGGCGGCGGCGGGAGGGTCTCCATGAGTCCGGCAGCGGCCTGCAGCAACGACGACGCCGCGACCATCAGGTGCGTCTTGACCTCCGGGGAGGTCTGGCGCACGGCGTGCACGACACGACAGACCGGGCAGTAGCGGCACTCCGCCTCGCCCGTCGCGATGTGCTCGCTGACCTCGTGGGCCATCGCGGCTGCCTGCGCTGCGAATCCGCCGGCGCTTCCGGCCGCTTCGCCCGCCTGCTGGCGCGCGGCATCGGCCAGGGCACCGAAGAGCTTCATCGCCTCCTCGCCGACGCTGCCGATCTCGGGTTCCTTCTCGTCGGTCATCGGCGCTCCTCGCCTGTGCCGGCAGATGCCGCCGCCGGTGTCGGCTCGGCGAACCGGACTCGTAGTTCGCCGTCGACCACGCGCGCACCGGCGACCCGCAGCCGGGCAAGCCCGGCGGGCAGGGTCAGCAACCGGCGATAGGAACCGACCGTCATGACGAGCTCGTCTCCGTTGCGGGCAAGGTCCACCTCCGAGCGGGTGACGAACGGCAGGGACAAGTGGACCACGGCCCCGCCTTCGTCGGGTCGGGACACCCGGAACGGGCCTTCCCCGATCGGCGGGGCAAGTGGGTCGGCGCCGTCGTACAACGCTGCGGCGAGGGCAGCGACCGCCTCGACCCCGACCGGCTCCGCCGGCTGGTACTCGGACGTGAAGATCGGCAGGCCGGTGAAGGACTCGGCAACCTCGGTGAGCACGCCCTGCTGTGCAGCCACCCATCCGGCGCGCCACTCGTCGGCCGCGTCGGCGGGAAACACCCGGTTCGCGACCACGCCGTCCACCCGGTAACCGAACAGGCACAGGCTGGTGAACGCCCGTCGGGCCTCGGCCAGCACCATCTTCTCGGGGGTCAGGACCAGCCGGACGCTGGCGTCGGGGCCCGACAGCAGGGCCTGCGCGTCGTCGAGCTCGGCGTGGAGCCGGGTGATCGCATCGAAGACGTCATCGCCCGGCATGGGCACACCGGCCGCACGGTTCAGGATCGGGCGCAGAGCCTTGACCAGGCGGCGCTGGATCGGGAGAAGCCGCTCGAGGTACCAGCCGAGGGCCTCGGGGAGAGCAAGCAGTCGCAGCGTCTCGGCCGTCGGGGCGCAGTCGACGACGATGACGTCCCACGTGCCGGAGCGCGCGTGCTGGCGCAGCTCGAGCAGCGCCAGCACCTCCTCGGCGCCCGGAATGACCGTCATCTCCTCGGCCGCCACCGGATCCATGCCGACCGCGTCGAGCACGGTCAACAGGTATCGCTGGATGTCGGCCCAGGACTGCTCGAACCGCAGCTGGGCGTCGACCTGCTGGAGGAACAGGTTCGGTGCCACCTCGGTCGGCTCGGACGGGCGGGCGTCACCGGGCGCGCCGTAGGCGTCCGCCAGGGAGTGCGCCGCGTCGGTCGAGATCACCAGGGTGCGCAGTCCGCGGGCGGCTGCGAGCGCAGCCGTACCAGCGGAGACGGTCGACTTGCCGACGCCACCCTTGCCGGTGAACAGAATGATCCGCACGGACTGGTCCTGCATCCGCGGCGCCTCAGGCGCCGGACTCGACGCGCTTCTTCAGGCCCTTGAGCGCGGTGTCGATCAGGATCTTCTCGCCCTTGCGCTTGAGCATCCCGATCAGGGGGATCGACACGTCCAGGGACAGTCGGTAGGTCACCTGCGTCGTGTTCGGCGCAGTCTCACGCAGCACGTACGCGCCCTCGAGCGCCTTGAGCATCTTGCCCTCGACCAGCGACCAGGTGACCTGGTTGTCGCCGTCCCACTCATAGGCAAGCGTGTACTCGTCCTTGATCGGCGACACGTCCAGCGCGAAGAACACCTCACGAGCCCGGCCACGCTGCGCATCGTCGTCAGCGTCGAAGGATGCCGTGACGTCCGCGACGGTGACACCCTTGGCCCACGCGGGATACGCCGGGAAGTCCGCGATGACGGCCATCACATCCGCTGCGGGGGCGTCGACAACGATCGACGAAGACGTCTGTTCGGCCATGGCGGCAGGCTACCGGACTTCGTCCCTGGGGATGGCAGGGGCCGGACGGCGGAGTACCCTTCGTGCGGCCCCACAGCAGGAGGAACGGTGCGCGAGTACTCCACCCCGCAGACGATCACGATCCCGACGTCCGGGAACCTGACCGACGATGTCGTCAGGAACGCCGAACAGGCTCCTGACGAGGCACAATTCAGCCGTTCGGACGACGCCGGCGGGTGGTACGACGTCTCGTGTGCCCAGTTCCTCGCCGACGTCTCGGCAGTCGCGAAGGGCCTGATGGCGGCCGGCGTGGAGGCCGGCGACCGGGTCGCCGTGATCTCGCGCACACGCTACGAATGGACGCTGTTCGACTACGCGATCTGGTTCGCCGGCGCTGCCACGGTGCCGATCTACGAGAGCTCGTCGGAGGAACAGATCCGCTGGATCCTCTCCGACTCGGGTGCCCGGGCGATCGTCGTGGAGGACCGCGGGCACGCGGACCGGGTGCGGCCCTCGCGCCCCGACCTGCCGGAGCTCGAGTACCTCTGGACCATCGACGGCGACGCCGTCGCCGAGCTGACCGGTCTCGGCTCCGGCGTGAGCGACAAGGAGCTCGAAGCCCGCCGTACGACGGCCGGCCCGGGCGACCTGGCCACCCTCATCTACACGTCGGGAACCACCGGCCGCCCGAAGGGTTGCATGCTGACCCACGGGAACTTCCAGACCGAGCTGACCACGGCCGTGGCCGAGCTCGACCGGCTCTTCGACTCCGAGGACGCCTCGACCCTGCTCTTCCTGCCGCTCGCGCACGTCTTCGCGCGGATCATCCAGGTCGGCTGCATCAAGTCCCGCACCCGACTCGGCCACACGTCCGACATCAAGACCCTGCTCCCCCAGCTCGCGACGTTCCAGCCGACGTTCATCCTCGCCGTCCCTCGGGTCTTCGAGAAGGTGTTCAACACCGCGTCCCAGAACGCCACGGCCGACGGCAAGGGCAAGATCTTCGACCGCGCCGCCGAAACGGCGATCGCCTACTCCCGCGCGCAGGACAACGGCCGCATCCCCGTCCGGATCCGCGCCCAGCACGCCCTCTTCTCCCGGCTCGTCTACGGACGCCTCCGCGCAGCCCTCGGTGGCCACTGCGAGTTCGCCGTGTCGGGCGGCGCACCGCTGGGTGACCGCCTCGGGCACTTCTACCGGGGTGTCGGCGTCACGGTCCTCGAGGGCTACGGGCTCACCGAGACCACGGCCGCCCTCACCGTGAACCTGCCCGACGCCCAGAAGGTGGGCACGGTCGGACGTCCCCTGCCGGGTGTCGCCGTCCGGATCGCCGACGACGGCGAGCTGCTCTTCCGCGGTGGCCAGGTGTTCGCCGGCTACTGGAACAACGATGCGGCCACGGCCGAGGCGCTGGATGCCGACGGGTGGTTCCGCACCGGGGACGTCGGCGAGGTCGATGACGAGGGCTTCGTCCGGATCACCGGTCGCAAGAAGGAGATCCTGGTGACCGCGGGCGGCAAGAACGTCGCCCCTGCCGTCCTCGAGGACCGGGTCCGCTCGGCCGCCCTGGTGAGCCAGTGCCTGGTGGTCGGCGACGGACAGCCGTTCATCGGGGCGCTCGTGACGATCGACGAAGAGGCCTTCCCCGCATGGGCAGACCAGCACGGCAAGTCGGGCACGATCGCGGACCTGGTCGAGGACGAGGACCTGCGCGCGGCGATCCAGACAGCGGTCGACGAGGCGAACAAGGCCGTCTCCAAGGCGGAGTCGATCCGCAAGTTCACGATCCTCCCGTACGACTGGACCGAGGAAGCCGGCCAGGTCACCCCGAGCCTGAAGCTCAAGCGCAACGTCGTGATGCGCGAGAGCCGGGACGAGATCGCCGCCCTGTACGCCTGACGACCACCGATCGGTCAGAGTTCAACCATCCGATCTGACCAGGCGGTCCCGGGTCTGGTCTCGGTCCGGTATCGAATGGTGGCGATTTTGCGACTTTCGTCACCTCCATACCGCGTCTTTCGCTAACCTCGCGATGCGCCACAGCCGGGGAGGGCGGGCGTACTGACATTTTCTTTCGGAGTGAGTTGTTGCCGGGGTCCTGGGAGGGATCGCCCCGGACAACGCATGGGGAGCGGGAGGGCTCTGAAGTGGACCGTCGCAGGTTGATGCTTGTTGTTGCTGCAGTGATTGCAGCCCTCGGTGTCGGACTCGTCTTCATCTTTGCGCGCGGCGCAGAGTCGAGGGCGGCCGAGAAGTACGAGACGACCAAGGTCGTCACCGTCGCTGCCGGAAAGACCGTCCTGCCGGGTGAGAGCATCAAGTCGGCGCTCGACTCCGGCAAGCTCAGCGAGACCGATGTCCCGAAGGGTTCGGTCCTCGAGAGTGCCCTTCGCCAGAGCGAGCTGACCAGCCTGGACGACAAGGTCGCACTCACCACGCTGTACGCCGGCGAGCAACTGCTGTCGACGAAGTTCGGCGGGGTGGGCGACACGATCGACGTCGCCACGCTGCCACTGCCGGCCGGCATGATCGCCAAGCCGCAGTCCTTCGACCTTCCGGTGGGCTCGTTCATCCTGCCGGGCTCGCAGCTCGCGGTCTTCCTGACCACGGACGCCAGCACCCCGACCTGTCTCCTCATCGACCGTGTCTCGGTCATCTCCGTCGGCGCGACGACCACCGTCGTACCCGAGGGCGAGGAAGCGCCTGTGGTCGGAGCATCGCCCGCGCTGCACCTTGCGGTCACGCAGGAGCAGTTCGAGCAGATCGAGGACGGCAAGAAGCGCGGCGTGCTGTCCGTCGCCCTGCTGAACTCGGCAAGTGACGTCAAGGTCGACAAGACCGGTCCTTGCGCCACCATCCGCGACGCTCGGTGAGGTCCTCATGCCGGTTCTCGTAGAACAGGATTCCTCGCTCGTCGACCAGCTCCTCGGTGGCATGCCGCCGGGCTCGCAGGCCGTCGGGACGAGCGAACGCGGGCTCGCCTGGCTCGACCAGCACGCCGACGAGTACGTCGTCGCGTTCGGACCGTCCGTGGACTTCGCCGTCGCACTCGCCACGGCCGAGGACCTGCGGATCAAGCGCCCGACCGTGAGCGTCGTCCTCGTCCGCGACCAGTACGACACGGATGTCCTCACGCGTGCCATGCACGCCGGGGTCCGCGACGTCGTCGTTGCAGCCGACCAGAAGTCGCTCACCGGAGCCATCGAGCGCGCCCACCAGCTGCACCAGGCACTGCGCGGCCCCGGTGGGGCACGCCAGCTGGGGCGGATCGTCACCGTCTTCTCCCCCAAGGGCGGCGTGGGCAAGACGACCTCATCGGTGAACCTGGCGCTCGCGCTGACCGATGGCGGCGCCCGCAAGGTGTGCCTCGTCGACCTGGACCTCGCGTTCGGCGACGTCGCGATCACCATGCAGCTGTTCCCGACGCACTCGATCGAGCAGGCCGTCGGCGCCGAGGACTCGATCGACCTCGGCATGATCGAAGGCCTGTTGACGCGCGCACAGGACTCACTGGTCGTGCTGGCTGCGCCGGCCCATCCCGACGTCCGCGAGCGGATCACCCCGCTGCTGATCTCACGGATCCTGCGCACCCTGCGCGACGGCTTCGACTACATCGTGGTCGACACCTCGCCGTCGTTCGACGACGCGACCCTCACCGCCCTCGACGAGACCGACGAGTGCGTCATCATCGCAACGCTCGATGTACCGACCCTGAAGAACGTCAAGGTCGCACTCGAGACGATGGACATGCTCAACATCGCCCGAGGACACCGGCACCTGCTGCTCAACCGTGCCGATGACGAGGTCGGGATCAGTGTCGAGAAGGTGGAGAGCATCCTGTCGATGCCCGTCTCGGCGCAGGTCGCCACGGCGGTCGACATCGCGGCGGCCACCAACGCCGGCACGCCGATCATCACGCACAAGCCGGGCCACGCAGCCAGCATCGCCTACACCCGGCTTGCCGCCTCCGTGACCGGTCAGCCGGTCCCGGTACCCCAGTCCAGAACCACCGACCAGACCGATCACACGCGGTCGCGCGGACTCTTCCGCCGCGGGAGGAATTGATGTCCAGCCTCTCCGATCGCCTCGCCGCGGCACGCCAGGAAGCAGCAGCCGCCGCCCAGGGCAAGCACGCAGCACCTTCCACCGAGGACGACCTCGCGGTCGAGGGAGCCGGTACCCCCGACGCCCCCGTCCCCACCGCGGCGGCCGAAGTGGAGTCCAAGGCGAAGACACCCGGCCCGCTGTCCTCGCGCACCGCCGTCGCCGCCACCGAAGGGCGCCCCGGCGCACGCCGGACCATGGCGGCACAGGAAGCCGACCGCATCGAGGAGCTGAAGAGCAGCGTGCACGCCGAGCTGCTCAAGCAGCTCGGCCCGCACCTGTACGACGCCGAGATGGACCAGGACGAGCTGGACCAGAAGGTGCGCTCCGTGCTGTCCGAGGTGCTGGGCGCACAGGACCGACCGCTCAGCGCGGGCGACCGCAGCCGGGTCACCCAGGAGATCACCGACGACATCCTCGGCTACGGACCGATCGACCCGCACCTGCGCGACCCCGAGGTCTCCGAGGTCATGGTCAACGGCTACGACAGCGTGTGGCTCGAGAAGAATGGCCGGCTCACGAAGTCGGATGCCCACTTCGCCGACGAGGCGCACCTGCGCCGCACGATCGACAAGATCGTGTCGCGCATCGGCCGACGAGTCGACGAGTCCTCGCCGATGGTGGATGCCCGTCTGCCTGACGGCAGCCGTGTCAACGCTGTCGTCCCGCCGCTGGCGATCGACGGCTCCGCCCTCACGATCCGGAAGTTCTCCACGGATCCGTTGACGGTGCAGGACCTGATCAACTTCGGCTCGCTCACCCCGCAGACCGCGGACTTCCTCGACGCCTGCGTGCGAGGGCGCCTGAACGTCATCGTGTCGGGCGGTACGGGTGCCGGAAAGACCACGACGCTCAACGTGCTGTCGTCCTTCATCCCGACCGACGAGCGCATCGTCACGATCGAGGACGCTGCCGAGCTCCAGCTCAAGCAGGACCATGTCGTCCGCCTCGAGTCGCGTCCCGCGAACATCGAGGGCAAGGGTGCCGTGACCATCCGTGACCTCGTCCGCAACTGTCTGCGCATGCGCCCCGACCGCATCGTCGTCGGTGAGGTCCGTGACGCCTCGGCGCTCGACATGCTCCAGGCCATGAACACAGGCCACGACGGCTCGATCTGCACCCTGCACTCCAACGGCCCGCGCGACACGCTGGCCCGCATGGAGACGATGGTGCTGATGGCGGGCATGGACCTGCCGATCCGGGCCATTCGCGAGCAGGTGTCCTCCGCTGTCGACCTGATCGTGCACCAGACCCGGTTCAAGGACGGCTCGCGTCGCATCACCCACATCACCGAGGTCGAGCGGATGGAGGGCGACATCATCACCCTCCAGGACATCTTCGTCTTCGACAACTCGGCCGGTTTCGACGAGAACGGCCGGATCCTCGGTCGTCTGCGCACGACCGGACTTCGACCGAAGTTCCTCGAGAAGCTCGCCTACGCCAACGTCGCCGTCGATCCGACGATCTTCCGAACGGAACGAATCTGATGCCGGGGCGTCGGGCACTCCACCGCCTCGCGGCGCTGCTCGTCGTCGTGGTCGCCGCGCTGCTGCTCCCTGCGAGCCCGGCGTCGGCGGAGGACGGCTCGATCGCCCACGTCGAGTCCACAGCCGACGGCCTCCGGATCCTGGTCGACGTACCGGCCGGAGTCCAGACCGACCTCGACGGCGTCAGCGCCACACTCGAGGGAACGGACCTGGACGCGACGGCGTCGGCCACGAGCAGCGGTTCGGTGATCAAGCGGACCACCGTGCTCGCCATCGACACCAGTCGCTCGATGCGTGAGGCCGGTCGTTTCGAGGCGGCCAAGCAGGCGGCGACGACCTATCTGGAGACCGTGCCACCAGACGTCGAGGTCGGCATCGTCACCTTCGACTCCGAGGTGAACGTCGCCCTCGCGCCGACGACCGACCGTGGCGCCGCGGAGACCGTGATCGACGGACTGACGCTGCGCCAGAACACGCTGCTGTACGACGGCCTGATGGCCGCCGTCACCGCAGCGGGCACATCCGGCCAGCGGACCGTGCTCGTCCTCTCCGACGGTGCCGACACCGGGAGCAAGGCCGATCTCGACGCCGTTGTCTCTGCTGTCGAGACCAACGCGACCAGCGTCCACATCATCGGCCTCGACCTGGCCGACCGGCAGTTGGCCCCCCTGCGCACCATTGCGCGCGCCGGCAAGGGTGACGTCATCACCTCCACGGGAACGGCGCTGGGCGACGCGTTCGCCAGTCAGGCGCAGGCGATCGCGAACCAGGTGCTCGTCACCGCTCCCCTGCCCGCCAATTTCGACGCCGATGTCGCGAACGTCGTCGTCACGCTCCCCACCTCGGGCGAGCCGGTGGTGGCGCGGGGACTGGTTCCCATCGAGGCAGCCAGCACGCCCGACCTTCCGGACGCGATCCCGACCCTGCCCAACGAGGGTGGCTGGAACGCACCGGGCTGGTTGCTCTGGGTCGGTCTTGCCGTCATGGGTGCCGGGCTCGTGACTGCAGCCATGCTCCTCGTCCCTGCGCCTGCAGCACCGATGAGCATTGCCGACCGGGTGACTGCCTACAGCACCCTCACCTCGCGCAGCGACGAGCCGTCGGACGAGAAGTCCGCCGGGGAGCCAGTGCTCGAACAGGCCAAGGCGGCCGCCGCCGGCGTGCTGGAACGCAACAGCGCGCTCAATGAGCGGCTGAGCCTGCGTCTCGCGGGCGCGGGCAGCGAGTTCAAGCCTTCCGAATGGCTGCTCGTCCACGTTGGTGTCGTGCTCGCCTCCGGCGTCGTCGGGCTGCTGCTCGGCAAGGGCAACATCATCATCGGTCTCCTGTTCGTCCTCCTCGGGTTCGTCCTTCCGCCGGTCTACCTGCGATTCAAGGCGGGACGGCGACGCAAGAAGTTCAATGAAGCGCTGCCCGAGGTCCTGCAGCTGATTTCCGGCGCCCTGAGCGCAGGACTGTCCCTCGCCCAGGCCGTCGACACAGTGGTCCGCGAAGGCTCCGAGCCGATCGCTTCCGAGTTCAAGCGGGTGCTGGTCGAGGCCCGCATCGGCGTGGCCCTTGAAGACGCCTTCGACGGCGTCGCCGAGCGATTCCAGAGCAAGGACTTCGCGTGGGCCGTGATGGCCATCCGGATCCAGCGCCAGGTCGGCGGAAACCTCGCCGAACTCCTCACCACGGTGGCGGCGACCATGCGCGAACGCCAGTACCTTCGCCGACACGTGCAGGCGCTGTCGGCGGAAGGCCGGATGTCCGCCGTGATCCTGTGCGCGCTGCCGCCTGTCTTCGCTCTTTATCTGTTCCTGACCAACCGCGACTTCCTTGATCCTCTCGTCGCCGATGTCCGTGGCTACGCACTGCTGGGCTTCGGGGTCGTCTGGATGGCGATCGGGACCTTCTGGATGTCACGCATGGTGAAGGTGGAAACCTGATGTTGCTACTGCTTGCCTTCCTTCTGTTCGTCGGCGCCATCGCCGCCGTTGCCGCTGCCTTCGCCAAGGAGCAGCCGCGTGGCCTCGAGCGGGCCCTCCAGGCGCTCGAGAGGTCCGGCACGGCCGGCCACGAGCTCGCTGCAGAGGCGGACAGGTCCTTTGCCGATCGCGTCGTGGACCCGATGCAGGCCAGGGCGCTCACCCTGGGGCGCCGGATCACGGGTGCCGACAAGGCCGAACGCATCCGTCGCAAGCTCGACTTCGCCGGGAACCCCCGCGGCTGGTCCGTCGACCGCGTCGTGTCGCTCAAGGTGATCTGCGCCGTCGTCCTGCCGCTCTGCGCACTGGCCTACTGCGCCCTTCTCAACCTGTCGGTGTCGACGATGCTGCTCGCGGCTGTCGCCGCCCTCCTGCTGGGTTTCTTCGGACCCGACCTCTACCTGTACCAGGCCGCGGCCAAGCGTGCCGACCAGATCAAGCGCACCCTGGCTGATGCCGTCGACCTGCTGACCATCAGCGTTGAAGCCGGTCTCGCGTTCGACGGCGCCCTCCAGCAGGTCGCACGCAACACCACTGGCCCGATCTCCGAGGAGTTCTCGCGGGTGCTCCGTGAGATGCAGCTGGGCATGGGGCGCTCGGAGGCGATGCGCGCAATGGGCACCCGCAGCCAGGTCGAGGACCTGCACACCTTCGTCGGTGCCATGGTGCAGGCAGACGCCTTCGGTATCCCCGTCGGCCAGGTGCTCCGCGTGCAGTCGTCCGAGATTCGTACGAAGCGCCGGCAGTACGCCGAGGAGAAGGCACAGCAGGTCCCGGTGAAGATCATGATCCCCCTGATCCTGTTCATCCTGCCGTGCCTGTTCGTCGTCGTCATGGGTCCACCCGTCCTCTCGGCGATGGACAGCTTCAATGCGCAGTAGCTGGGCCTAGGCTGAGCACATGCCCAGCAGCCAGGCCTACGCGGTCGTCGGGGCGTCGCGGTTCTTTGCATTGCTCGCCATCGGTGGACCGATCCTCTGGTTCCACCAGGAGCAGGGCTTGCTGGTGCTCGCGGCGCTCACGGCCATCTGGGGCTACCAGGGCGTGACGTCGATCCGGCGGGACCTCGGATTCTCGCTCAGCCCCTCGACCGAGGCGGCCGCGCTCGGCGTGGTGGGTGCCATCGGCATGAACTACGCGCCGTCGGTCCTCGCCGCACTGGTCGTCCCGCCGCTGTACGCCACCGCCGTCGCTGGCCTGCGCACGATGGTGCGCACCGTCCTGGTCGAGCTGATCGCCGTGGTCGCGCTCGGCCTGATGTGGTGGGAGAAGATCACCTCCGACCAAGCTGTCGGCATCTTCACCTGGATCATGGCCGGCCTGGGCCTGAGCCTGATCGCCGCAGTGACCTTCTCCTCGGACCGGGTCCCCGACCCGCTCGCGCCCTATCGCGACGCCCAGGAGCACCTCAAGCAGCTCCTGGACCTGGCCGGCAGCCTCAGCTCGGGGCTGGACGTCGGCGCGCTCGGTGGCGAGCTCCTGAGCGAGGTCAGCGACCAGATCCCGAACCGTGGCCTGGTCCTGTACGTCGCCCGGGGGGATTCCCTGACGCCCGTCGCCTCGACCGTCGAGCTCGAAGCGGGCGATGCCGTCGCCAGCGAAACACTGGCGAACGACGTACGCCAGAGCACCGGGAACAGGGCCGGCCCGGTGGAGATCGGGCAGGGCTTCGCCTTCCGGGTCAGCGACCAGGCGATCGTCGCCGGCCTGCGGCCCTCGGGATCGGACACCACCGAACCACTCCCCCTCGCTGCCGTGGCCAGCCAGCTCACCGGCAACGCCGTCAAGCTGGACGCCGCCCTGTTGTTCGCCCAGTTCCGCGATGCAGCAACGGCAGACGAGCGGAACCGGCTCGCGCGCGAGATGCACGACGGCGTCGCGCAGGACATTGCGTCCCTCGGCTACATCATCGACGCGCTTGCGGCCCGGCCCGCCGATGAACAACAAGCCAAGGCCCTCGCGATGCTGCGTGAGCGGGTGACCAAGGTCGTGGCCGAGGTCCGGCAATCGGTGATGAACCTGCGCACCAGCATCGGGGAGAACGAAAGCCTGGGCGGAGCCATCAGCAGCGTGGCCCGCCACCTGTCGGAGTCCTCCGGCATCCCGATCAGGGTCCGGCTCGACGAACAGCCGACCCGGCTGCGTCCCGAGGTCGAGGCCGAACTGTTCCGGATCACCCAGGAAGCCATCAACAACGCCGTCAAGCACGCGCGCGCCACCGCGATCGACGTGCGGTGCCAGGTGTACGCCCCGGACGCCATCATCACCATCACCGACAACGGCGTCGGCCTCCAGACCGCACGCAGCGACTCACACGGCCTCAAGATCATGCGCGAACGTGCAAGACTGATCGGCGCGGAACTCGTGGTACGCGACAATGCCAGCAGGGGTCTCACCGTCTCGGTGTCGGTGAAGACCACACGGAATCCTGTCGGCGCCGTACCGGCCCTGACCACCACAGAGGAGACGCGATGAGCGACAAGATCACGGTCCTGCTGATCGACGATCACGAGTTGATCCGCAACGGGCTCGGGGCAGTGCTCGACCTCGAGGAGGACCTCGATGTCGTGGCCACCGCCGGCTCGGTCGCTGAGGGCATCGAGCGGTGGCGGCAGTTCCAGCCCGACGTGGTGATCACCGATCTCCAGATGCAGGACGGAACCGGGCTCGACGTGGTCCGCACGATCCGCAAGGAGAGCGACACGGTCGGGCTCATCGTCCTCACGATGCACTCGGGCGACGAGCAGATCTTCGCAGCGATGCAGGCCGGCGCGTCAGGGTTCGTCGGCAAGGACGCGCCCTCGACCGAGGTGATCAAGACGGCCCGCCACGCCGCGGTGTCCCCCAAGGCCTTCGTGTGCGCAGGCCTCGTCGGCGCCATGATGCGTCGCCAGTCGGCTGAATCGACCGCGCTGACCGAGCGCGAGCACGACGTACTGCTCCTCCTCGCCGAAGGCCTCAACGCCGCCGCCATCGGCCAGAAGCTCTACCTGTCCGAGTCGACCACCAAGTCGCACATCGCCCGGATCTACCAGAAGCTGGGCGCTTCCAACCGCGCGCAGGCCCTGGTCACCGCGATGCGGATCGGACTGCTCTCGACGGTCCAGCCGTCGGCCCGTTGAGGGGCTTCCGGAACGCGTCGACCGGTAGTCCTAAGTGACTAGGTGCGACAAGACGAACTCCCGATCCGCGGCCCGGTCAACTCGGGCAGAGTTCTCTCATCGGGGAACACTCCCCGGGGACACCGAAGCACCACAGTTCAAGGGAGAACCCCAATGGTCCAGTACCTCACCATCCTGCTCAACGCCCGCATCGCGAAGATGGACGAGCGTGGCGCCACCGCTGTCGAGTACGGCCTGCTCGTCGCCCTGATCGCCGCCGTCATCGTCGGCATCGTCGCCATTCTGGGTGACAACCTCAAGGACGCCTTCACCGACGTCAACAGCAGCATCGGCTGATCGAGCAAACCGAAGCCTGTGATCGGCCGCGTCACCACGGTGGCGCGGCCGATCCGCTTTTGACCCATCGATTCCCCGGGGGGAACCCGTGTTCGCACTTGCCGCTAGCCGGTCCGACCGTGGCGCGACGGCGGTGGAGTACGCGCTCCTGATCGCCCTGATCGCCGGCGTGATCATCACTGCCGTGCTCCTTTTCGGCGACAGCGTGTTCGGCCTGTTCGAAATCTCGAACGACAGTCGCTGGTGACCGGTCACCGCTCCTGAGGCCCGCTGAGCGCGAGTCGCTCCAGCACGGTCGGGTGCGAACCGAACCACCATTGTGACCATGCCGGGGGTGTGGGGTCGGCATGGGACCGCAGCGCCAGACGGCGCTGGAGGTCGACGAACGCCTGAGGGGCGTTGGTCACCTCCAGCGCCGTTTGGTCTGCCCGGGTCTCGAGCCTGCGACTGACGCCGTTCTGCACCGGCGCGGCGAGCACCGTTGCGAGTGCTGCCAGCGCCAGGACCGTGGGGACCGCACTCATCGCGATCCCCCGCGGTACGACGTCCGGCGGGTCTGCGACTTCACCGCTCAGGCGTCGGCGCGGCAGCAGCAGCCCCAGCAGGCCGACGCCCACCAACGCACCAGCGGCGCCCAGCATCGTTCCCGTCACGACGTCGTCGTACTTCGCGTGGGCGAGCTCGTGCGCCACCACCGACAAGGTCTCGGCCCGGGGCGTGTCGTCGACGAGGGTGTCGTAGAGAACGACCCGGCGCGTGTGCCCGAACCCGGACACGTAGGCGTTGAGCGTCGTCGTACGACGTGATGCGTCGGCGACGAGCACGTCGTCCACGTCGACGCCTTCCCTGTCGGCCAGCGCCAGGATCTCCGTGCGCAGTGCGCCGTCGGGCAGCGGGTCGAACTGGTTGAAGAGCGGCTCCACGACCAGCGGATAGACGAACGACCCTGCGACGACCAGCGCCGCCGCGAGCACTCCCCCGATCGCCGGCCACATCCGCGGCCAGCGCCGCGCACAACCGACCAGTGCGATCAGCGCGATCGAGGTCGAGACGATGGTGACCAGTTCACCCTTCGCGAGATCCAGTGCCCACGCCGACCAGGAGCCGGCAGCGAGACCTTCGTCGAGGCGTAGTCGACGCAGTGCGATCCCGAACGGCAAGGTCGCCAACCGGGCGACCAGGGTCAGCGCCGCGACGACGAGCAGGACGCGCACCCACCACCAGCCCGGCATCCGGTCGGCCCACAGGCGCCCCCGCCGGCTGAACCCGAACCAGGCCGCCACGGCGAGCGACACGGCCAGCGAGGACCAGCTCCAGATCCGGCCCCACTGGGCGAAGTGCTCGGCACGGGCGATCTCGTCGGCAGAGAACACCGAGGAAGCAGCCACGGGCGAGGGCATCCCCCCGGGGACCGGCTCCCAGGGCACTCGATTGGCCGCGATCAGCACGAAGGCAGCAACACCGAGGAGGGCAGTGCCGAGCGCCACCCGATCGGCAGCAGGGCGTGGATCCACGGCCCTACTGTGGCACGCCCGCCAACATGGCCAGCTGCGCCTGCCATCCTGCGGTGAGGTCGGCGACCGACCAGTCGAAAGCCGCACGCAACGCCGGCGCGAGCTTCTTGCCACCCAGCATCGCGCGATAGAAGTCGACCAGTGCCTGCTCGCCACGGCGGTGGGCGAGGGTGACCGTGACCTGCCACGCCGCCTCGTACACCGCGCCGAGATGAGTCCCCGCCGGATTGAACTCGGCGTCCTCGGGCAGCGCCTTCGGTACACCGTTCTTGCGCACCTGCGACCGGATCTGACCGGCCGTCTTCGCCAACGGCAACCCCACGTCGCGCAAGGCGACGTAGTCGGCGAAACCCTCCACCAGCCAGAGCGGCACGTTCCGGGCGAGCACCGCCCCGGTGAGGGCGTGCACCGCCTCGTGGGTCATCACGACCTGGGCGGCCACTGCATCGAGGTCGTCGTAGACGGCGCGATTGAGGAAGACGTGGATCGGACTCCCCGGGACCCGTGACCCGTCCACCGGTGCCGTGACAGCAGCGATGGAGCCGTAGGAACCCGGGTCTGCTCCCAGGGCCCGGTGCAGCGCGGTCGCGTCACGAGGCACCTCCACCACGAGTCCGGTCCGACCACCCACGACCGCGCGCGCCTCCGCCACGGCCTTGCGGGCCCATCGGGCGTACGACGTCCGGCCGGTCGGGGAGCCCGACGGGTCGTCCGAGGCGAGCACGAGGGCTCCCGGCACCCGTTCGACGGTCACCGGTCCGGTGAGCCACACCGGAAGCCGACCGGTCTGGTCACCGATGGCGGCGATCCGGCGACCCCCGTCGGCGAACGACATGGGAACCTCGGCACGGGCGGAGGCCCCGTCGAAGCCGTCGACCCGCCAGGTCAGGGCGACCAACCCGTCCCAGGCATCGGCTCCGGACGTGCGCCCGGTCTCGGTGACGTAGCGGAACGTGACGTCGGTGAGGCCGATCGCGTGCGCGTTCGTCGCGACCGACTCGACGAGCGCCCGCGCGCCAGCGGTCGCCAGATCGGACGCAGCAGCACCGTCACCGGCAGCGACGGCATCCTGAAGTGCGGCCAGCGTGTCCGCAGCGGTCGCCGCAGCGGCGACCTCGGTGCCCTGTGCCGGCGGCGGGGCGACGTACTCGTCGGGCGAACAGCCAACCGTCGCCAGGGCGACGACGAGGACGACCCCCGGGAGGACCCGGCGGGTCACCTGATCACCTGGTCAGCCAGGACGAACGGCCCCGGAGTAGGGCATCTCGTCGACGCTGGACACCTTGACGCCGGCGCCCGGGTTGGCCGCGTGGACGATCATGCCGTTGCCGATGTACATGCCGACGTGGCTGATCGGGCTGTAGTAGAAGACGAGGTCGCCGGGCTTCAACTGGCTCTTCGAGACTCGCGCACCAGCACCAGCCTGGGCACGCGAGGAGTGCGGCAGGCCGACGCCGGCCTGGCCCCACGCGACCATCATCAGGCCCGAGCAGTCCCAGGCGTTGGGGCCGGCTGCGCCGTAGACGTAGGAGTCACCGACCTGGGCGAGGGCGTACTTGATCGCGACAGCGGCCCGGCCCGAGGCCGGGATCGAGGAGGCATCGGGGGCGCGAACGCCGCCGTCACGGGACAGGATCTCCGCGCGCTCCTCCTCCTCGAGGCGCGACAGCAGCGACTCGGCCTTGGCCAGCTTGGAGTCAGCGGCCTTCTTCTCCGCGGCCAGGGTCGCCTTGAGGTCGGCGATGTCGTTGCGGCGCTTGGCTGTCTGGCTCTCACGGATCGAGTAGGCCTCGAGCTCGTTGTCGTAGTCCGACAGCAAGCCGTCCTGGAGGCCGGTGATGGTCGACAGGGTCGAGAGCTCGTCGAGGAAGGCCTCGGAGTCGGAGGACAGCAGCTCGCCCGTGGGGCCGAGGCCGCCGGTCTGGTACCGCTGGATGATCGAGTCGCGCACATCGGAGCGGACGCCGTCCAGCGCGTCGCCCTGACGGGACTGGTCCGCCTTGAGGGAGCGCAGCTCGCGGTTCAGCTCGGTGAGCTCGAGCTTGGCGTCGTTGTAGCGCTCCGAGGCCTGCTCGGCCTGGTGGAGGAGCTTCTCGACACGATCACGCACGGTGTCGATGTCGGGCTCCGCCTGGGCGGGGGTGCTCACGGAGAGAGCAAGGGTTCCGGTGAGAGCGAGCGCAGCGAGCGCAGCGGTGGTGCGGTTACGGCCGTTCAGCACGAGCTGGCGGTCCCCTTCGTGTCGTACGCCTACCGGGTGAGCTGACGGATTCGGGCACGACTTGCCCTACCCGCACTCCTCGCGTCCTCTTCAATCCGGTCGGGATTGTCGAGGTCGCACCTCGTGCGGGATTCACCCCAGATGTGGTTGGTTCCCCGGCTCCGGAGCCGCAAGCGGCCCTGGATTCAACGCGGTGTCCGCGCGGGTCGGTCGACCCACTTCCTCGAACACCTGAGGGGGCAGCCTAATCGGGGGTCGCGGGGACGCCAAACCTCAGCTGGCGTGTTGGGGACCGAACAGGTGAGGCGCACATCACACCGGCCACACCTGTCACACATGCCCCGGGGGCAACGCGCCAGGACCCACCGTCAGGCCGACTCGACGTGCGGGCCGTCGACGGGGAGCACCAACCGCAACGGTGGGACCAGTCCGCCCTCGGCCAGCACGTCCAGGGCGCGCAGCTCCTCGTCGTCGATGAGCAACTCGGGCGGCGGCCCGAGCAGCACCGTGATCACGCAGTCGTGGCACGCGAGCCCGCGCACCACGCACGTGTCGCAATCGATCCTCGTTGTCATGCCTCGAGAGTCGCAGGGGGGTCCGACACTTGATGGGCGGCCGGGTGCGCCCGGCCGACGACCACGGGCCTCTCCTCGGCGCGGGAGTGACGACGTGTCGGACGTCCTGCCTACCGTGAGGACATGACCGTCAGCGCCACCACCACACCGCCGAGCCGGTGGGAGGCGCAGCGTTCCTTCGACGAGCTCGGGCAGCCGCTCCGTGACGTCACCTTCTGCGTCGTCGACCTGGAGACCACCGGCGGTTCGGTGGGTGACGGCGACCGGATCACGGAGATCGGCGCGGTCAAGGTCCGGGGCGGCGAGATGCTGGGCGAGTTCCAGACGCTGGTCAATCCCGACACCGCGATCCCGGCGTTCATCGCGGTGCTCACCGGCATCACCAACCGGATGGTCGCCGACGCGCCGCGGATCACCTCGGCGCTACCGGCCTTCCTCGAGTTCGCCGCCGGCTCCGTCCTGGTGGCCCACAACGCACGCTTCGACGTCGGGTTCCTCAAGCACTTCTGCCGCGAGCAGGACCTCGTGTGGCCCGACTTCGAGGTGCTCGACACCGTCAAGCTCGCGCGCCACGTCGTCACCCGCGACGAGGCGCCCAACCACAAGCTGTCCTCGCTCGCCCGGGTCTTCCGGGCCGGCACCACGCCGAACCATCGTGCCCTCGAGGACGCGCGAGCGACGGTCGACGTACTCCACGGGCTGATGGAACGACTCGGTGGACTCGGCGTCCACACCCTCGAGGAGCTGCAGGGCTACTCCTCCAAGGTGGCACCGGCGGCGCGTCGCAAGCGCCACCTTGCGGACCGACTCCCCCACGCTCCCGGGGTCTATCTCTTCCGCGATGCACAGGAGCACGTGCTCTACGTCGGCACGTCGAAGGACCTGCGGCGACGGGTGCGGTCGTACTTCACCGCATCGGAGAAGCGGACCCGGATCGGTGAGATGGTGCAGATCGCCACCTCGGTCACCGGTGTCGAGTGCGCGACGCCGCTCGAGGCCGAGGTCCGTGAGCTCCGCCTGATCGCCGAGCACAAGCCGCGCTACAACCGCCGCTCCCGCTTCCCGGAGAAGGTCACCTACCTCAAGCTCACCCGGGAGCCGTGGCCGCGGCTGTCCTTGGTCAAGCGCGTCCTGGACGACGACGCCGACTACATCGGCCCCTTCTCCTCGAAGTCCTCGGCCGAGAGCGCCCTCGCCGCCCTCCACGAGGTGTTCCCGATCCGGCAGTGCAACGACCGCTTCGGCCTGCGGCCCTCGCGGTCGGCCTGTGTCCTCGCGGAGATGGCGCGCTGCCTCGCGCCCTGCGACGGGAGCACCGACGCGCAGACGTACGCCGCCGTCGTGCGCCAGCTGCGCGACACGCTGCTGCGCCGTCCCGACGACGTCGTCGACCTCGTGCAGGCGAAGATGACGGCACTCGCCGACCAGGAGCGCTTCGAGGAGGCCGCCCACCACCGCGACCGGCTGGCCGACTTCATCCGTGGCGCCGCGCGCTCCCAACGGCTGACCGCGCTGACCGGCTGCCCCGAGGTGGTCGCAGCACGACGGGGCGACGACGGCCGCTGGTCGGTCCACGTCGTACGCCACGGCCGCCTGGCGGCAGCGGGCGTGATTCCGACGGGTGGCGACGCCCTCGCCTACGTGGCGGGCCTGCGCGCCTCCGCCGAGACGGTGGTGCCGTCCATCGGTCCGGCACCTGCGGCGACCGCCGAGGAGTCCGAGCGCATCCTGCGCTGGCTCGAGGCTCCGGGCATCCGGCTCGTCGACGTCGTCGGCGAGTGGGTGTGTCCGGTGGCCGGAGCAGGTCGACACCGGGAGTCGCTCCTGCACACGCCGGTGTCTCCTAGAGTGGGCGCATGATCACCGCCATCGTGTTCGTGCAGGCCGAGACCGCGCGGATCCCCGAGGTCGCCGAGGCGATCGCCGCCCTCGAGGGAGTCAGCGAGGTCTACTCCGTCACCGGACAGATCGACCTGATCGCGCTGATCCGCGTCGCGAGCCACGACGACATCGCGACGGTCGTCGCAGACCGGCTGAACAAGGTGGACGGCGTCGTCGACACCGAGACCCACATCGCCTACCGGGCCTACTCGCGCCACGACCTCGAGGCCGCCTTCTCCATCGGGCTCGACTGACGGTGGCGACGGCCCCGCCGACGCAGGTTGCCGGCCGCTTCCCGCTGCTCGCTGCCGCGTGGCCACCGCTCGCGGGGGTACTGGTGGCCGCCGCCCTCGCCATGCTGGCGAGTCGGCCGTTCCGGGCCTTCGACACGTACTTCCACCTGCGGTTCGGCGACGAGTTCCGCAACGGTTGGTCGCTGGCCCGTCCCGGCCAGGTGAGCACCGCCTCGACCAACGACTGGGCGCCGACGCAGTGGCTCCCCCAGATCGGGATGTCCTGGCTGGCCGATGCGTTCGGCGACACCGGTCTGGTCGTCCTGTTCGCTGCACTCGTCAGCGGATTCGCCGCCGCGGTCTACCTGCTGGTCCGCGCGCACACCACACCCGGCACCGCCGCCACGCTCACTGCCGTGGCCCTGCTCGGTTGCCTCCCCAGTCTCTCGTTGCGACCCCAGGTCCTCAGCTACCTCTTCCTGGTGGCCGTGCTCGCTTCCTGGAGCCTGGCCCGCCGCACCGGGCGTCTCCCCTGGTGGCTGGTGCCGCTCGCCTGGGTGTGGGCCGCCAGCCACGGCATGTGGATCCTGGGGGTCGGCGCCAGCGCGGTCCTGGCCGTGGCCGTGTGCCTGGAGCGCCGCGGCACCCGCACCGAGGTCCTGCGCATGCTGGCCGTCCCGGCCAGCATGCTGCTCGCCGCCTGCGTCACGCCGGTCGGTCCGCGACTGGTGTCGGCGATCCTCCTGGTCAACTCACGCGGCGATCACTTCCGCGAGTGGCGCGCGCCGGAGCTCATCACCCTCGCCGCGGCGCCGGTCACCGTCCTGCTGGCCGTCGCCGTCGTGCTCCTCGTCCGCCGCAACGGGGTGCGTCCCTACGACATGGCGCTGCTCGGCCTCGGCTGCGTGTTCGCGATCTACTCGAACCGCACGCTGCCGCTCGCCCTGGTCGTCCTCTCCCTCGTCGTCGCCAGCGAACTGACCGCCCTGCGCCGGGAGAGCGGCACCGCGACCGGCACCCGCGTGGCGGGTCGGCGCGAACTGTCGGTCGTGGCCGCACTGACGGTCGGGGTCGTCGTACTGGCTCCGGCACTGCCGCTGCGCGATGTCCCCGCCGACGACCTGCGTCCGTTCGCCAGCCTCCTCGACGACCTCCCCGACGGCACCGTCGTGCTGACCGATCGCAGTGACGGCGCTGTCCTGCTCTGGACCGAGCCGGGCCTCGACGTCCCGATGCACGGGTACGGCGACGTCTACACCGACGACGAGCTGAACGCGTACGACGACCTGTTCAAGCTGGTTCCCGGCTGGGAGGCCACGCTCGCCGACCTCGACGCACACGTCGCGCTGCTTCCCGACGACGCGCCCCTGGCCGGGGCACTCGAGGAGCACGGCTGGGACACGGTCACGACGAACAACGACCTCGTCTACCTGACCCAGCCCCGCACGGACTGACCGACTGGTCCGGGCTCAGCCTGCAGCTGCGGCAACCCAGCGGTCGAGGGTGGCCTTCGCTGCGCCCGAGTCGATCGCCTCGGCCGCCCGGACGACGCCGGCTGCCAGGGCCTCCTGGACCGGTGATCCGGGCGCGTCGTAGACGGCGAGGGCCGCGCCGGCGTTGAGCACCACGGCGTCGCGCACCGGCCCCCGGACACCGTCCAGCATCCGTCGTACGACGTCCGCGTTGTGCGCCGCGTCGCCGCCACGCAGGTCCTCGGGGGTCGCCGGGGCCAGGTCGAACGCACGGGGGTCGATGGTCGTGGGAACGACCTCGCCACCGTGGACGACCCAGGCCTGCGAGGTCGTGGTGGTCGTCAGCTCGTCGAGGCCGTCGTCGCCGCGGAACACCCAGGCGTCGACGCCACGGTCCGCGAAGACGCCGGCCATCACCGGCGCGAGGCGCAGGTCGGCGCAACCGATGGCCTGTGCCGCGGGGCGGGCCGGGTTGGCCAGCGGGCCGAGCACGTTGAAGGCAGTGGCGATACCAAGCTCCTTGCGGGGCACCGCCGCGTGGCGCATCGCGGGGTGGAAGGAGGCGGCGAAGCAGAAGGTGATGCCGGCCTCGATCGCGACCTGGGCGACCCGGTCGGCCGGCAGGTCGAGCCGGACGCCGAGTGCCTCGAGCACGTCGGCGGTGCCCGCCTGCGAGGAGGCGGACCGGTTGCCGTGCTTGACGACGCGAGCGCCCGCACCGGCAGCCACGATCGCCGACATGGTCGAGATGTTCACGGAGAACGACCGGTCACCGCCGGTGCCGACCACGTCGAGCAACCTGCCGGGCACCGAGATGGGCGTCATCACGCCGTACATGGCGTCGACCAGTCCGGTGAGTTCCTCGGTGGTCTCGCCCTTGGCGCGCAGCGCCACCACGAAGCCGGCGATCTGGGCGGGCGTCGCCGCGCCGTCGAGGATCTCGCCCATCGCCCAGGCCGACTGGGCAGGCGTCAGGTTCTCCCCGGCCACCAGCGAGCCGAGGACATCTGGCCAGGTCATCTCAGGCCGGTACGCGAGCGCGCAGCAGCGAGACGACGGCCTCGGCCAGCACGATCGGGTCGATCGGGTGCGACACCGCGGCGTCCGCACGGGACCAGGTGGCGAGCCACGCGTCCTGCGGCCGACCAGTGAGCACCAGCAGCGGCGGGCAGTTGTAGATCTCGTCCTTGAGCTGCTTGGCGATGCCCATCCCGCCGGCCGGCACGGCCTCGCCGTCGAGGATCGCCAGCGCGAGGTGGCCGGCATCCATGTGCTGGATCACGACCGGTTCGGTCGCGACCTCGACGTACTCGAGCTCCGGGAGATCGGGGTGCGGACGGCGACCCAGCGCCAGGATGACCTGTTCGCGGGTGTGCACGTCGTCGCTGTAGACGAGCACCTTCAGGGTCTTCGGTGAGGTCACCCGCGCGATGCTACTCGGTCCGCGCCTGCTGCTGCCGTTCGAGTCGGTCGAGGCGGCGGTCCTCGCGCTCGGCCTCCTTCATCGACGCCCGCACCCACTGGATGAACAGCACCAGGAAGAACCCGATGCCGACCAGGTCGCCCGCGGCCCACAGGATCCCGCCGGCGAGGTTCTGGTCATCGAACGGGTCCGGCAGCCACGCACCCATCGGCCCGTCGTGCAGGGACGGATAGTGGTCGCCGCCGAGCAGCGTGTTCTGTCCCATGATCGTCACGCCGAGGAACGCGTGGAACGGCAGCGTCATCACGGTGAGGAGCACCCGGAACGGGTGCTGGACCCGCCCGGGCAGCGGATCGATCCCGACGATCGGCCAGAAGAACAGCGCGCCGACCGCCACCAGGTGGACGTGCATCATCTCGTGGACGTAGACCGACTCGAGCGAGGCGTCGTACCAACCAGTGAAGTAGAGCGCCCACGGCGAGAGCACGTAGAGGGCGAACGCGAGGGGCGGGAAGCCGAGGACCTTCGCCACGGGCGAGTGCAGGAACGCCAGCAGCCAGCCACGAGGCGTCTTCGGCAACGTGCGCAGCGCCAGCGTCACCGGCGCGCCCAGCGCGAGCGACAGCGGGACGACCATCGACAGCACCATGTGCTGGACCATGTGGACGCTCACCAGGACGGTGTCGTACGCCGCCAGGCCCGATGAGGTCGCGAAGTAGAAGGCGAACATCCCGATGCCCCACGCGATCGACCGCCCGATCGGCCAGCGGTCCCCGCGGCGACGCATCGCCGACACCCCGAGGGCGTAGAGACCGACGCCCCAGACGGTCGCGATCAGCGGCAGGGGGGCCAGGGACCACTCGGTCCAGACGGCACCGAGATCAAACCGGGGCAGCGTCTCCACTGCTGTTGCGGCCACTGTCACGACCAACCCCACGGGGCACCTCCTCGACTGGATCGAGCGTAGGTCGTGCCCGTTGACGCGCCAGATCGGGGGGTCGGGATGCCGATGCCGTCAGGAACCGCCATAATGACGCCCGTGGCGACCACAGCAACGGCATCTCTCCCGGCCTCGCGCCTTCACGGCCAGCACGACCGACCCAGCATGGTCGCCGTCGGCACCATCATCTGGCTGTCCAGCGAGCTCATGTTCTTCGCGGCGCTCTTCGCGTCGTACTTCACGATTCGATCGGTCTCGTCCGAGATGTGGGCGGACAACACCGCCCTGCTCAACGTGCCGTTCGCCGCGATCAACACCACGATCCTCGTGTTGTCGTCGTTCTCGTGCCAATGGGGCGTCTTCGCCGCCGAGCGCGGGCAGGTCGGCCGCGGCGGCCCCATCTGGAAGTTCTGGGGCGGCAAGACCGGCTGGGGCCTGCGTGAGTGGTTCATCCTCACCTACGTCATGGGCGCGATCTTCATCGGCGGCCAGGCGCTCGAGTACGCCGAGCTGATCCACGAAGGCGTGACCATCCCGCACGACGGCTACGGCACGATGTTCTACCTCACCACCGGCTTCCACGGGATCCACGTGACCGGCGGTCTCATTGCCTTCCTCTTCGTGCTCGGGCGCACGTACATCGCGCGACGCTTCACCCACGAGCAGGCGGTCAGCGCGATCGTCGTCTCCTACTACTGGCACTTCGTCGACGTCGTGTGGATCGGGCTGTTCGCGACGATCTACCTGGTCAAGTGACACCAGGAACCGCTGCGATGAAGAACTGTTGTACGCCCACCGATCCGACCCGGACCCGCAAGGACTGATTGTGCGCCTTCTGAACCGCTCCGCCGGTCGCCTCTCCCGGCACCGCCGTGGCCCGATCGCCGGCCTGATGGTCCTGGTGTGCGGCTTGCTGCTCACCGGTGGCCTGTACGCCGCGTTCGCTCCGGCCCAGGCCGACTCCGCCCAGAGCCAGGAAGAACTGGTCAAGGAGGGCCGCGAGCTCTTCCTCGTGGGTTGTGCCTTCTGCCACGGCCAGAACGGCGAGGGCGTCCTGACCCAGGGCGGCTCGCAGTACGGCCCGGCGCTCACCGATGTGGGCGAGGCAGCTGTCGACTTCCAGGTCGGCACCGGCCGGATGCCGATGGCCCAGCCCGGCGTGCAGGCCCCCCGCAAGGAGGTCACCTACAACGAGGAGGAGACCGCCGCGCTGGCCGCGTACGTCGGCTCCCTCGGCACCGGTCCGCAGATCCCGGACACCGAGCTGTACTCCACCGAGGGCATGAGCGACAAGGAGCTCGAGGAGCTCGTCGTCCGCGGTGGCCAGATCTTCCTCGCCAACTGCACCGCCTGCCACAACTTCGAGGGCTCCGGCGGCGCCATGCCCCGCGGCGGCTACGCCCCCAAGATCCGCGGCGTCGACTCCAAGCACATCTACGAGGCGATGCTGACCGGTCCGCAGTCGATGGACACGTTCTCCGACGGCAACATCCCGCCGGAGGACAAGAAGGCCGTCATCGCCTACCTCGACACCCTCGACAAGGCGCCCAGCTACGGCGGACTCACCCTCGGTGGCCTCGGTCCCGTGAGCGAAGGCATCATCGCCTGGCTCGTCGGCATCGGCTCCCTGGTCGGTTTCGCAGTCTGGATCGCGGCCCACACCACCCGCTCGAGCAACAAGAAGGACGAGGCGGAAGCGTGAGCGACGCACACAACAACGACCCCCACGGAGGGGAACTGGCGGTCGCCGACCCGATCGCCGACCCGGGCCTGCCCGCGCACACCTGGCGGCCGACGGACGTCGACCCCGCCAAGGAGAAGCGCGCGGAGCGACAGGTCGCCGGATTCTTCGGGCTCTCCGCGATCTGCACCGTCCTGTTCCTGGTGGCGTACTTCACCCTGGACATCGACGACAACTGGCACGTGTTCGCCGGCTTCGGTGCCTCGACGATGGCGCTCGGCGCCACCCTCGGCCTGTCGCTGATGTTCATCGGCATCGGGATCATCCACTGGTCGCGCAAGTTGATGGCCGACCACGAGATCTCCGAGCTCCGCCACCCGGCCAACTCCCCCGAGGAGGACCGCGTCGCCACGCTCGAGGCGCTCAACGTCGGCATCGAGGAGTCCGGCATCGGCCGGCGTCCCCTGATCCGCAACTCGCTGCTCGGCGCGATGGGCCTGGTCGGTCTCCCGGCCGTCGTGCTCCTGCGCGACCTGGGTCCGCTGCCCGGCGACAAGCTCGAGCACACCATCTGGGGCCAGGGCCTCAAGGACAAGCCGATGCGCGTCGTGCGCGACGGCATCTGGACCCCGATCCTGGCCTCCGACCTGGAGATCGGTGACCTGGTCAACTGCCAGCCCGACGCCCTGCACAACCCGGAGCGCTACGACATCGACCCGACCGAGGTCGAGGGCATCGCCGCTCAGGTCCACAAGTCCAAGGCCTCGCTGGTCCTGCTCCGGATGAACCCGGAGGACATCAAGCCGGGCAAGGACAAGGACGGCAACAGCCGCGAGAACTGGACCGTGAACGGCATCGTCGCGTACTCCAAGATCTGCACCCATGTCGGTTGCCCGATCTCGTTGAACGAGCGCACGACGCACCACCTGCTGTGCCCCTGCCACCAGTCGACCTTCGACCTCGCCGATTCGGGCAAGGTCGTGTTCGGTCCCGCTGGCCGTCCGCTCCCCCAGCTCCCGCTGGGCGTGGACGCCGAGGGCTACCTCGTCGCGACCCGCGACTTCGACGAACCGGTCGGCCCGAGCTACTGGGAGCGTGACTACTATGACCGTTGGTGACATGAGCAAGGTCGCAACGACCAACGGCACCGAGCCCGCCACCGCTCCCAAGGGGGCCAAGGCCGCCGGCGCCATCGCGAACTGGGCAGACGAGCGCCTCGGCCTCGGCACCGCCATGAAGAAGAACCTGCGCAAGGTCTTCCCGGACCACTGGTCCTTCATGCTGGGCGAGATCGCCCTGTGGAGCTTCGTCGTCCTGCTGCTGACCGGCGTGTTCCTGACGCTGTGGTTCGACCCGAGCATGACCGAGGTCCAGTACAACGGCTCCTACGACCCGTTGCGCGGCGTGCACATGTCGTCGGCGATGGCCTCGACCCTGGACATCTCCTTCGATGTCCGTGGCGGCCTGCTCATGCGGCAGATGCACCACTGGGCAGCGATGATCTTCATCGCCTCGATGATGATCCACATGCTGCGCGTGTACCTCACGGGCGCGTTCCGCAAGCCGCGCGAGCTCAACTGGGTGATCGGCTGCCTGCTGCTGCTCCTGGGCACGATCGAGGGCTTCACCGGCTACTCGCTGCCCGACGACCTGCTCTCGGGCACGGGCGTCCGGGCCGCGGACGGCTTCATGAAGGCCTCCCCCGTGGTCGGCACCTACATGTCGTTCTTCCTCTTCGGAGGTGAGTTCCCGGGCGACTCGATCATCCCGCGGTTCTACGCCATGCACATCCTGCTGATCCCGGGCATCCTGCTGGCCCTGGTCGCCGCACACATGCTGCTGCTCGTCTACCACAAGCACACGCAGTGGGCCGGTCCCGGCCGCACCGAGGAGAACGTCGTCGGCTACCCGATGCTCCCGGTCTACGCCGCCAAGGCCGGTGGCTTCTTCTTCATCGTGTTCGGCGTGATCACCCTGCTGGGTGGCCTGTTCTCGCTCAACCCGGTCTGGAAGTTCGGCCCGTACGACCCGTCCAAGGTGACCGCAGGCTCGCAGCCCGACTGGTACATGGGCTGGCCCGACGGCCTGCTCCGGATCATCCCGGCCTGGGAGACCCACATCTTCGGGGTCACGCTGTCGTGGAACGTCATGCTGCCGATCCTCGTGATGCCGCCGCTGATGCTGATGATCCTGATCGCGCTCCCGTTCCTGGAGGCCTGGATCACCGGCGACAAGCGCGAACACCACCTCCTGCAGCGTCCGCGCAACGCCCCGACCCGTACGGCGATCATGGTGGCGCTGATGACCTTCTACGGCCTCTCGTGGGCCGCGGGCGGTAACGACATCATCGCGATCAAGATGCACCTCAGCATCAACCAGATCACCTACTTCATGCGGGGCGCGGTCTTCATCGGGCCGGTCATCGCCTTCATCATCACGAAGCGCTGGTGCATCTCGCTCCAGCGCCACGACGAGGGCAAGCTCCTGCACGGCTACGAGTCGGGCGTCCTGGTCCGCTCTCCCGAGGGCGGCTATGCGGAGAAGCACCTGCCGCTCCCCGAGGGCGAGGCCTACCGCCTCAGCGCCCGCGACATCGACCCGACGCCGGAGACGGTGGAGGAGATCGAGTCGTCCGGCCTGGCCGGTCGTCAGGTCAAGCTCCGGCGCCTGCGCGCCAAGCTGGCAGCGGTCTTCTTCGCGGACAACGTGCAGAAGCCCACCGCCGAGGAGCTGCACGACGCGCAGCACCACGCCGAGCACGAGCTGCACGAGCTGGAGGCGCAGATCGCCGCCGGCCCGAACAAGCACGGCCCGGCGGATCACTGATCCGTTCGACGGGCGTCGTCCAGCCTCGCGTGCGAGGATGACGGCGCCCGTTGCCGTTTTTCGCCGACGCCACGCAGGAGGTCCTGGTGCGCCGCCTCTTACTCCCCTTGCTGGCGCTGGCCTGTCTCGCCCTGGTCACTCCCCTCATGGCAACACCGGCCGCGGCCGACGCCGGCGTGGTGCGGGTCCAGAAGCGTCTCAACGCCCTGCACTGCGATGCAGGTCCTGCAGACGGACGCTTCGGGTCGCACACCCGATCCGCCGTCATCCGCTTCCAGTCACGGCACCGGCTGTCCCAGACGGGCAGGCTCGGGACCAGCACACGGCAGGCGCTGTACTCGTCGACCGCGAAGCGCTGCGACATCCGTCCCGTTCCGGCCCACTCCGGATCCGGGCGCCGGATCGTGATCAGCCAACGCCAGAACTGGATCTGGCTGGTCGCGGCGGGCGGCCGCGTCGTTGCCCAGGCAGGCATCGTCGACAACCCCGCGGTCCTGCGCAAGGGCACCTGGCGCACGGGGTCCTACTGCGGGCGCCCTGCGCGCGTGCGGCTCAACCAGAGCGGCAACGTGTGGATGGACAACTTCGTCCGCTTCGCACCGTGCGGCATCGGCTTCCACCGGATCCCCCGCAGCAAGGCGACCGGTCGCCAGATCCACGCCAACTACTTCCTGGGGACGAACCTGGCCGGGGACTCGCACGGCTGCGTTCGGTTGAGCCGGGCCATGTCGTTCAAGCTCTGGGACTTCACTGCCGGCCGTCGTACGACGGTCCGGGTGCTGTGATCCCGCGGCCCGCACCCCGGCGTCGTCTTCTCGGTGCTCTTGGAGTCATCGTGTTCGCCGTGTTCGCGCTCGGCGGCATGCACGCTCCGATCAGCGGAGACGTGTGGTCCGCGGAGTTGGGTGCGTGGCAACTGGCCACCACCGGCGAACCCTGGATCGATGACGTCACGCCCGAACAACTCCCTGACCAGTGGACCGTGGAATCGAGCGACAGCGGAGCGCTGTGGACCGCTGTGAATCTCGACAACGGTCACCGCGCGGTCGCAAGGAGCCCGGGTGTCGTCCTCGTAGCTGTGCCGGCGTACGCCATCGATACGACTGTGAGCGGTCCGGATCAGCTGAGGGACCTGCCCGGCTCACTCACTGCCGCACTGCTGGCTGCCATCGCCGTCACCCTCCTCGCCGCGGCCGCCTCAACCCTCGTGCCCCTGCGCGTCGCCCTCATGGGCGCGTTGGCCCTGGGGCTGACCACTCCGATGTGGAGCGTGGCAGGCAACGACCTGTGGCCACACAGTGTGACGACCCTCGGGCTCGCCGGCATGGCGTGGGCAGCCGCCCGTGAGCGCTGGTGGCTGGTCGGACTCTTCGGAGGCCTCGGCATCTGCGGGCGCCTCCACCTGGCAGTGATCGTCGCCGTGGTCGGCCTGTGCGTTGCCCTCGCCCGTCGCCGTCCAGCGATCGCGGTGCAGGTGGCCTGCACGAGCCTTCCCTTCGTCGGGTTGTGCTCCGTGCTCGGCCATTGGTGGTACGGCTCGTGGAGTCCGAGTGCGGGATACATGGCGGGCGACCTGGCCGCGTGGCCCGCCACCCGTACATGGGTCGAGCAGGCCGCGGACGTGGCCGGTATGTTCGTGTCCCCCGGCTACGGCATCCTCATCTGGACGCCCTGTCTCCTCCTGATGGCTCCCTCGGTCCCAGCAGCCTGGCGCGAGGCCCCGGACTGGATCCGTTCGCTGGCTGCTGGAGGTCTCTGTTACCTGATCATCCAGGCCCTGCTCAACCCGTTCCACGGCGGCAGCGGCTTCTGGGGCTACCGCTTGCCGCTCGAAGCGCTGTGTGCAGCCTTCCCGCTCTTGGTCCTGACGGCCGGTCACATGGGGCGACGGGCCCGCGCTGCGTTCTTGCCGATCATCGGATTCCAGCTCGCAGTGATGGTCATCGGCGTGATGTTCGGCCGCGCGCACACCAACACGGATGGCTCGCCCTGGCGCTCGAACATCGTCCTGGATGCTCTGTTCGAGAATCCACCGGCGTTCCTGACGATCGTCGCCCTCAGCGGCCTGGCGGTCTGGTTCGTCGGCCGGACCGTCCTCGGTCGACCGCCTGGGTCCGCTCGGGCCGCCGATCTTCGACCCGCCCAACGAAACGGCGCTGAGGAATCCGCTTCATGATCGAGAATCGCCCCGTGTCCTCACGTCGAATGTTCTCGGGCCTCGCGCCCCTCGGTCTGGCAAGCGTCATCATCTTCGGCTTGACCTCCCTGAACGCGCCTCGCACCACCGACGTCGTGTCAGCCGACGTGGCTGCCTGGCAATTGGCGACAACGGGGAGCCCTTGGCTCGACGACGTCGAGGACGACGACCTGCCCGGCACCTGGACGGTCGAGTCGCTCTTCACGACGACGAATGCCGACAATGGCCACGAAGTGGTCGCCAGGAGCCCCGGCCCGATCGCCGCAGCCGTGCCCGCCTACGCCGTCGAGTACCTGATCAGCGCCGGAGCAAGCAGCACGAAGATGTCGTTCCTTCCCGCAGGCTTCACGGCCGCACTCCTGGCCACCTGCGCGCTGATGCTGCTGGCCGGCAGTCTCCCGACGTCGGTGCCACGTCACGTCACGCTCACCGCCGCAGCCGCACTCGCGTTCACGACGCCGTACTGGACAGTCGTCGGCGGATCGCTGTGGACACACACCGTGACGGCCGTCGGGATCGGCGGCATGGCCTGGGCTGCTCATCGGGATCGTTGGCTGCTCGTCGGCCTCTTTGGCGGCGTTGCGGTCCTCGGGCGCCTGCACCTCGCGCTGACAGTCGCGATCGTGGGCCTTTCTGTTGCTGCTACTCGTCGCCAACCGGGCATCGCTCTTCGCGTCGGAGCTGCCAGTGCGCCCGCGATCGCAGTCTTGTCGCTGTGGGGCCACTGGTTCTACGGCTCCTGGAGCCCAACGACTGGTTATGCCGCCGGCGACCTCGCCGCATGGCCGGCCACACGCACGTGGTGGGAGCAGCTCGGCGACCTCCTGGGCATGTTGATCTCCCCCGGCTACGGCATCTTCGTCTGGACGCCGGTCCTGCTCATCCTGATCCCGTCGGTGATTCGGGGATGGCGCGAGGTGCCGGACTGGGCTCGAGCCCTTGCCATCGGAGGGTTCTTCTATCTCCTCATTCAGGTGTACCTCAACCCCTACCACGGCGGGAACGGCTTCTGGGGTTACCGGTTGCCACTGGAGTCACTGTGCTGCGCGTTCCCACTCCTCGCCATGTCGCTCGCGCACCTGGGGGAACGATCCAGGGCGCTGCTCACCCCGCTGCTGGGCTTCCAGTTGGGCACGATGGCACTCGGCGCGGTCCTTGGGCTCGGCCTGCTCCAGAAGGACGCCGCGTGGGGTTGGCGGCACTACACGCTGGCATCAGCGGCTGGCACGTCCGTCGCAGCCGTGGCCCTGTTCCTGCTCATCGGCATGACGACGGCGTACCTGGTCCGCAGCAGACTGGTCGGTATCGAGACGCCGTCCGGCGCTGAGTCGTCATCGCGAAGCCCGACATAGTTCGATCTGACTAGGACGCCAGGACCAGTCGACCACAGTTGACGCAAGGGCATGTCGATCCGGCTCCGAGATCACTAGTCTCAACGTGTGCTCAATCGCCCCGCATTCGACCGCGTCGTTGTCATCGTTCCGATGTACAACGAAGGCCCTGTCGTGGGCGAGGTCGTGACCGATCTTCTCGGCACGTTCCCGCACGTCGTGTGCGTCGATGACGGCTCGAAGGACGGTTCCGCAGCCGCTGCCCGGGCTGCCGGCGCCAAGGTTCTCAGCCACCCGATCAACCTCGGTCAGGGGGCCGCTCTCCAGACCGGGTTCGACTACGTGCTGGCCCGCACCGACGCGACCCACGTGGTGACGTTCGACGCCGACGGCCAGTACCTCGTCAGCGATGCAGCCGCAATGGTCACGAAGGCACTGGTCACCTCCGTCGACATCGTCCTGGGATCGCGCAACCTGGGCCGGACCGAGGGCCAGCCGTTCACCCGACGGGTCTTGATGGCCGCAGCGCTGCGTTTCTCGCGTACCGTCACCGGCATCGAGTTGACCGACACCCACAACGGCCTTCGGGTGCTCACCCGCTCCGCAGCCGCTCAGATGAACCTGCGCCAGTTCGGAATGGCCCACGCCTCCGAGATCGAGTCACGGGTGGCGGCGGCCTCGTTGACCTGGTCCGAGCACCCTGTCACGATGCACTACTCGGACTACTCCCGGAGCAAGGGACAATCCAACCTCAACGCGCTCAACATCCTGTTCGACCTCGCAACCGATCGCCTCGGAGCGACCGCATGATCATCCGTGTCTTCCTGCTGGCGAGCATCCTGCTCATGGTCATCGTGCTGCTCAAGGCACGACCGAGCGGTGGCCGGCTCGCCGTGACCCGGCTGATCGGGTTCGCCGTTGCCGTGGGAGCCGCTGCCAGTGTCATTGCTCCCTCACTCGTCACGAAGGCTGCGAACCTGGTCGGCGTGCGCGAGGGACCGAACCTGATCCTCTACGTCCTCGTCGTCGTGTTCGTGTTCACCACGATCACCCAGAACGTCCGCCTGCGTGAGTTGGACCGCCGCCTGGCCAATCTCGCCCGGGCCCAGGCGCTCCTCGAGTTCGACCGGTCCCGGGACGCCCATGAGGCATCCATCGGCTCCGTCCACCCTCGCAGCTAGCGCCTCTGTCAGTCCGCTGGTCGCCTGGCCAGGATCCACACGTTGCGGCGCCAGCCCGGCAGCCAAGTGAGCACATTGAGAAGGCGTGGGCGCCGCTTGCGCGGGAACCACCCGGACACGATGCCCGTCCCGGGCGCGACGCTCTCGTAGGAGACCCGCACCACCTCGAATCCATGATCCGCAAACACACGGCGCATTGATGTCCGGGTCCACGGCCGGCGGTGTGTGTAGTCGTGCCAGACCCACCGCTGCGCATCCGGTGACGAGGCAAAGACGGTGCCACCCGGCCGCAACGCGCGATACACCTCCTGGACGAGCCCTACAGGATCAAGCAGGTGTTCCAGGACATCCTTGAGCACGGCACCGTCGAACTCGGCATCGCCGACGGGAAGACCTGCCTCGAGGTCGGCAAGGCGCACGTCGATCCCCCGCTGCTGCGCGGCCTCGACCGCAGCAGGCGAGTTGTCCAACCCCACGTAGGCCGGGAACTCTGCAGACAGCCACCCGGTGCCGCACCCGACGTCGAGAAGGCTGCTGCCCTGCTCGAAGTGCCGTGCGACGTCCATGTAGTAACCAGGGCGCGCGTGCCACTCGTGATAACCCACGGGCGCGAGTTTAGGGGATTCGATGGTCACCGACGGGCGAGTCGTCGATACACGTCAGCGGTGCGCGACGCCGTCTGCTCCCACGTCAACTGCTGGACACGAAGGTGGCCTGCCGCCTGGAGCTCGCGTTGCTGGTCGTGGTCACCCACCACCTGTCGCACGGCGTTCGCGATGCCAACGGGCGACGTCGGCTCGAAGTACACCATCGCGTCGCCACCGACCTCGCGGAGCACGGGGAGGTCCGATCCGATGACCGGGCAGCCGGCGGCCATCGCCTCGAGCACGGGGAGGCCGAAGCCCTCGAACATGGTGGGAAAGACGTACGCACTCGCCGACGAATACAGACCGGCCAGTTCGTCACCGGAGACCCAGCCGAGCAGTTCGACATCGTCCTCGAGCCGGCACCGGCGTACGACGTCGCGGAGTGGGTCGTCCCCGTGGCTCCCGGTGATCAGGAGACGGGGCCGCTCGGCCTCGGGAATCAGGGTCCATGCCTCGATGAGCCGCTCAAAGTTCTTGTGGGGCATCCGGTTGCCGCCGGACAGCACGAACGGGCGTTCCGGTGGCGCAGCGCGCCGGACCAAGAGCGGGGTCGGTGCACCGAGCATGACCACGTCGATGTCGTGCGACACCCGCCCCGTGAGCTGACGAATGTCACTCGCGGTCGCCTCGCTGTCGGCAATGATCCGATCTGCCGCAGCAATGGTGCGGCGCGACAGCCAGCGGACGGCTGCTGCCCGACCACCGGGCACCCACTCAGGGTGGCGTAGCGGCAGCAGGTCGTGGACGGTCACCACCGTCGGCAACGCCCGGACCACCGGGCCGAAGTTGGCTGGGCAGTGCAGCAGGTCTGCGTGGAGGGCGCGTGCCCGTGGGCCCAGTGCGAACGCGACAGCCGCCGCCCACTGCACCCGACTCTCGCCGGACACCGGAAGATGAACCATCTCGCCCGGGAACCAGTCGACGACCTCGCCCCGTAGTTCCTTGCTGGCGATACCGACGAACCGAAGGCCGGGATCCTTGCCCAGCGCCGGGAACAACTCTCGCGCGTAGCTTTCGGTCCCGCCCTTGCGGCCAGTGAAGTAGACGAGGTCGACGGCCACCTTCAGTGCGCCGGTCATCGCACGGCCCGACGCTGCTCGAGCGCGTCGAGAATCCGAGCGGCAGTGACCCCGACGGACGATGTCGGTGCCACCTGCTCGAACCACGCATGGGCGGAACGGCGCAGGCCAGCTCCTGCCCGAACCACCTCCACGATCGCGTCGCCGAGGTCCTCCGGCGCGATCGACAGGGCGACCGCGCCGTTGACACCGTGCTCGACCAACTCGACCGCCGCGTTGTCCTCCCCCGCCACCAGCACGACAGGTGTGCCGAGGGCAGCAGCTTCGACAACCACCAATCCGTAGCCCTCACGTGCCGACGGATTCACCAGCACAGACGCAGCCCGAACGGCCTCGTCGAGCTCAGCCTGGGACACGAAGCCGGGTGCAGTCACCACCCCAGCCAACCCGAGCCGTTCGATCTCGGCGAGCACCGCCGGTCGCAGCGGGCCGTCGCCGTACACCTGTGCTGTGAGGTCGGGGAATGAACGTCGCGCATACGCAATCGCCCCCGGCAGGGCCTGGACGCGCTTGTCCTCGATGTGACGGCCGACGAACACAACGCGCGCGGCTGCCGGCTCGATCAGTCGTGGAACACCGCGATCCGTCTCGAAGATCAAGCCCGGGCTCCGGAGAGGTGCGGACCGCGCACCGCTCTCCTCGAGCCGGCGGGCTGTGAGTGCCGAATGGCAGGTCGACAGCGGACTGACCCGCGCCGCGACACACTGCACGATCCATGCGACCGTCCCGACCACAGGTCCGCTGTAGTCCTGCCACTGCTTGCGTGGCCAGACCTCCAGCCAGTCGCTGCAGACGACCACCCGGGAACCGACCAACGCCGCGCGGACCGCCGGCACATTGGTGGCAGGCAAAGCGCTGACCAGAACCGCGTCGTAGCGCCGACGATGCCGGACCAGGTGCCAGAACAGCGCCAGCGCGAACCCGATGGCGGGCCGAAGACGCCGTGCACCGACCGCGTCGTACAGGTCTGCCTCCGCAGCGATCGCCTCGATCCGCACCCCCTCCACCAAGGGCGTCGGTCCCGTCCACTGGCGACGGGTCAGATAGGTGACGTCGTGACCCCGGGCCGCGAACTCCTCGGCGAGCGCCCGGTAGAGGCGTTCACCTCCGCCCACCGTCCACGGAAAGAGGCAGTCGTAGACGACAGCGATCCGCACGCGAAGTCCCTACGACACCGGGAAGACGAGTTCGGTGCTCAACTGAGCGCGGACCCTGCGGCGTAGTCGGCCCAATTGATGTTCCAGTCGCCGTACCCGTTCCAGGACTCCATCGGACGGTTCGTGCCGACGTACTCGACGACGTCGCCCCGGCGGGTCATGTTGTAGAGCCACGCGGCGTTGGCGGTGCTCATGCCGGTGCAGCCGTGGGAGACGTTGTCGCGGCCCTGGGAGCCGACTGACCACGGGGCGGCGTGAATGAACTCACCGGAGTTCGTCAGGCGCATCGCCCACTTCACGTCGTCGAGGTCGTAGGCCTCGGAGGAGCCCGCCGGGATGCCGACGGTCTCGGAGTTCATCCGGCGGGTGGCGAACTTCTCCATGATCACCTTCGTGCCCGACCGGGTGATGAAGCCCGCCTTGCCCGTCGTGATGGGGATGGTCCGCAGCAGCTTGCCGTTGGAGACGACCTTCATCTGGTGGGTCTTGGCATTGACCTTGTAGACGTGGGCGTCGCCGACGGTGAAGGCGATGTCGCGGTCTTCCTGGCCATAGACACCACCGCCCGCCGAGACGCTGTTGATGTCGATGTTGACCTTGACCCTGGAGCCGGCCTTCCAGTACGCGCGCGGGCGCCAGTGGGCTTCCTTGTCACCCACCCAACGCCACGAGCCGGCCTGGACCGGCGTGGAGGTGACCTTCATCTTCGCCTCGAAGGCCGCCTTGTCGGTCACCGGGAGATCGAAGGTGACCACGACAGGCATGCCGATCCCGACCTTCTCACCGTCGAGTGGCGACACGGAGGGGTAGGTCTGCTGCGCGAGCGAGAGCGCCCGGGTCGTGAAGACCGTGTCGCTGGAGGCCTCGGTGCCCTCGGCGTTGGCGGCCGTCGCGTGGACGCGGTAGCGCACGCCGGGCTCCAGCCGGTCGCTGGCGATCCAGCGTCCGCTGGCCGGGTCCACCTTGCCCTTCAGCGGGCCGGCAGCCGATCGGACCGTGACGGTCTTCAGTGTTCCGTCCACGGCCGCGACGCGCAGGATCTTGTCGACCGGGACGTTGGTCGCACCCGGCTTGATGTTGGTGTGCACCGTCGCCTGGACCGCGGCAGCAGCCGTCGTCTCGGCGGTCTTGTCGTCACCTGCGCCGGGCAGCACGCCCGAACCGTCGCAACCGGTCGCGACCACCGCAACGATGGACAGGACGGCAAAAGAGCGCATCAAAGTGGCGCGACGGGACGTGGTGGACACCAGAGAAGGGTACCTGCCACAACCTCACCAGAACGGCTGGAAACACGTTGGCGGTGTCACACCGTGAGGTGGGACACCGCCAACGAAATCCAGCTTGAGCGAGCGCTCAGTGGGCGTACTCGCCCCGGTAGTACTCGTAGATCCAGCCCGGGACGGCCAGCGCGCCGAGGACGAACCCGATGATCACGAGCCACCAGGCCAGGACGGCCACGGCGAACACGATCACGCCGAGCGCAGCGGCGCACCACAGCGGCCACCACGAGTACGGCGGGAAGAAGCCGAGCTCGCCCGCGCCATCAGCGATCTCGCCGTCCTTGCGGTCCTCCGGCCGGGCGTCCATCCGCCGGGCGTGGAAGCCGAGGTACAGCGTCATCATCGCGCAGAGCAGCGTGGTCATGACGAGCGCCGATGTGCCCGTCCAGTCGCCGCAGTTCTCCTTGCCGCAACGCTCACCCGCGTCCGTGATGAACCAGTAGGCCGGCGAGACCAGGACCAGGAAGATCGTGGTCAGGCCGAAGATCCAGGCTTCGATCTTCATCAGTGGTCACCGTCCTGGTTCTTCTTGATCTGCTCGTCGAGGTGCTCCGCGCGACCCTCGGTGTCCGGCAGGTCGCCCGTGCCACCACCGTCGAACTCCGCCGGGTTGTCGTACATCTCGATCGCGGCGATCTCCGGGTGGTGGAGGTCGAACGCGGGAGACTCCGAGCGGATCCGCGGGAGGGTGTGGAAGTTGTGCCGCGGCGGCGGGCAGCTCGTGGCCCACTCCAGCGACCGTCCCCAGCCCCACGGGTCGTCGGTGTTGACCAGCGGGCTCTTGCGGGAGACGTACACGTTGTAGAAGAACGGCAGCATCGAGGACGCGAGCACGAAGGCACCGATCGTCGACACCTGGTTCAGGACCTCCCAGTCATCGCCGGGCAGGTAGTCCGCGTAACGACGCGGCATGCCCTCGATGCCCAGCCAGTGCTGGATGAGGAAGGTCGTGTGGAAGCCGACGAACAACAGCCAGAAGTGGATCTTGCCGAGTCGTTCGTCGAGCATTCGTCCGGTGAGCTTCGGCCACCAGAAGTAGAAGCCCGCGAACATGGCGAACACGACGGTTCCGAACACCGTGTAGTGGAAGTGCGCCACCACGAAGTACGAGTCGGACACGTGGAAGTCCAGCGGCGGGCTGGCCAGGATGATGCCGGTCAGGCCACCGAAGAGGAACGTCGTGAGGAAGCCGACCGACCAGAGCATGGGTGTGTCCATGCGCACGGACCCGCCCCACATCGTGCCGATCCAGTTGAAGAACTTCACGCCCGTCGGGACCGCGATCAGGAACGTCATGCCGGAGAAGAACGCGAGGTTGACCGCGCCGGTGACGAACATGTGGTGCGCCCACACCGCCACGGACAGGATCGCGATGCCCAGCGTGGCGCCGACCAGGCCGACGTACCCGAAGAGCGGCTTGCGACTGAACACCGGAAGGATCTCGGAGATGATCCCGAAGAAGGGCAGCGCGATGATGTAGACCTCTGGGTGCCCGAAGAACCAGAACAGGTGCTGCCAGAGGATCGCGCCGCCTGTCGAGGTGTCGAAGACGTGGGCCCCGAGCTGTCGGTCGGCCTCGAGCGAGAGCAGTGCACCGGCGAGGATCGGGAAGGCGATCAGCACGAGGATCGCCGTGATCAGCACGGTCCACACGAACATCGGCATCCGGAACATCGTCATGCCGGGAGCGCGCATGCAGATGATCGTGGTGATGAAGTTGACCGCACCCAGGATCGTGCCCAGACCGGCCATCCACAGGCCCATGATCCACAGGTCACCACCGACGCCGGGGCTGTTCACCGAGTCGGACAGCGGCGTGTAGGCGAACCAGCCGAAGGACGCGGCGCCCTGCGGGGTGAGGAAGCCGGCACCGGCGATGAGGCCGCCGAAGAGGTACAGCCAGTAGCTGAACATGTTCAGTCGCGGGAACGCGACGTCGGGCGCGCCGATCTGCAGCGGCATGATCGCGTTGCCGAAGCCGAAGAACAGCGGCGTCGCGAACAGCAGCAGCATGATCGTGCCGTGCATCGTGAAGAGCTGGTTGTAGAGCTCCTCGTTGACGATCTGGCTGCCCGGGTAGGCCAGCTCCGACCGGATCAGCAGCGCCATGATGCCGCCGGCGATGAACCAGCCCATCGCGGTGACGAAGTACAGGTTGCCGATCAGCTTGTGGTCGGTCGTGGTCAGCACCCGCACGACCTGCTGCCCGAGCGGCTTGCGCTCGGTGAGGTCCGCGGAGCGAGTGGCAGTCGCGGTCACTCGTGCCCTCCCTCGTCGTCGTGGATGAGGTTCTCGGAGTAGACGCCGCCGTCGACGGGCTCCTCGGAGACGTGCTCGGGGTCAGCGGCCAGCTTGGCCAGGTAGGCCTCGTAGTCGGCGTCGGAGACGACGGCGACGGTGAACAGCATCCGCGAGTGGTAGGCGCCGCACAGCTCGTAGCACTTGCCGTCGTAGACACCGATCTCGGTCGGGGTCACCTGGTAGGAGTTGTCGTTGCCGGGAACGACGTCCATGCGCATGGCGAAGGCCGGGATGCCGAAGTTGTGGATCACGTCGGGGCTGTACAGCTGGAACTCGACGGTCTTGTCGACCGGAATGACCAGCTGCGGGATGTCCTCGCCCGTGCCGCTGACGAAGACGTTGTTGCCGTCCGCCGCCTCGGTGTCGGGGTAGTTGAACGTCCACGACCACTTCTGGCCGACCACCTTGACGATGACGTCCGGGTTGGGGTCGTGCTCGAGCGCGATGTTCTGCACCCGGACGGTCTGCGCGAAGAACGCGACCACCATCACGATCGGGAAGATCGTGTAGAAGATCTCGATCGGCAGGTTGTAGCGCGTCTGGACCGGGACCTCGTCGTCACTACGACGACGGAACCAGATCGGGACGCCGATGATCAGCGCCCACGTGATCACGCCCGTGACGAGCGCAGCGATCCACGCGCCCTGCCACAGCAGGAGGATGTGCTCACCCTGCACGGTCACGATTTCCGGCATGCCGACCCGTTCCCACTGGGTATCGGTCGAACATCCGGACAACGCGAACGCGAGTACGACGATGCCGGCGAGCGGGATCACGCGACGCACATGCCGTCGGGATCCACGCGAGCGCTCGGGTAGCCACCAGCCCACGAACGAGCCTTCCTCTCGAGGGTCAGAACAATTGCGAACACTAGCGGAGACGGGACTCGTGCGGGGCGTGGGGTCAGTGGTTCGGACGCGGCGCGGCGTGCTCACGCGGCTCCCCTGTCCCTGATCTATCGTCGCCCCTGTGAGCAGCACGCCTGAGGTGTACCTCGACGCGGCCTCGTCGCAGCGCCTGCACCCCGCCGCGCGCGACACGCTGCTCGCTGCGCTCGAGCGGGGGTACGGCGACCCGCGGCGCCTGCACGGACCCGGCAGGGACGCGCGCCTGCTCCTCGACAACGCCCGTGCCGTGGTCGCCGACTGCCTCGGCGCGCACCCCGACGAGATCGGCTTCACCGCCTCCGGCACCGACGCCGTGCACCGGGGGCTCCTGGGCCTCGCAGCCGCGACGGGGCGCACCGGGATCGTGCACAGCGCCATCGAGCACTCCTCGGTCCTGCATGCGGCCGAGTGGCGTCCCTCCCCCGCACACGCGAGCGTGCCGGTCGACCGCACCGGACGGGTCGACCTCGACATGCTGGCCGAGGCATCGCGGCGCGTAGGCGTCGCCGTGGTCGCCCTGCAGGCCGCCAACCAGGAGGTCGGCACGCTCCAGCCTGTCGACGAGGTGGACCTGCCGGCGACCGTTCCGCTCCTGGTGGACGCGGCTGCGGCAGTCGGGCACGTCGTACTCCCACAGCGGTGGGACGCCCTCACCGCGTCGGCCCACAAGTGGGGCGGCCCGGCGGGCGTCGGGATACTCGCGGTCTGCCGCGGCACGCGCTGGACCAGCCCGTTCCCCGGCGAGGACGGACTGGACAACACAGGCGGCTTCCCGAACGTGCCGGCGGCCCTCGCCGCAGCGGCCGCACTCCAGGCAGTGCTGGCCGAACGGGAGGAGGTGGTGACCCGTCAGTTCCGGATGGTCGAACGGATCCGGGAGGCTGCCGCCGCGCTCCCCGACACCGAGGTCGTCGGCGACCCGGTCAACCGGCTCCCGCACCTCGTGACGTTCTCCTGCCTGTACGTCGGCGGCGACGAGATCGTCTCGGACCTCGCGCAGCGCGGCTACGGCGTCGCCAGCGGGTCGGCGTGCACGGCCTCGACGCTGGAACCCAGCCACGTGCTCGCCGCGATGGGCGCGCTGACCCATGGCAACGTCCGGGTGTCCCTGGACCGCGACACCACCGACGACCAGGTCGACGGGTTCTGTGCCGCGCTGGTCGAGTCCGTCACCGCCATCCGCGCGCGGGCAGGCCTGTGACCGTGCTCGAGCTCGACTGCCGGGACTTCCCGTGCCCACGCCCCATCATCGAGCTGGCGAAGGCGTTGCCGTCGGTCGCGGTGGGCGACCTGCTGGCCGTGGTCGCCCGCGACCCCGCAGCCCGATACGACGTACCGGCGTGGTGCCGGATGCGGGGTCAGGAGTACGTCGGCGAGGACCTCGCCGACGACAACCTGCCCCGCTACACCGTCCGCCGGCTCAGCTGACCGGCTCAGCCGACCGGCTCAGATGACGAACTTGGCCACTTCGTCCGCGGCGTCGTCGCCATAGGAGTCACGGACCCGGTCGACGAACTGCTCCGTCGTGAAGTCGTACTCCTGGGTGCCGACCGTCTCGACGACGTACGCGGCGAGGACGCAACCGACCTGGGCGGCGCGCTCGAGCGAGGAGCCCCAGGACAGGGCGGCCAGGAAGCCGGCACGGAACGCGTCACCGACACCGGTGGGCTCGAGGGCGGCGACGTCCTTGGCGGCCGGGATCTCGAACGAGGTGCCGTCGTTGGTGGTGACCCGGACGCCGTCCTTGCCGAGCGTGGTGACCTGGATGTCGACCTTGGAGAGCACCTCTTCGGCGCTCCAGCCGGTCTTCTTCTCGATGACGTGCGACTCGTACTCGTTGGAGAACAGGATCGCGGCACCCTCGATGAGGTCGCGGATCAGGTCGCCCTCGGCGAAGGCGAGCTGCTGGGAACAGTCGGCGATGAACGGGTAGCCGCGCTGACGGCACTCCTCGGTGTGGCGCTTCATCGCGGCCGGGTCGTCGGCACCGATCAGGACGTACGACGGCGCACCGACGCGCTCGACGATGGGGGCCAGCTCGATCAGGCTGGCCTCGCTCATCGCGCCCGGGTAGAACGACGCGAACTGGGCCATCGTCGTGTCCGTGGTGCACACGAAGCGCGCGGTGTGCTTGCTGTCGGAGATGTGGACGGAGTCGCAGTCGACGCCGTTGCGCTCGAGCCACGAGCGGTAGTCGGCGAAGTCCTCGCCGGCCGCCCCGACGAGCACCGGACGCAGCCCCAGGCGCGCGAGGCCGAAGCACATGTTCGGCGCCACTCCCCCACGGCGGATCTCGAGGTCGTTGACCAGGAAGGACACCGAGAGCTTGTCGAGCTGATCGACCACCAGCGAGTCCGAGAACTTGCCGGCAAACGTCATCAGATGGTCGGTCGCGATGGATCCAGCGATCAGGAGGGAGCCCGTGGGTGCAGTCACGACACGGAAGGTTATCGGAGACGTAACACGAAGTTGGGGCGGTCCCACTGGGTCTACCCAGGAGTAACGCTTAGCGTCGAAGCATGACCCCGTACGAAGAGATCGCCGCCCCCAGCGACCTGCACGCCGACTGCGAGGCGGTCAACCGCCAGCTCGCCCGGGCGGCCGTCAAGGCCACGCGTCCTGCGCCGAGCATTCACTTCGATGAGTTCCCCCGCGAGATGCCCAAGCGCGGCATCGAGATCTCCGAGGCCGCCCAGCGCCTCGCCAACGCCCTCCAGCTCCACCTGGACTGACAGGTCTCGAGACGGTCGCCCCGCGACCTCCTCGACCACCGACGCAAGAAAGCCCCCGCCGAGGCGGGGGCTTTCTGTATGGGGGACTCAGTTGAACGAGTCTCCACACGCGCACGAACCCGTGGCGTTCGGGTTGTCGATCGTGAAGCCCTGCTTCTCGATGGTGTCGACGAAGTCGATCACCGCACCGTTGAGGTAGGGGACGCTCATCCGGTCGACGACCACGCCGACGCCGTCGAAGTCGGTCACGACGTCGCCGTCGAGGGTCCGCTCGTCGAAGAAGAGCTGGTAGCGCAGGCCGCTGCAGCCACCGGGCTGCACCGAGATCCGCAGCTGCAGGTCGGAGCGACCCTCCTGCTCGAGCAGGCTGGCCACCTTCGCGGCAGCAACCGGGCTGATGTTGATCTGGTCTTCACGGCGGTCGAAGGAGACCGGCTCGGCGATGGTCGTCGTCGTACCGGTGGCCTCGGCCTCGTGGCTGTGTCCGCCACCGCAGCAGGCGTCGCTCATGCTCACTCCAAAGTCGTGTCAGAAAGGGGTTCTACTGGACCCAATGGTCGCACAGTTGTGGTTATTCCCCCCAGACGAGGACGGGCTTGACCACGAGACCCGATTTCGTGTCGGCTATGGCGTCCGCGATCCGCTCGAAGGGATACGTCGTCACGAGGTGATCGACGTCGAACCTGCCCGCTTCGCGGAGCGCGATCAGCTCCGGGATGGTCACCAGCGGGTCGGACTCCCCCTCGACCGAGGACCGGACGGTCTTGCCGGTCGACAACAGGTCGATCGCGTCGATCATGTACTCCGGTGCACCCAGCCCGAGCGCGACCAGCATCCCGCGGTTGCGCAGCGACCGCTGCGCCTGGAGCACGACCGCGGGCAGCGCCGTCGTGTCGATCGCGTACGACGCCCCGCCGGCCGTGAGCGACCGGACCTGTTCCTCGACGGCCGGGGCACCGTCCGCCGTGGGGTCGATGGCCGTGGCGCCGTACTCCTCCACGAGGGCTCGACGCGCGGCGAGCGGGTCGACGGCGATGACCGTCTCGACGCCCTTGCCGCGCGCGGCCGCAACGGCGGCGAGGCCGACCCCGCCGGCACCGAACACCACGAGCGACTCCCCGGGAGCGGGGTCCAGGAGGTTGAGCACGGTGCCCGCGCCTGTCTGGAAGCCGCAGGCGAAGGGAGCCAGCCGGGCCAGGTCGAGGGACTTGTCCACGACGACGCAGTTGTCGGCGTACGCGAGGGCGTGGCGGGCGAAGCTGGACTGGCCGAAGAAGTTGCCGAAGACGGTCTGTCCGGCGCGTTCGCCGTCGGCACTGGTCATCGTGGTCGATCCGTCGGCGCGCATGCCCATGTAGTTGAGGAGCAGGGACTGCTCGCAGTAGCCGACGTGTCCTTCCTTGCACGCGTCGCATGCACGACACGAACGGAAGCTCATGACGACGTGGTCCCCGACCTTGATCCCGGCAACGTCCGCGCCGACCTGTTCGACGACGCCGGTGCCCTCGTGCCCCATCACCGTCGGCATCATCTCGGCGGGCAGCATCGTGGGCACGGTCAGGTCGGTGTGGCACAGGCCGGTCGCGACGACCCGCACCAGGACCTCGTCGGCCCGGGGTGCCTCGAGGTGCACGTCGGTGAGGACGAAGTCGCCGCCGGGCTCGTTGACGACGAGGGCAGTGGTGCGCAGGGGTTCAGTCACCCGAGCAATCTAGAACATGTTCCACTTTTCGGGAATCAGCTGGACCAGGTCCGCGCGACGCGCGCGGCCAGCTCCGTGAGCGCACCGGCCGGATCGGCGAAGGCGCGCTCCTCCCCCACGGCGTCCACGAGGGAGTAGGCCGCGTCCATGCCGAGCGCACGCATCTCCCGGGAGCCGACCAGGACCTGGCCGGCCAGGGCGACGCACGGGCGCAGGGCGTCGGCAGCGATGGCGGCGACGCCGGCCGGGACCTTGCCGGCCCGGCTGCTGAAGTCGAAGGCGCCTTCGCCCGTGATGACCAGGTCGGCCGTCGCCGCCTGCTCGGCCAGGCGCACCGCGTCGGCGACCAGGCCGATGCCGCTGACGCGCGTCCCGCCGAGCAGCATCAGCGCGAAGCCCAGGCCGCCGGCAGCACCCGCGCCGGGCGCCAGTGCGAGGCGACGGTCGGTGGCGACTGCGAACTCCTCGAGGTACCCGTCCATGACGACCTGCATCTCCTCGTCGAGCCCCTTCTGCGCACCGAACGTCTTGCTGGCGCCGAACAGTCCGGTCAGCGGGTTGTCGACGTCGGTCGCGGCGATGATCTCCACCCCGTCGACGAGCCCGCGGGCGATGCTGAGGTCGACGCTGGTGACGCCGTTGAGGAAGATGCCGCCGACGTCGAGGGCGACGTCAGCCGATGCGCCGAGCGCGGCCAGCAGCCCCGCTCCCCCGTCGATGGTGCCGGATCCGCCGAGTCCGACCACGACCCGCTCGGCTCCCGCGTTGATGGCTTCCAGGACGAGGGACCCGACGCCCACCGTCGTACCGAATTCCCCGAGCTTGCCGCCGGTGAGGTGGATGCCGCAGGCCTGGGCGCTCTCGACGTACGCCGTCCGGTCGACCAGCAACAGCGTCGCCGGGACCTCGTGGCCGGGAGGTGCCTCGACCGTGACGGCCAGGAGGTCGCCGCCGAGGGACGCGTGGAGCACGTCGACGAAGCCCGGTCCGCCGTCCGACATGGGGGCCAGCACGACCTCGTCGTCGGGGGCGTGGCGTCGCCAGCCGGCCGCGATCGCCTCGGCCGCCTCGACCGCGGTGAGCGTGCCGGCGAACTTGTCAGGGGCCACCAGCACGCGCATGGCGACATCATGCGCCATCGACGCCCCCGCACCGACGGGTGGCCGATCGGGTGGCGGAACTAGGATGGGGTCATGACCACTGTGGACCTTCCACTGCTGCCGCTCGGCCGTGGCACCGACCCGCTCTCCGAGCGTGGCGTCGACTGCCCCGGTGACCTGCCGGCCGCCTCCGATCCCGACCTGGTCGAGCGCGCTCGCGCCGCCCGGGAGAAGCTCGGCGAGCGCCTGTTCGTGCTCGGGCACCACTACCAGCGCGACGAGGTCATCCAGTTCGCCGACGTCACCGGTGACTCGTTCAAGCTCGCCCGCGACGCGGCTGCCCGGCCGGAGGCCGAGTTCATCGTCTTCTGCGGCGTGCACTTCATGGCCGAGTCCGCCGACATCCTCACCGGCCCCGACCAGCGGGTGATCCTGCCCGACCTCGCGGCCGGCTGCTCGATGGCCGACATGGCACGGATCGCCCAGGTCGAGAAGGCGTGGGCTGCGCTGGCCGAGGCCGGCGTCCAGGACGTCGTCGTCCCGGTCACCTACATGAACTCCAGCGCCGACATCAAGGCGTTCTGCGGCCGCAACGGCGGCGTCGTGTGCACCTCGTCGAACGCCGAGGTGGCGCTCGACTGGGCGTACGCGCAGAAGGGCGAGGGCACGAAGGTGCTCTTCCTCCCCGACCAGCACCTCGGTCGCAACACCGCCGTGCTGCAGCTCGGCATCGCCCTCGACGAGTGCGTCGTGTGGAACCCGCACAAGGCCAACGGCGGCCTGACCGCAGAAGAGCTCGCCAAGGCGAAGATCATCCTGTGGAAGGGCCACTGCTCGGTCCACGGCCGCTTCTCCGCCGACGTCATCGACGAGCTGCGCGCCAAGGTGCCCGACCTCAACGTGCTGGTCCACCCCGAGTGCCAGCACGAGGTCGTGCTCAAGGCCGACCAGGTGGGTTCGACCGAATACATCATCAAGGCGATCGAGGCCGCGCCTGCTGGTTCGAGCTGGGCCATCGGCACCGAGCTCAACCTCGTGCAGCGCCTCAAGAACGCCCACCCGGACAAGAACATCATGTTCCTGGACCGCAACGTCTGTTACTGCTCGACGATGAACCGGATCGACCTGGCGCACCTCGTGTGGACGCTCGAGAACCTCGTCGAAGGTGTCGTCGTGAACCAGATCCAGGTGGACCCGCAGACCGAGGCGGACGCGCTCGTCGCGCTGCAGCGGATGCTCGACCTCCCGGGGAAGTCCCACCGTGACTGACACCCTGCCTGCCTGTCCTTCGTGCACGAGTCCGTACACGTACGAGATGGGCGACCTGCTCGTCTGCCCCGAGTGCGCCCACGAGTGGTCACCGTCCGAGGCTGCCGCCGAGGCGCAGGCCGCAGCCGAGGCCGACCTCGTGCGCGACGCCAACGGCAATCCGCTGGCGGACGGCGACGACGTGATCATCATCAAGATCCTCCCCGTCAAGGGAGCCCCGAAGCCGATCAAGGCCGGCACGAAGGTGCGCAACATCCGTCTGGTCGACCCGACCAAGCGGGTGGGCGACCACGACATCGACGCCAAGGTCGACGGCTTCGGCCCGATGCAACTCAAGTCCAGTGTGGTCAGGAAGGCCTGAGCGTGTTCAAGCGCACCAAGTCCCCCGTCGTCGAGGAGACGACCGTCGCGAAGCCGGGTGGCAAGGGTCGTCCGACCCCGACCCGCAAGGAGGCCGAGGCCGCCGCGCGGGCCCGCGCCAAGGCGCCCACCGACCGCAAGGCGGCCTCGCGCAAGGAACGCGAGTTCCGGGCCGAGGAGAGCAAGAAGATTCGTCAGGGCATGAAGGCCGGCGACGAGAAATACCTGCTGCCCCGTGACCGCGGACCGGTCCGGCGCTTCATCCGCGACTACGTCGACGCCCGGTTCTCCATCGTCGAGATGGTGATCCCGCTGATGATCATCGGCCTGATCCTCGGCTACACGCGCAACTCCGCCCTCGTTCAGGCCAGCAGCCTCGTGCTGCTCGCGACGGTGCTGTTCGTGGTCACCGACATGATCGTGCTGCGGTTCCGGATCCGGCGCGAGCTCAAGCGGCGCTTCCCGGAGGAGCCGCTCAAGGGCACGACGTACTACACGCTGACCCGGGCGATGCAGATGAAGTTCATGCGGATGCCGAAGGCGCGGGTCAAGATCGGGCAGGCCCTGCCCGACGACTATCGCTGACGTGAAGGTCATCGCGGCACTGCACGCGCCGGCCCTCGGGGACGTGCTCCGAGGAGGAGCCTTCCGGGGCGACATCGCCGCCTGCGGCGCGACCCGCCTCCAGGTGAACCTCGACGACGACGCGGTGGCCCCGGCGATGCGGTTCGGGCCAGGCGCGCCGATCACGGCAGTCGTCAGCGTCTGGACCGACGGTTCCGTCGCCTCGCTCGTGGACGTCGTACGACGGCTCGACGCGAGCGCCGACCTCTGGCGGGTCCGCGAGCGCGAGCCCCTGCCCCCGCCCACCGTTGCGGACGGGGAGCGGGCCGACGCCCTGGCGAACATCGCCTTCCTGCGGCGACCCGACACCCTGTCGGAGCAGGCATGGCTGGCCGACTGGCTCGACCGGCACACGCAGGTCGCGATCGACACCCAGGGCACCTTCGGCTACGTGCAGAACCCCGTGCTCGAGGCGCTCACCGGCGACGCACCGGCCGTCGCCGGCATCGTGGAGGAGCTCTTCCCGATGGCCGCGATGTCGGACCACCACGCCTTCTACGGCAGCGGTGGCGACGAAGCCGAGTTCCAGCGGCGGTTCGCGGTCCTCATGGAGAGCTGCGAGCGCTTCGGCGCGACGCAGGGCCTCGACCTCGTGCCGACCAGCCGCTACACCTTCACGCTGGGCTGACCATCCCGCGCCCTCGGCAGGTCAGCCGAGGACCTCGGAGCGACGGGGCGACCGGGTCAGCTTCGGGTCGGTCGTCACGACACCGTCGAGCACCCGGTCGATCGCAGCAAGCGTGTCGGCATCGAGCTTCACGCCGGCGGCCTCGACGTTCTCCGTGACCTGCTCGGGACGACTGGCACCGATGATCGCGGCGGAGACGTTGTCGTTCTGCAGCACCCAGGCAACCGCGAGCTGCGCGAGCGAGAGCCCGGCCGCCTCGGCGATGGGCGTCAACTGCTGCACGCGCTCGAGCACGTCGTCCTTCAGCCACCGGCCGATGTTGTCGGCACCGCCCTTGGTGTCGGTGGCGCGCGACCCGGCGGGCGGCAGCTGGCCGGGGAGGTACTTGCCGGTGAGCACGCCCTGCGCAATGGGCGACCAGACGATCTGGCCGAGGCCGAGCTCGCGCGACGTCGGCACGACCTCCTCCTCGATGACCCGCCAGAGCATGGAGTACTGCGGCTGGTTGGAGATCAGCGGCACGCGCAGCTCGCAGGCGAGCTCGGCGGCGGCGCGGATCTCCTCGGCCCGCCACTCCGAGACTCCGATGTAGAGCGCCTTGCCGGAGCGGACGACGTCGGCGAAGGCGAGCATCGTCTCCTCGAGCGGCGTCTCGTGGTCGAACCGGTGCGCCTGGTAGAGGTCGACGTAGTCGGTGCCGAGTCGCTTCAGCGACCCGTCGATCGACTCGAGGATGTGCTTGCGGGACAAGCCGTGGTCGTTGTGCTTGCCCGGTCCGGTCGGCCAGAAGACCTTCGTGAAGATCTCCAGTCCTTCGCGGCGCTCGCCGACGAGCGCCTTGCCGAGGACGGTCTCGGCTGCCGTGTTGGCATAGACATCGGCGGTGTCGAAGGTGGTGATGCCGTCGGTGAGGGCCTGCCGGACGCACGCCAGTGCGGCGTCCTCCTCGACCTGCGAGCCGTGGGTGAGCCAGTTGCCGTAGGCGATGGCCGAGATCCTGAGGCCGCTCGCTCCGAGGTTGCGAATCTCCATTCCTCGACCCTAGTGGCGACGGACAAGCCGATCACGACGCCGAGGGACGGCACTGCCGCTCACCCTGCGAGGATGGCTGCATGGTCTCTGCTGACGTCTCCGTCCGGGTCGGCTGGCCGGCCGACGCCCCCGGGATCGCCGCCGTCCAGCTCCGCGCCTGGCAGCAGCGGTACGACGACGAGCTGGCCGCGCTGCTCAACGACCGCGGCATCGGGCCGGATGCGCTGACCGAGTCCTGGCGCGCGTCGCTGTCCCGACCGCCCGAGGCCAGGCACCGCGCCCTGGTCGCCCTGACCCACGACGTGGTGGTCGGCTTCGCGCTCACCGTCCCCGCGAGCGACCCCGACGCCGACCCGGCGGTGGACGGCGAGATCGTCGAGTTCACGATCGACCCGGAGAAGACCCGCGCCGGACACGGCTCACGGCTGCTCCAGGCCTGCGCCGACACGCTCGAGGCCGACCGGTTCACCCGGGCGGTGTGCTGGGTGTCGACCACCGACGACGCACTCCGCGCCTTCCTCACCAGCGCGGGCTGGGGCCCGGACGGAGCGAGCCGAGAGCTCGCCGACGAGTCCGGCGGCACCATCAAGCAGCTCCGGCTGCACACCTCACTCACCTGAGCGACGCTCGACGTCGCCATGGAGAGTTCCACCCGTCGTACGGTCGTTCGCGACAGCCTGGGCGTCGCCATCGCCACGGGCACCTACGGGCTGGGGTTCGGCGCGGTGGGCGTCGCGTCCGGCCTCGACGTCGCACAGACCTGTGTGCTGTCACTGCTGATGTTCACCGGGGCCTCCCAGTTCGCCCTGGCGGGCGTACTGGGCTCCGGAGGCACCCCGCTGGCCGGAGCCCTCGCTGCGCTGCTCCTGGGCACCCGCAACACCCTCTACGGCCTCCGTCTGGCTCCGCTGCTCGGCTACCGCGGGTGGCGACGCGCTGTCGCGGCCCACGTGCTCATCGACGAGTCGACCGCGATGGCAGTGACCCGCGCCGACCGCGACCTGGCCCGCACCGGCTTCCTCGTGACCGGCGCCACCATCTTCGTGCTCTGGAACCTCACGACGCTGGCCGGCGCGGTCGCAGGTGAGCAGCTCGGCGACCCCCGCGACCTCGGCCTGGATGCCGCGGTCGGCGCCGCCTTCCTCGCGCTGCTGTGGCCCCGGCTGACAACGCCCCTGACCCGCACGGTGGCCGTCCTGGCCGCGCTGGTCGCAGCGGGGGCGGTCACGGTGACCCCGGCCGGCGTGCCCGTGCTGGTGGCGGCGGGCGTGGCGGTCCTGGTGGGAGCCCTCACCGCCCGGTCGAGCACCGGGCCCGACGGGCCCACTGAGCCCACTGAGCCGGCTGAGGAGGTGCCGGCGTGATCTGGTGGGCCGTCCTCGGCGCAGGCGTGGGTTGCTACCTGCTGAAACTGGCGGGGCTGTCGGTGCCCGCACGGGTACTGGGCAACCCTGTGGTCGCACGGATCGCGGACCTGATCCCGGTGGCCCTGCTGGCAGGCCTCGTCACCGTGCAGGTGCTCGCCGCTCCCGAGGGCCGCGCACTGGCGATCGACGCACGCGCGGCAGCCCTCGCGCTCGCCGTACTGCTCCTGCTGGCCCGCGCGCCGTTCCTGGTGGTGGTGTTCGGCTCGGCCGCCTGCGCCGCCCTGCTCCGCCTGCTCTGACCCACGAGGTGTGGCAATTGGGGCCACGAGGTGTGGCAAGTGGGGGTTCGAGGTGTCAACCAGCCGGCATCAATCGACACCTCGGACCCCGATTACCCACACTTCGTGCACCCATCAGGCGCACTTCGTGGTCAGAGGTCGAGGAAGTGCTCGAGTCCCACGGTCAAGCCGGGGTACGACGCGATCTTGCGTACGCCGGTCAACACGCCCGGGGTGAACGAAACCCGGTCCAGGGAATCGTGGCGGATGGTGAGGGTCTCGCCGACGCCGCCGAGCACGACCTCCTGGTGGGCGACCAGGCCGCGGATGCGCAGGCTGTGGACCCGGACGCCGTCGACGTCGGCCCCACGGGCCGCCTCGATTCCGGTACTCGTGGCGTCGGGGATCGGCGCGCTCCCGGCAGCCCGGCGCGCGGCGGCGATCAGTTCCGCCGTACGACCGGCGGTGCCGCTCGGCGCGTCGGCCTTCGTCGGGTGGTGGAGCTCGATGACCTCGACCGACTCGAAGAACGGCGCGGCGATGGCAGAGAACCGCATCATCAGGATCGCGCCGATCGAGAAGTTCGGGGCGATCAGCACGCCCGTGCCGGGGCTGTCGGCCAGCCACCCGCGCAGGGTCTCGAGACGCGCGTCATCGAATCCCGTCGTACCGACGACGGCGTGGATGCCGTGCTCGATGCAGTAGCGCAGGTTGTCCATCACCACGTCGGGATGGGTGAAGTCGACCACGACCTGGGTGCCGGACTCGGTCAGCGCCTCGATCGGATCACCCTGGTCGACACCGACGGTGAAGTCGACGTCCGGGGCGCCCTCGACGGCCGTCACCACCTCGGCACCGACCTTGCCGCGGGCACCGAGCACCCCGACCTGGAGGCGTCCCTCGGACCGTCCTTCTGCTGCGTTCTCAGCGACACGTGAAGCCACGAGACCAAGGTAGTGCGTCACCCGGGCCCACGTTCTGGCAGGCTGACCCCCATGGTGAACAAGATCCCGGCCCGGATCCGATGGGCGGTGGATTTCATGGACGTCCAGCCCAACGACCACGTGCTGGAGATCGGATGCGGTTCCGGAGCCGCCGCCGACCTCATCTGCCGTCGACTCGAGGGCCGCGGCAAGATGTTTGCCATCGACCGCTCCGAGGCCGGCGTGGACCGCACGAAGGCCCGTTGCGCTGAGCACATCGAGGCCGGAAAGCTGACGGTTCGCCAGATCGACCTGGCGACGCTCCGCGTGCCGGTCAAGCGACTGACGAAGGTGTTCGCGTTCGACGTGCACCTCTTCTGGGTGCGTGACGCCGCCGAGGAGATCGCCCTCCTCCACGAGCGACTGATGCCCGGTGGTTCGGTGCAGCTGTTCTTCGACACCAGCAAGCCCGAGCACGTCCCCGACATGCTGGCCAAGACCTCCGAGCAGTTGCGCGACGGGGGCTTCCGCGTCTACATCGTCGACTCGAAGCAACCCCCCGTGATCGGAATCATCGGGCGCAGGTGACCCCTCCCGGGCGCCGGTTTCGACCGGCGGCCGGGATGACTCCACGCGGGCGAGGATTGGCCAAGCGGGGGGCAGGTCTGGTTAACCTGCTGGTGCATGTTGCCTGTTCTCGGGCAGACCTTGCCGTGTCCGCGGAGCATGATCCGGCGGACCATTTCCTGGATCGGTGTGGCGTTGAATCGCCCCTTTCCGGTGGGTCGCGGTGTCGAGGGCGGACGGCCGCACGACCCCTAGGAGTGACGTGACCGAGCACGACCCCATGACCAACCACCCCCGAGCCGCTGCCCTTGCGGACGCCATCAGGACGCCCACGGCGGACGTCGTACCCCACCCGGCGCTGGACCAGGCGATCGAGAGCGGGGCCACGCCGCGCCGCGGCCTGGACGTGGTCGTCTTCGGGTGCGCCGCTGCCGTCAGCGTGGCTTTCGTCCTGTGGGGCCTCACCAGCACCACGTCCCTGGGCAACGCCTCGGACCAGGCCCTGGGCTGGGTGCTGACGAACACCGGCTGGCTCTTCGTGCTGGTCACCAGTGGCTTCGTCGTCTTCGTCATCTGGCTCGCGATGAGCAAGTACGGCGCCATCCCGCTCGGCCGCGACGACGAAGAGCCCGAGTTCAGGACGGTGTCCTGGATCGCCATGATGTTCAGCGCCGGGATGGGCATCGGCCTGATGTTCTACGGCGTCTCCGAACCGCTCTCGCACTACGCGACGCCTCCCCCGGGCACCGAGGGCAATGCGGACGCCACTGCGCAGACCGCCATGGCCACGACCATGTTCCACTGGACGCTCCACCCGTGGGCGATCTACGCCGTGGTCGGCCTCGCGATCGCGTACGGCGTCTACCGCAAGGGCCGCGTCCAGCTGATCTCGGCGGCGTTCGCCCCGATCCTGGGTCGCCATGCAGAAGGCCCCGCCGGGAAGCTCATCGACATGTTCGCGATCTTCGCGACCCTCTTCGGCTCGGCCACCTCGCTCGGTCTCGGTGCGTTGCAGATCAGCAGCGGCCTGGAGATCGTCGGTGGCGTCGGCCCGCTCGGCAACGGCGCGCTCGTCGGCATCATCGCCGTCCTGACCGCCGCGTTCGTGTTGTCGGCCGTGTCAGGCGTCGCCAGGGGCATCCAGTGGTTGTCGAACACCAACATGGTGCTCGCCGTCGTGCTGGCCCTGTTCGTGTTCGTCGTCGGACCGACCGTCTTCATCCTCAACCTGGTGCCGACGTCGATCGGCAGCTACGCCCAGGACCTCGCCATGATGGCCGCCCGGACCGGCGCCGAGGGCCAGGACACGGCGGACTGGCTGGGCACGTGGACGGTCTTCTACTGGGCCTGGTGGCTCTCCTGGACCCCGTTCGTCGGCATGTTCATCGCGCGGATCTCGCGCGGGCGCACCATCCGCCAGTTCGTGACCGGCGTCCTCCTCGTCCCCAGCGTCGTCAGCGTCCTGTGGTTCTGCGTCCTGGGCGGCACCGCCATCGACCTGCAGGACAAGGGAACCGACATCGCCGGCGCCGACGGGCTCGAGGCCCAGCTGTTCAGCACCCTCGACGCCTTCCCGCTGGCCACCGCCGCCAGCGTGCTCGTCATGGTGCTGGTCGCGATCTTCTTCGTCTCCGGCGCGGACGCCGCCTCCATCGTGATGGGCAGCCTTTCCGAACGCGGCACGACCGAGCCGCGACGTCGGGTCGTCATCTTCTGGGGCGTGGCCACCGGCGCGGTCGCGGCGGTGATGCTGCTCGCGGGCGGATCGGACGCACTCCAGGGGCTGCAGACCATCACCATCGTCGCTGCGCTGCCGTTCGTGCTCATCGTGATCGGCCTCGCGGTCGCGCTGATGGCCGACCTGCGCAACGACCCGCTGGTCGTGCGCCGTCGGTACGGCGAAGAAGCGATCGAGCAGGCCGTGATCGCCGGCGTCACCGAGCACGGGGACGACTTCGCGTTCACGGTCGAACTGGCCGAGCCGACCGAGCCCGAGCCGACCGAGTCCGAGGCCGAGGCCACCGGGACCGAGCCGGTCGCGCTTCGTTAGGCCGGGCCGACCACCGCGAGCAGCTCGGGGCGTCCGAACACCTCGGCGGCCACGGCCTGCACCTGCTCCAGGGTCACGCCCTCGATCCGGGCGATGACCTCGTCGATCCCGGTGACCTCGGCATGGACGAGCTCGTTCTTGCCCAGGCGCATCATCCGTGAGCCCGAGTCCTCCAGGCCCAGGATCATGCCGCCCACCAGCTGTCCCTTGCCGCGAGAGAGCTCGTCGGCACTGATCCCCTCGGCGGCGATCAGGTCCAGCTGCTCGCGCACGACCGTGAGCACCTCATCGGTGCGGTCGGGCAGGCAGCCGACGGCCACGCCCACCAGTCCCGAGTCGGCGTAGTGGCTCGCGAAGGAGTAGACCGAGTAGGCCAGCCCGCGCTGCTCACGGACCTCCTGGAAGAGGCGGCTCGACGTGCCACCACCCAGGGCGGTGTTGAGCACGCCCAGCGCGAAACGGCGGTCGTCGTCGCGGGCCAGGCCCTCGCGGCCGATGACGACGTTGACCTGCTCGAAGGGGCGCTCGACCTGGCCGGACCCGCCGGAGACCTGCGGCCGGCTGCGGACGGCAACCGCGCGCGGCGGCTCGGGCGCGGCCTGCACGTCGAGCCAGCCGTGGCGCGAGAAGGCCTTCTTGATCGCCTTCACGACTGCGTTGTGGTCGACCGCTCCGGCCACGGAGATGACGGTGTTCGCAGGCACGTAGTGCCTGCGGTAGAAACGCTTGATCTGCGCAGGCTTCATGGCCTCGATCGAGCCGGCGGTGCCGGCGATCGGGCGGCCCAACGGCGACTCGGCGCCCCAGGCCAGCTCCGCCAGGAGGTTCTGTACGACGTCGTCGGGGTCGTCGTCGTGCATCGCGATCTCGTCGAGGATGACGTCACGCTCGGCGTCGACGTCGTGACCCTCGATCAGGGACCCGGTGATCATGTCGCCGACGACGTCCACCGCGAGCGGCAAGTCATCGGACAGCACCCGCGCGTGGAAGCAGGTGTACTCCTTGGCCGTGAAGGCGTTGAACTCCCCACCGACGGCGTCGAGCTCGATCGAGATGTCCAGCGCGGTGCGCTCCCCCGTGCCCTTGAACAGCAGGTGCTCGAGGAAGTGCGAGGCGCCGTGGGTCGTCGCGGTCTCGTCGCGCGAGCCGACGCCGATCCACACACCGAGCGCGGCGGACCGGGCCCCGGCCATCTGCTCGGTGACGATGCGCAGGCCGGACGCGAGCTGCGTACGTCGTACCAGGGAGGTCACCTGGCCGGCGTCGTCGCGAACGGTCTCGAGCGTGCGCGTCGAAGCGCGGGAAACGGCCGACGGCCGGTCAGCGTTGCGCTGACCGGCCGTCGTGTCGAGCTTGTTGCTCACGCGTCCTCGGACTCCGCAGCGTCCGTACCCTCGGCGGCGTCCTCGGTCGAGGCAGCCTCCTCGACGACGGGGATCAGGGAGAGCTTGCCGCGGTCGTCGATCTCGGCGATCTCGACCTGGAGCTTCTGACCGACGGAGACGATGTCCTCGACGTTCTCCACGCGCTTGCCGCCGGCGATGGCGCGCAGCTTGCTGATGTGCAGCAGCCCGTCCTTGCCCGGCATCAGCGCGATGAAGGCACCGAAGTTCGTCGTCTTCACGACCGTGCCGAGGTAACGCTCACCGATCTCGGGCATGGTCGGGTTGGCGATCGCGTTGACCGCCTGGCGGGCGGCCTCGGCCGCTTCACCGTTGGTCGCACCGATGTAGACCGTGCCGTCGTCCTCGATGGACAGGGTCGCACCGGTGTCGTCCTGGATCTGGTTGATCACCTTGCCCTTCGGGCCGATGACCTCGCCGATCTTGTCGACGGGGACCTTCACCGTGATGATGCGCGGCGCGTGGATCGACATCTCCTCGGGGCCGTCGATGGCCTCGCCCATGACCTCGAGGATCGCCAGACGGGCGTCCTTGGCCTGGTTGAGGGCCTTCGCGAGGACCTCGGCCGGGATGCCGTCGAGCTTGGTGTCGAGCTGGAGAGCGGTGACGAACTCCTTCGTGCCGGCGACCTTGAAGTCCATGTCGCCGAACGCGTCCTCGGCGCCGAGGATGTCGGTCAGTGCGACGTACTCGAGCTTGCCGTCGATCTCACCGGAGATGAGGCCCATCGCGATACCGGCGACGGAGGCCTTCAACGGGACACCGGCCTGCAGCAGCGACAGGGTCGAGGCACAGACCGAACCCATCGAGGTCGAGCCGTTGGAGCCCATGCACTCGGAGATCTGGCGAATCGCGTAGGGGAACTCCTCGCGGCTCGGCAGCACGGGCACGAGGGCGCGACGCGCCAGGGCGCCGTGGCCGATCTCGCGACGCTTCGGCGAACCGACGCGACCGGTCTCACCGGTGGAGAACGGGGCGAAGACGTACTTGTGCATGTAGCGGCGGTACTTCTCCGGCGACAGCGTGTCGAGCTGCTGCTCCATCTTGAGCATGTCGAGGGTGGTGACGCCCAGGATCTGGGTCTCGCCACGCTCGAACAGCGCCGAACCGTGGACGCGCGGGATCACGTCGACCTCGGAGTGCAGCGGACGGATGTCGGCGAGGCCGCGACCGTCGATGCGCACCTTGTCGCGCAGGACGCGCTCGCGGACGACCTGCTTGTTGACCGAGCGGAACGCCGCGCCGATCTCCTTCTCGCGACCCTCGAACTGGCCGGCGAGCTTCTCGAGCAGGCCACCCTTGAGCTCGTCGGTGCGGGCTTCGCGCTCCTGCTTGTCACCGATGGTCATCGCGGAGGCCAGGTCGGCCTTCGCAGCGGCCTCGACGGCGGCGTACACGTCGTCCTCGTAGTCGAGGAAGATCGGGAACTCCTGGATCGGCTTCGCGGCGACGTTGGCCAGCTCCTGCTGGGCCTCGCACAGCTGCTTGATGAACGGCTTGGACGCGTCCAGACCGGCAGCGACGACCTCTTCGGTCGGCGCCTGGGCACCGCCCTGGACCTTGGCGAACGAGTCCTCGGTGGCCTCGGCCTCGACCATCATGATCGCGACGTCGCCGGTCTCGGTGACGCGGCCGGCGACGACCATGTCGAAGACGGCGTTCTCGAGCTGGCTGTGGGTCGGGAACGCCACCCACTGGCCATCGATCAGCGCAACGCGGGTGGCGCCGACAGGACCGGAGAACGGCAGGCCCGAGAGCTGGGTCGACAGCGACGCGGCGTTGATCGCGAGCACGTCGTAGGGAGCGTCGGGGTTGAGCGCCATCACGGTGATGACGACCTGGACCTCGTTGCGCAGACCCTTCTTGAAGGTCGGGCGCAGCGGGCGGTCGATCAGGCGGCAGGTGAGGATCGCGTCCTCGCCCGGGCGGCCTTCGCTACGGAAGAACGAGCCGGGGATCTTGCCCGCGGCGTACATCCGCTCCTCCACGTCGATGGTCAACGGGAAGAAGTCGAAGTGGTCCTTGGGGTGCTTGCCGGCGGTGGTCGCCGAGAGCAGCATCGTGTCGTCGTCGAGGTAGGCGGTCACCGAACCGGCGGCCTGGCGGGCCAGGAGGCCCGTCTCGAACTTGATGGTGCGGGTGCCGAACTTGCCGTTGTCGAGAACGGTCTCCACGGCGGAAATGACGGGTTCAGTCAAGGGGTTCTCTTATTCAGATGGTGCGGGACGCGTTGCCCCGCTGAAATGGACTTGATGACGTTCGCCACCTTATCCATCGGTGGGCGAATTGCAGAACGGGCGACCCCTCGAGGGGTCACCCGTTCATGAGCATGTCGTGCGGCTGAAAGTCAGCGACGCAGGCCGAGGCGCTCGACGATCGAGCGGTAACGCTCGATCTCGGTCTTCTTCAGGTAGTTGAGAAGACGGCGGCGCTGGCCGACGAGCAGCAGCAGGCCACGACGGCTGTGGTGGTCGTGCTTGTGCTTCTTGAGGTGCTCCGTCAGGTGGCTGATGCGGTGGCTCAGCAGCGCGATCTGCACCTCGGGCGAACCGGTGTCGCCCTCGGACGTGCCGTACTCGGCGACGATCTTCTTCTTGGTCTCAGCGTCGGTTCCGACTGCCATGGGTTCTCCCTGTGTTCGCTCGTTGCGCGGCGCTCCAGCCTGAATTCCTGGAGCACTCTCGATCCGCGGCCGTTCTGACGGCGGGTGTGCCGTCGAGACTCCCCGACGACAACCGACCAAGGTTATCCCGGACCAGCCGCGAGTCTCCAATCGGTGACGCCTCAGCGCGCGGGAACCTCAGGCAGCTCAGCAAGCTCGGGCAGCTCGACGGTCGGCGCGGCGGCGAACGGGAAGTCCGGCAGCGCGGGCGGGTTCGGCCCGTCCCAGGCATCGGCTGCCCGCTCACCCGTTTCCGGGTCGACCTTGCCCACCGGGAGCGGGAAGACGTTGAACCGGGGAGCTCCGTTGCTCAACCACGGATACATCTGCGTCCGGTAGTCATCGAGGAAGAGGTTCTCGTTGATGACGAGCGGTCGACCGGCACCGTCGAAGAGCTGGGCCCCCGTGACCGGCGTTCCCTGGGCGTCGTACACGAACAAGTTGGTCAGCTCGACCCCGTTGAACATGATCCCGGTACCGGTCTCGCCGGTGGCCCCGTCGACGTAGGCCTGCTCGTAGGCATCCTGGTACTCGCCCCAGGTGGCGCGATCGACCGCACTCGGGAGCAGGCAGACCGCGAGCACGTTCAGGCCGATCAGGGCCAGTCGCGCGGCCGCATGGCCACGCAGCCGCGCCAGTCGTCCCTGGCTCCGCGTCAGTTGGACGCTGCCGACCACGAAGGCTGCGAGCACGACGAGCCAGTCGAGGCCGTAGCTGACGCTCGGCGCGTGCACCATGTCCTGGAAAAGCATCCAGGCGACCCACGCCCGCAGCACCCACCACACCGGTCGCAGCGATTCCAGGAACTCCCGCGGACCGCCCGGCACCTTGTCGGCCAGCTCGACCCAGGTCCGCTTGCCGGAGTCGAGCCACTCGCCCACCACGATGGCCATCGGTCGGCGCACCCGGCGCTCGGTCGCGACCGGCGCGAAGCCGGCCGCGGTCCGGAGCTCGGCGGCGTAGTCGGCCGGGTCGCCGAGCACCTCGGCCGGGGCCTCCGGGCCGGAGTGCTCCGCCAACCGCTCGGAGAGGTCCGCGCGCAGTCCGCCGATCAGCTCGTCGCGCTCGTCGGGACTGAGGTCGGCGAGGCGGTGCTCGACCTCGACCACGAACGCCTCGACCTCGGGCTGGACTGCGACCTTCATGGTGTCGTTCATGCGTTGGCCTCCTGGCCGGAAAGGAGCGTGGTCACGGTGGTCGAGAACTGGAGCCAGTCCTCGGACTCGCGCTTGAGCTGTTCGCGCCCGCCCGGCGTGATGCCGTAGTACTTGCGGTGCGGACCCTCGTCCGAGGGCACGACGTACGACGTCAGCGCACCGGCGGCGTACAGCCTGCGGAGCGTGCCGTAGACCGAGGCATCGCCCACGTCTCCGAGCCCCGCCGAGCGCAGTCGCCGCAGCACGTCGTAGCCGTAGCCGTCGTCGTCCTCGACGACCGCGAGCACCGCCAGGTCGAGGACTCCCTTGAGGAGCTGGGTCGAATCCATGCAGTGCACACTATTACGGTTTGCAGAGTACTGTCGACAGCGGACGACCTTCCGCGTGTCGGCGTGAACTGCGACGATGCGTCAGTGGAGCAACGAATCGGCGTGTGCAACCTGTGCGAGGCGACCTGCGGCCTCCTTCTCACCATCGAGGACGGCCAGGTGACGGGCGCCCGTGGCAACCCGGACGACCCGCTCTCCCGCGGCCACATCTGCCCCAAGGGCGTGGCCATCGGCGACATCCACGCCGACCCGGACCGGTTGCGCCGCCCGGTGCGCCGGATCGGACAGGGCGCGGACGCACGGTGGGAGGAGATCTCCTGGGACGAGGCGTTCGACCTGGTCGCCGACAAGCTCGCGGCCACCATCCGCGACCACGGCGACGATGCGCTCGCGATCTACCTCGGCAACCCGAACGTGCACAGCCTGGGCTCGATGACCCATGGCGTCGCGCTGGTGCAGTCGTTCCGCACCCACAACAAGTTCAGCGCGACCTCGGTCGACCAGCTCCCCCACCAGTTCCTCGGCCACCTGCTCTACGGCCACCAGTTGCTGCTGCCCGTGCCCGACATCGACCGCACGTCCTACTTCCTGGTCTTCGGCGCGAACCCGATGGCGTCCAACGGGTCGCTCATGACGGTGCCCGACTTCCCCGGCCGGCTGCGCGAGCTCAAGGCGCGCGGCGGGCAGATGGTGGTCTTCGACCCGCGCCGCACCGAGACGGCGAAGGTCGCCACCGAGCACCACTTCGTCCGGCCCGGGAGCGATGCCTGGGTGCTGCTGGCCCTGCTGAACGTGCTGTTCGCCGAGGGCCTGACCAGCCCGCCGTCGTACGTCGACGGGCTGGACGAGGTCGCGCGGCTGGTGGCGGACTTCACCCCCGCCATGGCCGCGGAGGCCAGTGGGGTTCCCGCAGCGGAGATCGAGCGAGTGGCCCGGGAGTTCGCCGCCGCTGACGGTGCGGCGGCGTACGGACGGATCGGTGTCTCCACCCAGGAGTTCGGCACCTTGTGCCAGTGGGCCATCCAGCTTCTCAACCTGGTCACGGGCAACCTCGACCGGGTCGGCGGCGCGATGTTCACGAACCCCGCGATCGACGTGGTCGGGCGCGGCCTCATCGGACGCGGCCACCACGACCGCTTCCGGTCGCGGGTGCGCCAGGCCCCGGAGTTCGGCGGCGAGCTCCCGGTGTCGGTGCTCCGCGAGGAGATCGACACGCCCGGCGACGGACAGGTGCGCGCCCTGCTGACCATCGCTGGCAACCCGGTGCTGTCGACGCCCGACGGCACCGCCCTGGACCGGTCCATCAGCGGACTCGACTTCTATGCGGCGGTCGACATCTACCTCAACGAGACGACCCGGCATGCCGACGTGGTCCTGCCGCCGACGACACTGCTGGAGCGTGACCACTACGACCTGGTGTTCCACGCACTCGCCGTCCGCAACACGGCCCGCTTCACGCCGGCGGTGTTCGACAAGACGCGCGACCAGCGCCACGACTGGGAGATCTTCCGCGAGATCTACCTGCGGGTGGCGCGCCGGCTGCCCCGCAAGGTCCCGCTCAAGCGACGCCTGATGGGCGAGGCCCGGATGCGGATGAGTCCGACCTTCCTGATCGGGGTGCTCCTGCGCAGCGGCCGCAGCACCACCATCACCGAGCTGCGCCGGCATCCCGAAGGGGTGGACCTCGGCGCCCTGCGCGCGGGCCAGCTGCCCGAGCGGCTGGCCACGAAGGACGGGCGGATCCAGGCCGCGCCCGCCATCGTGGTCGGCGACCTCGAACGGCTCCGTGCCCACGAGGTGCCGAGCGGCGACCAGTTGCTGCTCATCGGCCGGCGCCACCAGCGCGACTGCAACTCGTGGATGCACAACTCCGAGCGACTGACCCGCGGGCGCCACCGCCACCAGCTGCTCATGCACCCGGCGGACCTCGATGCCCGCGGCCTGGTCGACGGCGCGCTCGTCACGGTCAAGTCCCGCGTCGGATCGGTCTCGGTGGAGGTCCAGGCGACCGAGGACGTGATGCCCGGCGTCGTGTCACTCCCCCACGGCTTCGGACACCAGGTCGGCGGCACCCGGATGGGGATCGCTGCCGAGGTCGTCGGAGTGTCGATCAACGACCTGACCGATCCCGACAGGCTCGACCTGTCCGGCAATGCTGCGCTGTCGGGCGTGCCGGTCACCGTCTCCTAGGCCCGGGCATGGACCTCGACGTGCCCGCAGGCCCCGGCCTGCCCGAGGGCCTGGTCATCCCCGACACGGAGCTTGTCGAGCGGTTCTCCCGTTCGCCCGGCCCCGGCGGTCAGTCGGTCAACACCAGCGACAGCCGCGTCGAGCTGGTCTGGGACCCGAGCGGGTCCGGCGTGCTCACCGACACCCAGCGCACCCGCCTGCTCACCAGGAGTCAGGGTCCGATCGCCGTCGTTGCCCACGAGCACCGCTCCCAGCACCGCAACCGGGTCGCGGCCCGCGAACGCCTCGCGGCACGGGTGCGCGACCTGCTCGCCCCGCCTCCCCCGCCACGTCGCGCCACGAAGCCCACGCGCGGGTCGAAGGAACGCCGCCTCGAGGCCAAGCGCCAACGCGGCACCACCAAGCGACTGCGCGGATCCGTCGACGACTGATCGTCAGACGACGCTCACCGGGTGCCGGACGACCGCGTCGAAGAAGTAGCCGTTCGGGTTGTACGCGGCGACGTCGGGTTGCGTGCGTCCGTGCACGTCGGTGGCCCGGGCGAGCAGGGTGTGCTCGCCCGGGGCAGGTGCGCGCCATGCGTGCGACCAGCGCGTCCACCCGTGTCCCGCCGTACGACGACCGCGACCGCGGTCCGCGCCACGGGCAGGCGAGGGGTGCAGGTGGGCGGGCGACCAGGTGGCGCCGTCGTCGGTGCTGACATCGACTCGGGCAATGGGCGCTGCACCCGACCAGGAACGCCCGGTCAGCACGATCTCGTCCGCGGCGCGGAGGTGGGCGCCCCACGGCAGCTCCCAGGCCGACCGGACCGGATTGACGCCCAGCGGACCGCCGATGTTGTACCACTGGGTGTTCCACGGCGAGGTGAGCTCGGTCGTCGACACCTCGAGCGCACCGAGCCACTTGATGCTCCCGATCCCGACCCAGCCCGGGAGGACCAGCCGCAGCGGGTAGCCGTGGTCGGGCAACAGGGGCTCGCCGTCGGCACCCCACGCCAGGACGGCGTCGTCGAGCGCCTTGCTGATCGGGAACGCCCGCCGCACCTTGCCGAGGTTCACGCCCTTGTCGATGTAGTCGTCGTCGAGGCCGGCTGCCTGGACCGACACGGCCGCGGCGCGCAGGCCGGCGGCCTTCAGGACGTCGCGCAGCCACACGCCCTGCCACGTGACGGTGCCGACCGCACCGAGGGTCCACTGCGTGCCCGAAGCCTTCTGGCCCTGCTGGGTGTCGAAGAAGCTGCGGCCGTTGCCGGTGCACTCGTGGACCGAGGTGACCTCGACCGGCTGGAACCGGCGACGCAGCTCCCGGAGACCGAGCGAGATCCCTGCGGCGTCAGCAAGGCCGTCGCCGAACACCCGCAACCGGTACGCATCGGCGTCGATCGTCGGCGTACGGGTGTGGTTGCGCACGAAGAGCCGGTCCTGCGACGTCTGGTAGCGCCCGGGCTCCACCGAGTCCCAGCGGGTCTCGGCGTTGGTGCCGAAGTCGACGTACCAGCTCGGCGGCAGCGGCTTCTGGATCGACGGCGCTCCCGCGACCGCGCGTGCGGCCAGCGGGCCGACCTGCGCCGCCCCGGCGAGCGCGAGGCCCGCCGCGGGGATACCGAGCACCGACCGCCGCCGAAGTCCGCTCTCCGTCATGTCTGCAGACTAACACGAGTGACTTACTAGTGAATCAGTCCTCGACCAGGCCGTCGTTGCGCATCGACCGGTAGGCGACCCGCGCGCTCACCGCCCGTTCGAGCTCCTGGATCACGACGGAGAAGAACTGGCGGCGGTACAGCTCGTCGGTGACGGCGTAGACCGTGAAGTACAGGCCGCTGAACGCTGCCAGGAAGGTCGAGACCCGGATCAGCTCCTGGCTCAGGCGGGTGCCGGTCAGCTCGCCGAGCGGGCCGTCGATCGGGTGCAGCGTGCCCTGTGTCCATGTGCTCACCACCGCCGGCTCCATCGCCACGACACCGAACACGATGAAGAACGCGAACACGGCCAGCGCCAGGAGCAGCACCTGGAGCGCCTGGGCGATGAGCAGGACCAGCACCAGGTTCGCCTTCTGCAGGCCGCTCACCTCGGCGTCGACCGCCCCGACCCGGTCGACCCGCCCCGCGATGCTGCGCGCGGCGTCCTCGAGCGGGGTGCCGGCACAGGCATCGATCAGCTGCCTGCCCTCCACCTCGTCGTCGACGCTGTCGAGCTCCTCGGGCAGGCGCACCATCAAGAAGCCCACCGCGAGGGCGGCGAACAGCAGCACCGCGATCCACAGCACTCCGCCGTCCAGGCTCGCCGCCACCTGCCAGACCTCGGCATTGATGAACAGGAACGTGATGAACAGCAGCAGCAACGGCAGCGCCCGGGTGACCAGCGGGAACATCAGGCCCAGCGAGCGGAAGGTACGGCGGACGGCCCACGTCACGATCAGCCACGCCCGGAGCGTGGCGACGGCGTAGAACGCCAGGACCGCTCCGGCCAGGGTCAGTCCGGCTCCCACACCGGCGGCGGGGCTCAGCCAGGTGCCGATGAGGACTCCGGCTGCGGCACCGAGGACGAGTGCCACGACCGTCAGGGCAACGAGGCGCCCCCGGCGCAGCCCGCGCGCCACTGCTGCGCGATGGTCATCGACGAAGTACGGCAGGCCGTGGTCGACGAACCACCGCTCTGCTGCCGCGAGGTTCTCGACCGGCCCGTCGGGCACGTCAGGCTCCGAGGATCCCGCGGGCACGCGACACGTCATCGGCCATCGCGACGAGCAGCGCGTCGACGGAGTCGAACCGGACCATGCCGCGGAGGCGCTCCACGAAGGTCACCTCGACCTCGCGGCCGTAGAGCTCGAGGTCGGTGCGGTCCAGGACGTAGGACTCGACCCGTCGCTCCCGCTCCCCCGCGAACGTCGGATTGGTGCCCACGCTGATCGCCGCCGGGTACGACGTCCCGGCATCCCCTCCGTCGAGCACGGTCAGCCGGCCGGCGTACACGCCGTCGGCGGGCGCCGCGGCACCCTGGCGCACCGGCACGTTGGCGGTGGGGAAACCGAGCTCGCGTCCGCGCTTGTCGCCCTCGATGACGACGCCGCGGGTGGCGAACGGTCGACCGAGCGCCTCGGCAGCACCGGTGACGTCACCGGCGGCCAGGCACGTGCGGACGTAGGTGGAGGACCAGACCTGGGGCCCGCCGTCGAGGCTGACCTCCTCCAGGACGAAGTCGTTCTCCAGGCCCGAGGCACGCAGCAGGTTGCAGTCGCCGGCCGCGCGATTGCCGAAGCGGAAGTTCGCACCGACCACGACCGCCTTGGCGTGCAGGGTCGCCAGCAGGATCCGCTCGATGAACTCCTGCGGCGTCCAGTCCGCGATCTCGCGGGAGAACGGGATGACCAGCACGTCGTCCACGCCGGCCTCGCCGAGCAGGCGCAGGCGCTCGTCGATGGTCGTCAACGTCGGCGGAGCGTGCTCGGGGCGCAGCACCGCAATGGGGTGCGGGTCGAAGGTGACGGCCACGACGTGCGCGACGCCGACCTCGCCGGCCACCTCGCGGGCCCGGCGCACCACGTGCTGGTGGCCCAGGTGCATGCCGTCGAAGTTGCCGATCGTCACCACAGTGCGCCCGAGGTCACCCGGGACGTCCTCGAAGGCTCGCCACGCTTGCACGGCGCCAGACTACTGATGTGCGCTCAGCCAGGCGGATGCGGGCTCAGCCGACGAAGACTGCTTCGGGGCGCGCGGTGTCACCGTCGGGTCGATACAGCGCCAGGAATTCACCATCGGGCGCGTAGACACCCGTGAGCTCGTCGATGCCGAGGGGCAACGGTCGTCCGAAGCGGACCGACTGCGCCTGCTCCTCGTCGAGGTCCAGGGCCGGGAAGGCTGCGCGGGCTGCGGCGGCGATGGGCAGCTGACTGAACGACTCATTGAGGTCGTCAAGGGTGCGCGCCACGTCGAGCCCATAGGGCCCGACGGCCGTACGACGCAGCGCCGTGAGGTGACCGCCGACGCCGAGGGCTGCACCCACGTCCCGGGCGATGGCGCGGATGTAGGTCCCGCTCGAGCAGCGGACGGTGATGTCGACGTCGAGCCAGTCACCCTCCACCCGCAGGTCGTGGACCTCGAGCGCATGGATCGTGACCGGTCGCGCCTTGAGCTCGACCTCCTCGCCGGCACGCACGCGGGCGTAGGCGCGCTTGCCGTCGACCTTGATCGCGGAGACCGCCGTCGGCACCTGCATGATCTCGCCGACCTGCGCTCCGAACGCCGCTGCAACCGGGCCCGGCTGCAGCGAGGACGCGCCCGCCGTGGCGACGACCTCACCCTCGGCGTCGTCGGTCGTGGTGCTCACGCCCAGGCGCACCGTGGCGTCGTAGCCCTTCTCGGTCAGCATCAGGTGGCCGAGCAGACGGGTCGCCCGTTCGACACCGAGCACCAGCACGCCGGTGGCCATCGGGTCGAGGGTTCCCGCGTGTCCCACCTTGCGGGTCCCGGCGAGGCGTCGTACCCGGGCCACGACGTCGTGGCTGGTCATCCCCGCCGGCTTGTCGACGACGACCAGGCCCGATTCGGCCACTACGCCTCGGTGTCCTCGTCGGCAGCGTCGAGGTCGTCCTCGTCGGCGATGACGCGGGGCTTCTTGTACGGGTCCGCCTCGCCTGCGGGCTGGGCGCCCTCGCGAGCGGCGGCCACGGCAGCGTCGGCCTCGCGGGCACGGGCCAGCACCTCGTCGAGCTGGCGCGCCGACTCGGGAATGCCGTCGAACGCGAACGCCAGGCTGGGCACGGTGCGCATGCCGAGCTGCTTGCCGACCTCGGCACGGAGCACGCCCTTGGCCGACTCGAGCGCGGCGGCAGTCTCCTGCTGGACGTCACCGTCGCCGAGCACGGTGTAGTAGATGGTGGCGTTCTGGGCGTCGCCGGTCATCCGGACCTCGGTGATGGTCACGAACCCCAGACGCGGGTCCTTGATCCGACGTTCGAGCATCTCGGCAACTATCACCTTGATGCGGTCGGCGATCTTGCGCACGCGCGGGCTGGCCATGGTCTGTTCCTATCAGTAAACGGAAAACGCCTGCGCCGCCCGGCCCACGAGGGACCGGGCGGCGTAGCGAGCAGCATCAGCTGCGGGGAATCTCGCGCATCTCGAAGGCTTCGACGATGTCGCCTTCCTTGATGTCCTGGAAGTTCTTGAGCACGAGACCGCACTCGAAGCCTTCCCGGACCTCCGACGCGTCGTCCTTCTCCCGCTTGAGCGAGGCAAGGTCGATGTTGTCGGCGACGACAGCGCCATCGCGCAGGATGCGGACCTTGGCGTTGCGCCGGATCACACCACTCGTGACCATGCAGCCTGCGATGTTGCCGATCTTGGACGAGCGGAAGATCGCACGGATCTCCGCCTGGCCGAGAGTCGACTCTTCGTACTCGGGCTTGAGCATGCCCTTGAGGGCAGCCTCGATCTCCTCGATCGCCTGGTAGATGACCGAGTAGTAACGAATCTCGACACCTTCCTTGTCGGCCATCTGGCCCGCCTTGCCCTGCGGCCGGACGTTGAAGCCGATGATGATGGCGTCGGAGGCGGAGGCGAGGTCGACGTTGGTCTCGGTGATCGCACCGACGCCGCGGTCGATGACCCGAAGGCTGACCTCTTCGCCGACATCGATCTGGGCAAGGGCGTCTTCGAGCGCCTCGACCGAACCGGACACGTCACCCTTGAGGATGAGGTTGAGCTCCTGGCTCTCGCCCTTCTCCATGGAGGCCATGAAGTCCTCGAGGGTGCGACGGACACGACGCTTGGCCTGCATGGCCGCACGCTCGCGCGCCTCACGCTTCTCAGCGATCTGGCGAGCCATCCGGTCGTCCTCGACGACGAGGAAGTTCTGACCAGCGCCGGGGACGGCGGTCAGACCGAGGACCATCGCGGGACGCGACGGGTCGGCTTCCTCGATGTTGTCGCCGTGCTCGTCGAGCATCGCGCGGACCCGGCCGTAGGCCGGACCGGCGACGATCGAGTCGCCGACACGCAGCGTTCCGCGCTGGACGAGGATCGTCGCAACCGGACCGCGACCGCGGTCGAGGTGCGCTTCGATGACGAGGCCCTGGGCGTCCTGCACCGGGTTGGCGCGCAGGTCCAGCGACGCGTCAGCGGTGAGCACGATCGCCTCGAGCAGCTTGTCGAGGTTGAGGCCGGCCTTGGCCGAGACGTCGACGAACATCGCGTCGCCGCCGTACTCCTCGGGCACCAGGCCGTACTCGGAGAGCTGGCCACGAACCTTCGTCGGGTCGGCGCTCTCCTTGTCGATCTTGTTGACGGCGACCACGATCGGCACACCGGCAGCGCGGGCGTGGTTGAGCGCCTCGACCGTCTGCGGCATGACGCCGTCGTCCGCCGCGACCACCAGGACGGCGATGTCGGTCGCCTGCGCACCACGGGCACGCATCGAGGTGAAGGCCTCGTGACCCGGGGTGTCGATGAAGGTGATGCGACGGTCGTTGCCGTCGACCTGCGTGTGGACCTGGTAGGCACCGATGTGCTGGGTGATGCCACCGGCCTCGCCGGCCACGACGTTGGCGTCGCGGAGCGCGTCGAGGAGCTTGGTCTTACCGTGGTCGACGTGACCCATGACGGTCACGACCGGCGGACGGATGACGAGGTCTTCCTCGCCGCCCTCGTCGGCACCGAACTCGAGGTCGAACGTCTCGAGCAGCTCGCGGTCCTCGTCCTCCGGGGACACGATCTCGACGGTGTAGTTGAGCTCGTCACCGAGCAGCTCCAGCGTCTCGTCGCCCACCGACTGGGTGGCGGTCACCATCTCGCCGATGTGGAACAGCATCTGCACGAGCGAGGCCGCGTCGACGCCGATCTTGTCGGCGAAGTCGGTCAGCGAGGACCCACGGGCGAGACGGACCGTCTCGCCGTTGCCCTTGCGGACCCGCATGCCGCCGATCGTCGGGGCCTCCATGGCCTCGAATTCCTGGCGACGCGCGCGCTTCGACTTGCGGCCGCGACGGGCGGGACCACCGGGGCGACCGAAGGCACCCTGGGTCTGGCCACGCTGGCCGGGACGGCCACCGCCGGGACGACCGCCGCCACCGGGACCGAAGCCACCGGGACCGCGACCGGGAGCGCCAGCACCCGGCGCGCCGGCGCCAGCGCCGGCACCGGGGGCACCGCGACCCGGAGCGCCACGACCGGGCGCACCGCCCGGACGACCCGGGCCACCGGCACCGGGACGGCCCGGACCACCGGGGCCACGGCCACCGGCGTTCGGGCCGAAGGCGGCCGGGGACTTGGGCATCATGGCCGGGTTCGGACGCGGCATGCCGGGACGGCCACCGGGCGCAGCGGCGGGCGGACGCGGTCCACCCGGACCGGCCTCACCCTCGCGGGCCGGCGGAGCGGCGGCAGGCTTGCGGCCCATGCCCTGGCTCGGCGCGAACGGGTTGTTGCCCGGACGCGGCGTGCCGCTGGGCTTGCCGACCGGACGCGGTGCCGGAGCCTTGGGCGTCGCACCTCGCGGGGCGCCACCCGGCTTCGGGCCGGCCGGAGCAGCAGGTGCTTCGGGGGCCTCGGGAGCCGCCGCAGCAGCGGGGGCCTCCACGACGGGCTCGACCACGGGCTCGGGCTCCGGGTCCGGCGTCTTCGCCGGTCCGGGGCGCGGGCCGGGGCGGGGAGCCGCAGGCTTGTCGTCAGCGGCGGCTGCGGGCGCTGCGGGCGCGACCGGTACGTCGGCGACGGGCGCCTCGGCAACGGGAGCGGCCGGCGCAGCGGCAGCCTTCTTGGCCGGCGCGGGCCGCGGGGCGGGCGTGGCCGCCTCGCCGCCAGCAGCAGCCGGCTTCATCTTTGCGAGAAGGTCCGCGCCGTAGGTGTCTTCGAACTTCTTGACTGCAGGCAGTTCAACGCTCGACGACGCCGTCTTGGCGAATTCGCCAATGGCACTCAGCTTCTCCAGCGCTTCCTTGCTGGGGATGCCGTACTTCTTCGCGAGTTCGGAAACTCGGGTCTTGGCCACAATGCTCCTTCTGGCCCAAGACCCGGGTGGGGATCTTCAGACCGTTGGTGGGTGGTGCAGAACGAACTGGCTCATCGCGAGGTACTCATCGAGTGCTCATGAGCTGCTGCTCCAGTCTCTCTTGGTGGATGCGGTCGGATTGATCAGTAGCGAGGCGACGTACTCCCCCACCGGCACGCTGGAAAGCCCGGTCCCACCCGCACTCTGCGCGAAGCGCAGTGCCCGGGAGAAGGCTTTCCGCCGTACCGCGAGGTCGTAGCAACCGGAGGTGGGGTGCAGGTGCGCCCCGCGTCCCGGTGCAGTGCCCTCCAGGTCGGGTACGACGGCTGGTCGGCCATCTGCGCCCGAGCCGGCGGTCACCCGCAACAACTCGCGTTTGGCGGCCCGCTGTCGACATCCGATGCAGGTCCGGACGGGTCCCTCGAGAGGGAGGACGTCAGGTTCTGCGGGGGATTTCGATTGGCGTGCCACCAACAGACGACTCTACCGCCCGGGGGGTCAGGATCACCAACCGACAACGCCGATGGGTGACCAGAAGACCGGTCAGGCCTCTTCGTCCGAGTGGATGTCGATGCGCCAGCCGGTCAGGCGGGCGGCGAGGCGGGCGTTCTGGCCCTCCTTGCCGATCGCCAGCGACAGCTGGAAGTCGGGGACGACGACACGGGCCGAACGGGCCGCGGCGTCGACGACGGTCACCGACTGGACCTGGGCGGGCGACAACGCGTGCGCCACCAGCTCGGCCGGGTCGTCGGACCAGTCGACGATGTCGATCTTCTCGCCGTGCAGCTCGGCCATCACGTTGCGCACCCGCTGCCCCATCGGGCCGATGCAGGCACCCTTGGCGTTGACGCCGGGAACGGTGGTGCGGACCGCGATCTTGGTGCGGTGGCCGGACTCGCGCGCGATGGCCGCGATCTCGACGGTGCCGTCGGCGATCTCCGGCACCTCGAGGGCGAAGAGCTTCTTGACCAGGTTCGGGTGCGAGCGCGAGAGCGTGATCTGCGGTCCACGCATGCCCTTGCGGACCGACACGACCAGGCACTTGATCCGGGTCCCGTGGCTGTAGTCCTCGCCGGGCACGCGCTCGCTCGCGGGCAGCAGCGCCTCGAGCTTGCCGAGGTCCACCAGGACGTCGTCGGGATTGCGGCCCTGCTGGATGATCCCGGAGAGGATGTCGCCCTCCTTGCCGGAGAACTCGCCGAACCGGATCTCGTCCTCGGCATCGCGCAGGCGCTGCATCATGATCTGCTTGGCGGTCGTCGCGGCGATCCGGCCGAAGTCGGCAGGCGTGTCGTCGTACTCGCCGATCTTGTTGCCCTCGTCGTCGAGCTCCGCAGCAAGCACGTTCACGTGCCCGGTCTTGCGGTCCAGCTCGACCCGCGCCTGGGTGTGCGAGCCCTCGGTCTTGTGGTACGCCGTCAGGAGGGCCTGTTCGATGGCCTCCACCAGCACCTCGAACTTGATCTCCTTCTCGCGTTCCAGCGTGCGGAGGATGTTCAGGTCGATGTCCATCAGTCGGCGTCCTCGTCCATGTGTTCGTCCAGGTCGTCCTGGTCGTTGTCGTCTTGATCCGTGCGGGTGGAGCTCTTGGGGCGGTTGAACTCGATCTGCACCAGGGCCTTGATCACGTCGGCATAGGCGACGCTGATCTCGGAGCCGACCACGTCGAGGGTCACCCCGTCGTCGTCGCTCGCGCCGATCCGGCCGACCACCTCGTTCGTCGCGCCCTCCTCGGCGGAGGTGACCACCTTGACGAGGCGACCCTCGTTGCGGCGCCAGTGGCGCGGCAGCGTGAGGGGTCGATCGACCCCACGGGAGGTGACCTCGAGGGTGTACGGCAGCTCCCCCATGATGGCGGCGCCGTCGGACTCGAGGACCACGTCGATCTTCTTGGTTGCCGACGCGACGTCGTCGAGCGTCAGGCCACCATCGGTGTCCAGGGCAATGCGCAACACACGGCGCTTGCCGGCGGGGGTGAGCTCAACTGCTTCGAGATCCAGGCCGAGCTCGGCCAGGGGAGCAGTGAGAAGGTCGGTGATTCGCTCTGCTGTCGAACGCTGAGCGGGCTGGCCCGAACCCATGCGAATCCTCCCGTTGTCCTGTTGTGGTGGTGCGGATCAACACTACCGGGTACGGATAGGGTTCGCCGCGTGCCCGACCGTGTTAGCCACCTCTCCCGTCGCGCCTTCGTCGCTCTCGGCCTCGGCGGAGCTGCGCTGACGCTGACGGGATGCGACGCGCTCGACTCCGTGCTCGGCGACGACGACCCGGTCCCGCCGGGTGCGGTCACCGCGACCGCACCGGCCGCCGACGCCGACAGCACCCTCGTCGAGGAGGTCGCCACGGCGATCGCCGCAGCGGGCGCGCTCGCCGCCGCGACGGGTACGACGATCGCTCCCCTCGCCCGGATCGGGACCCGGCTGTCCCGGCTCCACGCCTCCCACGCGAGCGAGCTCGGCCGGACCGAGGCAGCCGCGCCGCCCGTCGTCACCGGCTCCCGCGACGTCGCCCTGCGTGCGCTGCTGGCGAGCGAGGCCGCTCTCCAGGAACGCCTCGTTGCTGCGGCTCGGAGCGCCGAGAGCGGTGCGCTCGCCCAGGTGTTCGCCTCGATGGCGGCGGCCCTCGCCCAGCAGAAGGCGGTGCTCACGTGAGCGAACCGACCGACGACCCCACCGGCACCACCGCGGGAACCACTGGGGCCGCGACCGGTGCGGTCAACGCACTGCAGGTCGCCCTGTCCGCCGAGCACGGCGCCGTCTTCGTCTACGGCGCGCTCGGCGCCCAGACGTCGCAGTCGCGGCAGCCGACCCTCTTCGGAGCGCTCACCCGCGCCTACGCCCTCCACCGCGACCGGCGCGACCACCTGACCAGCGTGATCGTCGCCGCGGGCGGCGAGCCGGTCGCCGCCGAGCCGGGCTACGCCCTGCCCGCCGACCTGGGCTCTCCGGCGGCGGTCAAGGTGCGCGCCCGCGCGCTCGAGGAGTCGGCCGCGTCGACGTACGCCTACCTGGTGGCGAACACGAGCGGGCCGGACCGGGCGTGGGCGGTGCAGGCACTGCTGGACGCCGCGGTGCGCGGGCTGGGCTTCGGCGGCAAGCCTGAACGCCTCCCCGGTCTCTGAAGCACCGCACTGGCGCCGCCACCAGCGCGGGCCACCAGCGCGGCAGCGTGGCGGGAGGCACCGACGGCGAGCTTGCTCGCCCGGATCTGTGCCGGAGACACGCTCGCGCAAAAACGCCAGTGGTTCGCGGCCTCGACCTCCGGGAGACTCCCGAGACGTCCCCCGAAGACGGGGCCGCGAACCACTGGTGACCGGGGACAACGGTCTTGGGTGACGGGAGAGGTGGGGCTCACCGATCACCTGTGCACAATCATGCAACAGAACGGCCCGAGGGTCTGCAAGTATCGATCCTCATAAATGTGCAGTGCAGAAACCTGCAGTCCGCACCCCGCTCAGCGCCAGGGAGTGAGGAGGTCCGGGATCTCCGAGAGGCGGTGCGCGACACCGTCGGGCCGGCCCTCCGTGTGGCCGATCTGCTCGGCCGGAATCACGCTGTGCGGGATGTGGATCGCCCGGAGACCGGCGTTCTGGGCACCCCAGACGTCGTCGAACAGCCGGTCACCGACGTAGACGCAGCGAGCCGGGTCGGTGACGCCCACGGCGTCCATGGCGGCACGGAACGCATCGGGCGACGGCTTCGTCCACGGGATCTCGCTCGAGTAGACGTCGCCGTCGATCAGGTCCAGGACGCCGTCGCGCTCGAAGTAGCCGCGGTGCCACTCACGGGGCCAGATCGTGTTCGAGAGGATGCCGACCTTGATCCCCTCGCCGCGCAGCCATCGGAACAGCGGCGCGACCTCGGGATCGGTCAGGGTGTGGGGCTCCCAGAAGTCGTAGTACGCACTCAGCAGGGCCGGGTCGTGGTCGAGGCCGGCCTCGTCGAACAGGTCCGCGATGTTCGCGCTCTGCTGGTGGTCGCGACTCCGGCCCCAGACCGCGGCACCCGCGCCGTGCAGGCGCGATGCGAACGCGTGGTGGTCGTCGGAGGTGTCGGGCGTCGCGAGCACCGCCTGGGCGAGCGCCATGGACTCGGCGTGGAAGTCCACGTCGTGCCACTGGGTCAGCGTCCCGCCCCAGTCGAAGATGACCGCGTCGATGCCGGCGGGTCTCGAGGCTCGCTGCGCTCGCACCTCGACCACCGCTACCGCCCGACCTGCTGAACGAGTGCCTCCACCGCGCCTTCGAGCGTCAGCTCGCTCTTCTCGCCCGTACGACGGTCCTTGACCTCGATGACGCCGTCGACGACCCCGCGACCGACGGTCACGATCGTCGGGACGCCGATCAGCTCGGCGTCCTTGAACTTCACTCCGGGGCTGATCTTGCCGGCCCGGTCGTCGAACAGGACGTCGAGTCCGGCACCGATCAGACCGGCGACCAGTTCCTCGGCTGCGGTGAAGAGTGCTTCGTCCTTGCCGGCCACCACGACGTGGACGTCAGCAGGCGCGACCTCGCGGGGCCAGCACAGGCCGATCTCGTCGAGCGTGTTCTCGGCGATCGCGGCGACAGCGCGCGTCACGCCGACGCCGTACGAACCCATCGTGACGGTGACCAGCTTGCCGTTCTCGTCGAGGACCTTGAGGTCCAGTGCCTCGGCGTACTTGCGACCGAGCTGGAAGACGTGGCCCATCTCGATGCCGCGGGCGGACTCGAGGGTGCCGTCGGCGCAGTGCGGGCACGCGTCGCCATCGCGGACCTCGGCAGCCTCGATCGTGCCGTCGGGCGTGAAGTCCCGGCCGGCCACGAGGTCGATGACGTGCGAGCCGGAGACGTCGGCGCCGGTGACCCAGCGGGTGCCGTCGACGACGCGGGGGTCGACGAGGTAGCGGATCCCGGTCTTGTTCTCCTCACCCAGGACGCCGGGGCCGATGTAGCCCTTGACCAGCGCGGGGTGGCGGGCGAGCTCGGCCTCGTCCATGGCCTCGATCCCGATCGGCTCGAGCTGGCCCTCGAGGCGCTTCTGGTCGACCTCGCGGTCGCCGGGCAGGCCGATGGCGAGGGGCTCGCGGGTGCCGTCGGGATGCCGGAGCACGACGAGGACGTTCTTGAGCGTGTCGCCGGCGTGCCAGGGCCGGTCCTCGCGCGGGAAGGCCGCGTTGAGGTGGTCGACCAGCGTCGCGATCGTCGGGGTGTCGGGCGTCGCCTCGGCGTGCGCGGCGGGCGCGCCGCCCCAGCCGTTGTCGGCATTCGCCGTCACGGGCGTGGGACGGACCTCGACAGCCTCGACGTTGGCGGCGTAGTCGCAGTTCGTGCAGCGGACGTAGGTGTCCTCGCCGACCTCGGCCTTGGCGAGGAACTCCTCGGACTTCGAGCCACCCATCGCGCCCGCGGTCGCCTTGACGATCGCGTAGTCGAACCCGAGGCGGTCGAAGATCCGGACATAGGCGTCGCGATGCCTCTGGTACGACGCCTCCAGGCCTGCGTCGGTGACGTCGAACGAGTAGGAGTCCTTCATCGTGAACTCGCGCCCGCGCAGCAGTCCGGCCCGGGGGCGCGCTTCGTCGCGGTACTTGGTCTGGATCTGGTACAGGCTCAGCGGCAGGTCCTTGTAGGACCCGTACATGTCCTTGACCAGGAGGGTGAACATCTCCTCGTGGGTCGGGCCCAGCAGGTAGTCGGCGTCCTTGCGGTCCTTGAGGCGGAAGATGCCGTCGCCGTACTCGGTCCAGCGGCCGGTCGCCTCGTAGGGCTCCCGGGGCAGCAGCGCCGGGAACGTGACCTCCTGCGCACCGATGCCGTCCATCTCCTCGCGGATGATGCTCTCGATCCGGCGCAGCACCTTCAGCCCGAGCGGCAGCCAGGTGTAGATGCCCGGCGCAGCGCGACGGATGTAGCCGGCCCGCAACAGCAGACGGTGGCTCGGGACCTCCGCGTCCGAGGGGTCCTCTCGAAGGGTCCGGACGAACAGGGTCGACATCCTCATCAGCACGTCGCGCAGCCTACGGCGGCGTCGTACCGGACCGCGAACCAGTAACGCTTCAGGCAGTTCGCGCGGCCTTGAGCATGCCGCGGATCATCGGCACCTGCAGCGGCACCCGGGCCAGCGTGACGGCCTTGTACGCCGTGTTGTCGGTGCGCTGCGCATCGGCGACCATCTTCGCGTTGCCCGGGAGGACCCCGGCGAGCAGTGCGGCGCTGGCGTAGGCCGCAGCCCTCCGGGTCCGCGGGTGCAACATGCCGGCAGCACAGGCCAGCTCGGCAACGCCGCTCCACACCACCCACGGTCGCGGACCGCCGGGGAGCTGCTCGGGAATCAGCGGCTCGAACACCTCGGGCTTGACGAGGTGCACGACACCACTGACGAGGAAGGCGCCGGTGACTGCTTTGGCGGTGAAGGGCACGGACATGCGCTCACCCTGTCAGACGATGTCCAGCAGGTTGCGCTGCCCGAGCTTGTAGAGCAGCTTGTCGGTCTGCTTGAGGAGCTTGAACTCGGGCGGGTCGTAGAGGCGGTAGGTCTTCACCCGGGCAGCGGTCGAACCCGACTCGTCGAGGATGGCGTTCACGGCATGGCGAGCCGACTCGTTGGCACCCTCCATGGTGGCCAGGTCGATGTCGGTCTGCACGAAGTCACCGCTCATCAACAGGTTCGGGATCCGGGTCCGGGCCGTCGGCCGGCTCTTCCAGGAGTCCACGGTGTTCACGAGCAGCGGGGTCTCGTTCGTGTTGCGCAGGGTGCTGGCATCCCACTGCACGCCCGGGTCGAGGAACCACGAGTGGATGATGCCCTCGGGCAGCAGGTCCCCCATCGTGTGGTGGTCGCGGACCTGCGCGAGCACCTCGTCGGCGATCTCCTGGCGCGTGCACTGCTTGGCCGGCTTGCCGTACAGGATGCCCGGCGCGTCCCAGTTCGAGATGTCGACGGACAGGACGTCGACGATGTCACCGTCGCCGTAGTCCCGCGAGATCATCCGGTCCGCCCAGAACTGCCCCTGGGTCAGCGCGGTCAGTGACCAGGGCGAGTCGATGAAGGTGATGTGGCCCTTGGTGAGGTCGACGTGGTCTCGCAGGAAGTACTGGATGCCGACCATCCAGTCGGTCTGCAGGTTCGCCAGGCCCCTGAGTCCGGGATCGAGCGCGAGGACATCGGGCGTGAGGGTCGGCAGGACGCGTTCGACCGGCATCGCGCTGACGAACCAGTCGGCCTCGACCCGACTCGTCGTTCCGTTCGCGTCGGCGAGCACCGCGGCCGTGATGCGGCCGGCGCCGACCTCGTAGCGCACCAGCCGCTGACCGCTCTCGAAGCGCACCCCGCGTCCACGCAGGTAGGTCACCCAGGGGTCGATCCACGCCTCGTTGGTCGGCAGGTCGAGCACGCGGTCGAGGGCACCGTCGTTGCCGCGGCCCATGATGTTGTAGACGAAGGCCTCCCCCATGTTGCCGATGGTGCGCGTGCTGGCGATGGTCTCCTTGGCTGCGACCAGGTTGCGTGTGAGACCCGCGGCGAGGATCTTCTGGTACGGCCCCGATCGCTTGGCGGCGCCGACGAAGTCCCACCAGCTGACCTTCTCCCACTGTCCCAGTCGACGCTCGTCGCAGCTGGTCAGGAACACCAGCAGGCGTTCGACGAAGTAGGCCAGCTCGTGGGGCGGAACGGCATGTCCACCCAGGTTGTCGAGCAGGAAGCGACGCAGGCCGTCGACGGTGAGCAGCTGCACCGGGTCGGGCCCGATGCCGAACACGAACGCGTCGGCGTGGTCGCCACCGCGCAGGAACTTGCCGCCGGTGGCCGCGACCAGGTTGTCCCCGACCGTGCCGGCACCGAATGGAATCCGGCGCATGGTGTCCGGCACGTGGTGGTAGAAGCCGGGGAAGAAGCGGAAGCCGTGCTCACCGGGCAGGTCCGCCCGGCCGCCGGTCCCCGTCCGGGCGACCGGGATGCTGCGGGCCTTCCCGCCCCACGCGCTCGGCTCGAAGACGGTCACCGAGAAGCCGCGCTCGACCAGCTCGTGCGCGGCCGTCAGGCCGGCCATGCCGCCACCGAGGACGACGGCGTTCCTGCCAGGCGTGGCCGCGAACGCGGGGGCCAGTCCGACCCCGGCGAGGGCCGCACCGGCACCCACCGCGACGGAGGACGAGAGCAAGGTACGGCGATCGAGACGCTGCGACATTGGTGGACTCCCCATGACGTCAACCGACACTGGTGTCGGTAACTGTTGGAGGCGAGTATTGTGACTCGAACCACAGGAGGTCAAGAGCCACGAAGGCCCGTTCCGACACAACTGTGGGTTACCCCCAGCGAGAAGGAGACCGCGTGACGACCACCGGGACCGTCCGGCGCCGGCTCAGCGCGCCAGCGCGACGCCAGCGCATCGAGGCCGCCGCCGTCGAGGTCTTCGCCGACCGCGGGTACGACGCCTCCTCGGTCGGTGAGATCGCCACCGCCGCAGGGGTCACGCGGACCGTCCTCTACGACCACTTCAAGTCCAAGCGCGAGCTCTACGTCCAGGTGCTCGACAGCCAGAACGCCGCCATGCTCGCCGAGGTCGGGGCCGGAATCACGGGAGCGGGAGCGGGTCCCGACCGGCTGCGCTCCACGATTGCCGCCTACCTCTCCTTCGCCCGGCAACGGCCCGCTGCTCGTCGGCTCCTGGTCGACCCGATCCCGACGGGTGACGCCGACCTGGACCAGGTGCTCGCTGCCTACCGCACCGCCCGGGCGCAGGCGGTCGCCATGATGCTCGCTCCGGACCTTGCGCGTTCGGGCGTGGTGGCTGGTTCCACGGAGTCCACGGTCATCGTCGAGTTCCTGATCACCGGGGTCGACGGCGTCGCACGGTGGTGGCAGGACCACCCGATCGCCACCCTCGACGAGGTCACCGACATCGCTGCCCGCCTGCTGTGGAACGGCCTCCCCCGGATCGGTGCCTGATCGCGCGCAGCGTCAGAACATGACCGTGGCGAAGCGTGCCGTCTCGACGAAGCCGACCCGCTCGTAGACCGTCCGGGCCGAGACGTTCCAGTCGTTCACGTAGAGCGACACGGTCGGCGCGATCCGCGCCCGGACCTGCTGGACGACCGCAGCCATCCCGGCGGTGGCCAGGCCCTCTCCACGGCGGTGCGCCGGCACCCAGACGCCCTGGATCTGAGCGGCATCCGGAGTCGCGCAGGCCACCTCGGCCTTGAACACGAGCTCGTCGCCGTCGTACCGCACGAAGGACCAGGCGCGCCCGATCAGCTGGGCGACACGGGCGCGGTAGAGGTCGCCGGCTCCCCCGGCCTCCGGCGAGACTCCGACCTCCTCGGTGTACATGGCGACGCAGGCGGGATAGAGCGTCGCCAGGTCGTCGCGCACCCCGGCGCGGACGCCGTGGTCCGGCGCGATGGCCGGTGTCGTGTCGATGGCGAGGTGCCGCTGGTCCCATCGGACGTCGCGCGGGTGGCCCCAGTGCGGCCCCACCTGGCCCCAGATCGTTCGGACGGCGTCCTGCGATCCCACGATCGTGGAGGCGGTACGACGACGGGTGAGCGCACGTTCGGCGAAGGCACGCGCATCGTCGGGACCTGCCTGGACGGGCACCAGGTTCGCGGCGGCGTGGCAGGCGGCGACCAGGTGGCCGTCCTCGAAGCGACCCCACATCTCGCCGCCGAGCCAGCGCGGCTCGAGACGGGTGGTGTGGGCGCGGTGCACGGCGAAGACGTTGACGACCGGATCCTGGTTCGCGAGCTCCAGGAACGCAGGCAGGTCAGCGCTCGCGAGGACGCGCACGCCGTGTCGGGTGGTCAACACGCAATCGAGCGTAGGGCACGAACCCTGTCGGCACTCAGGTTGGCGTGCTAGAAAACCGAGGTCGAGTGTTCTCGGGGCCCGACCTGCCGAAAGGAGGGTCCACATGACCCGACACGTGACCGACGGTGGCCTGGAGACCGACCTCCTCTTCCTGCGCGGCATCGAGCTCCCCGAGTTCGCCGCGTTCCCGCTGCTGGACAGCGCCGAGGGCCGCGAAGCCCTCAGTGACTACTACCGCGCCTACGTCGACATCGCCGTCCGGGCAGGCGCCCCGCTCCTCCTCGAGACCCCCACGTGGCGGGCGAATCCCGACCACGCCGCCCTCCTCGGGTACGACGCCGCCGGGCTCGATCGCGTGAACCGGATGGCCGTCGAGTTCATGTCCGGGCTGGCCCGCGAGCGCGAGGCCGACCTGGTCGGCTGGTCGGTGGGCGGGATGCTCGGGCCACGGGGCGACGGTTACGCCTCATCCGGACCCGTCGATCCCGACGCCGCCGCGGAGTACCACCGGCCCCAACTGGAATCGTTCGCGGCAGCGGGCGCCCGCCGGGCCTGCGTCCTCACGCTGACCGAGGTGGGCGAAGCCATCGGCCTCTCGCGCGCCGCGGCCGACGCCGGCCTTGCGATGGGGATCGGGTTCACGGTCGAGACCGACGGGCGACTGCCCGATGGCACCCGCCTGGCCGAGGCGGTCGCGGCGGTCGACGCGGTTGCGCCGCCGGCGTACTTCGTCATCAACTGCGCCCACCCGAGCCACATCCTCGCCGACTTCGAGAGTGACAGCGAGCTCGACGACCCGGTGTGGCGCGAGCGGATCGGTGGCCTCCGGGTCAACGCGTCGACGATGACCCACGCAGAGCTCGACGAGTCCGAGGTCCTGGACGAGGGCGACCCGGTGCAGCTCGCGATCGATCAGCAGCCGCTGATCGACGCGTTCGTGAACCTCGAGGTGCTGGGTGGCTGCTGCGGCACCGATGCGCGGCACGTCGCCGCCATGTGGGGCGTCTGAGTCAGGAGATCGAGACGGAGGGCTCGGCGCCCTCGACCGGCTCCATCGACTCGGCGAGCTTCATCGCCTCTTCGATCAGCGTCTCCACGATCATCGCCTCGGGGACGGTCTTGATGACCTCGCCCTTCACGAAGATCTGGCCCTTGCCGTTGCCGGAGGCGACTCCCAGGTCGGCTTCGCGGGCCTCGCCGGGTCCGTTGACGACGCAGCCCATGACGGCGACGCGCAGCGGCACCTCGAGGCCCTCGAGGCCGGCGGTGACCCGCTCGGCCAGCGTGTAGACGTCGACCTGGGCGCGGCCACAGGACGGGCAGGAGACGATCTCGAGCTTGCGAGGCCGCAGGTTCAACGACTGCAGGATCTGGATGCCGACCTTGACCTCCTCGACCGGCGGGGCCGACAGGGACACCCGGATGGTGTCGCCGATGCCCTGCGAGAGAAGGGCACCGAACGCGGTGGCCGACTTGATGGTGCCCTGGAAGGCCGGACCGGCCTCGGTGACACCGAGGTGCAGCGGCCAGTCCCCCGCCTCGGCGAGCAGCTCGTAGGCCCGCACCATCACGACGGGGTCGTTGTGCTTGACGGAGATCTTGAAGTCCCGGAAGCCGTGCTCCTCGAAGAGGCTGGCCTCCCACACCGCGGACTCGACGAGCGCCTCGGGCGTGGCCTTGCCGTACTTCTCGAGCAGGCGCTTGTCGAGCGAACCTGCGTTGACACCGATCCGGATCGACGTTCCGCGGTCGTTGGCGGCCTTCGCGATCTCCTTGATCTGGTCGTCGAACTTCTTGATGTTGCCGGGGTTGACCCGGACAGCAGCGCAGCCGGCGTCGATCGCTGCGAAGACGTACTTCGGCTGGAAGTGGATGTCCGCGATCACGGGGATCTGGCTGTGCTGGGCGATCTCCGCCAGCGCGTCGGCGTCGTCCTGGCTCGGGCACGCCACGCGCACGATGTCGCAGCCCGCGGCGGTCAGCTCGGCGATCTGCTGGAGCGTCGTGTTGACGTCCGAGGTCAGCGTCGTGGTCATCGACTGCACCGACACCGGGTGGTCGCTGCCGACGCCGACCTTGCCGACATTGATCTGGCGGGTGGTTCGGCGCGGAGCCAGTACCGCAGGGGGCGCTTCCGGCATGCCCAGGCTGATCGACGTCATGGCTTCAAGACTAGTCGCCGGACCTCGTTCGTCAGGATTCGAGGTGGACCGGAACGACGAGGTCGCCGACGATCAGCACGACACCCATGACGAGCAGGGCGCTCGCGACGACGTACGCGATGGGCAACAGCTTGGCCGCGTCGACGTAGCCCGGGTCGGGGCGACGGAAGACCTTCGCCCACCCGCGGCGGATTCCCTCCCACAGCGCACTGGCGATGTGGCCGCCGTCGAGCGGCAGGAGCGGTACGAAGTTGAACATGCCGATGAAGAAGTTGAAGCCGGCGATCAGCATGAGCAACGAGATCGTCTTGTCCTGCACGTTGATCTCGTCGTGGGACGCGACCTCACCCGCGAGGCGGCCGCCGCCGACGATGCTGACGGGTCCGAGCGGGTCGCGCTCCTCGACGCCGACGATCGCCTTGGCAACACCCCAGACCTTCTCCGGCAGGGTGGCGAGTGACTTGGCCACGTCGACGGTCATGTGGCCCATCTGACCGATCGTGTAGAAGACGCCGCCGGTCGTCGGGTACGACACCGGAACGACGCCGAGGAAGCCGACCTTCTTGTCGACCTTCTGTCCCGCCTTGTCGGGCGGGCGCACCGTGGTCGTGGTGTGGAAGGTCACCTCCCGGCCGTCGCGTTCGACGACGACCTCGGCCTCCCGGGTGCCGTTCTTCTTCACCAGGTCCTGCATCTGGCTCCAGCTGGTGATCGTGGTGCCGTTGAACGACACCATCCGGTCACCCACGTGGAGGCCCGCGGAGTACGCCGGCGTTGGCCTCTCCCGAAGCTCCTCCGCGGTGCATTCCCGACCGGACTCGTTCGCCGGGATCACGCACGCGCTGACTTCCTTGATCGTCGTCTCGGTCGTCTTGTCGCCGCCGTTGCCGTAGGTGGCGAAGACGCCGGCGAAGATGAAGAACGCGATCAGGATGTTCACCGTCGGGCCACCGGCCATCACGATGACCTTCTTCCACCACGGGAAGCGGTAGAAGAGGCGGTCGTGGTCCTCCGGGCCGACCAGCTCCCACTCGGCCGCACGCGCGTCCGAGATCAGCTGGGTGAACATGCCGGTGTTGGACTTGCGGACCTTGAAGACCTCGTTGCCGTCGGCGTCCACCTCGACCTCGTCGGCGAGGTCGGCGGCCGCCGGGGGCAGCATGCCGACGATCTTGACGTAGCCACCGAGCGGGATCGCCTTGACGCCGTACTCCGTCTCGCCGACCTGCTTGCTCCACACGGTCGGCCCGAAGCCGATGAAGTACTGCGTGACCTTCCCGCCGAACTTCTTCGCGGGAATCATGTGCCCGAGCTCGTGCAGGCCGATGGACGCCAGGATCGCGGTGAAGAAGATCAGGACGCCGAGGGTGTAGAGCAGAACGGTCATGCGGGCGATCAGGTCCTTGCGGTCAGGAAGCGGCGATGGAACGGGCGGCGGCGTCCCGCGCCCACGCGTCGGCCGCGAGGATGTCGTCGAGGGACAGCTGCTCATCCGAGGGTACGTCGTGTGCGGCTACCGCGCTGGCGACGACGTCAACGATCCCGTTGAAGTCCAGGCGGCCGGTGCGGAACGCCTCGACGGCGACCTCGTTGGCCGCGTTGTAGACCGCCGGCACGGTGGCACCGCGGGCGCCCGCGGCACGGGCCAGCGCGACCGCCGGGAAGGCCTCGTCGTCGAGCGGGAAGAACTCCCACGTCTCGGGCTTCGTCCAGTCGACCGCCGGTGCGGAGTCCGGGACCCGGTCCGGCCAGGACAGGCCGAGGGCGATCGGGATCAGCATGGTCGGCGGGCTGGCCTGGACCAGGGTCGAGCCGTCGACGAACTCCACCATCGAGTGCACGACGCTGGTCGGGTGCACCACGACCTCGATCCGGTCGTACGGGATCCCGAAGAGCAGGTGTGCCTCGATCACCTCGAGGCCCTTGTTGACCAGGGTCGCGGAGTTGATGGTGATCACGGGGCCCATGTCCCAGGTCGGGTGGTTGCCCGCTTCCTCGGGGGTGACCTGCGTGAGCTGGTCGCGGGTCCGCCCGCGGAAGGGTCCCCCGCTGGCGGTGAGCACCAGGCGTCGTACCTCTGCGGCGGAGCCGCCCCGCAGGCACTGTGCGAGGGCGCTGTGCTCGGAGTCGACCGGCACGATCTGGCCGGGCTTCGCACGCTCCAGGACCAGGGGGCCGCCCATGACGAGCGACTCCTTGTTGGCCAGCGCGAGCGTCGTACCGGCGTCGAGGGCCGCCAGGGTGGGGCGGAGCCCGACGGCGCCGGTGATGCCGTTGAGGACGACGTCGCAGGTCTCCTGGGCGGCGTCGACGCTCGCCTCCTCGCCCAGTCCGTGGAACCGCGGGGAGAACTCGGCGACCTGCTTCTCGAAGAGGTCGGGGTTGCTGCCGCCGGCGGTCAGGCCGACGACGCGGAACCGGTCGGGGTTCGCCCGGACCAGGTCCAGGGCCTGGGTGCCGATGGAACCCGTCGAACCGAGAATGACGATGTCCTTCACCGGACCATCCTCTCAGGCCGGCAGCGCGGCGCACGCCGCGGAGCGGCACGCGGCGACGCCCGTGGGCCGGAGGCCCGTGCGGCGAGCTGCGTGTGCGACGCGCTCGGCCAGTTCAATGCAGCAGGCTGTCGGCGGCGGCGTACGGGTCGGTCTCGCCGGCGACGACCGCGGCAGCCAGTGCGTCGAGGCGGTCACCCTCGCCGACCGTTCCCCACCGTCGGCGCAGGGCCGTCAGGGCGAGCGTCTCGATCTCGTTGCGGGCGCGTCGTACGCGACGGCGCTGGAGCTCACCGCTCTCTCGCAGCCAGTTGCCGTGCTCCTCGATGGCGTCGACCACTTCGACGACACCATCGCCGTTCGAGGCCGTGGTCTTCAGGACCGGGGGCTGCCAGGCACCGTCGCGGCGCTCGGCGAGGCCGAGCATGGAGCGCAGGTCGCGGCGCACCTTCTCGGCGCCCTCGCGGTCGGCCTTGTTGACGACGTACAGGTCACCGATCTCCAGGATGCCGGCCTTCGCCGCCTGGATGCCGTCGCCCATGCCGGGAGCGAGCAGCACGATCGTGGTGTCGGCCTGTCCGGCCACCTCGACCTCGCTCTGCCCGACACCGACCGTCTCGACCAGGACGACGTCGAACCCCGCGGCGTCCAGCACGCGCAAGGCCTGCGGGGTGGTCCACGCCAGCCCGCCGAGGTGCCCGCGGGCGGCCATCGAGCGGATGAAGACGCCCGGGTCCAGGACGTGGTCGCCCATCCGGATCCGGTCACCCAGGAGCGCCCCGCCGGAGAACGGTGACGACGGGTCGACAGCGAGTACGGCGACCCGCTGGTCACGCTTGCGCAGCTCGCCGATCAGCGCGTTGGTCGACGTCGACTTGCCGACGCCGGGCGAACCGGTGAGCCCGATGATCCGGGCGTGCCCGGCGTACGGCGACAGGACCCGGGTCAGCTCCGGCAGCAGCGGAGACTCGTCCTCGACGAGCGAGACGAGCCGACCGACCGAACGTGGATCGCCCTCGCGGGCCTTCTCCACCAATGCAGGAACGGCCGCCGCGGTGATCCCGCGGCGGCCGCCCTGAATGCTTGCGTCAGGCAAAGCGTTCCTGTCTGACTCGTCCGCCTCTTCAGGCAGAGGGGACCCGGATGACGAGGGCGTCACCCTGACCGCCGCCACCGCACAGCGCGGCAGCACCGACGCCGCCACCGCGACGCTGGAGCTCGAGTGCGAGGTGGAGGGTGATGCGGGCACCGGAGGCGCCGAGCGGGTGACCGATGGCGATGGCGCCGCCGTTGACGTTCACCTTCTCCTCCGGGATGCCGAGGGCGCGAGCGGACTCGATGCCGACAGCGGCGAACGCCTCGTTGAACTCGACCAGGTCGAGGTCGGCAACGGTCAGGCCCGCCTTGTCGAGGGCCTTCTGCGTGGCGTTGGCCGGCTGCAGCTGAAGGGTGGAGTCGGGACCCGCGACCTGGCCGTGGCTGACGATCTCGGCGAGGATCGGCAGGCCGAGCTCCTCGGCCTTCGCCTTGGACGTGACGACCACGACGGCCGCACCGTCGGAGATCTGCGACGCCGAGCCGGCGGTGATCGTGCCGGTCTTGGAGAACGCGGGACGCAGGCCCGCGAGCGACTCGGCGGTGGTGTCGCCGCGGACGCCCTCGTCGGCGCTGATGACGACCGGGTCGCCCTTGCGCTGCGGGATGCTCACGGGAACGATCTCGTCGTCGAAGACGCCGTTCTTCTGGCCGGCGGCAGCGAGCTGGTGCGAGCGGGCCGAGAACTCGTCCTGCTCCTCGCGGCTCAGCGGGTTCTCCCGGTCGGCGTTGACGGCCTCGGTCAGGTTGCCCATCGCCTGGGCGGTGGTCTGGTCGTACAGGGCGTCGTACGCCATCGAGTCGACGAGCGCGACGTCGCCGTACTTGAAGCCCTCACGGCTCTTGGGGAGCAGGTGGGGAGCGTTGGTCATCGACTCCATGCCACCGGCGAGGACGATCTCGGCCTCACCGGAGCGGATCAGCTGGTCGGCCTGGGCGATCGCGTTGATTCCCGACAGGCAGACCTTGTTGATAGTGATCGACGGGACGTTCAGCGGCAGGCCACCGGCGATACCGGCGCTGCGCGCGGGGTTCTGGCCGGCGCCGGCCTGGAGGACCTGGCCGAGGATCAGGTAGTCGACCTGGTCCGGCGAGACGCCCGACTTCTCCAGCGCGCCCTTGATGGCGACGCCGGCGAGGTCGGCAGCAGAGAAGGACTTGAGCCCTCCGAGCAGGCGGCCGATCGGGGTACGCGCCCCGGCGACGATGACGGTGGGGTTGTCGGACATTGCTGCCTCCGTGAAAGAACCGTGTGAAAGGAACAGGGTGAGGATGCGTTCGGGGGAAACGTGCGTCCGAACCTCATCAACACTACTCGCGGGTCACCGGCGTGTGGGAGTGGTCTCAACGCGGTCAGGCTGAGGCACTCGTCACAACCGGACAGGCAGCCGATGGTCCTGCGGGCTTGGGCACAATGGGCCCATGAGCCTTGACCTGCCGAAGCACCTGTTCACCGCGATCGACCACGTCGGCATCGCCGTGCCCGACCTGGACGTCGCCATCGCGTTCTACCGCGACAACTTTGGCATGGTCGCCGTGCACGAGGAGACCAACGAGGAGCAGGGCGTCCGCGAGGCCATGGTCGCCGTCGGCGACTCGGGTTCCTGCATCCAGCTGCTCGCGCCCCTGAACGACCAGTCGACGATCGCCAAGTTCCTCGACCGCAGCGGCCCCGGCCTGCAGCAGCTCGCGTACCGCGTCACCGACCTCGACCAGGTCTCCGCGATCCTGCGCGAGCGCGGCCTGCGCCTGCTCTACCCCGAGCCCAAGCGCGGCACGGCCAACAGCCGGATCAACTTCATCCACCCCAAGGACGCCGGCGGCGTGCTGGTGGAACTGGTCGAGCCCTCGGCCGACGCCCACTGATCCGTCAGGCCCAGACCGTCAGGCCCAGCGGAACCGGAGCTCGTCCCCGGGGCGCAGCTGGGCCAGCCGGTCGGTGTCGGCGTCGATGACCACACCGACCACCGGATAGCCGCCCGTCACCGGGTGGTCAGGTCCGAACACCACCGGTCCGCCGTTCGGCGGGACCTGGATCGCGCCACGCAGCGCGCCCTCGCTCGGCAGCTGGCCACGGTCGGCTGCCGGCGTGAGGGACGCGCCTTCAAGGCGTAGCCCCACCCGGTCGCTGGCCGACCCGACCCGCCACGTCACGGAGACGAGTCGATCGGCATCGGTGACCCAGTCCGCGCGCGGGCCGCGCAGGACGCGCAGGACCGGCCGGTCGTCGTACGACTGCGACGGGACGGCGTCGACGAGCATCTCCCCCGCGATCGCGTCGCCGACCTCGAGCCGGTCGCCCGCCACGAGCGGCGCCGGGCCGAGTCCGGCGAGGGTGTCGTGCGAACGGGATCCCAGGAGGGGCGGCACCGCGATGCCCCCGCGCACGGCGAGGTACGAGCGCAGGCCCGTCGGCGGGATCCCGATGCGCAGCCGCTGTCCGGGGCGCAGCGCCAGGACGGCCCCCGTCGGTTCCGCGCGGCCGTCGACGTCGAGGGGAGCCGGGGCACCCGTCACGCACACCCACACGACACCGGTCGCCTCGATCTCCAGGCCGCCGAGGGCCACCTCGAGCGACGCCGCTCCGTCGGCGTTGCCCACCACCCTGTTCCCGAGCTGGTACGACGTCCGGTCGGCGGCGCCGCTGGAACCGACTCCGATCGCGGCGTGCCCGGGACGGCCGGCATCCTGCACGAGACAGGGTCCACCGACGGCCCGCACGAGCAGCCCGGTCATGTCGCCTCGAAGCGGACGGTCAGTCCCGCGCCGAGCAGTGCCGGCGGGTCCCGGTCGAGGTCCCACAGCACCGTGTCGGTCCGGCCGATCAGCTGCCAGCCGCCGGGCGAGGACCTTGGGTAGACCCCACTGAACTCCCCCGCCAGGCCGACCGCACCAGCAGGCACCTTGGCCCGGGGCGAGTCGTGCCGCGGCACCTGAAGCCGGGGATCACCGCCCACGAGATAGGCGAAGCCCGGCGCGAAGCCGCCGAAGGCCACTCGCCACGGCGTACCGGTGTGGGCGGCGACGACCGCGTCCTCGCTGAGCCCGGTGTGCGTCGCCACGAACGCCAGGTCCGGGCCGTCGTACCGCACCGGGAGGACGACCTCCGCGGATACTCCCGGGTCACAAGCACCGGAATTCGGCGCGTCCCGGTGCTTTTGACCCGGGACCACCGCCCGCAGCGCATCGAGAGTCACTCCTGGGCGGGCGACGAGCAGCACCGTCCGGGCCCCGGGTACGACGTCCGCGACCAGGTCAGCGACCAGGTCACCGACCCGCTCCACCACGGCCGGGTCGGCCCGCAGTGCGTCGACGCAGGCGACCACCGCAGCGGCGTCGCGCAGCTCGAGCAGCAACCCGCGGTCGCCGTACGGGATCACCTTCATGGCAACGAGCTCGCGAACGCCTCCACCGCGATCCCGGACCCGGACAGAGCAGCCCGCACCGCTGCAGCCGAGGAAGCGGCGCCCGGGGAGTCGCCGTGGAGGCACAGCGACTGCACGTCCCCGGACGCGGCCAGTCGGACCGCCTGTTCAGCCACGGCCGACGGATCCGTCAGCACGGCACCGGGTTCCGCCCGCGGGACCAGTCCACCCGAGGGGAGGTAGGCGCGGTCCGCGAAGCCCTCCGCGACCGTCGGCAGCCCTGCGTCCGCGACCCGGGCCAGGAACCGCGAACCGGCGAGCCCCAGCACCGGCAGCCCGCCGAACGCGACGACAGCAGCGATGACCGCGTCCGCCTGCGCCGGATGCTCGCTCACCGCGTGGTAGAGCGCACCGTGGGGCTTGAGGTACGCGATGCGCCCTCCCGCCGCACGAGCCAGCCCGGCCAGTGCCGACAGCTGGTAGAGGACATCGGCCTCGAGGTCCTCCGGCGCGACGTCGATGAACCGCCGTCCGAAGCCGGCAAGGTCGCGGTAGCCCACCTGCGCCCCGATCACCACGCCCTGTTCGACGGCGAGCGCACACGTACGCCGCAACGTGAGCGGGTCACCCGCATGGAACCCACAGGCCACGTTGGCGCTCGTGAGGTGCGGCATCAGCGCCTGGTCATCACCGAGCGACCAGCGACCGAAGGATTCGCCCACGTCGGCATTGAGGTCGATCGTGGACGGGCAACCCGGTGGCAACGTCACAGGCCCTATCGTGGCCCATCGACGTACTGCTGGCAGGAGTACGGTGCGCGGGCGGCGACTGAGACAACGGTCACGAAGGCACCATCCGGCAGTTACTCATGGGTAATCTACGCGGCGGCCGTGCCAATTCAACGATTGCCACCCACGAATCAGACACAGGGAGACAACGACCGTGCAGCACATCCTCGACGCCATCGTCGCCGAAGCCTCGTCCGAGGACTTCGCCAACCTGGCACTTCCGGAGTCCTACCGCGCCGTGACCGTCCACAAGGACGAGGTCAACATGTTCGAGGGCATCCCCTCGAAGGAGAAGGACCCGCGCAAGTCCCTGCACGTCGAGGACGTGCCGCTGCCCGAGCTCGGCCCGGGCGAGGTGTTCGTCGGAGTCATGGCCTCCGCGATCAACTACAACACCGTGTGGACCTCGATCTTCGAGCCCGTCTCCACCTTCGGGTTCCTCGAGCGCTACGGCAAGCTCTCCGAGCTCACCAAGCGCCACGACCTGCCCTACCACGTCGTCGGCTCCGACCTGTCCGGCGTCGTGCTCCGCACCGGCCCCGGCGTGACCAAGTGGAAGCCCGGCGACCGCGTCGTCGCGCACTGCCTCTCGGTCGAGATGGAGTCCGCCGACGGCCACGACGACTCGATGATGGACCCCGAGCAGCGCATCTGGGGCTTTGAGACCAACTTCGGTGGCCTCGCCGAGGTCGCCATGGTCAAGGCCAACCAGCTCATGCCCAAGCCCGAGCACCTCACCTGGGAAGAGGCCGCCGCACCCGGCCTGGTGAACTCCACCGCGTATCGCCAGCTGGTCTCCAAGAACGGCGGCAACATGAAGCAGGGCGACAACGTCCTGATCTGGGGCGCCTCCGGTGGCCTCGGTGGCTTCGCGACCCAGTACGCCCTCAACGGTGGCGCCACCCCGATCTGCGTGGTCTCGAACGAGGAGAAGGCCCAGATCGTGCGCAACATGGGCGCCGAGCTCGTCATCAACCGTTCCGAGGAGAACTGGAAGTTCTGGAACGACGAGAACACCCAGCAGAACCCCAAGGAATGGCTGCGCCTGGGCAAGAAGATCCGTGAGCTCACCGGCGGCGAGGACATCGACATCGTCTTCGAGCACCCCGGCCGCGAGACCTTCGGCGCCTCGGTGTTCGTGACCCGCAAGGGCGGCACGATCACCACCTGCGCATCGACCACCGGGTACATGCACGAGTACGACAACCGCTACCTGTGGATGAACCTCAAGCGCATCGTCTCGTCCCACTTCGCCAACTACCGCGAGTCGTGGGAGGCCAACCGCCTCATCGCCCAGGGCAAGATCCACCCGACCCTGTCGCGGGTCTACTCCCTCGACAACGTCGGCCAGGCCGCTCTCGACGTCCACAAGAACCTCCACCAGGGCAAGGTCGGCGTCCTCGCCCTCGCGCCCGAGGAGGGCCTCGGCGTCAAGAACACCGAGCTCCGCGAGAAGCACCTCGACAAGATCAACCTCTTCCGCGGGATCTGATCCTTCGAGTACGACGACAACGGGCCCGCGCAGCAGTGCGCGGGCCCGTTCGTCGTTCCCCGGGGTGTGACGCTGGTCCGATCCGGCGGGGCGGACTGTGATTCCCCTTGCCCATCGGGGATCATGGGCGGCGTCCCCCCACGAACCGCATCGAGAGCCAGGGAGGCTCATTCAATGAGCGACCAGGGTCTGTCCATTTTCGACGACGAGCCGAACACCAGCCAGGAGCCCAAGCACGTGAGCACCAAGGCCACTGAAGACGAGCCGACCCAGGTCATTCCTGCCGTGAGCCCCGCTCCGGCAGCGCGCCCGCAGGCGGCTGCCCCCGCCCGCACTGCCCAGACGTCCGGCCAGGCACGCCCACGCGCCGCGACGCCCGCGACGCCGGCCGCGGGCCCCGCCGCTGCCGGCGCACGTCCCGTCGGCTTCACCGGCACCCCGTCCTCCGGCGGCCTGCCGATCGTCCGCAAGGGCGGCTACGACCGCGACGCCGTGGACGCCCAGATCCGCACCCTTTCCAGCGAGAAGGCGACGCTGGGCGCGAGCCTGACCGAGTCCGAGCAGCGCGTGATCGACCTCGAGAAGGAGGTCTCCCGCCTCAAGGCCGACCTCTCCGAGAGCGAGTCCCCTTCCTACGCCGGCCTGGGTGGCCGCGCCAGCGCGATGCTCCGCCTCGCCGAGGAGGAGACCAGCGAGATCCGCAGCGGCGCAGAAGCAGACGCCGCCGAGATCCGCGAGCAGGCCGCCCGAGACGCCAAGGCGATCCGCGCCGAGGCCGCTCGCGAGGCCGACGACATGCGTGCCGTCCAGCTGCGCGAGCTCGAGGAGAACCGCACGCGCCTGCTGACCGACGCCGAGCAGGAGCGCGCCCTCGCCAGGAGCGAGGCCGCCGACATGCTCGCAGCGGCTCGCCGCGAGGCCGACCAGCTCCGCCTCGCCGCCCAGCAGGAGGCCTCGGAGCAGCGCAGCCAGGCCCAGCGTGAGGTCGAGCAGGCCCGCGCGGCCGCCGACCGCGAGGTCCAGGAGGCCCGCCGCGCGCTGGCCGTGGAGAAGGAGCGCCTCGCTCGCGAGGCGACCGACCACCACAACACCGCTGTCGCCGAGACCCGTCGCCTCGTCGAGGAGTCCGAGCAGCGCGCCAGCGCCGCCGAGGCGCGCGCCATCGAGGCCAGCAAGCAGGCCACCGAGAACCGGTCGGCCGCCCAGGCCGAGTCCGAGGGCCTGCTCGCCCGTGCGCGCCGCGAGGCCGAGCAGATCGTCGTGTCGGCCCGCACCCAGGCCGAGGCGATCACCGCCAGTGGCGACGCCGAGCTCCAGCGCGAGGTGGCCGCCAAGCGCGCCGAGCTCGACCGCCTCACCAAGCGCCGCGACGCGATCACCGCCCAGCTCTCCTCGCTCGCTGACCTCGTCGCCGGGTTCGGCGAGGACGAGAGTTGAGCGCACCTGACAACGACGGCATGCTCGAGGACGGTGTCCTCGAGCATGCCGGCATCGACCCGGCCGCACCCGTCGAGGCGCCCGTCGAGGCGACGTACGGCGATCCCGGCAAGCCGTTCGACCGCCGCTCCCCGTTCTACTACGGGTTCGTCGGTGCGCTCGGCGCGCTGATCGCCTACTGGCTGTTCCAGGCGATCCTCGGCATCGGCTCGGTGCTGATGCTGGTCGTGGTGTCGTTCTTCCTCGCCGCCGGGCTGAACCCGTCGGTGGAGTTCCTCGAGCGCCGCGGCCTGCGGCGCTCGTTCGCGGTGACGCTGGTCATCGTGATCGCGCTCGCCATGGTGGGGCTGTTCCTGGTCGCCATCGTCCCGGTCATCACCGACCAGATCACGGCGATCACCAACAGCGCTCCCGGCTGGCTCGACGAGCTCAAGAAGAACGACCGGATCCAGGACCTGAACCGCGAGTACGACCTGATCGACAAGGCCCAGGCCAAGATCGAGGACGGCGACTTCCTGTCGAGCATCTTCGGCGGAGTGCTGGGCGTGGGCCTGAAGATCCTGTCCGCGCTGTTCAACGCGTTCATCGTCCTGGTCCTGACGCTGTACTTCCTCGCATCATTGCGGACCACCACCGGCGCCCTCTACAAGCTGGCCCCGGCCTCGCGTCGCGACCGCGTCGCGAAGCTCGGCGACAAGGTGATCCACAACATCGGCGGGTACGTCTCGGGGGCCTTCGTCGTCGCCCTCGCCGCCGGCATCTCCTCGCTCCTGTTCCTGTCCTTCACCGAGATCCGCGAGTACGCCGTCGCCCTTGCCTTCGTCGTCGCCGTGCTCGACGTCATTCCGATGATCGGCGCGACGATCGGCGCGGTACTCGTGTGCGCCATCGCGTTCGCCACCGACGTCAAGACCGGCATCGCGTGCGTGATCTTCTACGTCATCTACCAGCAGGTCGAGAACTATGTGATCTACCCGCGGGTGATGAGCAAGTCGGTCGACCTGCCGGGCGCGGTGATCGTGATCGCGGCCCTCGTGGGTGCCGGACTCCTCGGCGTCGTGGGCGCCCTACTCGCCATCCCGGTGGCAGCAGCGATCCTGCTGATCCTCCGCGAGGTCGTGGTGAAGAGGCAGGACGCGCTCTAGAATTCCGCCAGTTCCCACGTCGAGGGGTCCGACCGCATGTGTTTCTCCGCAGAGATGGACCTGGCCGCAGGCCTGGTGATCACCGGCATCGGTGTCGACACCCTGCGCCAGGCGCGGACCCGCGACCAGATGGCCCTGGCCGCGCTGCCGATGGTCTTCGGCGTGCACCAGCTCATCGAGACCCTCGTGTGGTGGAACCTCGAGGGTCACGTGTCCGACTCCATCGGCGACCTGGCCGCCTGGATCTACGCCGCCATCGCGCTCGTCGTCGTACCCGTCCTCGTGCCGTTCGCCTTCCTGCGGCTCGGCACGACGCTGCACCCGATGTTCGACCGGCTCTTCATGGCGCTCGGCCTGCTCGCCGGCATCCTGGGCCTGCACGCGCTCGGCTTCGAGGAGGTCCCGCGGCGCATCGACGGCCACCACATCTCCTACGCGCCCGGCGATCCGTTCGCCGTGGTCACCCTGAGCGCCTACGTCATCGCGACCTGCGCGCCGAGCCTCGTGGCCCGGGGCTCAGCGCTGCGCTGGTTCGGGCTGGGGAACCTCGTCGTCGTCGCGACGCTGGTCTGGCTCGACCAGAACGCCGTGATCTCCCTGTGGTGCGTGTGGGCCGCCTTCACCAGTGTGCTCATCAACCTGCACCTGCGTGGCGGGATCACCACCGGCGACCGTCCGCTCCCCCAGCTTCACCCCGATCACGCCCAGCAGGATCAGCGCGCCGCCGACGAACTGGACCGCTGAGGGCAGCTCGCCCAGCAGCGCCCACGCCCAGACGACGGCCAGCACGACCTCACTGAGCGCGACGAAGGACGCCAGCCGGGAGCCGAGGCGACGGCTGGCTGCGATGCCGGTGCCGTAGGCCAGGGCGGCGGTGACGAGGCCGAGCAGGACCAGCGGTACGACGACGCCGACCTCCGTGCCTGCGTAGGCCACCTGGGCATCGACCGCCTCGACGGGCAGCAGACCGACCAGCGCGAGCACGCCGAGGAAGGCCCCGCCCACGACGAGACCGCCGGCAGCCAGTGCCATCGGCGGCAGGCCACTGCGGTCATCGGCAGAGATCACGAAGTACGCCGCAGCGCCCACCATCGCGGCGAGCGCCCACGCGGCGCCGGCGAGGTCGAAGTCGGCGCCGGAGAACAGGTCGAGCACCAGCAGCAGGCCGGCCGCGGCGACCACGGCGCCGAGCACGGTGATCCGGCCGGGACGCTGGCCGTGCACGAGCCACATCCAGACCACGACGGCAGCGGGAGCGGTGTACTCGATGAGGAGCGCCGGCCCGACCTCCATGGTCCGCACCGCGGAGAAGTAGCAGAACTGGGCTCCGGCCACGGCCAGGGTGCCGTAGAGGAGCACCGTGAGGGCGTTGCGCCGCAGGACGCCCCAGCGCCCGTGCAGGGCCACCAGGCCGAACGGCAGCACCACGGCGGCACCGATGGCGATCCTGATCAGGACGACGGCCCCGGCGGTCCACCCGGCGTCGAGCAGCGGTCGGGCCAGGGCGCCCGAGAGGCCGAAGGCGGCCGCGGAGGTGAGGGCGAGGAGCAGGCCGGGTGCAGCACGGGACACCGGAACCGCTTCGATGTCACGAGTCAACGTCGTCATGACTCATGACCGTACGCCGCATGCTGTAACCTGTCAAAGTGGTTTTCACCCATGACACCAACATGTCGCTGCAGGCGGCCGTCGCCCTCGTGAACTCGGCCGTCGAGCCGGTCACGCTCACCACCGTCGAGGAGCTGGACGACTTCTACGGCGAGCACGCTTACAGCGGCCGGCACGACGGCGACCAGGCCGAGCTCGACGCCGTCCACGCGATCCGCCCGCAGCTGCGGGCACTGATGACCGCCGACCGCGACGGCGCGGTGGCCCTGATCAACGCGATGTTGCTCGAGGCCGGCGCGCTCCCGCAGCTCAAGCGGCACGACGGCATCGACTGGCACCTGCACGCGATCGGCAACGACCGCCCCTTCGCGGAGCGCATCGTCGTCGAGACCGCGATGGCGATGATCGACGTCGTCCGCGCCGACGAGATGTCCCGCTTCAGCCTGTGTGCGGACGAGAACTGCGACGGCGTCGTACTTGATCTCTCCCGCAACCGGTCCAAGCGGTTCTGCTCGGTGACCTGCGGCAACCGCAACGCGGTCGCCGCCTACCGCGCGCGCCAGGCGGAGAGCGACTGAACGAACGCCCGATGACGGACGTGTGACATCTGGCGCCGGGGGCTGTTCAGGGCGACACCCGTGCGACAGGATCCGGACATGACACGCATGCTCGGGCTGCGTCAGCGACCGCTCTGCGCCCTCCTTCTCGTCCTCCTCGCGACCTCGCTCCTGCTCGTGGCGCCGCGACCACAACCGGCGTCGGCCGCCACACCGATCACGGTGGCGCAGGCGATCGCCACCCAGAACTCCCCCACCGCCACCGTTCGCGGGTACGTCGTCGGGCAGCCCACGGCGACATCGACCGTCGTGCGGAGCAACTTCCCGAACGACTACGCGCTCGCACTGGCCGACTCCCCCAGCACCACCGCGACGGGGTCGATGCTCTATGTCCAGATCCCCTCGGCCTTCCGCGCGTCCTTCGGGCTCCGGACCAACCCGTCGCTGCTCGGCAAGCAGATCGACGTGACCGGGACGCTGTCGTCGTACTTCTCCCACCCGGGACTCACCGGCGTCAGCGCGTTCGCACTCGTCGGCAGCAACCCCGATCCCGACCCGGGTGACCCGAGCATCCCGGCCGGCTACTACGACCCCGCAACGGGCAAGACCGGTGCAGCGCTCGCGACGGCGCTCCACGGGATCATCGACGGGAACACGCGCCTGACGTACACGCAGGTCTGGGAGGCGTTGAAGGTCACCGACGCCGACCCGAACAACTCCGCGAACGTGATCGAGTTCTACTCCGGCCGCTCGGTCCCCAAGTCCACCAACGGTGGCAACGCCGACGACTGGAACCGCGAGCACACCTGGCCGCAGAGCCACGGTGACTTCGGTACGGCGTCCGGCCCGGGCACCGACCTGCACCACCTGCGACCCGAGGACGTCACGGTCAACTCGACCCGTGGCAACAAGGACTTCGACAACGGCGGCTCGGCCGTCGCCCAGTGCTCCGACTGCTTCACCGATGCGGACTCGTTCGAGCCGCGCGACTCCGTGAAGGGCGACGTGGCGCGCGGGCTCATGTACATGGCCGTGCGGTACGAGGGCGGTGACGGCTTCGCGGACCTCGAGCTGAACAACTCGATCAACGGCACGACGCCGTACCTCGGCAAGATCTCCGTCCTGCTCGCCTGGCACGCGGCCGACCCGGTCACGCCTGCCGAACGCGCGCGCAACGGCAAGGTCTACGCCGACTACCAGGGCAACCGGAACCCGTTCATCGACCACCCGGAGTACGCCGAGGCGATCTGGTAGGTCGCGAAGCGACCGCACGCTGGTCGAGGAGGTCGCTCAGCGACCGTCTCGAGACCCAGGCGCTAGTCCCCCAGGAACTGCCGCAGCACCTCGACGAAGATGTCGGGGCGCTCGGAGTGCAGCCAGTGGCCGGCGTCCTTGATGGTCACCTTGCGATTGCGCGGGAACCAGCGGTCCATCGCGGCGTCGTACTCCGGCTTGACGTAGTCGGACCGACCACCGGCCAGCCACAGCACCGGTCCGTCGTACGGCGGCCGGCCGGCCAGCTGCTCCTCGGGCCAGCCGCTGATGACCGGGAGGTCGCGCCCCAGCACGTCGAGGTTCATCTGCCAGCTCCAGCCGCCCGGCGCGGCCGGGTCGCGGCGGAGGTTCTGCAGCAGGAACGACCGGACCGTCGTGTCGGGCACTGCCGGTTCGAGCAGGCGGTCCGCGTCGGAGCGCTGCACCACCTGGGTCAGGTCCATCGCCTGCATCGCCGAGATGTAGCCGGGGAACTCGCGACTCGCCTCGTAGCTGACCGGCGAGATGTCGGCGACGCACAGCCGCTCGACACGTTCGGGGTGCATCAGCGCGAGGAACATGGCGACCTTGCCGCCGAGCGAGTGCCCCACCACCGTCGCGGGGCCGTCGGGCAGGAGCTCGGCGACCTGGGCTGCCGCCTCGACGAAGTCGAACCGCTCGGGCCACGGCGAGCGCCCGTGGTGCGGCAGGTCCACCAGCAGCACCTGGTGCTTCTCGGCGACCTGCTTGGCGACCTGGGTCCAGTTCTTCCCCTGGCCGAACAGCCCGTGCAAAAAGACCACACGGCTCCCGGTCGTGCCGAGAGCCGTGTGGTGAAGCGTCACGCGTGAAGACTACTTCGCGTAGTCGTGGAACCCTGCGCCGGTCTTGCGGCCGAGGTCGCCCGCCTCCACCTTCGCGACCAGCGTCTTGGCCGGCGCGAAGCCCGGCTCACCGAACTCGGTGAAGAGCTCCTTCTGGATGGCCAGCGACACGTCGTTGCCGACCACGTCGAGCAGCTCGAACGGGCCCATCGGGAGACCGGCGGTCTCCTTGATCGCGGCATCGATGGTCGTCAGCTCGACGCCCGACTCGCTGAGCGTCACCGCGTCGTTGAGGTACGGGAACAGGAGCAGGTTGACGATGAAGCCCGCACGGTCGCCGGCGGAGACGCCGACCTTGCCCACGTTGGCGGTCAGCGCACGCACGGTCTCGTCGACATCGGCGGACGTCGCGGAGGTCGTGATGATCTCGACCAGCTTCATCACCGGCGCGGGGTTGAAGAAGTGCATGCCGATGACGTCCTGCGGACGGCTCGTGGCCTCACCGAGCTGCGTGATCGGCAGCGAGGAGGTGGTGGTCGCGAGGATCGCGCCCGGCTTGGTGATCTTGTCGAGGTCGCGGAACAGCTCGAGCTTGATCTCGAGGTCCTCGGCGATCGCCTCGACGACGATGTCGACGTCGCCCAGCGCCTCGCGCTCGGTCGAGCCGGTCAGGCGGCCCAGCAGGTTCGCCTTGTCGTCCTCGGTGCCCTTGCCCTTGGCGATGGCGCGGTCGAGGTTCTTGGTGATGTAGCCGATCACGCCGTCGAGCTTGTCCTGGCTGCGGCCGACGTACACGACGTCGTACCCGGCCTGGGCGAAGACCTGGACGATGCCCGAGGCCATCGTGCCGGTGCCGACGACACCGACGCGGTTGATGTCGTGCTTGAAGGTCGGTGCGGCGCTCTCGCCGGCGGCCGCGGCCTCCTCGGCGAAGGTGCGGCCGTCAGCGGCCAGCTTCTCCAGCAGGTCGGCCGGCTGGTGCAGGTGGTCGCCGGTCTCCGCGAAGCGGGCGGCCAGCAGGTCGCGGACCTGGGCGGCGCCGATCTCGTCGACGACGGTCAACGGGCCCTTGGGGTAACCGCAGCCGAAACGCATCGCGGCGTCGATGTCGGTCACCGAGGCGTAGCCCGACTCGTAGGTGCGCACCGCGTGGTTGAGGTACGGCAACACCAGCGTGTTGAAGATCTGCTCGCTCGAAGTCATGGGGCGAAGTCTCTCAGCCCGAACGGGCCATCGCTACCCATCGGTAACAGAGCGAGACGGATATCACTGGCGCTGAGCGGGGCGGTCCCACTGGCCGACGCAGGAGCGGCGCGATGGGTGCCGCGCGGCACCTGTAGATTCATCGCCCGTGAGACTTGTCGTGGCACGCTGCCAGGTGGATTACGCCGGCCGTCTGAGCGCACACCTGCCGATGGCGACCCGGGTGCTCATGCTCAAGTCGGACGGCTCGGTGCTGGTGCACTCCGACGGCGGCTCCTACAAGCCGCTGAACTGGATGTCCCCGCCCTGCACGGTCCGCGAGGGCACGACCGACGACGGCCAGATCGAGTGGACCGTGACCGCGAAGGCCGCCAAGGGCGCGACGCCGGACACGCTCCGGATCCTCATCGAGGAACTCCTCCACGACTCCTCCCACGACCTGGGCATCGACCCCGGCCTGCAGAAGGACGGCGTCGAGAAGCACCTGCAGGAGATGCTCGCCGACCACCCGGGCACCCTGCACGAGGGCCTCACCCTCGTGCGGCGCGAGTTCCCCACCGCGATCGGCCCCGTCGACCTGATGTGCCGCGACATCGACGGCCTGAGCGTCGCGGTCGAGATCAAGCGCCGCGGCGACATCGACGGCGTCGAGCAGCTCACCCGCTACCTCGAGCTCCTCAACCGCGACCCCCTGCTCACCGGCAAGGGCGCCGTCCGCGGCATCTTCGCCGCCCAGGAGATCAAGCCGCAGGCGCGGGTGCTCGCCGAGGACCGCGGCATCAGTTGCGCGGTCGTCGACTACGACGCGCTGCGGGGACTGGACGACCCGTCCGACCGGTTGTTCTAGGTGTCCACGGCCACGACCTGCGCAGGATCACACCCGTGCACGATCCTGGTCGCCGAACTGGCAGGATCTGGGGCCACCACCGCACATGTGCGCGATTGTTGCCGGCGTTGCCGGTCTGCCGCGTTCCGTCCGACCACTGACCTCGGGAGTACGACGATGGCCACGATCTTCCACCTCGCACTGGCGTCCGACTGGGCAGCAGCCGAGGCGTCAGGCGCGTACACGACCTCCACCCTCGGGCGGACGCTGGCCGAAGAAGGCTTCATCCACGCCAGCCGGGCCGATCAGTGGACGGCCGTGCGGGAGCGGTTCTACGGCGACGTGAGCGAGCCGCTGGTGCTGCTGCAGATCGACACCGACCTGCTCGACGTGCCGGTGGTCGAGGAACCGGCCGTGCCGGGTGGCGCCGAGACGTTCCCGCACATCTACGGGCGGCTGCCCGCGGCGGCTGTCGTCAAGGCGATCCCGCTGACCACAGAGGCCGCCCCGCCTGCCGCGGCAGCCGAGCCCGTTCCCCCGCCATCAGCGACCGCCGTACCGACGCCGGCGCAGCCGGGCGAGAGCTTCTCCCGGGTCTACTTCCGCGAGATGTTCTTCAACATTGCGCTGCTCTGCATCGTGCTGGTCCTCGGAACGATCGGCGGTCTCGTCGCAGACGGGATCGGCGGGATCGTTGGCGTGGCCCTGGGCGGCGCCATCGCCGTCCTGCTCTACCGCCGCCGCCACTCCGGGCCGGCGGCGGCCTGACCCGCAGGATCAGGCGGCGGGGCCGCCGGCTGCGGGAGGCGCGGTCGGGTCCGTGGCGCCGCCACCCTGCTCACGGGCAATCCACTGCTCGATCGCGTTGATGTCGTCCTTGCTGCGGGTCACGACGGCGAGCAGGTCGTTCATGGTGGCGACCTCCTCGACCTGCTCCTTGATGAACCACTGCATGAACTGCTCGGACGCGTAGTCGCTCTCCTCGCGGGCGATCCGGAGCAGGCCGTAGATCTGCTCGGTCACCTTCTTCTCCTGCTCGAGGGCGAGCTGGATGGGAGCCGTGATGTCGGCGAACTCCGACACCGGGGCCTCGACGCCGGGAATGGCGACGGCCGCATCGGTGTCGAGGAGGTACTGCACCATCATCATCGCGTGCTCGCGCTCCTCGAGCGCCTGGGCGTAGAAGAACGCCGCGAGCTGGGGCATCGTGAGCGAGTCGTAGTACACGGCGCACGAGAGGTACTGGTTGTGCGCGGCGAACTCGTTGCCGATCTGCGTGTTGAGCTGGTCGGTGAATCGAGGGGCAGCCATGGCCCCAACCCTAGCGAAGGGTCACGCGGCCTTCTGCAGGCCCTTCTTGGTGACCTTCTTGCCGTCCGCGCGGACCAGGACGCGCTTCTTGACGGTGTAGCCGGAGGGCAGCGTGCCTTCCTTGAGCATGCGCAGGGGGCAGCGGCCGCACTTCGACTTCGAAACGCAGCACTTCGTCTTGGGGAGCTTGCGGAGCTTCCCCTTCGACTTCTTGTCCTTGCCCATGATCCGAGAATAAGTGATGAGGCTAGGCAGACCTAACCAACGTGGCGGGCGTCACATGTGGCCCCCGTCGCTAGGGTGCGGCCGTGATCGAGATCTGGCTCAACCCGTCCTGCTCGAAGTGCCGCACCGCCGAGAGCGAGCTGCAGTCATCCGGCGTGGAGTACGTCGTGCGCCGCTATCTCGATGACCCGCCGACGGTCGCCGAGCTCGAGGACGTGCTCGCCCGCCTGGGCCTCGAGCCCTGGGACATCGCCCGCACCGCCGACGCGTCCCGGCTCGGGGTGAGCCTGCCGGCCCGGGACGCCGCACACCGCACCGAGTGGCTGGACCTGATGAGCGCCGAACCGAGGTTGCTGCAACGTCCGATCATCACCGCAACCGACGGTACGACGGTCGTGGGCCGCGACCCCGCGTCCGTCGCGAGGGTGATCGACGTGGGCTGAGGCCCACCGACGCCGGAGGGCGTGCCCGGTCGGGCGGCCAGTTCTGCCCCATGGTCCGTTCCGCGAGTGGGACGATGCGGGAAGGATCTGTAGGACAGATCTGCAGGACAAGAGGCCTGACGACAGGATGACGTGGTGGCCGAACGGGTTTGCCGGACATGTGGCACGCCGGAGAACGGCGAGGCCGCGTTCTGCCACGTCTGCGACACGTATCTGGGCTGGAGCGTCACCAGCACGTCCGTGCCGTCGACGGGTGGTGGCGCCGGCGCCCCGCCTCCCCCGCCGCCTCCCCCGCCGGGCATCCGACCGGACACACCGGTGCGGCCGCCCGTCGATGCGCCGCGTCGCGATCGGGTCCTGCCCCCGGCGGCGTCGCTGACGCAGACCGAAGTGGTCGTGTCGCCGGAGGCCCCGGCGACGTTCGAGGTGTCGATCAAGAACGATTCGACGATCGTCGACTCCTACGAGATCCACCTGGCCGATCCGCCGAGCTGGCTCACCCTGGTCCACAGCGAGAGCAACCTGCTTCCGGCCACCGTGCGCACGGTGCTGGTCACGCTGGCCGTCCGACCGGGAGCCACGGCGATCGCGCAGCGGGTGAAGGTGCCGATCGTGATCCGGTCCTCGGTCGAACCGGCCCAGGCAGCGCCGCTCGAGATCGAGGTCGTCGTACCGCGGGCGGGGCCGCAGGCCCTGGCCAGCGCCCACCCCCAGGTGGTCCGCCTGGCCGACGTCGCCGAGGGAACGTTCACCCTGCACCTCGACAACCGGGCGGCCAACTTCGCCCGTCGCTACCACCTGAGCGCCAGCGACCCGGAGGACGTCGTCCGTGTCGGGTTCGTCCCGCCGGCCGTCGACGTCCCGGCAGGCGGGAGCGCCGAGGCGACCGTGCGGTTCACGGCTCCCGCGCCGGCACCAGGCAAGGAGCTCTCCCGGCAACTGACCGTCACCGCCACCGACCCCGAGGGCGCGGTCTCGGTCGCCGTCACCATCGCCCAGAGCACCGCGGCCCCACCGGACAGCCTCCCGGTCCGGGTCCGGCTCGAACCGGCCGCACCCGCGCTCGTCGACACGGGGACGACTGCGGTCAACGTCGTCCTGGACAACCGCGGCGGCCATGCACTGGTCAAGTTCAACCTCAGCGGGCGGGATCCCGGCGGCAAGGTCCGGTTCCAGTTCGACCACACCCGGGTGGCCGTGCAGGGCGGGACGATGGGCTACGTCCGGGTCGTGCTCGAGACGTCGCTGCCACCGCGAGGGGCCACGGAGTCCCGGCCGTTCTCGGTGACTGCTGTCACCGACGACGGCCACGAGGCCGAGGCCACCGGAACGCTCGAGCTGTCCTCGCGCCCCGACCCCATCACGTCGGCAGCGCTCCACATCCATCCCGAGCACCTCGCCACGAAGGGGCGCAAGGGCAGCTACGCGGTCGACGTGGACAACCGGCGCGGTGCCGAGCCCCTTCACGTCCGGCTGAGCGCCGCCGACGAGTACGGCACGGCCCGGCTGGCCTTCCAGCCCGACGTCCTGCTCGTCCCGCCCGGCCAGACGGCCCGTGCAGGTCTCGTGATCGAGCACGCCCGTCCCGCCGGCGGCGCCACCGCGTCGCGCCGACTGCAGGTCCGGGCGACGTCGGTCACCGGAAGCATCGAGGCAGAGGCCACCTTCACCCAGCACTCGGAGAACAACCGGCGCCTCTGGGCGGTCCTCACCGTGCTCCTCGGCGTCTGCCTGCTCCTGCCCGGAATCATCCTGTGGGCGGTGGCGCCCGAGCTCGACAGTGCCACGATCGAGTCCGCGGTGCGTCAGGTCGCCGACGAAGCAAACGCCGGCCAGATGCCCGGTTCCGACGCCGTGAAGACCACCGCCGCAGGCGGCCTGCTGTGCCTGCTCGTCCTCTGCACCGGCCTGATGCTCCTCGGCCTGACCGGAGGCGGACGCCTGGTCCGCGCCGCCGCCATCGTGGCAGCGGTCTGCGGCGTCGGCGTACTGGTCGCCAGCAGCGTCCCGATCGGCCTGCCGTTCGTGGTCGCCGGGTCCGTGGTCGCCTTCGCCGGCGGCGTCATGCTGCGCCGCTGACGGTCTCGAGACGGTTGCAGAGCAACCTCCTCGACCAACGTCGAGACGGTTGCAGAGCAACCTCCTCGACCTCCGTTACAGGCCGTTGGCCTTCCGGATCACGTCGACGATGCCGCCCATGATCTCGGTCAGGCCGAAGTCCTTGGGGGTGTAGACCGCCGCGACGCCGAGCTCCTCGAGGCGCTTGCCGTCGGACTCGGGGATGATGCCGCCGACGATCACCGGTACGTCGCCCATGCCCGCGGCCTTGAGGCCGTCGAGCACGGCGGGCACCAGCTCCATGTGCGAGCCGGACAGGATCGACAGGCCGACGCAGTGGACGTCCTCGGAGACGGCGGCTGCCACGATCTGCTCGGGCGTCAGGCGGATGCCCTGGTAGATCACCTCGAAGCCGGCGTCGCGGGCCCGGACGGCGACCTGCTCGGCACCGTTCGAGTGCCCGTCGAGACCGGGCTTGCCGACCAGCAGGCGCAGGCGGCCGCCGAGCTCGTCGCCGGTCGCCTTGACTGCCTCGCGGACGGTGGTCAGCTCGGCACCGGCCTCGGCAACGCCCACGGCTCCGGCAACACCGGTCGGCGCACGGAACTCACCGAACACCTCGCGCAGGGTGCCGGCCCACTCCCCCGTGGTCGCACCGGCGCGGACTGCGCGCAGCGTCACTGCCATCAGGTTCTCGTCGGTCTTGGCGGCCTCGGCCAGGGCCTGCAGGGCAGCGCTGACCTCCGCCTCGTCGCGCTGTTCCTTCCACGCCTTCATCGACGCGAGGGCCGATGCCTCGGCCTGGGGGTCCGCGGCCATGATCGCGTCGTCCAGGTTGGCGGTCAGCGGCGACGCCTCCGTGGTCTCGTACCGGTTGACGCCGACGATGATCTCGTCGCCGGCCTCGATCCGGCCACGCCGTGCGGCGTGCGCGGACACGAGCTCGGACTTCATGTAGCCGGACTCGACGGCAGCGATCGCACCGCCCATCGCCTGGACCCGGTCCATCTCGGCCTTGGCGCCGGCCACCAGCTCGGCGACCTTGGCCTCGATGACGTGGCTGCCGTCGAAGATGTCCTCGTACTCCAGCAGGTCGGACTCGAAGGCCAGCACCTGCTGCAAGCGCAGGGACCACTGCTGGTCCCACGGGCGCGGCAGGCCGAGGGCCTCGTTCCAGGCCGGCAGCTGGAGTGCACGGGCACGGGCGTTCTTGCTCAGCGTGACGCCGAGCATCTCCAGCACGATCCGCTGGACATTGTTCTCGGGCTGTGCCTCGGTCAGGCCGAGGCTGTTGACCTGCACCCCGTAGCGGAACCGGCGCATCTTCGGGTCCTGGACGCCGTACCGCTCACGGGTGATCTCGTCCCACAGCTCGTTGAAGGCGCGCATCTTGCACGTCTCCTCGATGAAGCGGACCCCGGCGTTGACGAAGAAGGAGATCCGGCCGACGACCTTCTCGAAGTCCTCGTCGGACACCTGGCCGGAGGACTTCACCTGGTCGAGCACGGCGATCGCCGTACACATGGCGTAGGCGATCTCCTGCACGGGCGTGGCGCCCGCTTCCTGGAGGTGGTAGCTGCAGACGTTGATCGGGTTCCAGTTCGGGATCTGGTGCACCGTGTAGGCGATCATGTCGGCGATCAACCGCAGGGAGTGCTCGGGCGGGAACACGTAGGTCCCGCGCGAGAGGTACTCCTTGATGATGTCGTTCTGGGTCGTGCCCGCGAGCTGCTTGGCCACCTCGGCGGGGTCCACGCCGGGGTTCTGCTCCTCGGCGGCCACCTGGTACATCGCGAGCATCCACATCGCGACCGCGTTGATCGTCATCGACGTGTTCATCCCCGTGAGCGGGATGTCCTTGAAGAGCTTGCGCATCTCGCCGAGGTGCGGGACGGGTACGCCGACCTTGCCGACCTCGCCGCGCGACATGATCGAGTCGGGGTCGTACCCGGTCTGGGTCGGGAGGTCGAACGCGACCGACAGGCCGGTCTGGCCCTTGGCCAGGTTGCCGCGGTACAGCGCGTTCGACGCCTCCGCCGTCGAGTGGCCGGCGTAGGTCCGCATCACCCACGGGCGATCCTTGGCGTGCGAGGCCTTCTCGGGCGTGGCAGCAGCGTCAGGCATGGAGCTCATGAGCGAAGCGTAAGGCGATTGCTACCGCTAGGTAACGCCTGACCAGTGTGGGGTTGTGCACAACGCCACATCGGAGCGCCGTGCCCGCGCCGCGAGAACCGGCCGGATCAGGCGGGAATCGGCTCTCGTTCGAGCTCGATGACCCGGATCAGGTGGGTCAGGTGCATCATCCGGCGTACGGCGGGACCGGCTCCGCGCAGCACCACGCGGGCGCCGTACCGATGGGACCAGCGGCTGGCGACGGCGAGCATCCTCAGGGCCGTCGCGTCCACGGACCGGACCTGGCTGATGTCGAGGTACACCCGGCTCCCGACGCTGACGTCCACGGACTGGAGGTGGTCGTAGACGGCTGCGCGCACGACTTCGGTGCTGCGCACGTCGAGGTCGCCGGCCAGGACGAGGACGGGACCGTCCACGCCGTGGTCGACGCGGATGTCGACACTCGTTGCCATCTGGTTCTCCGCCATGTTGCCCTCCCGAGATCGGGTCGCCTGCGCTTCCCTGTCACCTACCTTGACGCTCCAGTACCCGATTCGGTTGCACTGAGTCCCCGAAAGTTTCGGTGCGTGTCGGGACTAGGCTTGTCGACCATGGTCAATCTCACGCGCATCTACACCCGTACCGGCGACGCCGGGGAGACCCGTCTCGGGGACATGAGCGTGACCACGAAGACCGATCTGCGGCTCACCGCGTACGCCGACGTCGACGAGGCGAACGCCCAGATCGGCGTCGCGATCGCGACCGGCGGGCTCGAGGACGACGTCGTCACCCTGCTCACCCGCGTCCAGAACGACCTCTTCGACGTCGGCGCAGACCTGTGCACACCCGTGGTCGCTGACCCGGAGTACCCGCCCCTGCGGATCGAGCAGGAGTACGTCGACCGCCTCGAGGGCTGGTGCGACCACTACAACGACCAGCTGCCCAACCTGCGGTCCTTCATCCTCAACGGCGGTACGCCGGGCGCGGCTCACCTGCACGTCGCCCGCACGGTCATCCGGCGGGCCGAGCGGGGCGCCTGGGCGGCGTACGAGGTCCACGGCGAGGTGATGAACAAGCTGGCGATCACCTACCTCAACCGCCTGTCCGACCTCGTGTTCATCCTCGCCCGCTACGCGAACCGCGCCGACGGCGACGTGTTGTGGGTGCCCGGGGGCGAGCGCGGCGAGTAGCCGCCTGTGCAGGGAATCCGCGCCTGTCCCTGACGCGTGGAACGATGGAGGGCCGTGAACGTCCTCGCGCAGCTCTCCGACGCCTTCCTGGCTCGTCACTTCGATGCCGGGACGCTGCAGCGCGCCCGGGAGGTCGTCGCCGCCGGATTCGTACGCCGCCCGGAGATCGGGCTGTTGTCGGCAGGATCGGTCACCGCGACCGCCGAGGTCCAGGGCTCGCGGGTGGTCCCCTACCAGGTCCAGCTGCACGCCGAGGCGCCCTCGGACACCTACGCCGGGTGGCTCTTCACGGTGTGCACCTGCCCGGTCCAGGCACCCTGCAAGCACGGCGCGGCCCTCGCGCTGACCCTGCGCCAGACCTTCACCCAGCCGGCCGGCGAGGCCGCGTGGCGCCGCTCGCTGGAGCGGCTGGTGTCCGAGCTCGACCGCCAGCAGCCGCGTCCGGTCGACGAGGTGCCCCTCGCCCTGGAGATCAGCCTCGAGGAGCCCCGCAGCCACTACCGCTCGGTGGGACCGACCCTGCGGGTGCGGCCGATGCGGCAGGGCAAGAACAAGCCGTGGATCAAGACCGGCGCCGACTGGAGCGACGTCGGTCTCGGCGGGGTCGCGCAGGGCTTCCCGAAGGAACAGGCCGACGCCATCTCCGCGCTGCACGCACTCTGGGCCGGCCACCGGGCCTACTACTACGCCGGCGTCGCCCCCTCGCTCGACGAGTTCGGCGAGAACGTCGTCCGGGCGCTGCGCAACGCCCGCGACGCCGGTGTCACCCTGATCGCCGCCCACCCGTTGCGCGACGTCGTGATCGCCGACGAGCCAGCGGAGGTGGTCGCGGAGCTGACCGACGTGCAGGGCGGGACCTCACTGCGGGCCGCGGTCACCCTGGGCGAGCAGACCTGGCGCGGCGAGTCCGTCATCGCGATCGGCAATCCGGCTTCCGTGGTGGGTCTGAACGACGCCGGGACCCTGGTCATCGCGGCGACGACCTCGCCCGTGCCTGCGGCGCTGCGCCACCTGCTCGACGGTCCGCCGATCGTCGTACCGCCGTCCGACCTGGCGGACTTCCGCGACTCCCTGCCCGGGCTGATGCGGCACCTGCCGGTCCGCGCGGAAGCGGCCTCGGTCGACCTGCCCGAGCCGCTGCGGCCCGTCCTGGTCCTGACCGTCACCTGGCACACGGCGACCAAGGCCGGCCTGGCCTGGACGTGGCAGTACGGCGCCGACCGGGCCTGCCCGGTCACCAGCAGCGACCCCCTCGGCGGGGTGCGGGACCGTGCCGCCGAGCGCGCGCTGCTCGACACCGTTCCCCGGGACCTGCTGGCGCGGACCTCGGCCACCGACGGCGAGGCGCTGGCGCTGGCCATCCATGAGCTCCCCCACCTCCGCACGATCGACGGCGTCGAGGTGGTCGAGGAGGAGCGACCCGACTTCCGCGAGGCCGACATCGCCCCGGACATCCAGTTCACGCTCGCCGAGCCCGAGCCGGACGCCGCGGTGACCGACTGGTTCGACCTCGCCGTCACGGTCAGCGTCGACGGCGAGCCGATCCCGCTGCCCGACGTGCTGGCCGCCCTCACCCTCGGGCAGGAGTTCCTGGTCCTGCCCAGCGGGCTCTACGTCACCGCGGACCGGCCGGAGTTCGACCGGCTGCGCGAGGTCGTCGAGGCGGCGGCCGAGCTCCGCGAGCGCGACGGCAACCACATCGGCATCGGCCACCACGACCTCGGCCTCTGGGCCCAGCTCGCGGAGGCCGGGATCGTCGACAGCCAGGTCGCGGCGTGGGTGGAGCGGGCCCAGGCGCTCCGCGACCTGACCGACATCCCCCAGCCCGAACCACGCGGCCTGGTCACCGACCTCCGCAGCTACCAGCGCGAGGGCTTCTGGTGGCTGGCGTTCCTGTGGCAGCACGGCCTCGGCGGCATCCTCGCCGACGACATGGGCCTCGGGAAGACGCTCCAGGTCCTGGCCCTGATCACCCACGCCCGCGCCGAGCGGCCCGAGGAGGGACCCTTCCTCGTCGTCGCTCCGACCAGCGTCGTCACGGCGTGGGCCAGCGAGGTCGCCCGGCACGCGCCCGGCCTGCGCGTCGGCGTGGTCGGTCGTCGTACCGATGACATCGCGGCGATCGCCCGCGACAACGACATCGTGGTGACGACGTACACGCTGCTGCGCCTGGGGCACACCCACTACAGCGACGTGGCCTGGTCCGGCCTGGTCCTCGACGAGGCGCAGCAGGTGAAGAACCACCAGAGCAAGACCTACTCCGCGGTGCGCACGATCGACGCGCCCTTCAAGCTGGCCGTGACAGGCACACCGTTCGAGAACCGCCTGATGGAGCTGTGGTCGTTGCTGTCGATCACCGTGCCCGGGCTCTACCCGTGGCCGCGCCAGTTCGCCGACCGCGTCGCCCGGCCGGTCGAGAAGAACGGTGACAAGGCCGTCCTCGACCGGTTCCGCGCGCGGATCAAGCCCTTCCTGCTGCGGCGGACCAAGGAGCTGGTGGCGGCCGACCTGCCGCCGAAGCAGGAGCAGGTCCTCGCCGTCGACCTCGAGGCGAAGCACCGCAAGATCTACGACACGCACCTGGCCCGCGAGCGGCAGCGCATCCTCGGCCTCGTCGACGACTTCGACCGGAACCGGGTGGCGATCTTCAGCGCGCTGACCACCCTGCGCCAGCTGGCGCTCGACCCGGCCCTGGTCGACGTCGAGCACGAGAAGGTCGGCTCCGCGAAGCTCGACGTCCTCGTGGACCACCTGCTCGAGCTCACCGCCGAAGGCCACCGGGCGCTGGTCTTCAGCCAGTTCACGTCGTTCCTCACCCGGGTGCGGTCACGACTCGACGACGCCGGGATCGCCGCGACCTACCTCGACGGCCGGACCCGCGACCGCGGCGCCGTCATCGAGGACTTCCGCTCGGGCGCAGCACCCGTCTTCCTGATCTCCCTCAAGGCCGGCGGCGTCGGCCTCACCCTCACCGAGGCCGACTACGTGTTCGTGCTCGACCCGTGGTGGAACCCCGCCGCCGAGGCCCAGGCCGTCGACCGCGCACACAGGATCGGGCAGACCCGCCACGTCCACGTCTACCGGCTGGTCGCCAACGACACCATCGAGGAGAAGGTGATGGAGCTGAAGGCCCGCAAGGCCGAGCTCTTCGCCCAGGTCATCGACGGCGACGGCGCGATGAGCACCTCGATCGGGGCCGACGACATCCGGGGACTCTTCGAGTAGTCCTACCGCCGGTTCCAGTCGGTCCCGGGCGGCATCGCCTCGAGCCACGCCTGGAAGCCGGTGAGCGACGAGATGCTCATCGCCAGCTCGACCAGGCCGTCGGAGGACTGACAGCCGATCACGAGGTGATCGGGGTACAGCGAGGCCTGCTCGGCGCCGAGCGGCGTGCGCTGGCCGTCGTACGACAGGTCGTCACGGTTCCAGGACCGCTTCGGGCGCGGGGAGAGCGTGAAGACACGGAACCACTCGAGGGTCTCGCCGGAATAGCGGCCCAGGCCCAGCACCCAGCCCCGCTCGGGGACATCGGTGCGGTACCGGTGGCTCAGCTCGAAGGTGCCGCCGTGACGGGAAAGAAGACGGCGCCGGACGATGAGTCCGGCGCCGTACAGCACGCACAGGAGCAGCAGACCACCCGAGATGTCGAGGAGCAGCTCCCACCAAGCCATCTGCGTACTACGAAACCTTCTCTGCAGCGCGAATACGCGCCTCGGCGTGGCGCACCCGCTGCTCGGCCTCATTGTTCGAGTTGAGCAGGCGCTGGGCCTCCTCGAGCTCGATCCGGGCCTGGTCCAGGTGGATCTCCTCGGCCCGCTCGACCCGCTCGGCGAGGATCGAGACGCGGTCGTTGGCGACCGAGAGGAACCCGCCGTCAACAGCAACGACCAGCAGGTCGTCGCTGTTGGCGATCTGGATCTCGACCACCGAAGCCGACAACAGCGACAGCGTGGGCGCGTGGCCACGCAGCACACCGATGTCACCCTCGAGCGTGCGCGCGATGATCATCGACGCCTCGCCGGACCACACGGTCCGGTCAGCGGCGACGAGCTCGACGTGCAGGTGCTCGACTGTGGACTCCGCCATGATCAGAGGCTCTTCTGGATCTCGGCCCAGTTGCGCTCGACGTCGTCCAGACCGCCGCACATGAAGAAGGCCTGCTCGGCAACGTGGTCGTAGTCGCCGTCAGCGATCTTGTTGAACGCGTCGATGGTGTCGCCGATCGTCACGGTCGAACCCTCGATGCCGGTGAACTGCTTGGCAACGTAGGTGTTCTGCGACAGGAAGCGCTGGATACGACGGGCGCGGGACACGATGACCCGGTCCTCCTCGGACAGCTCGTCGACACCGAGGATGGCGATGATGTCCTGGAGCTCCTTGTTGCGCTGCAGGATCTGCTTGATGCGGATCGCGCAGTCGTAGTGCGCCTGACCGATGTACTGCGGGTCGAGGATCCGCGAGGTCGAGGTCAGCGGGTCGACGGCCGGGTAGATGCCCTGCGACGCGATGTCACGGGACAGCTCGGTCGTCGCGTCGAGGTGCGCGAACGTCGCGGCCGGCGCGGGGTCGGTGTAGTCGTCCGCGGGGACGTAGATCGCCTGCATCGAGGTGATCGAGTGACCACGCGTCGAGGTGATCCGCTCCTGGAGCGTGCCCATCTCGTCGGCGAGGTTCGGCTGGTAACCCACCGCGGACGGCATCCGGCCGAGCAGCGTGGAGACCTCGGAACCGGCCTGCGTGAACCGGAAGATGTTGTCGATGAAGAGCAGCACGTCCTGCTTCTGCACGTCGCGGAAGTACTCCGCCATCGTCAGGGCCGACAGCGCGACGCGAAGACGCGTGCCCGGCGGCTCGTCCATCTGGCCGAAGACCAGGGCGACCTTGTCGAAGACGCCGGCTTCCTGCATCTCGACGATGAGGTCGTTGCCCTCACGGGTGCGCTCACCGACACCGGCGAACACCGACACACCAGCGTGGTTCTTGGCCACACGTGCGATCATTTCCTGGATCAGAACGGTCTTGCCGACACCGGCACCACCGAACAGGCCGATCTTGCCGCCGGTGACGTACGGGGCGAGCAGGTCGATGACCTTGATGCCGGTCTCGAACATCTGCGTCTTCGACTCGAGCTGGTCGAAGGCCGGAGCCTTGCGGTGGATGCCCCAGCGCTCGCCGACCTCGACCGTCTCGCCCTCTTCGAGGTTGAGGATGTCGCCGGTCGTGTTGAACACGCGACCCAGGGTCACGTCGCCGACGGGGACGGTGATCGGGCCACCGGTGTCGGTCACGCTCTGGCCGCGGACCAGGCCGTCGGTCGGCTTGAGCGAGACGGCGCGGACCATGCCGTCGCCGATGTGCATGGACACCTCGAGGGGCAGCACCGAGGTGGCGCCGTCGAGCGTGACGGACACCTCGAGCTTGTTGTAGATCTCGGGCATGTTGTCGACGGGGAACTCGATGTCGACAACCGGGCCGATGACCCGTGCGATCCGACCCACCGAGGCCGCACCGCTGGCGGTGGTCTCTTCAACCGTTGCAGTCATGTCTTACTCCGTTGATCCGAAAAGATGTTTTGGTCTGGTGGGGTCAGTCGTTGGCAGCCTGAGCGTCGGCGAGCGCGTTCACGCCACCAACGATCTCGCTGATCTCCTGGGTGATGCCGGCCTGGCGCGCCTGGTTGGCGATCCGGGTGAACTTCTTGATGAGCTCTTCGGCATTGTCCGTCGCCGACTTCATTGCCTTCTGACGGGCAGCGAGCTCGGAGGCCGCGGACTGGAGCAGGCTGTAGAAGATCCGGCTCTGGACGTACTGCGGAAGCAGCCCGTCCAGGACCTGCGCAGCGGACGGCTCGAACTCGTAGAGCGGGAGCAGTTCGTCGGCTTCCGGAGCGTCCGTGCCTTCGATGACCTCCAGGGGCAGCAGCCGTACGGCCGTCGGCTCCTGGGTGAGCATCGAGCGGAACCGGGTGTAGACGACGTGGACCTCGTCCACGTCACCGTCCTCGCCCTGCTCCTTGAGGAACGCCGTGATCAGCGCACTGCCGATCTCGGCGGCCTTGTCGTAGGTGGGCTGGTCGGAGAAACCGGTCCAGGACTCCACGAACGCGCGGCTGCGGAACTTGAAGTACGCCTCCGCCTTGCGACCGGCAAGGAAGTAGTCGATCTCCTTGCCCTCGGCACGGAGCCGCTCGCTGAGCCGCTCCGACTCCTTGAGCACGCTCGAGGAGTAGGCACCGGCCAGTCCGCGGTCGCTCGTGATGATGAGCACCGCAGCCCGCTTGGGGTTCTCCTGCTCGCGCGTCAGCGGGTGGTCGACGTTCGAGAACGTCGCCACCGCCGACACGGCGCGGGTCAGCTCACGGGCGTACGGCGCTGCCGCCGCGGCCTTCTGCTGCGCCTTGATGATCCGGGACGCAGCAATGAGCTCCATGGCGCGCGTGATCTTCTTCATCGACTCGGTCGACTTGATCCGCGCGCGGTACTCACGCAGCGATACGGCCATGTGTCAGCCCCGCTTCTGCTTGACGATCTTTTCCTGCTCGAGCTCGTCGTCGGCCAGGGCGCCAGCCTCGGGCTCGTGCCCGACCTTGATGGAGCCACCGTCAGAGGTCTCGAACTGGTCGAGGAAGGAGTCGTACGCCGCAACGACGCCGCCCTCGTCCTCGAACTTCTGCGACTCGCGGATCGCCGAGAGCAGGCCCTCGTGCGAACGACGCAGGTAGTCGATGAACTCGCGCTCGAAGCGGAGGACGTCACCGGTGGGGACCTTGTCCAGGCGACCCGAGGTGCCGAGCCACAGCGAGACGGTCATCTCCTCGAGCGGGTACGGCGAGTACGCCGGCTGCTTGAGGAGCGCCATCAGGCGCTGGCCACGGGCCAGCTGCTGCTTCGAGGCCGCGTCGAGGTCCGAGGCGAACATCGCGAACGCCTCCATGGCGCGGAACTGCGCCAGGTCGACCTTGAGCGAACCGGTGACGGCCTTCATCGCCTTGGTCATCGCCGCGCCACCCACTCGGGAGACGGAGATACCGACGTCGATGGCCGGGCGCTGGTTGGCCGCGAACAGGTCCGACTGCAAGAAGATCTGGCCGTCGGTGATCGAGATGACGTTGGTCGGGATGAACGCCGAGACGTCGTTGGCCTTGGTCTCGATGATCGGCAGGCCGGTCATCGAGCCCGCGCCGAGCTCGTCGGACAGCTTCGCGCAACGCTCGAGCAGGCGGGAGTGCAGGTAGAAGACGTCACCCGGGTACGCCTCGCGGCCCGGCGGGCGGCGCAGCAGCAGCGACACGGCGCGGTAGGCCTCGGCCTGCTTGGTGAGGTCATCGAACACGATGAGGACGTGCTTGCCGTCGTACATCCACTCCTGGCCGATGGCCGAGCCGGTGTACGGGGCGAGGTACTTGAAGCCCGCGCTGTCGGAGGCCGGGGACGCCACGATCGTGGTGTACTCCAGCGCGCCGGCCTCTTCGAGGGCGCCACGCACGGCGGCGATGGTCGAGCCCTTCTGGCCGATGGCGACGTAGATGCAGCGAACCTGCTTCGACGGGTCGCCGGTCTCCCAGTTCTGCTTCTGGTTGATGATCGTGTCGATCGCGATCGTGGTCTTGCCGGTCGCGCGGTCACCGATGATCAGCTGGCGCTGGCCACGGCCGATCGGGGTCATCGAGTCGATCGCCTTGATGCCGGTGGCGAGCGGCTCGTGGACCGACTTGCGGGCCATGACGCCGGGGGCCTGGAGCTCGAGGGCACGACGCTTGGTGGTCGCGATCTCGCCGAGGCCGTCGATCGGGGTGCCGAGCGGGTCGACGACGCGGCCGAGGTAGTTGTCGCCGACGGGGACCGAGAGGACCTCGCCCGTACGACGGACCGGCTGGCCCTCTTCGATCTTGTCGAAGTCACCGAGGATGACGACACCGATCTCGCGCTCTTCGAGGTTCAGGGCGAGGCCGAGGGTGCCGTCCGCGAACTCCAGGAGCTCGTTGGCCATGGCCGAGGGAAGCCCGGCCACGCGTGCGATGCCGTCACCGGCGGAGGCGACGGTGCCGACCTCTTCCTTGCTGGCGGCCGCGGGCTTGTAGTCCGCGACGTACTTCGCGAGGGCGTCGCGGATCTCGTCCGGACGGATGGAGAGTTCCGTCATCTCAGGTGCCTTCTCTCTTCTGGCTGCTGTGAAGTCTGGTGGTGATGTGTGGTCTGCGTGTTGCCGTGGTGGAGCGGTGGTTCAGCCGGCGATCTTGCGGCGGGCGTCATCGAGGCGGGAGGAAACCGTCCCGTCGATCACGTCGTCGCCGATCTCGACCCGGACACCGCCGACGACCTCGGGGTCGACCACGATGTTGAGGTGCACGGTGCGGCCGTACTGGCGCGACAGTGCGGTGGCGAGGCGGGCCTCGTCCTGGGCGGACAGGGCACGCGCAACACGAACGGTCGCCACACCCTGGCCATGGACGTCGGCCGCGGTCTTCTCGTAGTCCTCGAGAGCCAGGCCCACGTTGCGGTACGAGCCCGACAGCGCCTGGCGGACCAGCTGCACCGTCGCGGGGAGCGTCTTGCCGCCGATCAGCGACTCGACGAGGCCGGCACGGTCCGCGACGGACCGGACCCGGTCCGACAGCGCGTCGCGCAGGGCGGGGTTGCCGTTGACCAGCTGCCGCACGGCGAACAGCTCGTCGACGAGCTTCGCGCCCTGGGCACCGGTCGAGCGGACCGACGCGATGACGCCGACCTGCTCGAGGGCATCGGCCAGGTCACGCGCCTTGGTCCAGCGACGGCCCACGGCCGTCACGACCAGGCCGAGCGCTGCTGCGTCGACCTTGCCGGAGAACAGGCTGTCGACCAGACCGACACGGGCCGCGGGTTCGACCGACTGGTCGGTGGCGAACCGGCGAAGCGAGCCCTCGGTGCGGAACGCCGTGGCCGCAGCGAACAGGTCGCCGGCCACCTGCGCGGCCGACGCCTCGGACACCGCACCGAGCTGGTCGGTGACGGCGGCCATCGCCTCTGCGGACGCTCCACGGAAGGACACCATCAGTTGTCGTCCTTCTTCCGGGTCCCCGCCTTGGTGAAGCCGGCAGCGATCGCCTCTTCCTCCGTGCGGAACCAGTACTCCGCGTCGGTACCGTCGTACCAGCGGCCACCGGGGAGGTGGTACAGCATCGAGCCGGCGTTGCCCTTGACGACGTAGCCCTCGGGCTGGCTGCCGTCGGCCGGAGCCTTGACCGCACCCGGGAACGACCGCTCCTCGGCCTCGTCGGACAGCAGCGGCTGCTCGACGTCGGCGAAGCCGACCGGTGCCTCGGGCTCGGCGGCGGCCGGAGCAGCGGACTTGGCAGCCGGAGCTGCCTTGGTCACGGCAGCGACCGGGTCAGCCGTCTCGAGCTCGGCGAGGAAGCGCTCGATGACGCGGGACTGACGCTCGTCGTCCTCCAGCGACTCACCGACGATGCGTCCGGCGAGGCCGGTCGCGAGGGTGCCGACCTCGGCACGGAGCGAGGTGACCGCCTGCTGGCGCTCGGCCTCGATCTGCGCCTTGCCGTGGTCGAGGATGCGGGTCGACTCGGCCTGGGCCTGGTCGCGCATCTCGGACACGATCTGGGCACCCTGCTCGCGAGCTTCCTCGCGGATGCGGGCTGCCTCGTGACGGGCGTCCGCCAGCTGCTTCTCGAGCTCGGCGAGCTTGGCGTCCGCCTCGGCCTGCTTGCTCGCAGCTGCTTCGATGCCGCCCTCGATCGCCTGGGTGCGTTCGGCGAACGTCTTCTCGAAGTTCGGGACGACGAACTTCTTGATGGCAAAGAAGAGGATCGCGAACACCACGAGGGCGAGGACGATCTCAATCGGCTCGGGGATGAGCGGATTGTGTGCCTCCTCCTCACCCGTGGAGGCGAGGATCAACAGTGACTTCATGGACCTGACCTTGTCGATCGAGTAAAGGGCGGACGCCGTCTACCGGCGGATTACTTGCCGGTGAGGACGAAGGCGAGCGCGATGCCGATGATCGCCAGCGCCTCAGCGAGGGCGAAGCCGAGGATCGCGATCGACTGCAGGCGGCTCTGGGCCTCCGGCTGACGCGCAACACCGTTGATGTACGCGGCGAAGATGAGACCGATGGCGATACCCGGGCCGATGGCCGCGAGGCCATAGCCGATCATGTTGAGCGAGCCGCCCATGTCGCCGGTGATAGCCAGTGAGTTCACGGCCTTGTTCCTTTCGGTTGTTTCCTTTTGCGGGAAAACTGTGGGTGGGGAGTTGAGTCTGGGGTGAAGCAGGGGTGCGGTCCGGAGACCGCCGTACAGGTCAGTGCTCGTCTGCGAGCGCGCCCTGGATGTACATGGCGTTCAGCAGGGTGAAGACGTACGCCTGCAGGAACTGGACCAGCATCTCCAGGAAGCTCACGAGGATCGCGAGCACCCAGGCCAGCGGGCCTGCGACGTACCCGATCCCGCCGACGTCCTGGATCAGGTAGAGGCCACCGGTCGAGAACAGCACCAGCAGGATGTGCCCCGCGAACATGTTGCAGAACAGACGCAGGGCCAGCGTGACCGGGCGAACCAGGATGTTGGAGAAGAACTCCAGCGGGACCAGGAGCGGGTACATCAACGGGCTGACACCGGACGGAACGCACTGGAGCTTGAGGTAGCCCAGCAGGCCGTGCTTGTGGATGCCGACCGCGTTGTAGACCAGCCAGGACATGCCGGCCAGGGCGTAGGCCATGCCTGCCCGGCTGAACGTCGGGAACTGGATGAACGGGATGCTCGCGAAGAGGTTGTTCACCAGGATGAAGAAGAAGACCGTGACGAGGTACGGCACGAACTTCTGGAAGTCGTGGCCGCCGATGATGTCGCGGGCCACGCTGTTGCGGACGAAGCCGTACGCGCCCTCGCCGGCGAACTGCAGCCGGCCGGGAACCATCGCGCGCTTGCGGGCGGCGAGGTAGAGGAACGCAAAGACCACGATGCCCGCAAGGAAGAGCTGGACCATCGGCTTGGTTACTTCGGTGCCGAAGATGCCGGGCAGTTCAAAAGTGTGCGGGCCCGGGGCCGGGAACGGCTCTGCCGTGACGGTGGCGCTGGCTGTGATGTTCACCAGGTCTCCTTATTCCGTGTCCTGCGGATCGTGCACGTCATGGGCGTTGTTCTCGGGCTGTTCGGGCCGGAAGCGGGCGAAGGTCATGTAGATCCCCAACGCCGCGCCCACCAGGATGCCGACGGCCACCAGGTATCGAGTGCCGAGCCAGTGGTCCGCTAGGCCCCCCAGCACTCCGTAGAAAGCGACCCCGGCCACGATGTAGCCGAACGCATGCCACGGATCGCCCTTGGGCTTCTCCTCGGGCTGACTCATTGCGCCCCGGACAATAGCAGTCGCGTGAGGTCATCGCGCACCGCCCTCGGACGGGGTCTGGAACGCCGGGATGCGCGCCGTCGTCGCGAGGCGGATCTGGGCGGCCATCCACACGAAGGCACCCACGATGATCGCGCCACCGAGCCAGTTGCGGCTCAGTTCGTCGTCGAGCAGTCCGGCACTGCTGACGACCACGAAGGCCAGCGCCATGGCCGCCACCTGGAAGGTGTACGTCAGCAGCGCGAACAGCAGGGACGCGGCCGGCATCAGCCGGGCCACGGCGTCCACGGTGAAGGCTCCGAAGGCAAAGACCCCGACCGCGATGAGCGTGCCGACGACCGCGCCCCACGCAGCAGGCGAGCCCGAGACCAGCGCACCGACCGCCACGAGGACCGCTCCGGCGGCGAGGGCCGCGAAGGCCGCACGCATCAGCACGGAGGGTGCCCGGGTCTCGGTCGTCATCATCGGCGGCCGTTTCTAGTCGCTGTTCCAACGGGCCCGAAGGGGAGCTCTTCGGGAGTTCGTGAAAGTTATCACAAAGTCCCGGCAGGGTCCGAACCGGCCCCCGGATCGAGCCCCTGCTCCAGGTTGTCCGGACCCTCGAGAGCCGCCTCGATGACGTCCTCGAGGGCCTGGTTGTGCACCAGGGGCAGCGCGAAGGTGAGGGCCACCGTGACGACGAGGCCCACCGCGAGGCCGATCCACACCACGGCGCCGGTGAACACGCTCGCCACGACCACACCGAACGCGATCAGCCCCGCCCACAGCCACATGATGATCACGGCCCGGCGCTGGGAGTGGCCGATCTCGAGCAACCGGTGGTGCAGGTGCTGCTTGTCGGGAGCGAAGGGCGAACGTCCGGCCCGCGTTCGTCGTACGACGGCCATGACCAGGTCGCCCAGGGGCACGATCAGGATCAGGATCGGCAGGGCCACGGGCAGCAGGACCGGCAGCAGGCTCGAGCGGGCCCCGTCGGCGCCCTGGGTGAGGTCGCCCGGCGCGAACTGGGTGGTGACCGTGATGGCGGTGGCGGACAGGACCAGGCCGATCAGCATCGACCCGCTGTCGCCCATGAAGAGCCGCGCCGGATGGAAGTTGTGGATCAGGAAGCCGACGCAGGCGCCGGCCAGCGCGGCCGAGAGCAGGGCTCCGGTCGTCGCCCGGCTGACGTCGTTGAGGTAGGACAGCGAGTAGCAGAACAGGAAGAACGCGGAGGCGCTGATCCCGATGACGCCCGCGGCGAGGCCGTCGAGGCCGTCGATGAAGTTCACGGCGTTGACCGTCGCGACCACCGCGAAGGCCGTCAGCAGGGCGCCCTGTGCGGTGTCGAGCGCGAAGACCTCGCCGGTCGACTGGTAGAAGTAGCGGAACTGGATGCCGGAGTAGACCAGCACCCCGACCGCGAGCACCTGTCCCCCGAACTTCGTCAGGGCGTCGAGGTCGAAGATGTCGTCGACGACGCCCACCGCGCAGACCAGCGCACCGGCGATCAGGACCGCGAGGGCGTCCTCGAAGACGAACGGGTTCTCCTTGCCGAGGAACGGGAGCTCCCTGGCCACGAAGTACGCCGCGAACAGTCCCCCGAGCATCGCCAGCCCGCCGAGGTACGGCGTCGGGTCGGCGTGCACGTCGCGGTCGCGCACCTTCGCGACGGCACCGGTACGTACCGCGATCTCCCGGGCGACGACGGTCAACAGGTAGGTGACCGTGGCGGCGACCAGGAAGACGACGAGGTACTCACGCATCGGTCGGCTCGGCCTCCGTCGGTTCAGGGAGGCCGGTGTCGACGGTCAGGTCCAGGTCGGCGAGGGCGGCATCGATGTCCGCGATCGCGATGGCGCCGTCGCGCAGCAGGCGCGGGCGGTCCCCTGTCGCATCGATGATCGTCGAAGCGACCCCGCCGGGCGATGCACCGGCATCGACGATCACGGCGACCGACTCACCCAGCATCTCCGCGGCGCTGTCGGCGTCGAGCGCCGCCTCCTGTCCCGACAGGTTGGCCGAGCTGACGGCCAGCGGTCCGGTGCGGTCCAGCAGGGCGCGGGTGAGCTCGTGGTCGGGCATCCGGATCGCGACGGTGCCGCGGGTCTCGCCGAGGTCCCACTGCAGCGAGGGCTGCTGGTGGCACACGATCGTCAGCGCGCCCGGCCAGAACTTCTCGACGAGCACGCCGACGTAGTCCGGAACCCGGGTCGCGAGCGCCTCGAGGGTGCCCTTGGTGCCGACGAGCACCGGTGGGGGCATCTCGCGGCCCCGGCCCTTGGCGGCCAGCAGGCGCGCCACGGCTTCGGGGTCGAACGCGTCGGCACCGACGCCGTAGACGGTGTCGGTCGGGATCACGACGAGGCGACCACGGCGGACGGCTCGGCTCGCGGCATCCATCGCCGCTTCGCGTTCCTCGTCGGTCTGGGTCGGCAACCGCTCGGCACTCACGGCGCCCATCCTCGCACCGCCGCATGAAGAATCGGCACCGGCATCACCGTGGACTCATCGTGGTCGGCGTGCCGTGAGGTACCGCGGGCGCCCGGCGAGGTCGCGATGGTCGCGTACTTCCTCCCAGCGACCGCTGCGACTGAACACCGCCGGAGCGGACTCCCCCTGGGCGTCGGCGTGCTCGATGCCGATCACGCCGCCGGCGCGGAGCAGTACGACGCCGCGCTGCTCCAGGACACGGATGGCGTCGAGTCCGTCGTCACCGGAGAACAGGGCCAGGTGCGGATCGTGGTCGCGGGCCTCGACGGCCACCGACTCCCACGCCTCGAGCGGGACGTACGGCGGGTTGCTGACCAGGACGTCGACCTGACCGGCGAGGTCGTCGAACGCAGTCGCCAGGTCGCCCTGGCGCAGGTCGACTCCCGTGTCGGCAAGGTTCTGCTCGGCCCACGCATGCGCCGGCGGGTCGAGCTCGACCGCATGGACCTGCGCCTCGGGCACCTCGTCGGCGATGCTGCGGGCGATCACGCCCGACCCGGTGCACAGGTCGACCACCACCGGGACCCGTCCGTCCGCGAGCACCGCGCGGGCCTGGTCGATCGCCCAGCCGGCGAGCAGCTCGGTCTCGGGGCGGGGCACGAAGACACCCGGTCCCACGGCGACCGAGACGTGGCGGAACCAGGCCCGTCCGACCAGGTGCTGGAGCGGCTCGCGCTGCGCGCGACGGGTGATCAGGGCGTCGTACTCCTCAGCAGCGGCAGCGGCGACCTCGTCGATGAGGGGCAGCTGCGAGCGGCGGGTGCCGAGGACGTGCGCGAGCAGCTCAGCGGCGTCGTACTCGGGGCTGGCGACGCCAGCGGACTGGAGACGGGCGCTCGCCTCGGCGGTGAGCGCGCGGGCCGACACCATCACTCCTCCAGCGCAGCGAGACGGGCAGCCAGGTCCGCCTCGACGCACGAGTCGAGCAGCGGCTGCAGGTCGCCGTTGAGCACCTGGTCGAGGTTGTAGGCCTTGTAGCCGGTGCGGTGGTCGGAGATCCGGTTCTCCGGATAGTTGTAGGTACGGATCCGCTCGGAGCGGTCGACGGTGCGGACCTGGCTGCGGCGGGCATCGCTCGCCTCCGCGTCGGCGGCATCCTGGGCGGCCTGGAGGAGCCGGGCGCGGAGGATGCGCATCGCGGACTCCTTGTTCTGCAACTGTGACTTCTCGTTCTGGCAGCTCGCGACGATCCCGGTCGGGACGTGGGTGATCCGGACGGCCGAATCGGTGGTGTTGACGCTCTGGCCCCCGGGACCGGAGGACCGGTAGACGTCGATGCGCAGGTCGTTGTCGTTGATCTCCACGTCGACCTGCTCGGCCTCGGGCATGACGAGCACGCCGGCCGCGGAGGTGTGGATCCGGCCCTGGGACTCGGTGACCGGCACCCGCTGGACGCGGTGCACGCCGCCCTCGAACTTGAGCAGGGCGTACGGCGCCTGGCCGGGCTCGACCGCACCGGGCGCCTTCACGGCCACCGTCACGGACTTGTAGCCGCCGAGGTCGGACTCGGTGGCGTCGAGGACCTCCATCTTCCAGCCACGCTGCTCGGCGTAGCGGCTGTACATCCGGAACAGGTCCGCGGCGAACAGCGCGCTCTCCTCGCCACCCTCCCCCGACTTCACCTCGAGCAGGGCGTCGTTGTCATCGGTGGGATCGCGCGGCACGAGCAGGCGGCGCAGCCGTTCCGCCGCCACCTCACGCTGCTCCAGCAGGGACTCGGCCTCCTCGGCGAAGGCCGGGTCGTCGGCCCCGAGCTCGCGTGCGGCCTCCGCGTCCTCGCCGTACTGCTGCCACTCGCGCCAGGTCGCGATGATCGCGTTCAGCTCGGAGTAACGGCGGTTGACGGTCCGCGCCAGTCGCGCGTCGGCGTGCGTCTCGGGCTGGCCCAGCTGCTCCTCGAGGGCGGCGTGCTCGGCGAGCATGCCTTCGACGGCTTCGAACACGGGGGCTCCTTCGGTACGGCGACGGGTCTCGACACGCCGCTCGTTCCTCGCGGCTACTCGACCAGCTTGCTGGGGAAATGACGAACGCCGGTCCCACCCGTGAAGGGCAGAACCGGCGCTCGGAGGTCGCTACTTGGAGGCGTCGGCCTCGGCGGCAGGAGCCTTCTTGGCGTAGCGGGCCTCGAACCGGGCAACGCGGCCACCGGTGTCGAGGATCTTCTGCTTGCCGGTGTAGAACGGGTGGCACTGCGAGCAGACGTCGGCGTGCATCTTGCCGCCGGTCGCGGTGCTGTACGTCGTGAAGACGCTGCCACAGGTGCAGGTCACTTCGGTGACGACGTAGTCGGGGTGAATGTCCTTCTTCATGGGTGTCCTCTCGAGGGGGCCCGGGTCGTCAAGCGGATGCAGACGTGAACCGGAGCCAACGGATGATTCTACGTCGCTGCCGGGCGCGACCCCAAACCGGCGAACACCGGTCGGGGCCGCGCGTGCGGAAGCAGCGCTCAGGCGCGGGCCTTCTTCTGCACCTGGAGCAGGAACTCGTAGTTCGTCTGCGTCTTGCGCACCTGCTCGAGCAGGTGGGTCGCCGCCGCCCGACCGTCGCGGTCGGCCAGGTCACGGTGGAGCGCACCGAGGATGGCGACCTCCTCCTTGCCGAGCAGCAGCTCGGACCGACGGGTGCCCGAGGCGACGGGGTCGATGGCCGGGAAGACGTCCCGCTCGGCGAGGTCGCGGCGGAGCCGGATCTGCAGGTTCGCCGTGCCGGTGAACTCTTCGTAGATGGCCTCATCCATCTTCGAGCCGGACTCGACCAGCGCCGTGGCGAGGATGGTGAGCGAGCCACCGTTCTCGATGTTGCGCGCGGCCCCGAAGAACTTCTTCGGCGGGAACAGCGCCGCCGCGTCGACGCCGCCAGGCAGGATCCGACCGCTGGCCGGCGCGGCCAGGTTGTAGGCGCGGCCGAGGCGGGTCAGGCCGTCGAGGAGCACGACGACGTCGTGGCCCAGCTCGACCAGGCGCTTCGCACGCTCGATGGCGAGCTCGGCCACGGTCGTGTGGTCGGTCGCCGGCCGGTCGAACGTGCTCGCGATGACCTCGCCCTTGATGGCGCGCTCGAAGTCGGTGACCTCCTCGGGACGCTCGTCCAGGAGCACCACCATCAGGTGGCACTCCGGGTTGTTGGCCGTCACCGCGTTGGCGATCGCCTGCAGGGTGGTGGTCTTGCCCGCGTTGGACGGGGACTCGATGACGCCGCGCTGGCCCTTGCCGATCGGCGCGACCAGGTCGAGGATCCGGCCCGTCACGTTGTCGGGCGTCGTCTCCATCCGGAGGCGCTCGTCCGGGGAGACCGGGGTGAGCTGGTCGAACTCGACGCGGTTCTTCGCCTGCTCCGGGTCGACGCCGTTCACGGTGTCGATGCGGACCATCGGGTTGAACTTCTCGCGACGCTCGCCCTCGCGCGGCTGGCGGACCTGGCCGGCGATCGCGTCACCGCGACGAAGTCCGTAGCGCCGCACCATCGACAGCGACAGGTAGACGTCGTCGACACCGGCGAGGTAGCCGCTGGTCCGGACGAAGGCGTAGTTGTCGAGGACGTCGAGGATGCCTGCGGCTGGGACGAGGACGTCGTCCTCGCGCACCTCGGTGTCGGGTTCGCGGCTCGAGCGGGCCGCGGTGCGGTCGCGGTCCCGGCCGCGACGGCGCCGGTTGCGGCGGCTGCCTGCCTCGCCACCCTCGCCATCGCCGTCGAAGTCGCCGTCCTGGCCGTCGCCGTCATCGGTGTTGCGGGGCTGGTCGTTCTGGTTGCCCTGCTTCTGCTGGTTCGGCTGGTTCTGCTGGTTCTGCTGGTTGCCCTGGCGGGGCTGGTTGCCGTCCTGCTTGGCCTGGCCCTGCTTCGGCTGGTTCTGCTGGTTGCCGTCCTGCTTCGCCTGGCCCTGCTTGGGCTGGTTCCCGTCCTGCTTGGACTGGTTCCCGTCCTGCTTCGCCTGGCCCTGCTGCTTGGCCTGACGCTGCTGGTTGGCCTGCCGGCCACCCTGCTGGTTGCCCTGCTTCGGCTCCTCGGCCTTCGGGTCAGCCTTCGGCTCGGCCTTGGGCTCGGCCTTCGGCTCGGCCTTGGGCTCGGCCTTGGGCTCGGCCTTCGCCTCGTCCGCCTTCGGGGCGGTCCGCGGAGCCGACTGCCCGGACTGCCCGGACTGGGCGCCCTTGATGGCGTCGATGAGCGCGGCCTTCTTCATGCTGCCCGCGCCCGGGATGCCCATGCCGCCCGCCATCGCCTTGAGGTCGGCCAGCAGCATGGAGTTGAGTCCACCGGCGCGCTTCTTCGGCGCCTTGCTGGCGGCCTCGGGGGCCCCAGCAACAGGGCCGGCAGCTTCAGTGGAATCGAGAGTTTCGGTCACGTGAGTCCTTCAGACGTGTCACGCACGTTCCGGATCCGGAGAATTCCGCACGGAACGGCACTGGATTGAATCCTGCACGGTTGCACCGAGAGATCGGGACCTTCGGAGCCGGCCGGGCCGGAGGAAGTGGGAGGCACCAGGAGCGCCTGCCGGGCGCCGAGAACTGCGGCGCGTCGTCAATGTATCACCACGGAGGGGTGATTCAGCGGCCGTCCGCGGGCGCGGCGCCGGCGCCGCTGATCGCGAGCGAGTGCGTGGCCCAGCCCTCGGGGCAGCGCCGGACGAGGTCCGCCGACGCCGGGCTGTCGACGCCCTCGGAGAACGCGAGCACCGTCGGGCCGGCTCCGGAGATCACCGCAGCGACACCGTCGGCGCGCAGCGCCTCGACGAGGGCGAGGCTGGCGGGCATCGCGGAGCGACGGTACTGCTGGTGCAGCCGGTCCTCGGTCGCCCGGAGCAGTTCCTCGGGGCGCCCCGAGAGCGCGGCGACGAGCAGCGCGGCGCGACCCGCGTTCGCGGCGGCGTCCGCGTGCGGCACGGTGGCCGGCAGCAGCCCGCGCGCCGCCTCGGTCGACACCGGGTCGGCAGGCACGAACACGACGGCGCTGACGCGCGGGTCGGCGGAACCGGGAACGGCGAAGAACGAGCCGTCCGCATCCTGGCCCGAGATCACGAACCCGCCGAACAGGGCCGGTGCCACGTTGTCCGGGTGGCCCTCGAGCTGTGCGGCGATGTCGAGCAGCGCGGCGTCGTCGAGCAGCAGGTGCCCGCCGGCGACGAGCTCGCGGGCCAGCCACACGCCGCCGACGATGGCAGCCGACGACGACCCGAGTCCGCGGGCGTGCGGGATGACGTTGGTGCAGGTCAGCCGGAGTCCGGGCGGGTTCTGACCCAGGCGCTCGAACGTCGCGCGCATGGCGCGGACCACCAGGTGCCGTTCATCGAGCGGGACCTCGCCATCGCCGTACCCGTGGACCTCGACGACCAGGCCGCTCGCGAGCACCTCGGCCTCGAGCTCGTCCCGCAGGTCGAGCGCCAGGCCGAGGGTGTCGAAGCCGGGGCCGAGGTTGGCCGAGGTCGCGGGCACGGTGACCCGGACGGGTCCGTCGACGAAGGTCATCGCTGGCTCAGAGACCGGCAGCGCGCGCGGCGGCGTCGACGTCGGCGTCCACGATCGTGTCGGGCAGCACCAGCCCGTCCAGCGCGGTCGCGATGTCCTTGAGACCGTGGCCGGTGACGGTGATCGCCACCGTCGCGCCCTGGTAGGACTCCCCCGCAGCCAGCTCGGACAGCAGGCCGGCGATGCCGGCCGCGGACGCGGGCTCGACGAAGACGCCGTCCTTGCGGGCCAGCTCCTTCTGCGCCGACAGGATCTGCGCGTCGGAGACGGCGGCGAAGCGGCCGCCGGACTCGTCGCGGGCCGCCTCGGCGAGCTTCCACGACGCAGGGTTGCCGATCCGGATCGCGGTGGCCGCGGTCTCGGGGTCGGGGAACGGCTCACCGGTCACCAGGGGCGCAGCGCCCTCGGCCTGGAAGCCGCGCATGACGGGACGCTTCGTGGCGCGGCCCAGGGCGGCGTACTGCGTGTAGCCGAGCCAGTACGCCGAGATGTTGCCCGCGTTGCCGACGGGGAGCAGGTGGTAGTCGGGGGCGTCACCGAGGAAGTCGACGATCTCGAAGGCGGCCGTCTTCTGGCCCTCGAGGCGGGCCGGGTTGACCGAGTTGACCAGCGCAACGGGGTAGTTCCACGCCATCTCGCGCGCCATCCGCAGGCAGTCGTCGAAGTTGCCGCGGACCTGGATGACCTTCGAGCCGTGGAGGACGGCCTGGGCCATCTTGCCGGCCGAGATCTTGCCCTCGGGGACGAGCACGATCGGCGTGACGCCTGCCTTCGCGGCGTACGCCGCCATCGAGGCGGAGGTGTTGCCGGTCGAGGCGCAGACCACGGCCTGCGCGCCCTCGTGCACGGCCACCGACAGTGCGGCGGTCATGCCGCGGTCCTTGAACGAGCCGGTCGGGTTGCTGCCCTCGACCTTGAGCCACACCTCGGCGCCGGTCAGGCCGGAGAGCCACCCGGAGTGGACCAGCGGGGTGCCGCCCTCACGAAGGGTGACGGCGGGGGTGTCCTGCGGGATGTCGAGGAGCTCGCGGTACTCCTCGATCACGCCACGCCACTGCCTGCTGGTGGTGCTGCCGGTGGTGTCGGTGCTGCTCACTCTTCGGTCCCCTCGACGCGCATCACCGAGGTGACCTCGCGGACGATGTCCATGTCGCGCAGCTGCTCGACGGTCGCGGCAAGGGCCGCATCCGTGGCTTCGTGCGAGACGACGACGAGCTGGGCGTCGTTGCCCCGGCCCTCTTGACGAACGGTCTGGATCGACACGCCGTGGTCGGCGAAGGCGAGCGCGACCGCGGCCAGCACGCCGGCGCGGTCATCGACGTCGATCGCGACGTGGTAGCGGGTGCGGGTCTCCCCCATCGACAGCAGGGCACGGTCGGCGTACGCCGATTCGCCCACGCCGCGGGTGCCCTGACGGTGGTTGCGCGCAACCGTGACCAGGTCGCCCAGCACCGCGCTGGCGGTCGGCGCGCCACCGGCGCCCGGACCGTAGAACATCAGCTGACCGGCAGCCTCGGACTCCACGAACACGGCGTTGTAGGCGCCGCGCACGCTGGCCAACGGGTGCGACCTCGGGATCATCGCGGGGTGCACCCGGACGCTCACGGCCGGCTCGTCGCCCTCGGCACCCGGCACCAGCTCGGCGATCGCGAGCAGCTTGACGACGCTGTCCATCTCACGCGCCGAGCGCACGTCGGCGGCGCTGACGTCAGCGATGCCTTCACGATGCACGTCGGCGGCGGTCACGCGGGTGTGGAAGGCCAGGCTGGCCAGGATCGCGGCCTTGGCCGCGGCGTCGAAGCCCTCGACGTCGGCGGTCGGGTCGGCCTCGGCGTACCCGAGGGCCTGGGCCTCTTCGAGCGCGTCCGCGAAACCGGCACCCGTGGTCTCCATCTTGTCGAGGATGAAGTTGGTGGTGCCGTTGACGATGCCGAGCACCCGGGTGACCTTGTCACCGGCGAGCGACTCGCGCAGCGGGCGCAGGATCGGGATCGCGCCCGCCACCGCGGCTTCGTAGTAGAGGTCGCGGCCGGCCTTCTCGGCAGCCTCGAACAACGTGGCGCCGTCCTCGGCGAGCAGTGCCTTGTTGGCCGTGACGACCGAGGCACCGTTCTCCAGGGCGGAGAGGATCAGGGACCGGGCGGGCTCGATCCCGCCGATCACCTCGATCACCAGATCGATGTCGGGGCGGGCCACCAGGGCCGCGGCGTCCGTCGTGAGGAGTCCCTCGGGCACGTCGACCTCGCGCGCCGCGTCGAGTCGTCGTACGGCGACACCGGCGAGCTCCACGCGTGCTCCGACCCGGGCCGCGAGGTCATCTGCCTGTTCCCCGAGGAGCCGCACCACCTGCGACCCGACGGAACCGCAGCCGAGGACGGCAACCTTGAGGGGACTGTTCACCAGGTCAGCCTATCGGCGGTGCGACCCCGGCTGCCTCCGGATGGCCGATCGCGGACAGGTCGTCAGCGATCGACGACCAGCACGACCTTGCCGACGGCCGCGCGGGTCTCGAGGGCACGGTGCGCCGCAGCGGCATCGGCGAGCGGGAAGACGGTACCGACGTGCGGCACCCGGGACCCGTCGGCGGCGGCGTCGAGGGCCGCGCGCTCGAATTCGCCGAGCCGGGCAGCCAGGGGCGGACCGAGGACGTCGACGACCCGGCGGTCGGGGGCGTCGTACCCCTCCTGGTCGCCGGAGAACCGGACCATCCGGCCGCCCGGCTCGAGCATCCGGTGAATCGTGCGAGGCACCTCTCCCCCGACACCGTCGAGGAGGACGGTCAGCCGCGGCTCGGCGACACGGAGGGTCGTGGCCCAGTCCGGGACCGTGTAGTCGACGACGGTGTCCGCCCCGGCTCCCTTGGCGACGGACAGCTTGCTGCCGCTCGCGAGGCCGACCGTGCGAGCGCCGGCGTTGCGGGCACCCTGGAGCAGGAGGGTCCCGAGGCCGCCCGCCGCGGACGTCACGGCAACCACGTCGTCAGGGGTGATCGCGGCGAAGTCGAGGATCCCGGCGGCCGTGCGCCCCGTGCCGATCGCAGCGACCGCGGTCATCGGATCGAGGCCGTCGGGGATGTCGTAGGCCCGGGCGACGTCGACGAGCACCAGCTCGGCGTACCCGCCCCGACCGGCGGGGCCCAGGTGGGTGACCACCCGACGGCCCACCCAGTCGGCGTCAACGCCTTCACCGACCTGGTCGACGATCCCGGCGACCTCGCGGCCGGGAACCATCGGCAGCTCCGGGGGCGCCAAGGTGGCCGGGCCGTTGCCGGACCGGATGTAGGTGTCGACCAGGTGGACGCCCGCGGCCTCGACCGCGATCCGGACCTGGCCGGGGCCCGGCGCCGGATCGGGCAGCTCTTCGAGCTGGAGGACGTCGGCGGGCCCGAAGGCGTGGTGGCGGATTGCGTGCATGACCCCAGTGGACAACCTCAAGTATCGTTGAGGTCAAATGAATGACGTCAACCGCGAGATCCGCAGCCACGACCTGACACCGGGCGAAGTCGCCCGCCGCGCCGGGGTCGCCGTCTCCGCGCTCCACTTCTACGAGCGCGAGGGACTGATCCACGCCATCCGGACCACCGGCAACCAGCGCCGCTATCACCGCGACGTCCTGCGCCGGATCGCGTTCGTCCGCGTCTCGCAGGGCGTCGGCATCTCGCTCGCCGAGATCCGTGAGGCGCTCGCCTCACTCCCCGAGGGACGCACGCCCACCAAGGCGGACTGGGCTCGACTGTCGCGCTCGTGGCGCGAGAGCCTCGACGACCGGATCAGCCGTCTCGAGCGCCTCCGCGACACCCTGGACGGATGCATCGGCTGCGGCTGCCTGTCGATGAAGTCGTGCATGCTCGCCAACCCGGGCGACCTGTTGAGCCAGTACGGCACCGGAGCCGTACGACTGCAGTAGCGACGAGAACGCCGCCAGTGCGCGCTTCAGCGCACGGATTCAGCCCAGGTCGGTGGCGAGCAGGTCTTCTTCGGTCTCGCGACGGACGATGACCCGCGTCTGGCCGTCCTTGACCGCGACCACGGGCGGCCGGAGCGCGTGGTTGTAGTTCGAGGCCATCGACCGTCCGTAGGCACCGGTGGCCGGGACGGCGAGCAGGTCCCCGGGAGCGACGTCACCGGGCAGGAACTCGTCCTTGACGACGATGTCCCCCGATTCGCAGTGCTTGCCGACGACGCGTGCCAGCACGGGCTCGGCCGCCGAGGCGCGCGATGCGAGCGTGCAGGAGTAGTCGGCGTCGTACAGCGCAGGGCGCAGGTTGTCGCTCATCCCGCCGTCGACCGACACGTAGGTACGGGTCGCGCCACCGTCGAGGGCGACCTGCTTGACGGTGCCGACGGTGTAGACGGTGCACATCGCCGGGCCGACGATCGCGCGGCCGGGCTCGATGGACAGGTGCGGTACGTCGATGCCGAGCGCAGCACACTCCCCCGTGACGATCTTCGTGATCTGCGTGGCGAGGACCGCCGGGTCCGCCGGGTCGTCCTGGGTCGTGTAGGCGATGCCGAAGCCGCCACCGAGGTCGAGCTCGGGCAGGACGTGGCCGAGCTCGTCCGCGATCCGGGCGTGCAGCGCCAGCACGCGGCGCCCGGCGACCTCCCAACCCGAGGTGTCGAAGATCTGGGAGCCGATGTGGCTGTGCAGGCCGCGCAGGTCGAGGCTCTCCTTGGAGAGGACGCGCGAGGCTGCCTCGAAGGCGTCGCCCGAGGCGATCGAGAACCCGAACTTCTGGTCCTCGTGGGCGGTCGCGATGAACTCATGGGTGTGGGCCTCGACGCCCGCCGTCACCCGGATCATCACGCCCTGGACCACCCCCAGCTGGGTCGCGACGTCGGCAACACGGTCGATCTCGTGGAACGAGTCCACGATGATGCGGCCGACCCCGGCGTCGACGGCCCGGCGCAGCTCCATCGGGGTCTTGTTGTTGCCGTGGTAGCCGATTCGCTTCGGGTCCATACCCGCACGCAGCGCGACGCTCAACTCCCCGTTGCTGCAGACGTCGAGGCAGAGCCCCTCCTCCGCCACCCACTGCGCCACCGCGACGCTCAGGAACGCCTTGCCCGCGTAGTAGACGTCGTAGCCCTCGAAGGCGTCGCGGAAGGCTCGGGCCCGCTCCCGGAAGTCGGTCTCGTCGAGGACGTACGCCGGCGTGTTGACGTCGGCGACCAGGTCCGGGATCGCCAGCCCGCCGATGTGCAACACACCCTGGTCGTCCTTGCGGGCCGTGGAGGGCCACAGGATCGGCACGATGTCGTTGACGTCGGCCGGCTCGCGCAGCCAGACCGGCGAGGTGCCGGTGTAGCCGCCCGGGGAGACGTGGGTGTTCACATCCGCTCCGGCGCGCTGACGCCCAGCAGGTCGAGCCCGTTGGCGAGGACCGTCCGCGTCGCCGCGACGAGCACGAGACGTGCTTCGTTCGCCGGGGTGACCGGCTCGTCACCCTGCGGGAGCATCCGGCATTCCTTGGTGTCGTACCACTTGTTGAACACCGACGCGGTGTCCTCGAGGTAGCGGGCGATCCGATGCGGTTCACGGAGCTCGGCCGCACTCGCCACGACGCCCGGGAAGGCGGCGAGGGCGCGGAGCAGCTCCCCGTCCCGCTCGTGGCTGAGCAGGGACGGGTCGAAGTCCACGGGCAACGTCATGCCGAGGTCGGCAGCGTTCTCCTGCATGCGGCAGGTCCGGGCGTGCGCGTACTGGACGTAGTAGACAGGGTTGTCGTTGGAGGCCTTGGTGATCTCGGCGACGTCGAGCGCCAGCGGGGTGTCCGCCGGATAGCGCACCAGTGAGTAGCGCAGGGCGTCGACGCCGATCTCCTCCGCCAGCTCCTCGAGCGTGATGAAGGTGCCCTTCCGCTTCGACATCTTCAGCTCTTCGCCGTCCTTGACGATCTTCACGAGCTGACCGATGAGGACGTTGAGTGTCTTGTCCGGGTCGTCACCGACGCAGGCAGCCATCGCCCGGAGCCGGCCGACGTAGCCGTGGTGGTCGGCACCGAGCAGGTAGATGCAGTGGTCGAAGCCACGCTCCCTCTTGTTGAGGTAGTACGCGGTGTCGGACGCGAAGTAGGTCAGCTCACCGTCGGACTTGATGAGCACCCGGTCCTTGTCGTCGCCGAAGTCGGTGGTGCGCATCCAGAGCGCACCCCCGTCCTCGTAGACGTGGCCGAGGTCCTTGAGCCGCTCGAGGGTGTTCGGCACACCGCCGCTCTCCTGACCGTCCTCGTGCAGGGAGAGCTCGGAGAACCAGACGTCGAAGTGCGTGTTGAAGTTGTCGAGCTGCTCCTGCTGCTCGGCCAGCTGGATCGCGTACCCCTTGTCGCGTACGGCGGCAAGGCGCTCGTCGGCCGGCAGGTCGAAGATGCCGGGGCTGGCTGCCTCGACCTGCTTGGCCAGGTCGTCGACGTACTCACCGGCGTAGCCGTCCTCGGGCTTGGGCTCACCCAGGGCCGCGGCGATGATGGACGCAGCGAAGTGGTTCATCTGCACGCCGCGGTCGTTGATGTAGAACTCGCGGGTCACCTCGGCACCCGCGGCGCTGAGCACCCGGCCGATCGCGTCACCGAGCACTGCCCACCGGGTGTGGCCCAGGTGCAGCGGCCCGGTCGGGTTGGCCGAGATGAACTCGACGTTGATCTTCTGGCCCGCCAGCGTCTCGGTGTGGCCGTACGACGACGCGGCCGCCACGATGTCCGCAGCGACCTTGCCCTGTGAGCCGGCCTCGACGGTGATGTTGAGGAACCCGGGACCGGCGACCTCGACGGCGCCGATGCCCTCGGAGTCGGCCAGGCGGCCGGCGAGTGCCTCGGCGAAGGCGCGCGGGTTCATGCCAGCCTTCTTCGCCAGCTGCATCGCGACGTTGGTGGCGTAGTCACCGTGGCCCTTCTGCCGCGGTCGTTCCACCGTCACCTCGGCCGGAACGCCGTCAGGCAGGGCGATCGCGCCCTCGTCCACGAGCGAGGACAGGGCGCCGACGATGGCGGTGGAGAGTTGCGCAGGGGTCACCCCGCAAGCCTATCGGCGGCCTCCGGTTTCTCTGGCACGGATATCGCCCGGTAGGGTTCGACCGCGCACTCCCCACGGGAGTTGGCCTCCGTAGCTCAGGGGATAGAGCACTGGTTTCCGGTACCAGGTGTCGCAGGTTCGAATCCTGCCGGAGGCGCCAACGGACAACGACGGACTTGCGGCAACGCAGGTCCGTCGTTCGTGTCCAGGCGCCTGTCCGGGGTTGATGGACATCAATCAACCCCGCGCCGCCCTCACCCCACGTCGCTGGCGTGCGCGACCGCGTCGAGCTCGGCCACGAAGCGCGTCACCTCGTCCAGCGCGAGGCGCGCCTCGGGAACCACTCCGAGCATCGGGAAGACATGGATCTGTCCGGGCCACACCTGGAGCTCACAGTGACCGCCCGCCTCCCGCTGGACGCGCGCGAACAGCTCGGCGTCGCCACGCATCATCTCGGACGCGCCGGCGATCACCAGAGCCGGCGGCAGGTCGGGGCCGGCCTCGAGCGCAACGTTGAAGCGCGGGTCGTTCGCGGACCCGGTGGACAGGTGGTGGCGGATCACCCGTCGAGCGAAGCCGGGCACCGTCACCGGGTCGTTGCTCCGTCGGTACGCCGCCGCGGCGGTGTCGAAGCTGGCGTCGACGAGCGGGGAGAAGAGCACGAGGCCGGCCGGCATCGGCACACCCAGGCGCCGTAGTTCTCCACACAGGGACAGGGACAGGTGTCCGCCGGCAGAATCGCCCGCCACGACGATGTCCTCCGGGCGATGCCCCTGCGCGAGGAGCCACAGGTAGGCCCGGACGATGTCATCGTGTGCTGCCGGGAACTGGTGCTCGGGCCCCATCCGGTAGTCGAGGCTGAAGGCGCGCCGGCCGATCCGTTCGGCCAGGTCTGTCACGAACGCGCGGTGACTGCGCGGAGAGCAGACGGCGTAGGCGCTGCCGTGGGAGTAGAGCAGCACCAGCTCGCCGGGAGTCGCAGCCGGACCCAGCCACTCGCCGTGGACGGCACCGCGATCCGTCGCCGTCCGCACCCGCGTGTGCGGAAGCCTGTCGGCTCCGGCAGCGATGCACCCGACCTCGATGGCCGCACGGGCAAGGCGCAGACCGACGGCGCTCCCGGGCAGGACGCGGGTGGCCTGCTTGACGGTGGCCCGCAGCGCACGATTCAAGCGAACGCTGGGGGCGGAAGGGACACGGTCCAGGACGTCGGCGGTGACTGTCACAGACCGCAGTAGACCACGACCGTTGTCACATTGTCCCGGGATGCCGGGATGACGTCCTGCGCTCGCCCGGGCCCCTCCCCCTAGAGTTCCGCGCGTGACGACCATCGGGACTCCCCTCTCCGCCACGGCCACCCGCGTACTGCTCCTCGGATCGGGCGAGCTGGGCAAGGAAGTGGTGATCGAGCTCCAGCGGCTGGGCGTGGAGACCATCGCCGTCGATCGCTACGCCGATGCGCCGGCCATGCAGGTCGCCCATCGCAGCCACGTGATCGACATGCTCGACCCGGTCGCGGTTCGCGACGTGATCGAGCTGGAGAAGCCCGACTGGGTGGTGCCGGAGATCGAGGCGATCCACACCCCCACGCTGCTGGAGCTCGAGGCCGAGGGCCTCACCGTCGTACCGACGGCCCGCGCAGCGCGGCTGACCATGGACCGCGAGGGGATCCGGCGGCTGGCCGCCGAGGAGCTCGGACTGACCACGTCGCCCTACCGCTTCGCGGACACGCTGGCCGAGTTCGAGGCCGCCATCGCGGAGGTCGGCACGCCCTGCGTGGTGAAGCCGGTGATGTCGTCGTCCGGCAAGGGCCAGTCGGTCGTGCGTGGCCCCGGGGACGTCGCGCACTCGTGGGAGTACGCCCAGGCGGGTGGCCGCGCGGGCGCCGGTCGCGTGATCGTGGAGGGCTTCGTCGACTTCGACGAGGAGATCACCCTGCTCACCGTCAAGCACGCTGCCACCGACGGCGGACCCGACGTCCTCTCCTTCTGTGCGCCGATCGGACACACCCAGGTCGACGGCGACTACCGCGAGTCGTGGCAGCCCCAGGCGCTCTCCGACGTCGTGCTCGAGAAGGCACAGCGGGCCTCCGCTGCCGTCGTCGCGAACCTCTGTGGCGAGACCGGCCGGGGACTGTTCGGCGTCGAGCTGTTCATCCGCGGCGACGAGGTGATCTTCTCGGAGCTCTCGCCGCGGCCGCACGACACGGGGCTGGTGACCCTGGTCTCGCAGGACCTGTCGGAGTTCGCGCTGCACGCCCGCGCCGTCCTCGGCCTGCCGATCCCGAACATCCGGACCCGCGGGGCCTCCGCATCCTGCGCCGTCCTGTTCGAGGGCGAGATCGAGGCACCACGGATCGCCGGGGTCGACGCCGCGCTCGCCGAGCCTGACACCAGCGTCCGCCTCTTCGGCAAGCCCGCCGTGTCCGGTCGCCGACGCATGGCCGTCACCCTCGCGCTCGGCGACGACGTCGACGAGGCCCGCGCCAAGGCACGCCGTGCTGCCGCGCACCTCCGCGTTGCCGGCTGACCGGCCCCCGTACCCTCCCCCTGTGCCCGACTCCCCGCCCGATGCGCGCAGCCTCGTCACCATCCACACCGACGGCGCCTGCCTGGGCAACCCGGGGCCGGGCGGATGGGGCGCCTGGCTGCGGTACGGCCAGCACGAGCTGGAGCTGTACGGCGGCGAGCCCGACACCACGAACAACCGGATGGAGCTGATGGCCGCCATCCGCTCGCTCGAGAAGCTGAGCCGACGCTCGACGGTGGACCTCTTCACGGACAGCAGCTACGTCCGGAACGGGATCCTGTCGTGGGTCGTGAAGTGGAAGGCCAACGGCTGGCGTACGTCGGCGAAGGCACCCGTGAAGAACGAGGACCTGTGGCGCCGGCTCGATGCGGCCGCCGGGCAGCACGACGTCACCTGGCACTGGGTCAAGGGTCATGCCGGCGATCCGGGCAACGAGAAGGCCGACGAGCTCGCCGGGCGGGGCGCTCGCGAGGCCCGCGAGGCCGGCGCCGAGGTCAACAGCGCTTGATCGTGGCGTCCTTGCGGGCGTCGTTGCCGTAGCGCTTCGCCGCCGCCGTGTTCGGGATGACCACGCTCGCGCCACCGATGTTGCCGATCGCACCGGGCAGCACGCAGGTGGTGATCTTCGCGGGGTCCACCTGGGCGACCGCCTGCGCGATGCGGAACAGCTGGGCCGCCGAGACCCCCTTGGTGTGCAGGTGCTTGAGGACGTTCAGCACGCCGCCCTCGATGAACCCGGGCTCGCTCGCTCGCTCGGCGACCCGTGCCCGGATCCCCCGCAGCACCAGCTGCTGGTTGGCCGAACGGTCGAAGTCGCCGGCCGGCAGGGACTTGCGGATCCGGCCGAACTCGACGGCCTTCATCCCGTTGACCTTCACCTTCCCGGCCTTGAAGCCCTTGGGATGGAGGTGCTCGTCGGAGAAGGCGCGCGGGTTGTCGACCGTGATGCCGCCGATGCTCGTGACCAGGTTCGCCAGACCGCTGAAGGTCGCGACCAGCACGTAGTCCGGCTCGACGCCCAGGAGGTTGCCGACCGTCCGGCCGAGCAGCTGCGGGCCACCGAAGTACAACGCCGCGTTGACCCGGTTCGAGCCGACGCCGGGAATCGGCACCCAGCTGTCGCGGGGAATGCCGATCGAGGTGGCCGCCCCGGTCCTCGTGTTCATGCCGATCATCTGCAACGCGTCACCGCGGCTGCGGACGGGGTTCTCCCGCGGCCGGGCGTCCGAGCCGACCGCGAGGATCCACACGACATCCGGGTCGACGTCGACGCCGGCCGTCTTCTCGAACTTCACCAGGGTGAACTGGGTCGGCGCCGGGGTGCTGTCGGGCACCACCAACGCCACCAGGCCGAGCAGCGCACCCAGGAGCATCGTCCGCATCACCTGCTGGATTCGGGAGCGCATGTCAGGCACCTTCCTCGCCGCGGAGGACATCGAATCCGAAGACCTGCCAGCCACCGGCCACCGGCGTGAGCATCAGCCGCCCGGTCACCCGGTCGGTGCGTTCGACGCCACCGGTCATCGCGACGCCGAGCCGGAACCGGACGGTCGCCCCGGCGACCTTCCCCTTCGGGGCGAGCACGTCGACGCGGACCACCCGCTGCGTGATCTCGACCGCCTCCAGGTCGGCGCCCACCTCGGTGTTGCTGAGGATCGCCGCCTGCTGGACGGCCAGGCCCCGGGCGTCCTTGGTGAAGTCCGCGAACGCTGTGTCGAACTTCTCACGGGGGTAGTCGCCGGCGTACGCATTGTCGAACCAGCGGTCCACGACCTCGGTCACCTGGGCCAGCACCTCGGCGGCCGCAGCGTCACTCAGCCGTCCCTTCACTGCCCCGAGACGGGCGTCGGTGGCGATCGGTTCGGACGCGGTTTCCCCCGCAGGTCCGCCGCTTTCGGTCTTGTCCTCGTCGCCACCCGAGCATCCGGCAAGAGCCAGGACGAGTGTCAGCAGGAGCGCGGCCCATGGTGTCGTTCGCACGTCGTGCGCCACCCTTCGATTCACGCCCGGAACCCCGGTCGAGTGTCTGTTGCGCAACACCTTGCCTCAAAGGGTGACCGAGGGGCGGTATTTGCCTCGGCATGGGACTAGCCTTGCCACTCGACAGCCACCCGCTATCGGCGGCGGGTCGGTCCAGCTCATCGGAAGAGGCGAAGCACGTCGTGACGCAGTCGTCAGACCAGTCCACCGGATCTCCAGTTCCCGAGGGATTCGGAGCCAACGAATGGCTCGTGGAGGAGATGAAGGAGCAGTTCGAGGCCGACCCGAACAGCGTCGATCCGGCGTGGGCCGCCTACTTCAAGGGAGCAGGCGGCAACGGTACGACGCCCGCCGCTTCCCCCGTTGCCGCGGCGCCGGCCGCCCCGGCTCCTGCTGCTGCTCCGGCGGCGCCCGCTGCTGCCGCGCCCGCTGCTCCGGCCGCCACCGCGCCGACCCCGAAGGCCACCCCCGCCCCGCAGGTGAGCCCGGCGTCCTCGACCACGCCGACCCCGCCCAAGGACGAGGCGGAAAGGCCGACCCCGAAGGACGCCCCGCGCCCCGCTCCGGTGGTCGCGAGTGACGAGCCGACCCTGACCGTGCTCCGCGGCATCCCCGCGGCGACCGCGAAGAACATGGACATCTCGCTGTCGGTCCCGACGGCGACCTCGGTGCGCAACATCCCGGTCAAGCTGCTCTGGGACAACCGCATCGTCATCAACAGCCACCTGACCCGCGCGCGCGGCGGCAAGGTCTCGTTCACGCACCTCATCGGCTACGCCATCGTCAAGGCGATCAAGGCCCAGCCGGCGATGAACAACACCTACGACGAGATCAACGGCAAGCCCACGATGGTCACGCCGTCCCACATCAACCTGGGACTCGCGATCGACCAGCAGAAGAAGGACGGCACGCGCCAGCTCGTCGCGCCGTCCATCAAGGCCTGCGAGTCGATGGACTTCGCGCAGTTCTGGACGGCGTACGAGGACATCGTCCGCAAGGCCAAGGACAACAAGCTCACCATGGAGGACTACTCCGGCACGACGGTGAGCCTGACGAACGTCGGTGGCCTCGGCACGAACAACTCCGTGCCGCGCCTGATGCAGGGCCAGGCCGCGATCATCGGCGTCGGCTCCATGGACTACCCGCCGGAGTTCCAGGGCGCGTCCGAGGAGACCATCGCCCGCAACGCGATCTCGCGGATCATGACGATGACGTCGACGTACGACCACCGCGTCATCCAGGGTGCGCAGTCGGGCGAGTTCCTGGGCCAGGTGCACCGCTACCTGCTCGGCCAGGACGGCTTCTACGACGAGATCTTCCGCGCGCTGCGGATCCCCTACGAGCCGATCCGCTGGAACAACGACATCGCGACGTCCCACGACGACGAGATCGACAAGCAGGCCCGGATCCTCGAGCTGATCCACGCCTACCGCGTGCGCGGCCACCTGATGGCCGACACCGACCCGCTCGAGTACAAGCAGCGCAGCCACCCCGACCTGCGCATCGAGTCGCACGGCCTGACCCTGTGGGACCTCGACCGTGAGTTCCCCACCGGCCAGTTCGGTGGCGGCAGCCGCCGCTTCATGAAGCTGCGCCACATCCTCGGCATCCTGCGCGACTCGTACTGCCGCACCACGGGCATCGAGTACATGCACATCATGGATCCCGAGCAGCGCCGCTGGATCCAGGAGCGCGTCGAGCAGCCGCACACCAAGCCGCCCCGCGAGGAGCAGCTGCGGATCCTGCTGAAGCTCAACGAGGCCGAGGCCTTCGAGACCTTCCTGCAGACCAAGTTCGTCGGCCAGAAGCGATTCAGCCTCGAAGGTGGCGAGACCACGATCCCGGTCGTCGACGAGATCGCCGAGGCCGCGGCCCAGTCCGCGCTCGACGAGGTCGCGATCGGCATGGCCCACCGCGGGCGCCTCAACGTGCTGGCCAACATCGTCGGCAAGTCCTACAACCAGATCTTCCGCGAGTTCGAGGGCAACATCGACCCGCGCACGGTCCAGGGCTCGGGCGACGTGAAGTACCACCTCGGCGCCGAGGGCGAGTTCGTCGCCGGCACCGGCGAGACCATCAAGGTCTCGGTCGCCGCCAACCCGTCCCACCTCGAGACCGTCGACCCGGTCCTGGAGGGCATCGCCCGCGCCAAGCAGGACGTGCTCGACCAGGGCGAGGCCTTCCCGGTGCTCCCGCTGCTGCTCCACGGTGACGCAGCGTTCGCCGGTCAGGGTGTCGTCGCCGAGACGCTCAACCTGTCCCAGCTGCGCGGTTACCGCACCGGCGGCACGATCCACCTGGTCATCAACAACCAGGTCGGGTTCACCACCTCCCCCGGTTCGTCGCGGTCCTCGCTGTACTGCACCGACGTCGCCCGCATGGTCCAGGCGCCGATCTTCCACGTGAACGGCGACGACCCCGAGGCGTGCATCCGGGTGGCCCGGCTGGCGTTCGAGTACCGCCAGGCCTTCCACAGCGACGTCGTCATCGACCTCGTCTGCTACCGCCGCCGTGGCCACAACGAGGGTGACGACCCGTCGTACACGCAGCCGTTGATGTACGACCTCATCGAGCAGAAGCGCTCGGTCCGCAAGCTCTACACGGAGTCCCTCATCGGTCGTGGCGACATCACGATCGAGGAGGCCGAGCAGGTCCTGCGCGACTACCAGCTCCAGCTGGAGCGGGTCTTCACGGAGGTCCGCGAGGCCGACACGAAGCCGTCGGAGTGGACGACCGTGCCGGACTACCCGGACAAGCCGGAGGGCGAGACCCAGACGGCCATCCCGGTCGAGGTCCTCAAGCGGATCGCCGACGCCTACGTCAGCCCGCCCGAGGGCTTCACGGTCCACCCGAAGGTGATGCCGCAGCTGCAGCGTCGCGCGGCGTCGATCACGGCCGGCCCCATCGACTGGGGCACCGGCGAGATCCTCGCGTTCGGCTCGCTCCTCATGGACGGCCGCCCGGTGCGGCTGGCCGGCCAGGACTCGCGCCGCGGCACCTTCGTGTCCCGTTTCGCGACGGTGATCGACCGGATCAACGCCGACGAGTGGACCCCGCTGTCCAACCTCACCGAGGACCAGGCGAAGTTCTTCGTCTACGACAGCCTGCTGTCGGAGTACGCCGCCCTCGGCTTCGAGTACGGCTACTCGGTCGCACGTCCCGAGGCCCTCGTGCTCTGGGAAGCCCAGTTCGGCGACTTCGTGAACGGCGCCCAGTCGGTGATCGACGAGTACATCTCCGCAGGCAAGACCAAGTGGGGCCAGGACTCCGGTGTCGTGCTGCTGCTGCCGCACGGCTACGAGGGCCAGGGTGCCGACCACTCGTCCGCACGGATCGAGCGATTCCTCACGCTGTGCGCCGACGAGGCGATGGTCGTCGCGCAGCCGTCCCACCCGGCGTCGTACTTCCACCTGCTGCGCCGGCACTCGCTGGGCGGTGAGCACAAGCCGCTCATCGTCTTCACGCCGAAGTCGATGCTCAAGCGCAAGGAAGCCGCAGCGCAGCCGGAGGACTTCACCTCGGGCTCGTTCCGTCCGGTGATCGGCGACGACACGGTCGACGCCGCCAAGGTCACCACCGTGCTGCTCGTGTCCGGTCGCCTCACCTGGGACCTGGTCGTCGAGCGCACCAAGAGCGCCCGCGAGGACGTTGCGATCGTGCGCGTCGAGCAGCTCTACCCGTGGCCGATCGAGGAGATCAAGGCCGAGCTGGCGAAGTACCCGAACGCCAAGGTCAAGTGGGTCCAGGACGAGCCGTTCAACCAGGGCCCGTGGCCGTCGTACCACCTCAACGTGGTGCCGGAGCTGGGTCGCCCGGTCGAGCCGATCACCCGTGCCGCTTCGTCGACGACGGCGGTCGGCACCGCCAAGCGTCACCTCGAAGAGGCCAAGGTCCTGATCGGCAAGGCCTTCAGCTGAGCGTCGGCGCGAAGCGTCGGCGATCGCCAGAGGAGCACTGATGTACTTCACCGATCGCGGGATCGAGGAGCTCGAGAAGCGCCGGGGTGACGAGGAAGTCACCCTGGCGTGGCTCAGCGAGCGGCTCCAGGAGTTCGTCGACATCCACCCGGACTTCGAGATCCCGGTGGAGCGGTTCGCGACCTGGCTCGCACGGCTGGACGACCCGGAGGACTGAGTCCCCCGGGCCGTCCGTGGTCACGCGACGGACTCGGAGAGCCCGATCCGCCGGTGCAGCAACCGCAGCGGCTTCGGCGCCCACCAGGCACGTTCACCGAGCAGCCGTACGCCGGCGGGCAGCAGCACGCCCCGGACGAGTGTGGCGTCGATCAGGATCGCCAGTCCTGTCCCCAGTCCGAAGAACTGGATGAAGCTCACCGAGCTGACCAGGAACGCGAAGAAGCTGATCGCGATCAGGGCCGCCGCGGTGCTGACGATCCGGCCGGTGTGGGCAAGTCCGTGGACCAGCGCCTCCTCGTTGCTGAAGCCGGCGTCGCGCATCTCCTTGATCCGGCCCATCACGAACACCTCGTAGTCCATCGACAGGCCGAAGGCCACGCAGAAGAGCAGCACCATCATCGAGCTGTCCATCGGTTGCGGCGTGAAGCCGAGCAGCCCGGACAGGTGGCCGTCCTGGAACACCCACACCATCGCACCGAGCGTCGCGCCGAGTCCGACCGCATTGAGCACCAGTGCCCGGATCGGCTGGATCACGCTGCCGGTGAACAGGAACAGGATCACCATCGTGGTCAGCACCAGCCAGCCGACGACGGCCGGCAGGCGTTCCCCGATGCCTTCCATCTGGTCCTTCAGCTCCGCCGTGGCGCCGCCGACCAGCACCTCGGTGTCGGCCGGAGGAGGGACGTCGCGGACGGTCTGCACCAGGTCGCGTGCCTCGGTCGACCTCGGGTCCAGGTCGGTGACCACCGCGAGCAGGTCGGCACCGTCACCGTGGCGGACGTCGACGCGTACGACGCCGGACAGCGCCCCCAGCTCGGCGGAGTACGACGCCAGCGACTCGTCGTCCAGCGGTGAGGTCGTCACGACGTCGATCGGGTGGGTGCCGTCGCCGCCGAACTCCTCGCGGATCAGGTCTCCGGCCTGCCGACTCGACGCACTGGTGGGCAGCACGCGGTCGTCCGGGGTGCCGAGCGTGATCCCGGCGAGCGGGAGCGCCATCACGCCGAGGCCGACGAGCACGGGCAGCGCGCTGAGGATCGGGCGCCGGGCCACGAACCGTGCCAGTCGCGCCCACGCAGGCGCTTCCTCGCCGCGCACGCCGTGCACCCCCGGCACCCGCCAGGCGTCGATGCGGTCGCCCAGCAGGGCGATGGCGGCCGGCAGGATCACCACGGCGCTGAAGGCCGTGATCAGCATGACGCCGATGCCGGCGTAGGCGAAGGACCGCAGGAAGTACATCGGGAACAGCAGCAGTGACGCCAGCGCCACCGCGACGGTGGTCGCGCTGAAGGTGATCGTCCGTCCGGCGGTCTCGACGGCACGCCGTACGGCCTCGTCGTGGGTTCGCCCGGCCGACCTCTCCTCGCGCACCCGGGCCACCATCAGCAGGCCGTAGTCAACGGCCAGTCCCAGGCCGAGACCGGTCGTCAGGTTCACCGCGTAGATCGACACGTCGGTCATCGACCCGAGGATCGACAGCTCGGCGAACGTGCCGAAGATCGCTGCGACGCCGACGGCGAGGGTCACCAGCGCGCCGACGACGTTGCCGAAGGCGAGCACCAGCAGGACCAGGATGAGCGGGATGGCGATGCTCTCGGCCAGTCCGAGGTCCTTGCCGATCTGCCCACCGATCTCCTCGCCGACGATCTCTCCCCCGCCGACGACGACCGTGATCGCGCCGTCGGTGCCCTTGTAGGACTCGAGCACCGCGGCCGGATCGGCGTCAGCACCCTCGGCCACCGACGCGGTGACCAGCGCGTGGCCGCCGTCGACCGAACGCAACGGGCCCGCCCGCGCATCGAAGTACGACGTCACGTCAGCCAGGTCCGGATCGGCGCGCAGCCGGTCCGTGAACGCCTTCCCCGCCGCGGCAGCGGCCGGTGCGTCGACGTCGCCGCCGTCCGCCGCGACCACGAACACGTAGTCGGCCGTCCCCTCGAACCGCTCGGCAAGGACGCTGGCCGCCCGGCTGCTCTCCGAGTCCGGGTCGTCGAACCCGTCGGTCTGCAGCTTTCCGAACGCACCGAGGCCGACGTAGGCCGCGACCACCACTCCCAGGACTCCGAGGCCCAGGACCCAGCGGGCCCGCCCCGTCACCAGCACTCCGATCCACCGGAACATCACGATCTCCTCCAATGTGTACGCACGTAAACTTTAGAAGTGTTAACTTGGCATGGATGTGTACAGGTGTCAACATGTATCCCGTGAACACCTCGACCACCGCCCGGAGCAGCTACCACCACGGCGACCTGCGCAACGCGCTGGCGCGGGCGGCAGCCGACCTGGCGGCCACCGGCGGACCCGACGCGGTGACCATCCGGGGCGCCGCTCGCGAGGTCGGGGTGACCCCTACCGCGGCCTACCGCCACTTCTCGAACCAGGCCGACCTGCTGGCCGCGGCCCGCGAGCTCGCCATGAACGGCATGGTGGTGGCGATGGCCGGGTACCTCGGCCAGGTGCCCGAGGACGGAGACCCGGTGGATCGGGCGATCGATCGACTGGTGTCCACCGGCCGCGGCTACATCCGGTTCGCGCAGGACGAGCCCGGCATCTTCCGGACCTGTTTCACGGGGCAGCTGCGCGGCGCTGCGGACCCCGACCCGGGGCTCGACGCCATGGGTCCCTACGCCCTGCTCGGCCAGATGCTCGACGAGCTCGTCGCGGTCGGCTACCTCGCCGAGGAGCACCGGCCGGGCGCCGAGGCAGGCCCCTGGGCCGCCGTCCACGGCCTGGCACTGCTGATGATCGACGGACCCCTGCGCGACTTCGGCCCCGCGGAGCGCGACGCCGCCATCGACCAGACGCTCGCGATGACAGTGCGCGGACTCGCGACGGGCCCACGCGGGCGGGCCCGTTCCCACTAGGGTGACGCGGGTGAGCGACGAACTCATCACCTACGCGACCTGGGGCGAGCGTTTCTTCTCGACTGCCGTCACCGCCGAACGCGTCCTGAACGGCGTGAACGTGCTGGCGGGCCGACCGATCGACGTCGGCCCGATCGGGGTCGGCCCCGGCCGGATCGCCAAGGTGATCGCCAAGGGCAGGATCGGTACGGCGACGGGCCAGCAGGTCGGTGACCTGCCGGTCTCGTTCAACGTCGAGCTGCCGGTGACCCTGAAGTTCACGCTCGACCTCGGCATGGACAAGCTGGACTTCGACGCCGAGATCACGGTGCCGCTGGTGATCGCCGCCCACGCGCGCGCCGACCTCGCCATCCAGCTCGAGGTCACGCCGCCTCCCCCGGCCCAGGTCGTCGTACGACTGAAGGCCCAGGGGCTGCGCGCGTCGCTGACGAGCCGTGCCGCCAACGTCGAGGGCGAGCTGCGCCGCTTCGTGGCCAAGTACGTCGCCCGCGAGCTCAAGCAGCCCTACGTCCAGCAGGCCACGGTGATCGACGTCGCCCGGGCGATCGATGGCGCCGCAGCCGGTCTCGGGCCCCGCGAGGAGAGCCCTACGGCCGCCCGGCTCACCGACGCACTGCCTGCCGCCATGGAGGCGGAGCTGGAGCACACCGCCCAGCTCTTCATGGATGCCGGCGAGGGTGAGCCGCAGGCGTGAAGCCGTATCCCCCCGCGCCGTGGAACATGCACGGCTCGCTCTGGCTGTCCGTCTTCCGGCTCCCCGAGGACGTCGATGAACGCCACCCTGCCGGGCAGTACGGCGTCGCGCTGGTGTCGTACGAGGAGCCCAGCCCGCTGACGTACCACGAGCTCCTCGTCGCCCGGACGACCAAGGATGCCGCCGGCAAGGGCGCCGTGACGATCACCGACATCTGGGTCGACTCGCCGACCTCGCAGGCCGGCGGCCGCGAGCTCTGGGCCATCCCCAAGCAACTGTGCGACTTCGACATGGAGAGCAGCTTCCGCGGCCCGGTCACCTCGACCGACTGGACCGCCCTGGTCGAACGTCGACCGATCGTCGACGCGAGCTTCACCGACGTGTCCCGCGCGGCTCCACGCGTCCCGTTCACGGGCCGCGTCATCCAGCCCGGCATCGACGAGCACCCGGAGACGGCCAACGTCCTCATGAAGGGCAGCGCGAAGGCGCTCCCCTGCCGCGCTCGATGGTCGTTCGCGAGCGACGGCCCGTTGGCCTTCCTCGGCCAGGCGCGTCAGCTCGGGTCGTTCCGGATGTCGTCGTTCCGGCTGGCCTTCGACTGACCGCGCACCCCAGATCCCCTCTGCAACCGGGGTTGTAACGCTGCAGCGACACTGGCGTCAACCAGCGATTCCGATGCCCACGGTCACGTAACACGGTTCACGTGTCGCGGGTTGGTCGGTGTGGTTCCTCCCTTCGTGGCGTGCCGTGATCTCGGCCGGTATGCCCCGGATTCCAGCAGCTCTCACAGATCACAGGGGCACTCCCATGGCCATTGCCAAGAAGAAGAAGTTCGCCGTTGCCGGCGGTGTCGGCGCGCTCGTCATCACTGCGGGCGCCGCGTTCGCGTACTGGACCAGCAACGGCTCCGACGACGCCACCGCCCAGGTCGCCGACGAGAACGCCTGGACCGTCCTCATCGACGACGCCAGCATCGGCGACACCGGCACGCTGACGCCCGATGGCGACATCGACAACGTCACCTTCACGATCAGCAACGACGAAGAAGGCACCAAGCAGATCACCGCTGTCACGGCCACCGTCGCCACGACCGCGGCAGGTTGCTCCGACGCCGACTTCGCCATCACGAACCTCACCGACCTGGTCGGCGACGACGTGGCCGGCGGCGGCTCCGTCAGCGGCAGCTTCGACATCCAGATGATCGACACCGGCTCGAACCAGGACGGCTGCAAGGGCGCGACGCTCACCTACACCGTCGACGTCAACTGACGCTGATTCCCTGCTCGATCTGACGACCGACGCGGCCGAGAGGACACACGACATGAGGCACTGGACCGGGCGTACCCGACTCCTGGTGGCCGTGCTCGCCGTCCTCCTGGCCGCGTCGGTCGGATCCGCTCCCCTGCGTCCAGCGGCCACCACCGTCGGCGCAGAACTGACCCTGACCGCCTCGCAGAGCACCATCGGCGTGGCCATTGGCGGGAATGCGGTGGTCGCGGTCTCCGTCAGCCAGGCCGGTTCGGTGCTCGGTCCGGTGAATCTCTCGGTCACCGGTGCCCCGGTCGGCGCGACGGTGAGCATCCTCCCCAACCCCGTGCCCGCGGGCCTTCCTGCGGTGATCTCGGTGCTCACCACCGGCTCCACACCGGTCGGCACCTACTTCCTCAAGATCACCGCCACCAACGGCGCGAGCACCAAGACCGTGACGGTGAAGCTCGTCGTCACGCTCCCGACCGGCTTCACCATGACCCTTGCTCCGCCGATGCGCACCGTCGTCGACGGCGAGACGACCTCGTTCGGGCTCACCATCAACCGTGGCCTGCTCGCCGGTCCCGTGGGCCTCACCGTCTCCGGCGTGCCGCAACACGCCACGGCCACCGTGAGTCCGTCGTTGTCGATCCTCGGCAACACCGCGACCATCACGATCAGGACGGCGACCAACGTCGTACCCGGCACCTACCTCATCACCGTCTCGGGCAAGGCGTTGCTGTCCTCGGCCGTCGCGTCGGCGTACCTCGTCGTGCTGTCGCAGACCTATCCGGACTTCCCGGTCTCCGGCGAACCCGATCGCGAGCTGGCGCCGGGCGCACCGGAAGCCGCGATCGACATGGCGATCACCAACCCGTTCAACGCGGCGATGACCGTGTCGAACATCGGCGTGACCATCGAGGGCACCGACACGAGCGACCAGCCCGGCGGTTGCGCGGTCGACAACTTCGAGATCCTCGCGTACGGCGGCCCGGCCACCCTGGTCGTACCGCCGAACAGCACCCGCACCCTCTCCCAGCTCGGCGTCGCGCGGGCCGACTGGCCGGCGATCCGGATGCTCAACACGCCGGCCAACCAGGACATGTGCAAGGGCGTCCAGGTCGACCTTCGCCTCAACGCGAAGGGAGACGGCGCATGAACGCCCGTCGCGTCTCCACGTCGCGCAAGTGGTCCGCCGCCGAGCGCCGCAACCACCGCCCCCAGCCGCGCCATGTCGCCGCGCGCGCACGGCACGGACTACGGAACGCGCGGATCGAGGTGATCGGCGTCGTGGCCGTCTCCGTCGCGGTCCTGCTCGTGCTTGCCGGCAGCGTCGTCGCCTACTTCGGCGCCACCGGCACCGACTCCGCCGCCGGCGGCGTGGGCACGCTCGCCGCGCCCACGAACGTCGCAGCCACCCAGGTCGGCACCAGTTCGAGCGTGAACGTCACCTGGACCGCCTCGGCGGGCACACCCGTCCCGGACGGCTACTACGTCACCCGCACGACGGGAGTGAGCACCGCGAATGCCTGCGGCAGCTCCCCCGCCAGCCTGATCACCAGCGCCGCCTGCACCGACACCCCGGTCGCCAACGGCACCCACACCTACCGCGTCATCGCGGTGTACAGGTCCTGGACCGCGACGTCCGCCCCCGCGAACGTGACCGTCACGGTCGTCGTGACCGCTCCGCCGGTGATCACCGCGATCATTCCCGCCAATGGCGCCTTCGGCGCGTCCTTCGGTGCCATCTCCTGCTCGAACCCGAACGACCGCCGGATCTGCGCCAACGTCACAGCGGGAGCCGGAACCGTCGCCTCCGTGACCGTGCAGGTCAAGCGTGCCTCGGACGGGAAGTGCTACGACGGCAGCGGCGACCTGGAATCGGACTGGAACCTGGCGCCCGCCTGCACGACCGGTGTCCCGTTGACTCTCTCCGGGGCTCCGACGTACGCCACCGGACGCCTCTTCGGCAACGGCTACGCCGAGGACGACGTCTACACCTTCACGGTGACGGCGACGAACAGCCTCGGCGGGACCGCGTCCGCCTCCACGACGCGGGCCATCGACAACGCGCTCCCCACCGGCACGCTGGCTCCGACGGTCTCGGCCACCGGCGACAACATCGTGATCACGGCGAGCGACCTCAACGGGATCGCCTCGATCTCCTACCGCATCGACGCGAACGCAGGAGCGTTCCAGTCCGTCACCGGACCGGGCCCGGTCACCCTGCCCACGCTCACCCCGGGCACGCACCAGGTCGACTACTTCTTCACCGACAACGCCGGTCGGTCATCGGCCACGGTCAACAACACCGTGGTGACGGTCGACAACGCCGCGCCGTCGGTCAACGGGCTCGTGCCTGCGACAGGAGCCAACGGGACGACCTACCAGGACGTCGACTGCACCCTCGGCGGCGGCACGCTCCGGCTCTGCGCCAACGTCACCGAGAACGGCGTCAGCGGACTTGCATCCGTCACGTACCAGCTCAAGCGCCTGTCGGACGGCAAGTGCTACGACGGCGCCGGCGCCAACGCCGCCTCGGACTGGACCACCAACTGCAGCGTGGTCCTCACGATGTCCGTGAGCACCGCTCCGGTGTACCGCACTCCGTCGATCCTGAACGCCGGCTACAACGCCGCCGACACCTACGTGTTCACCGTGACGGCGACCGACGTCGCCGGCAACGTCGGCACCGCGTCCAGCACGTTCACCCTCGGCACACCAGCCGCGATGACCGGGGCAGGCATCCCTCCGGCAGGGACGTCGTCCGACGTCCAGGCCGAGTAGCCGCTCGCTGCTCAGCTCTCGTCGTCGAGCCCGTCGAGCCCGTCGAGCCCGTCGGTCACGGCGGGCACCTTCGGCTCCGCCAGGTGCTCGGCGGCCGCCCGGCGGGAGGACTCACGGATCTCGAAGATCTCCGTGGCGAATCCTCCCACCGCGTTGGCGACGTCACCGACGGCCTTGGTCAGGATCGTGGCCACCTCGCCCACCGTGTGGGCAGCGGCTTCCGCCCCTGACTGCACGGCGTCCTTGGCGATCTCGGCCTTGCTGAGGTGGTCGCGTCCGTCGTTCATGGGTCCAGTGTCCCCTGTGAGGGCTCAGGCAGCCAACGAGTCGTCGGTCACGGCCTGCGGCCCACGGACCGGAGCAGCCTTCGACGTACCGCCCGGGAAGGAGAGGCGGACGATCTTGCGGAACACGCTGAAGAGCTGCGTGTGGAGCGGGCCCTTGTTGTAGGGCAGGCCGTAGCGCTCGCAGATCTCCTGGACCTCGACGGCCATCTCCGGGTAGCGGCGGGCCGGGATGTCGGGGAACAGGTGGTGCTCGATCTGGTGCGACAGGTTGCCGCTCATCACGTGCATCAGCTTGCTGCCGGTGATGTTGGCCGAGCCGAGCATCTGGCGCAGGTACCACTGGCCGCGGGACTCGTTCTCGGTCTCCTCCTCGGTGAACGTCGCGACGCCCGCCGGGAAGTGGCCGCAGAAGATGATGTTGAACGTCCAGATGTTGCGGACGATGTTGGCGGCGAAGTTGCCCGCCAGGGTGCTCAGGAAGAACGGACCGGTCAGGACCGGGAAGAGCACGTAGTCCTTGAGGACCTGCTTGCCCATCTTCTTGCGGATCCGGCGCCAGACGGGGGCGTTCTCGCCACCGAACATCTTGCGGCGACCCGCGAAGACCTCCTCGGTCTCGAGGTCGTGCAGGGCGACGCCCCACTCGAAGAAGGTCATCAGCAGGAACGCCCACAGCGGGTTGCCGAGGTAGTAGGGGTTCCACTTCTGGTCCTCGTCCATGCGGAGGATGCCGTAGCCCACGTCGCGGTCCTTGCCCACGATGTTGGTGTACGTGTGGTGCATGTAGTTGTGGCCGTACTTCCAGTTCTCGGCCGGGGCCATCGTGTCCCAGTCGAACTGGCGCGAGTTGAACGCCGGGTCGCCCATCCAGTCGTACTGGCCGTGCATCACGTTGTGGCCGATCTCCATGTTGTCGAGGATCTTCGACACGCTCAGGGAGGCGACGGCCAGCGGCCAGGCCGGCGGCAGGTAGAACAGGGCGCGGCCGGCGATCTCGAAGCTGCGCTGGGCCTTGACGACCTTGCGGAGGTACTCCGCGTCGGGCTCGCCGAGGTCGGCGATCACGCGCAGGCGCAGCTCGTCGAGCTCGGCGCCCAGCTGGTCGATCTCGGCGAAGGTCAGGCCGTGGTACTTCTCGTTCGCGTCGCGCTCGGCGATCACGGTGGACTCGGAAATCGTGTCAGTCATCAGAAACTCCTTCGGTGGTTGAGGTACGAGCGGAGCGAGCCTCGAAGCTCAGAGGTCGATGTGGCAGTCACCGGCGGCGGCGGTCACGCAGATGCGGACCTCCTCGTCCGGCACGGCGGACTCCTCGCCGGTCAGGATGTTGCGGACGGTTCCTGCGGTCTTGGTGCGGGTGCAGGAGAAGCAGATGCCCATGCGGCAGCCGAACTCGGGCGTGAGGCCCGCTTGCTCGGCCTGCTCGAGGATGCTGGCGCCGGAGGCGGCGACGGTCTTTCCGGAGCGGGTGAAGGCGATGTCGCCCTCGATCTCCTCGCCGGGCCGGGCGGCCCGCGCGACGGAAGGCTTGAAGAACTCCATGCGCAGTCGGGGCGACTCGTCGTACGCCGCCTTGACCAGCTCCACGAGCCCGGGAGGACCACAGAGCCAGGTGTCGGTGTCCTTGTAGTCCGCGACGAGGCGGCGCAGCTCGAACTCGCTGAACACCTGGTCGCCGTAGCGCAGGTGCACGTCGATGCCGTTGTCCGCGGCGGCAATCTCCGCGAGCTCGTCGGCGAAGATCTGGTCCTCGGCGCTGCGGGCGAAGTGCAGGAAGGTGACCTTGCGCCCGGCGTGGGCCACGCCGTTGCGCTGGTACCCGTCACGCAGCAGCGTGCGGATCATCGACATCGCGGGGGTGATGCCCGAGCCACCGGTGATGAAGACCAGGCGGCTGATCGTCGGCGTCGCCGGGCTCTCGACGAGGGTGAACTCGCCCTGTGCCTGGCTGAGGTGGAGAACCTGGCCCGCCTGCGCCTCGCGGACGAGGTACGACGACACCTGGCCCTCGTCGTGGGCACGGATGGTGAGCGTGAACCGCTCCCCCTTGCCCGATGCGGCCGAGGAGATCGAGAACGCGCGGGTGTAGCGCTTGGCCACACCGGGGATCTCGACGCCGACCAGGACGTGCTGGCCGGCCTGGTGCCCGCGCCACGTGGACGTGGGCTGCAGCGTCAGTGTCGCGACGGGGGCATCCCCGTCGGTCTCGCGGTGGACCGAGACGATCCGGGCGCGGACGTCGTGGGCGGCCCACATCGGGTTGAATCGTTCGAGGTAGCGGTCGACCCCGTGCGGGCTGGCGAGCGCGCCGACGAGACGCGAGCGCAGCAGCAGGCCGAGGGGCGAGGCGATCCTGGCGCCGACAGCGCGGGTGGGGAGTGCCGCCGGTTCGGAGATGAGCGCGGACATCGCGCCTCCTTCGGTGGAAGTTTGGGTGTACGTCTGTACACCGAAACTCTGACGGACCTCGCGCCGACGGTCAACGCATGACACGCGTGACAGTGCACACATGTTCACTCAAGGTAGGATGTCGAGGTGACCGAGACCCGCGTGGAGCGCAAGGAGAAGACGCGCCGCGCCATCCTCGACGCCGCTCTCACACTGTCCGCCGACACGACCCTGGTGGCGCTCTCCCTGCGACAGGTCGCGAAGGAGGTCGGCATCGTGCCGACCGCGTTCTACCGCCACTTCCCCTCGATCGACGACCTCGGCCTGGCGCTGGTCGAGGAGTCCCTCGACACCCTGCGCAGCCTGCTGCGCGAGCTGCGGCACACCGTCGGCAACGACGCCCGTTCGATCATCGACGGATCGGTCACGGTCCTGGTCGAGCAGGTCCGCCAGCACCACGCCCACTTCGGCTTCATCGCCCGCGAGCGGTTCGCCGGTCCGCAGCCGGTCCGCGAGGCGATCGCCCACGGCATCGAGCTGGCCGAACGCGAGCTCGCCACCGACCTCGCCCACCTGCCCGGCACCGACCAGTGGTCGGAGATCGACCTGCAGACGCTGTCCTCGCTGATCGTCGGCGCCATGGTGACCACTGCCGAGCGACTGCTGACGGCCGGGCCCGGGTCCCCCGCCGAACGCAGGATCGCCGACAGCACCCGCGCCCAGCTCCGGATGATGCTGATCGGCGCCAAGCACTGGCGCTCGGAGCGCTGACGACGCCACGGGCCGACCGTCACGCTCGTCACGTTCGATGGACGTGGCCCGCCACGACCGTCACGATGGCGCGGTGCCTGCCGCTCCCCTGACGACCACGCTCGGTACCGCTGCCCGCAACGCCTGGGCGATCTCGCCCTTCGGTGACGGCGTCGAGCAGTACGACGGCCTGCCGGCCACCGTCCTCAGCGACGAGCCGCACCGCCGCCTGACCCGCTACGACCGCACCACGCCCGCGACGGCGTCCCGTCCCGTGTTGCTGGTGCCGCCGCTCGCCGTGTCCGCACGGTGCTTCGACCTGCGACCCGGCCAGAGCCTGGCCGCCCACCTGGTCGGCGCCGGCCGGGCGACGTACCTCGTGGACTACGGGGCGATCGGGTTCGCGGACCGCGCCATGGGCTTCGAGACGTGGGTCGACGACATCCTGCCCACGGCGATCCACCAGGTCCTCGCCGATCACCGGGCCGACGGTGTCGACGCCGCTGATGGCGTCGACCTGGTCGGCTGGTCCCTCGGCGGCACGATGAGCCTGCTGACGGCTGCCTCGCACCCCGGACTGCCCATCGCGTCGCTCACGGCGTTCGGCACGCCGATCGACTACCGGCAGATCCCGGCCGTGCAGCCGCTGATCACCGCCGACCGGCTGATCGGATCGCGCGCGATGGTGGCACCGACGGCCGTCCTGGGCGGCGTACCCCGGCACCTGGTCCGCGCCAGCTATCGCGCCATGGCACCGCGTCGCGAGATGACCAAGGCCCTCCACCTGGCCCGGCACCTCCTCGACACCGAGGCACTGGCCCGCACCATCGCGATCGACGACTTCATCGGCGAGATGCCCGGCTACCCGGGCCGCGCGTACCACCAGATCCACACCCGCCTGATGGCGCGCAACGAGCTCCACTCCGGCGTGGTCCACCTGAGCGGTGACCGCGCGGTCCGCCTCGACGCCATCACGGCGCCGGTGCTGTTCGTGGGCAGCGAGACCGACAACATCGCCAACGGCCCGTCCGTCCGCGCGGGCGTGGACGTCGTACCCGGCGCGCGCTACGCCGCCGCAGACGGACTCAGCCACCTCGGCCTGGTCGCCGGTCCCCGCGCCGCCCAGCTGAGCTGGACGGCGATGGACGACTTCCTGGCCGAGGTGGCTGAGGAACTGCTGGTCTGACCGGGGGTCAGTGCGCGGCGGGCGCGCCTTCGGGGGCGTCCACCTTGGACGGCAGCAGCAGTGCGAGCAGGACCACCACGACGCCTGCCCCGGCTCCCGCGAGGAACGCCCACTCGAGGCCACCGACGAACGCGTGGCCGGGATCGCTCCCGGACGCGGCCAGCGACTCCGACCGGTTGGACATGAGCGCGATCAGCAGCGCCGCACCCATGGCACCGGCCACCTGCTGGAGCGCGCCCAGCAGCGAGGAGCCGTGGGAGTAGAGCTCCGGCGGCAGGTCACCCAGGCCGATGGTGAAGACCGGCGTGAAGATCAACGCCAGGCAGGCCATCAGGCCGACGTGGATGAGCAGCAGCTGCCAGTACGGCGTGTCCACGGCGATGCGGCTCAGCAGGACCAGCGCGACGGTCATGCCGACTGCGCCGGGGATCACCAGCACCCGGGATCCGAAGCGGTCGTAGACCTTGCCCACCTGCGGACCGAGCAGGCCCATCGCCAGGCCGCCCGGCATCACCAGGAGGCCGGCCTGCAGCTCGGTGAGCCCGCGCAGCTGCACGAGGTACAGCGGCAGGAGCAGCATCGAGCCCAGGAACGCCATGAACGCGGCCGACATCAGCAGCAGCGACTTGGCGTAGGTGGGGCGCAGCAGCGTGCGCAGGTCCAGCAGCGGCACGCTCGTGCGCTGGAGGCGGATCTGGTAGGCCACGAAGGCGGCGACCAGGAGCACGCCGATGCCGATGTAGCCGGACGTCTCTTCCCACCCGCTCGCGCCGAGCTTGCTGAGCCCGTACACGAGGAAGCTGAAGCCGGCGGCTGACAGCACCACCGAGAGCCAGCTGACCTTGCTGACCTGCGGTTCGCCGACGTTGACGAGCGCCCGCAGGCCGAAGTAGCCGACCAGCGCTGCGATCGGCAGCACGACACCGAAGATCAGGCGCCACGAACCCGCCTCGAGGATGAGGCCGGAGGCCGTCGGGCCCAGGGCCGGAGCGACCGAGATGGCGAGCGTCACCTGCCCCATCACCCGACCGCGGTCCTCGGCGGCCACGACCGTCATCAGCGTGGTCATCAATAGCGGCATCATCACGGCGGTGCCGGCCGCCTGGACGACCCGCCCGGCGATGAGCACCTCGAAGGTCGGCGCGACCATGGCGAGTGCGGTGCCGGTGGCGAACGTGATCATCGCCGTGGAGTACGCCACCCGGGTCGACACGCGCTGGAGGAACCAGCCGGTCAGCGGGATCACCGCGGCCATGGTCAGCATGAACGACGTCATCACCCACTGAGCCGTGCGCTCGGTGACCTTGAACTCGTCGATCAGCGCCGGCAGGGCGTTGACCATGATGGTCTCGTTGAGGATCACGACGAACGTCGCCGCGACCAGGAGCTTGATCACCAGAGGCGTGCGGCCCGGGGTTGCCGAGCTCGTGAACTCCTCCTCGAACTCGGCGATGTCGCCGGTCTCGATGGGCGCAGTCATGGGAGGTCCTATCGGTTGGTGGTGGCTTGGGCCAGCGGTGGCCGGCCGCCATCAGGTGCATCTCGATGATCGGTGGGCCCGTCGCTCACTACTTCTACGAACGGGCCGTCATCGTTTCGACAGCGGAAGCGACGAAAAATCATCGGAGTTCGTCGAAACCCTGTGGACGTCAATGCTCCCGCACCCGGGGAGATTCCCGCCAACGAATAAAACCTGCGAGCAACCTGCGAGCAGCTCAGGCCGTGACGTCCCGGCTCAGTGCCGTCTCCCCCGCCAGTCCGGACAACTTGTGCGGATTGCGCATCGCATAGATCCGCGCGATGCGGTCCCCCTCGAACACCAGGCTGACGGCCGTGAGCTCGCCCTCGACATCGATCCGGGCCGCCGGCGCACCGTTGATCCAGACCATCTCCACCACGCCACCGGGCGCGAACAGGGCGAAGTTGGACAGCAAACGGGCGACCGGGTCCGCACCACTGAGTGGCTTGCGAATCGCCTGCGCGATGCCACCGCCGTCGGCCTTCATCACCACGTCCGGAGCGAGCACGTCGAGCAGCGCCTGGACGTTGCCGGTCTGCACGGCCGCGAGGAACCTCTCCACGACGGCTCGCTGCTCGGTCCGGTCGACGGCGACGCGAGGTCGCCGGGCTGCGACGTGGTTGCGCGCCCGCAGCGCGATCTGTCGCACCGTGGCCGACGGCTTCCCCACGGCCTCCGCGATCTCGTCGTACGGCGTGTCGAAGACCTCGCGCAGCACGAACACCGCGCGTTCGGTCGGCCCGAGCGTCTCCAGCACCGTCATCATCGCCATCGACACGCTCTCGGCGAGCTCGATGTCATCGGCCACGTCCGGGGCGGTCAACAGGGGCTCGGGGAGCCATTCACCGACGTACTCCTCACGGCGGCGGGCCATCGTGCGCAATCGATTGAGCGCCTGCCGGGTGACGATGCGGACCAGGTAGGCGCGCGGCTGCTGCACCTGCGACTGGTCCACATCGGCCCACCGCAACCACGTCTCCTGGACGACGTCCTCGGCGTCGGCCGCCGAACCGAGCATCTCGTAGGCGACGGTGAACAGCAGGTTCCGATGCCGGACGAACGGGTCCTCGCTCACAGCGTCGAGGGTACGACGTCCGCGGGCTCGGCCATCGGACGCAGACCGCACGATGCGGCGAAGCCCTCCGACTCGATGCCGAGCGCGACATTGCCGCGTGCCATCAGGTTCGCCATGCCGACGTAGGACGTCAGCTCGACCAGGCCGGGTGCACCGAGTGCGTCGAGCAGTCGTGCCGACAGCTCGTCGGTGACGGTGGGCGGCGTGGCCGTCACCGCCTCGGCGTACTCGAGGACGTCACGCTCGAGCGGCGTGAACACCTCGGACGTCCGCCAGAGCGGCACTTCGCGCGCCTTGTCGAGGTCGAGGCCCTCGTTGTGGGCCTGGAAGTAGCCGAGGTCGAGGCAGAAGCTGCACCCGATCTGCGCGGCCACGGCCATGTGCGCGTAGGACTTGAGGTCGAGGTCGACCTCGTTCCACTTCCGCGACTTCTGCCCCAGGGCCATGGTGGCCTTGAGCGCCGGCTTGTGGTGCCACAGGACGCCGAGCGACTCGGGCACCTTGCCGAGCATCTTCTTGCTGAACGTCTTCACCAGGGATCCGTACACACCATCGATCGGGATGGCCGGGACGCGCGTCGTGCTGGTCATTTCTGTCTCCTCCTGTGGGGGTGGGTTCGACATAGAGACACCGACGAACCACCCGATGTGACAGGCAAGAGAAAAGAAATCAGCGAGTGAAGATGATCTTCCCGAAGACGTCGCCCGATGCCATGGCCGCGAACCCGTCGCGGGCCTCGGTCATCGGCAGCACCCGGTCGATCACGGGCCGCAGGCCCGTGGCGTCGAGCATCGTGACGAGGGAAGCGAGCTCGTCGCGCGTGCCCATCGTCGAACCGATGACGCTCAGCTGCAGGAAGAAGATCCGGGTCAGCTCGGCGTCGTCGAGGTTCGGACCCGAGGTGGTGCCGGAGATGACGATCTTGCCGCCCGGGCGGAGTGCGCGGATCGAGTGCGACCACGTCGCGCGTCCGACGGTCTCCATCACGGCATCGACCTTCACCGGCAACCGGGCGCCCGACTCGTAGACCTCGTGCGCGCCGAGCTCGAGCGCCTTCGCGCGCTTGGCCTCGTCACGGCTGGTCGCCAGCACCTTCAGCCCACCGGCGCGCGCAAGGGCGATGAGCGCGGTGGCCACTCCGCCACCGGCACCCTGGACCAGCACCGTGTCACCGGCCTTCAGGCCGCCCTGCGTGAAGAGCATCCGGTAGGCGGTCAGCCAGGCCGTCGGTAGGCACGCCGCTTCCTCGAAGGACATCGAGGCCGGCTTCGGGACGATGTTGCCCCTCGGCACGATCACCTTGTCGGCGAAGGTGCCCTGGTGCCGCTCGGAGAGCAGCGACCGGCGCGGGTCGAACGTCTCGTCACCGCGCCACAGGGGGTCGGAGACCACCGCGTGGACGACGACCTCGTTGCCGTCCTCGTCGTACCCCGCTGCGTCGCAGCCCAGGATCATCGGCAGCGCCTCGGCCTTGAGGCCGACGCCGCGCAGCGACCAGAGGTCGTGGTGGTTCAGCGAGGCCGCCTTGACCGTGACGGTGGCCCAGCCCTCGGGCGCGACCGGGTCGGGACGTTCCCCGACCACCAGTCCGGTCAGCGGTTCGTCGGCGGAAGCGGCAAAGGAATCGGCGTAGACAGCGAACACGAGAGACGAGCCTATCGGCAGGTCAGGCTCGTGCGACGCCGTCCCGGCGTGCGGCCTGCGCCACGGCCGCGGCAACGGCCGGTCCGACCCGCGGGTCGAACGGCGAGGGGATCACGAACTCCTCGGTGAGGTCGTCACCGACGAGGGCAGCCAGCGCGTCGGCAGCGGCGACCTTCATGCCCTCGGTGATGGCGCTCGCGTGCACGTCGAAGGCGCCGCGGAAGATCCCCGGGAAGGCCAGCACGTTGTTGATCTGGTTCGGGAAGTCCGAGCGTCCGGTGGCCACGATCCGCGCGTGCCGGTGGGCGACGTCGGGGTGGACCTCGGGGTTCGGGTTCGCCATCGCGAAGATGATCGCGTCGTCGGCCATGGTCGCGACGACCTCTTCGGGCACGGTTCCGCCGGACACGCCGACGTAGACGTCGGCGCCGTTGAACGCGTCGGCGAGGGTGCCACGGCGACCACACAGGTCGGCGGTCAGCTCGGCCAGCGCCTTCTTCGACGGGGTGAGGTCGTTGCGGTCCGAGCTCACGACGCCCTTGCGGTCGGTCACCGCGATGTCGCGGATGCCCGCAGCGAGCAGGATCTTCGCGATCGCCACGCCGGCGGCACCGGCGCCGGAGATGACGACGCGGGTCGTCTCGGCCGAGCGCCCGGTCAGCTTGAGCGCGTTGGTCAGCGCCGCCAGGGTCACCACGGCGGTGCCGTGCTGGTCGTCGTGGAAGACCGGGATGTCCAGCGCCTCCTTGAGGCGGTCCTCGATCTCGAAGCAGCGCGGCGCGGAGATGTCCTCGAGGTTGATCCCCCCGAAGCTCGGCGCCAGGCGCACGACGGTCTCGATGATCTCCTCGACGTCGGTCGTCGCGAGGCAGATCGGAATGCCGTCGACGCCACCGAACTGCTTGAAGAGGATCGCCTTGCCCTCCATCACCGGCATGGCCGCGGCCGGGCCGATGTCACCGAGGCCGAGGACGGCGGTGCCGTCGGTCACGATCGCCACGGTGTTGGGGACCCACGTGTAGTGACGGGTCAGGCTCGGATCGGCAGCGATCGCCTCACAGACCTCGGCGACACCGGGGGTGTAGGCGAGGGAGAGCTGGTCCTTGGTACTGACGTCGGCCGTGGGGACGGTCGCCATCTTCCCGCCGACGTGCAGATCAAAGACCGGTTCGCCCGCGTGCGGGTGGGAAGGAGGAACGTCAGCGGCCACGACCGGCAATCCTCGCACACGCACGGCCGTTACCTCGCGACTGTCCGGATGAGACAGGTCACAGCAGGTGCGGTCGCGGCCAGACCCGAAGCCGCGCCACCCCCAGGACGTCGTCGGGCGCGATCGCGCCGCGGTGCCGCGAGTCGGTGCTGGCATCGGGGTTGTCCCCCACCAGCCACCAGCGGGGCCCGCGCCGTTCGCTGGCCCGCTTGATCACCAGGGTGTCGTCGGGGAACCGGGCCACCACGACCTGGCCGGGGCGCACCCGGGCGCCGTACGACACCAGCAGGCGGTCGCCCGCGGACAGGGTCGGTTCCATCGATTCGCCGCGTACGACGGCGATGCCGATCCGGCCGCCGAACCTGTGGCGGCGTCCCGACGTACGACCTGCCGTTGCCCTGCCTGCCATGCCGAGTAGTGTCGCAGGCGCAGCTTCGTTCCCCATCGAACTCAGGAGAGGACCCACATGTTCTCGCGTCTCATTCCCAGCCTGATCGCCCCGTCGATCGAGGTTTCCGCGCACTGCGACCTGCCGTGCGGCGTCTACGACCCCGCCCAGGCCCGTATCGAGGCCGAGTCGATCAAGGCCGTGATCGCCAAGGCACTCGACAGCGACGACCCGGACTTCCGCACCCGCGCGGTCCTCATCAAGGAGCAGCGCTCCGAGCTGGTCAAGCACCACCTGTGGGTGCTGTGGACCGACTACTTCAAGCCGCCGCACTTCGAGGCGTACCCGCAGTTGCACACGCTGATCAACGAGGCGACCAAGCTCGCCGGTGCCGGTGGCACCAAGGGCACCCTCGACGCCGGCGTGGCCGACCAGCTGCTCGCCAAGATCGACGAGATCGCCGAGATCTTCTGGGCGACCAAGAAGGCCTGACGAACCGGGACCAACGTCCCGATTCTGGAACCGCACGTCCTTCGGGGCGTGCGGTTCCTGTCATTTGGTCCGGCAGTGCCGATGGGCACCTCACGTACTCGGGCAACCCCTAGGCCCGGGACCACCGGAGGGAGACACCCGCGATGCATCGCGCCCTGTTCAAGATCCTCGTCGTCCTCGGCCTCGGCCTCGGCCTGACGTTCACGTCCACGCCCGTTGCGGGCGCGAGTACTCCGACCGCTGACCGTACGACGGTCGTCGCCGCCCAGACGGCACCGGACTGCGCCGCCCAGGAGGCCGCCCTGGCCAAGGCTCGCGCCAACTACGGCAGCCGGGTCAGCACCGCCAAGAAGGTGCGCAACATCCTGGCCAAGGCCCAGCGTGCCGAGAAGCGCGCCAAGACCCGCAAGGCCAAGAAGGCCCGCCACGCCAAGGTGGTCAAGGTCAGCAAGCAGTTCAAGGCCGAGATGGTGAAGGTCCGTGCCGGCCTGGCCGTCGTCCGGATCCACCAGAACCGGGTCACCTCCTGCAAGAACGTGGTGCCGACCGGGCCGACCGCCAGCCCGATCCAGACCCTCTGCGACGCCGGCGTCCCCCAGGAGATCTGCGACATCCTGGGCCAGCTCGTCCCCGGTGGCTCGACGGCGAGCCCGCTCTACCTGCTCTGCCAGAGCGCACCCCAGGCGAAGCCGCTGTGCGACCTGATCTCGGCCGGTACCGCACCCAACCCCGCCGACCTGCTCAATGTCGTCAACACCGTGCTGGGTGCCCTCGGCCTCGGTGACCTGCTGGACGACCTGCTCGACGGCCTCGGCCTCGGCACCGTGCTGGACCTGGACGACCTGCTGGACCTGCTCGACCTGCTGGGTGGCCTGCTGCCCTGACCGTGCCTCCAGCCCGATGACGGCCGCGCTCCCCCGGGGAGCGCGGCCGTTGTCGTAGGCTCGTGCCGTTCAGGTCCCCAGCCAACCCCTCGAGGAACGGTATGCCCGAGACGAGCACCCCCGTGTCCGGTGACACCGCCACCGCAGGTGACCCCACGGAGGTCGAGCTCCGTCTCCCTGCCGATGGCGCCTACGCAACGGTGCTGCGCACCCTGACCGCCGGCCTGGCGGCCCGCCTGGACTTCACCATGGACGACATCGAGGACCTCCGCATCGCGGTGTCCGAAGCGGCGGCGATGGTGCTCGACGAGGCCGACGACGGCGCCGTCCTGGACTGCCGGTTCCGGCTGACCCCGGGCGAGCTGATGCTGACGATCAGCACCGACTCCCAGTCGCCGACGCCGCCGGACTACGAGAGCTTCGGGTGGCAGGTCCTGGCGACGCTGGCGGCCGAGGCCGCGATCGACACCGCGCCCGGCTCCTACGCGGTGCGCCTCACGGTGCGGTCGTCGCTCGAGTCATGACTGCCGACCTCTCTCGGGGGAGCGCTGGCAGCGGACGGTCGGCTGCAACCGAACGGACCCGACGCATCAGCGCCCTGCTGTTCCTGTGGCTGCGCGACCCGGACGCCTTCGAGGACATCCGTGACGACGTCCTCGACGAGTTCCGCGCGGACGACGTCTGCCAGGCCCTGCTGCGCAAGGACCCGCGCGAAGCCCTCCTCGAGCTGCACATGCCGCTGGTGGAGCACTGTGCGCGGCGCTTCCGCAACCGCGGCGAGCCCTACGAGGACCTGGTCCAGGTCGGCACCATCGGCCTGATCAAGTCCGTCGACCGCTTCGACACCGACCGCGGCGTGGAGTTCTCCACCTACGCCACGCCCACGATCATCGGCGAGATCAAGCGGTACTTCCGGGACAAGGGCTGGGCGATCCGGGTCCCGCGACGACTGCAGGAACTGCGGATGCAGATCAGCGCGACGACCGCCGAGCTCACGCAGAGCCTGGGCCGCTCCCCCACGGCCCGGGAGCTGTCGGAGGTCCTCGGCTGCTCGGTCGAGGAGATCGTCGAGGGCCTGGAGTCGAGCAACGCCTACTCCACGCTGTCCCTCGACGCCACCGACGACGACTCCGACCGCGGCGGCGGGCAGAGCATGCTCGACGCGATGGGCATCGACGACGAGGCCCTCGAGCACGTCGAGATCCGCGAGTCGGTCAAGCCGCTCCTGGAGAACCTCCCGCCGCGCGAGAAGAAGATCCTGCTGCTCCGCTTCTTCAAGAACATGACGCAGTCCCAGATCGCCGAGGAGATCGGCGTCTCGCAGATGCACGTCTCGCGGCTGCTCGGTCGCACCCTCGAGCAGCTGCGGGAGTCGCTGGAGTCCGAGGCCTGACCAGACCTGCCTGGCCCAGGTCAGGTACGCGGCGCGGTCGGATCGTGCTCGAGTGCCTCGAGGGTGTCGGGGTGCAGCAGGCCGGCCAGCACGATGCCCGCGCACAGCACCAGGCCGATCGTCACCGGCAGGTGCTCGCGCAGGTTCCAGGCGAGCCCCAGCGCGATCAGCTGGGTGAGCAGGACCGGTCCGCGGGCCCAGGTGCTCCGCCTGAAGAGTCCCCAGGCCGCGCCGAGCAGGACGACGGCGTACACGAGCAGGAAGCCGGCGGTGGACAGCCCCAGCGCCATCCGCCCGGACGTCACGCTGGCGAACTCCAGGACCGCCAGACAGAGCAGCACGATGCCCTCGACTCCGACCAGCGACGCCGCTACGGTCAGTGGCGGCGGGTTCTGGGCGGGCTCCACGGGGCTCTCGGTCACAAGTTTCAGCCTAGTTGCACGCTCAGGAGCACCCTTTGTGACCCATCCGACCACCCGAATTGCTTGATATGTGAAGGATTCCTTGGAAGCCTTACGGAAGCGATCGTGAAACCGTTCACTTTTGCGGTCTCACGTATGCCCGCAGCCGGGCCACCAGCACGTAGGAAAGAAGGCATCTCCACCCATGGATTGGCGACACGTCTCCGCATGCCTCGATGAGGATCCGGAGCTGTTCTTCCCGATCGGCAACACCGGCCCGGCCATCCTCCAGATCGAGGAGGCCAAGGCCGTGTGCCGGCGCTGCGACGTGCGCGAGCAATGCCTCGCGTGGGCGCTCGAGGCGGGACAGGACCACGGTGTCTGGGGTGGCCTCAGCGAGGACGAGCGTCGCGCGCTGAAGCGCCGCAACGCCCGGGCCCGCGTCCGCACCCCCGTCTGACCCACTGGGCGCTGCCGGGCTCACTCGACCGGGAGGCTGATGCCTGCCCGGGTGCCACCGTCGACGCTGTGTCCCAGCGTCAGGTGACCTCCGAGCTCGGACTCGACCAGCGTGCGCACGATGGACAGCCCCAGGCTGGTCGCGGCGTCCAGGTCGAACCCGTCGGGCAGTCCGCTGCCGTCGTCCTCGACGGTGACGTCGAGAATCGCTCCGTGCCGTTCGGCGCGAAGCACGATCTCGCCTTCGTCGCCGTCCGCGTAGCCGTGCTCGGCGGCGTTCTGCATCAGCTCCATGACGACCATCGCCAGCGGCGTGGCGATCTCGGACGCGAGGACGCCGAAGCTGCCCTCGCGGCGGACCTGGACCTTCGCAGCGGTCGACCCCACGTCGATCACCAGGCGCGCCAGGCGGTCGGCGATGTCGTCGAAGGCGACGGTCTCCTCGACGGCCTGGCTCAGGGTCTCGTGGACGATCGCGATCGACCCGACCCGTCGTACGGCCTCCTCGAGGGCTGCGGCAGCCTCGGGTGACTCGATCCGGCGCGCCTGCAGGCGCAACAGGGCCGCGACGGTCTGCAGGTTGTTCTTCACCCGGTGGTGGATCTCCCGGATGGTGGCGTCCTTGGTGATCAGCTCGCGGTCGCGACGGCGCAGGTCGGTGACGTCGCGCAGCAGGATCATGCCGCCGATGTGGTCGCCCTTGGGGCGCAGCGGGATCGACCGGACGATCAGCGACACACCGTCACCGGGACCGCCCGCCGAGCCGAGCTCGGTGTCGCGATGCGCCCGCCCGCCGAGGACGGCACTCAGGGTCTCCTCGTCGGGCCGCTTCTTCGGCGGCACCAGGTCACGGGTCAGGTCGGTGAGCAGCTGCCCCGTGAGGTCGCCGATCAGGCCCAGCTTGCGGAACACGGACAGCCCGTTCGGACTGGCGTAGATGACCCGGCCCTCGGCGTCGACGCGCAGGAAGCCGTCGCCGACCCGGGGCGAGTCGGCGTGGTCGCTGCGCTGGCCCGCGCTCGGGAACAGTCCCGCGGCGATCATGCTCGCGAGGTCGGAGGCAGTCTGGAGGTAGTTGATCTCGAGCAGGCTCGGGGTGCGCACGCCCAGCAGGTTCGTGTTGCGGCTGATCACCGCGATCACCCGGCCCTCCCGGCGCACGGGGATCGCCTCGACCCGCACCGGCACCTCGTCCCGCCACTCGGGGTCGCCCTCGCGGGCGATCCGGCCGAGCTCGTAGGCGGCGTCGACGAGAGTACGGCGCCCGGCGGCCAGGAAGGTGCCGACGATGTCGTCGACGTACGCCGTGGGACCGGTCGTGGGACGCATCTGGTCCCCCGCCCAGAAGCCCTTTCCCTGCCGGTCGGGCAGCCACATGACGAGGTCGGCGAAGGACAGGTCGGCGATCACCTGCCAGTCGGCCTGGATCAGTTGCAGCCAGGCGACATCGGCGGCGTCGAGGTCCGTGTGACGCCGTGCAATCGCAGACAGGGAGGGCACGCGAGCAAACGTAACGGACCCGCCATCAACTCCTTCACCCCCTTTGGCACAATGACCCCGGGGGATTCGGTTCGGGCTGGTCCGTGGAGGGTTTTTCTTTGATGGCGTCGGTGGACTGGTCTCGTCTCCAGCGGGGCCTTCGCAACGGCGAACGCACGCCGCCCGCGGAGCATCGCCTTGCCGACCTCACAGCCGAGCTCACCCGCATGCTCGGCGATCCGGACCCCCAGATCCGCGACGGCCTCGCCTATCCGTTCCTCGCCACCTGGACCGAGCACGGCGTGTACGACGACCTGCTGGCCGGCCTCGGCGACGGCATGTGTGCTGGCCTGGAGGTCGGCCTGGGCGAGCGCGACACCGACTCGATCTTCCGGCGCAGCTTCTCCGCGCTCGTCCTCGGCGAGTGCATCGACCGCGACACCCGCGTCCGCCGCCAGCCGCCCACCCGCATCCTCCAGTGGGGCGACCGCCTCGCCGCGTGGTACGTCCGCGAGCAGGACCTGCGCGGCTTCGTACCCGGCAAGGGCTGGGCGCACGCCGCGGCCAACGGAGCCGACGCGCTCGGGGCGCTGGCCCGGTCGCCGTACTTCGGCTCGACCGAGCTCACCGTGCTCCTCGACATCATCGCCGACCGGGTGCTCTCCCCCGGCACCCCGCTGCTGGTCCACGGCGAGCCCGACCGGATCGCACACGCAGTCCTCGAGATCCTGCGCCGTGACCGCGTCCCGCTGGCCGTCGTCGAGCCCTGGGTGCGCCGGATCGAGGCCGGCGCGACCGACCGGGGCTCCCGCAGCCGTGACCCCTACGTCGCCAGCGGCAACGCGCAGGCGGTGCTGCGGGCGCTGTACCTCCAGCTCACGATCTCGCCGCGCCACCCCGCGATCCGTCCGGACCTGCTGCTGACGCTGGTCGACTCACTGCGCCGGGTCCACCCCGCCTTCCTGGCCTGAGGCGGGCCTTTTCGCGCTCGCGCTGGCTAGGGTGCGGAGGTGACCTCCACTCCCCCGGAATCCGCCCCCGCCGAGCTCACCGGACACGCGGGCGAGCTCGCCGTCGCCGTTGCCCAGGCGCACGGCGTCCAGACCATGTTCACGCTGTCCGGCGCGCACGTCTTCCCGATGTACGACGGCGCCGTGAAGTCCCAGGCCGAGGGAGCCGTGGGCCCGCCCGTGTCGATCCTCGACGTGCGCCACGAGCAGACCGCCGCCTTCGCCGCGGAGGCGACCGGCAAGCTCACCCGGGTGCCCGGGCTCGCCGTGCTCACCGCCGGTCCCGGCGTCACCAACGGCGTCAGCGCCATGGCCCAGGCGAACTTCGCCGGCTCCCCGATGGTCGTCGTGGGGGGCCGAGCCCCCAACAACCGCTGGGGCACCGGCGCCCTGCAGGAGATCGACCACCTGCCGATCGTCACGCCGGTGACGAAGCACGCCGCGACCCTGATGACCGCAAACGACGTCGCCACCGGCTTCGACACCGCGTTCGCGCTGGCGCGGTCGTCGCACCGTGGTCCGACCTACGTCGACGTGCCGATGGACGAGTTCTTCAACGTCGGGTCCGGTTCGGTCCCGACGGTCGTCGACTACCGCGGGCAGGAGCCCGACAGCGACGCCATCGGGCGGATCGCTGCGCTGATCGCTCGCGCCGAGCGCCCCGTGCTGGTGCTCGGCACCGACGTGTGGGCCGACTTCGCCGAGGAGGCCGCGCTGCGCCTGGTCGAGGAGATGGGCCTGCCCGCCATCACCAACGGGATGGGGCGCGGCGTGGTCCCCGGCGGCCACCGGCTGCTCGTGACGAAGGCCCGCGGCGCGGCGCTCGGCGGCGCCGACCTGGTCGTGGTGGTCGGGACGCCGCTGGACTTCCGGCTCGGGTACGGCGTCTTCGGTGGCAAGGACGGCGCGGAACCCGCGGCCGTCGTACACATTGCCGACTCGGCGGACCAGCTGTCGCGCCACGCACCGCTGGCCGACTCGGTGGCCGGCGACCTCACCTCGGTCCTCGACGGGCTGCTGACCGCCCTCGCGGGCTCGTCGCGGGCGGACGTGTCGGGGTGGGTCTCCTCGCTCCAGGCCACCGCAGCCGCCGCAGCAGCCAGGGATGCCGAGCTCCTCGGCGCGGAGGCCGACCCCATCCACCCCGCACGGATCTACGGCGAACTGGTCCCGCGGCTGGCCGACGACGCCGTGGTGATCGGCGACGGCGGCGACTTCGTGTCGTTCGCCGGCAAGTTCGTCGAGCCGAAGCGGCCCGGTTGCTGGCTCGACCCCGGTCCCTACGGCTGCCTCGGTGCCGGTCTCGGCGCGGCGATCGGCGCCCGCGTCGCCCGGCCCTCCGCCCAGGTGGTGCTGCTCCTCGGTGATGGGGCCGCCGGCTTCTCGCTGATGGACGTCGACACCCTGGTCCGGCACAACCTGCCCGTCGTGATGGTGATGGGCAACAACTCCGCGTGGGGCCTGGAGAAGGGCCCCATGCAGATGCTCTACGGGTACGACGTCGCGGCCGACCTCGCGCCACGGACGGCGTACGACCAGGTGGTCTCCGCGCTCGGCGGTGCGGGCGAGACGATCACCGACCCGCGCCAGATCGGGCCGGCGATGGATCGGGCGTTCGCCGCGAATGCGCCGTACCTCATCAACGTGATCACCGACGTCAACGCGGCCTACCCGCGCACCACGTTCGGGATCTGAGGTGAACGAGGCACGTCGGACGTTCGTCGTGACGGACGCCGACACGGCGGCGGCGGTCGGCTCCGGCAGCCTGCCCGTGCTCGGCACGCCACGCCTGCTCGCATGGTGTGAGGCAGTGACCTGCCACGCCATCGAGGACCTCCTCGGCGACGGCGAGACCAGCGTCGGCACCCGCATCGAGCTCGAGCACCTCGCCGCGACGCCCGTCGGCGGATCGGTCGAGGTGACCGCACGGATCGTCCACAGTGACGGCCGGTTGCGGCGCTTCGCGGTCGCCGCCCGCAACCTGGGCGCAGACGGTCGCCCGGGCAAGCTGGCGGGCTCCGGCGAGGTGACCCGGGTGGTCGTCGACGCCGAACGCTTCCTGTCGCGCGTCACCGGCTGACCGATCGGTCCGGCTGACCGGCAGCTGCCGGTCAGCCGGAGCCGTCAGAGGATTCCGGCGCGGCCCTCGCTGGGCTTCCAGCGGGCGTCGCCGGCGTACGTGCCGGTGATGCCCAGGCCGACGATGATCTGCGTCGACTGGAGCAGGGTCGGGTCACAGCTCGCCACACCGAACGCGTTGGTCACGCCCGTGCAGATCAGGATCGTGTTGCCCAGCAGGCCCTTCGTCGTGAACTTCACCGTCTGCCCCGACAGCGCCTGGGGCGGGAAGCCGCCGACGAGGACGGCGGACAGCTTGCCGAAGGCGACTCCACCGTTGAGCACGATCAGCGGCGCGACGGCCAGGCTGGTCGTGCCCTTGCCGACCTGGATGGTCAGCTCCTTCGTGGCGACACCGTTCGGGCTGTCGCTGTCGGTGACCTTCACGGTGAACGTGGCAGATCCGGTCGACCCGGTGGGCGTGCCCGTGATCCGGCCGTCGGCACTCAGGCTGAGGCCGGCAGGGAGCGAGCCCCCGCTGAGCTCGAAGGTGTACGGCGCCAGGCCGCCCTGGGTCATCAGCACCACGTCGTAGGCCGCACCCACGGCGGCGTCCGGCAGGGTCGTGGTGACGATCGCGACGTGGTCGACGACCTCCAGCGAGACCTCGCTCGTGGCTGCCTGGCCGATGCCGTTGACCGCCGTGACGGTGAAGGAGTAGGTCCCCACCGCGTCGAGGGCGGGCGTGCCGGACAACGTCGCCGTGCCGTCGCCGTTGTCCTCGAAGGTCACCCCGTCGGGCAGGTCGCCAGCGGCGCTCAGGGTCGGCTCGGGGAACCCGCCGCCGGCGTACGCGAACGTGGCGTGGCTGCCTGCGACCATCCGCACCTCGGCCGGTCCGGCGATGGAGGCGGCCTCCTCGACGGTGACCTCGACGCTGTCGGTGGCGTCGTCGCCCACCCCGTTGGTGGCGGAGAGGGTGACGTCGTAGACGCCGCCGGTGCCGTTGGCCGGCGTACCCGTCACGGCGTCGCCGTCGACCTCGAGGCCGTCAGGAAGGCCGGACGCGGTGACGACCGGGACCGGGAAGCCGTCGACGTCGAAGCTGCTCGAGCCGGCGGTGCCGACACGGAAGGTCGCCGTGGCAGGCGCGTCGAGCTCGGGGGCCTCGTTGACGGTCAGCGCGAACGGCCAGGTGGCGTCGGGGCCGACACCGTTCGAGCCGTCGATGGTGATGTCGTAGGTGCCACCGGAGCTGTCGACCGGAGTACCCGCGAGCGTGCCCGTGCCGTCAGCAGTGCCCTCACCGTCGGTGAAGGTGACACCGCCGGGAAGGTCGCTGTCCGTGGACAGTGTCGCCGTGGGGTGGCCACCGACCTGCTCGAAGACATCGGGACCACCGGGCTCGCCGACCGTGTACGTCGACGACGTCGGGCCGGTCAGCGTGGGCGCCTGGGCGATCTCGAGCTCGGTGACCTTGTCGATCGAGCCCGCCTCGTTGGTCGCGGTGACCGTGACCGGGAAGACGCCACCTGGTCCGGTCGGCGTACCGCTGATCGTGCCGGTGCCGTCACCGTTGTCGGTGAACGTCAGGCCGGCCGGCAGGGCGCTGGCGGAGAGGCTCGGCACCGGCGAGCCGGTGGTCGTGTACGACGCCGCCGGGTTGGCCGGGCTGCCGACCGCGAGGTCGACGTGGTCGGGCCCGTCGACCTCGCCGACGACCTGGGCACGCTCGACGGCGCCGATGTCGCACCTGGCACCCGACGGACGGACGGCTCCGCGCTGGTCCACCGCGTCACCCGTGCACGACGTGATCTTGTCGAGGAGCACGCTGGAGCGCGACGGCAGCTGGGTCGATGTCGGACCGCCGTTGTCGGCGAGCGCGCCGAGCTGCGGGTCGACGCCGGGGGTCGGACCGCAACCCGCGTTGCCCGGGCCGGCGTGGTTGGCGCCGTTGTCGGTGATCGTCGAGCCGGCGCACGCCGAAGGCGTGTTCCCGGCGAACACGGTGCCGCGGACGCCGGTGGGGCCGCTCGTGGCGAGCGCCCCGGCGCCGCCGGACCCCGTGGCGACGTTGTCGGTGATCGTGCTGTTCGTGATCGTCAACGGCTGTGCGACCTGTTCGATCGCCCCGAACACCGACGAGCTGACGTTGCCGGAGATCGTGCTCCGGTCGATCGTGGTGGTGCTGGTGGCGCCGTTGGTCGAGTAGGCGACCAGCGCCGATCCGCCGTAGCCACGGTTGTGGGACAGGGTGCTGGCCTCGAGGTCCAGCGTGCTGACCGCGCTGGCGGTGTTGGAGCCGTTGTAGATCGCCCCGCCGATCCCGCTGACGCCGCCGACGTAGATCGCTTCGTTGCCGTCGAAGGTGGCATTGCGGACCGTCGTCCTGCCCGAGGTGAGCAGGCCGCCACCACCGGAACCGGTGGCCGTGTTGTCGTTGACCTGGGTGCCGTCGATGGTCGCGGTCGAGTCGTCGACGACCCAGAGGCCGCCGCCCCCGACGCCCGTGTTGGCGTCGATCCGGCCATCGGTGACCGTGATCGTGGCCTTGGCCGCGTTCGCCAGGCCACCACCCGCCACGGCCGCGGTGTTGCCCTCGACCACGGTGTCGATCAGGGTTCCCTGCGGCCGGTCCGCGGCGACGGTCGAGCCGTTGAAGACTCCGCCACCCGCGAACGACGCGTCGTTGCTGGTGATCTCCGAGTCGCGCACCGTCAGGGTCCCGGCGTTGTAGAGGCCACCGCCCAGCTGCGAGGTGTTGTCGGCGACGACGCTGCCGTTGCGGACGGTGGTGGTGACGTTGGCGGTCGCGTAGACGGCACCGCCGCCGGACGGCGCGGTGTTGCCCTCCAGGTCGACGCTGTCGAGGACGAGCGTGGACGGCACGGTCGGCGTGCCCGAGGTGAAGATGCCGCCGCCGAAGTTGGCCGTGGCCTGGTTGCCGGTCAGCGAACCACCGTTGAGCGTGACCGGGAACGTCGTGTAGATGGCACCCGCAGCGGCGGCGACGTTGTTGGTGAAGTCCAGGTTCGACGCCGTGATGGGCTTGGCGTTCACGAGCGCGCCGCCGATCACCGCCTTGTTGGCGATGAAGTCCGAGTTGTCGAGCTGGAGCGCGGTGCCGTTGTTGTAGATCACGCCGCCCCATCCGCTCAACGAGCCGGTGCCGCTGGCCTCGTTGTTGCGGAAGGTGGTGTTGGTCGCGGTCACCGAGCCCAGGCTGACGATCGCGCCGGCCAGGCCGCTGAGCCCGAAGGCGCCGCCCACGGCCTTGTTGTTCTCGACGGTCGTGCCGTCCAGCTTGAGCGTCCCGCCGGGCGCGACGTACACGGCGCCACCCCAACCCTGGTTGGCCGCGGCTGCCGTTGCCGTGTTCCCGGTGATGTTGCCCCGGGTCATCTCCAGGGTCGTGCCGGCGGACAGGCCGACGGCCCCGCCCGAGATCGACTTGCTGTTGGTGATCGAGACGTCCGTGGCCCGGACGGTTCCCGACACGATCGGAAGGGCACCACCGACGGCGGCCTGGTGATTGCCGCCGTTCAGCGTGAGGTTGGTGAGCTCCAGCACTCCCCCTGCGGGCAGCTGGACCTTCATCGCCCACCCGACGGTGACGCTTCCGGTGCCGTTGATGACCACGCCCGGTCCGGTGCCGACGATCTTCGCGGGCTTCGTGACCGTCGGTCGGTCCGCGTAGTTCCCCGGCGCCACGTTGATGGTGTCGTTCGCGACGAACGCCGCCTTCAGCAGGACGCCGGTGATGCTCGCGCAGGGCGTGGCGGCCGAGGTGCAGTTCGCGGTGTTGACGCCCGTCGGCGCCACGTACCAGGGACCTGCGGCGGACGCCGGGGGTGCGCTGGCGACGACACCGGCGAGCGACGCCACCAGGGCGAGGCCGGCGACGGCGAAGCGGCTGCGGCCGCGCTGGGGCAGTGAACGGTGCTGGGGAACCATGGGAGCCTCGCGAACTCGGACCCGAGAAGGTGGGAGGGAGCAGCCGGACCGTAACACTGCCGGAGCCGGTGCCACAGGCGAATGAGAACAAGTTCCCGACCCGGATTGCGGTCCTGGAGCAGGGACCTGAGACACTGGGTCGATCTCGACTCCAGGAGGAACCATGGGCAAGACCGGACGCAAGCGCCGCTCCCGCCGCAAGAAGGGCGCGAACCACGGCAAGCGCCCCAACTGCTGAAGCGTCAGCAGGCAATCCAGGACCCCCGGACCACGACGTGGTCGCGGGGGTCTGGTGTTTCTACTCCGGGCGCGGGAACTGCGCGCGCATCGCCAGGTCCCAGCCACGGTCCCCCAGCACCTTGCGGGCGGCCATCGCGGCGGGAGCGGAGATGGTCACGGTGTAGCGCGGCTTCGGGTGGGCCCGGGTCAGCGCCTTCTCGATCACCTTCGCCACCGCCTCGGGCGGGCCACCGAACCTGGCCATCGGACCGTTGTAGACATCGCTGGTGGAGGACTGGACCAGCTCGTTGAACCTCGCGTACGGGCCCTCGCCGGTCGGCATCCCGGCGGCGACCGCCGCCTCGAAGTTGGTGGTGATCAGGCCGGGTTCGATGAGGACGACCTTGATGCCGAAGCCGCCGACCTCGAAGCGCAGCGCGTCGGAGAGGGCTTCGACGGCGTACTTGCTCGCGTGGTAGGCGCCCCCGCCGGGGAAGGTGAGCTTGCCGCCCATCGAGCCGATGTTCACGACCCGGCCCGAACCCTGTTCGCGCATGGCGGGCAGGACCAGCTGGGTGAGCCGGATCAGGCCGAAGACGTTGGTCTCGAACTGGCGTCGTACGTCGTCGACGTCGAGCGACTCGAGGGCGCCGGACTGGGAGTAACCGGCGTTGTTGACCAGGGCATCGATCCTGCCGGCACCGTCCAGGACCGTGTCGACGGCGGTCACCATGGACGCCTCGTCGGTCACGTCGAGGGCCAGCGTGTGGCAACCGGCCGCCTCGAGCTCGCCCAGCACCTCAGGTCGGCGGGCCGTGGCCCACACGTCCCAGCCGTGGGCAGCGAGGCGCGCTGCGGTCGCAGCACCGATACCGGAGGAGCAGCCGGTGATGAGGACGGTCTTCATGTCCGGATCATGCCGCAGAACAGGTCACCCCGGGAGGGGCCTCACTGCAGCTTGACCTGGATCTCCTGGATCTGGATCCGGACCCGGGCACGCAGCTCCTCGGGAGCCGTCTCGCCACAGGACCGCGCAACCAGCGTCTTGACCGTGCGCTGCAGGTCGTAGCGCTCCAGACAGGGGCTGCAGGAGTCGATGTGCGCGCGCACGATCGTGCAGTCACCGGGCTCGAGCTCGTTGTCGATCAGCCGGACGATCCGCTCCAGGAAGTCGGCACACTCGGCGTTGGTCGGGTCGTCCCCGTGGGCGTGCTCGTGGCTGTGTGCGTCGTTCATCGCTGACCTCCCTCGACCGGAGCGTCGCCGCCGGTGCGGACGTAGTCGGAGAGCATGTCGCGGAGCTGGCGACGGCCGCGGTGGAGGCGGGACATCACCGTCCCGATCGGCGTTTCCATGATCTCGGCGATCTCCTTGTAGGCGAATCCCTCGACGTCGGCGAGGTAGACCGCGAGCCGGAACTCCTCCGGCAGGCGCTGCAGTGCGTCCTTCACCTGGCTGTCGGGGAGGTGCTCCAGCGCCTCCATCTCAGCCGACTTGAGGCCGGTGGACGTGTGCGACTCGGCGCGGGCGAGCTGCCAGTCCTCGACGTCACCGGTGTCGCCGGCGAACGCCTGCTGCGGCTGGCGCTGCTTCTTCCGGTAGGTGTTGATGAACGTGTTGGTCAGGATCCGGTAGAGCCACGCCTTGAGGTTCGTGCCCGGCCGGAACTGGTGGAACGCGGAGAACGCCTTCGCGAACGTCTCCTGGACCAGGTCCTCGGCGTCGGAGGGATTGCGGGTCATCCGCATCGCGGCGCCGTACAACTGGTCGAGGAACGGCAGCGCGTCACGCTCGAAGCGGGCGGCGCGGTCCTCGGGGGTCTCGGTCGCGACGTCGACGACCTCGTCCTCGAGGCCGGCAGGCAGATCAGAAGTCTCAGTCATCGCACCCCAGCCTAGAGGTTGCCCGACGGCCGTGCCCTCGGCCGGGCGTTCCAGAGTCGCGATCATGTGAGCGGAACGCCTCAGACCGGGGTGGCATTCCCCACGATCTCGCGGACGATCCATTCGAGGGTGGACTCGACCACGATCGCCATGGCGTCCTCCTCGGAGACCGGGCCGCTCTTCGGCACCTTGAGCCCGTGGTCGGCGCCCGGGACGACGGCCAGGTCGGCATTGGCGGGCAGCGGGTCGGGGAACTCCTCGGGTCGTCCCATCGGGTCGCGCTCCCCCTGCACGATCAACATCGGGACCCGGGCCCCGGTGAGCTCGCTGAGCCTGCTCTTCTCGGGCTTGCCCGGCGGGTGCAGCGGGAACGACAGCGCCAGCACGCCGCTGGCACCGAGTCCCCGCGCCGTACGCGCAGCCGAGCGGGCGCCGGCCGAGCGGCCACCGACCACCAGGGGCGTGCGGACCCGCAGGGCATTGGCTGCCGCGCGCAGCCCGACGTCGAGGGTCGGCGGCGGGGTCGCCACCTTCCTGCCCGCGCGCCGCCACGGCTGCTCGAAGCGGACGACGTTGATGCCCTGCCCGGGGAGCTGGGTCGCCAGCGCGACCAGGTCGCGGGCCTCGATCCCGCCGCCCGCGCCATGGCTGAGCAGGAGGGTCACCATGGGACGGCGGGCACGGTGCATCACGATCCGGCCTTCGCCGTACTCGGTCGGGATGAGTCGTTCCTCGGTCACAGCAGCGTCTCCTGGCCGTCGGCGGGATCGGTGAGCCGCAGCGGCGCCACGAGCTCGGGGCCGTTGTTGCGGACGTTGCCGACGGCCGTCGAGACGGGGTACGCCGTCAGGCCGGCCTGCTGCGCCGGGGTGAGCAGGCTCGACAGGTCCGCGACCGTGCGCCGCGGATCGAGCCACTCGGCGCGGCTCGCCCGGTCGACCAGCAGCGGCATCCGGTCGTGGATCCGGCCCAGCTCGTCGGTCGCCTCGGTGGTCAGGACGGTGCAGGTCCAGCGGAACCGGTCCTCGGCGTCCTCGGGCTTCGTCGGGTCGCGCCAGATCTCGTAGAGGCCCGCCATGGCCAGGACCCCGCCGTCATCGGGACGGATGAAGAAGGGCTGCTTCTGCGGCTTCCCCTTCGCGTCGGGCTGATCGAGGACGTACCACTCGTAGTAGCCGTCGGCCGGCAGGATGCAGCGCCTCGACGCGAACGCCTTGCGGAAGGCGGGCTTCTCGGCCACCGTCTCCATCCGCGCATTGATCATCCGGCTGCCGATCTTCTCGTCCTTCGCCCACGACGGCACCAGGCCCCAGCGCAGCGCGCGAAGCTGACGGACCGGATCGCCCTGCCGGTCGGGGTCGTCGTCGGTGCGCGGCGTCCGCTCCATGACGGCGTAGACCTCGTCGGTCGGCGCGACGTTCCACGACGGTGGCACGACCGCACGCTCGAGGCGCGGGTCGAGCACCTCGAACTCCTCGACCAGGTCCTCCGGACTGCGGCTGGAGGCGTAGCGCCCGCACATGCGGGTCAATCTATCCGGCTGCCATCCGTCTGGACCGGAGGCGGCCGGGTACTGCCTGGTCATGGCTCTCAGCAGATTGATCGCCCGCCCGCTCCTGTCGTCGTACTTCCTCGCCAACGGAGCACAAGACCTCAAGGACGCGCCCACGCGCGCCAAGGACGTCGCCCCTCTCGCGGACATGTTGGCGCCTGCCCTCGACAACGCGACGCCGGACTCCGTGCACGTGCCGACCGATCCGACGACGTGGGTGCGGATCAGTGGCGCCGTCCAGCTGGCCGCGGGACTCGCGCTCGCCACGGGAAGGATGCCGCGCCTCTCCGCGGCCGTGCTCGGCGCGACGCTGGTGCCGTCGACCGCCGCCCACCTGCGGTTCTGGGAGACGGCCGATCCTGCGGACCGCAAGGCGCAGATCGTCCAGTTCACCCGGAACGCGTCGCTGGCCGGTGGCCTGCTGATCGCTGCCTTCGACACGGCGGGCAAGCCCGGCCTGGCGTGGCGCGCGCAGCACGCTGCCCACGATGCGCGCCGCGAAGCCGCGCTGGTGACGTCGAAGGTGAAGGCCAGGGTTCACTAGACTGCGAGGGACATGAGTTCCTCAGCCCCGATCGACCCCTGGCCCGCTCCTACTGTCACCGGGCCGCTCCACGCCGCGGTCGCGCTGCCCGGGAGCAAGTCGCTCACCAACCGCGCCCTCATCCTGGCTGCGCTGGCCGACGGCCCCTCCGTCGTACGACGGGCGCTGCGCTCGCGCGACACCCTGCTGATGGCGCAGGCGCTGACCTCCGTGGGCGCCTCGGTCGACACCTCGGGTGAGGACTGGGTGGTGACGCCGCTCGACGGATCGGTGCCGGGCGACCACGCCGCTGTGGACTGCGGTCTCGCCGGGACCGTCATGCGCTTCGTGCCCCCGGTGGCCGGACTGGTGCGGGGTGAGGTCGCGTTCGACGGCGACGCCCACATGCGCAACCGGCCCGTGGGAGAAGTGCTCTCCGCGCTCTCCGCGCTCGGCATCTCCATCGACTCGTCCGTGGGCACGCCCGGTGCATTGCCGTTCACGATCGCGGGCACCGGCACGGTCCCCGGCGGCACGGTCGTCATCGACGCGTCGGCGTCCTCGCAGTTCGTCTCCGCGCTGCTGCTGGCGGGCGCGCGGTTCGATGCGGGCGTCGACGTACGCCACGACGGGAAGCCGATCCCCTCGCTCCCCCACATCGAGATGACGATCGCGATGCTCCGCGACCGCGGTGTCGCCGTGGACGACAGCGACGCGAACCGCTGGGCAGTCGCCCCCGGTCCGATCGCAGCGCACGACGAGGCGATCGAGCCCGACCTGTCGAACGCTGCGCCCTTCCTTGCGCTGGCCGCCGTGTCCGGTGGCGCTGTGACGGTGCGGGACTGGCCGCGATCGACCACGCAGGCAGGCGACGCACTGCGTGACCTGCTCGCCCGGATGGGCTGCCACGTCGGGCTCGGCGACGACGGGCTGACCGTGACGGGGCCCGCGGACGGCCACCACGGCCTGCTCGGCCTCGAGGCGGACCTGCACGACGTCGGCGAGCTCGCCCCGGCCATCGCCGCGCTCTGCGCACTGGCGTCGACGCCGTCGCACCTGACCGGCATCGCCCACATCCGCGGCCACGAGACGGACCGGCTCGCGGCCCTGGCCGCTGAGCTCGGCGCCCTGGGCGCGGCCGTCGTCGAGCACCCCGACGGGTTGTCCATCAAGCCCGCTCCCCTGTCGGGCGGCGTGTTCCACACGTACGCCGACCACCGGATGGCGCACGCCGGCGTGATCATCGGTGCGGCCGTGCCCGGCGTGCTCGTCGAGAACGTCTCCACGACCAGCAAGACCTTCCCCGACTTCGCGGCCTTCTGGTCCGGCCTCTTCTCACCCGGCCCGGTCTGATGGCGCGCTACACCGACCACGACGTCGAGCACTACGAACGTCCCCGGAAGCGCACCCGCCCCCGCACCAAGGACCGCCCCGCCCACGACGACGCCGTCGACGGAGTGGTCGTCACCGTCGACCGCGGCCGCTACACGCTGCTGATCGGCGACGCGGTCGTGACGGCGATGAAGGCCCGCCCGCTCGGCCGCAAGGGCGTCGTCACCGGTGACCGCGTGCGCGTGGTCGGTGACGTCTCCGGCGACGACGGCTCACTGGCCCGGATCGTGGAGGTCACTCCGCGCTCGACCGTCCTTCGTCGTACGGCGGACGACGACGACCCCGTCGAGCGCGTCCTGGTCTCCAATGCGACCCAGCTGGTGGTCGTCACCGCGCTCGCCGACCCCGAGCCGCGCACCGGCCTCATCGACCGCGCCCTCGTGGCGGCGTACGACGCCGGGCTGTCGCCGTTGCTCTGTCTCACCAAGTCCGACCTGGCCGACCCCGAGGTGCTGCTCTCGACGTACCGCTCGCTCGGCGTGCCCTGGGTGGTCACCCAGCGTGGACCGGACCGCAGCATCCTCGGCCTGGAGGCCGTCCAGGAACGCCTGGCCGGCGAGGTCAGCGTGCTGGTCGGCCACAGCGGCGTCGGCAAGTCGACCCTGGTCAACGCCCTGGTGCCGGACGCGAAGCGGAAGATCGGCCACGTCAACGCCGTCACCGGCCGCGGCCGCCACACGTCGACGTCGGCCGTCCTGCTGCCGCTCCCCGACGACTGGGCCGCGGGCGGCTGGATCATCGACACCCCCGGCATCCGGTCGTTCGGCCTGGCGCACGTGAAGCCCGAGACGCTGATCGAGGCGTTCCCCGACCTCGACGAGATGACCGAGGACTGCCCCCGTGGGTGCACCCACGGCGAGGACGAGCCCGAGTGCGGGCTGGACGTCGCGGTCACCGACGGTGCGGCCGACCCCGACCGGGTGACGTCGTTCCGGCGACTGCTCGCCGCCCGGTCCGTGACCGACTACTGACCGCGAGTTGGGGTTTGTCACCGCCGAGTTGTGACTTGTCGACCGCGTCGACGTACAGAAACCCCAAGTCGAGGGTGACAAGCCCCAACTCGCGCTAGCCGTCGATCTTCCACGTGGCCTGGGCGCCGGCGTCACCGGTGAGGAAGACCAGTACGCCGGTGGCGAGGGCGGCCAGGACCGTCAGTGCGGCCAGGGCGGTGCGGACGGCACCCGTGCGGGTGTGGAACCAGGCCGCCACGAAGGCGAGTACGGCGAACACGGTGACGCCGATGCGGAGCTTGCCGGCCCACTCCTCGTGGTCCTCGATCCGCTCGGCCAGGGGTCCGGTCACCTGGCCGAACCGCTCGTCGCGAAGGTCCTCGCCGGAGAAGAAGGCGACCCAGATGCTGACGAACGAGATGGCCGCCAGGACCACCAGTGGCCAGCGCAGGCGGTCCCGCCAGGACGGAACTGCGTAGGCCAGGGCCGCCAGCACCGCGAGCGGTGTGAACACGACGGCGGAATGGACGACGAGCGGGTGCAGGGGGACGCCGTTGATCTCCATGGTTGAAGAGTGCACCACCACACGGGAGCGGATCCAGACCCACGCCGTAGGGTGCCCCTGTGGCCGCCCCTGATTACACCGACGACCTGCGACTGGCGCACCTGCTCGCCGACGACGCGGACTCGCTCACCATGGCCCGGTTCCGCGCACTGGACCTGCACGTGATGAGCAAGCCCGACCTCACCCCCGTGACCGACGCCGACCAGGCCGTCGAGGAGTCCATCCGTCGTACCCTCTCCAAGGCACGCAGCCGGGACGCGATCACCGGCGAGGAGCAGGGCACCTCGGGCCATTCGCAGCGGCGCTGGATCATCGACCCGATCGACGGCACCAAGAACTTCGTCCGCGGCGTCCCCGTCTGGGCAACGCTGATCTCGCTCGTCGTCGACGACGAGGTCGTCCTGGGCGTCGTCTCGGCGCCGGCCCTCCAGCGCCGCTGGTGGGCCTCGACCGGCAACGGCGCCTGGACCGGCAAGGGCCTGATGAAGGCGACCGAGTGCCGCGTCTCCGACATCCGCCGCCTCGAGGACGCGTCGCTGTCGTACTCCTCGATCACCGGCTGGGAGGACCGCGGCATCGGCGACGACCTGCTCACGCTGATGCGCCGCGTGTGGCGCACGCGGGCGTACGGCGACTTCTGGTCCTACATGCTGCTCGCCGAGGGCGCCGTCGACATCGCCGCCGAGCCCGAGCTCGAGGTCTACGACATGGCCGCGCTCGACATCATCGTGCGCGAGGCCGGCGGCCGGTTCACGTCGCTGGACGGCGCCGACGGGCCGTGGGGCGGCAACGCCCTGGCCAGCAACGGACACCTCCACGAGGCGGCGCTGTCGTTCCTCGGGAGCGTGACCGACGAGGGCACCGACCCCGACTGGCCGCGCTCCGGGCCGGGCAGCGTGTCCGACCTCCGGGCACATCGGCACCGTCTCACTGACGAAGACCGTGACGAGCCCGACCGCTGACGAGTAGCGTGGGTCACATGCGCATCAGCGACGTGCTCCAGTCGAAGTCACTCCGTGACGTGGTCTCCATCCGCCCCGACGCGGGCGTACGCGAATTGCTCGCGACCCTCTCGGAGAACAACATCGGCGCCGTGGTGGTGAGTGCCGACGGCACCTCCCTCGACGGCATCGTGTCCGAGCGGGACGTCGTACGCACGCTGCACACCGACGGCACGGTCATCAATGCCGTGGTGTCCTCCATCATGACGCCGCAGGTGAAGACCTGCTCGCCCGAGGACGAGCTCGACGCCGTCATGAAGATCATGACCGAGGGCCGGTTCCGGCACATCCCGGTCACCTCCGACGGCCAGGTGGTCGGCATCGTCAGCATCGGCGACATGGTCAAGCACAAGATCGACCAGCTGCAGTTCGAGCGCGACCAGCTCGACAGCTACGTCCACCAGGGGTAGCAGCTCACTTCCAGCACCGGCTCAACTGGTTTCGAGGCTCGTCGCTGGCGCTCCTCGCACCTCAACCAGCGAGACGAGCCACCACGTCGGCAACGGCCTGCAGGAACACCGGGCGCCACCGCTCGACGTCGAACACGACCGAGGCGTGCCCACCGGGCGCCTCGAAGACGGCGGCATCCGGGATCGCTGCCGCCAGCGCGCGCTGACGCGCGGTCGCAATGGCGTGGTCGCGGGCGGTGACGACCACGGCGGTCGGTACGTCGATCTCCCCGAGCCACGGGCGGGCGTCGAAGCTGCCCAGCACGCCGAGCACCTCCGGCAGCGCCCAGGCGCTCGTGCTGCGGAACTCCCGCCACGCCCAGGTCGACATCTCCCGTCCAGCCGGCTCCGGCTCGGACAGGGAGGCGCGGACCTCGCCCACGCGCGCGCGGTAGCGGTCACGGAACCTGTCGTTGGCCGCGCCGAGCACCGGGTAGAACATCGCGTCCCCCCGGTTGGCGTTCCAGCACGCCGAGGTCGAGGCGAGCACGAGCCCTGCCGTGCGCGCGCCGTGCCTGCGCCAGAACATCTGCGCCAGCGCGCCACCCATCGAGTAGCCGACCGCGACGACCGCCGGGATCCCCAGCGCGTCGAGCACGGCTGCCGCGTCGTCGACACACTCCTCGAGCGAGAACCGCTCCGAGACGATGCCCCGCCCGTGCCAGCGCTGGTCGAGCATCACGATGCGGTGGCTCCCCCGCAGCTGGTCCAGCGTGCTGAACCAGGTGAGGTACGACGTCGTGGCCAGCCCGTGGAACAGCAGCAGCGTCGGAGCACCCGGGTGGGGCGCGCCGGTGTCGACGACGAAGACCTCGCCCCGTCCGGGCAGGTCCAGGAAGCGGCCCTCGGGCAGGTCCGGCAGCGCCGGGAACCGCTGCGTGCGACGGATGCCGGTCCGGACGCCGTACACGGCGACCTTGCCGCCGGCGCGGGCGGTGACGTACGAGCCGCGCAACGCGTGTCGTCCGGCGGACTTCATCACTCGGGTGGTCAAGAAATCTTCCTTCGACGGGTCTTGGTCCGCGCGACGGGCGCGAGGTCGAGCTCGGCCAGCGCCGCGGGGAAGTACGACGCCAGCACCTGCACGTCCGGAAGCAGGTCCGGGCAGGCGAGCAGCGAGAAGTTCATCCGGTCGACGTAGGACCAGACGGTGACGTTGAGGCCGATGCCGTCGACGAGCGGGCCGACGCTGAACAGGTCGGCGAGCCGGGCGCCGCCGACGGTGGCGGGTTCCCGGGGACCGGGCACGTTCGACACGATCGCCGAGAAGGCGGCGGGATGCCACGAGGCGGCACGCAGTCGCGAGTAGGCGCCCACCAGGGCAGCGAACGGCCGCGGCGGGGTGAACTGCGACCAGTCGGCGAGGATCGTCGTGCCGAGCCGGGCCTGGATCCGCTTGGCGGCCGAGGTCGTCTCGGAGATCTTGCGGAGGCGGGCGACCGGGTCGTCGACGTCGGTGGCCAGCGTCGTGAAGAGGTTGGAGACGCGATTGCCGCCCAGGCGGGGTACGGCGTCGCGCTCGTCGGCGCTGACCGGCACGCCGGCCAGGAGTGAGGACGAGGGACGCTCGTCGTGGTCGGCCATCCACCGGCGCAGTGCTCCGGAGACCGTGGCCAGGACGACGTCGTTGAGGGTGACGCCTTCATGCTGCACCCGGATCCGCTTGAACTCGGCCAGCGGCAGCGTCACGGTCGCGAAGGACCGCAGCGGAGTGAGGGCCCCGTTGAACGAGACCCGCGGGGCGTGCAGCACCGGCACCGGCGTCCTGGCTCCCGCGCGACGCTCGCGCAGCACACCGAGGATGCCGAGCAGGGTGCGCAGCAGCAGCCCGGGGATCGTGGTGATCTGCTGGGCGGCGTCGGCCCACGCGTGCCGGACCAGGTTGACCCGGCTGGGCAGCCGGTCGGTCGTGGCGTACTCCTCCTGCACCGCCTCGGGTGCAGCAGCGGACCGGACGTCCGTGACGTTGGCGAGCAGCGCGTTGGCCGCCGCGCCGTCGGCCAGCGCGTGGTGCATCTTGCCGACCACGGCGACCTTGTCGCCCTCGAGTCCCTCGCAGTAGTGCAGCTCCCACAGCGGACGATCACGGTGCAGCGGGGTGCTGGCGATCATCCCGATCAGCCGCTCGAGGTCCCGCATGCTGCCGTCCCCGCCGATGCGGTGGCGGCGGATGTGGTGCGGCACGTCGATCCGTTTCTGGGTCACCCACACCGGGTGGTTGAGGCCGAACGGCACCTCGACGACGCGGCGGCGCAGTGGCGGCAGTCTCTTGAGGCGGGCCAGCATGCCGGCGACGAAGGAGTCGTAGGTCAGGCTCTCGTCGGCGTCGAGGATCGCGATCTTGAGCGTGTGCATGTGCACCGACGGGGTCTCCATGTAGAGGAAACCGGCGTCGATGCCCGTCATCCGCTCGATGGCCGGCCGGACCGGACGGGTGCTCATCGGGTCGCCGCCGGCAGGTCGCGGACCATGATCTTGCCCGACGCGTTCCGCGGCAGCGCGTCCAACTGCACCACCTCGCGCGGCACCTTGTAGCCGGCCAGCTGCGAGCGCACGTGGGCCTTGAGGTCGTCGCCGGTGACGGGGTCGTTGACGCTGTCGGCGAGCGCGACGTAGGCCACCAGGCGCTGGCCGAAGGCCTCGTCGTCCACTCCGACGACCACGACCTCCCGCACCGCGGGATGCGCGCCGAGGACCTTCTCGACCTCGATCGGATAGACGTTCTCGCCGCCCGACACGATCATGTCGTCGTCGCGACCGACGACGTAGAGCCGGCCCTCGGCGTCGAGGCGGCCGACGTCGCCGCTGACCATGTAGCCGTCGATGAAGTCCTTCTCCGCGCCGGCCGTGTAGCCGTCGAAGGGCGAGGCGCCGCGGACCAGGATCCGGCCGACCACGTCGGTGGCCACGTCACGGCCCTGGTCATCGATGACCCGCAGCAGGGTGCCTCGCACCGGCTTGCCTGCCGTGTCGGGCGCGTGCCGCAGGTCGGCCGGCTGCGCCACGCTGATCTGGCCGGCCTCGGTCGCGTTGTAGCTGTTGTGCACGACGTCCCCGAACCGGTCCATGAACGCCAGCACCGACTGCGGGCGCATCCGCGAGCCGCTCGCCGAGACGAAGCGGAGGGTCGGCAACGAGTACTTGTCGAGGACCGCCGCAGGCAGGTCCATGATCCGCTCCAGCATCACCGGCACCACGCTCAGCGCGGTCGCCCGGTGCTGGTCGACCAGGGCCAGCGTGGCCTCGGGGTCGAACTTGCGGCGGGTGACGACGGTGCAGGACATCGTGGCCGCGATGACCAGCTGCCCGAAGCCCCAGGCATGGAACATCGGGGCAGCGACGACAGCGGTCTCGCCGCCGCGCCACGGGATCAGCTCGAGCATGCCGGCGAGCTCGTCGGCTCCCCCGCCGCTGCGTCGCGCACCCTTCGGGGTGCCCGTCGTGCCGGAGGTGAGGAGCACGACCCGGCCGCGCGTCGCGGGCTTCGGCGGCGTCTGGCCGGCGCTGCTGTCGATCAGGCCCTCGATGCTCAGGACCCCCGTGGAGACAGGTGATTCGGTCCAGCCGAGGACCTCGATGAGTCCGTCGATCCGCGAACGTGCGTCGGCGACGACGTCGGCGAACTCCTCGTCGTAGAGGATCACCCGGGCACCCTCACGCTCGAGGACGTCCGCCAGCTGCGGGCCGGAGAAACCGGTGTTGAGCAGCAGCGCGCTGCCACCGAGACGGGAGTTGGCGAGCAGTGCGTCGACGAAGCCGCGGTGGTTGCGGCACAGGATGGCCACGGTCTCGACAGGGCCCCCTGCGACCGCCAGCAGGCCCGCTGCCAGTGCCGCCGAGCGGTCCTGGAGGTCCTGCCAGCTCAGCGTGCCGCGCTCGTCGATCAGCGCCGGGCCCTTCGGGCGTCGTACGGCGGCGAGGGCGAAGCTGGTCGTCGCATTGGTGCCCTGCTCACGCAGGACCCGGACCAGCCGGACGTACTTCGCCGGGCTCATCGGCACCAGCATCCGGCTGCTGACGAGCATCCTGAAGACCCACAACTGGGTGCGCAGTCGTCGGAGCATGCTGGTCACCGGGGTCATCCCAGCACCGGGAAGCGCCGCTTGGCCGCCAGGGCGACGAGCGCGTCCTGCATCCGGTCACGCACGACGCGGTCGACCTCGACCAGGTCGGGTTCGGGGCCGAACTCGGCCTCGATGTCGATCGGGTCGAGCACCCGGGTGGTGATCTTGGTGGGCAGCGGGAAGTTGAGCGGCGCCGGCACGAGACCGAACGGGAAGCCCACTCCGATGGGGAAGAGCTCGGTCCGCATGATCTTGCGCAGCGGCGAGTGGCGTCCGATCCATTCCCCGCGGGTGAGGAAGAACTGGGATTCCTGGCCACCGATCGAGACCACCGGCACGACCGGGACGCCGGCGTTGAGCGCGGTGCGGAGGTAGCCAGTGCGTCCGTTGAAGTCGACGACGTTGGCCCGGCGGGTCGGGCGGAAGGTGTCGTAGTCACCGCCGGGGAAGACGATGGTGACTCCGCCGGAGGTGAGGATCTCGTGCGCCGTCTCGCGGGTGGCGTTGACGAACCCGAACTTCCGCATGACCGGGCCGGCCACCCCGGTGAAGAGCATGTCGTGGGCCAGGCAGTACAGCGGGCGCTCGGCGCCGAACGCGTCCGCGAAGGCCACCGCGATGATCGGGACGTCCATCGGCATCAGGCCGCCGGAGTGGTTGCCGACGATGAGCGCACCGCCCTCGGGGACCTTCTCCATGCCGCGCACGCTCGAGCGGAAGTAGGCCTTCATCGCCAGCTTGAGTGCCGGCAGCACGGTGGCGACGTACGACGGGTCGCGCCCGTCCAGCGCGCTCCGCTCGCTCATGACGCCGGCTCCCCCTGCGCCGACTTCCACTGCGCGGGGTCCTGGCGTAGCCGGTCGACCACCGTGGCGAGCACCAGCGGGTTGGCGACCATGCCGACGTGGCTGCTGAGCACCTCGACGTTCTCGGCGATCGGATCGGTCGAGGGATCCACGGTGCAGCCCTGCCACGGCACGATGCCGTCGGTCTTCGACCACACGGCGGTCAGCGGCACCGGCACCGGGCCCCGGAGCTGGTCGATGATCGCGCGGGCGTTCGGGGCGATGCCGTGCTTGTCCTTCGACTTCTCGAACATGCCGGTGGCGCGGGTGCGCTCGCCCTCGGCCCGCCAGGGCGAACCGAGGCAGACGACCTGCCGCACCTGGTCCGGGTTCTCGTGCGCCAGCCAGCGGGCCAGCACGCCACCGAAGCTCCACCCGACGATGCTCACCGGCTCGTCGTAGCGGCTCGCGATGTCGGCGAACCGCTTCGGCAGGCCGGTGACGATCCTGTCGGTGAGGCCGTGGTTGGTGCCCAGGCCCCAACCGTGGACGTTCCAGCCGCGCTGCGCGAGGTGAGCCCGGAGCCGGCCGGTGAGCTTGTCGTGGGCCGAGAACCCGGGCAGGACCAGCACGGGCCTGCCCTGGCCGAGGTCACGGTCCGGCAGCACGCCGGCGGCGAGGTCGATCAGTCGCGAGGAGCCGTACTCCACCGTCCAGCGCGGGAGCTCGAGCAGGAGCAGCGCCCGATGCGGCGCGCCCGATCCGCCGGCGCCCCCTGCACCGTGGTCACCTTCGAAGTCGTACACCCTGCCCAAACCCCCAAATATAGAACAAGTTCTAGTTTTGGAGAGTATGACCTCCCACCGCGATCAACGGCAAGGCTGAGCGATGCAGATCACCTACGGCGCCCGGTGAACGCCCAGGCAACATCCAGGGTCAGCGACAGGCCCAGGAGGTCGAGCTCACGGTCAGGGTGCTGCCCGACTTGGTGCGGATGACCGCCTTGACGGCGCCCGTCGAGGCCGGGTCGATCCCGGTCAGCGTGTACGACGTCCGCTGCAGCCCGCTCCCGGTCAGGACCGCCCGGCGCACGCCGTTCACGTACAGCGTGATCTTGGCCGCTGCGGTCCGCGCGCGGCTGGTGAACGGGAGCCGGACCCGGTTCAGGGTGCAGTCGCGGTGGTCGACCGAGACGTAGCCGAGCCCGTTGCCGGACAGTGACCGACGGGTGCCGACCGGAATGATCGCCGCGAAGCCCTCGAAGATCGAGGTGGACTGCGTCGGCGCGGTCGAGCCGGGCGGGACGTTGGTCCTTGAGCCGGCCTGCGCGCCCATGGCATACCACCCGGACGGAACCAGAACCGTCGCCGACCTGCCCGGAGCGATCGCAACGCGACCGGATCCGTCCATGCGCTGAGCCTCCAGGGAGCCGATGACCTCGCCCCGCCCACGGACGGTGCCCCCGAGGACGAGCCAGGACTTCTTCGTGACGGCGACATCGAACGCCGCCGTGCTGCCGTTGGTGGCGTAGCTGATGCTGCACGGCGATGCGCCGGACGGCGTCAGGGAGACGGCGTTGGAGATGCTCACGTCGACGCGGGAAGCACCGCGAGAATCCGTCGTGACCTTGCCGCGGCTGACCGCGATGCCACGGACCTTGCTGGAGCCCAGGACCCCGGAGCGGTCCAGGTTCTGGGTGCGCCACGCGCCGTCAGCCGGAATCGACCGCGTCGATGGTCCGGCGCCGGAGATCGCCGCCGGGCAGTCGGCAACACTCCCACCGCGCACGATCTTCTCTCCGACAGCCAGGTCGGAATCACCGACTGCCGCCTGAGCCGGTGCGGGGTGCACTCCCAGGCCCAGCGCCAGGAGTCCGGCAGCGCCCGCGCTTGCCCAACGACGAACTGCCATTTTTCCCACTCCCGAGATCCCTGTGTGGCCGCTGACGACTGTCACGGCTTGCGCCGCAAATTACCATTCCGCCGCGTCCGCCGAGCAATGCGGCGCGGGGCGGAGCGGACGCGGGCCACCGGCCCGAGGTGCCACAGGCGCCGACCGAATCTCCGGACCCGCGCACCGATCCGGTCCCGGCCGGCACGCCACGGCACCGAGGCCAGCGAGAAGCGGGCCGCGATCCGGCGCCACCAGGGCGTCGCCTTGCGGATCCGCTTGAGCGCCGTGCCCACGTCAGCCCAGTAGGCGCTGGCCTCCTCGAGGCTCGGCTCACCGTCGCCGTAGACGTGGCGGTCGGCGGTGTGGGCCAGCGACACGACGGGTACGGCGTCGTACCGGCCGGCAGCGGCGTAGGCACTCTCGCGACGGGTGGCTCCCGGCGTCGGCCGGACACCGAGGTCGCGCATCCGGTCCGCCAGCTCCCGCCACGCGCCCGTCAGGCGGACCGTCGGGTCGGCCGACCTCCTGCGCTTGCGGCGGCGCAGGAACTTGAAGAGCAGCACGCCCCACAGTGGTGAGAGGAGCAGCGCGACCTTGCCGACGTTGAACAGGATCGCGAGGACGGTACCGAGCACCTCGAGGATGTCGACCCCGTCGCGCTTGCCGTCGCCCTGCTGCAGGTTGTCGCTCGCCTCCTTGGGCTCGCCCGGGACGCGGGGCGGCTGGAGGACCTGCGGCTGCGGCTCCTCGTTGGGGTCGTCGTTGGGCCGGCGCAGCTTCTTGTTCTCCTGCGGGGTGGGCTCGAACGCCACCCAGCCGACGTCCTTGAGCTTGACCTCGGTCCACGCCGTCATGTGCTCACCACGGACCGCTCCCCCACCCGGCGGCACCTTGAAGCCGATGACCACCCGGATCGGGAGGCCCATCTCCTGGCCGATGAGGGCCATCGCGGCGGCGTACTGCTCGGCGTTGCCGGCCGGTGTCGGTGTCTTGGCCAGCACCGCCAGGCGGCTCGCGCCGTGCCCGGCCGGGACGTAGTCGTCCTCGCCATCGGAGTAGTACCCGTGCTCGCGGAAGGCGTCGCGCAGGAACAGCGCGATCGGGCCCGCCGGCCCGCCGCCGAAGCCTGCTTCGGTCTGCCAGCGCTGGACCCGGTCCCTCAGCTCCTCGGGCACGACCTTCGCCACCGGCAACGACACCGAGGCGTCCGCACCCAGGAGCGTGACCTGCTCGTCGACGACCTGCGGCTCCACGGCGGCCTCGACCTGGAACGTCGTGCCCGGTTGGACGCCGCCGATCTGGGCGACCGTCCCGGTCTGCCGGTTGATGACCAGCTCGCTGGCCGCGTCGCCGTCGGTGCGGCCGTCCTTGACCGGCGTCATGGACAGGGTCTCCCCGATGCTGGGCACCCACACGCCGGTGTAGCCGTCGATGGTGATCGTGCCGCGGGTCGTTGCCTTGAGGTTGGCGTCCGGATCGTTCCGCAGGCGCCGGAAGGTGCCGGAGTCGTGGGGCGAGCCCGGACCGCCGGACACGTTCCACACGATGCCGTCGTAGTAGTCCATGACCGCGAGCCGCACCAGGGTGCCGCTCTCGAGGCCGTCGACGGTGAACAGCTGGGCGGTCTTCCCGTCGCCCTTCTTGTACGCCCGGAACTTCGACAGCGGGCTCGGGTAGTCACGCGGGTCGAACGGGGTGTCCACGTGGTCGCGCAGCACGACCCGGTTGCCACCCGGGTCGGACAGGGCGGCGAGACCGGTGGCGACACCGCCCGCGAGGCCGACGACGACCAGCGTCGAGAGGATCCGGCGCCCCCATCGAGCCCGGACGTTGCGCAGCGAGCGCCAGCGCAGCCAGACCACACCGACCGCGGCGAGGGCGAGGCCGCGGGTCAGCACTGCCTCGGCCTGGATGTCGCCGAAGGCCGCGGACATCAGCAGCACCAGGACGAGGACCAGGCCGGCCAGTCCCGGCCACCGCGACCGCCACAGGAGCACGGCGGCGAGCAGTCCGCCGCCCAGGCCGATCACCAGCGGCACGATCAGCACGACGCCGTTCTCACCGAGCGGCGCCGGAAGGGTCAGGGACTCACGCCAGGAGTGCGCCAGGCCGATGACCAGGTCGCGCAGCGAGTCGGCCGTCGGGATCACGCCGTTGCGGGCCCGCGTCGGCAAGGCGACCCCGGAACCGACCGCGAGGTACGCGGCGACGGTGACGATCGCGGTGACCCACGGACCCCAGCGCCAGCGGGCGCCGAGCCAGGCGATGGCGACACCCAGGACGAGTCCGATCACGACGGCGGCCAGCCAGCGGCTGCCGAGGTAGACCTCGCCCAGGGACCAGGCACACAGCGTCCCAAGGCCGACGACGAGGAGCGCGTCGATGACGGCCAGCCGCCACGACGGCATGGCGCCGCGCCGGCGACCCTCGGCGACGAGCAGCATCGGACCACTGCTGCTGAGGTCGTCGCCCTCGCGGACGCGCGGCCCGGCGGGGTGCGGCGGGTGCGGCGGGGGTGCCGCAGGCGGAGGGAAGGTGGGGGTACTCATGATGGGGTCCCCGCGAAGTTTTCGGAGGAGCGAAGCGGAGGAGAAAAGCTTCGTGGGGTAATCATGCGGAGACCCGTCGTACGGCGACGCCGAGCTCTTCGAGCCGCCCGACCGTCGCGACCGCGAGGTCACCGAGCCACCGCACCGACGGCTCCTGGCCGACGAGGCAGCGCATCGCGATCACCCGGGTGTCGACGGGCAGGTACTGGCGGGCGCGGCGCAGGTCGGTGATGGTCACGCCGGAGCCGACGCACAGCACCATCACGCTCGCGGAGAGCCCGTCACCGCTGAGGCGACGGGAGACGTCGACCAGTCGGCCGGCCTTCCAGTCGTAGGCGAGTCCGGACAGCCCGTCGAGGAACCGCTGCGCGCCTCCCGAGGGCAGCGTCCCGTGGGAGGACACGGCGCTGAGCTGCTGGCCGTCGGCGAGCGCCTGCGTCCCGAGCGAGCCGGCGACCGAGATCGCCATCTCGAACTCGTCGTCGTTGGCGTAGTCCTCCAGCCGCGAGCTCACCATCGTGAGCAGGTGCGAGCGGCGGGTCTCCTCGAACTGGCGGACCATGAGGGTGCCGGTCTTGGCGCTGGACTTCCAGTGGATGTGGCGGCGGTCGTCGCCGGGGACGTAGCCGCGCAGCGCGTGGAAGGAGACGTCGTTGTCCGAGATCTTCGGGACGGTGCGGCCCTCGAGGTCGCGCACCAGGCCGGCGGCCGACCCGTCCACCCGCAGCGTCTTCGGGTGGACGTAGAGGGTGTCCATCCGGTTGAGGTGCCGCTCGCGGCGCAGCAGCCCGAGCGGATCGGAACGCACCGCCACGACCGGGCCGACATCGAGCACGGCCCGATGGGCGGTCGGGATGGCGAAGAGCTCCTCGTGCATCGCGCCCGGCGCCAGCGCCGGGAGCTCGAAGGCAGCGCGACCTGCGCCGACCGGGAACTCGACGACGAGCGAGCGTGAGCGCCGCTGCGTCGGATTGGTCAGCGACAGGTAGCCGTTGGCCCGCTCCCCCACGATCACCCGCTCGCGCGCGAGGTCCAGGCGCGCCACCAGTGGCTGGCGCCCGACCACGAAGAAGATGGCGAGGAGCAGCACCGCGATCAGGAAGATCCCGCCGATCACCAGCTCGCGCCAGCGCAGCAACGGCCCGGCGACGACCAGCGCGATCGCCAGCAGCGCGACGATCCAGCCCGCGGCGGTGACCGTCTCGGTCACGGGCCGGGCCACCTCGCGCACCTTCCGGGTGCGCTCGACCATGCCGTCGCGTACGGCGCCCGCGACCGCCTGGCGGCGACGGGAGAGATCGGAGAGCGAACGGCGCGCGCCGGCCACCCACGAGCGGGGACTCATCGACTCAACGACCAACCGGCTCCAGCGGCACCGACACGCGCTCGAGGACACGTCGTACGACGTCCTCGGCCGTCGTACCCCGGAAGTCCTCCTCGGGGTCGAGGACCATCCGGTGCGCGAGGACGGGAACGGCCAGGGTCTTCACGTCGTCGGGGACGACGTAGTTGCGGCCGTACGACGCCGCCCAGGCCCGGGAGGCCCGCATCAGGGCGAGTCCGGCGCGGACGCTGGTGCCGAGGACGACCTCGGGTGCTTCACGGGTGGCCTCGGTGATGCTCGAGATGTACTCGATGACCGCGGGCTCGACGTGGACCTGCTGGGCGAGCTGGATCATGGCGAGGACGTTGTCGCCGGTGATGATCGGGCTGACCACCGCCGCGGCCTTGCCCTTGGGTGCGTTCACGAGGATCCGGACGGTGTTCTCGTGGTCCGGGTAGCCGAGCGACGTCTTGATCAGGAAGCGGTCGAGCTGCGCCTCCGGGAGCCGGTAGGTGCCGGCCTGCTCGATGGGGTTCTGGGTGGCGATCACGATGAACGGCTGGCCGACCGCGTGGGTGATGCCGTCCACGGTGACCTGGTTCTCCTCCATGACCTCCAGCAACGCCGACTGCGTCTTGGGCGAGGCCCGGTTGATCTCGTCGGCGAGAACCACGTTCGAGAAGATCGGACCCTTGTGGAACTCGAACTCCTGCGAGCGCTGGTCGAAGATCGTCACGCCGGTCACGTCGCTCGGCAGCAGGTCGGGCGTGAACTGGATCCGGTGGTGGTCGCCCTGGATCGTCTGCGCGATCGCGCGTGCCAGCGACGTCTTGCCGGTCCCGGGGTAGTCCTCCAGGAGGAGGTGCCCCTCGGCGAGGAGGGCGACGAATGCCAGCCGGACGATCTCGGGCTTGCCCAGGATCGCCTGCTCGACGTTGGCGACGAGCTGGGCGAAGGTCTGCGAGAACCACTCGGTCTGTTCGGTGGTGAGCGACATGGTGTCCTTTTCTTGCGCTGGTTCCGGCACGGGTTCGGGCACCGGATGGGGCAACGGATGGGGCAACGGATGGGGCTAGCGTGAATCTGTTCGTTCGAGGCCGCTGGTGCTGACCGTGGCGGAGCCCGAACCGGTGAAGCGACAGTTGTTGCCACCGACCCGGTAGTCGAACGTGCCGTTGACGTCGCGGTTGTAGGGATCGCAGTTGTCGGCGTTGACCACGGCAAGGCCGCTGATCGAGATCGTCGCGGCGCGGTTCTCCTTCACGAACCCGTCGCCCCAGACGTGGATCCGGCATCGGCCGACGACGCAGTTATCGCTCACGCTGATCCCGAAGTCCTTGGCCTTCGACGTGCCGGTGATCGTGATCCAGTCGCTGTACTTCCGGTCGCCGTCGGCGGCCGACGACACCGTTCGGACGTCGATGGACCTGGTCGCGCCACCCTCGGGGACGTCCGGCCGGTAGTGGAAGCCGGAGGTCTGGTCGACCCAGGCGCCGCCGTCCACCCGGTACTGGACCCCGGTGACGGGCATGCCGTTCTCGTCGCCCGCCGTCACCCTGAGGTCGACCTGGTAGTACTCGCCGCTCGTGCTCGACGTGTTCTCGGGGACCTCGGGCTTGCCCCAGGTGAGGATGTCGCCGAGGGTGTCATTCTGTCCCTCGACGGCACGGTCCCCGTTGTAGGTGACCGCCCACACGGTGATCGTGTGCCGCCCGTTGTCCGGGAACTTGATGGGCGTGCCACCGGACGGGGCCGAGCCGACCGTGGTGCTCCACCCGGTGCTGCTCTGCACCACGTAGTGGTGGATCCGCAGGCCACCGTCGTCGGCGGGCGCATCCCAGGCGATCGTCGCGGTCATGTCGGCCGGGGACGATCCGACCTCCCTCAGGCCGCGGACCGGACCGGCCTTGGTCCACGGGCGGCCCGAGACGCTGGGGCTCTGGTCGCTGGTGCCCGCATCGTTCCTCGCTGCGACCGAGAGCGTGACGGTCTCGCCCTTGCGGATGCCGTCGTTGGTGTCGAACGTCTTCGAGGACGTGGTGGCGGGGACCTCGTAGGTCGAACGCGCGCAACCCGAGCAGTTGATGACGTACGTCGAGACCGCGTTGCCGTTGCTCTGCGACTCCGACCACTTCGACCAGTCGATCCGCACCCAGGGCTGCTGGGTGAAGATGTCGGCCTCACTCGCCGTCAGCTGGGGTGCGCTGCCCGACCGCAGGGGGACACCGAAGGGAGCGACGGCCTTGGAGGCACCGGAGAAGTCACGCCGCGGCTCGACCTCGTTGACCGCGCGGATCTCGAAGGCGTACGGGATCCCGTTGGTCAGCCCGGGCACCGTGTACGAGGTGGCGCCGCCCTGTGCCTGCCAGGTGGTGCTGCCGCCGGCTTCCTTGATCTCGTACGACGTGATCGGCGAGCCCTCGTTGTTGGGCGGCGTCCAGCGCAGCGTGAGCTGCCGGTCCATCCGGCCGCCGGTGGGCTTCGACTCGACCACGATGGTCGGTGGCGTCATCAGGTCCGGCGCCTTGTTGGGGGTGATCTCCTCCGACGCAGGGCTCTCCTCGCCCCAGCCGACGGAGTTCTTCGCGCGCACGGTGAACGTGTAGGAATCCCCCGGGGTCAGGTCGGTCAGGCGGCAGGTCGTTGCCGGGCAGCTCCGCTTGTAGCCGCCGGACCCGATGACCTCGTACTCCTCGATGGCTGCACCGTTGGCCTCGGGTTCGCGCCAGGACAGCACCGCCGAGGAGGCCTCGACCGACGACAGCACCGGACGTGCGGGTGCTTCGGGCACGTCGAGCACGACCACGTAGATGCGCGCAGCGACGTCGCGGTCGCGGTCGTCGGAGGCATCGGACACGGTGACCTTGACCGTGGACCGGCCCGAGCCGTTCGGGGTGAACGAGACGGCGGAGCCGTCGACCTTCAGGCCCGACAGCCGGCCGTTGCCCTCGATCTTCGGGTCACTGACCTTGATCGGCTCACCCTCGAAGGGATTCACGGCGTAGTCGGCGATGTCGACGGACATCGACTCGCCCTTCTTCCCCGTGACATTGATGTCCGGCACCGTCAGCAGCGGCCGGTCCGAGCCCACGACACGCACCGTCACGGTTGCTTCGTCGGTGCCGCCCTCACCGTCGTCGGCGACGACCTTGACCTTCAGCACCTCGCCGTCATCGGCACTGGACGTGATGGACAGGACGCTGTCGCCCGGCTGGATGTCGGCCGACAGCCCGGGGTCGGCGGAGGCCACGGTGTAGGTCATCGCGTCGAGGTCGCCCTCGTTCGCGTCCCTGGTCAGGCCGGACAATTCGACCTCGGCCGGGTCGCCGTCGGCGGTGACGTCGACCGCCGCGTCGCGCATCGTGGGCGCGACGTTGCCGACCGGCTTGACGTCGATCGGGATCGTCAGCAGTGACGTGAGGGCGGCATCCTCGGCCGCGGTCTTGCCGTCGCTCACGCCGACGGTGACCGACGCCGGCCCGACGTGTCCGCGGTTCGGAGTGAAGGACAGCGACGTGGGCGCACCCTTCACCGGGGAGGCAGCACCGTTCACGGCGCTCGGCAGGGTGCCGGTCTCGAGCCGGGCCTGGCGACCGGCGCGGGTGATGACCAGGTCCGTCAGGTCGAAGACGAGCGTCTCGCCCGCATCGACCTCGACGGGGATCAGGTCCTTGTCGGTCGTCAGCTGCGGCGGGACGTTGTCCGTGCCGGTGACGAAGATGACCCCGAAGGTGCCGGTGGACTGGTCGTCGGCGTCATCGAGGCGGTAGAGCACGACCTGGTCCTCGGCCGTGAGCGTGACCTGGACCGTCGTGTCGTCGTCGGTCACCTCGCAGGAACCCTTGCTGCCGGCGTCACAGTCGCTGACGCGCAGGTCGGCCTTGGCGCCGTCGAAGTCGAGGTCGTTGTCGAGCACGTCGATGTCGACCGTGTCGCCGGGGTCGCGGCCGATGATGTCGCCCAGCTCCGCCACGTCGTCGCGCGCGATCGGGGCGTAGAACGGCGCGTCCTTGCTCGCCGAGACCTTGAGCACCGCGTTGTCCCGGGAACCGGCGGCGTCCTCGATCGTGTAGCCGACGTTGGTCGCCTTCGCACCCGTGTCGGGTGCATCACCGATCGGGACCTCGATGAACCCGTTCTCGTGCTTGACGTCCGTCGGGTTGAGCTCGTCGATGCGCAGCGGGTCGTCGTCGGGATCGACGTCGTTGGTGAGCACGTTGTAGGAGATCGTGCGGTTCGGCTGGACCAGGACGGTGTCGTCGAGCGCGACCGGCGGCTGGTTCTCGACCTCTTCGGGTACGACGCCGACCCGCACCTCGGCGATGCCCTCGGCGCCGTACTTGTCCTGGACCCTGATCTGGAAGAAGTCGGTGCCGGTCTTGCCCTCGAACGCCTCGTAGCGGATCCAGTCCACGCCGGTGTCGAGGATCCGGCCGTTCTGCGGAGCAGCGACGATGCTGCGGAACGCCACGGCGTCACCGTCGGGGTCGGCGCCGATCAGGTCGACCGAGATCACCTTGGGCCGGCCGCTGATGACGCGGTCGATGATGGGCTGCGGCAACGGCGGGTGGTTGTTCTTCGCGGAGTCGGCGACGACGTAGATGCTCACCTCGGCGCTCGCCCTGAGCCCGTCGTCGTCGCGCACGCCGTAGAAGACCGAATAGCTGCCCGGTTCCTCCGGTGCCCGCAGCCGCAGCGTGTCGCCGGCCACCCAGACGTCGAGGTCCTGGTCGTTGCGGAGGTCGTCCTGGAACAGCCGCGGCTTGCCGCCGTCGGAATCCGAGTCGTTGCCCAGCACCGGGATCGTCGTGACGGACCCGGCGCGCACGGTCACCTGGTCCTTGTTGGCGACCGGATGGCGGTTGGCCTGGTCGGACCGTCGCTGGGCCACCACCAGGTGCCCCACGGTGGAGCTCTTGCCGTCGGACACGACGTACTCGACCGTGGCCTGCTGACCGATGATGTCGTTCGCCGAGCTGACGACGGCGAGCCGCTTGTCGACGATCGACACCTTCACGCCCGGGATCGAGGGCCGTCCGATCCGCTTGACCACCAGCACGTCGCCGTCGGGATCGAGGTCGTTGAGCAGCAGGTCGACCTGCGCCGTACCGCCGGGGCTGATCGTGGCCTTGTCGCGAACCGCGACCGGTGGCCGGTTGTCCTTGGGTGGGGACTCGATGTCGAGGCGGATGAACGACGACCTGGTCGCCGACGAGTTGTAGGCGGAGTACTCCAGGTAGTAGCTCCGGGCCCGGGACGACTTGAAGGTGAAGGTGCCGGACTCGAGGTCCTTGGAGATCTGGGTGCCCTCGTCGTTGCCGATCACCTTGACGCTCTTCAGCGTGAGGTCGCGCCCCTCGGGGTTCCGGTCGTTCGTCAGGGGCTGGACCACGACCTGGGCGCCCGCGACGCCGGAAGCGAGGTCGGCAACGAGCTCGGGTGGTGCGGTGTCGCCGAGCACCTGGACGGGCAGCTTCCCCTGGATCACGTCGAAGCTGTCCTCGATCGTGTACTCGATCTCGGTGACCTTCGCTCCGGCCCCGGTGTCGGAGAACGTGATGGTGCCGTCCGGCCGGAACTCGACCTCGCCGCCGCGCGCCCTCGCGTCGGCCAGCGTGAGGTCGTCGCCGTCCGCGTCGAAGTAGTCCGCCAGCACGAAGTAGTTCGACGTGGCGCCGCGGGCGACCTTCAGCCGGGGCTTCCGGTCAGGCATCATCTTCGGCGGCGTGTGCTGGGAGTCCTTGCGGATGGTCAGCCGGACCTCCGCGAAGCGCTCCTCGTTCACCCGCCCGTCGCTCACGTAGTAGCGGAAGACCGAGGTGCCCTCGGCGTCCGACGGTACGGCGACCTGGAACTGGGTTCCGCCGCCGACGATCTTGACCTCGTACTCCGGTCCGCTGACGTGCTGCGTCTTGGAGATGCTGATGATGTCGCCGTCGGGATCATGGTCGTTGAGGGCGACCACGGGCAGCACGGTCGCCCGACCCGGGCGCGCTCCCAGGTCGTCGTTCTCCGGCTCGGGTGGCCGGTTCTCCTGGTCCGGGATCTTCTCGGTCGTCTCCTTGAGCTCCGACCGGTTCTGGTTCTCGGGGGCGACCTGGGGCCAGTTGTTGATCTTGGCCTTGCCGGGCTCCTGCACCAGCCAGCTGTCGCCGGTCCTGGCGTCGTTGAGGACCACGACGTCGCGATTGACCCGGAACCGGAGGTCGGCACCGGGCTGCATGCCCGGGATCGGCGTCTTGTCGTCGAACCTGTTGTTCTCACAGTCGCGCAGGTAGTTGTCCTGCGAGGTGGGGTCGGCCCAGGCCGCGTACACGCACTCCGCGCTGTCCAGCACGACCGGCGCCGCGGGCGCGCCGGCGACGGCGCCGCGACTCGTCTTCACCAGGTCCCCGCCCTTGAGCGGAGTCACGAAGAGGCCCTCGCGGGTCGCGACGTACACGGCCTCGCCGTCGCCCGAGGGCTGTTGGAGCTCGACCAGGGTGGTGTCGTCCGTCGGCAGTGCGACCGGGTCGGCACCGGGTCGCGTCAGCTCGTTCTCCGGGCGGTTGAAGAGGACCGGGGTCTGGCCGACGACGGTCAGCGTGACGAGCTCCGGGTCGGTGGGCAGGACGCCCTCGCCGCCGAGGTCGATCTCCTCGTCGGCGACCGCCTCGCCGTCCTCGATCGTGAACGGGGTGACCCGGCCCTCGCGATCGAGCACGTAGGCCCGACCGTCGGTGCCGACGGCCGCGGAGAGGGCGTTGGTGATGTCGGGCTTGCTCGTCTTCGGCGAGAAGCTCGAGAACTGGTCCTCCGGGCGGATCCAGGCCTTGCCGCTGAGGTAGTCGACCACCGCGAAGGTGTCGCCGCCGTGTGCGACGACAGCTCCGGTCGTCAGCGACGTGGGCTCCTTGACGGCGGCGAAGGCGACGTCGACGGGCTTGATCGAGCGATCCGTCGAGGCGTCGTCGACGAAGAGGCTCGTGGCGCGCTGGAAGATGTCGAACCGGGTGCTGCCGGCGTCGACGCCGAGGTCGAGCTCCTTGATCTGCGGGTTGAGCCGGGCCACCAGGCCGAGGTCGTTGTTGGTGACCCACACGCCGCCGTCGTTCAGCTCGACCTCGGTGAACGGCTTGCCGTCGTACCGGTAGGCGAGCACGACGAGGGTGCCGATCAGCAGCGCAAGTGCTGACGCGGACGCGGTCCTGCGCCACCGGCGCCTCGTGGGGTGCTTCATTCTCCCACCACACAGACCGACTTGGAGAGCGGCGAGGCCTGGCCCGCGGCGCGGGAGACGGCCACCTGGAGGCAGACCGTGGCGTCCTTCTGCACAGTGAGGGTCCTGTTCGTCTCCGACGTGTACTCGGCGTCCGTCACATCGACACCATCGCCCGTGAACACCAGCTTGAACTCGTCGCCTTCGCGGGGCTCGACCTGCTCCCAGCGGAACGTCCAGCGGGTTCCGTTGCCCGACTTGCTCACCACTGGTGCCTCGGGCACGTCGATCGCCTCCACCGGGTCAGCGGGTGCCTCGCCCCGGATCGGTCCCGTACTCTCGTCGCCACCACCGGAGTCTCCCGCCACGAGCGCGTACCCGACGCCGGCCACGATCGCGGCGACGACGACGCCGATCGCGATCCGGGCCGGCAGACCGAGCTTCGTTGCTTCCTCACGGCGAGGTGCGGTACGACGGCCGGAGTGCCCGTCCGTCTCGACCGGCGCTGCGCCCGGGATGCGGGTCACCTCGTCGAACGCCGGCTGCACCGGCGCCGGGCGGGCGCTGACCGCGGCCGGGATGATCACCGAGACCGGGCGGATCAGGGTGCGCGCATCGTTGGGGTGCTCCTCCACCAGGGCCGACGGCGAGGCGTCCATGACCTCGAGCCGCGTGGGCGACTGGCGCAGCTCGATCTGCACGTCCTGCAGCTGGCGGCCCAGCGCCATCGCGGAGACGGGACGCTTCTGGACCTGCAGCGACATGCCCCGCCGCAGGATGTCGACGAGGGAAGCGGGTACGTCGGGCCGACGCAGTGGCGTCAGCTGACCGCGCTCGATGCGGGAGATCAGGTTCGCGTTGTCGTTGGGGCCCTCACGGCGTTCGAACGGCGAGTGCCCGATGAGCAGCGAGTAGAGCGTCGCGGCCAGGGAGTAGACGTCGCTGCGGACGTCATGGCTGTCGGCCGACAGCGACTCCGGGGCCGACCACGGGATCGACAGGCCCTGACCGGCGGCGCCGGACTCCCCCACGACCGACGCGATGCCGAAGTCCGTCAGCAGCGGGACGCCGAACGTGCTGGTGAGGATGTTGTGCGGCTTGATGTCGCGGTGCAGGATCCCGGCCCGGTGGGCGGTCTCGACGGCACTGGCGACCTTGACCCCGATGTCGAGCACCTCGCCGACCGGGAGCGGCTGGGCGCGGTAGCGCTGCGCCACGTGCGGCGGCGGGCAGAACTCCATGACCAGGAACGCGCGACCGTCGGAGCTCACCCCGGCCTGGTAGATCGGCACGATCGAGGGGTGGTTCGACAGCTGGGCCATCACGTTGGCCTCGGCGCGGAACAGCTCGAGCGAGCCGGTGTCACTGCCGCTGCGCAGCACCTTGATCGCGACCTGTCGGGTCGGCAGGTCCTGCTGGTAGCGGAAGACGTCGGCGAAGCCACCTTCACCGACGCGGTCGATGAAGGTGAAGCCCGGGATCTCTGGCGCCTGCATGTCAGCGTCCCGGGGCCGGGACGACGGTGGCCGTCAGTCCCTTGGACAGGGTGAGGACGTCACCGATGGAAACCTCGGTGGCGACACCGGGCGGGAGCGGGATCGGCGGCCGGCCCGGACGCGTGAGCAGGGTGCCGTTGGTCGAGGTGTCGGTGACGGTGATCCGCGCGCCGTCCGCCGCGACCTCCAGGTGCGTGCTGGAGACGTACGGGTCGTCGACCGTGACCAGGGCGGGAAGGTTGGCGCTGCCGCCGACCTGCTGCACCCGGGGGCTGCGGCCGATCAGCACCCGCCGGCGGACCTGGACCACACGTCCGGTGGAGAGCTCGAGGGAGATCATCGGCCGTGCCGGCTGCGTGGGCGTGATGACGGTCGCCGCCGGTTGGCCCTCCCGCATGGCCTGCATCTGGGCCGAGGTGATCGTGCGGCCGTCGTGCTCCGGGGAGGGATCGCCCGCCTGCGGGGTCGGCGGAACGTACGGCGGCGGCATCGGTGGCGTCGGTGGCGTCGGCGGCGTCGGCGGTGTCGGCGGTGTCGGCGGAGTGACGGCAGCGGGCGCCGGCACCCGGAACACGGTGTGCTCGTGGGCGGGCTCGGCAGCCACCGGCTCGGCGACCGGCTCGGGTGCGACCGGCTCAGCCGCCACCGGCTCGGGAGCGGGCGTCGTACTCACGACGGGACGCCAGGTGAGACCGCCGCTGCGCACGACACCGCCCAGCAACGGCAGGGCCGGGCCGGTGGGGCGCGCGCCGATCGGGACCACCTCGATGACGGCGCCGGCGGCCAGCGGCGCCGATGCCTCGTTCCAGGTGGTGGCGTCGGTGCCCTCGACACGGAACCCGTCGACGCAGACCGCGAACGCGCCACGGACCAGGATGCGGGCCTCGGACCGGTCGATCCGTACGGCGGCGAAGTCCGGCAGCTCGCTCAGCACACCCCGCGAGAGGACCTCGACGACCGTCAGCGGCTCGAGCCCACGCTCGGCGAGCGCCGCGACCTCGCTGAGTCGATCGCCCGTAGCAAGAACGACACCCTCGTCCGTGACGAGGGTGGCGAGGTCGCCGGCGACGTACGTCGTCATGCCTGCTCCCCCTGCGTCGGGCGGGTGTCCTCGTCGGGACGCTCGGGTCCATGGTCGACGTCGACCACGACGACCGTCACGTTGTCGTGGCCGCCGGCGGCGACCGCCGCTTCGATCAGCGTGCTGACCGTCAGCTCGGGCGACAGCCGCTCGGACATGATGTGGAAGATCGCGATGTCGGACAGCTCCGAGGTCAGGCCGTCGGAGCAGAGCAGCAACCGCGACCCGGGAACCGCCGGGACGAGGGAGAAGTCGGCCTCCGAGGCCGTGAGCGCGCCGATCGCCCGCGTGACGACATGGCGCTCGGGGTGCCCGAGCGCCTCCTCACGGGTGATCTGGCCCGCGTCGATCAGCTCCTGGATCACCGAGTGGTCCTTGGAGATCTGGTCGAGCACGCCCTCGCTGAAGCAGTAGGCACGGGAGTCGCCGATGTTCGCCAGCAGCCAGTAGCCACGGCCGTCCTCCAGGACGTACGTCGCGGCGACGAGGGTCGAGCCGGGCGCCGAGGTGAACTCGGCGGCGAGTGCGCCGACGCTGCGTTGCGCCGCACCGATGGCGGCCTCGACGTCGATGGGCTGCACGTCGCGGGCAGCCAGCGGTTCGAACGACTCCGCGACCAGTCGGCTCGCCACGTCGCCGCGGGCGTAGCCACCCATGCCGTCGGCGACCAGGAAGACCGGCGGGGCGACCAGGGAGGAGTCCTCGTTGACCGTCCGGACCCGCCCGGGATGGCTCCCGGCGGCGTACACGAGACGGGTCGCGAAGTCAGCGGACGACCACGTGTCCGCTCCCGTGACGTTGACCCGCACCTGCTGTCCCCCCGAGACGCCCCTCTTGTACCCGTCCATTCAACGGGATCCCTTGGGCGTCAGCCTAACGCGGGGACCCCTGCGTCAACTGGCCTTCAGCGGACCCAGCGGATTGCCGGCCGGAATCGTTGCACAGTTGTCGGGCGCCGGAGTGCCTGCGAAGCGGGCGTTCAGCCAGCTGATCGCCTCGGGCAGCCAGAACGGGACCGACAGGAAATGGCTGAGCGGGTACTCGCGGTGGGTGACCTTGACGCCACCGGAGCAGTACTTCTTCGCGAGGGTCCGGACGTCGCCGGCGACCATCACGCCGTCGCCCCGCTGCTTGCCGATGGTGCCCTCGAGCTCACCGACCGTGCCCTGCCCGATGAGCATCGGGACGGTCGGGTTCGGGCGGGTGCCGAGGTTCAGCTGGTTGACCAGCTTCACGAAGATCGGGATCGTCGACGGGTCGACGTAGGCCGGCTTGACCAGCTTCTTCCAGCTCAGGCCCGGGTAGGCACCGAGCACCTGGATGATCGAGGCCTTCTGCATCTTGTCGTAGACCTCGATGCCGTACGCGTTGAGGTAGGGCCGCAGGTCGACGTTGAACGACCGGGCCACGCCGACGATGGCCATCGGCACGATGCCTGCCCACACGAGGCTGCTGTCGACGTACGTCAGGTTGGTCGCGGGACGCACCAGCACGCCGCCCTCGGCGGCACCGACGATCCGCTTGTTGATGTCGGGGGCGTACGACGGCGCGAGGACCGCGGCCCAGTTCGTGCCGATCGCGCCGCCGGAGTAGCCGATCAGGCCGATCTTCGCCGTGAGCGCGACGACGCCGGTGGCCGGCACCTTGAGGGTGGCGCGGAGCGAGTCGAGGGTGACCATGCCGTACTCGGGACCGGCAGCGAAGTCGGCCGTCGGGCCCTGGGTGTCGGACATGACGATGGCGTAGCCCTGCAGGAGGAACGGCACCATCATCGCGGTCTCGAAGTGCGCACCCATCCCGCCCGGGTTCTTGCCGCCGGCGACGGACCGGGACGGGCCGTCCTCGGGGTTCAGCGAGTCGTAGAAGGACTGGTAGGAGATCACCTTCGAGGTGACGCCGGTCAGCGGCTTGAAGACCGAGGTCACGCCGGCGACGGCCTGGCCGCGCTGGTTGGTCGTGCGGAAGACGATCTGCACGACCTTGAGCGGCAACGGGATCCCGGCGATCGAGTAGTTGACCGTGCGCTGCTTGAGGACCGCGCCAGGCGCGTAGTCGGCCAGCGGCTTGGCGCCGGTGTAGGTGAAGAAGGGGTCAGGCGTCGCGGCGGCGGACACGACGCGGTCCGTGGCACCGCCGGTGACCGTGGCCGCCTGCGCGGCCTGGCCCGCCGGTACCAGCGTCGCGAGCAGGGCGACGGCGGCCACGAGGGCCCACCCGCGCCGTCCGTTGCGTGACGTGTGGTCCATGTCCATCCTCCCAGCCCCGCGTGACGGTCGTCACGCACCCTCCGGCATGGTTGTTGACAGGTGTGTCACTTGTCAACGGGTTGCGGTGGGCACCCGCGCGCCCCGTCGGCATGGGTCCTCGCGTGGGTCCTAGGGTGGTGGGCATGGAAAAGCCTGAGATCGACTTCGTCGACCCCACCCCGCCCACCGACCTCGTGATCACCGACCTCACCGTCGGCGACGGCGCCGAGGCCACCTCCGGCAGCACCGTCTCGGTCCACTACGTCGGCGTCGCCCTGTCCACGGGCGAGGAGTTCGACGCGTCGTACAACCGCGGCACCCCGCTGCAGTTCCGCCTCGGCATCGGCCAGGTCATCGCCGGCTGGGACACCGGTGTGCAGGGCATGAAGGTCGGCGGCCGCCGCCAGCTCGTCATCCCGCCCCACCTCGGCTACGGCGACCGTGGCGCCGGCGGTGCCATCAAGGGTGGCGAGACCCTGATCTTCGTGGTGGACCTGCTCGAGGTCCGCTGACCGTTCGTTGATCTACCAGGGCAGGTTGTCCGGAACGTCGCCCTCGGCGACCCGGGCGGCCTGCCCTGCCAGTTCCACGACGTCCCCGGGGACGAGCTGGCGTCCACGCCGGGTCTCGACCTCGCCGTTGACGGTCACGAGGCCGTCGGCGATCGGCGGCTTGGCCTCGGCACCCGACTCGACGAGGTTCGCGAGCTTGAGGAACTGGCCGAGACGGATCGAGCCGTCCCGGATGCCGACGTCCTGGGGAGTTGCCACCCGCCCAGAGTAGGCCGGGGTGGGGTCGGCCGGTGAATCGCTCAGTGAAGGGCGACGGACACCGCGTGGATGAGTACGCCGACGAGGCCACCCACGATCGTGCCGTTGATCCGGATGAACTGCAGGTCGCGCCCGACGTGCAGCTCGATCCGCCGGGCGGCCTCCTTGCCGTCCCACCGCTCGATGGTGTGGGTGATCACGGCGGTCAGCTCGGCGCCGTACCGCTCCACGGCGAAGACGGCGCCGTCGGCGGCCATCTTGTCGAGCCGGTCGCGCAGCGCCGCATCGGACCGCAGGCGGGACGAGGCACCCTCGACCTCGACGAGCAGCCGACGTCGTACGGCGCCGTCGGGGTCGTCGAGCGAGGTCAGCAATGCCTTGCGGAGGGCCTTCCACATCGAGATCGCGGTCTTGAGCACGGCGGGGTGGTCGAGCACCCGGTCCTTGAGCCGCTCGGCGCGTTCCTGGGTGTCGGGGTTGACGAGCAGGTCCTCGGACAACCCGACGAGCATCGAGTCGAGCGCCTTGCGGGCACGATGGTGCGGGTTGACCTGGATCTCCTCGACCCAGCGCACCAGGTACCGGTGGGCACGTTCGACGACGACCTCATTGAGCCGTTCGGGCGCCCAGGCCGGCGCCCGCTCCCCGATGACGGCGTAGACGGTTTCCGGGTTGGCCACCAGCCAGCCGTGGATCTCGTCGATCATCAGGTCGACGAGACCGTGATGGAGGTTGTCGGCAAGTGCCTCGGAGAGCAGTCCGCCCAGCAGCGGCGCAATCGGTTCCTCATGGAAGCGCGGGACCAGCGCCTCGGTCACCAGCGCCTCGATGTGCTCGTCGCGGACCTTGCCGAGCGCGATGGCCGCGATCTCGGAGCCCTCGGTCACCACGCGTTCGGCGTTGGCCGGCACCGCCAGCCAGTCCCCCACCCGCTGTGCGACGCCGATGCCGAGCACCCGCTCGCGGATGATCTCCTCCTGGAGGAAGTTGTCGCCGACGAATTCCTCCAGGCCCTTGCCGAGGTCGTCCTTGCGCTTGGGAATGAGTGCGGTGTGCGGGATCGGGAGGCCGAGCGGGTGCTTGAACAGCGCCGTGACGGCGAACCAGTCCGCGATCGCGCCGACCATCGACGCCTCGGCGCCGGCATTGACGAACCCCCAGAACCCGTCGCGATTCAGGGTCGCGACGTAGACCGCGGCGGCGAACAGCAGGAGCGACACGGCCACCGTGCGCATCCGGCGCAGCGCACTGCGACGGATCTCGTCAGAGGACGGGTCGGTGGTGATGAGGGGACCGGACACGTCGCCATCCTTGCCTACGACACCCACGAAACCGGGCCGCGACCTGCGGAAACGAGAAGGGGCGGTCCCGCCCGAAGGCCGAACCGCCCCTGCGTGTCGTGGAACCCCCCAGTCACCGCAACACACCCAGCCCCTGTCGATCCGTTTCCGGCGCGGCACTGGCCTCTTGCCTGATCAACGACTTATGGCCACGGAGGTTCCGGTTAACCGTGAAGTCTTGTCACGGAAACCCAGGCGGACGCCGACGATGCCCTACGGTTGGCCGGTGAGAAAGTCCTCTGCCTGGCACGCCCTGACCGCCGCGGTGGCGATCGGCGCGCTCGTGCTGCAGACGGCCCTGGTCATCGAGGGCGCTTCGGTCCTCGTCGACGAGAACCCGCCGACCCTGGCCACCCGGCTGATCAGGCTCGTCGCCTACTTCACGATCCAGAGCAACCTGCTGATCGCGATCGCCAGCTTCCTGCTCGCCCGCGATCCGTCGCGCGACGGCACGAGGTTCCGCTCACTGCGTCTGGCCGGCATCGTCGGCATCACGGTCACCGGCCTGGTGCACTTCTTCCTGCTGCGCCCGCTGCTCGACCTCGAGGGCGCGAGCTACGTCGCCGACAAGCTGCTGCACATGGTGGTGCCGGCGCTGGCGGTCATCGGCTGGATCGCCTTCGGGCCCCGGCCCCGGGTCGAACGACGCGCGATCGAGGTGTCCCTGGCCTGGCCCATCGCCTGGCTCGTGGTCATCCTGGTCGCGGGCGCCGCCACCGACTGGTTCCCGTACCCCTTCCTCGACTACGACGAGAAGGGCTGGGGCTCGGTGATCGTGGTGTGTGTCGCGATCACCGCCCTGTTCGGGGCCGTGATCGCGCTCTACCGGTACGCCGACCGGAAGCTCAGGACCTAGTCGCCGCGCTCCTCCAGCGCCGCCGTCAGCAACGCGACCAGTGCCTCGGTCTGCAGGTCGATCGAACCGCCCTCGACCTCTTCACCGGCGCCGTCGAGGGCCCGCGCCGCGAGGCCGGCCTTCTTGTCGATGAGCTCGGCGATCCGGGTGTCGAGGGTCTGCGTCGCGATGATCCGCCAGGCGGTCACCGGCTCGTCCTGGCCGATCCGGTGCACCCGGTCGATGGCCTGCGTCTGCTCGGCATCGGTCCACGAGAGCTCGGCGAGCACCAGGTTGGACGCGACCTGCAGGTTGAGGCCGACACCGGCTGCGGTGAGCGAGCAGACCGCGACCTGCACCTCGGGGTCGTTCACGAACGCGTCGATCGCCTTCTGGCGGGCGGTGCTGGTCTGGTCGCCGCGGATCGAGCTGTACTTGATGCCGCGCTCGGCGAAGGTCTTCTCGGCCTGGTCCATCACGTCGATGTGCTTGGCGAAGAAGACGACCTTGCCGACGTTGCGGGCCAGCTGGGCGGTGTAGTCCGCTGCGAGGCCGGCCTTGGCCTGGCCGATCCGGCGCAGCATGCCGAAGACGTTCTCGCCCGTCTTGGTCGAGTTGTCCTCCCGTTCCCAGGTCGCCACCCGGCGCACGAGGTCGTGGTCGATCCCGTCGACCACGGCTCCGCTGCGTCGCGTGGACAGCGCGGCGTCGTACCGCTCGACCATGCGGCGGGCGAGCTCCTGCTCGGCCTTGCGGATCGAGCGACCGGCTTCACCTTCGAGCTCGACCGGCATGTCGGCGATCCGGCGGGCGGGGATGTCGGCGGCGACGTCGATCTTGCGGCGGCGCACGATGCCCTCGTCGATGACGGCGCGGCGGGCAGCGGGGTAGAAGCCGAGGTCGGCCGGCGTGAGGCCGGTCTCCTCGAGCGCCTCCATCAGCTCGCCCTGCGGGACGACGTCGTCGATCCAGCCGAGGAACTGCCAGATCGCGCGGAAGTCCTCGATGTCGTTGATCAGCGGGGTGCCGGTCAGCGCCATCAGCAGCGGACGGGCGATCCGGGCGCGGATCTTCTCGGAGAGCTCCAGCACGTTCTGCGAGCGCTGGGAGCCCTTGTTCTTGATGTAGTGCGCCTCGTCGACGATCATCCCGCGGAACCCGTGGGTGGCCAGCCAGCCCGTGTGCCGGTCGAGGATCTCGTAGTTGACGATGAAGACGTCGGCGAAGCCGTCGGCGTCGTCGCCGTCACCGTGCAGCACCGTGGCGCGGCGGTTGGGGACCCAGAGGTCCACCTCGCGCGCCCAGTTCGTCTTCACGACATTGGGTACGACGGCGAGCAACGGGAACGCGCCCGCGGCTTCGGCAGCGAGCAGCGCCTGCGCGGTCTTGCCGAGGCCGGGCTCGTCGGCGAGCAGGTAGGTGCGGTGGCCCTCGGCGGCCGAGGCGATCAGCTGCGCCTGGTGCGGCATCAGCTCGCGACCGGCGGGTGCGTGCCGTCCGGTCATCGAGGTCAGCTGGTCGGCGTCCGGCAGCGGCATGCACGCCGGGGCGTCGGGAGCGGCGCGCTCGAAGGAGCGGAACAGCGGCTCGAGCAGTTCCCAGCCGGCCAGGCGACGGGGCCGGACGCGGCTACGGGCGTGCTCGAAGTCAGGGGCGAGGAACGGGTTGGCGAGCTGGCGCGCCTGCACGGACAGCGGGTACGCCCGGCGCTCGGCAGCGGCACCGTCGACGAGCTCGACGACCGGCTCCGGCTCGGGCTCCGGCTCGGCACCGGCCTTGCGGAGCAGCTCACGTCGTACGGCCTTGGCCGTCTCGGACATCTCGGCGTTCTCGTCGAGCAGCGTGAACAGCGTGCTGTCGCGGGCGGCGGTCTGGGCGAGGATCGTGGCGATCCCGTCCAGGCGCTTGAGCTCCTCGCCGCGGCGGCTGTCGGACAGCTCGGTGTCGGCCTTGACCCGGGCGCGCTCCTCGCGGGCCAGCAGGGCGACGACCTGGAACTTCGCGCGCACCTCCGGCATCGCCGAGCGGCGGGCGACCGCCGCCTCGACCTCGCGCACGGCGCGAGCGAGCTGGGGAATGATCCCCTCTTCGTTGCGACGCGTGCGCGCCGCCTGGGGGTTCCGACGCTGCTGCGTCGCTCCCCGCTGGCCTCCTCGAGCCACAGGTTTCCTTCCGATGCGGACAGGGTCCGCGAGGTTCCTTCGACGGTGACCGGGGCTCGCGCTGCTGCGGGAGTGCGCCGATCGGGTGCTCATCACCGGGTGCGCATCAGTTGCGACGTCGCTCGGTGGTGGCACCAGATTAGCGCACCCGGTTCACGCCGCGAGGGGCGTCCGTCCGCTGTACGCCGCCAGGCGGGTCAACGCGTCGGATCCCGCATCCGCGACGACCTCGTCGGCGAAGGCCCGGCCGCGCGCACCGGGGATGACCTTGGCGGCCGACCCGGCGACATGCTCGACGACAGCGTCGCTGACGGTGATCGTCGCGCCGGTCGCCTGGGCGAAGTCCCAGGCGTGCAGGAGCAGCTCGATCGAGACGATCCCGGCGAGCACGGGCGCGGGAGCCTCGCCGAACGGGCTCGTCGCCATGCCCTCGAGGCCCCGGCGGCGCCACGCCTCGATGGCGTCGGACGCGAGGGTCGAGACGGCGTCCTCGAGCGTGGGCGCCTCGGCGCGCGTCAGCTCGGCTCCGGCCATGGCGCCGAGCGACACCAGCGTGTCGAGCAGGTGGTCGGCCAGCTGGTGGACGGTGAAGTCCGCGCACGGGGTCGGCTTCTCCCGGTCGGTCGAGACGACCTGGCGAAGCACTCCCTGGAGGACGGCGAGGCTCGCCTCGGCGGCGACGACCTCGTCCATCCGCTCGGGCGCGAACGCCCATTCGTCGGGGCCGGCATCGCCCTTCGCGGCGGCGACCTCGAGGCGGCCGAGGAAGTGGTTCCAGCCCTCCTCGTGGCCGACCTCCTGCTCGGGCGTCAGGCCCTCGTGGGTGAGGGTCACGAGCGAGCCACCGTCGGTCGGCTCGACGGTGATGATCACCGTGCTGTCGACGTCCTCGGCGCCCGGCATGTCGTCCCACGCCCACTCGAGCACGACGCGTCGACCGGGCTCGACCTCGCGAACGGTGCCGGCCACGACGTTGCCCGGCGTCACGGTCCAGCGGTACTCGCCGCCGGCACGCAGGTCCACGCGCGCGGTGACGGCGGTCCACCGGCGCAGCCGCTCGGGCTGGGTGACGAGCGCGAACGCCTCGTCGGGCGAGACGGGCAGGGAGACGGTCTTCGAGAAGGTCATGGCTCTACTCCTGGTTGCGGTTGTTGTTGAGTTCGTGGGCGTCGGCGACCAGCTGGTCGAGCTCGGAGGTCCAGAACCGGTCGATCTCGGCCTGGAGCCGGCGCAGTCCGTCGGGGACGACGCGGTAGATCCGCTGCCGGCCCGACTTCTCGGCCGCGACCAGTCCCGCGTCGGCGAGGACCAGCAGGTGCTGGCTGATCGCCGAACGGGTCACCGGGAACTGGTCGGCGAGCTCGGTGACGCTCATCGGACCGGCCGCGAGCAGCTGCAGCAGACGGCGCCGGCTGGGCTCCGCGGCTGCACTGAACGGGTCGGTCATGATCGATACGTTAGCCGTCACTAACGCATTTATCAACAGCCCTCCGCATTCACAGGTTCCCGACAGGTCCGCCGCAGCGCAGACCTTGGCTCGCGGCGGAGTGTCGTCCCCAGGCCACCACCGAGGTGGGCCACGGAGAGGAGCACTTGATGAGCACGTACCGGATGAGGGCCGCGGCCCTCCTGACCGCCGGCGCCGTTGCCGGCGGCGTCACCGCCGCCACCCTGACCGCCACCGCGGACGAGGGCACCCCCAGCGCGACCGTCAGCGCCGACGGCCACCCCGGTCCGGGAGGTCCTGGTGGCCACGGCCGCGGCGGCGCACACGTCGACACGGCCGCGCTGGCCAAGGCGCTCGGCCTGACCGAGGACAAGCTCACCGCCGCACTCGAGGCAGTCCGGGAGGACCTCAAGCCCGCGGACCGGGAGAAGCCGGCCGACGGGAAGAGGCCGGCGCCGCCCACCGACGAGGAGCGGGCCGACCGCGAGGCCGCCCTGGCCAAGGCACTCGCCGACGAGCTCGGCCTCGACGAGGCCAAGGTGGCCGACGCGCTGGACACCCTGCGCGATGCCCAGAAGGCCGAGCGTCGTACGGACCTGTCGGAACGACTCGACACGGCCGTCAAGGACGGCGACCTGACCGACGCCGACAAGGCGTCGGTCCTCAAGGCGTACGACGCCGGGGTGCTCGGCGGGCGCTGATCAGCACCCGCCGGGCACTGGCCGCCGGGCACTGGCCGCCGGTCGCCTACAACCCCACCGCGTGGCGACCGGCGGCCACCAGGGTGTCCTCCGGCGTGAGGGGGTGGAACTTCGCGGCCCGGATGTCGCGGTAGCTGCGCTCGATCACGGAGCCCTTGAAGAACGCACTGCCGCCGGCGACCTCCATCGCGAGGTCGCAGACCTCGATGCCGGCCCGGGCGACCTCGGCCTTGGCGGCCATCACCGCCAGGAAGGTGTCGTACGACGGCGCGGGGTCGTCGCCCACCAGGGCCAGTGCGCCGTCGAGGGCCCAGCTCGCCACCTGGAGCTTCGTGCGCATCAGGCCGACCTGGCGCTGCACGAGCACGTCGTCCCTGCGCCGGGCCGCGGCCGTGACGGCGGCTTCGTAGGCGGCCTCGGCGACACCGAGGTAGGCACCGGAGACGATCGGGAACGCGACGCTCGCGATCACCTGGAGCGGCGGGTCGACGACACCCCAGGGGCGGTTGGCGAGCACCTTCTCCTCGGGCACGAACACGTCGGCGAGGTCGACGTCGTTGCTCGCCGTCCCCCGCATGCCGAGGGTGTTCCAGTTGTCGGCGACGGTGACGCCCTCGGCGGTGACGGGGACGGCCATGTTGAGGACGCGCCGGCCCTGCTCGGGGTCGTCGAAGCCGAACATCGTGGACAGCACGTCGCCGTGGCCGGACTGGCTGGCGAAGCGCTTGCGGCCGGTGACGCGGTAGCCGCCGTCGACCTTCACCGCCTCGCCCTGCGGGTGGGTGAAGTCGCCGCCGCCGGTGGACACCAGGAGGATGCCCTCCTCGGCGACCCGGCGCAGGGTCGCCTCGGCGCCCGGCAGCCCGCGGCGGTAGCGCCAGGCCGTGAACGCGACGACGTGCTGGTGCATGGAGCTGGCCAGCGCGGTGGAGCCACAGTGGTGGCCGAGCTCGCGCTGCATCGCGGTCAGCTCGGCGATGGTGGCGCCGTCGCCCCCGAGCTCGACGGGGACGGCGGCCCGGAGCAGGCCGGCGCCCCGCAGGGCGTCGTACGCCTCGGAGACGAAGGTGCCCTCGACGTCGTGGCGGGAGGCGTGGGCGGCGAGCTCGGGGCCGAGGGCGGCGGCGCGGGCAAGGGGCGTGGCAACGCTCATGGCGTCGCTCTTGAGTTCGGTGATGGTCATGTCATCAATGTCCGACGATCCGGATCCGGCATCCAGTCCACAAAAGTGACCCGGGTGGTCCAAATTCAGGACTTCCACCCGGGCAGCCGCGGGACCACCATGAGCCCATGCCCGACTACGGCAACTTCTGCCCCGTGTCCATGGCCGCCGAGGTCGTCGCGGACCGCTGGACGCCGCTGATCATCCGCGAGCTCGTGCTCGGCAACACGCGGTTCAACGACATCGCCCGCGCGATGCCGGGGATCTCGCGGTCCCTGCTCGTGCAGCGACTGCGGCACCTCGAGAAGCGAGGGGTGCTGGACACGTGGCCCTCCCCCACGGGGCGCGGCAGCGAGTACCACCTGACGCCGGCCGGCCGGGACCTCGAGCGGGTGATCGACAGCCTCGGCCGGTGGGCGATCGAGTGGCTCTTCGACGAGCTGCGCCCGCACGACGTGTCGCCGACGACCCTGATGTGGTGGATGCACCGGCGGGTCGACCACGGTCGACTGCCGCCCGGGCGGACCGTCGTGGAGTTCCGGCACACCGCACCCGACCCGGTGTCGATCTGGCTGGTCATGGAGCACGCCGAGGTCTCGGTGTGCCTGCAGCACCCGGGCTTCGAGGTCGACGTCGAGGTCACCGCGGCCACGCCGGCCCTCGCCGACGTGTTCCAGGGCTACTGCAGCTGGTCCGAGGCGGTGGACGCCGGCCGGATCGAGGTCGCCGGGCCGCCGCGGCTGGTCAGGGCACTGCCGCGGTGGTTCCTGTGGAGCCCGTGGGCCGACGTCACGCGGGAGCGGACGGACCGGGCCCTGAACACATAGACGTTTGTCTATATCTGCTGTACTGTCCTGACATCGACGTTCATCTATGTCAGGAGATCACCATGTCCGACCCCCTCGTCGGCCCCCTCGTCGGCCCCCTCGTCGTCATCGGCGCCGGCCCGATCGGCCTCGCTGCAGCGGCGCACGCCCACGCACGCGGCCTGCCGGTCGTCGTACTCGAGCAGGGGGCGGACGCCGGCAGCGCGGTCAGCGAGTGGGGCCACGTCCGGCTGTTCTCGCCGTGGTCCGAGCTGGTCGACCCGGTGGCGCGCGAGCTGCTGGGCGACACCTGGCCCGCACCGGACGAACGCGCCTTCCCGACCGGGGCTGACTGGGTCGCCGGCTACCTCGCTCCCCTGGCGGCCGCACTCTCCGCGACCGGCACCGTCGACGTCCGCTTCGGGCACCGGGTCACCGGCGTGGCCCGCCGTGGCCGCGACCTCGTCGTCGACGCCGGTCGGGACACCGAGCCGTTCGTGCTCCACCTCGAGACCGCGGACGGGCCGACGACCCTCGTGGCGTCGTCGGTCATCGATGCGTCCGGCACCTGGGGCTCCCCCAACCCGCTCGGGACCGACGGGTACGCAGCCCCCGGCGAGCGCGAGCACGCCGACCGGATCACCTACGGCATGCCCGACCTCGGCGACCCGGCCATCGAGGCTCGCTACGCCGGCAAGCACGTCGCGGTCGCCGGCACCGGCGCCTCGGCACAGAACGTCCTCGTCGCCCTCGGCCGCCTCGCCGCCAGCGCCCCCGACACCCGCGTCTCGTGGCTGGTCCGGCGTTCCGACGCAGGGTTCGGCGGCGGCGACAACGACCAGCTGGTGGAGCGCGGCGCACTGGGCAAGCGCGCGGAGCAGGTGGCGTCCTCCGGCCTCGTCTCCCGTCGTACGACGTTCAGGACGACTGCGGTCGCCTCCGACCCGGACGGCCGGCTCCGGCTCACCTCGGCCGACGGCCAGGTGGTCGACGGCGTCGACCAGGTCGTCGTCGTGACCGGGTTCCGTCCGGATCTCGCGATCCTGTCCGAGGTGCGACTCGACCTCGACCCCGTGCTGCAGTCGCCGCGAACCCTGGCGCCGCTGATCGACCCGAACGTCCACTCCTGCGGCACGGTCTACCCGCACGGCGCGGCCGAGCTGGCCCAGCCGGAAGCGGGGTTCTTCGTCGCCGGCATGAAGTCCTACGGCCGCGCGCCGTCGTTCCTGACCCTGACCGGGTTCGAGCAGGTGCGCAGCATCGTCGCGGAGATCGCGGGCGACCACGAGTCGGCCGCGCGGGTCGAGCTCGTCCTGCCCGAGTCGGGCGTGTGCGGCGGCTCCGGATCCTTCGACGAGGCCGAGGGCGGCGGTGGCTGCTGCGCGCCGGAGCAGGAACTGTTCACCCTCTCGCTACCCAGCTAGACATCGACGTCTGTCAACATAGACACATGTCGAAGTCTCTCGAGCTCACCCCGGTGGAGACCGTGGCCTGCTGCTCGCCCCTGATGAGCGAGCCGATCAGCACCGACCAGGCCGACCGGATCGCCCCGTTGCTCAAGGCCCTGGCCGACCCGGTCCGGCTCCGCCTGCTGTCGCTGGTCGGCGCGCACGCCGACGGCGAGGCCTGCGTCTGCGACCTCAACGACGCCTTCGACCTGTCGCAACCGACGATCAGCCACCACCTCAAGGTGCTGCACGAGGTGGGCCTGCTCGACCGCGAGAAGCGCGGCGTGTGGGTCTACTACCGCGTGAACGCCGCAGCTCTCGCCGACCTGTCCGGGCTGCTCGGGCGGGGCGTCAGGTGACGCTCGCCCGCGCCGCGGCCGCCGAGCTCATCGGCACGGCGCTCCTGGTCGCGACCGTCGTCGGCTCGGGGATCATGGCGACCCGCCTCTCGCCCGACGACGTCGGCCTGCAGCTGCTGCAGAACAGCCTCGCCACCGGCGCCGTCCTGGTCGCCCTGATCCTCACGCTGCAGCCGGTCTCGGCCGCGTTCAACCCGGTGGTCTCGCTGGTCGAGGCGCTCCTCGGCCGGATCACCGCGTCGACGGCGGCCGTGCTCACGGCCGCCCAGGTCGTCGGGGCCGTCGTGGGCGCCGTACTCGCCAACCTGATGTTCGACCTCGACGCCGTCTCGATCTCGACCACCGAACGCACCGGCAGCCACCTCTGGTTCGCCGAGGGTGTCGCCACCTTCGGCCTGGTGCTCGTCGTGTTCGGCGGCATCCGGACCGGACGGACCGAGACGCTGGCCTTCGCGGTCGGCGGCTACATCGCGGCGGCGTACTGGTTCACCTCGTCCACGAGCTTTGCCAACCCGGCCGTCACGATCGGCCGGATCTTCTCCGACACGTTCGCCGGCATCGACCCGGCGTCGGTCGCCCTGTTCGTCCTGATGCAGCTCGTCGGCGCGCTCGTCGCCTACGGCGCCGTCCGCCTGCTCTTCCCTGACCCGATCTCCAAGGAGACCCCCGCATGAGCAAGCCCACCGTCCTCTTCGTCTGCGTCCACAACGCCGGTCGCTCCCAGATGGCCGCGGGCTTCCTGCAGTCGCTGGCCGGCGACCGGATCGACGTCCTGTCGGCCGGTTCGCAGCCCGCCGACCAGATCAACCCGATGGCCGTCGAGGCGATGCGCGAGGTCGGCATCGACATCGCGGGCGAGCAGCCGAAGGTGCTCACCACGGAGTCCGTGCAGGCGTCCGACGTCGTGATCACGATGGGCTGCGGTGACGAGTGCCCGTACTTCCCGGGCAAGCGCTACGAGGACTGGAAGCTCGACGACCCGGCCGGCCAGGGCCTCGAGGCCGTGCGGCCGATCCGCGACGAGATCCGCGGGCGGATCGAGGAGCTCATCGCCTCCCTCGTCTGACACTATGCAACTTGTTGCAGATCACACCCTGCAACTAGTTGCATAGCCGCTCGGGATCGTGCACGCTGGTGCCATGGCCCTCGAGCACGCGATCCTTGTCTCGCTCAGCGAGCGCGCCGCGTCCGGCTCCGACCTGACCCGCCGCTTCGACGCGTCGATCGGCTACTTCTGGACCGCCACGCACCAGCAGATCTACCGCGTGCTGGGCCGGATGGAGTCCGACGGGTGGATCACGGCCGAGGCGATCCCGCAGGCCGATCGCCCCACCAAGAAGGTCTACGCCGTCACCGACGCCGGCCTGGCCGAGCTGCGTCGCTGGATCGCCGAGCCCACCGTGCCCGACCCGGTGCGCAGCTCGCTCGGCGTGAAGATGCGGGCCGCCTCCCTCGGTGACCGCGCGGCCCTGGTCGACGACCTGCGCCGCCAGCTCGACGAGCACACCAAGCGGCTCTCGCTCTACGAGTTCCTCGAGAACCGCGACTTCCCCGACCCCGGCGCGCTGTCCGGCGCTGCCCTCGACATCTACCTCGTGCTGCGTGGCGGTCTCCTCATGGAGGAGTTCTGGATCCGCTGGCTGACCGAGTACCTCGACGCCCACACCGCTGCACCCGTCACCGAACAGCAGGAGAACCGATGACCAGCTACCCCCTCCTCACCTCGCGCGCCACCGTCGGCGGCCTCGACCTCCAGTCGCGTGCCGTGATGGGTTCGATGCACACCGGGCTCGAGGACCGCCCGTGGCACATCGACGAGCTGTCGGCGTACTTCGCCGAGCGCGCCCGCGGCGGCGTCGGCCTGATCGTGACGGGCGGCTACTCCCCCAACGTCCGAGGCTGGCTGCTGCCCTTCGGCTCGCAGATGACCACGCGCCTCAACGCGCACCGGCACCAGCGGGTGACCGAGGCGGTGCACGCCGAGGGCGGAAAGATCGCGCTCCAGCTGCTGCACGCCGGCCGCTACGGCTACACGCCGTTCAGCGTCTCCGCGAGCGCCACCAAGTCCCCCATCACGCCGTTCAAGGCGTCCGCCCTGTCCACCCGCGCTGTCGAGCGGACGATCGACGACTTCGTCGCCTCGGCGAAGCTCGCGAAGAAGGCGGGGTACGACGGCATCGAGGTGATGGGGTCCGAGGGCTACCTCATCAACCAGTTCATCGCGTCGCGCACCAACCGTCGTACCGACAAGTGGGGCGGCAGCGCCGAGAACCGGATGCGCTTCCCCGTCGAGATCGTGCGCCGGATCCGCCAGGAGCTGCCCGACTTCTTCGTGATGTACCGCCTCTCTCTGCTCGACCTCGTGCCCGACGGGCAGACCTGGGACGAGACCGTCGAGCTGGCCCACAAGCTCGAGGAGGCCGGCGCGAGCGTGTTCAACACGGGCATCGGCTGGCACGAGGCGCGGGTTCCCACGATCGTGACGAGCGTGCCGCGCGCCGCGTGGGCGGACAGCACGCTGCGGCTCAAGGCGGAGGTCGGCATCCCGGTCTGCGCGAGCAACCGGATCAACACCCCCGACGTCGCGGAATCCCTGCTGGAGCAGGGCATCGACCTCATCTCGATGGCGCGGCCGTTCCTGGCCGACCCCGACATCGTGTCGAAGGCCCGGGCCGGTCGCGCCGACGAGATCAACACCTGCATCGGCTGCAACCAGGCCTGCCTGGACCACACGTTCAAGAACCAGCGCGCCTCGTGCCTGGTCAACCCGCGCGCCTGCCACGAGACCACGCTGGTGCTGGGCGCGACCCGGTCCGCCAAGCGCGTTGCCGTCGTCGGCGGTGGTCCGGCCGGTCTCGCGACCGCCGTCAGCGCGGCCGAGCGCGGCCACGACGTGACGCTGTTCGAGGCGTCCGAGGAGCTCGGCGGCCAGTTCCGCCTCGCCATGCAGATCCCCGGCAAGGAGGAGTTCGCCGAGACGCTGCGCTACTACCGCCGCCGGATGGAGGTCCTCGGCGTCAACGTGAAGCTCTCCACGCGGGCCACCCCGGAGCAGCTGACCGGCTTCGACGAGGTCGTCGTCGCGACCGGCGTCGAGCCGCGGACGCCGTCGGTCCCCGGCATCACGCACCCGAAGGTCGTGTCGTACCCCGACGCGATCACGGGTCGCGTCGAGATCGGCGCCAAGGTCGCCGTGATGGGCGCGGGCGGCATCGGCTTCGACGTGTCCGAGCTGCTGGCGCACGTACCCGAGACCCTCGAGGAGTGGAAGGCCAACTGGGGCGTCGCGGACCCTGCCGTCGTACGCGGCGGTGTGACCGACAAGCTGCCGCGCACCCCGAAGCGCGAGGTGTGGCTGTTGCAGCGCAAGGAGACCGCGCAGGGCAAGGGCCTGGGCAAGACGTCCGGCTGGGTGCACCGCGCGGTCGTCAAGGACCTCGGCGTCCACCAGATCAGCGGCGTGACCTACGACCGCGTCTCCGACGAGGGCCTGCACATCACCGTCGACGGCAAGACGCAGGTGCTCGACGTCGACCACATCGTGCTCTGCACCGGCCAGGAATCCGTCCGGAGCCTGTACGACGACCTGCTGGCCGCGAGCTTCCCCGGCTCCGTGCACCTGATCGGTGGGGCCGACGTCGCCGCCGAGGTGGACGCGAAGCGTGCGATCAAGCAGGGCACCGAGCTGGCGGCGGCGCTGTGAGCGCCTTCCGGGCGGCGGTCGAGTCGCGCGATGTCGAGGCCATCGGCGCACTCCTGGCCGACGACGTGGTCTTCCGCAGCCCGGTGGCCCACAAGCCGTACGAGGGCAAGAAGATCACCGCCGCGATCCTGGCCAACGTGATCGAGGTCTTCGAGGACTTCCACTACGTCCGCGAGCTCGCCGACGACACCGGCCACGCGCTGGTCTTCGAGGCGAAGGTCGCGGGGCTGCAGATCACCGGCTGCGACTTCCTCGTCCTCGACGACGACGGCCTGATCACCGACTTCATGGTGATGGTCCGCCCGCTGAAGGCCGCGCACGCGCTGGCCGAGGCCATGGGCGCACGGTTCGACAAGATCGTGGAGATGGCCTCCGCCTGACAAAGGTGCACGAAGTGTGGCAATTGGGACCACGAAGTGCGGCAGTTGGGGGCACGAGGTGTCACACCTCGAACCCCGAATTGCCACACTTCGTGGGCACCTCGCCAGCGAAACCCTCGCACTGCGTGCCACCGGGTTGTCCGTGTCTCCCCCTAGGGTGGACGGATGGGGATCGAGTTCCAGAATGTCGGGAAGACCTATCCGGACGGCACGGTGGCGGTCGCGGACTTCTCCTGCACGATTCCCTCGCACCGGACGCTGGCGCTGGTCGGGTCGTCGGGATCGGGCAAGACCACGCTGATGCGGATGGTCAACCGGATGGTCGATGCGACCGTCGGGGCGGTGCTGATCGACGGCCGTGACGTGCGCGAGCTCGACAAGGTGGCATTGCGCCGGTCGATCGGCTACGTCCCGCAGGCCGGTGGCCTGCTCCCCCACCGCCGGGTGATCGACAACGTCGCGACCGTCCCGGTCCTCAACGGCACGCCGAAGAAGGCGGCTCGTGAGGCCGCCCTGGGCCTGCTCACGACGGTCGGCCTCGACCACTCGCTGGCGAAGCGCTACCCCGGCCAGCTGTCCGGGGGCCAGCAGCAGCGCGTCGCCGTCGCGCGAGCGCTCGCGTCCGAGCCCAACATCCTGCTGATGGACGAGCCGTTCGGTGCGGTCGACCCGATCGTGCGGCGCGACCTCCAGGACCAGCTGCTCCAGCTGCAGGCCGAGCTCGGCAAGACCATCGTCCTGGTCACCCACGACATCGACGAGGCGTTCCGGGTCGGCGACGAGGTCGTGATCCTCAAGACCGGCGGGATCATCGCGCAGGTCGGCACACCGCAGGAGATCGTCGCCGCACCGGCCGACGACTTCGTGCGCGACTTCGTCGGCACCGACCGCGCGGAGCGGACCTTGCGCACCATCCACCTCGACGGCCAGCAGGTCGTCGTCGACGGCGACGACCGCCCGGTCGGAGTGCTCAAGGCATGACCTGGCTCGACCTCAACCGCGACCTCGTCCTGGACCTCCTCGGCCAGCACGTGCGCCTCGCGGTGCCCGCGGTCCTCATCAGCATCGTCGTCGCGATCGTCCTCGGCCGGATCGCCTGGCGCTGGCCCCGCGTCGGCACGGTCGTCCTCGGCGCCGCCAGCCTGCTGTACTCCGTGCCCGCGCTCCCGCTGCTGATCGTCGTCCCGGTGGTCCTGTCGGTCCCGCTGCGCAGCGAGACCAACCTGATCGTGGCGCTGGCCATCTACGGCACCGCCCTGCTCGCGGGTACGGCGGCCGACGCGTTCCGTTCGGTCGACGCTCGTGTGCGTGAGGCTGCCGAGGCGATGGGCTATTCGCCGACCGGCATCTTCTGGCGGGTGGACCTTCCCCTTGCGCTCCCGGTGCTCGTCTCCGGCATCCGCGTGGTGACGGTCAGCACGGTCAGCCTCGTCACGATCGGTGCCCTGGTCGGCATCTCGAGCCTCGGCAGCCTGCTGACCGACGGCTTCCAGCGCAACATCCGCGAGGAGGTCGCGACCGGTGTGATCGGCACGATGCTGCTCGCCGTCGTGCTGGACCTGCTGATCGTCGCGGCCGGACGCGCCATGACCCCCTGGCAGCGCAGCAGCACCACGAAGACGAAAGCAGGTGCGTCGGCATGAGCCTCTTCGGCGACGCCCTCAACTGGATCGGCGACGGCGCCCACTGGGGCGGCCCCGGCGGCATCGACACGCGGATCCTGCAGCACCTGTGGGTCACCTTCGCAGCGGTCGGCATCGCCGCCGTACTCGCCATGCCGCTCGGCATCCTGATCGGCCACACCGGCCGCGGGCGACTCCTCGTCGTGGCCGTCGCCGGCGCCGTCCGCGCCGTCCCGACGCTGGGCCTGCTCACCCTGCTCGGACTGTGGCTCGGCATCGGCGTCGAGGCGCCACTGCTCGCCCTGGTCGCCCTCGGCTTCCCGTCACTGCTGGCCGGTGCGTACGCCGGCATCGAGTCCGCCGACGACGGCGCGGTCGACGCCGCCCGGGCGATCGGGATGAGCGAGTGGCAGATCGTCACCCGCGTCGAGATCCCCCTCGGCGCCGACGTCCTGATCGGCGGGATCCGCGCCGCCACACTGCAGATCGTGGCCACGGCCACCCTGGCGGCGTACATCTCCGACACCGGCCTGGGCCGCTACCTCTTCGCCGGCCTCAAGACCCGCGACTACCCGCAGATGCTGGCCGGTGCGCTGCTCGTCGCCGGCCTCGCCCTGCTCCTCGATCTCGCGCTCGGAGCCCTCCAGCGCGCCAGCCGGGGCCACACCCCCTCCCCGGGCTCCCCGACCCGCAGTCCCGCCGGGGCTGCGCCTTCGAAAGGTTGACCATGACCCCCCTTCGCCTGACGACCCGTCGCATGGCCCGCAATCTGGTGGCCCTCGCCGCAGCCAGCGCCCTCACGCTCACCGCGTGCGGTGGCTCCGACCCGTTGGCCTCCGACAATGACGGCGACAGCGCGACCATCGTCATCGGTTCGCAGGCCTACTACTCCAACGAGATCGTCGCGGAGATCTACGCCCAGGCTCTCGAGGCGGACGACATCAAGGTCGACCGCCAGTTCCAGATCGGCCAGCGCGAGGTCTACCTGCCCGAGATCGAGAGCGGCGCGATCGACCTGTTCCCGGAGTACACCGGTCCGCTGCTCCTCGCCCTCGACCCGAAGGCCACGGCCACCAAGCCCGACGAGGTGTACGCCGCCCTCGGCGACGCACTGCCCAAGGGGCTGCGCCTGCTCGACGCCTCCCCCGCCACCGACCAGGACTCCTACGTCGTGACGAAGGAGTTCGCCGACAAGTGGGGCGTCGCGACGATCGAGGACCTCAAGAAGGTCACCGACCCGCTGGTGTTCGGCGCCAACTCCGAGGCGGAGTCGCGCCCCAACGGCCCGAAGGGCCTGAAGAAGACGTACGGCGTCGACGTGAAGTTCGCGCCGATCGAGGACAGCGGCGGCCCGCTCACCGTGAAGGCCCTCAAGGACGGCGACATCCAGATCGGCCTGATCTACACCGCCGACCCGTCGATCAAGAAGAACGACCTGGTCACGCTCACCGACTCCAAGGGCCTGTTCCTGGCGTCGGCGTTCGTCCCGGTGGCGAGCGACGACGTCGACGACGACGCCGCCGCGATCATCGACAAGATCAGCGCCGCCATGTCCCCGGAGGACCTGATCGCCCTCAACGCCCGCAGCGTCGAGGAGAAGCTGCCGGCCGCGACCATCGCGAAGGACTGGCTGAACGACGAAGACCTGCTGTGATCACGGGGCCGGCCCTCGCGGTCACCGGCTCCACGGGAGCGCTCGGGCAACTCGTTGCCCGGGCGCTCTCGGAGCAGGGCATCGAGCAGCGCCTGCTGGTCCGCGACCTGTCGCGCGCGCCCGAACTGCCCGGAGCAGCCCCCGTCCTCTTCGCGTACGACGACCACGACCTCGCCCGTTCGGCGCTGGCCGGCGTCGACACCCTGTTCATGGTGTCGGGTGCCGAGGCCGTCGACCGCCTCGCGCAGCACCGTGCGTTCGTGGACGCCGCAGCCGCGTCCGGTGTGCAGCACATCGTCTACACGTCGTTCTTCGCTGCCTCGCCGGACTGCACGTTCACGCTGGCCCGCGACCACTGGACGACCGAGGAACACATCCGCGCGAGCGGGCTCGGGTTCACCTTCCTGCGCGACAACTTCTACCTCGAGCTGATGGCCGACCTGGTCGGCGAGGACGGCGTGATCCGCGGCCCCGCGGGTGACGGCCGGGTCTCCGCCGTGGCCCGTGCGGACATCGCGCGCTGTGCCGTCACGGCGCTGCTGGAACCCACGGCACACGCCGGGTCGACGTACGACCTGACGGGGCCGGAGGCCCTCACCTTCACCGAGATCGCGGCGATCCTGTCGACCCACACGGGCCGCCCGGTGACCTTCCACGACGAGACGCTCGAGGAGGCCTACGCGTCCCGGCTGCGCTGGCCCGCCGAGCCGTGGGAGTACGACGCGTGGGTCTCCACGTACACAGCCGTGGCGCGTGGTGAACTGGCCCCGGTGAGCGGCGACGTACGCCTGCTCACCGGACGCGAACCTGTCAGTCTGGAGACCCTCCTGACCGACCCCACGGCCGACGCCACCGCCTGAAAGCAGGACCCGCCATGACCGCTGTCGCCCTCGTCTTCGCCGGGCTGGCCGCCCTGCTCCACGTCTACATCTGGGTGATGGAGTCGCTCACCTGGACCAGTCCGAAGACCCGCGCGACCTTCGGCACCAGTGCCGAGGAGGCCGAGGCGACGAAGGAACTGGCCTACAACCAGGGCTTCTACAACCTGTTCCTCGCGCTGATCACGGCCGGCGGCATCGGCGCGATCCTCGCCGACAAGGACGACGTCGGCGCGACGCTGGTGTTCTGCGGCGCCGGCTCGATGGTCGCGGCCGGCCTGGTCCTGCTGATCTCCTCCCCCGACAAGGCGCGCGCCGCCCTGACCCAGCTGACCTTCCCCGCGATCGCCGTCATCCTGCTCGCGATCTCACTCGTCTAGGTTTCGAGGCTCGCTTCGCTCGCACCTCAACCAGCGATCGCGCCGACGGTCTCAGGCTGGAACCCCGGGAACACCTGCGCGGACGACGCGCCCATCCGCTTCACGGCCACCTCGGCGAGGACGCTGCGGTAGTCGGTGGTGACGAGAAGGTCGGCGTTGGCGGTGTTGGTCAGGCCCGGCCAGGTGCCGTGGTAGCCACCCTTCACGCCCGCACCGAACAGCATCATGGCGGTGCCGTAGCCGTGGTCGAGGCCGTAGTTCGCGTTCTCCTTGGTACGACGACCGAACTCCGAGAGCGTCACGAGCGTGACCTTCGCGGCCAGTGGTCCCAGGTCGGTGAAGAACGCCGCCACTCCGCGGGCGAACTCGGTCGTCATCTTCTGCATCTGGCCCCAGGCCAGTGGGCCGAGGTCGGCGTGGTGGTCCCAGGAGCCGTAGTCGACGGCAATGACGTCGGCACCGACGTCCCCACGGATGGTGCGCGCAGCGGCGGCCATCACCTTGCCGAAGTCGCCGGAGGGATAGGCCGCGCCGTTCGCCGGTGCGGCGGGCACGGCCCGGACGGGGGCGAAGTCTCCGACGGCCTGCATGGCGGCCCGCGCGCCGACGCCCAGCGGTCCGGGCGCCCCAGCCCACATCGTCCGCATCGACTTCGGGCGCCGGCGCGCGGTGTCCCATTTGTCCGCCCCGGCCAGCTGCATGTCGGCGATGGTGTCGACAGCGACGCTGGCCTGCGGACCGGCGAGCGCGACGGGTGTCACGGACTCGCCGAAGCTGATCGCCTGGAGCGGGTTGGTGTAGCTGTCGCGGCCGATCAGTCGGTTGAGCCAGCCGACCCGCTCGGTGGACCCGGGGTCGGCGTCCTCGACCTCCTCGATGGCGGCGAAGTGCGACCGGTTGGGTGCAGGCAGTCCGGTGGCGTGGACGGTGGCCATCTGGCCGGCGTCCCACAGCGGCAGGAGTGGGGCAAGGTTCGGGTGCAGGCCGAAGAACCCGTCCTTCACCAGCAGCGTCTCGGACGGCACCGCGATACGCGGCCGGGCGGCGTAGTAGACGGGGTCGCCGTGCGGGACGACGAGGCTCATCCCGTCGACGGCGCCGCGCATCGACAGCACGACCAGGACGGCGGGTGCGGATCGCGTGGCGGCGTACGAGGTCTCCATGAAGGCGGTCCCGAAGGCACTGACCGCGGTCACGCCGACCCCGGCCCCGACCGAACCGCGCAGCAGCCCCCGCCGCGACATCCGCGTGAACTCCGGGCACCCCTCAGCACACCGACCAGAAGAAGCCGAAGAAGTCACCAGTCCCACCTCATCTCGTCATGTGCGTCGGTGAGTCGAGGAACACGGTGAGCAGCCGCGCCCACTCCCACCGCACGATCCGGTGGGTGGAGCTGATCACCTCGGACGGCCGGCACCCGGTCGCCTCGCACGCGACCTGCAGCAGCAGGGCGGTCGAGCCGGCCCCGTGCACGCTCCGGGCGACGTGGTCGACGAGCTCGTCAAAGCGGATCCGCCGCTGGGGAAGCCAGCTGACCGCGCTGCGGTAGCCGGTGCCGACCTTGGGCCACCAGCCGCCGGCCATCGTGAAGTGGACGTCGAGCGAGGCGAGGAACCGCGACGTCGATCCCCAGTCGGCGGCGGTGTCGGGTCGCCCGTCGGGTCGTTGCCACCCGAACGGGGTGAGCCCGATCGACTGGCTCTGCCACAGGATCGCGTTCGCTCCCGACGAGTCGTCACTGGTTCGCGGAGGCGCCGTGAACCGGGCACCCACCGCCCGCCAGGTCGCGACGACGTCCTCGGGCGGGGTACGGACCTTCCTGCCCCGCGAGGCCCCGAACTCCGACGATGCCACGAGCGCCTTCAACACCGGCCGGATCGCCGTACCGTTCGCGAGGTAGACCTGCGCGAGCCGGGTGACGAGCGCGTCGGGGGGCGAGTCGGAGACGAACCGTCGGGCGAGCTTCAGCGCGATGCGCCGTGCGGTCGCGGGGTGGTGTGCGAGGTACTTCAGGTAGGCCGTCAGCGCGGCCCGGCCGTCGGGATCGCTGTTGGCGTGCGCGAAGCCCATCACCTGCACCGGCCCGGTCCAGTGCTTGGCCGGGTCGTAGGAGAACGCCCAGTCCGACCAGAGCCCCACGCGGTAGCCGGTGAGGATGCGCGCGGAGTTCTTCACGTCGTCCTCGCCGTACTCCCCCCGCCCCACCGTGTGCAGCTCGAGCAGCTCACGCCCGAGGTTCTCGTTGGGGGCGGACTTCGAGGAGTTCGCGTTGTCGAGGTAGACCGCCATCGCCGGATGCGTGATCGCGGCGGGCAGGAGCTCGTCGAAGCGACCGAGTGCGTGCGTCCGCACGGTCTTTCCGTACGACGACCGGAACGGCCCGACCTCACCCGTCGCCGGCACGTGGAGGTGGTGCTCCCAGAACTCCGCCATCACTTCCCGCACCTGCCGCTGCGAGCCGTACCGGCGCACCAGCGCCCAGCACTGGTAGTTCGCGTCGGCGCGCCACAGCTCCTCGACCTCGTCCTTGTGTCGCTGCCACACCGTCGCGGGCGACGCGTTGATCGAGGGCCACCAGCGGGCGGTCTGGACGTAGACGTTGTCGTCGTACGCGTCGGCCAGCTGCCGGTTGAACCACGCGCCGAAGCCTCCGGCTGCGGTGACCTGGTTGCGCAGCGCCGGCGTGTACCCGCTCGTGAACCGACGCAGACCGTGCAGCGTTGCGGCGTTCGGAATCGTCGTTCGGCGGTAGGGACGTGGCGTGTACGTCACCCACGGGTCATCGGCCGGCGGACGACCCGCCTGAGCTGTTGTGCGCCTCCGCGCGCTGTTTGATCTCGGCCCACGGGCAGCGCTGGCGCAGCGTCGCGCCGCTGGGCGCCCCGTCCTGCTGCCGCGCCCACTCCGAGTAGTCCGCGAACGTGCCGGTGCTCCCTGGAGCCTTGAGGTATGACGCCACGATGGCCACGGCGTCGTCGTCGCTCCAGCGACGGGTGGTCGACCGGGTCTTGTTGGTCGCGACGCCCGCCCGGGCGCAGGCCTCGTTCCAGGAACCGAACCGGCGGATCAGCAGCGCCGGGGACGCTGCGTCGTGGCTGCGCTGCCAGGCGTCGTACGCGCTGGCGGTGAGGGGCTGTCCGAGCTCGCCGGCGGCGGCCGCGAGGTCCGCGGCGAGCCGTGCGTCGGAGTACTCAGGTGCCCGCATGCCGGTCACGCTAGCGCTTTGTCGCTCTGCCAGCATGGCGAGGTGACGCCGACGATCCTGTGGTTCCGCCGGGACCTCCGCCTGGGCGACCACCCGGCCCTGCTGGCAGCCGCGGAGTCCGGGCCGGTGGTGCCCGTCTTCGTGCTGGACGAGGTGCTGCTGTCGTCCGCGGGACCGGTGCGCACGGCGTTCCTGCACGCCTCGCTCCGCGCCCTCGACGCCGACCTGCGCCGCCACGGGCCCGGTCTCGTCGTCCGCACCGGCCGACCCGCCGCCGTGCTCGCCGACCTGGTCCGCGAGACGAACGCGCGCGAGGTCCACGTCAGCGCCGACTTCAGCCCGTACGGCGTCCGGCGCGACCAGCACGTCGAGGAGACGCTCGACGTCCCGCTGGTCCGCACCGGCTCGCCGTACGCCGTCGCTCCGGGCCGCCTCACCACGGGTGCGGGCAAGCCGTACCGCGTGTTCACGCCGTTCTACCGCGCCTGGGTGGAGCACGGCTGGCGGCACCCGGCGGACTCCGACCCGGCTGCGGTCGACTGGGTCGGCGCCCCGGGCGAGCTGGTCCCCACGACCACGCCCACGACCGGCGCCACGCTCCCCGAGGCCGGTGAAGCAGCCGCGCTGCAGCGCTGGCGCGACTTCCTCGGCACCCCGTACGACGACATCCGCGACCGCCCGGACCTGGACGCCACGTCGCGACTCTCGACCGCGCTGCGCTGGGGCAGCGTCCACCCGCGCACCCTGCTGGCCGGTCTCGATCCGGCCGACCCGCACAGCGAGGTGTTCCGCCGGGAGCTGGCCTGGCGGGAGTTCTACGCGTCGGTGCTGCACGCGTGGCCGGCGTCGGCCACGGAGTACTTCCGCCCCGAGCTGCGCGACCTCCCCTACGTCACCGGCGCCGAGCTGAGGGACCGCCTCGGGAGATGGGCGAGCGGCACCACCGGCTTCCCGATCGTCGATGCGGGGATGCGCCAGCTGCTCGCCGAGGGCTGGATGCACAACCGGGTGCGGATGATCGTGGCGTCGTTCCTGGTCAAGGACCTGCAGGTCGAGTGGCAGCACGGTGCCGCGCACTTCATGGCGCACCTCGTCGACGGCGACCTCGCCAGCAACCAGCACAACTGGCAGTGGGTGGCCGGTTGCGGCACCGATGCGGCGCCGTACTTCCGGATCTTCAACCCGATCACCCAGGGCGAGAAGTTCGACCCTGCGGGCGACTACATCCGCCGCTGGGTGCCCGAGCTCGCCGGCGTCGCGACTCCGGCAATCCACCGGCCGTGGCGCTCCGAACTTCCCGGGGGCTATCCCGCACCGATGGTCGACCATGCCGTGCAGCGCAACGAGGCGCTGGCGGCGTACCAACTGATCCGGGGGCAACGAACATGACCGAGGCGCCGAAGTTCACCGACGTGCGCGTGCCGAAGGATCCGCGCGCGATCGTGCTCGTCCTGCACGGCGGCGCCGAGCACGGCCCCGGCCCGGTGGGCATCCGGAGCCTGTCGTGGCGCCGCGGCCGCGTGCTCGCCCGCCACCTCGCTCCGGCGCTGAAGGCCGACGGCATCGGAATCCTCCTGCTGCGCTACCGGGTCAAGGGCTGGAACGCCCGGCCCGGCGCGCTGCCCGACCCCGTGCAGGACGCACGGTGGGCCCTCGACGAGATCCGCAGCCGGTACGACCTCCCCGTCGTGATCCTCGGTCACTCGATGGGGGCACGCACCGCCGTCGCCGTGGCCGACGACCCGGCGGTGCTCGGCGTGGTCGCCCTGGCTCCGTGGTTCCCGAAGGACGAACCGGTCGAGGCGCTGGCCGGCAAGGTGCTCCACGCCGCCCACGGCACCCGCGACCACATCACCTCGCCCAAGGCCACGATGCGGTACGTCGAACGGGCCGGCGTCGTCGCGGCAGAGGCGAGCTTCGTCGACATGGGCCCGGTGGGCCACTACCTGCTGCGGCAGTCGGGCCTGTGGAACCTCGTGGCACTCAGCGGAGTGCAGAAGATCCTCAACGACGCCTGAGCGACCCGTCGTGTCCTGGATCAGGCGAGGGCCAGGAAGACCTTCTCCAGCTTCTTGGCATCGACGCTCTCGGGGCCGCCTTCGGCCAGGCACTTCTGCAGACCGGTCGAGACGAGGGCATAGCCGCCCCGGCTGATCGCCTTGTTGACCGCGGCCAGCTGCAGCAGCGCCGCCTCACAGTCCGCGCCCTCCTCGAGCATCCGGATCACCGACGCGAGGTGGCCGTTCGCCCGCTTGAGCCGGGTGATGACGGCCTTGATCTCCTCAGGCTCCAATTGCATTGCGATCTCCCGCCTCGGTGGTCAGTGCGTCCATCATCCCGGTCAGCCGCGCGCGGGCGTCGTCCGCCACGGCGCTGAGCTCCGGATCCGGTGCGATCGTCGCCATGAACGCCGGGTCGAACACCTCGACCCTGCTGTGCTCCGGGCCGATCTCGCTGACCACGACATTGCACGGCAGCAAGGTCGCGATCCGCGGGTCGACCTGGAGCGCCCGATGCGCCAGCTGCGGCCGGCAGGCACCGAGGATGACCTGGGCGGGCACCTCCACGCCCAGCTTCGCGCGCAGCGTCGCCTGCAGGTCGATCTCGGTGAGGACGCCGAATCCGGCGTCACCGAGCAGTTCCCGCACCCGCGCCACCGTGACGTCGTACGACGTCGCGACGGTGGTGCTCATCGTGAATTCGGTGGTGCCCATGGCATTCCCCTCTCGATTCTCCATCCCCCCGGGGGGATCTGTTACGGTTGTCATCGTATCCCCCCGGGGGGTTAAAGGAAAGGAGGCGTCACCGTGACGCAGACAGCAGCGGAATCAACGGAGCCGGCCGCGCCGACCTGGCGCCCCGGCCCTCTCGGCCGACTCGGCATCTGGGTGACCGAGCACCGCAAGGTGGTCGGCATCGGCTGGATCGTCGTGGTGATCGGGCTCGGGATCTTCGCCCCCTCCGTCGAGAAGAACCTTTCGGGGGCCGGCTGGCAGGCCAGCGGCTCGGAGTCGGTCGCGACCCGCGACCTGGTCCAGGAGCACTTCGGCGGCGCCGCGAGCCACGCGATCCAGGTCGTCGTGCACAGCACTGACGGCCCGCTCAGCGAGGGCGACGGCCCACGGGTGCTTGCCGAGGTGACCCGCATCCTCGAGGAGGAGCCACGACTGGCCGAGGTGATCGCACCGATGCCCGGCATCAGCATGTCGGGTGACGAACACACCGGTGTCGTCCTCGCCGGCGCGGGTGTCGACACCAACGAGATGGTGCGCGTCGCGACCGACCTGAAGGAGGAGCTCCAGCACCTCTCCACCGACACGGTGCAGGTGAACCCGACCGGCTCCTCCCTGCTCTGGTCGGACTTCAACGAAGCCAACCTCGAGGCGATGCTGACCTCGGAGCTGTACTCCTGGCCGGTGACCCTGGCCATCCTCGTGCTGGCCTTCGGCGCCCTGGTCGCCGCCGGCCTCCCCCTGCTGCTCACCCTGGCCGGCCTGGTCGCGTCAGCCGGTTCGCTGGTCCTGATCAACGAGCTCGTGCCGGTCTCGATCTGGGCCATGAACTTCGCGATGATGTTCGCGCTCGCCCTCGGCATCGACTACGCCCTGTTCCTCGTCGTGCGCTACCGCGCCGCGCGCCTGGGCCGCCAGGGCTCGCCGCAGCGGGCCATCGCGGAAACCATGGACACCGCCGGCAAGGCCGTCCTGCTGTCCGGCGCGACGGTGCTGGTGTCCTTGTCCGCCGTGATGCTGGTGCCGTCCCCGTCGTTCCGCTCGATGGCCGGCGGCATCATGATCTCGGTCATCTTCGTGCTCGGCGCCACCCTGACCCTGCTGCCCCTGGTCCTGTTCAAGCTGGACCAACGCATCAACCGCTTCGCCCTGCCGTGGGCCCGCGTGGGCGAGCACCGCTCCCCCCTCTTCGCCCGCTGGGGCGAGCACCTGTGGCGACGTCCGTGGGCGTGGGGCATCGGCTCCACCGCGGCGCTGGTGCTGCTGGCGGCGCCGATCCTCGGCCTGCAGACGGGGATGCCGTCGATCAAGGTCCTTCCCGACGACGCCAGTGCCCGCGTCGGCTACGAGCAGGTCAAGGAGGCCTTCGGCCCCGGTGCGCCCGGCATGCTGCAGGTCGTCGTCCCTGACGAGGACGCCGCCAGCGCCACCCAGGTGCTCGCCGCCGACGCCGGCATCGAGTCCGTCCTGCCGGCCCAGCCGGCCGGCGACGGCTCGGGCAGCCAGCTGATCCAGGCCGTCCCGACCGTCGACCCCTCGGACCCCGCTCTCCCCCGGATCCTCGACCGGCTGCGGACCGACCTCCCGTCATCGGCCCTGGTCGGCGGCGCAGCGGCCGAGAACATCGACCTCACTGCGCAGCTGGACCGCTCGACCCCGCTGGTGATCGGCGTGGTCCTCGTCCTGGGCTTCCTGCTGCTCTTGTTCGCCCTGCAGGCACCACTGATCTCGCTGCTCGGCACCCTGGCCAGCCTGCTGTCCACGGCCGCTGCCTTCGGCGTGGCGCGTCTGGTGTTCCAGGACGGCCACGGATCGGGACTGCTCGGGTTCGAGCCGCAGGGCTTCCTCGACGCCTGGGCGCCGGTGTTCTTCTTCGCGATGATCTTCGCGATCGCGATGGACTACACCGTGTTCCTCCTGGCGTCCGCGAAGGAGCACTGGGAGAAGTCCGGGGATCCGAAGGAAGCCATGGTCGGCGCCGTGGCGCACTCCGGTCGCGTGATCTTCGCGGCGGGCGGAGTGATGGTCGCTGTCTTCTTCACCTTCGCCCTGTCCGGGCCGCTGCCACCCAAGGAGATGGGCGTCATCCTCGGCGTCGCGGTCCTGCTGGACGCCTTCCTGGTCCGGCTCGTCCTGCTCCCCGTGCTGCTGCGCCTGACCGGCAGGGCCGCCTGGGCGACGCCTGCCTGGTTGCAGCGCCTCCTGCCCACCATCACCTTCGCCCACGAATGACCGACCGAGAGGACATCACCATGACCACCGAGCCCAGCTCCATCACGCCCCAGGCCTCGCCCCACGGCAAGGTCGTCCTCGACGACCTCTCCCCGCTCCACCGCAGCCTTCGCCGCGCCATCCCCGACGTCTACAAGGGCTTCGGCGAGCTGTCGAAGGCGGCCTTCGCCGACGGCGCGCTCGACAAGAAGACCAAGGAGCTGATCGCGCTGGCGATCGGTGTCGTCGAGGGCTGCGACGGCTGCGTGGCGTCGCACGGCCAGGCGGCGGCGCGAGCAGGCGCCACCAGGCAGGAAGCCGCCGAGGCCATCGGCGTGACGTTCCTGATGCACGGCGGACCCGCCACCATCCACGGCGCCCGGGCGTACGACGCGTTCTGCGAGTTCGCCGACGCGCTGGCCGCCGAGCACCCCGCCTGAGAAGGAGAACGACATGAACATCGACCGCGCCGTCTTCGCACTAGCCGGAACGCTCGTCCTGGTCAGCGTCGTCCTGGCCACTCTCGTCTCGACGTGGTGGCTGCTGCTCGCCGCCTTCGTCGGGTCCAACCTGCTCCAGTCGAGCATCACCGGGTTCTGCCCCGCCGCAGTGATCCTGCGACGGTTCGGCGTGAAGTCCGGCTGCGCCTTCCGCTGAGAGAGGTTGCAGGTCTCCTAGTCTGCAGCAATGACCTGGCCCGACCCGACGTCGACCGTCGGCCTGATCTTCCTGATCCTGGAGGTGGGTCTCCGGCTCATCGCCCTCGGCGTCATCCCGGGCAACCGCAAGCCGTCGACCGGGATGGCGTGGCTGCTGCTCATCATGGTGGAGCCGATCATCGGGTTCCTGGTCTTCCTGATGTTCGGCCGCACCCGGCTCGGCTCGCGCCGGATCGGCCGCCAGCGGGAGGCGATCCGCGCGATCCGGGAGCGCACCGACCGGCTCCCCATGACGTTCGACACCAACCGGTTGCCGGCGCCGATCGCCCGCGTCGCCTCGCTCAACCACCACCTCGGCGCGCTTCCGCTGACCGGCGGCAACGAGGTCCAGCTGTGGGACGACTACCAGGCCCTGATCCTCGAGATGGCCGCTGAGGTGGACCGGGCACGCAGCCACGTGCACGTGGAGTTCTACATCACCGCGTGGGACGAGGTGACCGACCCGCTCTTCCAGTCGATGATCCGCGCGACGGCCCGCGGGGTCGACGTACGCCTGCTGTTCGACCACCTCGGTTCGCGGCGGATCGCCGGCTATCACCGGATGCTGCGGCGCCTGCGCAAGACCGACATCGACTGGCACCCGATGCTGCCGATCAAGCCGCTGAAGGGCCGCTTCCGGCGCCCGGACCTGCGCAACCACCGCAAGATCCTGGTGGTCGATGGCAGCGTCGGCTTCACGGGTTCGCTGAACCTGACCGAGCCGGGCTACCACAGCGCGAAGAACCACCGGCTGGGTCGCGAGTGGGTCGAGCTGATGGTGCGCCTGGAGGGCCCGGTGGTGGGTGGCCTCAACGGCGTCTTCGCCACCGACTGGTACGTCGAGACGGGTGACGTCGTCGAGCTCGTCGCAGTTCACGGCACCCCCGACACGCGGCCCGACGAGGTGCTCGACGTGCCCTGCCAGGTGGTGCCCAGCGGCCCGGGCATCGCGGCGGAGAACAACCTGCGCATGTTCACCACGCTGATCTACGCCGCCACGGAGCGGATCTCCCTGACGTCGCCGTACTTCGTCCCCGACGAGTCGCTCTTGTACGCCGTCACGACGGCCGCCGAACGCGGCGTCGACGTGGAGCTGTTCGTGAGCGAGGTCGCCGACCAGTTCATGGTCGGGCACGCGCAGGCGTCGTACTATCGCGCGCTGCTGGAAGCCGGCGTCCGGATCCACCGCTACCCGGCCCCGCTGATCCTGCACGCGAAGCACTTCACCATCGACGACACGGTGGCCGTGATCGGGTCGAGCAACATGGACATGCGTTCGTTCGGCCTCAACTACGAGGTGTCGCTGATGCTCCCGGACCCTGCCGTGGTGGCGCGGATGCGCGAGGTCGAGGACGGCTATCGCGCGCTGTCGAAGGAGCTCACGCTGGCCGACTGGGACCGCCGGCCGCGCACAGTGCGGTTCGTCGACAATGTCATGCGCCTCACGGCCGCCCTCCAGTAGTCAATTGTGATGGGACCTTGTCCCGCTTTCGGCCTGACCTTGCCCTCCCCCATTGCGCCGGTGTGATGCAGCGTGGATATTCGAGGAACAGGGCCTGAGGGAGATCGCAAAGGGTCCTGAACACTGAGGACTCGGGCAGAAGCTGGGGGAGCAACCATGAGCGCACTCGCGTCCGAAACCGTCCTGGAGCAGGGCTCGGAGGTCCAGACCGGCCCGCGCCTGTCGCCCGAGCTCGAGGAGGTCATCCTCGAGATCGCCGCCTCCGAGCGTGCCCTCGACGACTTCCTCTCCCGCAGCGACCGCCTGCACGACAGCAACATCCAGCACGACCCGTCGTCCTGCCTGGTCTGCTTCTCCGGCCGCTGACCCGCTGACCCGCTGACCCGCAAGCTCGTCGAGCAGTCGCGAGGAACGAGCGACGTATCGAGACGCCTCGCCGGTCGAGGGGGTTGCGCAGCAACTTGCGACACTTGGCCCATGCGGATGAGCCAGTACGTCTACTTTGCGCTGGGGAGCAACGAGACGACTGGGGCTGAGATCTCCGCTCACCTCGGCATGGAGCCTGATGCGGTCAGGGTTCAGGGAAGCGACAGCAGCGATCCGCTCCGCCCCGCAAGCCACTCCTGGAAGATCTCCTGCGAAACGCTCGGACTTCGGCTGGATGAACAGATATCCGAGGTGCTCGATCGCATCGCGCCGGTCGCGGATCGCGTCCGTGCGCTTGTCGAACGCGGCGACGTCAGCGCGTGCCTTCAGGTCGTGCGGTACTTCAATGATGAGGACGGCGAGGAGGAGTCGCTCGGTGAGCCGGTCACCGATGACGACGGGCACGAGTGGGAGAAGATGGCCGGCCAGCATCAGCTGTTGGGATGGTCGATGGAGCGCGAACAGCTCGAGCTTCTGGTGGCCATGGGCGCAGACATCGACGCAGATGAGTACGGCTGATGAGGGTCTCGATCCTTGGGCTGCCTCTGTCAGCCTCCGCCCGGACGGCGGCATGGTCGATCGGAGCGGGTTAACGAGATCTCGGCCTCAAGCGCGCCGCCGGAGCGGATCCTTGCTGTAGGACTGAAACGGTGGTTCAGCCGTCATCTCTGAAGACCTGGCCAGGATCCCGAACCTCGCCACTGCATTTCGTCAGCACGACGCCACACAAACCCCTGCGGGTCGGCTGCGGCGTGTTCCGCCTCGCTGGCCTTGATCCTGATGTCATCGAGTACCGAGGCGTGCCAGACACCCAACGCTCCGGCACGTGCAACTGCAGCCTCTGGCTCGTCTGATGCAACAAGCAATGCAATCGGATCGCAACCCTCGACGGGTTCGCCGCCCCAGATGAACTGCACGTGCAGATCAGCCGTGCGCTGACGCCGCTGCCGGAACTTCATCTGCACGACCTTACGGCCGGCTGCTCGCTGATCGTCACGACCGTCCTGTTCGCAGCATGTCCGTGCGTCTCGGATCTATCAGGAGCGGCACGCAGGCGCTGTCTACGTCGACAAGGTAACCGGTCCATCAATCTGTCAGACAGAGGCGGCTCCGCTGGGCATGATCGGTTCATGCAGAGTTCTGATGGCTCCCGACGTTTCAGTCGGGAGTCGCTGGCCACCTGCCTAACGGGTCTCCTACTGACCGGCTTGGTCGCAAGGCTGGCCGTCCACGACGGCGACTCCTACTACTCCGGATCTGAGTTCCAAAAGTGGCTGGAAGTCGTCGGGACCGTGACCGCCTGTTTCCTGACCGCCGGACTCTTTCTCATCCGCCGTCCTGTCGGCCGAGGCATCTTGCTCGGGACAGTCTCGGCTGCAGTCCTTCTTGCGTGTGCGGTGTTCGCGGAGGCCTACATCTCCGTAACAACAGGGCCGTACTGACCGGCGGAGCGAGTCGCACTCGCCTGTCGGCAGCTTTCAGGCCAACCGGTAGCCGGATCGAGACTCCGCTTCGACGGCGGCATGGTCGGGCGTCGGAGGATGTCTCGTCCCTACTCGGGGCGGTCGTAGTAGACGGACATTGTGAGGTCGTCTTCGCCGTCGGTGACCTCGGATCGGAACGTGACGTCGTAGATCTCGATGTCGCCGAGTCCATCAATCGTGTCGGCAACTCGGCGAAGCAGCGCTGCCACGTCTCCCTGTCCAGCTCCGGAAGGATTGCTCTGCGAGAAGGTGAACATGGTGGAGATATCCCGTGGATCGGTCACATCTGATGCTCGCACGATTCGCTGCCGTCGTGCGCCCATGTGCCCGCCCGTGCGGGTTCCCGCACCGACAGCGGCATGGTCCGGCGTTCCGCTCCGACAGCGGCTTGGTCGGGCGCTTCAGTGCGGTTGATCCGGCAACTCCGGTGTTGGTTCCCACCGCAGGAAGACCCACATCTCGTCGCCCTGAAGATCGCGATCTGCGTGGTCGACAGCAACGAACTCGGTAGACATGTCGGGCAGGAAGTCCGCCAAGAAGTACGCCTCCGACTCAGATACACACTCGCGCTGCAACGGGCCAGCGTCGCCTTCGTACAGGAACCGAGCGACAACGTGCGCTCCGCGATCCAACTCTCCCGAGTACTCCACTGCCACGCCACGGAGGTCCTGAGTCACGTGCTCCCAAAGCGCCCGTTGCATCGACAGCAGGATCTCGGTTCTTAGGCCGTCGCTCATGCGTCGCAGTCTGCCCGAGTGCCGGAACTCGTGACCGCACGTCGGCACGGCCGATCAGCTGCAAGAGCGCGAAGGGCTCAGGGCTGTGCAGCGAGGATCGCTCGACCGAGGGCCGTTGCGCGAACCCACAGACCACCGTCATTCCACGACCCAACCTGGTTGACGAAGTCCTGCATCTCCATCCATCGGAGCTGGCGAGTCAACTGAGCCTTGTTTAAGCCACAAGTGTCGAGCAGATGCGCACCGCTTGCCTCGCCACCGCACTCCACGACCGTCGCGAGGATCTCGGCGACCTTCGAGGTCACGGTTGGCTCAAAGGGCACGCGCACATGTTGTCACGGGTAGGTCTCGCGGCAGGCTGAGTTCGCGCTCTGCATGCCGCTCCCCGTTCGGGCAGATCCCGCTCCGACAGCGGCATGACAGGGCAGTCCATCGGTGCAACGATCCATCCATGCCGAGGTGGGTGCGGTCGCACTGGGATGAAGGGGACGTAACCTTCCTCTGGGAAGTCGCAGATGACGGCTGGATCACGCGATCCGTCGAACTGGCGGGGTCTGAACGCCGCCCGCGGGCTGCAGCTGCACTTGATGAGGTTGTCGCCGCGCGTGACGCCAGTGGGATCGCTGCGGTCCAGGCGTATGAGGGCCGGTACGGCATTGCTCCGGAGAAGCCCCTCCAAGACTGGGACTTCCCGCATGACGACATCGACAAGTCTGAGTTCGAGCGCGAGTGGGGCGAAGCTCGCAAAGTGCTCGACGACTAGGTGCGATGCGCGGCTCCGCTCCCGTCGCGGCACAGTCGGACGGAACGGGTGCGCGTCGTACCTGACGAATCTGTCCTGTTTTGGCCGTTCGGACGACAGATTCGTCAGGTGCGTTGAGCCGAGGAGGCCGCACGGTCCTCGGCAGATCCGCGCAGTTCCGGGGCACGCCAAAACGGCGCCTGCCGCGACGTCACCTTCATCGAGTTCCGACGAGCCACGGCCTATCTCCGTCGGTGAAACCTGACATTCCCATTCGCCAACAACTCGTGCGAGTACGCATGGTCGTGAATCCGGTGATGGTGGTGGCTGCAGAAGCAGATCCCGTCCTCGAGGTCGGTCTTCCCACCCTTTGACCACGGTTTCAGGTGGTGGGCCTCGGTCCACGCGGCCGGGACGTCGCAGCCCTCGGCACGGCAGCCCTTGTCACGTAAGCGGAGGGCCTTGCGCTGCGCCTTGGAGAACAGCCGTTGCGACCGGCCGAGATCGAGCACCTGACCCTTGCCGCCGAGCACCACCGGGATGATCGATGCCTGGCAGGCGAGCCGCCGGGCCTCGGATGCCGAGATCTCGTCGCCCTCGGACAACAGCCCCGCCGTGGCCAGCTCCGCCAGGAGCTGTTCCAGCGTCATCGTGACCATCACCGTCGTGGCGTCCCCGCCATGCTCCGGCAGGTTGTCGGGGTCCAGCGCCTCCAGGAGCGCGGCGAGCGCCCACGCGTACGCCCGGTGTTGCGGCACCCGCTCCCCCTCGTTGGTCGAGGAGGTTGCGCCGCAACCGTCTCGAGACCAGCGCCGCGGTGACGTGTACGCCTGCAGGTAAGCCTTCAACCGGTTCGCCACCGACGTCGGCAGCACGCCCCAAACACGGGTCCGCCCATCACCCAGGTCGCGGAACTTAAGCGACGCCTTCTCCCGCGCGGCGGCCTCCTCGGCCTCGAGCTGCCTGCCAGCCTCTTCCTCGGCAATCTCGGGCGCGACCACCCCGAGGACGTGCCGCGCGATCTTGCGCAGCTCGCGCGGCCGGAAGTCGGCGGCGTACCCGACCAGGGTCCGCTCAGCCGCGGCGAGCACCTCCGGCCCGAGCTCCTTGGGCAGCGCATCGACGCCGGCCACGATCACACGGGCCTGCGCCTGCGACACCCCGCCCTCACGCATCCCGGCAGCGACCAGCGGCCGTTCCTCCAGCGCTTTCGCCAGGTGCAGGTCGGCGCGCGCGGCTGCCGGGTCTGCCTTCGTTGCCTGCGAGAACCACGCTGCGGCGTCGTACGCACCCGCCTCGTCGGCCACGTCGTCGGAACTCGCCAGAACCCGCAACCGGAGCTCTGCCAGCGCCGCTTCCCCAGCGGCCAGCCCCACCAGAGCGGCCTTCTTCTCATCGGTCGACATGAAGATCGGCTGTACGTCGGCGACATCGGCGACCGCGTTCGAGACCGTCTGGACGCACGCCATAATCGGGTGAACACCCGTGGCGACGGTGGCGGTCATGTCTTCTCCTGCGGACGAGCACGGCTACAACACGTGTCGCCCGACCGGCGGCCCTTCCTTGGGCACTGACTGTCCCGACCTGGACTCGGCCTCGACACCCTCCTCCCCGCACGGGGCTCCGGCTGTCGTGACCTACGGTCAATCGTACACCCGTTCGAACCCGCGGGAAACCCCAAGCCGCAGAAATTTTGAACAAACTCCGGGTCACACCGCAGGTAAAACGAGGCAGGCTTGGTACTGATTCACCAATTCAGGCCGTGGCGGCCGCTCCATGCAGGGGACACTGCACGGGATTGCGACCACCACGGCCTGTTGAAGACATTCCATCATTCGGCAGGCCCTGTGCCGATCCCGCTTTTCCGATGTCCACACTTCCGCTGGTCGGCGACGAGCCAGGCGACCTGTGGCTCGTTCTGGACCTCACATCGACACACGAACTGCAGTCGTCTGAGTTCCGGCGTCAGGCTCAAGCGTCTGCTGTATGTCGATTCGAACGTTCGCGGTTTCTGAACGCGTCACCAGCCAGACCCCAGGAGCCGCGATCGCCTGTGCGAGGGGCTCGACCTCGAACTGCTGGGCCATCCCAGGGTCACCCACGAACAACAGGTGCGACGGCACGCCAAGAATCTTCAAATGCTGCCACTCCCGGTCCGATGGTTCGTCGAACGCAATGACCAGCCTGCGACACAAGCCGTGATCCGTGTCGGCCTCGACGGGAAACTCATCATCTCCGCCGGTATCAATCAGAACAGCGTGAGTCGTGGCGACCCAACCACAACTGGGAAGCGGCACTCTGCCGCTCCACCACGGCTTGGTTTCTTCCAGGCCGATGTCGGTATCGCAGGCATCAGCGAACAACAGCATCCCGGAATCCACGCCAATGGCGAGTGCCACCTCAGCTCCCGCCTCCCCCTCCGCCTCGCTCACGGACATGTCTCGGTCACACGACTTCACCATAAGGACCGAAGTTGAGCCCAGTGCATCCAGAACTCCTGTACGCATCGGCGACCGACGGAGTTGCCCAGATGCTTCGAGGTGTTTGGGGGATGGTGAACATCTTTGGGTCGGTGATCCGGTCGGACAGCCACACGGCGCGCTGGATCGTTTTGATGTTGCCGCGTGAGCCGCGGTTGAACTGTGAGGCATCGGGGTCAAGCGCGTCTATACGGGTCTGAACTCGCATCAACCAGTACGGCTCTTCGTTAACGGCCACGGGCAGGAAATCGAGGTCCTCTCCGGCGACGTCGTGCATGACCTCCCGCAGCGCCGGTGAAACGAGAGGCTGGGCGATGCCATTCAGCCAGACGGCGTCAACGCGGCCTTGTGCACGAAGATAGAAGTTGTACGTCGAAGGCTGATCCGGGCGTCCTTCTTCGACGTAGGCCATGAATGCCATCCAGTCGATGTGCGCATTTTTCGGATGGGCCGGAAGGAACTCGGGGTAGTCAGGATCTGGCGTGGGATACAGCTTGTCGATCTGGCTGAGTCCGCTCACGGGAGTTCCACCCCAAATCCTGCCCACTTGTCGGGCTCGAGACTGTCCCGCCTTGACTGACACATGACTAGTACCCGATCAGTTCCAGGTAATAGTCCCCCAGGCCCCCCGCGCCCAGGATCGCGGCGAACGCGCCGAGGATCATGAACGGCCCGAACGGCACCGCCGTCTTGCGCCCGGCCTTGCCGCCGGCCATCAGCAGCACCCCGGCAACGGCGCCGAGCAGGAACCCCATGAACGCGCCGACGAGGAACGTCCCCCACGTCAGGTACGCGGTCATCCCGCCGACGATCCCGGACAGCTTCACGTCACCGAAGCCCATGCCCCCGGGCGCGATCAGCCAGACGATGAAGAAGAACGCACCGAGGATCGCCGCGCCTTCGAGCGCGCGCAGCAGCGCTCCCCCGTCCCAGTCGATCAGCAGCAGACCCGCCAGGACGACGTACGACGGCAGGACGATCTTGTCCGGCAGACGCTGGACGTCCAGGTCGATGAGCGCGAGCGCGATCCCGATGGCCACGAAGGTGAGGTACGCCGGCAGCAACCGCAGTCCCTGCTCGTCGGTGCCGAGCCGCAGCGCGACCAGCGCGAACGCCACGCCCGTCCCGAGCTCGACCAGCGGGTACCGCGCACTGATCGGCTCCCCGCAGTCGAAGCACTTCCCCCGCAGGACCAGCCACCCGAGCACCGGCACGTTGTGCCGGTTCCGGATCTCGTGCCCGCACCTCGGGCACGCCGACGGTGGGCTGACGATCGACTCCCCCGCCGGCACGCGGTGCGCGACGACGTTGAGGAACGACCCGATATTCAACCCGAGAAGGCCGGCGAAGACTGGGACGAAGACGCTGAGGATCTCCTGCGTGGTCAGTTCTGCTCCGCCCAACTGAGAACCTTGATCTGTCGCACACCGGGTTCGGGGATGCCCTCGAAGGTACCGGAAGTGTCGTACGGCGGATCGGTGATCATCACGCGCGCTGTCAGGGCGTGCTTGCCACCAGTGGCGCAGGTCCCGGCCTGGACACAGACGTAGACCTTGAGGTCGACCACCGTCACCTTGTTCCCGAGCCCGACCCCTGCGTCGGGGATCGAGACCAGCGGGTACCCGAACGTCTGGGACGGCTGTGCCTTGAAGTCGACGCCCCGGGCGACCAGGCCCCAGCGGAACGCGACCAGCGCATCGTCGAACGAACCGGGAACGAGTCGGACGAATCCGTTCGGTGCGAAGGTGGCTCCCTGGATCACGAACTCGCCGTGGAAGTTACCCGCCGGAGCATTGATGAACATGATGTTGTCAGTTGCGGCGCGGAGCGTCGGCGGCACGTAGGTCACCGACAGGGTGACTGCGTCGATGACCAGGGTGTCGGCCGCCGCCGCGTCGAGAAGTCGCAGCTCGAGGGTCGGCCGAGTGGCGTTGAACGAGCCACCCTGGAGCTGGGTGCGAAGCTGCGACGCGATGTCGGCCGAACCCCACTCGGTGGTGGTCGGAGTCGGCGTCGGGCTCGGAGCGCTGATCGCCACGTTCGACGGGGTCTGGCCGTTGACGGTGACCGTGAGGTTTCGCGCGCTGGACTTGCGGTACTTCACCCGAACCTGTGCCGAGGTGATGTCAGACCCGGCCGGAATGGCAGACAGGCCCGGGAAGTCGCGCAGGTCCATGCCCACGTCGTCGTTGTTGCCGGCGACGAGCCAGGAGTAGCTGAGCGCATCGGGCGACGCGATCGCGTTGCGGATGGTCGTTCCGGCAGGAGTCGGGACGCCAGTGGTCCACTTGAACCCGCCACCGTTTCCGGTCTTCTGGTCGACGGTGCCAGCACTCGCTTCAGGAACCACGACAGGGCTCGCCGTCGAACCCGACTGCTGCTGGTAGAGCGTCATGGGCGCGTCGCCGCCGTTGGTGGGGCCGCACAGCTCGACGTGCGCTGTGTCGCTCACCGTGATCCGGCTGTTGTTGCCGAAGACGAACTGGACTCCGTTGCCGGAGTTCCGGCTGATCGGGCTGACACACCGGCCGGGGATCGAAGGATCCGAGGGCGAGGTGATGTCGCCACCGAGGACGGTCGTCGTGATGTTCCACGTGTTGCTGCCGGAGTGCTCCTCATCGACGAAGTCGAAGTAGTACTGCCCGCTTGCGAAGTAGGCCGTGCCGCAGTTGTTGACGGCAGCGCTCAGTGCCGCCGCGTTGTTGTAGAAGCCGGGCTGGAAGTTGCAGCCCATGCTGCTGGCGTCGCGATAGGTCGGCACCGAAGACAACGGGGAGGTCGGCGTAGCAGGAACCGGCACTGTGCCTGCGGCGTTGCAGAACCGCTGCTCCACCCCGTTGTCATCGACACCCGCGACGATGTCTCCGCTGCAGGCGCCTTCTGCCCTCACGTAGCCGTCGGTCACCAGTGATCCCGATTCGACGGTGATGAAGGACTTCGAGGCGACACCACCACGGACAGGAAGCGGCGCATCGCCACCGGTGCCGAGCGGGTTGACGGTGATGCCCTGGTACGCGCCCGAGGTGCCGACAGTGGTCAGCGCGCGCGCGAAAGCATCAGTCGGGTCAGGATCCTCGATCCCGACCCCACTGCCACCACCGAAGATCCCGGTCCCGGGAACGCTGGAGCATTCCACGCGCGCCGATGAGGCACTGGTCTGGTCGCCCGCGGCCGGATAGAGGTTGTTCAGTTCGAGATTGTTGTCCGGGTTCTCCCCTACCGCGCCGAAACAGCCGGTGCCGTCGGCGTTGTTGGTGTAGACCCAGTTGTCCCACGCTCCGGGGAACGTGGGGTCGGTCCATCCGGGCGCATTGGCACCCTGGCGGAGGTTGTTGATCGCGATCTTGGCTGCCGCGTCGGCCGCGTAGGTGGTTCCCGCGACCCCGCGCAGCGCGACCGTGGTCCGGAAGTTCGTCCAGCCGTGGGACAGCATCACTCCGGTGACGACAGCGATGGTGGTGATGACGAGCAGTGCGACCACCAGCATCATGCCGGAGTCCTCACGCAATTTCCGCAGGCGCTTGATCATCCCTGCCTCCGATCAGCGGTCACGGTGGTGGTGTACCCGGTGCTGGTGGGCTCCGAGGTGTCCCGGACGGTGAACTGCATCGACACCCGGTTGGGTGGCGACGCGGCGGTGCAGGTGGAGTCGCACGTGACCGTCGGGGTCCCGGTCAGGTTGTGGGCCACCGTCAGGGGCGCTGCCTCGACGCCGGCCTTGCAACGCACGCGCTGGAGCTTGTACGGCGCACTTCCGCCGACCCGCACGTAGGCCACCTCCTGCGCGGTCGAGGTCCAGGCGTTGGCCGGGACGGACGACCCGACCGTGAACTCCGTCCAGGCGAAGGCAACGACCACCGTTCCGACCGTGCTTCCGCAGCCGCCCGGCCCGGCCGCGCCGACGTAGACCGATTGTGAGCTCGGGACCGGGTTGCTGACATCACTCGGGGTGAAGGAGCGCCGCCCCAGGCTGCTGACGTCCGCCTGCCAGTAGGTCGAGATGAACTGCTGGTCGGTCGACTCTCCCAGTCGTGCCCGCGTGTTTCCACTGACCTTGAGGTACTGGATGACCACGCCGAACAGGACCACGGCAATGATCCCGAGGATCGAGACGGTGATCACCATCTCGACGAGGGTGAAGCCGTCTTCACGTCGCAGCCAGCGCGACCGCTTCCAGGTCATGCGCATGGGTTGCTCGCCGAGGTCGTGGCAGCACCGTTGCAGGGCTGCCGCAGGATGACGGTGAGGGTCTCCGACGCACCATGCGAAGTGTCACCGGGAGTGGTGACCCTCAGATTGAGCCGCTGGATGCCAAGACCCGTGCAGGCACCCCACGCGCTGCCGTTCCATGACTGCACCGCGACCACCGTCTTGGTGTACCCGCTGGGCAGGTTGGTGACCGTGACGCCCTGGTAGGTCGACGTGGCATTCGCACACGTCGCGTAGCCGCTGGCATCGACGTGGTTCTGGATGGCCTCGGCGAAGCTCCGCACGTAGGCACCGCCCGAGGCTTGGTTGCTCCCCAGGGTCGACGCCTTGACGCTCAGGATGAGTCCGCTCAGGATCGCCACCGCGGCGATCCCGAGGATGGCGACAGCGACCACCAGTTCGATCAGGGTCTCGCCCTGCTCGTCACGCGGTCGCTGCCCGGTGCGCTGCATCAGATGTCCACCTGCTGGAAGATGTCGTACATCGCCTGGACGAGGGCGATGGCAACGAATCCGACGATGCCACCCATGATCAGGATCACGATCGGCTCGAAGAGTGCCGTCAGCTTGGCGATCTTGTAGGTCAGCTCGTCCTCGAAGTAGTCCGCGGTGACCTCGAGCTGGGTGTCCATGGAGCCGGTCTCCTCGCCGACGCGGAGCATCGATGTCGCGGTTCCCGGGAACAGCTGAGTACGAGCCAGCGGAGCGGCCAGGCCCTGGCCCTCGAGCATCTGCTCGGTGACCCCGTTGAGCCGCTTGATGAACACCCGGTTGCGCAGTGAGTCGGTCGCGACCCGGATCGCCTCCGGCAGGTTGACACCGGCGCCGACCATCGAGGCCATCACGCGGCAGAACCGCTCGACCAGGGCGTACTGGATGGTGCTGCCGAGCACCGGCACGCCGAGGAGGAACGAATGCCAGACGTACTTGCCACGCTCGAACTGCTGGGAGATGACGAACAGGAGCACCCAGGCTCCGATCCCCGCAGCAATCGCCCACCACCAGGCGCCAAGGAAGTCGGTGAAGCCCAGCAGAACTCGGGTCGTCCAGGGAAGCTTCGCGTCGAAGTCCGCGAAGAAGGTCTCGAACTTGGGCAGCACGTAGACCGCCAGCACCCCGACGGTGAAGACAGACATGAGCGCGACCGCGATCGGGTAGATGAGCGCCGACTTGATCTTGCGGCGGGTCTCGAGGTCCCGCTCGAGGTACAACGCGAGCCGACTGAGCACCGTGTCGAGCTCACCGGTCAGCTCGGCGGAGCGGATGATGCCACGGTAGAACTCCGGGAAGACCTTGGGGTAGCGCTCCAGCGTGTCCGAGAAGCGCTCACCCGTGCGCAGGCCGTCCTCGATGTCGTGCATCATCCGGCGCACCGAGGAGTTCTCACTGTCGGCACCGATCGACTTCACCGCGTCCAGGATCGGCAGCCCGGCCCTCAGGAACGCCGCGATCTGGCGAGACAGGTGCATGACGTGCTCGCGCTTGATCCGGGGACCTGAGATCTCGTACTGCAGCACGCTCTTCTTCTCGGTGACCCTGAGGTCGCGCAGGTCGCGCTGGTAGAGCGAGACCTCCACGTCGTTGCGGCTGCCAGCCTTCTCGGTCCCCTTGACCTTCTGGCCCTCGATGTCGACACCGACATAGGCAAACTTGGGCATGTTCAGACTCCCGCGACGTAGATCGAACGCATGACTTCGGACGCCGTGGTGGTGCCGAGGGTGACCAGTTGGGCTGCCTGCTCCTGCAGCGTGCGCATGCCCTGGCTGCGGGCCAGCTTGCGCATCTGGTCGTGCGGAGCCCGGTCGACGATCAGTTCACGAACCTCGTCGGTGACGACGAGCATCTCGTAGACGCCGATCCGTTCCAGGTAGCCGGTGTGTGAGCAGAAGTGGCAGCCGGTGCCGTGCTGGAAGCCGGCAATCGGCTCCTTGCCCCCGAACATCTGCAGGAAGGCCAGCTCGTCCGGGGACGGCTGGTAGGGCTCCAGACAGGAGGTGCAGCTCCGGCGGACCAGGCGTTGCGCGACGACAGCGGTCACCGACGACGCGATCAGGAAGGCCTCGATGCCCATGTCGAGCAGGCGGTAGAGCGCCGAGACTGCCTCGGTCGCGTGCAAGGACGAGAGCACGAAGTGACCGGTGAGCGCGGACTGCACTGCGATCCGTGCCGTGTCCACGTCACGGATCTCGCCCACGAGAATGATGTCGGGGTCCTGGCGAAGGATGGACTTCAAACCGCCGGCGAAGGTGATGCCGGCCGCTTCATTGATCTGGATCTGGTTGATCGATGCAAAGGTGTACTCGACCGGGTCCTCGATCGTCATCAGGTTGCGATCCGGGCTGTTCAGCTCACCCAGTGAGGCGTAGAGCGTGGTGGTCTTTCCGCCACCCGTCGGTCCGGCGCAGATCACCATGCCGTACGGCGAGTGGATCAGCGCCGAGTAGCGTGCCGCCGTGTCGGCCGGCATGCCGAGTTGTTCCAGCTTGAAGAGCGGACGGCTCTTGTCAAGAACCCGCATCACGACCTTCTCGCCACCAACGACTGCCGTGGTGGAGACCCGGATGTCGATGGCGCGGTCGTCGATGTCCATGCTGATCTGGCCGTCCTGGGGTCGGCGGCGCTCGACGATGTTCATGTCGGCCAGGATCTTCACGCGGCTGACGAGGGCCGGCCCGATCGAGGCAGGGAGATCGAGGACCTCACTGAGCGCGCCATCGATGCGGTAGCGGACCCGCACTCTCTCGCCGGCGGGCTCGATGTGGATGTCGGAGGCACGGTCCCGCAGCGCCTGGGTGATGATCGACTGGACGACTCGGACGACCGGTGCGTCGTCGTTGACGCTGATCGTGTCGATGTCCGACGCTTCACGCCGCAGCAGGTCACGGGCCTCGTAGGCAAGGACCTGGGTGCCGACCTCGCGGGTCGCTCGGTAGGAGGTCGCGATGCCGCGCTCGAGGTCGCGTCGGGTGGCCACGAGCGGCCGCACAGAGCGACCGATCACAACCGCCAGCGCCTGGACGCGTTCGGGCGAGGGGTCCAGCAGGGCCACGGTGACGCCGTCATCGTCCGCGGCGACCGGGAGTGCTTCGAGCGTGTTCGCCTGGTCCCGGGTGAGCAGCGCCACGGTCTCCGGGTCCGGCGTCAGGATCCGGAAGTCCGCGACACCGACGCGATGATGCTCGGCCAGCGTGCTCGCCAACACATCGTCGGAGATGTGACCGGCGTCGATCAGCTTCGTGGCGAGTGAGCTGCCCTCCTGCGTGCGCACCGCGTCCAGTTGGTACGGCTGGACGCGCCCGGCGCCGACCAGGATCCGGCCGAGCCGCTCGTCGTCCTCATCCGTCCGAGGCGCCGCGACCGGCGCCTCGACCTTGCTGTGCTTTCCCCTCAACCGCATCTGCCGCGCCGCCTATCGCACCGCGCCGGCGGTGTACCGCGGGCGGGCCTCGATGTCCTTGGGGTAGAGGCTTCGCGCAACGGCTTCCTCTTCGGTCACGATGCCGGCCTGGATCAGCTGCGAGAGCGACTGCTCCAGCGTGATCATCCCGTCCTGGGCGCCAGTCACCAGGGAGTTGCGCAGCTGATGCGTCTTGCCCTCCTTGATCAGGTTGCGTACCGCCGGCGTTGCGGTCAGTACCTCGTAGGCGGCCGTCATCCCACCGCCGATCTTCGGGACCAGGCGCTGGTAGACCACGCAACTGAGTGCGGCAGCCAACTGGACCCGGATCTGGGCCTGCTGCTCGGCGGGGAAGACGTCGATCATGCGGCCAACGGACTGCGCCGTGTCATTGGTGTGCAGGGTGGCGAAGACCAGGTGGCCGGTCTCGGCCACGGTCAATGCGAAGGCGATGGACTCGAGGTCACGCATCTCACCCACGAGCAGGACGTCGGGGTCTTCGCGGAGCACTGAGCGCAGGGCGTTCGGGAAGCTGTTGGTGTCGGTCCCGACCTCGCGCTGGTTGACCGCCGCCATCTTGTGGTCGTGGACGTACTCAATGGGGTCCTCGACGGTGATGATGTGGCAGCCGCGGTTCGTGTTGATCAGGTCGATCAACGAGGCCAGCGTGGTCGACTTGCCGGAACCGGTGGGACCAGTCATCAGGATGAGGCCCTGGTGCTTCATCGCGAGATCGCGGAGCACCGGTGGCAGACCGAGGTCGTCCGGCGTCGGCACTTCGCGCGGAATCATCCGCAGCGCGACCGCTGTCTGTCCGCGCTGGGTGAAGGCGTTGCCACGGATCCGAGCGTGCTCGCGCCACGAGAACGAGAAGTCGTACTCGTGCTTCGACTCCCACGCGGTCTGCTGCTCGGAGGTGAGAACCTCGGCGAGCAACGAGTTGGCGTCGTCTGCCGTCAACACTGACTGCCCTGGAACCGGCGCAAGCGACCCGTCGATCCGGAGCATCGGCGGCAAGCCGACGGTCAGCAGCAGGTCGGTGCCACGAACTTCCCAGAGCGCAGCCAGCAGCTGGTCAATCCGGTCACCGATGCGGTGCACGTGGTGGAACATTGATTCCCCTCACAGACGGCCGAAGGAGGGCCGCCGCCAGGGCGGCGGCCCTCCTGAGAGCAATAGAGCCGATCAGCCAGCTGCGCAGGGTGCGCCGGCGACCATCGTCAGGGAGCCGTCAGCTGCCGAGGCACTTGCCACGTACTTCGGCGTGCCGTCGCGCAGGAAACCATTGATCTCAAGGTTCGGGATGGTGGCGTACGAGCCGTTCTTGGCGTAGTTCGCCTCTTCGGCGGTCGCAATGGTCTTGACCTCAGCCTTGCAAGCGGACGCGTCACCGCGGTCGACGATGCCGCGGACCGAGAACGCCACGATCGCGGCGAGGATGCCGAGGATCACGATGACGATGAGGAGCTCAATGAGGGTGAAGCCGTTGTCGTTCCGACGACGAGCAAGAGTGCGGAGCATGCGAAGTCCTTAGGAAGTAAGGGAATGATGATGGAGGGAAAGGACCAGACCCGAGCGCTGATGTAGCCATGAAACGTCCGTGTGCGACGCGGCGTCATGGCAATAGCAGATTCTTTACCTTCGGTCTAGACCACAGTGGGACAAGCCTCAGAAAACTTCGCCGATTCGCAGGACATGACCACGGAAAACCCCTACGGTGCGCGACACTGACGCCGTGGCAGCCAAGGACTCCGTCGTCAACCTGTGGGACTTCCTCGTCAAGGGCGGGATCGCCGACCTGAGCCGGACTCCCTCCGAGGTCATCGCGACCGGGCGGACCCTGGAACTGCACCGCTACGACAAGGTGAAGGGGGTCCGCGCCAAGGGGCTGCCGGTCCTGCTGGTGCCTCCGCTCGGCGCCCAGGCCTCGTGCTTCGACCTCCGCCGCGGCCTGTCCCTGGCCGAGGACTTCGTCAACCGCGGGCGGCCGACGTACCTCGTCGACTACGGACCCCTGAAGGGTGCCGACAGCAAGGTCGGCATCGAGCACTTCATCAACGACGTCCTCCCCGAGGCCGTCCGCACGGTGTCCGAGGACGCCGGCGGGCGCGACGTGCACCTCGTCGGCTGGTGCATGGGTGGGCTGATCTCCATCGGCACCACGGCCGTCCACCCCGAGCTCCCCATCCGCTCCCTCTCGATGGTCGCCAGCCCGTTCGACATGTCCAAGCAACCGATGCTCCGGCCGGTCCAGGCGATCGGGAAGGTCACCGGCGGCAAGATCGTCGGTACGGCGCTCAAGGCCGCCGGGTCGGTGCCGGCGCCGCTCGTGAGCATCGGGTTCAAGGCGACCGCGATCCCGGTGTACCTCAAGAAGCCGCGCACCCTGTGGAACAAGCGTCAGGACCGGGAGTTCCTCGGCCAGATCCAGGCCATCGACAGCCTGATGAACAACATGCTGACCTACCCCGGCCGGGCGACCATTCAGGTCTACCAGAAGATGGCGCTGCGCAACGAGCTCGCCACCGGGCGCATCCAGGGGCCGAACAAGATGGTCGACCTGGCCGACATCAAGGTCCCCGTGATGAACGTCGCCGGCATCACCGACGTACTCGTGCCGCCCCCGGTGGCCCACCACGTCGGCTCGCTCCTCCCGAACTCGCCGGACGTCCGGATGCCGTCCGCGCCCGGTGGCCACCTCGGCGTCCTCACCGGGACGAAGGCGCCCGAGACGACGTGGGCGTACATCAACGAGTTCATCGGGAAGCACGACCGGAAGCGTTAGGACGGGCGGCGCAGCGCCCTGTCCACGACGGACGGTGCGTACCGGATCGCCGCAGCCGCCAACCGGCTGCCGCGCGGGACGACGAGGAACCCTCGGCGACGGCGCAGCGCGCGGACCAGCGCCGACGCCACCTGCTCGGGCGTGAGGGTCGCGACGCTCTCCTCGGCGGCCAGCACCTCCGCCGGCTTGTACCGGTTCTCCTCGTCGAAGCCCGGGGTCAGGGTGTTCGGCGGGCAGAGCACCCGGACGTCGATGCCGTACGGACGCACCTCGCGGCGCAGCGCCTCGGAGAAGCCGATCACGCCGAACTTCGTCGCGCTGTAGACGGTGTAGCCGAAGACACCGGCCAGGCCGGCCATCGACGACGTCGTCACGATCGTGCCCGTACCGGCCTTGCGCAGATGCGGCAGCACCGCCCGGCAGACGTTGATCGTCCCGACCAGGTTCGTGGCCACCATGCCCGCGACGTCCTCGTCCGGCAGGTCCTCCAGGTAGCCCGGGCGGGCATACCCGGCGGTGGTGACCACCAGGTCCGGTACGCCGAACTCGGCGACCAGTGCGTCCACGACTGCGGTCGTCGTACTCGCGTCGGTGACGTCGACGGACAGGGCGATCGCGCCGGGGCCGAGCTGGGCGAGGGCCGCGTCGAGCTTGGCCTGGGACCGGGACAGGACGACGACCTGGGTGCCCGCGGCGACGAGCTGGGTGGCGACCGCGAGGCCGATGCCCTCGGAGCCGCCGAAGACGAACGCGCGCTGGTGCATGGATGCAGGCTACGAGGGGCCGACGTGTTCCTCGAACACCAGCACCGTCTGGGTGGCGACCACCTCGGGCAACGCCTGGATCCGCTCGAGGACCAGCTCGCGCAGGTGCTCGGCGTCGCGGGCGCGGACCAGGATCACGCAGTCGAAGTCACCGGCGACCAGCGCGACGTGGGCGGCCTCGTCGAGCGCCCACGCCTTCTTGCGGAACGACTTCCACGAGTTCTGCTTGATCCGGACGTGCACGTACGCCGGCAGCCCGAGGCCCAGCGCGGCGTGGTCCACGTCGATGGTGAACCCGCGGATCACCTTGGTGTCGATGAGCCGCTTCACCCGCGCGTAGGCGGTCGCGCGACTGAGCCCGATCCGTGACGCGACGTCGCGGATAGACGTCCGCGAGTCCGCGCGCAAGATGTCCAGAATTTCGCGGTCGACGGCGTCCATGCTGGACAGTCTGCCACCCCGCGCGGCTGAGTGGAGGGCCAAACGTCTGACCCTGCTCGTCATCTGGTGGACTGCGTCACACAATGGAGGCATGTTTGAGGAAGCGCAGACCTTTGCCCCGGTGACGACCGACGAGGACGGATCCCTCAAGGTCCACCTGGGCGCCGACCACCCCGGGTTCGCCGACGCGGAGTACCGCGCCCGCCGCGACGCCCTCGCGACGCTGGCCAACGCCTGGCGTCCGGGCACCCCGTGCCCCACCGCCGAGTACACCGACGCCGAGCACAAGGTGTGGCGCGTCGTGAGCGAAGCGCTCGTCACCAAGCACCGCGCCTACGCCTGCCGCGAGTTCCTCGACGGCAAGGAGTCCCTCGGCCTGCCGATCGACCGCATCCCGCAGCTGGCCGAGGTCAGCGACTGGCTCGCCCCGCTGACCGGCTGGCGCTACGCCCCCGCCGCCGGGCTCGTCCCGCTGCGCGAGTTCTACGGCTCGCTCGCCGACAAGTCCTTCTGGTCCACCCAGTACGTCCGCCACCACTCGGTGCCGCTCTACACGCCCGAGCCCGACGTCCTGCACGAGGTCGTCGGCCACGGCAACACCCTCGCCAACCCGCGCTTCACCGCGCTCTACGAGCTCGCCGGCCAGGCCTCCCGACGCGTGCGCACCACCGAGGCGCTCGAGTTCGTCAGCAAGGTCTTCTGGTTCACCCTCGAGTTCGGCATCCTCTGGGAGGGCAGCGACCTCAAGACGTACGGCGCCGGCATCCTCTCCTCCCCCGGCGAGATCGAGGCGTTCCGCGGCATGGACATCCGCCCGCTCGACATCGCCGACATGGGCAGCACGTCCTACGACATCACCGACTACCAGAACGTCCTGTACGTCGCGGACTCGTTCACCCAGGTCGAGGACGTCGTGGGCGGCTTCTGGGCCGACTGCACCGATGAGTCGATCGCCCGGCTGATGGCTAGGACGCCCGCCCGCGCCTGACTCCATCGCACCTGACGAACCTGCTGCGAGTTCCAGGTTTTGACGACACGTTCGTCAGGTACGACGGCCCGCTCATCCGGACCCTGTGGATGACGCCTGCACGACCCGTAGAAATTGCCGATGCTCGCCGGCATGCTTCTCGAGATCACCCGCTCGGGCCTCGTGGCTCCGGTGCGCATCGACCCGTCCGGCCTGACCGGACCGACCGCCGGCCAGGCCCGCGGTCCGTACTGGCGCAGCGCCGGACCCCGCCACTACGTCGCCGCCGATGCCCCGGCGTCGACGCAGCAACGGATCGTCGAAGCGGTCGGCGCCTTGCCACCCGGTTCCGCAGCAACCGGGTGGGCAGCGCTGCACTGGCTCGGGGCGAGGTGGTTCGACGGAACGGCTGCTGACGGCTCGCTCCTGCCCGTACCCGTCGCACTGGGCGACCAACGCGGCGCCCGCAGCCGCCGCGGCGTGGCGCTGTCCGAGGACTGGCTCTTCGCCGACGACGTCATCGTGATCGACGGCCTCCCGATCACGATCCCCGAACGCTCGGTGACCTACGAGGCCCGCACTGCCCGCGACGACGTCGCCGCGGTGCGCGCCATCGACATGGCGGCGTACGACGACCTGGTCGACCTCGAGGGACTGGGCGCCTACGCAGCGCGACTGGTCGGGCGCTCCGGCAAGCGCCGACTCCTGCGGGCGCTCGCTGTGGCGGACGAGAACTCCTGGTCGCCGATGGAGACAGTGATGCGCGAGGCGTGGCGCGGACATCGCGCCGGCGTGTTGTTGTGCAACGCACCGATCTTCGACCTCAACGGAAGGCACCAGTTCACGCCCGACGTCTTCGACCCGGTGGCCGGCGTCGCCGCTGACTATGACGGCGCCGATCACCTCGAGGGCGGACGGCACAGCCGCGACCTGATGCGCGAGGAACTCACCCGTCGGCTAGCGATCGAGGTGGTCACGATGATGTCGGGGCGCGGAGAGGTCGCTCGCTTCCGGTACCGCCTCGACGGCGCGCTCGCCCGCGCGGCCCAGCGCCACGGGCCGCGACCCTGGACAGTCGCCCAACCCGAACGCTGGGTCGACACCTCCACGGTGGCCCGGCGACTCGCCCTCACGCCGGATCAGGCCGAACGGTGGCTCCGCCATCGTCGTACCTGACGAATCTGCTGCGAATCCGCCGATTTCACGACACGTTCGTCAGGTGCGATGACCGCGGGCCGCCCAGGCGACCAGCTCCCGCGCTGGGCCCTCGGGCGGGTGCGGCCCGCCCTGCCAGACGGCGTGCAGCCGACGGGTCAGGTCCAGGCCGCTCACGGTGATCCGGATCAGCCGGCCCGTGGCCAGGTCGTCGCCGACGGCGTGCGCCCCCACGGCGGCGGGGCCGGCGCCGGCTGCAACAGCGGCACGGACGGACGCCGTACTCGACAGCTCGAGGACGGGTTGGGCGCGGGGCAGGTCGGCCAGGGCGCGTTCCAGCACGGTGCGCGTACCCGAACCGGCCTCGCGTACGACGAGGGGCGTGGCCGCGAGCGTCTCGGCAGTCACGCGGCGGCGGGATCGCTGTGCCCACGGGTGGGTGGGGCCGACGACCACGACCAGCTCGTCGGTGCCGACCAGGCGACGCTGCAGGCCGTCCGGTGCGTCCGGCCCCTCGACGAAGCCGAGGGCGACCTCGCCGGCGAGGACCAGCTCGGTGACGCGTTCGGTGTTCGTGGCGGTCATGGTGATGTCGACGGGCGTCTGACCGCGCTGGACCTGCTGGGTGCGCAGGCCCACCAGCCACCCGGGCAGCAGGTGCTCGGCAATCGTGAGGCTCGCCGCGATGGCGAGGTGGCCGCGGCGGTCGACACGCATGGCGGCGATACCGGCGTCGAGCTCGTGCGCGGCGTCGAGGACGCGACTGGCCCACTGCACGAGCAGCTCGCCGGTCGGCGTGAGCTCCGAGCCGCGCTTGCTGCGGGTCACCAGCGGCTCCCCCACCAGCGACTCCATGGTCCGCACACGTGACGACGCGGCCTGCTGACTGATGCCGAGCTCGGCAGCCGCCGCACCCAGGCTTCCCGTCCGGGCAACCACGACCAGCAGCTCGAGGGCCCGCAGCTCCGGGACGTGGGGACTCAGCACGCTCACAAGGTTACCTTGTGAGTACCCAACCACAACCTCGTTCTGTGACCCGGCCGCGATCGACAGACTCATGGACATGACTCTTCGCGTTGCGATCGTGGGCGGTGGCCCCGCCGGTATCTACGCTGCCGACAACCTCATCAAGTCGGGCACCCCGGTATCGATCGACATCCTGGAGCGCCTGCCCGCACCCTTCGGCCTGGTCCGGTACGGCGTCGCGCCGGACCACCCGCGGATCAAGGAGATCATCAAGGCGCTGCAGCGCGTGCTGGCCCACCCCGACGTCCGGTTCCGCGGCAACGTCGAGTTCGGCGTCGACGTGAAGCTCGAGGAGCTGCGCGAGTTCTACGACGCCGTCGTCATCAGCACCGGCGCCAAGGCCGACCGCGACCTCGGCATCCCCGGCGAGGACCTTCCCGGTTCGTACGGCGCCGCCGACTTCGTCTCCTGGTACGACGCCCACCCGGACGCGCCGCAGAGCTGGCCGCTGGACGCCAGGAGCGTCGCCGTGATCGGTGTCGGCAACGTGGCGCTCGATGTCGCGCGGGTGCTCGCCAAGACCGGCGACGAGATGCTCACCACCGACATCCCGCAGCACGTCTACGAGGGCCTCGCGGCCAAGACGATCACCGACGTCCACGTGTTCGCCCGCCGCGGGCCGGCGTACGCGAAGTTCTCGCCGCTGGAGCTGCGCGAGCTCAACCACTCGCCCAACGTCGAGGTGATCGTGCACCCCGAGGGCTTCGACGTCGACGCCCACGGCATGGAGCACATCGCCCAGCACAAGGCACAGAAGATGGTGCTCAACACGCTGACCAGCTGGGTCGGCGCGGACCCGGTGGGCAAGCCGCACCGGATCCACCTGCACTTCGCCGAGGCCCCCCTCGAGATCCTCGGCGACCGCGACGGCGTCACCACGCTCCGCACCGAGCGCACCCACTCGCCCAACGAGGACGGCAACGTCGAAGGCACCGGCGAGGTGACCGACTGGGACGTCCAGGCCGTTTACCGCGCCGTCGGGTACCGCAGCACCGGCCTGCCCGATCTGCCCTTCGACGAGCGTCGTGCAGTCATCCCGAACGACGCCGGCCGGGTCCTCGACCTCGACGGCAACCCGATCCCCGGCACGTTCGTCACCGGCTGGATCAAGCGCGGCCCCGTCGGCCTGATCGGCCACACCAAGAGCGACGCCGCCGAGACCGTCGGCCACCTGCTCGCCGACACCACCGAGACCGCCTGGTCGCGGACCCCCGAGGACGTCGACGCCTACCTCCGCTCGCGCCAGGTCGACGTGGCGACCGACGAGGCATGGGAGCGGCTCGACGCCCACGAGATCGCGCTGGGCGAGGCCGCCGGCCGCACCCGGATCAAGGTCGGCGACCGCGAGGAGATGCTGCGCGTCGGTCGCGGCTGAACTCAGTAGCTGAAGCTCGTCGCGCCCTCGTCGCCGATCCACTGCCACATCGGGACGGTGCCGCCGATGGTGGCGCCGGCGATCAGGTTCTCCGGGTCCAGCGCCTTGGCGTTGAAGCAGAGCGGGCACACGAGGTACGTGCCGCCGGCGGCCTCGAACCGGGCCAGCAGCTCCGGCAGCGTCGGGCAGCCCTCGCACGACCGGCCCACCGCAGTCCCGGGTACGGCGAGCCGCACGGCTTCCTTCGTCAGGAACATCAGCGTGGGGCGGCCCTGCTCGGCCGCGCCGAGTGCGACGAGGAAGGCGACGGTGACCTTCTCGGGGTCTTCGAGTCCGGTGGCGAGGCTGATGACGGCCTTGTTCGACATGGCGATCTCCCTGGTTTCTAGGTGTCCTGCGGCGGTTTCGCCGACACCTCGAAGGTAGGAATTCAGGGCACCCCGCAGCATCGGCGCTCGCGCGTAGCCGGTGGCGTCGTCGTACGCCGACGCGTACGTAGTGGCTCAGGCCAGGACGCGGGCGACGGCCGCCGCGCGCGCCGTACGACCGGACAGGCCGAGCTTGAGGTAGACGTTCTGGAAGTGCCGCTCCACGGTGCGCACACTGAGGGTCAGCTGGTCGGCGATCGCCGTGTTGTCGAGGCCTTCGGCAGCGAGCAGCAGGATCTCGCGTTCGCGTGCGGACAGGTTCGACACCGGGACCTGCGCCCGGTCCTCGTTGAGGAACGACCCGACCTCCTGCAGGAACACCGGCCACGCCGGCTCGTCGGCCAGCAACACGTGGTTGGCCGAGTCGAGCATCACCAGCCGCGCATCGGGGATCTCGGCGGCCAGCTTCGGCCCCCAGTCCGGCGCGACCCGGTCCCGCTCGGCATGCAGCACGAGAGTGGGTACGACGACCTCGGGGAGCAGCGGCGCGACATCCACCTGGTGGCGGGCGATCCGGCTGCACACGGCGTTCTCGGTGTTGGTCGAGGTGCGTTGCAGCTCGTCCATCCACTCCATCTGCTGCTCGGTCGCGCCCGGGATGAACGCGTTCGTGAACACCCGCCGGAACAGCGGATCCGGCCGCGCCCAGCCCGCGCGGATCATCGCCAGGAACGCCTCCTCCGCCGCGTCGTCACCCTGCTGCAGGCCGCCGGCCGCCATGCCGCCGTACAACACCATCCGGGTGACGCGCTCGGGGTGCGCGTGTGCGTAGGCCAGCGCGACCGGCGCGCCGCCCGACATCCCGAGCACCGCGAAGCGGTCGAGCCCGGCCGCGTCGACCAGGGTCTCGAGGTCGGCGAGGCGCCGCTCCAGCGAGAAGTCCGACACCTCGGTGCCCACCTCCCAGTCCGACAGCCCGAACCCGCGCTCGTCGTACCGCACGACGGTGGCGACGTCCCCCAGGTCGTCGAGGAAGTGCCGCCACACCGGGCTCTGCCAGTCGTGCTGCAGGTGGCTCAACCAGCACGACACGATCAGCAGCGGCGGGCCGGAACCGTGCCGTGCCCACGCGATGCGCACGCCGTCGTCAGCGCGGCAGAAGCGCACCTCCTGGCTGGTCACGGCGTCAGGCTACGCCGCGGACTCAGCCCATGTGCGGGTGTCGGTGATCCTTCGGCGGGACGAGCGTCTCCTTGATGGAGCGGGGGGAGGTCCAGCGGAGCAGGTTGAGGACGGAGCCCGCCTTGTCGTTGGTGCCCGACGCCCGGCCACCACCGAACGGCTGCTGCCCGACGACCGCACCGGTGGGCTTGTCGTTGACGTAGAAGTTGCCGGCCGCGAACCGCAGCTCGCGACTCGCCCAGTCGATGGCGTGGCGGTCGGTCGCCAGGATCGAGCCGGTCAGGGCGTACGGCGCCGCCGACTCTGCCTGCTTCACGGTCGCCTCGAACGCGCCGGGCTGGCGGTCGTCGTACACGTGGATCACGAGGATGGGGCCGAAGTACTCGGTCCAGAACATCGCGTCGGTGGGGTCCTCGGCGAGCACGATCGTGGGTCGCACGAACCAGCCGACGGTGTCGTCCGTCGTACCGCCGGCGATCACCGACAGGCCCTCCGTGGCACGAGCGCGGGCGATCGCGTCGGTGTGCTTCGCGAACGCGCGGGCGTCGATCACGGCGCCGGTGAAGTTCGCGAAGTCCGCCGGGTCGCCGATCGGCAGGGCGTCGGTCTGGGCGGCCAGGTCGTCGCCCATCCGCTCCCACAGCGAGCGCGGGACGTAGGCGCGGGAGGCGGCCGAGCACTTCTGGCCGGAGTACTCGAAGGCACCACGGATCAGGGCGGTGCGGAGCACGTCGGGGTCGGCCGACGGGTGCGCGATGACGAAGTCCTTGCCGCCGGTCTCGCCGACGAGACGCGGATAGGTGCGGTAGTTCGGGAGGTTCGCGCCGACCGAGGACCACAGCTTCTGGAAGGTGCCGGTCGAGCCGGTGAAGTGGATGCCGGCCAGGTCGGGGTGCGTCAGCGCGACCTCGGAGACCGCGAGGCCGTCGCCCGGCAGCATGTTGATGACGCCCGGCGGCATGCCCGCCTCGGCGAGCAGTTCCATGGTGAGCGAGGCCGCGTGCTGCTGCGTCGGCGACGGCTTCCAGATCACCGTGTTGCCCATCAGCGCCGGAGCGGTCGGCAGGTTGCCGGCGATCGCGGTGAAGTTGAACGGCGAGATCGCGTAGACGAAGCCCTCGAGCGGGCGGTGGTCGGTGCGGTTCCAGATGCCGGGGCTGTTCGCGATCGGCTGCTCGGCAAGGATCTGCCGGCCGAAGTGCACGTTGAACCGCCAGAAGTCGATCAGCTCGCAGGCGGCGTCGATCTCGGCCTGGAACGACGTCTTCGACTGCCCCAGCACCGTCGCGGCGTTGAGCCGCTGGCGCCACGGACCGGCGAGCAGCTCCGCTGCCCGAAGCAGTACGGCGGCCCGCTCGTCGAAGGACAACCCGCGCCACTCAGGCGCCGCTGCCCGGGCCGCGTCGACCGCGCGGACGGTGTCGTCGATGGAGCTGTTGCGGAGCACGCCCAGCACCTTCTGGTGCGCGTGCGGCTGGACGACCTGGATCTCCTCGCCGCCGCCCGCGACCCATTCACCGCCGATGTAGGCATCGAGCTGGCGGGCGCCGGCACCGGACTGGGCCTCAAGCTCAAGACTCAGTGCCGCGCGCTCGGCACTCCCGGGCGCGTAGGTCAGGTTCGGCTCGTTGATCGGAGCCGGTGGGGTCGTGATGGCGTCCATGGTGTTCTCCTTGGTCCCGGATCAGGAGCGGTGGGTGAGCGCGCGGATGAAGAAGGCGACGTTGGCCGGGCGTTCGGCGAGGCGGCGCATGAAATAGCCATACCAGTCGGTGCCGAACGGGAGATAGACCCGCATCTGCAGATCGGCGTCCACGGTCTCCTGCTGCAGGTCGGTCCGGACGCCGTACAGCATCTGGGTCTCCCACTGGTCGGCGTCGCGGCCGGCGATGTTCGCCTGGAAGGCGGCGCGGGTCAGCATCGACTCGTCGTGGGTGGCGATCATCGGGTAGCAGTCGGAGATCATCAGCGCGTCGATGGCGCGGCCGTAGGCGCGGTCCACGTCGGCCTTGCGCGGGAGCGCGACGGTGGCGGGCTCGCGGTAGGCGCCCTTGACCAGGCGGATCCGGGCGGCGGAGCCGGCGAGCGCGGTGATGTCGGCCGGCGTGCGCAGCAGGTTGGACTGCAGCACGTTGCCCACCCAGCCGAACTCCTTGCGCAGCTCGACACCGGCCAGCAGGGTCGCCTCGGTGGTGGTGTGGTCCTCCATGTCGAGGGTGACCGTGGCGCCGACGGCGGCGGCCGCGACGCAGATCTCGTGGGCGTGGTCCGTGGCGATCGAGGCACCCGACGGCAGCGCCTGGCCGAGCGCGGAGAGCTTGAGCGAGACGTCCGCGCCCGTCGAGGAACCGGCCGAGTCGAGGGCCGAGAGCAGCGCGAGGTAGCCGTCGCGCGTCGCCCGGGCACCGGCGATGTCGGTCACGTCCTCGCCGAGGACGTCGATGGTGATCGCGCGACCGGCCGCCACCAGTCGCTGCGCCGCGTGGACGGCGTCGGCGGTGGTCTCGCCGGCGACGAACCGGTCGACGACGTTGCGGGTCACGGGGATCGACTCGACCGCGCGGCGGGCGCGGGCGCTGCGGGAGGCGCGGTTCAGGGTCTGGCTCAGCATGGCTCCACGCTAGGAGCGGCGCGGGTCACACGGAACGGACATCCGTCACACCGATTGACCAAGAATGTGCGACATTTGTCCAATGTCAACGCTGGACGACCTGATCGAGGACCTGGCCCGCCTCGTCGACGCGCCCTGCACGCTCGAGGACCCCGACTTCCGGCTCATCGGCTTCTCCGACCACCGCAACGACGACGTCGTCGACGTGATCCGGCAACGCTCCATCCTGGAGCGGCGCTCCAGCACCGAGGTGCGCGCCTGGTTCCAGGCGCAGGGCATCGCCGACTCCCCCGGCCCGCTCCGCACCCCCGCCGATCCGGACCTCGGCATCGTGGCCCGCCTCTGCGTCCCGGCCCGCCACCTCGGCCGGGTCCACGGGTACTTCTGGCTGATCGACCCGGACCAGCGCATCGACGAGTCCACGTGGCCCGAGGCGATGCGGATCGCCGAGGCCGCAGCCGGCCTACTCAACGTCGCCGAACGCCGCCAGGGCCACCGCGACGCGCTCTTCCGTGAGCTCGTGGAGGGCGGGCACGTCGCCGCGCGCGCCTCGGCCGTCGACTTCGCCCACGCCGGCAGTCTCGACCTGCGCGAGCCGCTCACCTGTGTGCTGGTCGAACGTCCCGACCTGCTCGATCAGATCGCCAGCCGCCCCAGTCGCGCGGGCGTGGTCTGGGTGCGCTCCGGACCTGCCGTCGCGGGAGCCGTGGTCCGCGCCAGCCTCCTGGCCGCCGCCACCGACATCGGCGGGCTCCTCACCGCGATCGGCCTCGGTCGCCGCGTCGACGCCCTCGACCGGGCCACCCGCGTCGCCGTCGGCCCCACCGTCGAAGGGATCGACGAACTGGCCCGCGCCTACCGCGGCGCCGAGGTCGCGCTGCGCGTCGCCCGGAACCGCGCACCCGGAGAGGTCGTCGCGTGGCAGGACCTCGGCCCGCTCGCCCTGCTCGGCGTCGCCCGTGACGACGACCTGTCCGCGGCGGTCATCGACCAGCAGATGCAGTCCTTCCTGGCAGACGCCGCGGTCGACGTACTCGAAACGGTGCGGATCTGGCTCGACGAGGCCGGCAGTGCCGGGCGTACGGCGGCCCGACTGTCCGTGCACCGGCAGACCGTCTACCACCGGCTCGCCCAGGTCGAGAAGGCCACCGGATCGGACCTCTCGCGCGGCCAGGACCGGCTCCGGTTGCACCTCGCGCTCCACCTTGCTCCCTATCTGGGAGCGCGGAGGCCCTAGATTGCGCAGGTGCGCACCTCAACGAAGCTGAAGCTGGCCTTCGCGGCCCTTGCCGCCACCGACACCTGGCTCGCCGGCTCGAGCCGGCCGTCGGCGCACAAGGCGCGCTACGTCACCAAGCCCCTGCTCATGCCGGTCCTCGGCGCATCACTGGCGACGAACGAGAAGGCCGCCGGATCGCCGCTCCGCGCGACCACGCTCGCTGCACAGGCGGCCGGCTGGGGCGGGGACGTGCTGCTGCTGGGGCACAGCGACAAGGCGTTCGGCGCGGGCGCGACGTCGTTCGGGGTGGGCCATCTCGCCTACATCGCGGGCTTCCTGCGCAACAGCAGGGGCAGCGCGATGAAGGACAACAAGGTCGCGCTCGGTGTCGCGGGCATCTGGGCGGTCACCGCGCCCGGCGTGGCGTTCGCGGCGTACCGCAAGGACAAGGCGCTGGGCGCCACGATGCTCGGCTACTCCGCCACCCTCGCCGCGATGGTGGCGCACGCCAACCACCTCGACGCGTCGCTCCCCCGCAGGGCGCGCGTGCTGACCGCTGTCGGCGCCGCGACGTTCATGGCGTCCGACTCGATCCTCGGCGCACGCACCTTCCTCATCCCCAACCCGCCCGACCGGCTCGAGTCGGTCGTGATGGCGACCTACACCGCCGGTCAGTTCCTGATCGCCGAGGGCGCGGCCTTCCCGATCCGCCGCGGCACGTCGAGCCACCGCGTCACTTCCGGATAGATCGCCGCCTTGCCGGAGGTGATCAGCCCGACCGACAGCTCGCGCGCGGGGTCGGCCCAGCCGAGGATGTTGATGTAGCCGAGGTGTCCGAAGGCGCCGGGTGCGTCGCCGAACAGCCCGACCTTGGGCGTGCCCAGCATGAAGCCGTAGCTGAACGGGATCGGCAGGGCCAGGCTGAGGTCGACCTCCAGCCGTGACTGCGGGAGCAGGGCGCGGCGGATGGTGCGTTCCTCGAGCACCCGGACGCCGTCCAGCTCGCCACCACAGCGCAACATCTCGAAGAACCGGCTGAGCTCTTCGGCCGTGCTCACGACGTTGGCGGCGGGCAGGATCCCGGTCAGGTAGCGGGGATCGTTGGAGATCCGGGTCGCCTCGTCGGGCGCGACACCACCCAGCGCGCGGGTCAGGAAGGTCGACACCGGCGGCACCGGCGGCGGGCCGGTCGGGTACGCCAGCCCCACCTTCGCCACGTCCTCGGAGGCGACGCCGTAGTTGGTCCAGCGGAAGCCCAGCGGGTCGAGGATCCGGTCGGCCAGCACCTCCCGGATGCTCTGCCCGGTCACCTCGCGGACGACCTCGCCGAGCACGGCACCACCGGACACCGCGTGGTACGCCTGCCGCCGCCCCGGCCGCATCACGGCCCTGGAGTCGTACATGAGCTCGCGGTGGTACTCCCAGTCATCGATCCGGTCCATGTCCAGCGCGCCCTTCGGCATCGCCGGAATCCCCGCACGGTGCGACAGCACGTGCGCGATGGTGATCCCTTCCTTGCCGTGCCGGGCGAACTCCGGGAGGTACTCCGCCACCGGGTCGGCGATGTGGAGCAGGCCCTCCTCGTCGAGGCGGTGGATCAGGGTCGCCGTCACGGCCTTGGCCGCGGAGAAGATGCAGAACGGCGTCTCCGGGGTGGCCAGCTCCTTCTCGGCGTCCGGCCCGTCGAGCGGTCCGTTGCCGCGCGCGTGCCCGATGGCCCGGTTGAGTACGACGACCCCGCGTCGGCGTACGCACAGGCTGATCGCCGGGTGGATGCCGCTGCGATAGAGGCCACGGACGCCGTCCCAGATCGTCTCGATCCCCTCGACCGTCATGTCGACCGAGGCGGGATCGGCCTCGTCGCCGATCGTCGTCACCGACGAGAGCGGGCGAGGGATCCGGGCGCGCCGCAGGGGGTCAGGGACCCGGGCCACGTCATGGAGGAGCACGGAACGGCGCATGGGCTCACCGTAGTGGCGGAGAGCTGATTGCCCCTAGGGTTGGGGCTTCCAGCACCAACTGATCTCGGGGGACATGTCATGGCCAAGAAGGTTGTCCGCGTCGAAAGCGATGCCAGGGACACGGGCGGCGCCACCACGGGCAGGGCCGACGCCGGCCCCACCTGGACGCCCACACCGGAGGCGAAGGGCAAGGCCACGAAGCTCCGCCTTGTCGCCGGCGGCCTGTGGGCGTTGGCCATCGGCGCCGAGGGATACGGCATCTTCGGCCTGCTGCGCCAGGACCCCGTGAAGATGGGGCTCCTGATCGGACTGATCGTCGTCATCGGCCTGCTCGCCGTCGGCGGATCGCTGCTCTGGAAGAAGGCGAACCGCCTCGACCCGGCGTCGAAGGCCGACACCGTCCGTTTCTTCGTGCAGAACCAGCTCGGCGCGATCATCACCGTGATCGCGTTCCTGCCGCTCATCGTGCTGATCCTGATGAACAAGGACATGAGCCCCAAGCAGAAGGCCCTGGCCGGTGGGCTCGGCGCGATCGTGATGATCGCCGCCGCCGCGGTCGGCGTCGACTGGGACTCCCCGTCGGTCGAGCAGTACACCGAGGAGACCAACCAGGTCGAGGACATCGTCGGCGACAACCTCGTCTACTGGACCGAGGCCGGCAAGGTCTTCCACCTGTGCCCCGAGGTCTCCGACCTCCAGCGTGAGTCCAAGGACAACAAGATCTACTCGGGCACCGTCGCCGAGGCGCACGAAGCGGGCAAGAGCCGCTTGACCAAGGAGATCGCCTACGAGTCCCGGATCTGCGGCTTCGACGACCCGGGCGACGGGCCGACGGACGCGCCCGCCGAGGACGCGCCCGCCGAGGACGCCAGCTAGCGGTAGGTCAGCAGTTCCCGGTCGTGCTCGACGTGGGTGTGGCTGTTGTACGACGACAGGTTCAGCCCGCTGCGCCCGTTGATCACCTTGGTGACCCCCGTGTTCACCGCGACCCGGTTCAGCGACCCCCACAGTGACGCGTCGCCGGCCAGCATCAGCGACGCCGCCAGGCCGATCGGGCCACCGGAGCTGACCACGAGCACGGTCCCCTTGTCGGGGCCACGCTCGGCCATCCGCCCCAACGCGCCCTCGACCCGGCTGGTGAAGGCGGGGAAGGACTCGGCGTACTCACCGTCGAAGCCGCCGCCGATCCAGCGGGCGGTGGCGTCCTCGAAGACGGCCTGGAACGCGGCCTTGGGGTGGCGGGTGCGCGCCAGGTCGGCCACCATCAGCGTGCGCGAACGGTAGAGCGGCTTGAACACCTCGACCACGTGCTGGAAGTCGAACTCGTCCCAGCCCGGATCGACCTCGACCGGGACGTCGAGCTCGAGTCCCTCGATGATGCCCTCGGCCGTCTCGCGGTGCCGGCGGAGCTCGCCGCGGATGATCAGGTCGGGGCGGATCTCGCGGTAGGCGAGCTCTCGCCCGAGCACCCGCGACTGCAGGTGGCCGAGGTCGGACAGGGCGTCGTAGTCCTTCTTGCCGAAGGACGCCTGCCCGTGCCGGACGAGGTAGCCGATCCGCATCAGCCGACCTGCTTGATGATCGTGAGGCAGCGGCGGTGCAGGACGTGCGAGGCGATCCAGAAGCTCTTGAACGCCGGGTTGCTCGTCTGCTTGTGGTGGTAGCGGTAGTAGATCTGCTGCAGGATCACGGCGAGCCGGAACATCCCGAAGACCTCGTAGAACGCCCACTCCTTGTCGGTGAGCTCGAACCCGGACTTCGCCAGGTAGTAGTCGACGACCTCCTTGCGGGTCAGCATCCCGGGCAGGTGCGTCGGCTGGCGGCGGAATTGGCGGAACAGCTTCGAGTCGTCGGCCTGCACCCAGTAGGACGTGACGGCACCCAGGTCCATCAACGGGTCGCCGAGGGTCGCCATCTCCCAGTCCAGCAAGGCGATCGGCCTGGTCGGGTCGGCCTCGTCGAGCACGACGTTGTCGAACCGGAAGTCGTTGTGGATCAGGCAGGTCGCGCGATCAGCGGGCTGGTTCTGGTCCAGCCACTTCATGACCTTCTTGTACGACGGCACGTTCCACGTCTTCGCCTTGCCGAAGCGGCCGATCCAGCCACCGACCTGGCGGGCGACGTACCCCTCGCCCTTGCCGAGCGTGGTCAGACCCGCTGCTTCGGGGTCCACCGCGTGCAGGTCGACGAGCAGGTCGAGCACGTTGGTGCACAGAGCGCGCACCTGCTCGGGCGTCAGGTCGAGGCCCAGCTCCTTGCGCGGGATGTGGCCGGCCACGCGCTCCATGACGTAGAACTCCGACCCGATCACCGAGTCGTCCTCGCAGAAGGCGACCATCGGGGCGACGTACGGGAAGACCGGCGCGAGGGCGGACTGGATCCGGTACTCGCGGCCCATGTCGTGCGCGCTCTTGGCCTTGGTGCCGGCGGGTGGACGGCGCAGGATCAGGTCCTTGTCGTCGGTCTTCAGCAGGTACGTCAGGTTCGACGCACCGCCCGAGAACTGCCGCACCTCGCGGATGTCGCGCCCCAGCCAGGCGGCCACGGCCGCGACGTCGAAGGCGTCCTCCTCGCGGACCGCACTGGCCGCGCCGATCTCTTCACTCACTGCGCGCTCACACCAGCTTTCGTACGACGGACAGGGGCAGGTGCTTCATGGCGTGGCCCAGCGGCACCCACGGCCAGGCGGGGACGTACGCCTTGGCCTTGCGCTTCTCGATCGCGTCCACCATGGCACGCACGCCGGTCTTCGTGTCGACCATGAACTTCGTCTTCTGCTCGACCTTCGCGTTCATCTCCGAGCGGATGTAGCCGGGATAGATGATCGACACGTCGACGCCGGGGACGTTCTCGTTCTGCAGTCCCTCGGCCAGTGCCGCGACACCGGCCTTGGTGGCGGCGTACGTCGTGATCGTCTTGCGCATGCCGCGGATCGCGGAGATCGACGAGATCATCACGAGGTGGCCGCTCTTCTGGGCACGGAAGATCTCCATGGCCGCCTCGGTCTGCGCGAGCGCGGCGACGAAGTTGGTCATCGCGGTCTGGCGGTTCGCCTGGTAGCGCCCGGTGCCGAGCGGCGCGCCCTTGCCCAGGCCGGCGTTGATGACGACGCGGTCGACGGTGCCGAACTCCGCGGCGAACTCGTGGAAGACCCGGAAGACCGCGTCGTCGTCGTTCACGTCGAGCGCCTTGAGGACCACGCGCGCGTCCGGGTGGGTCGCGGAGATCTCGGCGGCAAGTGCCTCGAGTCGTTCCGTACGACGCGCACACAGGCCCAGGTCGTAGCCCAGATCGGCGAACTGACGGGCCATTTCCTCGCCGAGTCCCGAACTGGCACCCGTGATGACGATCGTTCCCTTGCTCATGCCCCTGCTCCTGACTGGCCTTCGGTGATGGATTTGATGCGGGCGCCGAACTTGCGCTGCTCGCGGTCGTACAACGGTCGGGCGAAACGCTTGGTCCAGACGGCCTTGCGGGCCGCCGGGTCCGGGAGGATCACCATCGCCTTCCTGTCGAGGCCCTTGAGGACCGCCGCCGCCACCTGTTCAGCGGTGTACGGCGACTTGTTGATCAGGCGTGCAGCGATGGCATCCATGGCAGCGTCGCTGCCGGCCAGCGACTGGGCCAGCGGCGTCTTGATGAAGCCGGGGCACAGTGCGGTGACGTCGATGCCGTGCGGGTGCAGCTCGTAGGACAGCGTCTCGCTGAGCGCCACGACGCCCGCCTTGACCGCCGTGTACGACGACATGGCCGGCGGGTGCACGAGGCCGGCGAGGGACGCCGTGTTGAGGATGTGGCCGCTCCCCTGCGCCTTGAGCATGGGCGTGAAGGTGCGGCAGCCGCGGACCACGCCGAGCAGGTTGATGTCGATGACCTTGCGCCACTCGTCGAGGCTCACGACGTCGATCCGCCCGCCGGTGGCGATGCCGGCGTTGTTGACCAGGATGTCGAGGCCGCCCCAGTTCTCCTCCACCCAGGCCAGGGCCGCGGCCCAGTCGTCGTCGGAGGTGACGTCGAGCCTGATGCCGTCGGGGACCTCGGTCAGGTCGGCCACGAGGACGTCGTCCCCGCGCGCCCGGAAGGCAGCGGCCATGGCCGCGCCGAGGCCCGAGGCCCCACCGGTGATCAGGACACGCTTCTTGCTCATCGGGTCTCCACTCCCTTGCTCCAACCGGCGTTCAGGTCCTGCAGCGTTGCATCCGGCACCGGAACGTCCCCGTCCAGGGAGAGGGAACTGCCGGTGAAGTTCACGTCGTGGTCGGCGCTTCCCGTGGCGGTCGGCAGCCGGAGCGTCACGGGCGCCCCGACCTGGTCGACCTCCATCGCGGCCATGGCCAGGCCGAGGTCGTACGGCGCCGCGTCCTTGACCGGGTACAGGTTGACATGGGCGAACTCGTCACCGGAGACGACGACGTTCGCACCCGCCCACTGCGGGTCTGCCCACAGCGCGATGGCGAGGGTCCAGTCCTTGCCGCCGCCCTGCGGCTGGATCACCGAGATGTGCCGGCCGTCGACGTCCCCGAGGGTCCACGCAGACCCGACCTCGAGGTAGACGTCGGCCGCGCGCTCGCGCAGCAACCGGTCCAGCCGCTGGCCGTCGGTCGGGCTGGCCGCCTCGAACTCGAAGCGTCCGCCGTTCGTGACGCTGAGCAGGCCGGGTTCGTCGGCGAGGGCTTCCTCGACGACCTCGAGGGCATCGGCCCGGTCGTTGCGCGGGAGTCCGGCCTTGACGTCGTACCCGATCTCGACGGAGGCGACCCGGGCGTACGCCGGGTCAGCTCGCAGGTCCTTCTCGGCTGCTGCGAGATCGGCATCGCCGTCGAGGCGGATCGCCACCTTGCCGTCGCTGAGGGTGGCACCGTCGACCTCGTGCGAGAGGGCCGCCGAGAGGAGGGCGGCCTCGTCGGCCAGGTCGTCGCCGGGCTCGGCGAGGTAACGCCAGTCCGCGACGACGGCGTTCACGCTGGCGTTGCCGGCGTCGGCCAGTTGTACGGCGACGGTCTCCGGGCGACCCTTCTCCCCCGGAACCACAGTGATCGTCGCGTCCTTGCCGAACTGTCCGTCGAACCTCTCGACCTCGAGCTCACGCGCCAGCGCCATCGACGCACCGACGCTGATGGCGTGGGTGCGGGGACCGATGCGGCCCCCGATGACGGTGTCGACACCGGTGTCGGTGTCAGCACCGGTGTCGGCCAGGGTCACCTGGATCGTCACCTTCGACTCGCCGGCGAAGTCCTCCAGCGCGCCGGCGACCGCGGTGATCTCCTCGCTCGTCGCGTCGCCCTCGATCTCCACGTCGACGTCACAGCGCTTGCTGAACTCGTGCGTGAAGCAGTGCACGTCGTGGTTCGCAACGGCCAGCCCGCCGAGGGCGGAGTCGAGCTCGTCGAGCTGGACCGGGTCCTCGCCCGCGCAGCCGCTCAGCCCCAGACCGGTCAGCAGCAACGCGCTCCCGAGCACGCGCGCTGCGGTCACCGGGTGACGCCGTACTTGCCCAGCTCGAGGCGGGCCACCATGCCGAGGTGGACCTCGTCGGGGCCGTCGGCGAGCCGCAGCGCGCGGGCGTTGGTCCACGCGCCGGCCAGCGGGAAGTCGTTGGACATGCCACCGCCGCCGTGGATCTGCATGGCGAAGTCGATGATCTGTTGGGCCATCCGCGGCGCGGCGACCTTGATCTGGCTGACCTCGCTGATCGCGTTCATCGGGCCGCCGACGTCCAGCTTCCACGCGGCGTTGAGCACCAGGAGGCGGGTGGAGTCGATGGCGATCCGGGCTTCGGCGATCCGCTCGCGGTTGCCGCCGAGGTTGACCAGCGGCTTGCCGAAGGCGATCCGGTCGGTGCCGCGCTGGCAGGCCAGCTCGAGGGCCTTCTCCGCGAGGCCGATCAGGCGCATGCAGTGGTGGACGCGGCCGGGGCCGAGGCGGCCCTGGGCGATCGCGAACGCCTCGCCGGGACCGGCGATGAAGTTGGCGACGGGGACGCGGACGTTCTCGAACACGACCTCACCGTGGCCGATCGGCTCGTCGTAGATGCCCATCGTGGGGAGCATCCGGGCGACGCTGACGCCCGGGGCGTCGCGCGGCACGAGCACCATCGAGTGCCGGTGGTGGCGATCGGCGTCCGGGTCCGTGAGGCCCATGACGATGAGGACCTTGCAGTCGGGGTTGCCGACGCCGGTGATGAACCACTTGCGGCCGTTGATCACGATCTCGTCGCCGTCAACGACTGCGGTCAGCTCCATGTTGGTCGCGTCCGAGGACGCGACGCCGGGCTCGGTCATCGCGAAGGCGCTGCGGATCCGGCCGTCGAGCAGCGGGTCGAGCCACTCGTCCTTCTGCGCCTGGTTGCCGTACTTGAGGAGCACCTCCATGTTGCCGGTGTCCGGTGCGTTGCAGTTGAAGATCAGCGGCCCGAGGAAGGACCGGCCGGTCAGCTCGGCGATCGGGGCGTAGTCGACGTTGCTGAGGCCGGCGCCGCCGTGGGTGCCGTACTTCTCGGCGTACGGGCCCTCGTGGCCGGCGGGCAGGAAGAGGTTCCAGAGCCCTTGGGCGCGCGCCTTGGCCTGGAGCTCCTTGATGATCGGGAGCGGTGCCCACGGGTCGCCACCACGGTTGCGGATCTCCGCGATCTCGTGGTGGTACGCCGCTTCGACGGGCTCGACCTCGGTCGCGAGGAACTCACGCGCCAGCTCGGTGAGCTCCTGGGCGCGGGGGCTGGGTGAGAAGTCCATGGCTTGACCTTGTCACACTGTTGAGCAATGCTCAATAGCGTGGATGCAGATCACACCCGACGTCGCCTGTCCCCCGACGATCGACGCCGTCAGCTGCTCGGCATCGGCCTGAGCATGCTCGTCGAGAAGCCGATCCAGGACCTCTCCATCGACGCCGTGGCCGCCGAGGCCGGCATCTCCCGCGGCCTGCTCTTCCACTACTTCCCCACCAAGACCGACTACTACGACGCCGTCATCGGCGCCGCACTCCGCCGGGTCATGCGCAACACCGCCCCCGACGAGGGCGTCTCCCCTGAACTCGCCTGCGAGCAGTTCGTGTCCCGCGTCTACGCACAGATCGAGCGCCGCCGGGAGTTCTACGTCGCCCTGGTCTTCGGCAACGGCACGATCGCGGTCGGCGGCAACCGGCTGGAGTCCCACCGGATGACCGTCGCGCGACGGCTGATCGCGGCATTCGGACTGGACGAGAACGCGGCTCCCGTGGTGCACGCCTGGACGGCGTACGTCGAGGACCGCGCCCTGCTCTGGTCCGGTTCGGACCCGGCTGACCGGGTGGCCCTCGAGGTGGATGTGGCGCACTGCTGCAGGGCGCTGGACGCGTTGCTCGGGATCTAGGCGAGGGTGGCGCCGCCGTGGGTACCCTCGGACGGGTGACGACCTTCCGCGCCGAGGACCGCACCGACCCGCCCTTTGCATCCGACGAAGCAGCGACGCTGCTGGGGTTCCTGAACTACCAGCGGGACACACTGCGCTGGAAGTGCGCAGGCTTGACCCCCACCCAGCTCTCGACCTCCCTGGCGCCGACGACGATGACCCTCGGCGGCCTCCTGAAGCATCTGGCGGTGATCGAGGCGGGATGGCTCAACCAGTTCTTCGCAGGTGGCGTCGCCAAGCCCTCCTGGTTCGACGACCTGGACCGGGATGATCGGAACTGGTCGTTCACCTCTGCTGACGGTGCTGCACCGGACCAGTTGTTCGCCTGGTTCGACGAGTCGATCGCCGTCTCAGACCGGGTCATCGCCGATGCGCTGGCCGGTCCTGATGGACTGGCCACCCTGTCCGCCGAGGAGGAGGACGGGAATCGGATCTCGCTGCGCTGGATCGTGTGTCACCTGATCGAGGAGTACGCACGCCACAACGGCCATGCCGACCTGCTGCGCGAGTCCGTTGACGGGGCGACCGGGGAGTAGCCCTCACCCACAACGGCAGGCCCGCCGCTACCGCGTGACGCTTCCCTTCACCCACGCGGTGCACGACCGCTGGTCGAGCAACAGACGACTGGGGTGGGTCGTCGGACTGGCCGGCGCTGGCGTTCTTGTCGTCACCCGCGCGCATCCCCTGTTCGTCGAGGCCGTCCGGGCAGCAGTCACCGAGCCTCTCACCTCGCACTGACTCCATCCCGCCTCGTCAAAGAGACGGCAGCACAATGCGTTCCTACACGCCTTGGCGAGCGAGGATCCACCGAAGCAGTTGGCGTGACGCGAGGTACCCGAGAACAACGCCAGGGACATACCCGACGAGCCCGTTCACTCCGATCGCCTCCGCCAACCAGTAGCCGAGACCACCTCCAACGACGAACGCGACGCACGCCACGAGTCCACCAAGTGCGATGCCTTGCCGCTCTGCCCAAGAGTGTTCGTGACCCACCTCGTCAGTGTTGCAGCCCATCGGAATCTGAGGAGGGAAACCGACACTCATGCTCTCGCGGCATGGTGGGGCGCTCCGGCCCGACGCGTTTGCTGTCACCCAGTGGCAGTGGATGCACCCAATAGCCACTCATCCGCGGGTCGAGTTCGAGGGCCATGGAATCTCGCTTCCGACTTCTTCGTGAGCGCACCGAGCGGGCAGATCCGCGGTACGTTGCGCGGTGCCGCTTCGCGGTCCATGCCCTGACAGGAGACCCCATGCCTCACGACCCGAACCAGCCGACGATCGTCCGGCCCTTCAGCCGCAAGTCCACCGTCCTCGAGCTGGCCTCGACCGTTCCCGGGCGCGCGTTCAAGGCGTTGATCGTGCGCCAGCTCCCTCCGGTGGCCACCGAGAAGGAGCGCCAGGAGCTGGAGGACCTCACCGTTGGTCTTCCGCTGGAGACCTTGGTCGAGCTGTCCGAGGGCAAGCTCACCTGGGGGATCGCCGACTCGGTCGTCGATCTGGCGAACCGCAAGCCGCATCGCGTGATCCATCGTGGTGTCGGCGCAGGCGCGGGCGCCCTGAAGAAGGTCGCGCGCAAGGTTCGCCGCTGACCCGACGGGCCTTCGCCCGCGGTCAGGCGGCGAGGTAGTTGATGAGTGTCTGGCTGAAGTGGAGTTCTGCGGGCGTGAGGGTCTGGTCGCCGGGGGTGCCGGTGACTCTCCTTGTTCCGGTCTGATCGACCAGGTAGTGGGCCCCGTAGGGATCTCGCCAGATCACGATCCCGGGGAAGGGTTGTCGCACTTCCCACCCCGCATGCGTCTTGATCCGGTGGTGCGTCCTGGTCAACGGTCCGAGGTTCCCCACCGCGGTGGGCCCGCCCTCGGAGTACGGGATGGCGTGGTCCAGATCCATCCGCCGACTGGTGTTCGCCGCGTAGGGGAACACGTCACCGGGGTGGATCAGGTGCACCGCCTCCCTCATCCGGGCGGGGATCTCGTACGCGTCGACCGGGGTCTGATTGTTCAGGTCGATCACCGGCGTCACCCGGATCGCTCCGGTGGTTGAGGTGCGAGCGTCAGCGAGCCTCGAAACCTGGTGGCGGACCCAGTCGGTCGTGACCGGGCCATGGCCCTCCAACCGGGCGATCGGTGAGTCACCGTAGAGGTGCAGGTAGACCTTCACCCGCACCTTCACCGGCCCAACCGTCGGGTCCACGTGCGCGGCGGGGTTGACCAACAACGCGACAGCCGCGACCCGGCGCTGGTTGGCCGACGCGTCGGGCATCGCTTCCTTCAAGTCCTCGGAGTCGGCGACCTCGTTGGCTGCAGCATTGATGCCAGCGATGGTCATCGCATCACCGTGGACCGTGTAGGTGGCCATGCCGTGCTTGTTGACCCGCGACATCCGGGCGAACACCTCCCGGGCCGCGGCCTCTTCCTTCAACCGCGCCAACTCGGGGGCTGCGGCGGCGACCTTGCCCTCCACCAACGCCTGGAACCGGGTCCACGCCAACCTGCCGTCACACGACTCCGCGACCTCGGCATCGACCCACCCCGCCTCCGACTCCGACAGCTCCCGGGTCGCCTCCGCCACATGACGGGCATGACCCGTCCGGACCAGGCCTTCGTCGACCCCGGCCTGGATCCGTGGCAGCCGCAGCTTGATGTCGACCGCGTCCGCGATCAACTTCTTCGCACCATAAGGACTGGTCTGGATCCGGGCACCGAACGCCGCAGCGGCGTACTCGGTGATCAACGGCGTCCCCACACCACCCGCAGGCCTGGCCCGCTCCCGACCCCGCCTGTCCGAGGCCGGCAACCGGTCAGGCGAATGCAGGACCGCCCACTGACAGGCGGCCTTCAGGATGTTCCGCTCCGCCTCCACCCGGGCCGCGTGCTCGGCCTCGACGAACGCCAGGACCTCGCCGGCGGACATCTCCACCAACGGATCCTGCCCGTCGCCCTCGCACCCGATTGCCATACGAGTATTGGACCAGAGCCCTCCGACACTTCACCCAGATCGGCCCGAGTTCTCCACAGCCACCGGGTTTCGAGGCTCGGCGCTGGAGCGCCTCGCACCTCAACCACCGGAGCATCGCGCACTAGATGAGAGCGCGCTCGCGCAGCCACGCTTCGGTCCGACGCATGCCTTCATCCAGGTCGACCTCAGGCGCATAGCCGAGCAGGCGCCCCGCCTTCTCGATCGAGTACGTGCCGGTGCGGGTGAAGTAGTGCATCGTCTCCGCGCTCGCCTCCGTACGACGACCCACCGCCCTCGCACCCAGGGAAGCCACTGTCCCCAGGCCTACGGCGACAGGGGTGGGCAGCACCCGAGGGCCGCGTTTGCCGAGCATCCGGTGGTAGTGGCCGAAGAACTCGGCGCAGGTCACCCCGACTCCCCCGCCGATCGTGAAGACCTGCCCCGCAGCAGCGGGGTGGGACACGGCCAGCTGCAGGCCGGCGACCAGGTCGTCGACGTACACGGGACTGAAGATCCCGCGACCCATCGCCGGCAGCACGAAGGCACCGCTACGGATCAACCCCACCGGCTGGATCGTCCAGGGCCGTGAGCCGGGGCCGTACACGTCGCCCGGGCGCACCACGACCACCTCGATCTGGCCGGCGGCGTGCGCCTGCAGGACGACCTGTTCGCTGGCGATCTTCGAGTCGACATAGGAGCCGCCGTCATTGCGGACCGGGTGGTCCTCGGTGACCTGGTCCGGCCAGCCGAGGTCGCCGAAGGCGCGGACCGACGACACGTGCACGAACCGCCGCGCCCCGCCGGCGATCGCGGCGTCCAGCGCGCGTCGCGTGCCCAGTACGTTCACCTGCCACGCCTCGTCGTGCGTCGCGGTGTTCGTCACCAGGGCGGCCGTGTGCACCACGACCTCGGCCCCGGCAACATGCTCCTGCCACCCGTCCCCCGACGACGTGGAACCCGCCACGACGTCGTACGCAGGATCGGCGACGAGGTCCACGCCCGAGGTGTGAATCCGCTGTCCACGCAGGTGATCGGCCAGCGCGCGGGCGATGAACCCACGCCCGCCGGTGATGAAGACCGTCACTCGGGCACACCGTTCTTGCGGAACTTCGCCTGTTGCCGCTTGCCCATGCCGACGGCAACCGGCAGTGCCTTGAGGCTCAGATCAGGAATCGCGTCGAACAACCGCACCTGGACACCCCGCCACCGGGGAACCGCCGTGACCTGCCGCGGCTTCCGCAGCACGGCAGCCACGGCGTCGACGACCTCGGACGGCTTGAGCAGCTTGCCCGAGAAGGACAGCGCCGCCTCCGGGTCGTCGAGCTTGTCGTGCAGCATCGGAGTCCAGATGCCGTCGGGGCACACGCAGGAGATGTTGATGTCCTGGTGGCCCGCGAGGTTCAGGTCGCACTGGGTCGAGAGGCTGAAGCCGATCGCGCCGTGCTTGGACCCGGAGTAGACACCCTCACCCGGTACGGCGACCAGGCCGGCCAGGGACACGATGTTGACGATGTGGCCGCCACCGTTGTCCTTCATCGCCAGGATCGCGGCGACGGTCCCGTTCATGACGCCCAGCGTGTTGACCTCGACCATCAGCCGGCGGGTGGCCTCGTCCTGCTCCCACGCGGGGCCGGTGACGAGCACGCCCGCGTTGTTGACCCACACGTCCAACCGTCCAGCCGAGGCGACGACACCGGAAGCAACTGCCTCCACCTGAGCACCGTCCCGCACGTCGAGCGCAGCGGCCTCACAACCCAGCTCCACCGCAGCAGCCTGAGCCAGCGCGAGGTCCACGTCCGTGACCAGCACGGCGTACCCCTCGGCCACCAGGTGCCGGGCGATCTCCTTGCCCAGGCCGCGACCGGCGCCGGTGACGACCGCGCCCCGACGGTCCCCCGCCGCACGCACCGTCACGAACCGGGCCGCGTGATCGTGCCGTACGAGATGCCGCCCTGGAACTTCGTCGGGCGCACCGGCCAGAACCGCTTCCAGTCCGCGAGCTCGGTCGACGGCAGGATCTGCAGGAAGCGCGGGTCGTCCTTGCAGGCGTCCGCCATCGTCTTCTCCTTGACCATGGAGTCGTACTGGTCCTGCGCGTCCTCGAGGGTGTTGGCGTTCGGGCAGATCTCGCGCCCGTAGTGCTCGTGGTACTTCCTCACGCCGGGGATCTTCGACAGCTCCGGCTGCCAGTTGTCGATCGAGATGCCGTTCTCCGAGGAGACCCACACGCCGTCGGGGGTGTTGATGCACAGGGAGTGGTTGCCGTCGGTGTGGCCGGGCGTCCACAGCAGCGTGAGCCCCGGGCCGAGCTCGATGTCGCCGCTGAACCTCACGAATGCGTCGGGGTCGACGCCGTCGAGCCCGTCCTCGACGTACCACGCCCACTGCATCGGGTGCAGCGACTCGAGCGTCGCGAGCTCGCGGTCGTGCACCAGCATCTTCGCGTTGCCGAACAACGGCTTGCGCGGCTCGGTCTCACCGGGCACCAGCGACGTGGAGCCCATGATCATCCGCGGGTCCTGCACGTGCAGGTGGTCGAACGTGCAGAAGTCGATGTCGTCGGGCGACAGGCCGAGCTTCTCCAGCGCGTCCAGCGGCTCGGCGTAGTACTTCAACATCGCGACCGACGCGAACTTCTGACCGCCGGGGATCTTGTCCACCAGCGCATTGAGCTGGGCATAGAACGGCGCCTCGGCCGAGCCCTCCGGCATCGTCGGCTCGAACACCAGGGTGCGCGCCTTGCCGTCCCAGTCGTCGTACTGCACGACGATCATCCGGTTGATCATCGCGATCAACGGCAGTGTCGGGATGCTGACGGCGTTGTGGAAGGCAAAGCCGACCGGGTACGGCGCCGCGGCGATGTCGACGGACTGCACCGCCTTCACCTGCCCCTGGGCCTTGAACCGCGGCTTGTACGCCTCGGCCGCGGCGCGGACGGCCCGCAGCCGGTCACCGCGCGGCCAGACGTCATGGACGCCCTCGAACTCGGGGATGGTGCGCGCGCCGATCGCGGCCAACGCGTCGGCGGTGTTCGTCGTGGCATCAGTGCTCATGCCCCGATCCTGACACCTGAGTGCGGCGCCGTCTTGGGCTACCGCGACGCTTTCTTGACCGATCGCGACACACCTTCGCGCCGCAGCCGCGACGGCGGCTTGCCGAACCACCGCACGACGTACCGCGTCAGCGTCGACTGGTCGGCCAGGCCCAACGCCGCCGCGACCTGCGCGAGCGGCAGGTCCGAGTGGGCGAGGTGGCGCAGCGCAGCATCGCGCCGTACTCCGTCCAGCACGTCGCCGTACGTCGTCCCGGCGGCCGCCAACCTGCGCTGCAGTGTGCGCCCGTGCAGCCCGAGCGCCTCGCCGACCGAGGCGACGTCGGTGGAGCCGTTGCCGAGGATCCGTTCGAGGTAACCCCGCACCTGCGACCGCACGTCCTGCCCGCCGTCGCCGAAGCGGGCGGACAGGTAGTCGAGCCCCATCTGCCGCACGTGCGGGTTGGCGTCGGGCAACGACATCGCCAGCATGTCGGCCGGGAACACCAGCGCCGCACGATCGCGTTCGAACCTGACCGGCACACCGAAGCACTCCTCGTAGCGGGCGAGGGGATTGATCGGGGCGTGCGGCAGGTCCACGGCGATCAGCGCGAAGGCGCCCGCGGTGTACCGCCGCACGACGCGGTTCGCGAAGTGCAGCACCATCTCGTTCAACTGCCGCACCGGCGGCGGCGAGGTCGTCGCGTACACCAGGGCGATCGCCGACGGATCGGGCTCCGGATGGGCCGTCACGCTGACCGCCGGGCTGTGCACGAACATGAAGCGGCCGGCCGCGTCGAGCGCCTCCCCCACGGTCGCCGAGTGCTGCATCACCACGGACAGCAGGCCGAGCATGCCCTCGTCCTGGCGCTCACCGACGCGCAGGCCCAGGTCAGGCAATCCGGTGGATTCGGCGGCGTGCTCCAACACCTGCACGACACCGTCGTGCGGGATCAGCGAAGCGTCGTCCAGCAGCGCCGCGGGGTCGATCCCGAACCGGCGCAGCATGGCCGCCGGGTCGCCGCCGGCCTCGGCGACGACCTCGGTGAAGCCGCTCAGCGCCGCGGACCGGACCAGGTCTCCCACGGCCCTCACCCTAGGTGGATCAGGCGGTGAGCTTCTTCTTCAGGCCCTTCACCATCGTGCCGATGGCCAGCGACAGCCCGGGCGTGACGAGCGGTCCGGTCGGACCGGCGAGCTTCGCGACCTCGACGGCGACCGTCCACGTCAGACGCGAACCGGTCGGCGTCGACTCGACGAGGTAGTCCTCTGCCATCCGCTTGATGCCGGGGCGGGTCGACTCGGCAATGAAGAACGACTTCCGCTTGCCCTCGTCCCATCGGTAGAACTGCTCGTGCACAGTGACCGCACCGGCGATGGTGAGCTCACGCACGGTGCCGACACCGAAGGGGCGTTCACCGATCCAGCGGACCTTGGTCGCGCCGGGCCCCCACGACACCACGGCGTCGTCAGCGGTCAGTGCGGCCCACAGGGTCTCGACCGGAACGGGCACGTCGAGCACCTTCACGGTGCGCGCCGGCGCGGTGCGCAGGAACTCGTCATCGGCGGGAGCAAGCGGGTACCAGGTCATGAGCTCATCCTCAGGTTCGAAGCAGGGAACGGGGCGTCGTCGTCGATGCACGCCCGCATGAAGGTAGCGGCTCGACGCAGCGCTCGTCGCGCCTCGGGTACGGCGCGGTACAGCGTGACGTACGAATGCACCTGTCCGCGCGACACGATCAGCTTGTTCTCGACACCCGCGCGGTCGAGCCGTTCGTGCAGCCGCTCGGCGTCACCGGCGAAGCACTCGGTGCCGCCCACGTGTGTGTGGATCGGCGGGAACGTGCTCAGCAGGATGAGGTTCGCGGTCAGCGGCGAGAGGCGCGGGTCGCGGAAGTTGCCGCCCGGGTAGAACGCCTCCGCGCAGCGCGCCGCGAACGTCGGCGTGAGCACCGGGTCGGGGTTGAGCGCGTCGCGGTGCACCGCTTCGGTGAGCGCAGGGTCGAGCAGCGGCGAGAACAACGCGCATGCCGCCGGCATCGGCCGACCCGCCTGGGCCAGCGTCGTCAGCAGGCCGACTGCCAGGTGACCGCCCGCAGAATCACCGGCAACCGCGATCTGCTCGGGCGCGTGGCCCTGCTCGATCAGCCATTCGTACGCCGCCAGGGCGTCGTCGAGCGCCGCCGGGAACGGATGCTCGGGGGCCCGGCGGTAGCGCACCGCGAGGACCGGGAGTCCACTGAGCGCGGCGAGCGGTTCCGTGACGCAGCGGTAGGCGCGCGGAGAGGACGCGACATAGCCGCCACCGTGGAAGTAGAGGATCACCCCGCCGAACTGGTCGGCGAAGTTGCGGGCCCTGACCCACTCACCCGAGAACGCCGGCGTCGTGACCGGCTGGACGCGAGCCGTGGTGGGCCATCCCGCGAGCATGCCGCCCAAGCCGACCAGCCCGCGGAGGTAGTGCAACTGGGTGCCGTGGGGGCGGAGCCGCTCGACCTGCGGGCGTACGACGACACGGCCGCCGGTCGCGACGACCCGACTGGTCAGGCTGGGCCCGAGCAGCTTGAGAACGCCGACGATCACTGACCGGACTCCGCACGGGACTCGAGGTCCCGGATCATCTCGTGCACCCGCTTGTCGCGGGCCAGGACGCGGTCCGCGCCGGCGTTGAGCACGCCACGGAAGAGCGAGTACGGCAGCCAGCGCACCGGCGCGATCGTCGTACCAGAGCGCTGGGCGATGCCGCGCGCGATCGAGTCGGCCGCGTCGTCTGCCGAGATGCGATGGTTCAGTGGCCAGCCGAGCAGTTCGTCGAGCTTGCGGCCCAGCGGGTCGTCGTCGAGGGTCGCGGTGGCCAGCGGGGTGTCCACGAAGCCGAAGTAGGCCACGCCGGCGCTGGCGCCGTGCGGTGCCAGCTCCAGCTTGAGGGCGCGGCCGATCTGCTCCGCCGCGGCCTTGCTCGACATGTAGGCGACTCCCCCGATGCCCGGCGAGAACGCGGCGCACGAGGCCACGACGACCACGTGTCCCCTCACGGCGATGACGGCATCGAGTGCCGGCTGCACGGTGTTGAGCACGCCCGTCTGGTTGATCGCGACCACGCGGTCGTAGTCGGCGAGGTCCATCGTCCGGATCGTCGCCGGCGGCGGGGTGACCCCGGCGTTCGCGACGACGACGTCGAGGCGGCCGTGGTGGTCGATGACCCGCGCCACCACCTCGGCCATGGCGGCCCGGTCCGTGACGTCGGCGGTGGCCGTGAACACCCGGGTGTCGCCGAGCGCCTTCGCGGCAGCCTTGAGGCCCTGCTCATTGACGTCCACCAGCGCGACGTGTGCGCCCTGGTTGTGGAGCCGGCGCGCGAGGGCCAGGCCGATCCCCTGCCCGGCGCCGGTGATCAGGACGACCTTGTCGCGGACGTCGTACGACGTGCTCATGCGGACATCTCCCTGGCTCCGGCGGATCGGCGGACGGCGTAGTGGTCGAGGTCGACCGTGCTGGTGCGGCTCTTGAACGTGGCCGAGAAGCCCGGGAAGTGGGTGAAGTTCCTGCCGGTCGGGCTGAGGTAGTAGCTGTGGCAGCCGCCGGTGATGAACACCGACTTCGCCAACCCTTCGTTGGCCCACTCGAAGAAGTCCTGCTGCGCTTCGGCGGTGACCTCGAGGGTCGCGAGGTCGCGCTCCTCCATCTGGCGCAACGCCTCGACGATGTAGTGGACCTGGTTCTCGATCGTGATCACCGCCGACGTGTAGACGCCCGAGTTGGGCCCCAGGATCATGAAGAAGTTCGGGAAGTTGTGGAGCGAGGTGCCGAGGTAGGCCGCCATCTCCCCTGCCCGCCACACGTCCCCGATGCTCGAACCGTCGCGGCCGTGCACGACGTCGAAACCCGGGTGGTCGGTCATCTTGAAGCCGGTGCCGAAGATGATCGTGTCGAGCTCGTGCTCCACGCCGTCCGCCGTGACGATGCCGCGCGGGGTCACCTCCACGATGCCGTCGGAGACCACGGTCGCGTTGTCGGCCGTGAGCGCCGGGTAGTACTTGTTGGAGAACGTCGGGCGCTTGCAGCCCACGGCGTACGACGGCGTGAGACGAGCGCGCAGCTCGGGATCCCTGACCTGCTTCCTGAGCAGCCCGCGGGCCATCAGTTCGAGCGGCTTCTGCAGCCTGGGCTCGCTGATGAAGCCGGGCACGAGTGCCTCGAAGGACAGCTCCCACGCCTTGCGGGCGGCTGCCTGGGCGCCGGGGACGCGCCGGTAGAGCGCGCGGGTGGCCGCGCCGACCTTCCGGTCGGGGTGCGGCAGGATCCACGTGGGCGTGCGCTGGAAGACGGTCAGGTGACCGGCCACGCGCTGGACCCGCGGGATGAACTGCACCGCGGAGGCGCCCGTACCGATGACGCCGACGCGCTCACCGGTCAGGTCGTGGTCGTGGTCCCAGCCCTGCGAGTGGAAGACCGTGCCCTCGAACGTGTCCAGACCCGGGAGGTCCGGCGTCGACGGCGCACTGAACGGGCCGATCGCGCCGACCACGACGGTGGCCGTCAGGTCACCGTCGCTCGTCGTGATGCGCCACAACTGCTCCGTGTCGTCCCAGGACGCGTCGGTCACCTCGGTGCCGAAACGGATGTGCGGCAGGACCCCGAAGTCCTCCGCGCACTGGTGCAGGTAGGTCTTCAGCTCCTCCTGCAACGGGTAGAGCCGGCTCCAGTCCGGGTTCGGCGCGAACGAGAACGAGTAGATCAGCGACGGCACGTCGCACTGCGCGCCCGGGTAGTCGTTGACCTGCCAGGTGCCGCCCACCTCGTCCGCGCGCTCGAGCACGACGAAGTCGTCGATGCCGGTCTGCTTGAGGCGGATCGCCGTACCGAGGCCGCCGAAGCCGGCGCCGATGATCGCGACCCTCACGTGTGGGAGTGCCACGACGTCTCGCTTCCTTCGCATCAGAGATCCAGGGTCAGGCTGTCGCCGGCGGCGCGCGAGACACAGATCAACATCGAGTCCGCACGCTCCTCGGCCCGCAGCTTGTGGTCGCGGTGCTCGACCGCGCCCTCGAGGACGGCGTGCTTGCAGCTGCCGCAGAACCCCTGCTGGCAGGAGTAGCGCACGCCCGGTACCTCGCGACGGATGGCGGCCAGGGCGGACTCGTCAGGCGCCACCTTCACGGTCACGCCCGTGCGGGACAGGTGGACGTCGAACGCGCGGCCGCCCACGACGGCAGGGGCGGAGAACCGCTCGCTGTGCAGCGAGCCGGTCGGGTTGAGCGTCGGTTGGAGGACGCGCGCGGCGTCGATCAGCTGCGGAGGACCGCAGACGTAGATCGCGGCCCCCTGCCCGGCGTGGCCCAGCAGCTCGGCGACGTCCGGGACGCCGTACTCGTCGTCGGGACGCAGTACGAGCTGGCCGCCCTCGAACGCCTGCAGCTCGTCGACGAAGGGCATCGTGGCGAGCGAACGGCCGACGTAGACCAGCTTCCAGTCCTTGCCGCGGCGCGAGGCCTCACGCACCATCGGCAGGATCGGCGTGATGCCGATGCCACCGGCGATGAAGAGGTACGACTCGGCATCGATGAACGTGAACGCGTTGCGTGGTCCGCGCACCGTGATCGTGTCGCCCTGGGCGACCTCGTCGTGCAGGGCGAGCGAACCGCCACCACCGCCCTTGTCCTTGTCGATCCGTCGTACGGCGATCCGGTAGCTGCCGAGGTCCGCAGGGTCACCGCACAGGGAGTACTGCCGCTGCGCGCCCGAAGGCAGGAAGACGTCGAGGTGGGCGCCGGGCACCCAGGCGGGCAGGTCCGAGCCGTCGGGGTTGCGCAGCTCGAAGCTGATGACGTCCTCGACAACGGTCGTGACGGAGGCAACGACCAGGTCCATGTCGAAACCGGTCATCCGTACCGGGGCGGAGCGCGAGAGGTACGGCGCCGCGGCGCTGGCCGCGAACACAGTCGAGTACGCCTGCGCTCCCCTGGCCAGCGCGCGCAGCTTCAGTGACGGCGCGGCGGTGCTCATGCTCGCGCCGCCGGGGACACCGCGAGATAGCGGACAGCCTTGTCGATCGGGCCCATCTGCGAGGGGTGGAAACCAGGTCGGAGGTACTGCGGGATCTCCTTGACGATGAACTGGATGCCGGGCATCAGGCCCTTGCGGGTGTCCTTCACGAACTCGACCGGCCAGGTCCAGCGGTGCCTGGTGACCGTCGGATCGTTGGCGTACAGCCAGCTCGACGTGTAGAGCCACAGCGCCAGCAGGCCGCCGGAGGCGAGGAACGCGGTGCGGACGCGACGGGCGTAGCTGCCGTCGACGTACTGGTAGACGTCGTAGGCGACGTTGCGGTGCTCCATCTCCTCCGCTCCGTGCCAGCGCAGCAGGTCGAGCATCGTCGGGTCGACGCCGAGCCTGTCGAACTCCTCGTTGTCGAGCAGCCACTCGCCGATGGTCGCGGTGAAGTGCTCCGCGGCGGCGTAGAGGCCGAGCCGCTCGTGGAACCAGGCCTCGCCGGCCCGGCCCGTCAGGCCGTGGTCCCCGAAGACCTGGTCCATCAGGAACTCCATCAGCTTCATGATCTTCGGGATGTCGACGCCGTTCTCCTCCAGGTGGATCCGGAAGGACTCGTGCGAGCTGGCGTGCGTCTCCTCCTGGCCGATGAAGCCCTGGAGCTCCTCGGTCAGGCGGGGGTCGTCGATCAGCGGCAGCGCGCGGCCCAGGACGTCGGCCATGGCGCGCTCACCCTCGGGCAGCACCAGGTGCATGACGTTCCAGAAGTGCGTGGCGTAGGGGTGGCCGGGGATGTACTCGGTCGGCACGCCGGTCCAGTCGAAGGACACGTCGCGGGCGTTGATCGCCAGCGCTTCGCTCCGGTACGCGCGGGGCGGCTTCCTGCTCGATTGCCTTGCCATGGTCTTGCCTCCAGGATCGACGAGACCGCGACTGTAACAAAGCAACACTTGTTGTTGCAATGCTGCTTTCGTATGCTCCCCCCATGACCGACGACGACCATGCCCCTGAGATGGCGCCCGAGGTGCACGCGATTCTCGACGCCGCGCTCTCGCTGTGCGCCGAGTTCGGCGTGAAGCGCACGACCATCGGCGACATCGCGCGGCGTGCCGGGATCGACCGGGTCACGGTCTACCGACGGATCGGCAACAAGGAGCAGGTCATCCAGGCCGTCGTCACCCGCGAGGCCACGCGGCTCTTCACGGAGGTGTCCACGACCGCTCGCACCGGCACCACGATCGAGGAGCGGGTCGAGCTCGGCTTCACCGCGATGATGCAGCAGGTCCGGGGCCACGCGATGCTCGCCCGGATGCTCCAGGTCGAGCCGGAGACGGTGCTCATGCAGCTCACCACCGAGGGCAGCCGGCTCGTCACCGGCGCGGTCGTCGCGACGCTCGGCTTCTTCAACGAAGCAGTCGAGGACGGCCTGCTGGACTCCACCGACGACATGGAGGCCAGCGCCGAGCTGCTCGTGCGCGTCGTGCACTCCTACCTGCTGACGCCCCGTGCCCTGATCGAGCTCGACACCCCGGCACAGCTGGGCGACTTCGCCCGCGACCACCTGGTGCCGATGGTCCTCAGAGCCCGTGCCGGACGCTGAGGACCTTCCGCATCACCGGCAGGACGTGCCGGGCCCGCTTGATCGCGATCAGCTCGAAGCCGGGCAGGCCGAACTTCTGGCGTACGACGCCGCGCGTCTGGGCGAACTCGCGCAGGCCGTCCGCACCATGGACCCGGCCGAAGCCGCTCGCGCCCACGCCACCCATCGGCACGGCACCCATGCCGGCGAACGCGATCACCGCGTTGATGCTGACCTGGCCGGCCCGCAGCTGATCGGCGATCTCGTCACCGCGTGAGCGGGAGAAGACCGAGGCGCTGAGCGCGTAGTCGTGGTCGTTGGCGAACTTGATCGCCTCGTCCACGTCGGCGACGCGGGTCAGGGTCACGGTCGGGCCGAAGGTCTCCTCGCGTACGGCGAGGGCGTCCTCGGGCAGGTCGGCCATGACGATCGGCTCGATGAACCGCTGCCCGATCGAGGCGGGTCCACCCTTGAGGAAGGTCGCGCCTCGCTCGACCGCGTCGGCCACGTGCCGTCGTACGACGTCGACCTGGGAGGGCATGGTCATCGGGCCGTAGTTGGCCCTGTCGTCCTGGCCGGAGCGGACGCCGTCGAGCTGGTCGAGCAGGAGGGCCTGGAACTCGTCGGCGACCTCCTCGACGACGTACACGCGCTCGACGCCCACGCAGGTCTGGCCGGAGTTCGCGAAGGCGCCCCACGCCACGGCGCGAGCCGCGGCCTTGAGGTCGGCGTCCTCGGCGACGACCACCGGGTCCTTGCCGCCGCACTCGAGGACGACGGGCGTCAGCGTCTCGGCGCACTGCGCCATCACCCGCCTGCCCGTCGCGGTCGAACCGGTGAAGCCGATCTTGTCGACGCCGGCCTTGCACAGCGCCGCGCCGGTCTCGCCGAGTCCGGTGACCAGCGTCAGGACACCGTCGGGGGCGTCCGGGTTCGCTGCGGCGAACGCGTCGACGTACCACTGGCTCACGGCCGGGGTGAACTCGCTCGGCTTCAGCACCACCGTGTTGCCGACGGCCAGCGCGAAGGCGACGGCGCTGTTCGGTGAGTAGAGCGGGTAGTTCCAGGGGCCGATGACGCCCACCACCCCGAGCGGGTCGTAGCCGACCCGGGCGGAGTAGTTCGCGAAGAGCGGGCCGGGGTTCACCTTCTGGGTGCGGAGCACCTTGGCGGCGTTCTTCTCGGCCCAGTGGAGATGCTCGACCGTCAGCACGACCTCGAGGACGGCGTCCTCGACCGGCTTGCCGTTCTCGCGGTGGATCAGCTCGGCGATCTCGTCGACGCGGTGCCAGATGTCACGGCGCCATGCGGCCAGGCGCTGGGCGCGGCCATCGAAGCCGAGCCCCCGCCACCAGGTGGTGGCCTCGCGCGCCGCCCCGACGACCCGCCGCACTTCCGCCTCCCCCATCACCGGGAAGGTCGAGACGAGCGTGCCGTCGGCGGGGTTGAGGCTGTCGAACGTCATGCCTGCTCCTTGGCGTACGACGCGCGCAGGTCGCGCTTGAGGATCTTGCCGGCGCCGCTCATCGGCAGCTCCGCGAGGAAGTCAACGCTGCGCGGCACCTTGTAGTTGGCGATCAGCCCCTTGACGTGGGCGATCAGGTCCTCGCTCGTGAAGTCGGCGTCGGGTGCCTTCACCACACAGGCGTGGACGGTCTCACCCCACTGGTCACTGGGCAGGCCGATGACGGCCGACTGCAGGACTCCGGGGAACTTCGAGATGGCGCCCTCGACCTCGGCGGAGTACACGTTCTCGCCGCCGGTGACGATCATGTCCTTGATCCGGTCGACCACGAACACGAAGCCGCGCTCATCGATGTAGCCGCCGTCGCCGGTGTGCATCCAGCCGTCCTTGAGGACCGCCGCGGTCTCCTCGGGCCGGTTCCAGTAGCCGAGCATCACGTTGGCGCCGAAGACGCAGATCTCGCCGACGGTGCCGGTCGGGACCGGGTTCCCCTCCTCGTCGAGGATCCGGACCTCGGCGTGCGGCGCGGCCTGGCCGGCGGCCGTGAGCAGGCCGTCGACGTGGTCGTCCGGGCCGAGCAGCGTGGCGACCGGGGCGAGCTCGGTCATGCCGTAGGCCTGGGTCAGCCTGAGGTGCGGCAGGAGCGCCTTCGTGCGGAGCAGGACACCCTCGGAGATGACCGATCCGCCGTACATCAGGCGCTGCAGTGACGACAGGTCGTGCTCCTTGGCGTCCGGGTGGTCGATGACCATCTGGATCATCGTCGGCACCATCAGCACGTCGGTGATCCGGTGCTTCTCGATCGTCACCAGGACGTTCTTCGGTTCGAAGAACGGGATGGTGACGTGGGTGCAGCCGAGCAGGTTCGCGCCCAGGTTCCCGGCCAGGTCGGCCAGGTGGAACATCGGCGCCGCGTGCAGGTACGTCGAGTCGCGCTGGAGCAGGTACCCACTGGCCACCGCCCCCAGAGCGGAGGTCAGCAGGTTGCAGTGGGAGAGCATGACGCCCTTGGGGAAACCGGTCGTGCCCCCGGTGTAGAACAACCCGGCCAGCTGGTCGTCGCAACGCCGTACGTCGGCGACCGGCTCGTTGTCGGCGACCAGCGCCTCGTAGGACACCATGCCCTCCGGCGTCGGGCCGTCGCCGCAGTGCACCAGGGTCGTCACGGACGGACAGCTCGCAGTGATCGCCGGTGCCATCGGCGCGAACGCGTCGTCGATCAGCAGCACCGTGGTGCCCGAGTCGTTGAGCGCGTAGATGATCTCCTGCGGGCTCCACCGGATGTTGATCGGGTTGAGCACCGCGTCGGCCCACGGGATCGCCGAGTAGTACTCGACGTACCGGTCGCTGTTGAGCGACAGGATCGCCACCACGTCGCCCTCCGCCACACCCAGCCCCTGGAGGCCGGCCGCGAAGCGGGCGACGCGATCGCCCATCTCGGCGAACGTGTGGCTGCGGTCGCCGTGGACGGTGGCGGTCTTGTCGGGCGTCGCCTGCAGCGACCGGTGGAGGCCTTGGGTCAGGTACACGATCTGCTCCTCGATGCGGGTGGGTCCGAGATGGGGTCGCTGCGGGGTGGATCAGCGGCTGGTCACAAGGACCGCGCGATGAGTTCCTTCATCACTTCGTTCGCGCCGGCAAGGATGCGCAGCACGCGCACGTCGGTGTAGATGCGGGCGATCGGGTACTCGTTCATGTAGCCGTAGCCACCGAACAGCTGCAGGCAGCGGTCCGCGACCTCGGTGGCGCGGTCGGAGATCCAGTACTTGGCCATCGACGCCTCGGTGGCGTCGAGCTTCCCGGCGAGGTGCTTCTCGATGGACTGGTCGAGGAACGCCCGGTTGACGCGGGAGATGGTCTCGCACTCGGCCAGCTCGAAGCGGGTGTTCTGCAGCGCCATCAGCGGCTTGCCGAACGCGTGGCGGTCCTTGGTGTAGCCGATCGTGAGCTCGACAGCCTTCTCGATCTGGGCCTGGGCCAGGATCGCGGTGATGAGTCGCTCCTGCGGGAGCTGCTCCATCATCTGGTAGAAACCGTGGCCCTCCTTCGGGCCGAGCAGGTTGGCCTGCGGGACGCGGAGGTCCTCGAACGCCAGCTCCGCGGTGTCCTGGTCCTGCTGGCCCATCTTGTCGAGCACGCGACCGCGGGTGAAGCCCGGCGTGTCGTCGCCGACCTCGGCCACGATGAGCGAGATGCCGGCAGCCCCGGCTTCGTCACCGGTCTTCGCGGCGATCACGATGAGGTCGCAGACGTGGCCGTTGGAGATGAAGGTCTTGGCGCCGTTGATGACGTAGTCGTCGCCGTCCTTGACCGCTCGCGTCGCGATCGCCTGCAGGTCGGACCCGGTGCCGGGCTCCGTCATCGCGATCGAGAGCACCCACTCCCCTGAACAGACCTTGGGCAGCCACCGCTTCTTCTGCTCCTCGGTGGCGTAGGCGTTGAGGTAGTGCGCGACGATGCCGATGGAGACGGCAAAGCCCATCGACGTGTCGCCAGCGCGGACCTGCTCCTCGATCAGCACGGCCTCGGCAGCGAACGAGGCCCCACCGCCGCCGTACTCCTCGGGCAGGGACATGCCCACCAGGCCGAGCTCGCCGGCCTTCAGGTAGGCCTCGCGGCTCGCGTGGCCCTGCGCCCGGTGCTCGTCGGCACGCGGGAGGACCTCCTTGACGAAGTACGTCGCGGCGAGCTCACGCACCGCCGCGAGGTCCTCGTTCATCCAGGACGGCGTAGTTGTTGGCACAGCGCCAATAGTGCACTACTGTTGGCAGCCGGTCAACAAGCGCATCGAAGACGTACGGAAGCAGGCCACCATGGACTCCACGCTCGCGAGCACCTTCACCGACATCACCTACGCGGTGGCCGACCGGATCGCGACCATCACCCTCAACCGGCCCGCAGCGCGCAACGGCTACACGATCACCATGGCCGACGAGCTGGTGCTCGCACTGGACCGCGCCGATCGGGACGAGGACGTCCGCGTCGTCGTCCTCACCGGCGCCGGTGACCACTTCTGCGTCGGAGCCGACCTGTCCGGCGGCGAGTTCGACACCAACGAGGACGTCGCCGACGCCAGCACCTGGCAGGAGCCCGCGGGCCGCTGCTCCAAGCGGGTCTTCACCATGAACAAGCCCGTGATCGCAGCGATGCGCGGCGCGGCCGTCGGTGGCGGCCTGACCATCACGCTGGCGTGCGACTTCCGCCTCGGCTCGACCGACTCGAAGTTCGGCTTCGTCTTCGGCCGCCGCGGCATCTTCCCCGAGGCCGCCTCGGTCTGGCACCTCCCCCGGCTGGTCGGCATGACCAAGGCCCAGGACTGGATGATCAGCGGCCGGGTCTTCGGTGCCGACGAGGCGCTCACCTCGGGGCTCATCACGTCGGTGCACGCGCCTGAAGAGGTGCTGGACGAGGCGTACGCACTGGCCCGCGACCTGCGTGACAACAGCGCGCCGGTCTCGATCGCGGTGATCCGCCAGATGCTCAACCGGCTCAGCGGACTGGACTCGCCGTTCCCGGCGCACGAGGTCGACTCACGGCTCATCTCGGGGCTGCTGACCAGCGCCGACGCGATCGAGGGCGTCATGTCCTTCCTCGAGAAGCGCCCGCCCGCCTTCCCGGGCACGGTGGAGAAGGACCTGCCCGGGTGGCTCCCCTGGGTCGACGAGGAGTGATGGAAGAGTTGTCCCGTGACCACTGAGCCCCGATGGCGTCGCCTCGGCCCCGACCAGCGGCGCGAGGAGATCTTCTCCAGCGCGCAGCGCCTGTTCGCGCTGCGCCCGTACGGCGAGGTCTCGACCACCGACATCGCGAATGAGGCCGGCGTCGCCCGCGGCCTGCTCAACCACTACTTCGGCACGAAGCGCGACCTGTACCTCGAAGTGGTGCGGGCGGCCGCGGCGGTCCCCGGGAACGCCATCGACCACGCCCCCGGAGGGTCCCTGGAGGAGCGCATCGACGCGGCGGTGAACTGGTTCCTCGACTCGCTGTCCAGCCAGGACGCGGCATGGATCAACGCTGCCGGCGCCTCGGGCCTGGGGCGCGATCCCGAGCTCGAGCGGATCCTGCTCAAGGCCGAGGACGACGCCGTCGACCGGGTCCTCGAGGCGATCGACATGGCCAACGTGACGGACCACCGCGACGAGCTGCGTGCCTTCGTCCGCGCCTACGGCCAGCTGGCCAAGACCGCCGGGCGCGAGTGGCTGATCAAGAAGAAGCTGAGCCGCGAGCAGGTCCACCTGCTGCTGCGACAGAGCCTGCTGACCATCGTCGAGGACGTGCTCCCCGAGGCGATCGCCCGCGACCGCGCCTGAACCACTTGCTGGCCGCTGGAACTACTTGTTGGTGTCGAGCGCGAACCAGAGCACGAGCACCGGCGGCTTCCCCTTGCCGACCTTGGCCATGGCGGGGCCGAGGTACATGCCCGGGGCGACCTCCCGGATCTCGTCGTGGATCTTCTTGATCAGGATCGGGTTCCCCTTCTGCTCGTAGTCCAGGACGATCGTCGGCTCGCCGTCGATCGATGAGGGCTGCACGCTCGTCTTGAACGGGAACCAGTTCATCCTGGCTCCGGCCTGGATGCGGTTGATGCCGTCGGCGGTCTGCTCGCTGGTGGCGTCCATCGTCTTGCCGTCCCACGGGAACAGCGGGTGCCTGGCGAAGATGTCGATCACCTTGTTGACGACCGGGACGCTGTCAAGGCCACGGACCGCGACCATGCGTCCCTTGGGCTTGTCGTCGAGCGCCAGGGCGAAGTCGTCGGGGACCGTGCCGCCGGCGTAGAGCTCCGCCAGCTGGTCGAGGCTGAGGGCGGTCAGGTCGTCGAACGTGAGCATGGGGCCTCGGATTCAGCGGGAGCAGGTGTGACCAGCATCACTCACTTTGCCGAGGTCGGCCAGGTGGGCAGCTGCACCTCGGTCGCCGTCCACCAACCGCCCCACCAACCGCCCTGTGGCATCCGCCCACGTTACGGTCGCGCAAATGCTTGTATGACGTCGTGCAACCCCTGCCCGATCAGGCCCCGGCCCCCGCTGCCGATGCGAAGACCGCCCGCCCGCTGCTCCCCCGGGACGATCCGTTCCTGGTCGCACCGACCGGCCTCGGCCTCCTCGCCCCGGGCGCGATCATCCGCTCCCGCGAGGTGGAGCTGGCGTTCCTGGGCCTGATCCCCCAGCAGGTGTCGGCCTGGCAACTGGTCTACCGGAGCACCGACCTGAACGGCGCACCCGAGGCGGCCGTCACCACGGTGGTGCTCCCCGAGGGCGCCGACCCGAACGAACCGCGACCGCTGCTGGCCTACCAGTGCGCGATCGACGCGATCTCGGGCAAGGCCTTCCCGTCGTACGCCCTGCGTCAGGGCGCCCGCTCATGGGGCTCCATTCCCCCACTGGAATTCGCCCTGCTGGCCGGGGTGCTGCGCAAGGGCTGGGCACTGTCGCTGTGCGACCACGAGGGCCTTCTAGGCCGTTTCGGCGCCGCACGCGAGCCCGGGTACCGGGTGCTCGACGGCGTCCGGGCCGCCCTCGACTTCGAGCCGCTGGGACTCCAGGCCTCCACGCCCGTCGGCCTCATGGGCTACTCCGGCGGCGGCATGGCCTCGTCCTGGGCCGCCGAGATGGCACCCGAGTACGCACCGGAGCTGAACATCGTCGGCGCCGCACTCGGCGCGCCCGTGGGTGATCCGGCCGAGACGTTCATCCGGCTCAACGGCACCTTCCACGCCGGGCTGCCGGCGATGGTCGTCGCGGGCCTGCGCAGCGGCTACCCCGGGCTCGCCCGCGTCATCCAGGAACACGCCTCCTTCGAGGGCAGGCGGCACCTGCAGCGGCTCGAGACGTCCAGCACGCTGGCGGCCGTCGTCCACCACCGCAACCACGACTTCGACGACTACCTCGACGCGCCACTGGCCGACGTGCTGGGCACGCCCGAGGTCCTGCACGTCTTCGACGACCTGCGCCTGGGCCAGCGGATCCCGGCCTGTCCGGTCCTGATGACGCAGGCGACCCATGACCAGATCATCCACATCGAGGACGTCGACGGTCAGCAACAGCGGTACGTCGACGGCGGCGCGACCGTGCACTACGTCCGGGACCGCTTCAGCGAACACCTCAGCCTGCACCCGCTGGCGCTGCCGCTGATGATCGGCTGGATGGCCGACCGGTTCGCCGGCAAGCCCGCTCCGACCGGCACCCGGACGGTGCTCTCGGTCGCCCTGTCACTGCGGTCGCTGTGGGGGTACGTCGGGATGGCGACGGCCGCGATCCGCACGGTGACGGGTCGGCCGCTCAGCGCTCGCTGACGCCAGTCACCTCAGCGCGTACGTCGCCAGCGACACCGCCACGTAGTGGCAGACGAAGGCGAGGATCGTGAAGGTGTGGAACACCTCGTGGAAGCCGAACCACTCCGGCTTGGGGTTCGGCTTCTTCAGGCCGTAGATCACCGCACCGAGGGTGTAGAGGATGCCGCCCGAGGCGACCAGGACGAGCGTGGCGATCGCGACCGCCGTACCGAGCTTCTCGCTGCCGTCGATGAAGTCGGGGATGAAGAACACCGCGGCCCAGCCCATGCCGATGTAGATCGGCGTGTAGAGCCAGCGTGGGGCGCCGGTCCAGAACACCCGGAACAGCACGCCGAGCACCGCGGCTCCCCAGATGACGACCAACAGCACCACCCGGGACGTGCCGTCGAGCAGCAGCATCGCGAACGCGGTGTAGGTGCCGGCGATCAGCACGAAGATGTTGGCGTGGTCGAAGCGGCGCAGCATCGCCCAGATCGCCGGCTTCCACGTGCCGCGGTGATAGATCGCGGAGACGCCGAACAGGAGCAGCGCCGACGCGATGAAGACCGCCGATCCGGCCTTGGTCTCCCCGGTCGGCGACAGCACGATCAGGACGACGCCGGCGGCGATCACGAACGGGACCGACCCCGCGTGCAGCCAGCCGCGCAGCTTCGGCTTGAGCTCGGCCATCTTGTCGGCCATCACCGTGAGGGCGGCCTCGTGGTCAAGGAACTTCACGTGAGGATCTTCAGGGCACCGGGCAGGACACGCACAACCGCCGGCTGTTCCTGAGACGTCGGCAACATCCCGAGCGGCTCGCCGTCGCCACCCATGGGCACGGAAGGACTCCCACTGATCTCCACTGTTGCCCCCCGCAGCACGGTCACCTGGTCGAGCAGGACGTGCGCGCCGTCGTACACCTTCGGCAACGCCTTCATCATCTCGCGACGCGAGGCTGCTTCGATGACGATCACATCGAGGAGTCCGTCGGTCAATGACGCGTCCGGGGCGATGTGCATGCCCTTGCCGTAGTAGCCGGAGTTGGCCACGACGACGGTGGCCGCGACGAAGGAGTGCGTCGTACCGTCGATGACGACCGTGAACGTCGAGGGGACGTACGTCGCCAGGGAGTGCACCGCGGCGTAGGGGTACTGCAGCTTCGCCGGCATCCAGCGGACCTTGTCGACGATCTCGCCGGCGCGCGCATCGACACCTGAGTAGACCGAACCGGCCACCAGGCGCGGTTCGGCGCCCGGCAGCGTCACGGAGATCAGGTCGGTCGGCGTCTCGGCACCCTCGAGGAGCACCTTCGCGATGACCTCGGAGTCCTCGGACAGCTTCAGCATCCGGGCGAAGTCGTTGCCGCGGCCGGCCGGGATCATGCCCAGCACCCCGTTGTCCTGCGAGACCTGGCCGGCGATCGACGACAGCATGCCGTCGCCGCCGACGGCGACGATCACGTCACCGCGCGCGACCCCGGCCCGGACCAGGTCGAGCGTGGCCTTGGGGCCGGGTGAGTACGTGACCTCGACCTCGGCGCCGGCGTCGCGGAGCAGCCGCGCCACGGGGACGACGGCGGCCGGAGCCGCGCCACCACCCGACAGCGGGTTGACGAGGAAGGAGAACGACCTCACGGGATCAGCACCCCCGGATTGAGGATCCCGGTGGGATCGACGGTGGCCTTCACGCCGCGCAGCATAGCGACGCCGACCGGGCCGATCTCCCGCGCGAACCAGGCCTTGTGGTCGGTGCCGACCGCGTGGTGGTGCGTGATCGTGGCACCGGACTCGATCATGGCGTCGGACGCTGCCGCCTTGGCCGCGAGCCAGCGCGGAAGCGGGTCGTCGCCCTGCTTGGCCGCGACCGTGAAGTAGAGCGAGCAACCGGTCTCGTAGACGTGCGAGACGTGGCAGAGCACCAGGGTGCCCTCGCCGAGGCTGGCCTCGAGCGCGGCCTTCACGCTGGTGTAGAGGCGGTCGGTGTTGGACCAGAACGTCGCCGTCTCCAGCGTCTCCACCAGGACACCCACGTCGAGCATCGAGTCGCGGAGGTACGGCGCGTGGAAGCGCCCGGCGAGCCAGGCGTTGCCGCGCTCCTCACCGAGCGGCTCGCCGCCGAGGGCGGTCAGCGCCTCGGTGACGACGGTCCGCTTGTTGGCGATCGAGGCACCTTCGTGGCCGACGATCATCAGGCAGCCGGTGGCGGCTTCCGCACCGACGGCCGTCTGGCTGGCCAGGTTGAGGGCCGTCTCGGTCTCGTCGGAGAGCCGGATGATGGTCGGGAGCAGCTGGTTCTGCGCGAGGTGGCGCATCGCGGCCTGACCGGCGGCGAACGACTCGAAGCGCCAGGCTTCGTACGCCGTCTCGGTGGCGATCGCGCGGACCCGCACCGTGACCTCGGTGATGACACCGAAGGTGCCCTCCGAGCCGAGCAGGAGCTGGCGCAGGTCGGGGCCGGCGGCGTTCTGCGGCGAGGAGCCGGCGACTAGCTCACCGACGGGCGTGGCGACCTTGAGGCCGACGACCAGCTGGTCGAAGCGGCCGAAGCTCGCGCTGTTCTGGCCGCTGCTGCGCGTCGCGGCGAAACCACCGATGGTGGCGAATTCGAAGGACTGCGGGAAGTGCCCGAGGGTGACGCCGAACTCGGCGAGGGCGGCCTCGGCCTCGGGGCCGCGCATGCCGGGCTGCAGCTTCGCCGTCATCGAGATCGGGTCGACGCTGACGAGCTGGTTGAGCCGGATCAGGTCCAGGCTGACGAGGCCGGCGTAGCCCTCACGGCGCGCGACGAGACCGCCGGTGACCGACGTACCGCCCCCGAAGGGGACGACGGCGACGTGGTGGTCGACGGCCCACGCGAGCAGCTGGACGACCTCGTCGTGGCTGCCGGGTCGCGCGACGACGTCCGGGGCGTCGGTGAGGTCACCGGCACGGGCCTTGAGCAGGTCGGGGGTCGACTTGCCGCGGGTGCGCAGGCGGCGGGTCTCGTCGTCGGTGAGCACATGGGCGGCGCCGATGACGTCGCGCAGGCCGGCGAGCAGGTCGTCCGGGAGGCCCGAGGCCGGAACGCTGACCGACTCCACGGCCGGGGTGTCGAGCGCGCCGAACGCGAGCTCCACGAGACCTTGGGTGGACTCCGGGAGGGGACCGGCGTGGCTGGCGTCGCCCCAGCGCTGGGGGTGCATTTCTCGGGTCATGCGTTACAGTGTGACACATGACGTCAGTTCGTAACAAGGATCGCTTCCTCGACGCAGCCCGCGAGGTCATCCTCACGGTGGGCTGGAAGCGCGCCACCCTCACCGACGTGGCCCGTCGTGCCGACGTGTCCCGGATGACGGTCTACCGCGCCTACCCGGACATGCAGTCGATCCTCGCCGACCTGATGACGCGCGAGTGGGTCGCGCAGATCGACGGCGTCGTCAACGAGGTCGTCAACGAGGTCGAGCAAGACGGCGACAGCGTGCTCGACGTGATCGCGCGCCGGCTGGCTGCCGCGGTGTCCGTGCTGCGCGAGAACGAGCTGTTCCGCCGGATCATCGACGTCGACCCCGAGCAGCTGCTGCCTTACCTGATCGACCGGCGAGGTCGCTCCCAGGACGTCATCATCGGCGCCCTTGCCGACCGCCTCGCGCAAGCACAGGCCGTCGGCGAGGTCCGGGCCGGGAACCCGCTGCTGCTGGCCCGCTCCCTCATGCTCGCCGCCCACGGCTTCGCGATCTCGGCGCACACGATGCAGGACGACGACCTGACCCAGGCCGACTTCGACACCGAACTCACGACTCTCGTCCGGAGGTACCTCGCGCCATGACGTCGTCACCCACCCGCCTCCGGCCCGGCCTGGCCGACGCACCCGCCTCGGTCGACCTGCTGGTGATCGGGCTCGGCGTCACCGGCGCCGGGGTCGCCCTCGACGCCGTCTCGCGCGGCCTGACCGTCCTGGCCGTCGACGCCCACGACTTCGCGTTCGGCACGTCGCGGTGGTCGAGCAAGCTCGTGCACGGCGGCCTGCGCTATCTCGCCAACGGCCAGGTCGGCGTGGCCCACGAGAGCGCGGTCGAACGCGGCATCCTGATGGAGTCGACCGCTCCGCACCTGAGCCACCCGATGCCGATGCTGCTGCCGCTGATGACCAGCGTCTCCCTCGCGCAGGCCGCGCTCGCCTCGGCCGGTTTCCGGGCCGGCGACGCCCTGCGCATCAGCGCGGGCACCAGTGCCGAGACGCTCCCCCGCCCGCGGCGGATCTCCCGCAACGAGGCACTCCGGCTCGCCCCTGGCTTGCGCCTGTCCGGCCTGCGCGGCGGCCTGCTCAGCTGGGACGGCCAGCTCGAGGACGACGCCCGCTTCGTCACCTGCCTCGCCCGGACCGCAGCCTCGCTCGGGGCCGAGGTGCGCACCCGCGCGCGGGTGCTGTCCGCGACGGGCAAGGGCGCCGTGCTCCGTGACGAGCTGACGGGCGAGACCGTCGGCGTCACCGCTCGAGCGGTCATCAACGCCACCGGGGTGTGGGCCGGGACCCTGGTCGAGAACGTGAGGCTCAAGCCGTCGCGCGGCACGCACCTGGTGCTCCGGGAGTCGACGCTGCCCGGCCTGGCCGCCTCGCTCACGGTGCCCGTCCCCGGGACCACCAGCCGGTTCGTGTTCGCCCTCCCCCAGCCCGACGGCACGATCTACGTCGGCCTGACCGACGAGGAGACCGAGGGCGAGATCCCCGACGTCCCCCAGGGCACCGAGGCCGAGATCGGTTTCCTGCTCGACGTCGTCGGCGCCGCGTTCGAGAAGCCGCTCCGGCGCTCGGACGTGATCGGCACGTACGCCGGACTCCGGCCGCTGCTCGACTCCGACGGCGCGACGGCCGACCTGTCGCGCAAGCACGCCGTGCTCACCTCACCGACCGGCGTCGTGACCGTCGTCGGCGGCAAGCTGACCACCTACCGGCAGATGGCCGAGGACGCCGTCGACGCCGTCGCCCTCACTGCGGCACCCTGCGTCACGCGCAACCTGCCGCTGCTGGGCGCCGCGCCCCGCGAGGAGCTCGCGAAGCTCGAAGCCCCCGCCCGTCTCGTACGACGATTCGGCACCGAGGCCGCACTGGTGCTGTCCAACGCGGTCGATGTGACCGGGTTGCCCGAGCACGAGCTCCTGGCCCCCGGCCCGCAGGGCATCACGCTCGCGGAGCTGGTCTTCGGCATCACCCACGAAGGCGCTGCCGACGTGGACGACCTGCTCGATCGTCGTACCCGGGTGGGGCTGGTGCCCGCGGACCGGGTGCTGGCGCTGCCGATGGCCGAGCGGGCGTTCGAGCTCTGCCGGCACTGAAGCTCAGTCGCTGCTCTCGCGATCCTGCAGACCGACCGCGGCGCGCAGCTCCTTGGCGTGCTTCTGGACCTCCTCGGAGTCGGAGTCGGCTGCGATCGCAGCGAGCACCGCGGCGAAGGCATCCAGCTTGCGGTGCAACGCCTGCTCGGACCGGCGGTTGTGGTTCTCGAGCAGCACGACGAGGAACAGGGTGAGGATCTCCGCGGGGAGCACGAAGGCGATGTACCAGTGGTCGAGCGAGTGCAGCAGGAAGTAGCTCGGCGCCCACAGCAGGGTGAGACCCACGATCGCGAGGAAGAACAGGTCACGGGACGCGACGTCCTGGGCCCGGGCGGCGAACTCGTCGAACCAGTTGCGCCGTGACGAGACCTCGGACGGATTGCGATGTTCGTCGTCGTTCATCGGGCCACGCTAGTCGCTGGGTCGTCCCCGCGTGCACGGAGTGACCATGGCCCGCGGGCCCCCGATCCGCAACACTGCTCGAATGACGGTGGAACAGAAGGTCACCTACTGCCGGATCTGTGAGCCCCTGTGCGGTCTGGTCGCGACGGTCGAGGACGGTCGGTTGCTCTCGCTGCGCCCCGACCAGGACCACCCGCTCTCGCGCGGCCAGGCGTGCCCGAAGGGGATCGCGTTCACCGACGTCCAGAACGACCCCGACCGCGTGCTGCATCCGCTCCGTCGCAACGCGTCGGGCGAGTTCGAGCAGGTGAGCTGGGACGACGCCCTGTCCGACATCGCGTCCCGGCTCAGGAAGATCCGGTCGACGTACGGCGGCAAGGCGGTCGGGATGTACTTCGGCAACCCGAGCGCCTTCTCCTACTCGACCACCCTCTGGGTCGCGGGCTTCATGAAGGGGCTCGGGTCCGACCACCTCTACTCGGCCGGTTCGCAGGACATCAACAGCCGCTTCGTCGCCAGCCAGCTGTTGTACGGCGCCCTGACGCAGCTGCCGTTCCCGGACCTCCCCCGCACCGACTTCCTGCTCGTCCTCGGCGCCAATCCGCTCGTTTCGCACGGGAGCGCGATCAACGCGCCGCGCATCAAGGACCACCTGAAGGCGATCACCACGCGCGGCGGCCGTGTCGTCGTGGTCGACCCGCGTCGGTCCGAGACGGCCCGCGCCTTCGAGCACGTGTCCGTGAACCCCGACTCCGACGCGTGGCTGCTCCTCTCACTGCTGCACGTGATCTTCGAGGAGGGCCTGGCCGACGAGGCCGCGCTCCAGCGGCAGACCCGCGGTGTCGACCTGATCCGCACGGCCGCGGCTGCACAGTCGCCCGAGGACACGGAAGCGATCACCGGCGTGCCCGCGGCCACTGTCCGGCAGCTGGCGCGGGACTTCGCCACGGCGCCGAGCGCGTCGGCGTACGGCCGGACAGGGGCGTGCCTGGGCCGACACGCCACGCTGGTCAGCTTCCTGATCGACGTGCTCTCCATCGTCACCGGCAACCTGGATCGCGCCGGCGGCACGCTGTTCAGCCTCGGCGCCATCCCCCTGGAGGAGATGGCGGAACGGGTCGGCCTGGCGTCGTACGACACGAAGCGCTCGCGGCTCGGCGACTTCCCCGAGGTGCTCGGATCGTTCCCCGCAGCCCTGATGGCCGACGAGATCACGACCCCGGGCAAGGGCCAGATGAAGGCGATGTTCCTCGTCGCCGGCAACCCGGTCCTCTCGGTCCCGAACGGCGAGGCGTTGTCCGCGGCGCTGCCCGAGCTCGACCTGTTGGTGTCCCTGGACCTCTACGTCAACGACACCAACCGGCACGCCGACTACGTCCTGCCCTCGACGACCTTCCTCGAACGCGAGGACTTCCCCATCGCCATTGCGTCGGCGGCCCCGACGCCCTTCTTCCAGTCGACCGAGGCGGTCGTGACGCCGTACGGCGAAGCCCGCCAGGAGTGGGAGATCGTCGACGAGATCGCCCGCCGGGCAGGCGTCGCCCTGTTCATGCTCGGGCCGCTGCGGCACGTGGGGAGGCCGGTCGCCCTCGCCCATCGACTCTCCCCCGTCTGGCTGACCCCGCGCGCCCTCATCGAGACGCTCCTGCGTCTCGGCCCGTACGGCGACCGGTTCGGCCTGCGACGCGGCGGGCTCAACGCCGCCAGGCTGCGCAAGAACCCGCACGGCATCGTGCTGGGCGACCACGCCGCCACCGGGCAGCTCAAGCACGCGGTGCGACACCGAGGCGGGAAGGTCCGCCTCGATCCCCCGGAGATCGCAGCCGAGCTCGCCCGCCTGGGCGACCGGCACGTCGACGACGCGGCGTACCCGCTGCGGCTGATCGGACTGCGCGAGCTGCGCTCCCAGAACTCGTGGATGCACAACAGCGAGTTGCTGATGAAGGGCAAGCGCGAGCACCGGGCCCGGATCAACCCGACCGACGCGGCCACGTCGGGGATCGCCGACGGTGCCCAGGTCCGGATCCGCTCCGAGCACGGCGTCATCGAGACGACCGCGCTGCTCACCGACGACGTCAGGGTCGGCACGGTCGCCGTACCCCACGGTTGGGGCCACGTCGGAGGTGGCTGGGAGCGCGCCAACAAGGCGGGCGGCAGCAACGTCAACCAGCTCACGTCCAGCAAGGTGGCCGATGTCGAGCGGCTGGCCGGGATGGCGCACCTCAACGGCGTGCCGATCGCGCTCGAGGCGGTCTGACATGAGCATGTGGGGACGGATCTTCGCGGCTGGCTACGACCGGATCATGGCCGGTGTCGAGAAGTCCGTGCTCGGGGCGCACCGCGAGGCGCTGGTCGGCCGCGCGAGCGGGCGGGTGCTGGAGATCGGCGGCGGCACCGGCGCGAACCTTCCGTACTACCGCGACGGCATCACCGAGCTCGTCATCACCGAGCCGGAGGAGCCGATGGCCCGCCGACTGGAGCACAAGCTGGCCGCCTCCACCCTGCAGGCACTGGTCACGCGGGCGCCGGCCGAGAAGCTGCCGTTCGCGGACGCGAGCTTCGACTTCGCGGTCTCCACCCTGGTCCTGTGCACGGTCGATGACCCGGCGAAGTCACTCGCCGAGATCCGGCGACTGCTCAAGCCGGACGGGACGCTGCTCTTCCTCGAACACGTCCGCTCCGACGACCCCGGGCTGGCTCGCTGGCAGGACCGCCTGCACGGCGTGCAGGTCCGCGTCGGACACGGCTGTCACTGCAATCGCGACACGCTCGCCTCGATCGAGCAGTCGGGCTTCACGGTGTCCGAGCTGCAGCACGACCGGATGCTCAAGGCCCCGCCGATCGTGCGGCCCCTCATCGTCGGGATCGCTCAAGCCAGCACCTGATCGACCTTCCGGCCGCCACCCACGGCCCGCCAGAACGCTCAATTTCTGGGCGCCCGACTGGACAGATGTCCAAAGAATTCGCCCCACGGTTACCACCCGGTAGGGGGTGACGCCTCACCCGTCGGACATGTAGAACATGTTCTTGTTTCGTCCGACAACGTGAGGGAGATCACATGCAGGACACAACGACGCCGGGCAAGGGACGCAGCCGCGTCTCCCGGCGCGGATTCCTGGCCGGCACCGGCTCGGCCTTCGGCATCGCGGCGGTAGGACTGCCCGCCGCGATGCCGGGGCGGGCAAGTGCGGCCGCGATCGGGAACGGCGCCTCGGTTCCGGCGCTGGTCATCGGGACCGGGTACGGCGGCGCGGTGGCCGCGTTGCGCCTCGCGCAGGCCGGCGTACAGGTCGAGATGGTCGAGATGGGCATGTCCTGGGACACCCCCGGCGCTGACGGGAAGATCTTCCCGAAGGTGACCTCCCCGGACAAGCGGGCCTACTGGCTGCGCACCAAGACCAAGGCACCGGTCAGCAACTTCTTCGGGTTCCCGATCGACACCGACATCACCAGGTACACCGGCGTCCTGGACGCGGAGGAGTTCGCCGGCATCACGGTCTACCAGGGCCGTGGCGTGGGCGGCGGCTCGCTGGTCAACGGTGGCATGGCGGTGACCCCGAAGCAGTCGCGCTTCAACTCGATCCTGCCCTCGGTCGACGCGACGGAGATGTACGACACCTACTACCCGCGGGCCAACACCGCACTCGGCGTCTCTTCCATCGACCCGGCATGGTTCGAGACCGCGAGCTGCTACCAGTACGCCCGGGTCGGACGGAAGCACGCACAGCGCTCGGGCTTCGCGTGGACGTTCGTCCCGGACATCTACGACTGGAACTACATGAAGGCCGAACAGGCCGGGACGGTCACCCGTTCGGCGCTCGACGGCCAGGTCATGTACGGCAACGACCACGGCAAGAAGTCGCTCGTCCAGACCTACCTCGCGCAGGCGCTGGCGACCGGACGGGTGAACGTCTCGACGCTGCACCGGGTCACCTCGGTGACGCCGGCGTCCGGTGGCGGCTTCACGGTGACGATCGAGCAGATCGACACCTCGGGCAACGTGGTCACGACGAAGACGGTCACGGCGGCGAAGGTCTTCTTCGCGGCCGGCAGCGTCGGCACGAGCAAGCTGCTGGTCAAGCTCAAGGCCACCGGCGCCCTGCCTGCCCTCAACAACGAGGTCGGCAAGGGCTGGGGCGACAACGGCAACGTGATGGTCGGTCGCGCCAACCACATGTGGGACGCGACCGGCACCCTGCAGTCGACGATTCCCTGCTCGGGCATCGACAACTGGGACGCCGGCGGTGCCTTCGCAGAGGTCGCTCCCCTGCCGACCGGCATCGAGACCTATGCGTCGCTCTACCTGGCGATCACCAGGACGACCCGGCGTGCCGAGTTCACCTGGAACGCCGCGGCCAACAAGGTCGACCTGTCCTGGCAGACCGCCTGGAAGCAGGACTCCATCAACATGGCCAAGACCATCTTCGACAAGATCAACAGCAAGGAAGGCACGATCTACCGCACCGACCTCTTCGGCGGCTACAAGGTCTGGCAGGACGGCCTGACCTACCACCCGCTCGGCGGCGCGGTCCTCAACAAGGCGACCGACAACTACGGCCGGTTGCACGGATACACCGGGCTCTACGTCATCGACGGTGCGTTGATCCCCGGCAACACCACGGTGAACCCGTTCGTCACCATCACCGCGCTGGCCGAGAGGAACATCGACAACATCCTCGCGAACGACGTCTGAGCGACGTCTGTGGGGCCGACGGGCGAGGGCACGCTGGGTGCCCTCGCCCGTCGGGGTCCACCGGCTCACTGCGTGACGACGAACGCCGGGCTGGTGCCCGTGAACGGGCTGATCGCACCGAACAGGTTCCGGGCGTCCCCGAAGTAGCGGATCCGGTAGCTGCCCGTCGGGGTGCCGACCGGGATGTCCCACGTCACCGTGGCCCTGGACGCCGCGAGGCCCTCACGCGCCCACCGGAACTTCGTGGACCAGTCGCCGTCGTCGGCCACCCGCACCCAGGCCGAACCGACCTTGCGTTCCACCGCGAGATAGGTCCCGCCGAGATGGAGGTTGTTGTTGGGGTGCGCACCGACGAAGGTCACGGAGACCTGGTCGCCGATCGGGTACGACGCGGACGGGGCCTTGAGGACGTCGCCGTAGCCGTGCCCCAGGGACGGGGCATCCATGACGACGGCGCCGGAGAGACTGGGGATCTGCTCGCCGCTCCGGTCGCGCTCCTTGGTGCCGAGCTCGACCGGGGAGCCGGCCTTCATCGCCGTGGCCAGGCCTGCCGTGACCTGCATGAAGGCCGGGAGCTCGTAGCGGCCGAACAACGTGCTGGCTGCCTCGTACTCCTTGGAGTCGTACTCCTCGGGTGTCGTCAGGTAGTGGGCATAGGCATTGGCATAGCCCTGCACCAGCACGTTCTTCAGGTCGGCGCCGACGATCCTGGCGACCGTGCGCCGCAGCCGCAGCCCCGAGACGATGGTGACTTCGGCAGGCATCCCGATCAGGTAGAGCCCGCCGATGCGCATCAGCTGCACCGGCAGCTTCTGCTGCACGAGGTCGAGCGAGCCGGCGGGGAGCAGCACCTCCTTCGGCGCCTGGCAGGCCTTGAGCTCCGGGCTGGCGGTGTACAGGAGATCGGCGATTCCGCTCCACAACGGGTCGCCGCCGGCCTGCCCGCTGTGGATCGGCAGGCCCCCGCCACCGTCCTCCGTGCTGCCAGCGATGAACCCAGCCCCCAGAGCTGCGCTGCAGGTGCTGTGCGGCTTGCCGTCGGGGGTGTAGGCGCCGCTCACGTCGACGTCCGCCATGTCGACGTACACGATCCGTGAGTCGACGCCGCCCGTGACGGTGCGAACGTTGGTGGCCAGGCCCTTGGACGCGGAGTCGTACATCCGCGTGCCGATGATCCGCGTGTTCTCGAACTCGTCCGCGGTGGGTCCGTCGGTGGGATGCAGGTTGAGGTTCGGCGACATGTCGCCCGCGTTGGTCTGCGCGAAGGACGAGATGAAGGCCGGATCCGTCTGGCCGACGTAGTCGACCTGCTTGACCTGCCGCTCCCAGCGGTAGGACGCGAAACCCTTGTTGTCCGGGCTGATCAGTGTGTTGTGGGTGGACATGCTGGTCGCGTGGACAGGGAACCAGTTGATGACTCCGTCGAGAACGCCGCCCCGGCGCACCTGCAAGGTGGTGGACTGCGGGTCGATGGCGTTGGGGAACATCGCCTTGTCTGCAGCCGGGTTCCGGTCGAAGGCGGTCCTGGCCCGATTCACGCTGGCGTTGTTCAGCTGGCTCGTCGAGAGCGTCAGTGCCGCCGGAGCCAGGTCGGCGTGGGCCCGGGTGATGGAGCTGACGATCCCGTTGACCAGGGCTTCGAAGGTCTTGCCCTGATAGCCGAGGGTCGTCAGGTTGTAGAGATTGTGGTGCGAGTCGCCGCCCGGCCCTGCGTGGGTGTGAGTGGCGGTCAGCATGACGTTGCGCTCGGAATAGGTCCCCGGCAGGCGCTGGTCGAGGCGCGTGAGTACGGCGTCCCGGATGCTCTGGAAGATCATTCCCGTGTCGGCGACGACATGGACGACACGCTCGCCCGTCGCACGGTCCACGATCACGAAGGCGCGCGAGCGCTGCCGCAGGTGGATCCCCGACGTGTTCTGCGCGAAGTCGGCGTAGCCCAGCATGCCGTTCTCGGCCGGCTGCCCGGTGACGTCGGCGATGCCGCGTCCCACGAGGTACGGCTCGCTCGCTGCGGCGACCCCGCTGGCCGCAGGAGCGGCGCCGGGCACCAGGCCGGCCGTCGCGAGGACGAGGACGATGAGCCCGCAGAGTGCGGCCAGGGCTTTGCGCGAGAGGGGACGGTGCGACACGGAGACCTCGAGAAGAGTTGGGGTGCCACGTCCACCAGGTCGACATGGCCGGTCCCGCGACCGTAGGAGCAGCACCACGTCGATGTGAAACACCCTTTCCGTGCCGGATTCACCGGTTTCCGCTGTGACGGACTTCCCTGTCGCCTCGGGGCACGTTGGTGGTTCCGCCGGAGCCCTGACGACCGGGTCGATCAGGGGCAGCAGTGGTCCGGGACGATCGACAGGCCGTGACAGGACCTTTGGCCCTCACCACCGACAGCCGTGCGCGACAGATTGGGGAGCACGAAGAACTGAGGAGGTCCTGACCATGGCGGTCATCCAGCACGACATCACCCCCACCACCACGACCGGTGATTCCCGCGGCGTCCGGCTGACGGGTACGGCGGCCCGCGCGGTCGCCGTACTCCGGATCGGCTTCGGGCTCACCTTCCTGTGGGCCTTCGTCGACAAGGTCTTCGCACTCGGCTTCCACACGGGCTACGACCAGACCGGCACGCTCGACCGGTTCGGCGACGCGGCCTGGATCCACGGCGGCAGCCCCACCGAGGGGTTCCTCGCGTTCGGCGCCGACGGTCCCTTCAAGGGCTTCTACAACAGCATCGCCGGTGCCGCCTGGGCCGACACGCTCTTCATGCTGGCCCTGCTCGGCATCGGCCTCGCACTGACTCTCGGCGTCGCAATGCGCCTGGCCGCCGGCTCCGGCGCACTGCTCTACGTGATGATGTGGACCGTCGTCCTGCCGCCCGAGAACAACCCGGTGCTCGATGACCACCTGCTCGGTGCGATCACGCTCGTCGTGCTGGCCCTGCTCAGCGCCGGAACCACGTGGGGGCTGGGTGCCCGCCTCGAGAAGACCGAACTGCTCCACCGGTTCCCTGTTCTCCGCTGACGCACGTCGATTCCCCGGGGCGTCACTCGCTCCGGAGTGAGCCGAACGGCTGTCCGCGCGCGATGAACGGCCGTAATGTCAGAGGGTGACCGAGCTCGCGGACGCCGAGGAGTTCCGCCGACGGCGGGACTGGTCGGCGGCGTACGACGCCTTCGCCTCCCTCTCCGATCGCACGCCATCGGTCGTCGAGGGCCAGGCGGAAGCGGCCTGGTGGCTGGGCAGGACGGACGAGTCGATCCGGCTCTACACCGAGGCCTATCGCGGGTATCCCGAGCCGGCCGAGGGCGCCGCGCACGTCGCCGTACTCCTCTCCATCCACACGCGACTGCTGGGCGAGGCCTCGCAGAGCGCTGGCTGGGTCGGGCGCGCCCAGCGGATCCTGGACCAGCTTCCGGAGAGTGCCGCCCATGGGTACCCCCTGTATCTCGGGACAGCGGGACTCATGGGCGGCGACCTGCACGATGCCGAGGCCTCGGCCCACCGCCTGCAGGACCTCGGTCGCCGGCACGATGACCCCACCCTCGTGGCCCTGGGCGTCTACTTCGAAGGTCGCGTACGGATCCGGCAGGCCCGGGTCGCCGAGGGCCTGGCGCTGCTCGACGAGGCCATGGTTGCTGCCCTGTCGGACGACCTCGGTCCGCTGTGGACGGGCGCGATCTACTGCGGACTGATGGACGCGTGCAACGAGCTGCGCGATCTGCGTCGTGCCTCGGAATGGACCGAGGCCACCCGCCGCTGGTCGGAGCCGCTGCCACTGGCCTCGCTCTTCCCGGGCATCTGCCGGGTGCACCGGGCACAGAACCTGCAACGCCGCGGCGCGTGGGAGGAAGCCGAGCAGGAAGCGCTCGGCGCCTGTCAGGACATGGTCGGGATCGACGTCTTCGCCGTCGCGGACGCCTACTACGAGGTCGGCGAGGTACGCCGGCTCCGCGGCGACCTCGACGGCGCGGAGCAGGCCTACACGCAGGCGCACGACTACGGACGGGACCCGCAGCCGGGCATGCCGCTCCTGCGCCTGGCGCAGGGCCGCATCCCCCAGGCATCCGCATCGATCGCGGCCGCGCTCGCCTCGCACACCGGAAGCCGGCTGGAGCGCGCCCCGCTCATGGCTGCACAGGTCGACATCGCGCTCGCAGCAGGCGACGTCGACACCGCTGACAGCGCGGCCGACGAGCTCACCACCATCGCCGAGACGTTCGACAGCGTCGGTCTCCGCGCGGAAGCGCACCGCTGTCGTGGCGCGGTGGCCATCGCCGCGGGACGAACGGTGGAGTCACTCGGGGCCTTGCGATTGGCGTTCAACGCATGGCGCGAGCTCGACGTACCGTTCGAGGCCGCGCGTACCCGCCTCCTGCTGGCACGGGCCCTGGCCGAGCTGGGCGATGCGGACGGCGCTGCCCGCGAGGAGGCGGCCGCACAGGCGTGCTTCGACAAGCTCGGCGTGACGGTTCCTCGCGAGGCCACGACGGCCGGGCTGACGGCCCGCGAGCTGGAGGTGATCCGCCTGCTGGCGTCCGGGAAGAGCAACCGGGCCATCGCGGACGAGCTGGTCCTGAGCCCCAAGACCGTGGCCCGGCACCTGTCCAACATCTTCGCGAAGACGGGCACGACCTCGCGATCCGCCGCGACGGCGTTCGCCTACGACCACGGACTGATGGGTCGAACCACCCACGTCTGACCAGCGTGGAAATGGGTCGCCTGCCCGATGAGCGGACCGCCCTCGGGCTCCTAGGTTTCCGGTAGCGATCCCGCCCCGGGGTCGCCCGATCCAGGGAGTAGTCATGCCGAAGTACGTCATTGAACGCGAGCTGCCGGGTGCCGGCCTGTTGTCCGCCGACGAGCTGCACGCCATCTCGGCCAAGTCCAACTCCGTCCTCTCCGCCATGAACGGCCGGGCGCAGTGGCAGCAGAGCTATGTCACCGACGACAAGGTCTACTGCGTCTACTTCGCCGAGGACGAGGCAGCGGTGCGCGAGCACGCCGAGTGCGGAGGCTTCCCCGCCAACGCGGTGAGTCGGGTGTCCGCGGTCATCGACCCGGGCACCGGGGAGTAGCCAGTGAGGGGTGTCCGGAAAAGCCAAAAGGCTGTCCACGTCCGTCAAGACCTGGACGGCCTCCGGCGCCCATCGTTGTGAGCATGAACACACACCACTACGACGTCGTCGTCATCGGTGCCGGCCTGTCCGGCATCGGCACCGCCTGTCAGATCACCAGCCAGCACCCCGGCAAGACCATCGCCGTCCTCGAGCGCCGCGAGCGACTCGGTGGCACCTGGGACCTGTTCAAGTATCCCGGGATCCGGTCGGACTCCGACATGTTCACCTTCGGCTACAAGTTCCGGCCGTGGGTCGACTACAAGGTGCTCGCCCCCGGCGCCGCGATCCGTGACTACATCGCCGACACCGCTGCAGAACACGGCATCGACGAGAAGATCCACTACGGCCTCAAGATCGTGTCGGCCGACTGGTCGAGCAACGACGCCCGCTGGACCGTCACCGCCGAGCGGGAAGCGACCGGCGAGACCGTCGAGTACACAGCTGGCTTCCTGGTCAGCGCCACCGGCTACTACAACCACGACGCCGGCTTCCTGCCGACGTTCCCGGGGTCCGAGGACTTCCAGGGCCAGCAGGTCCACCCCCAGCACTGGCCCGAGGACCTCGACTACGCCGGCAAGAAGGTCGTCGTGATCGGCAGCGGCGCCACCGCCGTCACCCTGGTGCCATCGATGGCCGGTACGGCGGGCCACGTCACGATGCTGCAGCGCTCGCCGTCGTACATCTTCGCGGTCCCGGCCTTCGACAAGATCTCGGCGGTCCTCAACAAGTTCCTGCCGGAGAAGCTGGTGATCCAGCTGGCCCGCAAGCGCAACATCGCCATCCAGCGCTACATCTTCCTGGCCTGCAAGCGCTGGCCCGCGATGATGCGCAAGTTCCTCCTGTCGCACGTGCAGAAGCAGGTCGGCGCAGACGTCGACATGGCTCACTTCACGCCCAACTACATGCCGTGGGACGAGCGCCTGTGCGCCGTACCGGACGGCGACCTGTTCAAGGCGCTCAAGGCCGGCGACGCATCCGTCGTGACCGACCACATCGAGACGTTCACCGAGACCGGCATCAGGCTCAAGTCGGGCCAGGTGCTCGAGGCGGACATCATCGTGACGGCCACCGGCCTGCAGCTGCAGGTGCTCGGCGGCCTGAAGCTGACGGTGGACGGCGTGCCCCGCGAACTGCACAACGGCATGACCTACAAGGCCGTGCTCGTCGAGAACGTCCCGAACTTCTCCTGGATCTTCGGCTACACCAACGCCCCGTGGACGCTGAAGTCCGACATCGCCGGCGAGTACCTCTGCCGCCTGCTCCAGCACATGGATGAGAACGGGTACGTCGCCGCGACTCCTCACGACAGCGACGACTCGGCGCTGGACGAGGGCATCTTCGGCTCCCTGCAATCGGGCTACCTGCAGCGTGGCAAGGCGATCATTCCCCGCCAGGGCGCCGCGGGACCGTGGAAGGTCGCGATGGACTACGCCCACGACTGCAAGGTCCTCCAGGACGACCCCATCGACGACGGCGCACTGCACTTCGAGACGCAGCGCCCGGCTCTCGCGAAGGTCGGCTGACATGTCCCCGGTCAGCTTCTTCAGCAAGAACGTGGCGTGCGCGGCCTGGCACCTGCCCGGCCAGGGTGACGCCTTCGTCGGAACCGGCGGCCGACCCTGCGTCGTGATGGCGCACGGCTTCGGAGGCACCCGCGACACCGGCCTCCTCGCGTTCGCCGAGGGGTTCGCCGCCGCCGGTCTCGACGTGCTCCTGTTCGACTACCGCGGGTTCGGCGACTCGGACGGGTCACCCCGCCAGCTCGTGTCGTTCCGCCAGCAGCGCGCCGACTACGTCGCGGCCATCGCGGCGGCACGGACGTTGCCCGGCGTCGACCCTGAGCGGATCGTGCTCTGGGGGACGTCGTACTCGGGCGGGCACGTCGTGCCCGTCGCGGTGGCGGACGGACGGATCGCCTCCGTGGTGGCGATGACTCCAGCCATGGACGGCCTCGCCGCCCTGATCGCGATGTACCGCCACGGTGGGGTACGACGACTGGCCCCCCTGGTCGTCAACGGACTCCGCGATGCCACCCGTGCCCTGCTCGGTCGCGCGCCGCACCACATCGCGCTCGTCGGCGAGCCCGGCTCGACCGCCGTCCTGACCGGCCCCGGCGCCCTCGCGGGCTACACCGCACTCGCCGGACCGACGTGGCGCAACGAGGTGTGTGCCCGGGTGGCCCTCGAGGTCGCGTTCAACCGGCCGATCCGCTCGGCCTCGCGGTTGCGGACCCCGCTCCTCGTCCAGGTCGGGGAGAACGACTCGGTCGTCCCGCCTGCGTCCTCGAAGCGGGCCGCGACCCGCGCCGGTGGCCCCTCCGAGCTGAAGGCCTATCCCCTCGACCACTTCGACATCTACGACGGCCCGGAGCAGCACCGCGCACTGGCCGACCAGATCGACTTCCTCCGCCGGCACCTCGCCGGTCAGGTCCGACACACCACAAAGAAGGTGGCATCACGATGAGCAGCTATTCCGTCAACAACAAGGTCGCCCTGGTCACCGGAGCCGCCCGCGGGATCGGCTTCGAGGTCGCCCGGCAGCTCGCCGAGCGCGGCGCCCTGGTGGCCCTGGTCGATCTCGACCCGGCCGCGACCGCGGCTGCCGCCGCCACGATCGGTGATCGGGCGATCGGCATCGGCGCCGACGTCACCGACGCCGCCGTCATGCAGGGCGTCGTCGACCAGGTCGTCACCACTCTCGGCCGGCTGGACGTCGTGGTGGCCAACGCGGGCATCGCACCGAAGGTCGCCACGGTGCGGACCATGGACCCCACGCTCTTCGAACGCGTCCTCGAGGTCAACCAGCTCGGCGTCTACCGCACGGTCCTCCCGGCCCTGCCGCACGTCATTGCCAACCAGGGGCACGTCGTCTGCACCGCGTCGATCTACGCCTTCCTCAACGGCGTCCTGCTCGCGCCGTACGCCATGTCCAAGTCGAGCGTCGAGTCGTTCGGGCGTTCGCTGCGTGGCGAGCTCGCGCAGCATGGCGCAACTGCCGGGGTGGCCTACTTCGGATTCATCGACACGACGATGACCCGGGAAGGATTCGCGGACGACATCGCCGACCGCTTCCTGGCGACCTTCCCGAAGCTCCTGATGAAGAAGATGACCCCTGCGCGCGCGGCAGCGTCCGTCGTCGACGGCATCGAGCGCCGCAAGCCGCGGACGATCGCGCCGAAGTTCTGGACCGTCTACTCCGTGCTGCGCGGGCTCCTGAACCCGGCACTCGATCGACGCACCGAGCGGAACGCCGCGATCCAGGCCGTCCTCCGGGACGCAGACCAGATCGCGCCCGTGCAGCAGGTCGCCCCGATCGTGGGTGTCTCCGCATGATGGCCATGGTCAGCCTGTTCGCGTTCATGCTCATCCCGATCTGGATTCCTCTCGTCGCAGCGTCCCTCGGCTTCGTGTCCGACCGGTGGCGTGAGGCCCGAAGGAACGTTGCGCGGCTCAGCGCGGAGGCCCATACTCTTGTCATTTCCGGACAGGAGCGGAGTCGCGGTGGGAAGCCTGATCCGATCCACCGGCCTGTGGGGATATCCCGACCTGGTTCGTGAGCTCGGCGGGGACCCGACGCCGCTCCTGGCACGGTTCCACCTCCGTCCCGGCGTCGAACGCGAGGACGATGCCCTCGTTCCCCTCGACGCCGTCCTGCGCATCCTGGCCACCACGGCCGACGAGCTCGACTGCCCCGACTTCGGCCTGCGCATGGTCCGCTGGCAGGGGCTGGGCATCCTCGGACCGGTTGCCGTCATCGCGCGCAACTCGGACACCGTGCAGGACGGGCTGGGGGCCATTGCCCGCTATCTCTACGTGCACTCCCCCGGCCTGAAGCTCGCCGCGGAGCCCCGGGATGCCGGTGTCGGCATCCGGTTCGTCTACGAGGTGGTCGAGCCGTCCGCCCCCGACCCACGTCAGGGCTACGAGCTGAGCATGGCGAACGTCGTACTGATGCTGCGCCTGCTGGGCGGACCGGACGCGCGCCTCAACACCATGTCCTTCCTGCACGATCAGATGGGTCCGACAGCGGCGTACGCCGAGACGTTCGACTGCCCAGTCCACTTCGCCCAGGAATGGTGCGGGTTCGAGATCCCTTCGGACCTGGCCGCGCGGTCGATCGACAGCGCAGACCCGGAGACGCGGCGCATCGCCACGAAGTACCTCGAGGCCAACTACGTGCCTGCCACGGCGCCGATGTCCGAACGTGTCGCCGAGCTGACACGTCGGCTGCTCCCGACCGGGCACTGCACCGCCGAGACGATCGCCGAACAGCTCGGGATCCACGAGCGCACCCTGCGCCGCCAGCTGACCGCCGAGGGCACGGGTTGCCAGGAAGTGATCGACCACGAGCGTCGCACCCTGGCCGAGAAGTACCTCGCGGACCCGCGGCTCCAGTTCGGCCAGATCGCAGCGATGCTCGGGTACGCCGAGCAGAGCACCCTCAACCGGTCGTGCCGACGCTGGTTCGACAAGACACCGCGCGAGTACCGTTCCGCCGCGGCTACTTCGTGATTCCGTCCAGGGCCAGGGTGCAGATCGACGCGATCCACGCTTCGTCGAGCGCGGCCTGACCCGGCGTCAGCACCGCGAGCAGCGCGCTGCCGCCGATGACGTTCAGCAGGTGGTCGGCGCGTACGCCGCGTCGTACCTGCCCCTGGTCGGCTGCCAGGTCGAGGAGCTGCTGGACCTCACCGGTCCGCGACAACCACAGCCGGTCGATCAGCTCGCGATGGAGGTCGGGGTGCGGCACCAGGTCGCTGAGCAGGCCGGGCAGGGCGGCGCGCGCCACGGGATCCGAGAACAGCAGGGCGCTGCCGCGAACCAGGGCCTCCACGTCGGCACGGAGGTCGCCGGTGGAGGGCAGGCCGGTCGCGAGCGACTCGGGGAAGACGGCCTCATGGACGAGATGGGCCTTGGACTGCCAGCGCCGGTAGATCGCCGGCGTGTTGGTGCCCGACCGGGCGGCCACGGCCGCGAGGGACAGGCCGGCGTACCCCTCGGTCGCGAGGAGGTCGCGGGTCGCCGCGATCACCGCCTCGTCGATCCGGTGGTCGCGCGGGCGGCCCGCGGTGCGGGTTCCGGAATTCGTTGCCTGCATTTCGTTACTGATCGTAATGTATTGCCCATGCAACAACCAGCGACCGGCCTCGCGGTCGACATCCGGCTCGATGCTGCTCCCGACGAGGTGGCCGTGCGCGCCCGGGAACTGGCCTCGACCGGGGTCGCCGGACTCTTCACCTTCGAGGGCCCGCACGACGCCTTCCTGCCCCTCGCCGTGGCGGCTTCCTCCTGCGGTCCGATCGACCTGATGACCAACGTCGCGATCGCGCTCCCCCGCAGCCCGATGCACCTCGCCCACCTCGCCCACGACCTGCAGACCCTGTCCCGGGGCGGGTTCCGGCTCGGACTGGGCTCCCAGGTGAAGGCACACGTCGAGCGCCGGTACGGCGCCACCTGGGACCGGCCCGTCGCACAGATGAAGGACCGGGTGCAGGCCGTCAAGGCGGTGCTGGACGCGTGGCAATCCGGGACCCGCCTCGACTTCACCGGCGAGTACACCCACCTGGACCTGATGCCGCCGATGTTCAACCCCGGCCCCAACCCGTACGGCGTCCCGCCGGTCCTGTTGGGGGCGCTGGGACCGGCCATGACGCGAGCCGCGGCGGAGGTGGCCGACGGCCTGCTGGTGATGCCCTTCAACTCTGCACGCCACTTCACCGAACGCACGCTGCCCGCGATCGAGGAGGGCCTGCGCCGACGCGAGGGCGACCCCGACGGCTTCACGATCCACCCGCAGGCGATCCTCGCCATGGCGTCGGACCCGGCGGAGCTGGACGTGGCGATCGAGGGCGTCCGCCGCCTGCTGGCGTTCTACTCCTCGACGCCGGCCTACCGCCCCGTGCTCGAGGTCGAGGGCCGAGCCGACCTGCAACCCCGGTTCGCGGACGCCGTACGACGGGGCGAGCTCGTCACGAGCGCGCACCTCATCGACGACGACCTGCTCACAAGGCTCGCGGTCGTCGGCACGCCGCAGGAGTGCGCCCGGCAGCTGCTCGACCGCTTCGGCGGCCACGCAGAACGGGTCTGCTGCTACTTCCCCGGGTCCGACCCGTCGCTGGACCTGATCAGCCAGCTGGTCAAGGAACTGGGCCCGAAGAAGTTGTAAGGAACTCCCCGCCCGCTGCTCCAACAGTCATCAGCACACCAACCCGACTGAAGGAGCACTCCGATGAACCTGCGCCGCACCGCCGCCACCTTTGCCCTCGCCGCTGCCGCACTGCCGCTGGCTCTGGGCAACGCGTCCGCCGCCCACGCCGAGGACGCCGTCCTCGCCAACACCCAGGCCAGCGTCGCCGAGATGCGCGCCTCGGTCGCCACCCAGATGCAGAACAAGGCCTTCGGCTGGCAGCTCGCCATCTCCCAGAACGGCACCCTCAAGGTCGCCGATGAAGGCGGCTTCGCCGTCTCCGCCGCCGACAACAACGGCGTCCCGGTCCCGATGCAGGCCAGCATGCAGATGGAGCTCGCGAGCGTCACCAAGAACGTCACCGCGGTCGCCACCATGAAGCTGCTGCGCCGCAACGGCCTCACCCCCGAGACGCTGGTCTGGCCCTACCTGCCGAAGACCTGGGACACCAGCAAGTTCAAGCAGGTCCGGTTCCGCCACCTGCTGACCCACACCTCCGGCATCAACCAGGCGCTCGCCGCCCTCGCCAACCCGCCCAGCAACAACGGCTGGAACGCAATGAAGACCGTCGTCGAGCTCGGCACCGTCGTCGACTCGCAGCGCCAGTACAAGAACGCGAACTTCGCGCTCCTGCGGATCATCAACGCCGAGCTCTGGAACCGCAGCGGTGGCAAGAAGTACACCAACGCCGCCGAGGAGATCACCATCACCGCGGCCAACCACACGTCGTACGTCCTCGAGTTCATGCGGGAGTTCATCTTCAAGCCCGCCCAGATCGGCGGCATCGGCTGCATCACGCCCGGCACCACGACCGGGATCCGTTCGTACCCGCTGAACGCCACGCAGGCCAGCAACGGCAGCGTGCTCGGCACCGGAAACGAGGAGTGCGCCGGCGCCCGCGGCCTGGCCATGTCCTCGACCCAGCTCGTGCAGTACCTCAGCAAGCTGCGCAGCGGCGCGATCATCCCGCAGGCCGACCTCGACTGGATGGACCTGTGGCGTGCCGGCTGGAACGAGGACTCCAACGGTGGCGACGGCGGCCAGTCCGGCCCGGCCGACGGCGAGATCGACAACTGGCGCTCGCCGGGTGCCTACTGGCACGGCGGTGACCTGCTCGGCACCAACCAGCTGCACACCTGCGCCATGACCTTCGACGACGGAACGCAGGCCACCCTCCTGGTGAACTCCGACTTCAGCGGCAACACGCAGTGCGGCGTCCTGCTCAAGGCCTGGTACGACGCCAAGCCCTGACCCGAGCCGGGGAACCCGAGCCGCCCGCATCGCTGATCCCAGCGGTGCGGGCGGCTTCGTCTCCGAGGAGGCTCCGCAGGCATTTGGCCTGGCGCTTTGTGGGCGGAACGGGCGTACTGTCGAAAGGTCCAGTCGGGTCCGGAAACCGGCAGTCGACCTCGGGGTGCAGCCGTTGGCCCACCTGACGCCACCACATCCCCGAGAGGCTCCATCATGGCGTCCGAGAAGCAGAGCATGAACAACCCGCACGAGACCCGGCCCTTCCAGGCGCACGGGCACATGGACGTCGTCACCCTCGGCGACTTCACCCTCGGCCGAGGCACCTTCGAGCCCGGCTGGCGATGGTCGAACGACGTGAAGCCGATCGCCGGCACCGACTCCTGCCAGGTCCGGCACTACGGATACTGCGTCTCCGGCCAGATGACCGTCCTGTTCGACGACGGCAGCGAGATGACCGTGGAAGCGGGCGACGTCACCCTCATCGAGCCGGGACACGATGCCTGGACCGTCGGCGACGAGCCGTGCGTCATGTTCGACTCCGGCGTCGCGGCCTACGCCAAACCCAGCTGACCGCTGGCAATGGCTTCCGGGAGCGAGCCGCGGACGGGGAAGCGCGCGAAGAGGGTCGCCTGGACCGCGTGATAGAGGTCGGGCTTGCCCGGCCACACCGTGCGCAGCGGGTGCTGGTGGCGATCCAGCTGGTGGTGCCACGACCCCTGTTCACGATCGAGCAGGTACCGGTCGGCGTACTCCCACCAGGTCCGGGCGTCGCGGTCGTAACGCTCCTCGCCCGTCGTGGCATGGAGAACGGTCGCGGCGGCGATCGCCTCGGCCACCACCCAGTGCATCCGGTCGTGGACGACCGGGCGACCTTCCCAGTCGGTCGTGTAGACGAACCCCTTCGCGCCGTCGACCGCCCACCCGTCGGTTGCCGCGCGCTCGTACAACGCAACTGCCGCGGCCGTGTGGTCCTGGCCGGTCGCGGCATCGAGGTGCAGCAGCAGGCGTGCCCACTCGAAGGCGTGGCCGACCGTGGCGCCGTACGGCTTGAACTGGTCGTTCGGCTGCTCGCGGTTGAAGTCGGGTTGCGGCACCCACTGCTCGTCGTAGTGCTCGGGCAACCGCCAGCCGAAGTCCCTGCCGATGCCGACGACCCGCTCGCAGATGCGGGCCGCGCGATCGGTCCACACGCCGCCGACGGCCAGCATCGCCTCGACCGCGTGCATCGTGCCGTTCAGCCCGCGGTACGACGCCGGGGTCGACCAGTCACGGGACCACTCGTCGATGCACATGCCGCTGCGCTCGTCCCAGAACCGCCCCTCGAACACCGGCTCGGCATCGGCGAGCAGTCGCTCCGCTCCAGGGACCTCCGCCCGATGAGCGGTGGCCGCGGCCAGCAGCACGAAGGCGTGCTGGTAGCAGGACTTCTCGACCGGCAGCCAGCCACCGTGCTCGTGGTCGCGGAACTCCCCGTCCAGCGCCGCGAGGGCTCCTGCCGCAAGGAGCCCCGAACCGGGGCGCCCGAGCAGGACGCCGAGACTGCGCACGTACAAGGTGCGGGCGCAGAGCCAGGTCTGGCGCGGCTGCCCCGGATCGGCGAGCCCGACGTCGTCGAGCCACGAGCCCGGCGCAGCGCTGGTCCCGAAGTCCAGGAGGCGGTTCTGCTCCGCCTCGAGCCAGCCAGGGTCACCAGGTCGCATGGGCTGATCCTGTCAGGTGGGGCTCACCAGGTCGCCGCGTCGAGGAGGGTACGAACCTCCTCGTCGGTGGTCGGCGAGAAGTCACGGTAGAAGTTCCCGACGGCCCCGAACGCCCATGGCATCTCGTGACAGATCAGTTCGTCCGCGGTGAGATCGTCGGCCGTGATGCCGGCCGGCGCGGCCGGGCTGACCACGACGACGTGGACAGCGCCCTGGTCGCGCGCGACCAGGCATGCGGCATGGGCCGTCGACCCGGTGGCGATGCCGTCGTCAACGATCAGGGCGACCCGGCCCCGCAGCGACACCCTCGGCCGGCCGCGGCGGAGCGACTCGATCCTGGCCTCGAGCACGTTGCGCTCGCGCCGCTCCACCTCACGCGCGACGCCCTCGGAGACCCCAGCGCGTGCGACGACGTCCGGGTCAAAGACCCGCACGCCACCCTCTCCGATGGCCCCCATCGCGTACTCCGGCTGGCGCGGCACCCCGAGCTTGCGGACCACGATCACGTCCAGCGGTGCGTGCAGGGCGCGGGCGATCTCGAACGCGACCGGCACCCCGCCGCACGGGAGCCCCAGGATGACCTGGTCGCGCTCGTGCCGGTCCTCCAACACCGGAACCAGGCGCTGCCCGGCGTCGTACCGATCCGCAAAGGTCGTCATCCACGACACCTCCTGCCTGCCCTCCAGCATCGCACCGGAAGGTCCGGCAGCCGGGCACAGCCCGATCTCCACGGAACCTGCACACGTCGTGCACCCCATCCGGCCATCGGGCCTCCTAGCCTCGGAGCATGAGCTCGAAGCACCGGCTGCTGGTCGTCGAGGACGACGCGGTCATCAACCAGGCCCTCTCGGACCGGCTCGAGGCCGAGGGGTACGACGTGGTCCGGGCCTGGGACGGCCCGGGCGCGGTCGCGGCCTTCGCCGAGCATGAGCCGGACCTGGTGGTGCTCGACGTCATGCTCCCCGGGTACGACGGCCACGAGGTGTGCCGCCGGATCCAGGCCGAACGCCCGGTGCCGGTGATCATGCTGACCGCGCGTGCGGAGGAGTCCGACGTGCTGGTGGGCCTCGGGGTCGGGGCAGACGACTACCTGACGAAGCCGTTCCGGATGCGCGAGCTGGTCGCGCGGATCGGTGCTCTCCTGCGTCGCGTCGAGCGCGCGGCCGAGCTGGTCGGACGGCGTCCCCTCCTCCTCGGCGCGCTCCGCGTCGATCCGGCAGCCCGGCGCGTGTGGCGCGACGACGACGAGGTCCACCTGACGCCGACGGAGTTCGACCTCCTGGTCTGCCTGGCGGCCAGCCCGGGGGCGGTGGTCACCCGCGACAAGCTGATGGCCGAGGTCTGGGGGTGGCCCGGGGCCTCCGGCACGCGCACCGTCGACAGCCACGTGAAGGGACTGCGCGCCAAGGTCGGCGCCGATCTCGTGCGCACCGTCCACGGGGTCGGCTACGCCCTCGAGACCGGGACCTGATCGTGACCACGCAGCCGCTCGCCCCGATCGCGTCGCTCAAGGTCAAGCTCGGCCTGCTGGTCGCGGTGAGCGCCACCGTGGCCGCCGTGATCGCCAGCCTGGGGCGCACCGCCGGCGTCTCGGCATGGCTCAGCGTCCCGGTCACCGTCGTGCTCGCGCTCGCCGTCACCCAGCTGCTCGCCGTCGGGATGACGTCACCGTTGCGCCAGATGACCACCGCGGCGGGACGGATGGCGACCGGCGACTACGCAGTCCGGGTGGACGACGGGTCGAGCGACGAGGTCGGCCGGCTCGCGCGCGCCTTCAACACCATGGCCCGCGACCTCGCCGACGTCGACCGGCAGCGCCGCGAGCTGGTCGCCAACGTCTCCCACGAGCTCCGCACCCCGCTGGCCGGACTGATCGCGCTGCTCGACAACCTCGTCGACGGCATCGCACCCCGCGACCCCGCGTCGCTGGAAGCCGCACTGCGACAGGCGGAGCGGATGAGCAACCTGGTCGAGGACCTGCTCGACCTCGCCCGCGTCGACGCCGGCCGGGCACCCCTCAGCCCGGAGCCGGTCGACGTGTCCGCGCTGCTCGCCGACGCCACCGCGGAGGCCCGGGTCCTCGGTCGTGCCGTCGAGTACGACGTCGACGTCTCCGAGGACCTGACGGTGCTCGCCGACCCGGCGCGACTGGGCCAGCTGGTCGCGAACCTGCTCGACAACGCGTCGCGCCACAGCCCCGCCGGGGGCACCGTCCGGGTGGTCGCCGCACGGCACGGCGACCGGGTGCGCCTGGAGGTGCACGACCAGGGGCCGGGGCTCGCCGCCGCCGACCGGGACCGGGTCTTCGAGCCGTTCGGCACCCTCCGGGACACCGAGGGCGGTGGCGGCACCGGACTCGGCCTCGCCATCGCCCGCTGGGTGACCGACCTGCACGGCGGACGCATCCGGTTCGTCGACCCCGAGGACGGCGTCGGCGCCCGGGTCCAGGTGGAGCTGCCGCTGACGCCGCCCGACCGGCCCCGCGCCGACGTACTCCCCTCGCCCGCCCCATCCGCCCGTCCCCAGGAGGACCCCATGCCCAACCCGCCCCCGCCCCCCGTCAGCGCCGTCCCGGCCGTGCCGGGTCCGCCGGCGCCGTGGACCGCGTCCCGGGTCGCTCCCACCTCCCTGCTCGACGACCTCTTCGGCGCGCTGTGGACCGACCGCGGGACACCAGGTCGACTCGGGCTGCTCGCTGCGGCGCTCGGCGTGGGCGTGTTCGCCGCCGTCGTGTTCCCGGAGCGCTCCCTCGGACTGGGCACCAGCCTGGTGTTGCTGGCCGCAGGTGCCGTGGTGATGACCGCCAGCACCCGTCGCCGCGAGCCGTTCACGATGACCTGCGGCGCGTTGTGCGTCCTGCTGGCGGTGGTGCCGACCGTGCGCGACGCCGAGTGGATCGCCGTGCTCTGCGTGCTCGTCGGTGGCGCCCTCTGCACGGTCGCCCTGACCGGTGGCCGCTCGGTGAGCGGGTTCCTGCTCTCCGGGATCGCGTGGCCACTGGCCGGCCTGCGCGGCCTGCCGTGGCTGGGCCGGTCGATCGGGCGGCTGACCGGGCTGGGACAGGGCGCGGCCCTGCTGCGGACGGTGGTCTGGTCCTTCCTCGGGCTGATCGTCTTCGGGCTGCTCTTCGCCTCTGCCGACGCGCTCCTCGCGCAGTGGGTCGACGCGCTCCTGCCCGAGCTCACCGTCGACCTCTTCGTGGCGCGGATCTTCGTGGCAGTCGCGGTCACGGCAGCGGTGCTCGGGGCGTCGTACCTCGCCCTGAACCCACCCCACGTGGACCGCTCCACCGGCCACCGCCCGGTCACCCACCGCTACGAGTGGCTGGCGCCGGTCGCCGTCGTGATCGCCGTCTTCGCGGCGTTCCTCGCCGCCCAGGCGACCGTGGTCTTCGGCGGGCACGACTACCTGCGTCGTACGACGGGGCTGACGTACGCCGACTACGTGCACCAGGGCTTCGGCCAGCTCACCGTGGCGACGGCGCTGACCCTGATCGTCATCGCCGCGGCCGGACGCAAGGCACCGCGGGCGACGGTGGCCGACCGCGCCTGGCTCCGCGGGTCACTGGGCCTGCTGTGCGCCCTGACCCTCGTGGTCGTCGCCTCCGCGCTGCACCGGATGGCGCTCTACCAGGAGGCCTACGGCTTCACCCGGCTGCGCCTGCTGGTCGATGTCTTCGAGGGCTGGCTGGGGCTGGTCGTCCTCGCCGTGATGGTCGCCGGGATCGCCCTGAACGGCGCCTGGGTGGCGCGCTTCGCCCTCGTGAGCGGTGCCGTCGCCGTCCTCGGCATCGCGGCGCTCAACCCCGACGCCTGGATCGCCCGCCACAACCTCGACCGCTACGCCGACGACGGCAAGGTCGACTGGACCTACCTCCAGGGACTCTCGGAGGACGCCGTCCCCGTCCTCGACGACCTTCCGCCGGCCGAGCGGGCCTGCGTCCTGTTCGGCCGCGAGGTGCGGGACGACGACTGGCTGGAGTGGAACCTCGGCCGCGATCGGGCCAACCTGGCGTCCGCCGACATCCCCCGCAGCGACGACGCGGTGTGCCCGGCGGTGGAATGATCGGATCGTGGCCGCCAACGAGCACGTCGAGTTGGGCCGTGCCGCGCTCCGCGTCGGGGATGCGGCCACCGCACGGGCGGCGTTCGAACGAGGTGAACCCACGCCCGAGGTGCTCGAGGGGCTGGCCGCGGCGTCGTACGTGCTGGCGGAGTACCCGCGGGCAATCGAGGAGTTCGAGCGTGCCTACGCCGGCCACCGCCTCCAGGGTGACGGCGCCGGTGCGGCCCGCGTGGCCCGGACCCTGGGCTACATGTACGGCACGACCGCCGGGGACTGGGCAGTGGCCAACGGATGGATCGCGCGGGCCAAGACCCTGCTGGGGCAGCTGCCGCACTCGAGCGAACGGGGATGGGTGGCGCTGACCGAGGGCATGTTCGCCGAGGCGCGCGCCACGAAGGAGGCCGCCTTCCACACCGCCATCGAGATCGGGCGCGACACCGACGACCAGAACCTCACGTTCGCGACCATGTCCTACCTCGGCGCAAGCCTCGTCCACGGCGACCACACCGAGGAAGGCATGGTCTTGCTCGACGAGGCGCTCGCGGCGGTGGCAGGTGGCGAGGTCGAGGACTTCATCATCATCGAGGAGATCTTCTGCCAGCTGTTCTCCGCGTGCGAGCACGCCCAGGACGTGCACCGGGCCGAGCAGTGGATCCGGGTCGGTGAGCAGATCGCCGAGCGGCGCGGGCTGCCTGCGGTGAGCGCCTACTGCCACACCCACTACGGCGGCATCCTCACGGCCGCAGGCCGGTGGCCCGAAGCGGACGCGGCCCTCACCGAGGCAGTGCGGCTGTGGGCCCTCGGCAAGCGCACGCTCAAGGCCGGTGCCTTGATCCGCCTGGCCGACCTGAGGATCAAGCAGGGCCGGTACGACGAGGCGGCGAGCCTGCTCGAGGACCAGAACGACGGCGAGGCCGTGCTCCCCCGTGCGGCGCTGCACCTCGCCCGCGGCGAGTCGACGATCGCCCTCGACCTGCTCGAGCGCACCGCACGGAAGGCAGATCCGCGCAGCAGCGAGTGCATCCCCCTGCTGGCGCAGCTCGTCGAGGCGCAGCTGGCCTGCGGCGAGGACCCGCAGCAGACGATCGCGGATCTCGCTGCGTGCGCCGAGACCCACCGGACGCCGTACACGACAGCACTGGTGGCGCTCGCCCGCGCCCACGCCGCACAGGACGATCCGCGGGTGTGGCTCCGGGACGCGCTGGACGGCTTCACCCGGACCCAGCTGCCGTTCGAGATGTCGTTGTGCCGCCTCGACCTCGCCCGGGCCTGTCGCCAGGAGAGTCCCGAGGTCGCCGTTGCCGAGGCGCGCGCCGCGCTGGCCGTCTTCACGAAGCTCCAGGCCGCTCGGTACGTCGACGCCGCCTCCGCCGTGCTGCGCGAGCTCGGCCAGAAGGTCGCTCCCCCGCGATCCTCCGGCCAGGTGCTCACCAGGCGCGAGGCGGAGGTTCTCCGGTTGTTGGGAGACGGGCTGTCCAACCCCGAGATCGCCGAACGGCTCTTCATCAGCCGCAAGACCGTCGAACACCACGTCGGCAACCTGCTGCTCAAGCTCGGTCTCCGCAACCGCGCCGAGGCCACCGCCTACGCCGTCCGACACGAACCGGCCGGCAACTAGGGGAGTTCCCCGATACCCGTCCCTCCTCGACCGGCGACGGTGGCGTGAAGGCCCGAATCCGTGCCCCACCGCCCGTCCGAGGAGAAGCCATGAGTTACGACGCCATCGTCATCGGAGCCCGCGCCGCGGGGTCACCGACCGCCATGCTGCTGGCCCGCAAGGGCTACCGCGTGCTCGCCGTCGACCGCGCGACATTCCCGAGCGACACCCTCTCGACCCACATCGTGCACGCTCCGGGCGTGGCCGCACTCAAGCGGTGGGGCCTTCTCGACGCACTGCTCGAGTCGGGCTGCCCGCCGATCGACGGCTACCGGCTGGACTTCGGTCCGGTCATCATCAGCGGAACCAGCCGACCCGTCGAAGGCACGACCACGGCCTACTGCCCACGTCGGACCGTGCTCGACGCGGTCCTAGTGGCCGGCGCCCGGGCCGCGGGTGTCGAGGTCCGTGAGGACCACAACGTCGATGACCTCCTCGTCGAGGACGGGAGGGTCGTCGGGATTCGCAGCGGCCGGCGCGAGGACCGCGCCCGGATCGTCATCGGGGCGGACGGCCGCAACAGCCACGTCGCCAGGGCCGTCCATGCCGCGGAGTACAACACCAAGCCGCGCCTGCAGTACTCCTACTACGCCTACTTCAGTGGCCTGCCGACCGACGGGTTCGAGATCTTCATCCGACCCGACCGGGGCTTTGCGGCCGCACCGACGAACCACGGCCAGACCATGGTCGTCGCGGGCTGGCCGTACGCCGAGGCGCAGGCCTACAAGGCCGACGTCGAGGCAAACTTCCTCCGGACCCTTCAGCTGGCGCCCGAGTTCGCGGCACGCTTGGCGAAGGCCACGCGGGAGACGCCGTTCCTCGGCGGAGCCGTTCCGAGCTGGTTCCGCAAGCCGTACGGCGACGGGTGGGCGCTGGTCGGCGACGCCGGCTACAACAAGGACCCGATCACCGGCCAGGGCATCAGCGACGCCTTCGTCGACGCCGAGCGATGCACCGACGCCGTCCACCGGTGGCTCGGCCAGGGCGAGGACTTCGACGAGGTGATGGGCGCCTGGCACCAGGAGCGCGACACCAGGGACATGCCGATCTACGAGTTCACCGCGCAGCTCGCCACCCTCGAAATGCCGCCTCCGGAGATGCTGCAGCTCCTCGGCGCGGTGGAGGGCAACCAGCAGGCGATGGACGGTTTCGTCAGCGTCATCTCGGGAGCGGTGTCGCCCGCCGACTACTTCTCCGAGGAGAACGTCGGGAGCATCTTCGCCGCATCGGCCGCCGCTGCCGACCCGGCGCTGGCCGGGAGCGACCGATGAGGCATTTCTTCATGCCGAGGCTGGTTCTGGGTACAGCGACGACATGGACGAGACAACGATCAGCCCGAAGCAGCTCACCCGCAACTGGGACGAGCTCCTCCAGGAGATCCGGGTCATCGAGACCGGAGTGCAGATCCTCACCGGATTCCTCCTGACGATTCCGTTCACCCAGCGCTTCAGCGACCTCAACGACTTCCAGCGCGACCTGTACCTCGTGGTGCTGGCCGGTTCGGTCACCACCACGGCCCTGGTAGTGGCTCCCGTGGCCTTCCACCGGGCCCTGTTCCGCAGGCATGCCCGGCCCTGGCTCGTCGAGGCGGCCAACAAGTGTGCCGGCGCCGGCCTGGTCATGGTGGCCCTGACGACCAGCGGCGCGATGTTCCTGATCTTCGACGTCGTCGCCGGGGACCTGGCCGGAGGTACGGCGTTCGTCCTCTCCGCGGCGTTCTTCTGCCTGCTCTGGGCCGGCACGCCGTTGCTGTCCAGGCACCGCGGCGACGACTGAGGTCAAGGACTAGGAACCAGCGGTCTCCTCGCCATGCGTGTCGGTGGCAGGACCGTTCTCGGTCGCCCCGCCCTCGTCGGTCCAGTCGGCTGACGTGCCGTCGTCCAGGGCCGGGTCCGACTCGGCATCCGGCTCGGCATCCGGCTCGGCACCCGGCTCCGGGGCGTCGCTGTTGTGCACCACGTCGTCGGGTCCGTTGACCAGGTCGTCGCGGTCGAAGGACTCCTCGACCGTGTCCCCCTCCTCGGGGGCGCGCGTGGTGTCCGTGGGTTCCGGGGTGGTCTCGCTCATCGTTCTCTCCATTCGTCGAAAGGGTCCTTGTCAGCGCCGTACCCGAACGCCTCGATCGAATCCGCCCCTCGTGGCCTCGGCGCATGGCGACGCCCCGGCCGGGTACTGCGTGGACGACCCGTCAGGTGGACCGAGGAGAGAAGATGCTGCTGCCCAAGCCCCGTGGAACCATGAGCGCGGCAGTCTTCGAGCACCTGCGATCCCCGGAACCAGCACCCGGCGAACGGTGGCCCACATCGCCGGTGGCGGACAGCACGGACGACGAGCTCATCACCCTGTGGGCGTTGCAGGAACTGAGCTATCGCGGGTTCGAGGACACCGACGGCGACCACAAAGGTGATCCGTTCGTGCTCGCCGAACGACACCAGCTCGAGTCAGCCCTGGAGGCGCGGCTGCGATCACGGTGGACCGACGTCGAGCTCGAGGACGACTTCGCCGAACAGTTCTTCGACTTCGTGGCCGCTCATGACGGGCCCTCGCTGGCCAGCTTCATCCTTCGCAAGGCCGACAGGGACCAGGCGCTGGAGCTCATGCAGGCCCGCTCGATCTATCAGCTCAAGGAAGCCGACCCCACGACGTGGGTGATTCCCCACCTGGCCGGGCGGGCCAAGGCCGCCCTGGTCGAGCTGCAGTACGACGAGTACGGGGCGGGCGACCCCGACGCGATGCACTCCCAAGTGTTTGCGGCAGGCATGGAGGCCAGCGGGCTGAACGCCGAACCCGGTCACTACATCAACGACGTCCCCGCCGAGGTGCTCGAGCAGAACACGGCGATGTCGCTCTTCGGCATGCAGCGGCGGCTGGCCGGCGCAGCGCTGGGCCACCTGGCCGGGTTCGAGGCCTCGAGCTCGCTGCCGTCGCAGCAGATGGCGGCGGGCCTGCGTCGGCTCGAGCTGCCTGACGAGATGGCGAAGTACTACGACGAGCACGTCGAGGCGGACGCCGTACACGAACAACTGGCCGTGCGATCGGTGTGCGCGGCGTTCCTCGGCGATGAGCCCCACGCCACCCAGGACGTCTTCTTCGGGGCCTTCACCTGCCTCGACCTCGAGGCCCGTACAGCCCAGCACTTCCTGGACCGTTGGGAGGCAACGGCATGAGCGCCGAGTCCTCCGCGCCCGACGTGGTCCTGTGCCCCGGAGGCCCCCTGCTCCTGCGGGGCGCCCACGTCGTGGAGGCTGCGGACGGCGGCGTGCACGAGACGCGCCGGCCCGTCAGCGCCATCTGCCGGTGCGGCAAGTCCTCCATCCAGCCCTGGTGCGACGGCACCCACAAGAGCCTGCCGGCCGACGCCCGACCGTGAGCGGTCGCGAACGGACCGGATGCCCCGCGGGCATTCGGGTACGGACAGAGAAACACCCCATCAACAAGGAGGAATCGTGGGACTTGACGACAAGATCAGCAACAAGGCCGAAGACCTCAAGGGGCGGGCCAAGGAAGCCACCGGCGCCGTCACCGGTGATGACGAGCTGAAGGCGGAAGGCGAGCACGACCAGGCCAAGTCCGGACTCAAGGACAAGGTCGAGAGCCTCAAGGACAAGATCGGCGAGAAGGTCGACAAGATCTGACCTCGCCTGACCTCGTCTGCCAGCGCCGCACGACCACCCGGTCGTGCGGCGCTGGCGTGTCGAGGCGTCGTACCCCGCAGCAAGGGCGGATGACCCCCACGGAAGGGGGTACCTGAGGTGCGCCGCCCACCGGAGGAGAACCCATGTCGAGCGACATCGCTTCCAGCATCTGGATGCCCGTTGTCAGGCCGGTCCATCCGAGACTGGACGAGGACCTCGTCGTCGATGTCGTCGTCGTGGGCGCAGGCATCGCCGGGGTGAGCGTGGCCTGGGAGCTCAGCCGTGCCGGTCACCAGGTGGCCCTTCTCGACAGCTCCCAGGTCGGCTGCGGCGTCACCGGACACTCCACCGGCAAGGTCACTGCCGTACAGGGCGTCAGGTACTCAGCCCTCGAACGCAGGCTCGGCGCGCGAGCGTCCGCAAGGTATGCCGAGAGCCAGCTGCTCGCCCTGCAGCACCTCGCCGCGATCGTGCATCGCCTCAAGATCGACGGTGCCCTCACCCGCCAGCCCGCCTACCTGTTCGCGGAGGACGAGGCCGCGCTGCCGGCGCTGACGGCCGAGGTGGAGGCAGCACGGGCTGCCGGCATCGACATGCGCCTCACGCTCAAGACCGGCCTGCCCTTCCCGACCACGGGCGCAGCGGTCGTTGCCGGGCAGATCGCCCTCGACCCGCAACGCTATGTCGCCGCCCTCGCTGCCGACCTGGTCCAGAACGGGGGCCGGATCTACGAGGACACGACCGTGACGGGCCTGGACGAGGGCACGCCGCACCGCATCCGCACCGAAGGCGGGCCGGTGGTCAGCGCCGGACATGTCGTGGTCACCACCCAGTTCCCGATCTTCGATCGCGCGCTCCTGTTCCCGCACCTGCGTCCGCGCCGCGAGTTCGTCCTGGTGGCCGATGCACCGCCGGGGTCCGTGCCTGCGATGTACAACAGCGTGGGCAAGGACGTGCGCTCGGTGCGGATCTCCGGGCCCGGCAGCCCGGATCAGCTGATCGTGACCGGGGCACCCTTCTCCCCCGGCGGTGATGCCGCCCCCGGACGGCTGGCAGACCTCCAGCGGTGGGCAGACGAGCGCTTCCACAACCCGCGCTGGACAGCGTCGTGGGCCGCCCAGGACTACGACACCCCCGACGGGTTGCCGTTCATCGGTCCCCTGCACCGGTTCGGGAAGAACATGTGGGCGGCCACCGGCTTCGGCGGCTGGGGCCTGAGCAACGGCGCGCTGGCGGGCATCCTGATCCGCGATCTCATCGAAGGCCGGGAGTCTCCTCACGCCTCGCTGTTCCACACCCGACGTCTCGCGCCGCTGGTCGTGGCGCGCTCGCTGATCAGCGGTTCCCCGCGCCTCGCCCACGGCATGCTGGGTGACCGGGTGCGCTCCCACGTGACGAGCATCGCCACGACGTCGGAGCTCGAGGCGGGTGAGGCGGCCTACCTGCGGGATGCAGGGATCTGGGCGGCGTACTGCGACGAGGTCGGCGACGCACACGTCGTGTCCGCCAACTGCACGCACCAGGGCTGCCGGGTGACGTTCAACAAGGAGGAGACGACGTGGGAGTGCCCGTGCCACGGCTCCCGGTTCTCGGTGGACGGTGACGTCCTCCAGGGTCCGGCGACCACTCCCCTGGAGCCGCACCCGGATCACGAAGGGTCCTGACGGGCTGGGACACCGGTCGCGGGCGCGTTGTCCTCAGGTGCGGACGGTGGGCTCGAGTCGCTCGAACCCACTGTGGTGGAAGACCAACGGGCCTTGCCCGCTCGACCGGTCGACGTGGTCGACGGCCTGCAGCTCGAGCAGGATCAACACGTGGTCACCTGCATCCACCTCGCGATGGACGGTGCAGTCGAACCGGGCGAGGCCGTCGTCGATGGTGATGCCGCCCCCGGCCGCCACCGTGTAGGCGACTCCGGCGAACCGGGCGGCGACGGGCCCGGCGAGCTGGCGGCACACGGCCGCGTGGTGGTCGGCCAGGACGGTGACGCCGAGACGCGGGGCCGTGCGCAGGGCGGGCCAGGTCTTCGACGCGACGGCGAGGTTCACCGAGACGAGGGGCGGGTCCAGGCTCACCGACGTGAAGGAGCTGGCGGCGAGCCCGACCGGGCGCCCGTCGATCTCGGCCGCCACCGCCACCACGCCGCTCGGGAAGAATCCGAAGGCCTCGCGGAGCCGGTCCGGGTCGAGGTCCTGGTTGGTCGTCAGCTTCGGATTCGTGGCAAGCGTGCTCATCGGACGCCACTCGCGACCGGCGCGCTGACGATGTCGGGCAGCTCGGGACCCAGCTTGAGCGACTCCAGGAAGAGCACGATCGTCGCGGCCACCGAGCGGTGCGATGCGTCATTGAGGATGTCGTGCCGACCCCCGTTGACCAGTCGTGCCCGCACCTCCGGGACACCGTCGTACAGCGAAAGGGCCTCGTCGGACGAGGTGACCGGATCGGACGACCCGTGCAGCACGAGCACCGGCTTGCGGGGCGCTGTCAGCTCGATCGAGGACCACGGCAGCGGGCGGTTGAGGGCACCGCGGGCGAACCCGCTGTCCTCCGCGATGACGCGACGGTGCACCGGGCACGCGCTCCGCGCCTCGATCTCCGCTTCCCAGGTGTCGACGCTGGGGGCGCCCGGCAATGCGATGCCGGCGACGACGAGCCCGTCCACCGGCAACGTCGGCGCAAGCAGTACGGCCACGGTCGCGCCGGAGTCAGCGCCGACCAGCACCTTGGGCGCGGGCATCGACTCGTCGACGAGCAGCTTCTCGACCTGCACCCGCGTGCCCTCGAGGTCGTCGAGGTCGACGGGCACCAGCCGCACCCGCCAGGCATCGGCGGAGATCCGGCGGCCGAAGCGCTCGTACGACGCCGCCGTCTCACCACGGCCGGGCAACACGATCAGGGTGCCGCGCGGGGTCCCCCCGTGGGGTTCGTTCCAGGAAGTCACGGTCATCGTTCTCTCTCCTCTAGCGGGCCCACGTGGATGTGAACCAGTGCACGGCTCCCGTGTCGGGGTCGTACGAGCGACGGGGCAGGGTGCCGATGTCGGCGCCGTAGACGTGAATGCCGACGACGGGCTCGTCGCCGCCGCAGCGGACCTGGTGCACGTCGTCGTCGGTCGTGCAGCACACGGTCACCTGGCCGGCGCCCCACTCCTCGGTGCCTTCTGCGACGAGGGGCAGGTCCGGCCTGGTCGGCTTCTCGAAGCGGGTCTCCACCTCGACGCCACGGTGGATCCCGACGACGCCCCAGGTCTCGTGGCCGTGCACGGGCGTGCCCTGGCCGACGTTCCACACCGCGCTGGCGATGGAGAAGGACCCGTCCGCCGCGACGTGGAGCGGGTACATGACGTAGCGCTCGGGATCGGGACGTGTCTTGTCCAGCGGCAGGTCGAAGCCTGCCGCAAGCGTGTCCGCGAGGTCGTCGCGGATCGCCGCCGTGAGGGCGTGCTCGTCCAGGCCGCTGGCCACCAGATCCGCCACCCGGGAGGCAAAGGCCTCGATCTCGGGCACGTCGCTGGTGACCGGGACGGTCGGGGTCGGGGTGGGGTGCTGGGTCATGCGAATTCCTTCGTTCTGGGCAGGTGGGTCGACGCGGCGTAGGCCGCGATCCGGTCCCGCAACCCGGGTACGGCGACCGAGCGGGCCAGGGCCGCGAGCTCCGCGTCCGCGTCGTGGCGAGGTCGTGGCGGTCGATCGGCGCGGAGCGCGCTATCGAGCGACACCGGCGCGCCGGTGACCAGCCGGTCGCCGAGCTCAGCGCGACGTACGGTGCCCAGCGCGACGCCGAAGGCCGAGCCCGGGAAGCGCAAGGTCACCCCCGGGTCCACCAGCCGGTGGTCGCAGGCCAGGACGAGGTCGGCTCCGGCGCCGACGGCGGCGCCCTCGGCGACGGCGACAGTGAGGTGCGGTGCTGCGAGCAGCCGCTCGAGAAGGAGCCCGATCCGCAGGAACCGGTGCGCCAGGGTCGCGTCGGTCTCCTGTGCCAGCCCGTCGAGGTCGAAGCCGGCCGCGAAGTGCCGGGCGTTGCCGCGCAGCACCAGAGCGGCGGGCCGGGCCGCAGCGGATTCCGCGACGACGTCGAGCAGGTCCTCGACCAGCTCAGCGCTCAGCGCGTTCGCGCGGGTCGGCCGGTCGAGGGTGACCGTCCAGGTCTCCCCCCGTTCGAGCAGGAGCGTCATCGGTTCACCCACTCGTCGTACACGTCGGCGTCGGCGCCCAGTCGTGGTGCGCCGCGGTCGAGGCGCGCGGTCAGGCCCTCGACGCGGACCGGGAAGACGACGGTCGGCGTCGGGCCCGCGACCGGGACGTCCGCGGTGGCGACCAGTCCGGTGACCTCGACGTGCGGGTCGGCGAGGATCTCTCCGAAGGTGTTGATCGGTCCGCACGGGACTCCCCGCGCCCGTAGTGCGGTGATCCAGTGGTCCCGCTTCTCCTCGGCGAATCGGGCCTGGAGCAGCCCCTCGAGGTCGTGCTGGTGGCGCACCCGGTCCAGCTGGTGGCGAAAGCGCGGGTCGTCGGCGAGCTCGGGCAGGCCGACGACCTCGGCGACCGCGGCCCAGAGCCGGTCGTTGCCGGCGGCGACCGTGAAGGCGGCGTCGGCGGCAGCGAAGCCCTGGTACGGCGCGTTGCGAGGGTGGGCCGTGCCGAGGCGGCGCGGCTCGATCCCGGAGCCCCAGTACTCGCTGGTCTGGAGCGCGGAGACGCCCAGGAGGCAATCGAGCATCGGGCAGTCGATGCGCGTCGACGTACCGCTGTTGCGGACCTGGGGAAGCAGGGCCGCGATGGTGTACGCCGCGTAGAGACCGGCGGTGAAGTCGCCGACCGGCACGCCCGCCTTGACCGGGCCACCGTCCGGTTCCCCGGTGACGCTCATCAGGCCCGACATGCCCTGGATGACGACGTCGTAGGCGCCGTGGTCGACGTACGGGCTGGTCAGCCCGTACCCCGAGATCGAGCAGTAGACGAGTCCGCGGTGGCCCTCGCGCACCGTGTCGTAGCCGAGCCCGAGCCGATCGAGCACGCCCGGCCGGTAGTTCTCCACGACCACGTCGGCTGCGGCGACCAGCTCGCCCACCCGGGCCAGGTCGACCGGGTCCTTGAGGTCGGCGACGACCGATCGCTTGTTGCGGTTCACCGATGCGAAGTTGTGGCTGAACCGCTCCTCGCCGTCGTCGGCGAACGGCGGCCAGGCTCGCATCTGGTCCCCGCTCGGCGGCTCGACCTTGACCACGTCGGCACCGAGGTCCGCGAGCAGCATGCCCGTGAACGGTCCGGCGGCGACGTGCGCCAGCTCGACGACCCGCACTCCTTCCAGTGGCCTCATGGATCAGACGGCCGCTCTTTCGGTGTCCGTACGGCGGGTGGCGGCGCGGTGCGCGAGTTCCTGCCGGACCAGCGGAAGGAGGTCGCGGCCGTAGTCGATCGCGTCCTGCAGCGGGTCGTAGCCGCGGATCAGCACGGTGTCGACGCCGATCTCGACGTAGTCGAGCATCGCGGCAGCCACGGTCTCGGGCGAGCCGACCAGGGCGGTGGAGTTGCCCCCGCCGCCCACGGCCTTCGTCGTCGGGGTCCACAGGCAACGGTCGTGCAGGTCGCCCTTCTCGGCCACGGCCAGCAACCGCTGCGAGCCCGTGTTCTCCGGGGCCCGGCCCTGCGGGTGCAGCAGCCCGACCTTCTGCCGGAACTGGGCTCCGGCGGCACCGTTGATGGTGTCCACGATGCCGTGCGCCCGTTCCCAGGCGGCCTCGTCGGTCGCGCCGAGGATCGGCCGGAAGGAGACCGAGATCCTCGGCCGCTGCGGACGTCCTGCCTCGGCAGCCCGCTGCGTGACGGCGGCGATCTGGTCGCCCGTCTCCTTCAACGGCTCGCCCCACAGCATGTAGGTGTCGGCGTGCCGCGCACCGACGACGTTCGCCGCGGGCGAGCTCCCGCCGAAGAACAGCTCCAGATGACGGTCCTGGTAGGGGAACACCTGCGGAGTGGCGCCCTCGAACCGGTAGTAGCGACCCTCGAAGTCCCGTGGTCCCTTGGTGTCCCACGTGGTGCGGAGCACCTGGAGGTACTCGTCGGTGCGGTCGTACCGCTCGTCGTGCGGCAGGTAGTCGCCCTCCCGCCGTTGCTCGGTGTCGGTGCTGCCGGTGACGATGTTCAGCGCCACCCGCCCCTTGCTGAACTGGTCGAGCGTGCTGAAGGTGCGCGCCGCCAGGGTCGGGTGTACGACGCCCGGCCGGTGCGCGACGAGCAGGCCGAGCCGCTCGGTGTGGGCGGCGGCGAAGGCGGCGACCTGGCTGCCTTCGGCCCATCCGGAGCCGTAGCCGATCAGGACCCGGTCGAAGCCGCCGTCCTCGTGCGCCCGTGCGAAGCGCGCGGTGTAGTCGGCATCGACGACCGCGGCGTTGCCGGGCCGGATCTCGGAGGCATCCGCGGTGCCGATCATGCCGAGGATCTCGACGTCGTGGTAGCGGGGGTCGTGGGTCATGAGGTGGCCTCTCGTAGCGGGGGGTGGGGTTGGTCGAGCCGGTCACGCCAGGTGACCGCGTCCTGGCACGACGCGAGCCGGGCAGGTGCGTCGGGCACGCGCGCGGGTGCGGGCTGTTCGGCGCAGGCGTCGTGGACGAACGGGCAGCGATGGGCGAAGACGCACCCACCGTCGACCGGCCGGGCCGGTGCGTCGGGCGCCGGCTTCAGCTGATCGGGCCGGAGCCGGTCCTCCTGGACCACGCTGGGCGCTGAAGCAGTGAGCAACGCGGTGTACGGATGTGCCGGGTCCTCGAGCACCGCGCGGATCGGGCCCTGCTCGACGAGCCTGCCCCGGTAGAAGACCGCGACGCGGTCGGCGATGCCGGCCAGCGAGCTGAGGTCGTGCGCGATGATCACGACCGCCAGGTCGAGCTCGGTGCGCAGCTGCTCGAGGAGGTTGAGCACGAGGTTGCGGTTGGACACGTCCAGCGCGGACACCGGTTCGTCGCAGTAGAGGAGCCGGGGTCGGGTCGCGATGGCGCGGGCGAGGGAGACCCGCTGGCGCTGGCCGCCCGAGAGCTGCCGTGGCCGCCGGAGCAGCACCTCGTCCGGCTCGAGGCCGACCAGGCGCAGCGACTCGCGCACCCGCTGGTCGCGCTCGGCCCGGGGCAGGGTGCCCGCGATGTCGAGCGGCTCCCGCACGATGCTGGCGACCGTCAGGTCGGGGTCCAGTGAACGCAGCGGGTCCTGGAACACCAGCTGGACCTGCCCGGAACGCCGGAACGCCCGGCGGGCGCGGCCACGCAGGCCACCGATGTCCTGTCCCGCGAACTCGATCGTGCCTGCGGCGGGTGCGACCAGGCCGACCGTTGCCCGGGCGAGGGTGGTCTTGCCCGAACCGGTCTCGCCCACGATGCCGACGATCTCGCCCGACCGGATGTCGAGGTCTGCCTCGACGAGTGCGGCACCGGTGCCGAGGTGGGTGCCCTTGCGCGGTGGCGCGTAGGAGACCGACAGGCCGCGGACGCTCAGCAGGGGCGCCGACTCCGGTGTGGTCGCCGTGACCAGGGGCCGTTCCTGGGTCGTCGTCATGCCGACACCGCCTGTGCCGTCGTCGTGCTTGTGTCCCGTGCCAGCGGGTCCGCGAGGACGCAGCGGCTGGTCCGCTCTCCCCCGAGATCGGCGACCGGCACCGGGCCGGTCACACAGGCCGCCATGGCGTGGGCGCACCGTGGCGCGAACCGGCATCCCGGCATCTGCTCGCCGGCCGCCGGCGGCTGGCCGGGGATCACGTCGAGCCGGCGCCGGTGCCAGCTGCCGATCGTCGCGACTCCCATGAGTGCCTGGGTGTACGGGTGCTGGGGATCGCGCAGCACCTGGTCCGTCGGTCCGCTCTCCACCACCTGGCCGCCGTACATGACGAGGATGCGGTCGCAGCTCTCGGCGACGACGGCGAGGTCGTGGGTGACCAGGAGCAGGGACAGGCCGTGCGTGTCCCGCAGCCGGCGCAGCAGGGCCAGGATCTCGGCCTGGATCACCACGTCCAGGGCAGTGGTCGCCTCGTCGGCGATGAGCAGCTCCGGCTCGCACGACACCGCGATGGCGATCAGGACGCGCTGCAGCATGCCGCCCGAGAGCTGGTGCGGGTACTGGTGGAACACGTTCGCCGGGTCGTGCAGGCCGACCTCGTCGAAGAGCTCGATCGAGCGAAGCTGCGCGGCCCGCCGCGACAGGCCGCCCTTGACCCGCAGCTGCTCGGCCAGCTGGTGGCCGACGGTGAGGGAGGGGTTGAGGTACGACGCCGGGTCCTGGAACACCGCGCCGATGCGCACCGCCCGGACCTGGTCCCACGTCGATCGTCGCGCCCCGGTGAGCTCCACCGCGTCGGTGCCCGCACCGAGCACGATGCGGCCGGCGTCGACCCGACCGGTGGCGGGGAGCAGTCCGAGGACGGCACGGCAGGTGAGCGTCTTGCCACTGCCCGACTCACCGACCAGCCCGACCGACTCACCCCGACGGATCGCGAAGGACACGTCGTGGACGGCGACGAGCCCGTCGGCGACCGAGACCTGGAGCTCGTTGACCTCCAGCGTGTTCTGCACGCGGGTCTCCTCATGCGGGGACGACATCGGAATGCTCCTTTCGGGCAGGGGCGGACGAGACGATTCGGGTACGGCGCCGGGGCGCCTCGGTGGCTCCGGTGGCATCGCGGATCGCGTCGGCCAGCAGGTTGAGGGAGCCGACGGTCGCCATCATGAGCAGCGCCGGGAACACGGGCGCCCAGGGTTGCTGGGCGAGGTAGCCCAGGTCGGACGACAGCATCCCGCCCCAGGTCGGCGCCGGCGGGGTGACGCCGAGGCCGAGGAACGCCAGCGAGGCCACCACGAGCAGCGCAGATCCGGTGGCATGGGCAGCTGTCACCGCGACGTTCGGCAGGACCTTGCTCCAGATGTGCCGACGCAGGGTCCACCACTCGGTGGCACCCATCAGCTCGGCGGCCTCGACGTACTGCACCTTGCGAAGGCCGAGCGTCGCGGCACGGGTCACGCGATAGAAGACCGGGCTGATGAGGACGCCGATCGCGACCATGGCCTGCTGCAACCCGTTGCCGAGCGTGCCGGCCACCGCGATGGCGAAGACCGTGAACGGCAGGACCACGAGGGTGTCGCTCGTGCGGAGCGTGATCCACTCCAGGCGCGGCCCGAGCCAGGCCGATGCCAGTCCGGCCGGTACCCCGAGGAGTCCGCCGATGAGCACCGCCTCGACCGCACCGACCACCGAGAGGCGGGTCCCCTCCATCAGGCGACTGAGCACGTCACGGCCGACGTAGTCGGTCCCGAGGAGGTGGCTCGCGCTGGGACCCTGCAGGACCTCGTCGGTGTACTGATGGAGCGGGTCGTGCGGGGCGAGGGCGCCGCCGAAGAGCGCAAGGAAACCGACACCGAACAGGATGACGAGGGCAAGGCGTGCGCTCGGCACCCGCCACAGGGCTGCGAGGGTCCTCATCGGGCCACCCCCGCCGTGCCGTCGCCACGGCGGGCGACCGGGTTGAGCAGCGTCTGCAGGACGTTGATCACCAGGCTGGCGATGACGACCACCACGGCCGTGACCAGCAGGGTCCCGAGAACGACCGGGACGTCACCGCGCTCGGCGGACTGCAGGGCGAGCTGGGCGACACCGGGAAGCCCGAAGAGCTTCTCCGTCATCACCGCGCCGCCGATGATCAGCGGGATGGCGAGACCGATCACGGCCAGCGTCGGGCCGGCCGCGTTGCGCAGGACGTGCCCGAAGAGCACGCGGCGCCGCCCGAATCCGCGCATCTCCGCACCGACCGCATAGTTCTCACGCAGCTCGCCGGTGAGCGAGGTCCGCAGCTGGCGTGCGATCGAAGCGGCCACGTCGAGGCTCAGGGCCAGGCCGGGCAGGATCGAGAACCGCAGCCACTGCACGGGGTCGACCCCGATCGGGACGTAGCCGCCGGCGGGCAGCAGCTCGAGCTTGACGGAGAACACGACGATCAGGGCCATGCCGATGACGAAGGGCGGCAGGGTGCCCAGCAGGGAGCACACCAGCGTGACCGCGCGGTCGAACACACCGCCGTTGCTGAGCGCGGCGCCGATGCCGGCACCACCGCCGATGACGATCGCCAGGGCCAGGGCCAAGGCGGCGATCGACAGGTCCACGGGCAGCGCGGCGCGGATGCTGTCGGCGACCGGGATGGTCGTGAACCACGACCGGCCGAGGTCTCCGGTGAGTCCGTTGCCCACCCAGCTGAAGTACTGCACGACCAGCGGTCGGTCGAGGCCGAACTCGTGGTTGAGGCGGGCGATGTCCTCCGGCGTGGCGGTCTCCCCCAGCGCCGCGGCCGCCGGGTTGCTGTCGCTGAGGGCGCCGAGCGCGAAGGTGATCACCGAGGCGAGGAGGAGCACCGTGATGGTGATGGCGAGGGAACCGGCCAGGGACCGCAACCACGGCGTGGTGCGTCGTACGACGCCCGCCACCGTCCCGCGGCCGGTGACCGTGATGGTCACCGGCCGGGCGGGAGCGGCCACGCTCATGACGTGGACACCCCCTCGAAGCGGCGCAGGCTCGGGGACTTCGGCAGCTCGGAGACGCCCTTGCGGGCGATGATCGACGGCGTCAGGTACAGGAAGGTGTTCGGATAGGTGGTGACCGCGATCCGGGTGGCCTCCTGGAGCAGTGCCGGGTAGCCCGGGTCGTCGGTCGGCGTCTCCTTGACCTTCTTGAGCTGGGCCTCGAGATCCGCGTTGGACTGACGGTTCGGGTTCATCAGCCCTTCGGCGCCGAACAGCACCTGGAAGGCCTGCACCGGGGACTCGCGACCCGCGAACCCGTCGTAGGCCAGCGCCTTCGAGTGCTCGATGTAGACGAGCTGGGTGTGCTGTGTCTGGGGGATGGTCTCGATCCTGACCTCGATCCCGACCTCCTTGAGCTGCGCCTGGATCAGCTCGACAGCGGCCGGCGCGAACCCGGAGCTGGTCAACACCGCCGGGACCGGCTTGGTGTAGCCGGCATCGGCCAGGATCTGGCGCGCCTTGTCCGGGTTGTGGGCGTAGACGTCCGCAAGCGCGGGGTTGTAGCCGACGTACCCCGGCGGGAAGGGCTGGTAGTTGACGTCGCCGATGCCGAAGTTGGCGACCTCCTTGATCTTCTCCCGGTCGATCGCGAACTTCAGCGCCTCCACGACGGCCGGGTCGTCGAACGGGGCCTTGCCTGCGTGGACGTCCAGGACGCTGACGAACATCGACTCCAGGATCTGGACGTCCAGTCCGGCGTCCTTGGCCTGCTGCACCTGTGCGCCGCCGATCCGGGCGAGGTTGTACTGGCCCGACTGGACGGACGCGACGACGGTGGCCGGGTCTGCCTGCGGGTAGAGCTCGAAGGCGTCGACCTTGATCTCGTCCGCGGCCAGGAAGTTCGGGTTCTTCTTCGCCGAGGCGTGGTCGTTCTGGGTGTACTTGGTCACCTGGAACGGGCCCGAACCCGCAGGTTGCGTGGCGAGCGACGCCGCGTCCTTCTCGAAGACCGCGGGGTTGACGACCATGCCGGTCTTGCCTGCGAACAGCAAGGGGTACTGGTAGTCGACCTCGCTCAGCTCCACCACGACGTCACGGGCGCCCGATGCCGAGACCTTCTTGATCGTCTTCATCTGCGGCGCGATGAGGGAGCCGTCCTGGGTGCGACCGCGTTCGATCGATTTCGCGACGGCGGTGGCGTCGAGGGGGCTGCCGTCGCTGAACTTCAGGCCGGAGCGCAAGGTGAAGGTCACCCGCTTGCCCGAGGCGTCGTACTTCCACGACTCGGCCAACCACGGAATGGCGTTGCCCTCCTGGTCCAGCGCGGTGATTGGGTCGTAGGCCAGGGCGAGCATCTGGACGTCCGAGCCTGCCGACGAGGTGACCGGGTCCCACGTCGTCGGCAGCTGCCAGGCCCACTTGATGGTGCCCGAGCCGCTGCCGGAGCCAGTACCGGACGACGTACCGCCGCATGCTTCCAGCGCCAGGATCAGGCCCGCGCCCAGGCTGGCGCCCAGGAAGGTACGGCGGTTCAGGTTCGTTGCAGGCGGACGGGAACGGAGGGACATCGAGATCTGCTTTCGGGTTGAGGTGTTTCGGTGTGGTGGGACCGGGCGCCCGGCGGGTGCAGCCGGACGCCCGGGGTTCAGGCCGTCTCGCTGGCCGCGCGGGCCGCAGCGTGACGGTTGACCGGGACGGGCAACCCGAGATGCCCACGCAAGGTCGTTGCTTCGTAGTCGGCGCGGAACACACCGCGCTCCTGGAGGATCGGCACGACGTCGTCGACGAAGCGGCGGAAGTTGGCCGGGTGGTCGACGCCGATGTTGAAGCCGTCGCAGGCGCGGGCGTCCCACCATTCGATGAGCTTGTCGGCGACCGTCGTGGGCGAACCGACGAACTCGCTCTTGCGGAAGTAGCGGGTGGCCTCGACCGTCTGGCGCAGGGTCCACCCGTTCTCGATCGCGCGCTCGGTGACCGCCTTCGCCTGGGTGAAGAACGACCGGCGGCCGAGCTCGAGGGTCTCCGCCGGGAACGGCGCGTCGAGGTCGTACTGCGTGAAGTCGTGCCATCCGAAGGGACGGCCGAACTCGGCGAGAGCCGCGGAGAAGGTGTGGTCGCGGTCGTTGTTGAACGCCTCGATCTCGCGGGCCTCTTCGTCGGTGTCGCCGACGACGACCTTGATGCCGGGCATGATCACGAGGTGGTCCGGGTTGCGACCGAACCTGGTCCGGGCGCGGGTCTTGATGTCGTCGTAGAAGGCCTGGCCGGCGGGGATGTCCGGCGCGTGGGTGAAGATGCCCTCCCCCACGCTGGCTCCGAGGTCACGCCCCTGGTCGGAGTCACCCGCCTGGAACACGACCGGGTGGCCCTGGGCGGAGCGCACCAGGTTGAGGGGGCCCCGGACCTTGAAGTGCTCGCCCTCGTGGTTCAGCACGTGCTGCTTGGTGCGATCCAGGAAGACCCCACTCTCCCGGTCCCGGACGAACGCGTCGTCCTCGTAGGAGTCCCACAGCGCCCGGGCCAGCTCGACGAACTCCTGCGCCCTGCCGTAGCGGGTGTCGTAGTCGTAGTGCTCCTCGAGCCCGTAGTTGGACGCCGTCCCTGCGTCACCGGTGGTCACGACGTTCCAGCCCGCCCGGCCGCCACTGATCAGGTCGAGGGAACCGAGCCGGCGGACCAGGTTGAACGGGCTGTTGAAGCTCGTCGTCGCCGTACCCACCAGGCCGATGCGGCTGGTCTGGGTGGCGAGGGCACTGAGCAGGGTCAGCGGCTCGAGTCGGTTGAGGTAGTGGGGTGGCGAGTACGGCGTGATGAACTGGCTGTCCACGATGAAGAGCAGGTCGAAACGGCCGCGCTCGGCCAGCTGGGCGATCTCGGTGAACCACGCGACGTTGACGCTTGCATCACCGGGGATCTCCGGGTCCAGCCACAACGTGTGGCTGCCCGGGCCGCCGGTGCCGTACGGCACCGCACCCAGGTGGATCTGCCGGTTCGACGCCATGTCGATCTGCTCCCTCGCACGAGTTGATGTTTGTCTATCAAACTACTTGAGTTAGCGAGGGCGGTCCAAGGAGGGTTCATGATCCGAACCGATCACGGGACGTGATCGGTAGCGGTTACTCTTGTTTGGTGACCAAGTTTCTTGACATTGGACCGCTGCGCAGCCTGGTCGCCATCGCGGACCGCGGCGGCTTCCAGCACGCGGCCACGCACCTGCACCTCAGCCAGGGCGCCGTGAGCCAGCACGTACGACGCCTCGAAGCCGTCGTGGGCGCCAAGCTCGTCGAGAAGCACGGCCGAGGATCGCGGTTCACGTCCAGCGGCGAACGGCTCGTCGGCCATGCCCGCCAGATCCTCGCTGCCCATGACGACGCGCTGGGGGCCTTCGCGGTCGACCAGGTCCAACAGATCACGATCGGGTCGACCGAGCACGCCGCCGCCCAGCTCCTCCCCTCGCTCGCCGCCGCTCTCGAGGAGAAAGGGGCCTTCGGCTTCCGGTTCCGCATCGACCGCGGCACCCGGCTCCGTGAGGGACTGGCCGCCGGATCGATCGACCTCGCCCTGATGCTCAACGCGAACGACCCGCACGCGCTGCCCGTGGGAGACCTCGAGCTCGCCTGGTACTCCTCCCCCACCTGGACCCCACCGGCCGCACCGGACCGGCTGCCCGTGGTGGCCTTCGACAGCCCTTGCGCCCTGCGCAGCCGCGCCCTCGAGACACTTGCTGCCCATGGCGTGCCCGCGATCATCGGGTCGGAGGCGACGCAGCTCGCCGGCGTCCAGGCGGCCGTCGGCGCCGGGGTTGGCGTCGCGTTGATGGCCACCCTCGGCCAGACCCCCGCCGGCCTGGTCCGTCGTGAGGACCTGCCCGCACCCGAGCCGATCCGGCTCTACGTCTGCGCGCGGCCCGGCCTGCCCACCGGCGTGGCCCGGGCCACGGCCGAGGCCATCCGACCACTTCTTGACCGGTCCTGAAGCATCGACGAGGTGGTCGCCGAGATGCTCGGGACGGTGGCGGTCAGATTGCCGTGGCGGCGCCGACGCTCCCGAACTTGTCGTCCAGCCATCCCCCGATCCGCTCGAAGAACACGTCCGGCTCCTCCAGCCAGGGAAAGTGCCCGCTCCGCTCGAACACCGCCAGCTCCGCGCCGGTGATCCGTCGGGCGATGCGCTCGTGCTGGGCGAGCGAGCAGAAGTCGTCGTACCGTCCGGCGACGACCAGGGTCGGGCAGGTGATCCGGTCCAACCGGTCGACCGAGCTCCACCGGCCGAGTGCCTCGAACACCCTCACCATCGACGCCGCCGAGGGCGGCGTCTCCCCCAGCGCGGCGGCCAGGATGGTCGGGTCCGCCGTACGCGCGAAGTAGGGGCCGAGGGCTCGATACTGTGCGGCCGCCTCTTCGTCGGTGGCCGGCATCGTCCCCATCAGCCGGACGATCTCCGCCGGCGGCGGTGGTCCCTGGTCGTCGTCGGGCGACTCGCTCGCCCCGAGCTGACCGGGCGTGGTCCCCGCCAGCACCAGCGCGTCGATCCGGTCCGCATGCCGCAGGGCAGCCTCCTGGGCGACCCAGCCGCCGAAGGAGTGGCCGAACAGGGCGAACCGTTCGATCCCCAGACCGTCCGCGACCGCTACGACGTCGGCGGCGAAGTCGGCGATCTCGACCTGCCGCTCCGGCAGCGCCTCGGACCGGCCGTGGCCCCGGTGGTCCCAGAAGACCAGCTGGCGCCCCACGGCGAGCGCGTCCAGCGTCCGGTAGAGAACGTGGTTGGCCCCCGGCCCGCCGTGCGCCACCAGCAGCGGCGGCCCCTCGCCCACCACCTCGACCTGGAGGCCCGACACCCGCGCCGACCGGGCGGTGAGCGCGTTCATCGGACCGCGGACCGGTGGGTGTCGACCGGCCGGAACCCGCTGCACACGCCGTCGATCGCCACGACCCGTCCGTCCCGGACCGCGACCACCTCCTGATGCTCCAGCTGGAACCGGCCGCCGCCGACTTCGAGCACCAGCCGGGACCGGGTTGCGAACTTCTCGCCGATCGCCACCACCGACCAGGAATGCGGCCGCCAGCCATCCACCTGCGAGACCGCTCCGGCCAGCTCGTCCACGAACGCCTCGGCGCCGTGGAGCGTGCGGAAGTCTCCCGGCATCAGCAGCCGGGACACCACGTCCGGCGCGAGGATCTCTCGCAGCGCTTCGAAGTCGGCGCTCGCGTACGCCGCGGCGTACGCGCCTGCCACCTCCTCGTCAGTGCCCGGTCGCACGAGCGGCGGGATCGTCACCTGGGTCTTCATGGCTCCTCCTGGTGGTCCTGGGTATCGGTTCTGATTCCTCACTCCCTGGGCGCGAGAAGCCGTCTGGCGCCCGCCAGATCCGATCTGGCGCCTCTGGGACGAGCGGCCGACCACGACCGCCGGACGACAGGAGAGGCTGATGACGACCGACGTACGACCCGAGGTGGACCAGGAGGCAGTGGGAGAGGCGATGGAGAAGGTGATGGGTGACTTCGCCGCCGCGATCGGCGTGACGACGGTGCTCCTCGGCATCAGCTCGGGCGCCTGGAAGGCGATGGCCGCGGCGGGGCCGGTCACGCCGTCGGAGCTGGCGGACCGGATGGGCACGGTCGAGCCCTACACCCGGGAGTGGCTCGCCGCCCAGGCCGCGGCCGGCTATGTCGAGTACGACGCGAACACCGGGACCTTCACGCTGCCCGGCGCCGTCGCTGCGGTGCTCACCGACGACGCCACGACGGCGCTGTTCTCGGCGTTCGGCGAGGGCATGGCCGTGATGGGCGCAGACCTGGCCAGGTTCCGGGACCGGTTCGCCACCGGGCAGGGCTTCGGCTGGCACGAGCGGTCTCCCGAGCACTGGGAGGCGATGGCGGGCATCAGCGACGCGAGCGTCATCCCGTTCCTGCCCGCCTGGCTGGCCGCGATGGACGGCGGCGACGCGCTCCTCGCTGCTGGCGGCAAGGTCGCGGACGTCGGCTGCGGGTACGGCGGCATGGCCACCGCGCTCGCCCGGCTCTACCCCGGCGCGACCGTCTACGGCTTCGACTACCACGACGCGTCGATCGCCCGGTCCAGGAGCACCGCGACCGACGCGGGGGTCGGCGACCGGGTCCACGCCGAGGTGGCGACCGCGAAGGACTACCCCGGTACGGCGTACGACCTGATCACGTTCGTCGACAGCCTGCACGACCTGGGCGACCCCGTCGGGGCCCTGGTGCACGCCCGCGAGGCACTCAGCCCCGAGGGCTCCGTCCTGCTGATCGAGCCTGCTGCCGGCGATTCGCTCGAGGACAACCTGACGCCGGTCGGCCGGCTCTGGTACTCGGTCTCCACCACCGTCTGCACCCCCAATGGCGTCGCGCAGGAAGGGCACCCACTGGGGACCGTGGCCGGCGAGGTGAAGCTGCGCGAGACAGCCGCCGCCGCGGGCTTCGCGAGGGTGACGCGGCTCGACGTCGAGGCGCCGATGAACCTGCTCCTCCAACTGCGCCCCTGAGCGGGCCGCAACGGAGCAGAATGCGTGACATGGCCGCGAGCATGGGTGGTCGGCTGGTCGGCCGCGAACCGGCGCTGGCTGTCGCCGTCGGCGCTCTCGACGAGGCGCTCGCCGGTGCCGGTCGGCTGCTGCTCGTGACCGGTGACCCGGGCATCGGCAAGACCGCCCTGGTCCGGGAGGTGGGCGCGATCGCCCGCGGCCGCGGGGCGCGGGTCATCTGGACGTCCTGTCCCCCGGGCGGCGGCGCTCCGGCGTACTGGCCGTGGTCGCAGGTGGTGCGGGCGCTGGACGAGGACGCGCACCGGGCCCTGACCCTGCTCGAGGGTGGCAGCGGAGTCGTCGCCGCCGACGACGCGACAGCCCGGTTCGAACTGCACGAAAGCGTGATCGGCGCGCTCGCCACCCTCGCCGGTGAGACCGGCGCGGTCATGGTCCTCGACGACCTCCACTGGGCCGACCAGCCGTCGCTGGAGCTGCTCGACGTCGCGGCCCGTCAGATCGGCGGGCAGCGTTTGCTCATCATCGGCACCTACCGCGACGTCGAGGCCCCGGCGACGCTCGATCGCCTTGCTGCGAACGCCGAGGGCATCACGCTCGGCGGCCTCGACTCCGAGGCCGTCACCGGACTCGTCACGACGATCACCGGGACGGCCCCGGGGCAGCTCGACGCCGATGTCCTCCGGTCGCGGACGGCCGGCAACCCGCTCTTCGTGAGGGAGCTCGCGCGGTTGATGGTCGCGCGTGGCACCGGCGCGACCGACAGCCGCGCCCTCCCGGCCACGGTGACCGAGACACTCCGCCAGCGGCTGACGCCCCTGACCGGAACCTGCCGCGAGCTGCTCGGCGTGGTCGCGGTGGCGGACACGACCGATCCGGCTCTGCTCCATCGGGCGACGGGCGTGCCGGGACCTGAGATCGCGAGGCTCCTCACCGAGGCACGAATGGCCCGGGTGCTGGTCGAGGAAGGCCCGGAGCCCGACCGCCCGTTCGTCCACGACCTCTATCGGGAGGCGGTGCTCGCGGAGCTGACGGCGGAGGACCGCCGCGCCCGGCACGGCACGGTGGCCGAGGCGTGGATCGAGCTGACAGCCGCCGACGGCGCCGCACCGGCCGGGCGGATCGCGGCCCACCTCGCTGCCGCGGTGCCCGAGACGCCGACCGCCCACGACGATCACCGTGCGCAGCTCGCCGTTGCCTGGCTCTCGCGCGCCGCTGCCGAAGCCACGACCCGGCTCGGTCACGAGGAGGCCGTCCGGCTCCACCGTCGGGCGCTCGAGCTCTCTGCAGGCCCCGACCCCCGGTTGCTCCTCTCCGTGGCGGAGGCGGAGCTGCGGGCGGGCGACCCCGCCGCGCGCGGGTCGTTCCTGACGGCGGCTGCGGGCGCGCGGGCCGTGGGTGACGTCGACGCGCTGACCGCCGCCGCGCTGGGGCTGCACCAGGTCGGCGCGCGCGGCGACCACGACACCCAGGTGGGGCTCCTCGAGGAGGCCACCGAGGCGGTGGAGAGCGGGACCCCCGAACGGGCACTCCTGCTCGCGGCCCTCGCCCGCGAGCACAGGCACGCGAACGGGCCGGCCGAGGAGTGGCAGCACACGGCCGAGGCGGCCGTCCGCGCCGCGCGCGAGCTCACCGACAACCCCCGGGTGCTCGCGACCTGCCTGCTCGCGCTGCACGACGCCATGTGGAACGCCGGCACCGCGGGGGCCCGACTGCCCGTCGTGGCCGAGATGGCCGAGGCCGCCGTCGCGGCGGGCGACACCGAGCTGGCGGCCCAGGCACGCGTCCTTCGGGCCGCGTGCCTGCTGGAGACCAACGACCGGCGGGGCCTCGTCGAGCTCGCGCACTACTGCCGCGAGGAGGAGTACCTCGGGCACGCGCGCGGCCGCTGGGAGGCCCTGAGCCGCTCGGCGACGCTACGGCTGATCACCGGCGCGGTCGACGAGGCGCGTGAGGCGAGCGCGGCGGCGTACGCACTCGGCACGCGGATCGGGATCCCGGACGCGGCCGGTGTCCACGGCACCCTGCAGTGGCCCCTGTCGCTCTTCACCGGGGAACGACTGGCCCTCCTGGAGACGATGAACCAGATCGACCTGATCCCGATGCGCGACGCCTTCACCGCGGCGGTGCTGCGGACCGAGGGCGATCCCGAGGAGGCGCGCCGGATCGCGCAGACCCTGTCCCTCGACGTCCTCCCCGTGGACAAGTACGACCTCGAGTTCGAGGCGCTCGCGGCCGAGGCGCTGGCGGTCGGCGGGCACACCACGGAGGCCGAACGCTCCTATCTGCAGCTGTTGCCGTACGCCGGAACGAACGTCGTCGTCGGCGGGTGCGCGTCGTTCTGGGGACCGGTCGACCTCTACCTCGGCCACCTGGCGCTGGCGCTCGACGATGCCGACGCGGCGCGCCGCCACTACGACGCCGCGGCAACCATGGCGGCCGCGCTCGGCGCGCCTCGCTGGCAGCAGCACGCCGCCGGCCTCCGCGAGTCGATCGAGGTCGCGAGCTCAGACATCCCGCGGTTCGTCCGCTCCGGCGAGGTGTGGACCCTGACCTGGCAGGGTCGGTCCGCTCACCTCCCGGACAGCAAGGGCATCCGCGACCTCGCCTGCCTGGTCGGGCGGCGCGGCCAGGACGTCGCCGCCACCGAGCTCATGTCGGGGCGGCCGACATCGGGGGCCGATCCGGTCCTCGATGCCCAGGCGAAGGCCTCCTACCGGCGACGACTCGAGGAGCTCGAAGAGGAGATCGACGACGCGGCTGTCGCGGGCGACCTCGGCCGCGCCGAGCGCGCCCGGGACGAGCGGGCGGCGCTGGTCGACGAGCTCGCGGCCGCAGTCGGCCTCGGCGGTCGTGACCGGCGGCTCGGTGACGACGCCGAGCGCGCCAGGAAGGCGGTCACGTCCCGGATCCGTGATGCCGTACGCCGCGTCACTGACCTGGATCCCGAACTCGGTGACCACCTTGCCGGCGCGGTGCAGACCGGCGCGTGGTGCGCCTACCGGCCCGGCTGAGCGGATCCTCGTGAATGCTTTCAGGCCCGGAATCCGTGGATTCCGGGCCTGAACTTTGTAGCGGGGGCAGGATTTGAACCTGCGACCTCTGGGTTATGAGTTATACCTACAGGTGATTCCGGCCCTCGCTCCACGCTGAACTTTCAGTATACCCGCAGGTCAGAGGCACATTTCGGTTCCACGCACGTCCACCGACGTCCCAGCGCATCCATGCCGACTTTGCCTACAACTGGCCTACAAGACAATTCTCCGGAAGGTCGCAGGCGATGTACTTTCGATGACGTGGCGAGTCCGGCGACGGGCGTAGCTATCAGGCATTCTCGACGACGTGGAGGTCGCCTTCGCGGACTTCGACGGTTGCCCGACCGAGCGGCACGACCCTTGTCAGGGCCTTGAACAGCGCGCCGAGGCCGGGGATCTTGGCGAAGATGCCTTGGGGGCCTCGAACCATCCGGCCGGTCTGCACGTCGTACTTAGCCGCGTGCCACGGGCAGACGACGCAGCCGTCGGCGTCGATGTTTCCTTCGTCGAGGTCCCCTCCCAGGTGCCTGCACTTGCGCGATACGGCGAAGTAGTCGCCGTTGTTGCCTACGGCGTACTTCCCAGCGCGTGTGAGACTCCCCGGCATCAACTCGTCTGCGGGTCCGACTCTGGTCATGATGTCCTCTTCTCGTCGTGATGTCGGTCAAAGACTTGGCTGCGAAGCGGCAGCCCGATAGCGGTCAGGCGGACGGAACCCAGTTCCCTTGGAAGCCGTGCGGCCCGCGGGTGGGTAGGTGGATGTTGGCGACTGTGTCGAGGGTGCCGACATCGAGTAGTACCAGGTCGCTGGTGTCGGTGGTTCGGTCGTAGTGATGGCCACTTTCCCTTGGCCCCTGCCGTAACGCTCCGCGACGACGGCTTCCTTCACTTCTCTCCTTGGGTCTCGTCGAAACGCCGCGCGGCCAGCTCGTGCGACGCAAGCGCGCGTGCGGGGTTGTCGCCGAGTCCGACTGCGAGCCCCGTGCCCAGGGGCAGAAGCACCGAGCCAACCGGGTCGTCGAAGGCCACGAAGTGGTCGGAGAGCTCAAGCGTCACGAAGCCATGGACCATGCTCCAGAGCTGCCCGGCCAACACCTTCGGGTCGTGGTGGTCAACCCGTTCTGCCTCGATCAGCCGAGCGCACGCCGCCACCACGTGGTCGTGGGCCCCGAGGAAGGCTGCCGAACTCCCGCTGGGTGACGCGCAGTGGTCCTTGATCGGCCGATAGGTCGCCCGTTTCGACAGCCCGAACATGAGGTCGTAGAGGTGCGGGTTCGCGCGAGCGATCTGTCGAGTCGTCAGTGCCATCGTGCAGAGGTCGGCTAGCGGATCGTCGGTGACCGCAACGCGTGAGAACTCCTCCGCGAGCCGCCTGAACCCGTCGTCGATGACGGCATTGAGCAACTCAGGTACGCCGCCGAAGTGGCTGTAGACAACCATGGTCGACAAGCCGCTTGCCGACGCCACCGTTCTGGCCTTGATGGCCGAGGGGCCTTCCTCGGCTAGAAGGCGGATCGTCGCGTCGACCAGCCGGGTCGGAACGTCAGTCGACAAGTGCACGGGCGTCCCGCAACGACTTCTTGTCGAGCTTGCCGACAGCGTTCTTGGGAAGCGTCTCGAGGATGTTGATCGTCTTGGGTCGCTTGTATCCGCTGAGGCTTTCGGCACATCGCGCCTTGAGTGCCTTGAGGTCGATCGTCGCACCGGGTCGGGCCTGTACGAACGCCACGACGATCTCGCCCCAGGTCTCGTCGGGTACGCCGATGACGGCAGCCTCGAGCACCGCGGGATCCGAGGCGAGCACGTCCTCGATCTCCTTGGGGTAGATGTTCTCGCCACCGCGGATGATCATTTCCTTGGATCGTCCGACGAGGGTCAGGTAGCCGTCGGTGTCGAGGTGCCCGACGTCCCCGGTGTGGAGCCATCCGTCGATGACCACGGCGGCTGTGTCGTCGGGACGTCCGAGGTAGCCACGCATGACGTTGGGCCCACGGACGACCACCTCCCCGTTCTCGCCTTGCGGAACCCCGTTGCCGGCACCGTCGAAGATGCGGAGCTCCTGCCCCGGGAACGGAAGGCCCACGGTGCCCGCCTTCCGCACACCTGAAACGGGGTTGATCGCTGATCCGCAGGTGCCCTCGGAGAGTCCATAGCCCTCGATGAGCGGAAACCCGAACCGGCTCTCGAAGCGGGCAAGGAGCTCTGCCGAGGCGGGCGCTGCGCCACAGACACCGAAACGAACCGACGAAGTGTCCCGCTTCACCTCCTCCGGCAGCGCCGCCAGCAAACTGTAGATGGTCGGCACCGCACTGAAGAAGGTCGGCCGCTCGCGCTCGATGGTCTCGAAGAAGGTGTCCGGTCTGAACCGGTCGGCGATGACGACACTGGCGCCGGCGAGGAGCGAAGTGAGGACGCTGACCACGATGCCGTTGACATGGAACAACGGCAGAATCAGCAGGCACCGGTCCTCGGGACCGACCTCGAGCGCCTGCCGGCCCATTTCCGTCATGGCATCGAGATTGGCGTGGTCGAGCATGACCCCCTTCGGAACCCCGGTCGTGCCAGAGGTGTAGATCAGCAGCGCCAGGGCCGCGGGGTCCACGTGAGGGGTGGGATCGGCCCCGATGGGGTCGTACATGTCACCCACAGGGAGGACAGGCACGTCCATCTTCGATGTCGTGTCCTCCTCTTCAACGATGAGGAGTCGGGCACCGGAGTCATCGAGCTGCCGCTGGACCTCGACCGCAGTCAGGCTCGGGTTGATCGGCGTGATGGTCGCGCCCAACCGCCAAGCCGCAAAGAGCAACAGCACGAAATCGATCCGATTGTTGAGCTTGAGCGCGACAACGTCACCGGCGCCGATGCCGAACTCGTTGAGCCGACGAGCGACTGCAAGCACTCCGTCCAGCAGATCGCTGTTCGTGAGGGATCCGGAGCCGTCCGCAACGGCGGGTCCGGATGGATCCAGAGCGGCACGACGGTCCGGAAGAGTGACGAACTCCATGGCAAGCAAACCTGCCTTTCGGGAGGTAGGTGGATCGGGGTAGTCGGATCAGGGCAGCTGGAGGTGGCGGGTCAGGAACTCGATCTGGTCAGTGACCAGCTGCTCGAACGGCTCGCCCAGGTAGAAGGCGAAGTGGCCGGCCTCGTAGGTCTTGATCTCCCCGCGGGGGGCGGTGCGCGCGTAGCGAAGTGTCTGCTCGGGTGGCGTGACGGTGTCGTGGTTGCTGACACAGAAGAGGATCGGCATGGCCACCTTCTTCGCCGAGCGGCCCGGGCGGTACGCCGTGATCGTCGGGACCACCCGCGCGGCCGCCGCGTTGACGAAGTCCGTGCCGGGTGGGATCAAGGCCTGGTAGCCGGGGAGGGCGTCGGGCGCGTTCATCAGGGCCACCGAGCCGGGAGTGCCCGCCAACGGGAGAGTGACCGGATCCGCGCCTCGTGCCTTGGCCGCCAGATCGCGGGCGACGAAGGGCAGGAGCTTCAGGGAAGCTCTGGGACCCAATACTCGTGCCGATGCGAGGCCGTCGGTGAAGGGGCACTGGGACACGGCCGCGAGCAGCTCAGGGTGGCGTGAGGCGACAGTGATGGCGTGGCCACCGCCGAAGGAGCTGCCCCACACGGCAACACGCTGGCCGTCCAGGTCGTCGCGACCCTTGACGTGCGCGATTGCGGCGTCCCAGTCGGCGAGCTGACGCTTGATCGACAACAGCTGGCGCGGCTGGCCGCCACTGTCACCGAAGTGCCGGTAGGTAAACGCGAAGGCAGCGATGCCGGCCTTCGCAAAGCGCTCCGCGAACGCGTCGAGGCGCATCTCACGAGTGGCGCCAAGGCCATGGCCGAGGATGACTACGGGCGGTGATGCCACGCCTGTCGGGAGGTAGAGCCAGGCCGCGCAGGTCGCGTCGCCCGAGGTGAATGAGACATCGTGACGTGTGTAGGGCTTGGTCTTCGCCATCAGCGGTTCACCTTCTCCTTGCTCGCGCGCATGCCGGGCACGGCGCCCGCTTCAAGCGCTTCTTCGTAGATGCCTGGGGAATAGAGCGGCAGTTCGCTCGTCGCTTCGGTGGTGGCCATGTAGTCGAGCATCAATTGCTGGCCCACTTTGGACAGCGCGGTGGTGAGGAACTCGGCGCTCTCGACGTGCAGGCCGTCGGTCAGTGACATCGAGCCGCCGAAGTAGACCGCCCGCTTGATGCCCCCGACCGATTCCTTCGTACGCCGGCCGAAATGGCTCGCAAGCTCCACAGCGCGCTCGAGCACCTCGTCCTGGGCGACGACGTCGTCGACTGCACCGTTGGCCAGCGCCTGCTCCGGCGTGAACGGCTTGCCCTCGAGGATCGCGACCAGGGACTGGTGCGTGCCGACCAATCGGGTCAGCCGCTGTGTTCCGCCACCCCCGGGCATGATGCCCAGGAGGACCTCTGGCTGGCCGATGAAGTAGTCACCGTCGGCCATGACTCGTAGGTCGTTCGCCCAGGCGAACTCCGCGCCCAAACCCAGAGCCGAACCGTTGAGGGCTGCGACGAAGATGACGCCACTGCGGTTCATCTTCAGGAACGTCCTGTGGAGGCGCTCGAGCTGGACAGCGGGCCACAGCGGGGTCTTGCCGAGGAGGGACTGCAGCCCACCCGCGCGGTTGATGCCCTTGGCCGTGTGCGCGAGCGCCGATGCGCCCTTCAGGCCGACCGAGGGGACCTTTGCCCCGCCCTCCTGTAGCCAGCGAACCTCGGCGTGGCTGACGAAGCGCTCCGGGTGTGTGCCGGTGAAGACCACTGCGTGAACGTTCGGGTCGCGGTCGGCGCGGTCCACGAGCGCGTCGAGTTGCTCGGCGATGTCGTTGCCGAACAGCCCAAGGGGGCCGCCGTCGATTCGCGCAACCAGTACGGCTCCGCGGTCCTCGATCTCGAGGTTTCCCCTGACTTCCTGTGCCATGACTGGTCCCTTGGGTGAGGTATGGATGGTTCCTTCGGGCAAATATAACGAAGTTATCGCAATCTGGCAACCCCCTCCCCTGCACCGCCTCAACGTGATCCGCGACGCCGGGTGCAAGCATGGGAGCCATGTCCGAAGAACCGACGCCGGGGGGCGTACCGGGACGCCTCGTGCAAGCCACGATCAAGCTGCTCGCGGAGCAGGGTCCCTCGGCCATCAAGGCACGCACCGTCGCGTCCGAGGCGGGCATGTCGACGATGGTGGTCTACAGCCACTTCGGCGGCGTCCCCGAGCTGATCCGGGCCGTCGTCGACCACGGCTACTTCGAGATGGAGACGGCGCTCTCCAAGGTGCCGATCACAGACGATCCGATCGCGGATCTGTTCTCCATGGCCCTGACCACCCGCGAGTTCGCCCGAACGAACCCGCACTTGTACGACCTGATGTTCGGACTGTCGACCCGCGCGACGTACCGCCCCACCCCCGACAAGGACGTTCGTCGAAGTGGACATTCGCCGGCGTTCCAGGCCGCCTACGCGCATCTGACTGAAGCGTGCTCCAGGCTCGTGGATTCCGGTCGGGTCGAGGCGCTGGATCCCAAGGTGGTCGCCGCCGCGCTGTGGAGCTTCGTGCACGGTTACGTCACGCTCGAGCTCGGTGACCACTTCACTGATTTCGACGACCCGGTGACGCAGGTGATGCTCCCGATGGGAGTGACGTTGTGTGTGGGCCTCGGCGACGATCAGGAACGGGCCCGCGCGTCGCACGAGGCTGCCCTGGTGCTCAGTCGCCGGGGCTCGGGGCCGGCGGCACGAGCTGCTCATTCCGCCCGAGGGCCGCGATCTCGCGCTCGAGGGTAGGCACCCACTTGCCGGCGAAGCGTTTCGCCCAGGGCCATGCCACCGGTGAGCTGATGGCAGCCTTCGCCCAACTCGCGGCACCGACCGCACGCGGGACGTAGACCCGGGCTCGCCGACTCACCAGCCCGTCGACGATCGCACCCGCAGCCTTGTCGACGCTGGTCGTGACGTTCCCCGGATAGGGCAGTTCCTTCCGTAGCTGAACGAAGGAGGGGATGTCTTGCTCCGCGCCCTTGACCAGGTCGGTCTCAATCCACGACGGATGCACCAGGCCGACCGTGACACCGAGGTGCGCCACTTCCTGGCGGTAGGCCAGCGTGAGCATCTCGACGCCCGCCTTGCTTGCGGCGTACGACGACATCGAGGGCAGGGCCAGAAACGAGAGTGCTGAGGCGACCACCATCACGTGACCACCGCTGCTCTCGAGATGCGGCGTCGCGTACTTCAGCGTCCGGAAGGTCCCGGTGAGGTTGACGTCGATGACCCTCTCGAACACCGCGTCATCGGCCTGTCGCACGGTCCCGTAGGCCACCACCCCAGCATTGGCCACCACGAGGTCGATGCCGCCCATCGCCTCGGCGCTCTCATCGATCGCGAACTGAACCGACTTCCCATCGCGGACATCAGCCTCGCACCACGTCGCTGCGGCACCAAGCTCGTCGGCAAGCGCCTTCAGCCGATCGGGCTCGAGCCCGATCAACGCAACCCGTGCGCCGCGGGCAACCGCAAGGCGCGCGACCTCCGCGCCAATTCCTCTTGCCGCACCCGTGACCAGAAGCTTGTGACCAGACAAATCATGTTTCATGGAATAGACTATAACTTGGTTATAGTTGAGGGACAAGAGCGGCACCGAGCCGCACTCTTCCCGTAGGGCATCCGAGAAAGCAGGCTGACATGAAGGCATTCGTGGTCAAGAAGTACGGCAAGGACGGCCTTCATGCCGCCGACGTCCCGCTCCCCACCGTGGGCGACAACGACGTGCTGGTCAAGGTGAGCGCGGCGAGCATCAACCCCCTGGACAAGATGGTCCGTAACGGGGAGTTCAAGCAGCTGATCAAGTACAAGAAACCGTTCGTGCTGGGTCACGACGTCTCGGGCGTGGTGACCAAGGTCGGCGCCGGTGTCCGAAACCTCAGCTCCGGTGACGAGGTTTACGCCAGGCCGCGCGACCTCCGGATCGGAACCTTCGCCGAGTACATCGCGATCGACCAGGACGACGCCGCCCTCAAGCCGGCCTCGCTGACCCTCCACGAGGCCGCCGCTGTCCCGCTGGTCGCCCTCGCCGCCTGGCAGACGCTCGTCGACCTCGCCCAGGTCAAGCCCGGTCAGAGGGTGCTCGTGCATGCGGGTGCCGGCGGTCTCGGGTCGACGGTGGTCCAGCTCGCCAAGCACCTGGGCGCGTACGTCGCCACAACGGCGCACACCAACGACGTAGACCGCGTGCGCGAGCTCGGCGCCGACGAGGTCGTCGACTTCACCCAGACCGACTTCGCCGAGGTGCTGTCCGGCTTCGACGTCGTACTCGACTCCCTCGGCGGTGCCAACCTGGAGAAGTCGCTGACCGTCCTTAGGCCCGGCGGCCTGGCGATCAGCGTGGTCGGCCCACCCGATCCCACGTTCGCCCAGCAGTTGGGCCAGCCCATCCTGCGCCCGGTCATGTCTGTCATGAGTCGCAAGGTGCGCAAACAGGCGCGGAAGCTCGGGGTTCGCTACTCGTTCTTCTTCATGCAGGCGAGCGGCACACAGCTCAGTGAACTCGCCGCCCTGTACGAGGCCGGCCATCTCCGCCCGGTCCTCGACGAGCGGACCTTCTCCTTTGACCAGACCGTCGAGGCACTCGCCTACGTCGAGCAGGGGAAGGCCCGCGGCAAGGTCGTCATCACGATGGACGGGGACACCCGATGAGCCGGAGCACCACGCAGGTGAAAGATGCCGTCACGTCGCCGACCCTGACGATCGCGGTCGGCGGAACTCCGTTCGCCTACCGCGAGTTCGGGCCGAGCACTGGCGTGCCGCTGGTCTTCCTGCACCACTTCACGGCAGTCATCGACGACTGGGACCCGCGCGTCATCGACGGGATCGCCGCCGAGCGACGTGTGATCGTCTTCGACAATCGCGGTGTCGGTGGATCCGGTGGCCGCACGCCCACAACGGTGTCGGCGATGGCGGACGATGCCATCGCGTTCATTCGGGCCCTTGGCCTGGAGCAGGTCGACCTGATGGGGTTCTCCCTGGGCGGATTCATCTCGCAGGTGATCGTCACGGAGGAGCCCACCGTGGTGCGCAGGATGGTGCTCGCTGGCACCGGCGCAGCAGGCAGCGCGCGCGTCGGAAAGTTCTCCCGAAGGCTGATTTCAGACACTCTCCAGGGCGCGATTACCCTCAGCGACCCGAAGCCGTACCTCTTCTTCACCAGATCGGCCAACGGCAAGGCAGCCGCGGCGGGATACATGCAGCGGCTCAACGAGCGCACCGCAGACCGCGTCCGGCCGACGTCGCTGCGAGGAGTCGCCGCGCAGCTCGTTGCGATTCACCGCTGGGGACGCCAGGCTCCGATGGACCTCGCTGCGATCGAACATCCGGTGCTCGTTGCCAACGGGGAGGACGACCGGATGCTCCCCACGCGAGCTTCGTTCGACCTGGCCCACCGTCTGCCGAACGCTTCGCTGAGGATCTACCCCGACTCCGGCCATGGCGGCGTGTTCCAGTACCACGAGCAGTTCGTCTCACAGGTGCTGGAGTTCCTCAGCTAACGGACGAAGGCTGGTCAGTCGGCAGGCGCATCACGAAGTCCGAGACCAGCGGGGCAAGCTCGTCGGCCTTGGTGACGAGGCCGAGGTGACCGTCGTCGTACACATGCAGCACGCTGTGCGGCAGTAGCCGATGCATGATGCGAGCATTGACCAACGGGATGATGGGGTCGTCGCTTCCGGCCAGGATCAGGACCGGCTGACGGATGAACGGGAGAGCGGGCAGGCTGGTCCAACCCGCTCCCGCCAGCAGCTGCATCAGATAGCCGCGACGCGAGACGCCGGCTTGGTCGTGCAGCAGCAGCCGAGCCAAGGCGGGCTCGTCCCTGAGCCGACCGCCATAGAGCTCGGCCGCGACGGACGTTGCGTATTCCGGGTCTCGGTAACGGCGAGGCGTGATCATCTTGCGCAACACCCAGGGGTTGGCGGGCACCATCAGCGAACCCGTGGCGGTGCTGACCAGCACAGCTCTCCGACATCGGTGCGGGTGCTGGAATGCAACCTGCTGGGCCAGCCCGCCGCCCCAGGAGATGCCGAGAACGTCGAAGGTGTCGTATCCCATCCGGCTGAGCACCCTCCCGAGCAGCCAGGCCAGTCCGGCAAAGGTGTAGGGAACACGTGCTGGTGGAGATTCACCGACGCCGGGTACGTCGAATCTGACGACCTCGATGCGGGGGTCGATCTGGTCGACGAAGGGCTGTAGGAGCTCGAGCCTGGCGCCGATGCCGTTGCACAGCACCAGCGGCGGCCGACCAGGCTCGGTGCCGGGCCGCACCGACACACGTACTGAATGCCCCAGCACCGTTACCTGAAACGCGTTCTCACTCACGCGTAGCCCTCCCCTACTTCTCGAGGACGTAGGTGCCCGGCGCGTCGGCCAGCGGCGGCAGCCCAGCTGTTCCGAGCCGGTCGGGCGCAGGCATCAGCTCGCCACATCGAGCGTCGAGCCAGACGGAGAGATCGGTCCACCACGTGCCTTGATGGGTCTCCGCCCGAGCCAGCCACGTGTCTGAGTCGTCGACGTTCTCGTCGTTGGTGCGGTACGTCGACTTGGGGTTGCCCGGCGGATTCACCATTGCCGCGACGTGCCCGCTGGTCGACAACACGAACTTCGTCTTTCCTCCGAGCAGCTGTGTGGTGCGGTAGCAGCTCTCCCAGGGCGTGATGTGGTCGGTGACACCGGCCACGATGTAGGAGTCGACCGTGATCGCGCGAAGGTCGATCGGTACCCCGAGGACGGCGACCGCGCCGGGTTGGGTCAGCTGATTGTCGACAGCCATGTCGATGAAGTCCGCATGCAGCCCCGCGGCCATGCGGGTGGTGTCGGAGTTCCAGAACAAGAGATCCATGGCCGGCGGCCGGTTTCCGAGGAGGTAGTTGTTCACCCAGTAGTTCCAGACCAGGTCCCCCGGTCGCAGCCAGGCAAAGACCTCGGCCAGGGCCCGCCCGTCGAGGTAGCCCTTGCTGGCCGATCTCGCCTTGGCCTTGGCGGCGATCCTTGGGTCGACCAAGGCTGCCACGGTGCCGGTCCCGGCGTTGTCGATCACCGTGACCGCCAGGCACAACCCGGCCAGCCGGTCTTGTTGGTCGGTCGCGGCGAGGTACGCGGCGGTGATGGTGGCCAGGATGCCTCCCGAACAGATGCCGCCGAGCATTGTCTTCGTGCTGCCGGTGATCTCCTCGACGGCGTCGAACGCATCCAGGATGGCCCGGACGTAGGTGTCGAAGTTCCAGCCGGCGTGCCGGGAATCCGGGTTGCGCCAGGAGATGACGAAGAGTTGTCGGCCCTGTTGTGCTCCGAACTCCACAAGGCTGCGTCCAGGCGCAAGGTCGATTGCATAGAACTTGTTGATGGTGGGGGGCACGACGAGTACGGGTACGTCGTACACCTGTTCCGCCTGCGGCTGGTACTGGATGAGCTCGAGAACCTCGTTGCGGAACACCACAGCACCGGGCGTTGCCGCGATGTTCTCACCGACAACGAAACCGCTGCTGTCCACCATCTCTGGGATGCGCGGCGAGCTCGAGAGATCCTTCAAGAACTGCTTGCCGCCGCGCACCAGGCTTAGGCCGCCGGTGTCGATGGCTGCCTTCGCGGACGCCGGGTTGACCAGTGGCAAATTGCTCGGCGCGACTGCCTCCACGATGTTTTCCAGCAGGAACCGGACCCTCTTGCTGTCGCGCAGGTCGAGGTCGGCGTCGTCGACGAGCTGGTCCAGGGTCTGCCCGCCAGCCAGGTAGAGCTGGACCAGCCGCTTCAGGAAGGGGTTCTCGGTCCACGCGATGTCCCGAAACCTCCGGTCCCCGCGCTCTGGCGAGAGCGTCGACGTGCCGGCCACGATCCGGCGCGCCTCTCCCCCCAGCCCGCCAAGCCTGCGCCCCACGGCCCGCGGTTGCCGGGCGAGGGAGCCCACCCACTTGGCAGTTGACCTGTCCGGGGTGAAACCAGCGGCCGGACCCAGCGCAGCGTCGACGAACAGGGCGCCGACCGGTGGACCAGCGTCAGTGAGAGAAGAGGACGTTTCTGCGGTCATCGGATGATCCCCTCGTAGCCGAATGAAGTGCGCGTTCGCGAAGACCGTCGCCCGAGCGATTCTATAACTTCGTTATTGTAATCGCAAGCAGAGTGCGCGGCAGGTTGGTGCGGATCCGGCTGACAGCGCAGCCGGCGATCAGGGACGCCTGCAGCCGGTTGCCCGCCCGGGATCCCCGCGAACCACGATCCGAGCCGCTCGAGGTCGAGCCCTGGCGGTGCATGCACGGGGATGGTCAGCGCCCCGGTAGTCGAAGACCACGCCATCGACCAGGCGGGTCGCGGTCATGTCCCTACTCCGTGTCGTAGACCACGCGGCCAACGGTTGCGCCGTCGGCAAGCCGCTGGACGCCGTCGGCGACGGACTCCAGCGCGAGCCGCTCGCTGACAAGCGGGGCCACGGCGCCCTCAGCGGCGAGCCGCGTCAGGTCGCGGTGGCACTCGGTGACCGCGGGAGGGTCAAACCGGTTGTAGAGGCCCCAGTGCAGCCCCACGATCGAGTAGTTCTTGACCAGTGCGTGGTTCAGTGCGGCGGACTGGATCTCGCCACCGGCGAACCCGACCACCAGGATCCGGCCCTCGAACGCAATGCACTTGGTCGAGCGCTGGTAGGTGTCACCACCGACCGGGTCGTAGATCACGTCGACCCCGCGGCCACCGGTCTCGGCCTTGACCACGTCGATGAAGTCCTGCTCGCGTCGATCGACCACGACGTCCGCGCCGAGCGCGTAGGCCACCTTGGCCTTGTCCGCACCGCCGACAACGCCGATCACCTTGGCGCCGGCTGCCTTGCCGAGCTGGACGGCTGCACTTCCGACACCGCCGGCAGCGGCGTGCACGAGCAGTGTCTCCCCCGGCTGGAGTGCCGCCCGGCGGTGAAGGCCGAACCATCCGGTCTGGTAGCCGATGTAGAGGGAGGCTGCCTGCGCGTTGTCGAGCGCCTCGGGCGCGGGGAACGTGGTGGCCGCATCCATGACGGCCAGCTCGCCGAAGCCGCCGTACGGCAGCACCGCACCGCCCAGCACCCGGTCGCCGACATTGAAGCCTGTGACGCGGTCACCGAGCGCGACCACCTCCCCGCACAGCTCGACCCCAGGCGTGAACGGCAGATCCGGCTTGACCTGGTAGGTCCCGCGGCACATGAGGACGTCGGGGAAGTTCGCCGGGGACGCCAGCACCTTCACCACCAGTTGTCCGGCACCAGGCTGCGGATCGTCGACGTCGACCAGTCGCATGGCCTCCTTGGGCTCACCGAGCTCCGTTACCTGCCAGGCCCTCATACCTGCACCTCCGTCTGCTCGAGCTGCTGCTGGAGCTTGTTCATGCCTACGAGCCAGCGGTCGGGCTGGGTGGCTCGGGCCGCGTAGTAGTTGGCGACCTCCGGGTGCGGGAGCACCAGGAAGCGGTCCGTCTGCATCGCCTGCCAGGTCGCCTCGGCGACGTCCTCGGGCGTGAGCGCACCGTTGGCGACAAGCAGTTCCCTCATCGCGCCGCTGTTGTTCAACATGTCGGTCTGCACCCCCTGGGGGCAGATCGCGTGCACGACGATGCCGCGGTGTCGGTACGTCGCTGAGAGCCACTCCGCGAACGCGACCGCACCGTGCTTGGTGACTGAGTACGGTGCGCTGCCCAGCGCCGTGAGCAGCCCTGCCGCGGACGCGGTCGCAACGAAGCGTCCGCCACCGCGCTCGAGCCAATCGGGCACCAGCAGCCGGGCCGCCCGCACGTGCGCCATCGTGTTGATCTCCCAGCTCGACGCCCACTCGTCCTCGGAGGCCTCCAGCCCTGGGCCGTGGACCACCCCCGCGTTGGCGAACCAGGCGTCGATCTGGCCGAGGTGTGCGCGGGCGCCCTCCACGAGGGTGGCGACGCCCGCCTCGGACGCAGCGTCCCCGGGCAACGGGTGCGCTCCGATCTCGTCGGCCGTCGCCTTCGTGCGCTCCGGGTCGAGGTCGTTGACGACCACCCGGGCGCCCTCCGCGACCAGCCGTGCGGCCAGCGCCCGACCAATGCCGCCCTCGGCACCGGTGACGACGATCCCGCGTCCCGCGACGATGCTCATTCGACGCCGCCGGTGAGCGTGACGCCGCCGTCGACGACGACGGTCTGGCCGGTCATCCAGGCCGCGTCCTGCGAGAGCAGGAAGGCCACGACGCTGCCGATGTCCTCGGGCACGCCGAGCCGCTTGAGCGGATATTGCGTGGCGAGCTTCTCCTCGCGCCCTTCGTAGAGCGCGGTGGCGAACTTCGTCTTCACCACGGCCGGCGCCACCGCGTTGACCCGGATGTCCGGGCCCAGCTCGACAGCCAGTAGCTCGGTGATCGAGATCAGCATCGCCTTGCTTGCACCGTAGAACCCGATGCCCGGTGCCGGCCGGATCCCGGCGACCGAGGAGACGTTGACGACGGCGCCGCCGTGCTCCTTCATCCAGGCCCGATGGACCTGCTGCACCCACGACAGGGCCGCGATGCAGTTCACCTCCACGGTCTTGCGCGCCGCGCCGAGGTCGAGCTCGACCATCGGGCCGTAGGCGGAGTTGATGCCGGTGTTGTTCACCAGCAGGTCGGCGCTGCCGAAGATCTCGATGGCCTGGCGGACCGTCTCGGCCTGGTGCTCGACGTCGTCGGCCTTCCCGGCCACGCCCAGGGCGTGCTCGGGCCCGCCCAGGTTGGCGACGGCCTCATCGAGGGCCTCCTTGTTGCGGGCTGTGATGGCGACCTTGGCGCCCTCGGCGACCAGTCGTTCGGCGATCGCGAGGCCGATGCCCCGGCTGGCGCCGGTGACGATGGCGGTCTTGCCCTGGAGCCTCTGGCTCATGGTCTCTCCTTCTCATCGTGTTCGGATCAGCTGAGCCGCTCGAGGACCATGGCCACGCCCTCACGGTCAGTGGTTGGCTCGGCCAGCAATGCCGAAACCGACACGGACCCGTTCAACCCGGACCGTGTGCCGCGCCCGGGTCCGTTCTCAGGTTTCACACCAATTCGCGTTTGAGGATCTTGCCGGTCGCAGTCATGGGGAGAGCGTCGACGAAGTCGATGATGCGGGGGTACTTGTAGCCGGCCATCTGCTCCCTCCCCCAGGCGACGAGTTCGTCCTCGGTGATGGTTGCGCCCTCGCTGCGGATAACGACGGCCTTGACCTCTTCGCCGTGGCTGACGTGCGGGATGCCAATGACGGCGGCAAGGGAGACGTCGGGGTGGGTCATCAGGACCTCTTCGATCTCGCGCGGGTACACGTTGAAACCGCCGCGGATGATCATGTCCTTCGATCGGTCGACGATGTAGTACCAGCCGTCCTCGTCCTTGCGTGCCAGGTCACCGGAGCGGAACCAGCCGTTCTTGATCACCTCGGCCGTCGCCTCTGGCCGGCCGTAGTAGCCCTTCATGATGTTGTGGCCCTTGATCGCGATCTCACCGATCTCTCCGATCTCGGTGATCTCGTTCCACTCATCGTCGATCAGCTTGACCTCGACTCCCCAGACCGGCACTCCGATCGAGCCGGCGCGGGGCTCCCGGTCGGGGTCACTGAACGTTGCCGCCGGCGAGGTCTCGGAGAGTCCGTAGCCCTCCAGGATGGTGATCCCGAGCTTGTCCTTGACCTGGTTGATGATCTCCACTGGGAGGCTGGCTCCGCCGGCGACGCCGATCCGCAGGTTGCGGGCGATCCGGTCCACGTCAATGCCGGCGTCCAGTGCGGCGAGCAGACCCCACCACATCGTCGGCACGCCGGCGAAGACTGTGACGTCCTCCTTCTGCATCAGCCCGATCACCTGCTCGGCGTCGAAGCGTGGCACCAGCAGCAGGGTCGCAGCCATCGAGAAGCCCGCGTGCATCTGCACGGTTGCGCCGAAGGTGTGGAACAGCGGCAACGTCAGCACATGGGTGTCCGTGGCGGGCTGGTTCTTCAGGAGCCGGTTGATGGTGAGCACGTTCATCATCGTGTTGGCGTGGGAGAGTTCGGCGCCCTTGGCCTGGCCGGTCGTGCCGGAGGTGTAGAGGATGATCGCCGTGTCGGTCGGCTCAGTTACCACCGAGTCGAAGACCGGCGACTTGCCCGCAAGGGCTTGGCCGAGTGTCTCGGTTCCCTCGATGGGGGACGGCGCCGCCGGGTCCGCGGTGATCAGGAAGAAGTGCTCGGCTTCGGAGTCCTGGAAGCCGGCGTACCCTTCGGCGCCGATGGCCAGATCCGGGGTGTCCTGGAACGCGAAGTAGGCCTTCACGTCGGCGTCCTTGAGGTGGTAGGCCACCTCGCGGCCCTTCAGCAGAACGTTCAGCGGAACCACCACACCGCCGGCCTTGAGGATCCCGTAGTACACGATCGGGAAGTACGGCAAGTTCGGGCAACTCAGCGCCACCTTGTCACCGGGCTGGATGCCCCGGCTGACGAGCAGGTTCGCAACCTGATTCGCTGCGCTGTTCACCTGGGCATAGGTGAGCCGGGTGTCCCCCAGCACAACCGCGTCACGGTCGGGGTACTTGCGGGCAGAGTCCTCGAGCAGGACCGAGAGATTCAACATGACACTCCTATGGGAAAACGTGAGCCTGATGTGGCCGATCAACGTGCAAGTAGGTCCGAGTGCGAGATCACGATGCGATGACTTGGGGTGTGTCCGCCTCTACCTGCCGGACCCGGCGCGCGGCGGGGCGGCGCTTTCGCCTGGATCTCCTGCCGACGCCGTCAGACACCCTCCCGACAAGCTCCACGACGACGGGGATCAAGACAGGGGTCAGCATGAACACGAACATGGGAATCAGTGCGCTGGCGGCGTCCACGAGAGCGCCGCTCAGACCGTGGCGAAGTTGCGTGCCATGTCAGCGGCCGCGAACTCGCTGACGACTCGGTCGGAGGTCGTTGATGCTTCCAGGCGCTCGATGATCGACTCGAGATTCCGCGCTGGAATCGCGCATGTGAGTTCCTCATCCGGGAGGCCGGTGCGCGTGCGGCTGACTGCGCAGCCCGGGCTCACGGCAACCTGTCCAGCGGCGGCGAGAGGGACGATCACGCACTGGGGTTTGCGGGCGAGGGTGAGTTCGGGGACCGCGCCCAGCAGGGTCATCAACCCTGTGGCCGAGAGCTGGGCCAGGACCACGTCCGGGTCTTCCGCTTCGGCCAGTGGCTGGTAGGTGATGGAGCCTGGCTGGAACGGGAGCGCGGCGGCATTCATCAGGTCCTCCTCCGCGACCCAGCCACTGCCCACGAGGGCGGCAGTGTCGGCGCCGGAGGCCGCCAGGTCGAGGGGGATCAGCCCGTGGGTGTAGCTGCCAACGCTGCAGTTCGCGTGGTCTGCAGCGACGGTGTCGAGACGCTGCTGCTGCGCGGGTGTCCAGAAGCAGCAGCCGGCTGGTTGCGCGGCGATCGGGGAGGCCGCTTCGGCGGCAGGGGCATCGAAGCTCACCGCGACTGGTGGGCGCGTGAGGCCGAGAAGCGTGGTCAGTCGCTGGGCCAGGATGGCGTTGGTGCTCATCGGTATGCCTTTCGTCGGGTTGGGGTGGCAAGCGGTTCGGTCAGCCGTAGGTCAGGCTGATGCGATGGCTGTCGATGGTGAGGTCGATCGCGACGGCTCCAGGGGCGGTACGGCGCCAGGTGTCGCAACTGCGACCATCCACTTCCAGCGATACGGAAGGGCCGGGCGGCAGGTTGTCGACGGTGAAGGTCGTCTGGCTTCCCCGTTGCGACGGGGTCGCGGCGAAGGTGTCGATCTGCAGGACCCGGCGCTGGGCATCGTGATGCGTGCGTCGTACGCCGATCAGCGGGTAGTCGAGGTCACGCACGGTTGGCTCGTCGTAAATCGTGGTGTTCGGGGAGGTGAACACGCGTGACCACGCACCGGGCTCGGCGCATTCGATCATCATCATGGTGGCGTTGATCTGACCCCGCGGCCATGGAGACGACTCCCCCAGCCAGAAGGCGAAGCGGCTGTCTCCTTCGCCGAAGTACCGCGGCTCGAACTGGTTTTCTGAGACCTCCCGCAGACGTTCCCAGGTGGTGGTGTCGCCGATCTCACGCGCCATCCACAGCGCCGTCGACAGCAGCTGTGGATCGTCGGCCAGCTGGATGACCGGGACCTTGGGGTTGCTCCAGCCGAGCTGCCGCATCGCCGACTCGTACAGGTCGAGGCCGAGCTGAGGGTTCTGCGGGTAGAGGTAGTGCAGGAGAACCAATGCGCTGTAGCCGTTGACCGGCCCCGGAAAGGTCATCGTCGCGTCTTCGATCGGGTCGTAGTAGAAGGCCACCCAGTCGATGCGGCCTTTGCGGTCGCGGCCCATGTAGTGCTTCTCGGCGTACCCCACCCAGTCGAGGAAGGGCTCATTGAGTGATGTGTCGAGCAACGAGTCGTAGAGCTTGAGGCCCAGCCCGGCCGCGCTCATGCAGAACGGCCAGATCTTGGTGTTCTCACAGTGCGCGCCCTGGGGTCGAGCCACCAGTTGCGCGGAGATGAACTTCGCGATGCGCTCGTGGGTCCAGGTGAACTGCCGGTTCTGGTAGCCGGTCACGTCGAAGGGTCTTGTCTCCGGCCTTTGCCCGGACACGTAGTGGCGCATGCTCAGTAGGAGGTTCAGCCAGCCTCGGTAGAAAAGGTTGCCGTCACATCCGACCGGGTCCGGTTGTAGCCCCCAGGGCTCGATGCCGTTCCCGGTCCAGCCGGGGAGGGCGTACCGGCCGCGAAGGTGCTCGGGCACGACCGTCAGCCACTCGGGGGGGTACCTGTCGACGTTCGGGTCGGGTCCGATCAGGGTGTTCCAGTCGATGCCACCCCAGAACGTCACGTAGCGCTTCGCGAGCTCGTCGAGGATGCGGGTGTAGCCCTCCCGCCACGCGGGAGTCGCCTCCACCATCATGGGGAGGACGTAGGCCATCTCGGCGATGTCGAATCGCGGGAACGCGCACATCGGGGGCTCGCTGTAGCGGTCCCACCACTGGTGTGGCTCGCCCTGGTCGGACCAGTCATCGTCTGTGGTGGCCTTGTCCCACATGAACCTGAGCCAACCGAGGGAGCGGTCGTTCAAGCCGGTTGAGGGCGTCGAGGTCTCGAGCGAGTAGTGGCTCATCTCATGGCTCCAGAACCGGCTCGCCGGTGGTCGACCTGACCTGCAACAGGGTCGAGCGTGCGCGCCAGGCGTCCGTCCAGGCAGGATCGAGGCGTACGACCGCCGGCTCGACGATGATGGTCTCTGCTCCGCAGGCCGCCGGATCGTGAGCAAGGTAGGGGTCGGGGAGCCGGTAGCGAGGGCCGCTGGAGCGGCCGAGCTTCACGAACTTGCGAGTGAGTCCGTAGAACCACAGCAGGACGAACGCACTCCCCTGCAGCTGCGCCGTGCCGTCGTGGAGCCCAGCGACGACCTTGTCGACTGTCCGTGACGAGACCAGCGCGCGAAGTGCCTGCGCACTCGAGTCGAAGTGCACCGTGCAGTCCGCGGCTGCCGCCGGTCCACGTTGAGTGGTCGTCGCGCGGCGCTGCGGTCCGTCGAAAGCCCAGTGCCGTGCGACCTTCTCCCCCGCGGACAGCTCGAAGACCAGCGTGCGGGTGATCTGCGACCGCACCGACGGCATGAACCGGGATCCCTGGGCGATGCAGTGGCCGAGGAACCACAACACCAACCGGAGCGCCCCGTCGGACATTTCGGCTACCTGGCCTTAGGGGCCGGCGCGGAAGCAGCGCGCAGAGTCGGAACGGCTTGCAGGTGACTGACCAGGAACTCAGTCTGGTCTGCTGCGAGTTGCTCGAATGCCTCTCCGATGTAGAAGGCGAAGTGTCCGGCGTCGTACAGCCGAACATCTCCTCGTGGCGCCTGACGCGCGTAGCGCTCGGTCCGTGCGGGTGGTGCAACCGAGTCGGTCTCGCTGATGCAGATGAGGATGGGGATCTCGATGCGTTTGGCCGATCGGCCGGGGCGGTAGCGGATCAGGCTGGCGACGCTGCGGGCCGCAGCGTGGTTGACCCACTCGAAGTCGGCGGGGAGCAGCGCGTGCATACCGGGCAGTGCATCCGGGGCGGTCATCAGGCCCAGTTGGCCGGTAGGCGCCGCGACTGGGATCGTGACCGGGTCTTTGCCGCGGGCCGCTGCCACGAGGTCGCGGAGGACGAAGCGCGAAATGACCAGAGTCTCGCGGATGCCAAGCGATGCCGCCGACGCCAAGCCGTCGGTGAAGGGACACTGGGCGACGGCGGCCAGGAGCTCCGGGTGCCGGGCGGCGACACGGATGGCGTGGCCTCCGCCGAGGGAGCTCCCCCACACGGCCATCCTGTTTCGGTCCACCTCCGGAAGGTCGGCGGCGTACTCCAGGGCGGCGTCCCAGTCGGCGAGCTGGCGTGCCATCGACAGCACCTGGCGTGGTTCGCCGCCGCTGTCGCCCAGGTGGCGATAGGTGAACACCAGGACGGCGAGCCCGGCCGCCACAAACCTCTCGGCGTACGGTGCCAGACCCATCTCTCGCGTCGCGCCGAGTCCATGACCCATCACCACCGCCGGCAGCGTCGCATCGCCAGGATTGTCAGGTAGGTACAGCCAGGCCGTGCAGTAGGAGTCGCCGGACGGGAACTCCACGGTGCGTCGGCTGAAGCCCCTTCTTGGCTTGCGTGCCATCACTTCACTTCCTCACGTTGGCTTTCGACTGCAGCGTTGCCGTGCTCGAGAGCGGCGGCGTATCCGCCGGGCTGGTAGAGCGGCAGCTCACCCTGTTTGGCGGTGTCACGGAGGTAGCTCAGCATGATCTCCTGTGCCGCCCGTTGCGGCAGCGATGCGAGGAACTCGGTCCGCTCCAGGTGCAGACCCTTGGCCATCGGCAGCGAAGCACCCACGTTCACGGCACGCTTGATGGCGGCGATCGCCTGAGGTGTCCGCGCCGCGAGATGTGTCGCCCTTTCGACCGACCGGGCAATCAGGTCAGTGGACGGGACGATCTCGTCGATCACGCCGAGAGCGAGCGCTTCCTCGGCGGGGAACGGTTTGCCCTCCAGGATCGCCACCAGTGCCCGGTGCGAACCGATCAACCGAGGCAGTCGTTGGGTGCCCCCGGCGCCTGGCGCAAAGCCGAGCAGGACCTCGGGATGCCCGATGACGTAGTCACCCTCGGCCATCAGACGAAGGTCGCAGGCCCAGGAGATTTCGGCGCCCACGCCCAGCGCCGAGCCGTTGAGAGCAGCGACGAAGATTGTCGAGCTGGTGGTCATCAGCGACAGAGACTTGTGCATGGCGTCGAGTTGGAGCGCCCCGGTCATCGGGGTTTTGCGCGCCATCCATCGGGAACCCCGGTTTCGGTTGAGCTGACGCGCGATCCTTGCCACTGAGCTGGTGATCTTGCGGCTCACCGGAGGAATCACCGAACCGTCCTCTTGCAGCCAGGCCAGGTCCGCATGGCTGATGAATCGGTCCGGGTGCGAGCCAGTGAAAACCACAGCGCGGATCTCTGGGTCACGGTCTGCGCGCTCGACCAGTGCCACGAGCTCTGGGGCGTCGTCGCGGCCGAACAGCCCGAGCTCACTGCGGGTGAAGCGCGCGAGCAGCACACCACCGCCCAGATCCTCGACCTGGATGCCTGGCCTGTCGCCGTGCTCGGAAGGTGTCATCATCATCATCCTTGTGAAACCTTGTTCTAAACTTCGTTATACGAGAGGCTAGTGGTCGTCGTCACAGATGACAACCCCCGAGCCCGAACAACCCTCGAAAGGCCCATCACTTGCCGACCGCCAGCCGAGAGCTAGCCAGCCGCGCGACCCGAGCACAGGTCGCCGAGCAACTCGTCGATGCCGCCATCGAACTGCTTGCCACCGAAGGGCCGTCGGAGATCAAGGCTCGATCGGTCGCCGAGTCGGCCGGGGTCTCCACGAGCGCGGTCTATTACCACCTCGGCGGGCTGCCTGAGTTGTTCCAGGCGGTCGTGGATCGGGGGTTCGTGGAACTGGCTCGGGCCTTCGACTCCACCTCCGCCAGTGACGATCCTGTGGCGGACCTCTTCCAGATGGCGCTGGCCACGCGCCGGCTCGCGCGAGCCAACCCGCATCTCTACGACCTGATGTTCGGTCTCTCCACACGGGGGAGCTATCGCCCCTCGGAACCTCGACGCGACGACAGGCGCACGCAGGCCTTCAGGGCGGCGTACGCGCGCCTGGTGCAGGCGTCTACACGCCTGGTTCACGGCGGCCGAGTTCGCGCCGAGGAAGACCCAGAACTGATCGCCGACCAGTTGTGGAGCTGTGTCCACGGCTTCGTCACCCTGGAACTGGCGGGCCACTTCGCGCACTTGAGCGACCCCGTTCACGAGCGGCTGCAGCCACTAACGGTCTGCGTCTTCGTGGGACACGGCGACAGCGCCGAGCGCGCCAAGGCCTCCCACGATTCCGTCCGTGATCTCTAACGCTCTGGGCGTTCAGGCAGTGCGGTGCAGTTGCGGGTACAGGGCCTCGACGGGCTCACTCACGGCCATCTCGTCGGGCGGTGGCATTGGTGCTGCGTCGACGCGAGCGGGTGCGGATGCGCCGCTGCCAGGCGATCAACAGCGGTGGTGCGGCAATCTCGAGCACGACCGCTCCCACGGTGACCGGGTGGGGCCGTCCCCGCTGCTGCCAGGACCTCAGACGGGCGAATCCGCCCACGAAGAGGCTGGCCAGCGCGTAGGTCACGCCGGGTGATCGCTCGACCCGTCCGAGCTGGGACCAGATGACAGGTCCTACGGCGAACTTGAACACGTTGGCGTAGCGGAGCGCGCTGTCCACCGTCGGGGTCACGTCCGGCGATCCGCCTGGCACTCCTTGAGGGCCGAGAACTAACTCGCGTCCGGCGCTGGCGGCCGGGACGGCTGCTAGCACCGCGAGGGTCCACTGCAGGCGTCGTCGGCTACGCCTCTCGGCGGCAGGGGACGACTCGACGGTGCTCATTTGGACGTGGTGGCGGCTGCGAGCACCGCGTCGTTGACGGCGGTCGGGGTGACCGACGTTAGCGCGAGCTGCACGCGGCTGAGGTTGTCGGTGCGGTAGCGACGCCTCGGGCGACGTGAGGTGAGTGCACGGTCGACAGCCGAGACGACCTTCTGGGGATCGCCGGCGAGCTTTTGCATGCGGCCCAGGAGCTTGCGGGTGCCGACCAGGTGCGAGGCGTACAGCTCACCATGTGCGGGGCTCAGCTGTTTGGTCATGCGGTCGTAGTCGTCGAGCGCGTCTCCCCACATGTCGGTGCGCGTGGGCCCGGGCTCGATCAGTGAGACCCGGATCCCCCAGGGGCGCAGCTCCATCCGCAGCGCATCGGCCAGTGACTCGAGGGCGTACTTCGATGCGCTGTAGGCGCCGGTGCCCGGCAGGGTGATCAATCCGCTGACCGAGGACATGAACACGACCCGGCCGCGGGCCTCCCGGATCTGCGGAAGCACAGCCTGGGTCACCGCGATCTGGGACGTGACGTTGACGTCCAACTGCCGGTTCAGGTCATCGATCGAGGTGGCCTCGACGGGGCCCTGCACGATGATGCCGGCATTGTTGATCACGCCGTCGAGAGCGGGCGGGAGATGCTCGTGCAGAGCCGCGACGGCGGACCGGTCCGTGATGTCCAGCTGGATGGGATGCACGTTCGGCAACTGGTCGAGGTCGAGGAGATCAGCGGCTGATCGAGCGGTGGCGTAGACGTCCCAGCCGAGATCGCTCATGTGTCGGGTGATCGCCAGGCCGATCCCTCGGCTGGCACCGGTCACTAGTACAGCTGGCATGTGATTGCTCCAAGCTCGGGTGATGGGTTGGTCATGGAAGGTCAGTCGGCCAGGAAGGCAAGGACCTCAGGGACGAACTCCTCGTGGTGCTGGAAGACGCCGCCGTGACCCGAGTTGGGATAGACGACCAGCTTGGCGTCGGGGAGTCGACGGGCCATGTCGGCGGAGTGCTCGCTGGCGACCATCAGGTCGTGGTCACCGTTGGCGACCAGGACGGGCACCTTGATGACCGACAGGTCGTCGGGGGCGTGCAGGCCACCTGCGGTGATGGCCCGCAGCTGAGCAACGCCCGCCTGCCGGGAGATCGGTCGGCTGCGGTCCTGGGTGCGCTCGGCAAGGCGCGGGAAGTACTCCTTCGCCGCCTTCTTTCCCTCGGTGTTGCGGGGGAAGAACAGGAAGTTTCGTGGGTCCTTGCGGGTCGCGAACGCCTTGGCGTAGGCACCGCCCACGATGAACGGCATCTTCCAGATGCCGCCGCCGCCCCGGGGGCCGGTGCCGGCGAGCACCATCCGTCGGACCAGGTCGGGCGCCTGGAGTGCGACCATCTGAGCGACGGCCCCACCCAGCGAGAACCCGAAGAGGTCGACCTCGTCGTACCCCAGCGCCCGGATGAACGCGATCGCGTCGGCGCCCATCTGCTCGATGTCGTTGGGGACCTTGGAGCCGGTCGAGCCGACGCCGCGGTTGTCGAACGCGATCACGTGATGCTGGGCAGCGATGCCGTCGATGATCCGCGGGTCCCAGTCGTCCAGGACTGCCGTGAAGTGGTGCAGGAAGACCACCGGTACGCCGGAGGTGTCGCCAAGCTGCCGGTAGGCGAACGGGGTCCCGTCGATCGTGACGGTCTTGGTGGGAGTGTCTCGCCAGGTCGTCATGTCAGTTTCCTTCGTCGGTGGTGCGGGATGCGTGGGCAGAGGCGGTCGGGGTCGAGCGTGCGTCGAGGCGGGCGAGGACGTCGAGGATGCGGCGGTCGACGGCGAACTTGGCATCCAGGCTGGGGCCGAGGATGCCTCGCAGCGTCGAAACGGGGCGCCACACCTCGGGGTGGATGACGCGCACGGATCTCTGCTCGAGCCCGTCGACGACGGCGTTCGCAGCGGAGGCCGGGCTGACGCGTTTGAGCATGGGTTTCGGCAGGGTCGAGAGCAGCTCGAGTACGACGTCGTCGTTGTCGACACCGTGCTTGATCATGTCGGTGTCGACGAGCGAGAAGTAGGCGGTGAGCACCGAGACCTGGTGGTCGGCGAGTTCGAGGCGTAGGCCTCGGCCGAGTTGCTCGACGGCGGCCTTGCTCATCGCGTACGGGATCGTTCCCATCCCGTTGATGAAGGCGAACACCGAGCTGATCAGCACGATCTGGCCCCGGTTCGTGATGACTTCGTCCATGCCGGCAGCGACCGTGTTGACGACCCCCGTGACGTTGACTGCCAGCGTGGCCTCGACGTCGGCGATAGGGGTATTGCGCAGGGTCGCCGCCTTGGCCAGCAGGCCGGCGTTGGCCATCACGACGTCGAGGCGGCCGAAGCGGTCCACCGCCTGTGCCACGACGTCATCCAGCGAAGACCGGTCCCGGACGTCGGCGACGCAACCGAGGACCCGGTCAGCGCCGAGCGCCGCCGCACGTTCTGGAGTCGTCGTGTCGATGTCGGCGACCACGAGCCGCGCACCTCGGCGAAGCAGTTCCCGCCCGGTCGCCGCACCGATGCCGCCGTTGCCGCCGGTAATCAGCACGACCTTGTCGGTGAGGTCGTACGGCGTGCGGGTCACGCGGGTCATGAGACGCCCCGCTTCGGGCGGAAGGACACCCGGCCGTTGCGACGCACCATCGCCAGGGCGGTCACCAGTGGGCCTCGGTCTAGGTCCGGCTCGAGGCCGCGGGCGAGCCGGTGCAGCTGGTCGACGTTCCAGCTGATGTTCAAGAACCCGTCGAGCGCCTTCAGATCGGTGAGGCGGCCGAGGAACCGGCGCATGCCGGCCTGGATCTCGTGGGTCACCAGCGTCGTCGTGCTTCCGTCGAGGAGGCTCGCAGCGGCGTCGGTGGCGGTGACCGTCGGTCGGGCGATGCCGACGAGGTCGCAGTCGCCCGCGCTGAGCGCGTCGTCCATCGACGTGCGCTTGCGGAAGCCACCAGTCACCGCGATCGGCACGGCGCCTGCCTCGCGACGGACGGACCGCGCGTAGTCCAGGAAGTAGGCCTCGCGTGCCCTGGTGGCGGGCGCTTCGGAACCACCCATCGCCGGGGACTCGTAGTTGCCACCGGAGACCTCGATCAGGTCAACGGCCTCGCCGGCCAGTGCGGCCACCACGGCTCGCGAGTCTTTCTCGGTGAAGCCTCCCCGTTGGAAGTCGGCCGAGTTCAGCTTGACGGCGACGGCGAAGCCCGGGCTCACCCGCTGCCGGACCCGTCGCACGACCTCGATGAGGAACCGCATCCGTCGTTCCGGAGTGCCGCCCCATTCGTCGGTGCGCAGGTTCGTGAGCGGCGAGAGGAACTGGGTGACCAGGTAGCCGTGGGCCGCGTGCAGCTCGACGCCGTCGAAACCTGCCTCTTCGCACACCCCGGCCGCGGTCGCGAACCTGTCGATGATGTCCTCAATCTCGGTGGGGGTCAGTTCGCGCGGAGTCGCGGCGCCCGGCATGGCCAGGGCCACCGGGCTGGGAGCGACCGGCTTGTGCCCGACGGCCAGCAGGTTGGACTGGCGTCCGGGGTGGTTGAGCTGGGCGAAGATCGCCGCACCGCCGTCGTGCGCTGCCTTGGTCCACTCGGTTAGCCGGGCCAGAGCCCGGTCGTCCTCGATGACGATGTTGCCGGGCTCTCCGAGGTGGCCGCGGTCGACCATGATGTTGCCGGTGATGAGCAGGCCGTAGCCGCCCTGCGCCCACCTGCGATACAGCGTGACGATCCGCTCGTCGGGTGAGTTGTCCGCGTCACCCAACGCCTCGCTGAGCGCTGCCTTCGCGATTCGGTTGGGCAAGCGGACGCCGCAGGGAAGTTCCAGCGGGTCGGTGAGTGCAGACATCGAGGCTCCTGGTTCACGAGTTGCATTACGTTCATACTAGTATGCTCGTAATGCTATGATGGCGCAAGTAGAACGACGAAAGGAATGTGGCGATGGCCAGGTACGCACCGGAACACAAGGACGCGACGCGACGACGGATGATCGAAACCTCCGGCCGCCGGTTCAAGCGCGACGGGTTCGACGGGGCGGGCATCTCCGCGCTGGTGGCCGACGCGGGCCTGACCAACGGCGCCTTCTACGGACACTTCGCGTCAAAGGACGACCTGATCGCCACGGTCGTCTCCGATCAGCTCGCCGCCCAGGTCGCGCGGGTCGAGGCACTGCCCCTCGGCCTCGCCTCGGTGGAGACCTTCGTCCGTGAATACCTCTCCCCCGAGCACCGCGACGACTCTGGAAACGGCTGCCCTTCGGCAGCCTTGCTCGACGAGATCACGCGTCAGGACGTTGCCACCCGGGAGGCGTACACCGACGGTGCGCGGGCGCTCATCGACGCGATTACAGGACACCTCGCCGTCGTCGATTCCGTGGGTGCCCGGGACCGGGCGATCGGTCTCTTCACGCTCCTGGTTTCGTCGCTCCAGCTCGCCCGCGCGGTCACCGATCCTGAGCTGTCAGATCTGGTTCTCGCTTCGGGGTACCAGAACGCGATGCGGATCGCCGACAGCCAACCCCGATCTCGCCGAGCGCCGGCGCGCGGGCGCGAGTCTCAACGGCGCTGATCCCAACACGTTCTATACCGGCGGCGTCGAGGGCTACACCGACTTCTCCACGATCGAACAGGCCGCCTGAATCCCGAGCCGTCCGACCCATCCGTATTCACAGAGAAGGAGAACGTCATGAACAACCAGCACCAGTCCGGTGACGCCGTCGTCACGGCCTATAGGGACGCCCCTGCGCGCACGATCACCGCAGGCGGTGTCACCTTCGCCTACCGCGAGCTGGGACCCAAGGGCGGTATCCCGGTGGTGTTCTTCGTCCACCTGGCCGCGACCCTGGACAACTGGGACCCCCGCATCGTCGACCCGATCGCCGCGAACCGCCACGTCATCGCGTTCGACAACCGCGGCGTCGGAGCCTCCAGCGGCTCGGTCCCCGACACCATTGAGGCCATGGCCGACGACGCCCTGACCTTCATCAAGGCATTGGGCTACGACACGATCGACATCTTCTCCTTCTCCATGGGCGGCATGATCGCCCAGGCGCTCATCGTCAAGAACCCGGGCCTGGTGCGCAAGCTCGTTCTGACCGGCACCGGACCCAAGGGTGGCAAGGACATGGACAAGGTCGCCCGGACGACCTACTACGACATTCTGCGCGCCACTCTGACCCGCTCGGACCCGAAGGAGTTCCTGTTCTTCAACCGCAACGCCACCGGCAAGCCGGCAGCCAAGGCTTTCGTGAAGCGCTTGCAGGAGCGCACCGCCGACCGGGACGCACCGATGAAGCTCACTGGGTTCCAGACGCAGTTGAAGGCGATCAAGGCGTGGGGGCGCGGCAAGCCCGACGACCTCTCGGTCATCACCCAGCCGACGCTGATCGCCAACGGTGACAACGACCGGATGGTGCCCTCGATCCTTTCCGAGGACCTGCACCGCCGGATCGAGGGTTCGGAGCTGATCATCTATCCCGACTCCGGACACGGCGGCATCTTCCAGTTCCACGACCAGTTCGCTCCCGTCGCCACCGCCTTCCTCGCCGACTGATCCCTTACCAACTGAACAGGGGAACGGATCATGGACGCTGCCAGCACGGAGTCCGCATCCGTGACGAACGAGAATTGTTCGACAGCCTCGGCCCCATCGCCGCCGCCGTCAGCTAGCGAACCGGGACTCGCGCCACGTGGGCGAGCCCAACTGCCATGGGTAGCGCGACCGCTGGGCGAGGTCGCGAACGCCGTCGTTCACAGGGACGATCGCCACCCTTGCCGCGCGGCAGGAGAACGGTTCGACGATACAGATCGTGAGTCGTTGACCTCTGGGTCAACGCCGACGCGCGGCCGGGCAAAGGGACGGCGCTCAGTCCGGTGAGTCCACCAGTGGCCATCGCGATCCATGCGTATCCACTGACGTCGGACGCAGCGCTGCCGTCGCGGCAGCTCGACTGCCCACAATTGCCTACAAGCACCCCGCAGAGCAGATCGAGACGGCCTCCGAATTCTTCGGAAACCGCCTCTGACCTGCACTTATACTTTGTAGCGGGGGCAGGATTTGAACCTGCGACCTCTGGGTTATGAGTTATACCTACAGGCAATTTCGATCCTCGCTCCACGCTCACGATTCGGGTAAACTCCCAGGTCAGAGGCACATTTCGGTTCCACGGACGTCCACGAACGTCCCAGCAGGTCCATGCCGACTTTGCCTACAACTGGCCCACACGACAATTCTCGGGAGGTCTCAGGCGATGGCGTGGATCATGGAACGCACCGGAGCACGCGGCACCACCTACATGGGCGTCTACCGCGACCCCGACGGCCACAAACGCTCGGCCGGGTCCTTCTCCACCCGCCGCGAAGCCCAACGTGCCGCCAACCGCGAAGAACAGAAGGTCCTCGCCGGCTCATGGCACGACTCCTCCCTGGGCGACATCACCTTCCGCGAGTACGTCGAGACCGAGTGGCTGCCCAACAAGCACGTGGAGGCCTCCACCCGTGCGGCCTACGTCTCGAACCTGGACAAGCACTTCTACCCGTTCTTCGGCCAGCGCAAGTTCAACCGGATCTCGCCCTCTCTGGTGCAGGACTGGGTGACCAAGGCGCACACCGAGGGTCTCTCGCCGAGGTCGATCCGCAAGTACCACGTCTTCTTGTCCTCGATCTTCGGCCGCGCCGTGAAGGACCGGGTCCTGGTCTACAACCCGTGTGACCACACCGAGCTGCCCAAGGTGATTACTCGCAGGACTCGCACCCTGACCCCGCAGGAGTTCGACCGGCTCCTGGCCGCCCTCCCCGCCCAGCACCGGCTGATGATCGAGACCCTGATCGAGGCCGGACTCCGCTGGGGCGAGCTCATCGCGCTCAAGCCCCGCCACATCGACTTCCTGCGCCGCACCCTGGCCGTGGAGGAAACGATCGTGGAGGTCTCCAAGAAGCACTCCCCCACAGGGGAACGCTACCTGGCCAAGCCCTACCCCAAGGACAACGAACCCCGCACCTTCGGCGTCCGCCAGGCTTGGCTCGACACGATCGCCGAACACATCAAGACCAACGGCATCGGCCGCGACGAACTGCTGTTCGCGACCACCGCGGGCACCCCGATCTCCCGCAACACCTTCCGCACCCGGACCTGGCTCCCGGCCGTGAAAGCCAGCGGAGTCGACTTCCCCGTCCGCGTCCACGACCTGCGGCACGCCCACGCGTCCTGGCTGCTCGCCGGCGGCGCCGACCTCAAGTCCGTGATGGAACGGATGGGCCATTCCCAGATCCAGACCACCCAGAAATACCTCCACACCCTCCCCGATACCGACCAGCGCAACCTCGACGCGCTCACGCGCGTTCAAACCAGGGACAAATGAGCAACGCTGACGAGTCAGATCGCTGTGGTGCTCAACCGAACGACGCATTGTCGGCGCGGTACGAGCCGCGGACCCCGCGACACACTCCGGCGTACGGCTGTCCTGAGCGGCCGTGGACTCAGAGCATTTCTGGCCCATCTGATCGCTCGAGGCCATCTAACTCCCATAGGTGACTGTCAGCGACGTCGCCGCCGGAGGAAGCCATGGATGACAAACTGCTCTACAGAGTCCCAGAGGTCGCCGCCTACCTAAGCATCAGTCGCTCGAAGGTCTACGAGCTGCTGAAGTCAGGTGAGTTGCCTTCCGTTCACATCGACCGCACCCGCCGGGTCCGAAAGTCAGATCTGGAAGGGTACGTCGATTCGTTGGCGGCGGCGTCGTAATGGCCCGCTGGACTGGAGTTGGGCGAGACTCACGCGGCGAGCCGTCGAACCGGCACGAATGGCGACTCAGGCAGGTCATGGCCGAGTCCAGCATGTGGCACACGAACAATCTCCTGCGCGCGCCCACGAGGTCGAACAGGCGAGGTCGGACAGACATTTGGACCAGCGACCTGTGGACGTGATCGGCGTCCGGACCACTACCGTCCAACTTGGACGAACGTGGGTTTCCTCGGGGTGTTGAGCGGAAACCTCACGGACAGAGCCCCACTCTATTGGAGCGTTCTGGAGACGCGGGCCATTGTTTGTGGCCAGTAAGTGGCCGTGGTTCGAATCCGCGGTATCAGGCGAACTCCGAGCGAATCGACAATGTGGGCTCACTCGAGATCACCACCGTATTCGCGAACGACCTCGTCTACAGCATCGGCGACGTCACGCAAGAAGCGGTTCTGATCAGGCGACGCACTCACTGTCGGGATCGGAGCGCCACGGTCGTAGACGTCGTTGGCGATGATCCGGGCTCGCACGAAAGTCGACCCCGGTCCCTTCTGCAGGTAGGCCTCCTGCCAGCCCAGCCGAACGTCATCCCGGAGGCGGCGCTGGGTCAGTTCCACGAGCCGGTTCGTCACGGCATTCGAGAGAGCGTCGATGGTCGCCTGCTTCTCGTCCTCGCTGGGCTCGCCGCCGGACCAGCGCTCCGGGCGCTGCAGCATCAGGTAGACCTGCATCTGAAGGTGGTAACGCAAGTCAGCCACAGGCTTGAGGTTGTCGTACTCGTCGTTCCATCCCTCGGCCAGCCGACGGCTGAGTGCCTTGACGCGAGTCCAGTGCTCCTTGGGCGCGTCCGGGTTGTAGTCCAGACCGAGGATGCCGCGCCATCGGGTGTGGAAGGTCTTTGCTGCCTCCATCACGGCCAGTGACAGGTTCATGCGGTTGAACACTGGGCGACTCGGGCCGGCATCGGCGGCGCGCTCCGGGTGCGCCAGGAGGTCCAAGGCGGCGTCGAGTTGCTGGATAGAGCGCGAGCCAGCCTTCTTCTTGGCGTCGAGCTGATCCTGGATGCCGCCAACGAAGAAGCGCGCCCTGTCGATTCGACGGCGCAGCACGCGTTCGGCGGCGGGGCCGAGTTCGTCGCCGATGGACTTCAGCACGTTCTCGACCGATGCGAGGACGTGCTGTTCGCGGTCGCTGAACCCCGGCAAGTTGTCGCCTTTGACCTGATCGAAGTGAGTGAAGATGACGTGCAGCTTGCTGGCGTTGCCCGAGACAGCGATGCCCTTGAGCGCTGCGACTGGGGCAGCCTGCATCGGCTGCGCAGCGTTGTCCACAAGCAAGACCGCGTCGACATTCTGCAATTGAGTCGCGACATGGGTAGAGAGCGTCGCGACCGACTTCGGGGTGTGACCGAGTCCTTCGCCGTCGACAAGAACCAGGCGGACGGGCGCTGACGCCCAGTCCGGCTGGAAGGGCCCGCTCACTCGGATGCCATTGACCAGCGGTGTCAGAAGGCGTCCGAACAGCGGCGCGTAGTTACTGGAGAAGCGCGTCACCAGCTTGATGAACGCCACTCGGTCATCGGACTCCCACGACCAGGTAGTCGGCCAGCCCTGGCGGTTGCGCGTCAGGTCTCCCACATCCAGCGCGGCGAAGCGCTTCTCGATCTCGTCGAAGAGCGAGTCGACGATCTCGTGGAACTCGTCGGACTGCCGTAGATCGCTGTCGAGACTCTCCTCGATGAGCTCCTCCAAAACGCGCTCGTCCTCCTCGATGTCCGCAAAGGCTTCGCTGATAACGCTCGCGTGGCGGGCCACGACGATCTTCACCGCTTCAACGGCGTTCGTAACGACCCTTGTCGTGGTCGCGAGATCGACGGTGCCGTACTCATCAGGATCGATGTCTTCGAAGTCTTCGACATCGTCATCATCAGCAAGGTCATCATCACCGGTCGGGGCAGTGCCGCGTCCGAGCACATAGCTGAACCGAAAGCGCTGGTTGATGTGGTCGAGAAGGCGACGGCGGATCTCGTCGTCGGATCGCTTGCGGAAGGCGGCGAGCGCAGCTTCGGACACGTTCTCGGTGACGTAGTCGACTACCTCGTCACGAGGAACGAAGGTCACCACGGCGCGGTAGAGCTCGTCGTCGGTCGTGATGAGTTCGGTGTCGGCGACTGTCGTCTTCGCAGTTGATGTCGAAGGGAAGCGCTCTGTGTCCGGGTCGGTGCCAAGCAGTTGCCGTACGACAGTGGTCTTGCCAGCGCCAGTGGTGCCGAGTAGCAGGACCGTGCGGTAACCGTCATGTTCACCCGGCAGCGGAACGATGGCATCGCGAAGCTCGGCGAAGTCGACCTCCGCGGCCTCCAGACCCTCGTAGAAGATGTCGACGATCCGGGCGTCGAAGCGACCGACCGCCGTCGACCGAGCGGTGGCTTCCCACAGCTGGGGGCTACTGAGCAGTTCGTTGAGCTGGTCGACGAGCATTCCTGCTTCGGTCTCGTCGCTGGTGCCAAGTCCGCGACGGACGCGACGTCCGGTCTTACCGGTTGCCAGGTCCAGGCGGGCCGGGTGGCGGAAGATGACCGACCACGCTTCGCGGCCCTGGTTTCGGCTCTTGCTGGCGGTGTAGAACTTCATCCCCGGCTCCAATTTGGTTGTTCCTACGGTGTACCAGAAAAGAATGCGTCACCGCGGCGCCATTGTCAACGTCGATCGGTACACCCGAGGAACAACGGGCCTGGCAGTCCCCCAACATCGAGAGGACCTCTTCGGGCCGGGGGACAAGCGCAAGTCGTCGTGGATGAACGCGTGACGCGGGCTCCTGGCCGCACCTGACAAAGATGAGGCCAACGCTCGGCTCATCCACTCGTACTCCCGCCCCGCGTCCGTCCTCAGGTGTGTGGTGCGCCAGTTGAATCGAACATGGACGGCTGCATCTGATCCAATTCGGGTCGATACACATCGGCACCTGGGCCGACGCCATCGGATCGCCGCCAGCCGATCTCCTCGATGCTGAACGACACATCGCCGCCAAACAGGACCGCCATCCGCACCACCATTGGAAGATCCCCTTCGAGAACGACCTGACCGAGCGAGTCGGTCTTACTCGTGGCCCAGCCCGCATCCCGCACATCTAGTGCGTTGAATGTCGCCGCGATTGAGACCGTCTCGTCTAGGTCGTACTCGGCGACGTAGAGGCCATCGGGACCGACCGAGGTTGAGACTCTGGTGAAGGTTCCGTCCCACTGCACGTCGTCGACCAGCACGTTGTACGGAGACCGTTCGAAACCGAGGTCGACAATGTGAGGTTCCAGCTCGCCCTGGATATCGGACGTCTGCATGTACTCGTAGACCTCGCGGTCCTGCGCGCTCATCACCGCATCGGTCATCCCATCGGCCCCCCAGGGCAGGGCGTCGAGGAGCCAAGGCCCCAGTTCTTGGGTGAGCTCCACGGCACCCTTGAGGTCGCGCACTTCTGCGGCCAGCTGCTCCGCGAGGTTGCCATCGGGTCCGGCGAAGATCTTGTCCGAGGACACAAGCACGACATCCCGGCCAGACCGAGCGAGTTCCAACACGTCGGCCCAAATGAGTGAGTCGCGGTAGCCGCCTCCATTCGCGTTGAACGGCGGCGTTCTTGTCACGGCTCGCTTCACGAGGTCGACGTGCGGCACCTCGGGCCATGTGAGGACAGTGAAGCCCAGCCGGTAGTCGAATCGTTCCAACAGGTAGTCACGGTAGGCATCGCGGTCGAGGGCGCCAATGACGTCAAGGCCGAGCCGACGGCGTTCTCGTTCGGCAAGGCCAGAGGCGTCGCCTGCCTTGGCCAGAGCACGCTCGTAGTTCGCGACCGTCTCTTCGAGAACGACTGCTGGAATATGGACCTGGACCCAGGGAGATGGACCGCTGTGTTCAAGCAGTTGATAGCGCAGGCTCATGCACACGAAGTCCCGAGCAAGCTCGTTGGAGTCGAGTATCAGGGTCTTCACGCAACCGATCCTACGAAGGTCCGCCGACAGATCGCCGGCGCCATTCGCGCCCGGACGACGCTCGGCTACTCCACCTGCCCGATTACGCCAGCGACGAGGTCGTCTTCCCGCACGAGCATCCAGATTCCGTCTGCGAACTGGATCTCAAAGAGGTCGCGGTCGCCGTCCGGCCGGCTCGCCTCCGGCATGCGGCTCATCTGGAAGTAGGGCTGCCCGTCCCGCATCAACGCCTCGCCGTCACGAGTGACGCGGGAACGGAAGATCCCGATCCGTCCATCCTTCGCCGTCATGCATCCAGCTTGCCCGCGCAATCACGATGTGTCACTTCCGGCCCCGATTCTGTGGAAAGTCATCGCGCCGGGGTTTCTGTGGAGCTATTGGGCCGACTGGTCGACGACCACGTCATCGGGGTTCGCCGAGTTGATGACGGTCCACTGGATCAGGTTGCTCCTCGGCACCGCCTTGGCTGGCACGGCGATTGAAATCAGGCCCACGAGATCCTTTCGGTCGATCGGCGTCGTGGCTTCATCTGGCTCGCGGTCAGGTACCAGCGAAATGAGGATGACCCCGCGGGTCGAGGACTCTCCGAGCGGGGCAACCGCTTCCCCGAGTGCGATCGGCCTCGCGGCTGCACGGTGCTTGCGGTCCGAGCCGACGAAGTCGATACGCCCTGCGCGGCGCTTGCGCTTCACGACAGAGACATCGCCGCCGAGCTCCGGGATGTCGAAGAGACGTCCGCCCGTGTTGGGCCAGGTCCAGACAACGGCCCAGTCGGTGATCTTTTTGTCGTCCGTCGCCTTCTTGATGAAGCCACGGAACGCCTTGATGTTGGCCTCGTACTCGTCGTTCCACGCCAGGTTGCCGAACAGCTGGATGAATTCATCGGCGCCCACGAGGCCGACTCTGGCCCGCTGGTGGAAGCCTGCCTTGCCGTCAAGTTCGTACGGAAGCATGACCTCGGTGGTCGCGTGCTTGAGCAGCGGCACCACGACGTTGTCGAGGTTCTTGCGGTTCTCGTCGCTTCCGCTCGGCGGGAGCCCGTAGAGGTCCTGGATGTCCGTCGGGGCCTTATTGGCGATGACGGCGTTCCACATCTTGTTACGGGCGGTCGGCTTGAGCCAGGGAAGGTGCTGGCTGACTAGCGGCGGGATCTGCCGCGGCTCCAAGAGGGGCATGCCATTCTCGTCGAACCCGGCGTACTGGCTTAGCTCCGCTCGAAACGCTTCCTCATCCATCAGGAGCGCCTCGAAGGCTTCGTAGAGGTCGACCTGAGAGTCGCGCCGGATGTAGAGCCGAACGAGGTCTTGGTAGCCGGGCCGGAATCCGAACCAGCGCCCGGCCTGCATGAGGGTGTCTGCCTGGCCGGCTTTGCGTCGGAAATAGGAGACGGTGAGTCCTTCGACCGTGAAGCCTCTACTGAGCTGGGTGCCGCCGACGAGAATGCGCCACACCTTGTCGGCCTCGAAGTCGAGCTTCTTCTGCTGGGTCTGAATCTCTTTGTCCGAGTTCACGATGAGGACCGGGTCACCGTCGATCGTGATTTCGGCCAGTGCCGTCCCAATGAACGGCTTGAGGTCTTCGAAGGAAGCGGGGATCGGAGCGCCCGCTGCGCGGGCTTCCATGACGGGCCGGAAGTCGGTGTCGTAGAGCTTCTTCAGCCGTGCGAAACCTTCGGACGAGTTGAACTTGGCCTTGCCCCACAGCGACCGGACGTCGGTGGCGGTGTCGGCGTGGTCGTCCTTCCTGACCGACTCGTGCACCAGCATCGTGTGGTGGCGGTACGCGACGTCCGAGCTTCCCTCGCGGTACTTCTTGATGGCTCCCGAGAGGACCCACGCGTCGAGCGCCTCCTGAAGCTCTTCGATGCGACCGACTGGATCGGTGTCGACATCACCGACGAGCGGACGGATGTGGGCGAGTTCGTTCGAGTTGGCGACGGTCTTCTCTTCGTCGTCCCACCTCTTGCCGACGTCGTGGAACTCCTGAACGCCCATGTAGCCGGGCGGCCTGTGGAGCGACAGGACGAAGTCTGCCGGGAACAGGTCGCGTTCGTCGTCGGGGTCGACGAACACGTTCGCAAAGGGTGTCGCGGTGTAGCCGACGTACTGGGCACGGGGGCAGATCTTGAGGATTTCCGTGATCAACTGGTTGATCGTGGTGCGCTTGCGATTCTCGGCCGAGCCCTTCTTCCACTTCGCGGGGTTGGTCGTGTCGACCGATGCCTGATCCGACTCGTCGTCGATGATCAGAACAGGTAGTTCAGCAAGGTCGTTCTTCAGTGGCTTCAAGTCTTGGATGAGCTTCTTCAGCGGCGCGCTGTTCTTCTTGAGCACGGCGACATAGGCACCCGAGTGGAAGAGGTTCTCCTCGTCATTGAGCGGCTTCTGCTTGTTCTTGCGTGCGAACTTGAGCTTCGTCATGGCCTGGGGCAGCCGCTTGTAGTCGCTGTGATGACTAGTCACACGGGCGATCTCGACGACACCCGGAAGGGTGAGAGCATCACCGTGCTTGACGAAGCGATCTGCCTTCCACTCTTCGTCCTGCTGGTAGTCGAGTTCCTTGGCGACAGCAGGGTCGGTCGGGTCCTGCCCGCCGAGGATGTTCTCGACCCCCATGAGTTCCATGTCCATGCGCCTCTGAGTCTGGGAGCGCAGGATCTCGATCGTCCCGGTGAGCACAATGATCAAGCGGTAGCCGGCGTCGATCCCCTTGGCGACCACTCCGGTGAAGTTCGCGGTCTTCCCGCTCTGTACGTAGCCGACGACGAGGCCCTTCGTCTGCTTCGCTTCGGGTCGGGTCGGGCGACTGAGTCGCTCGATCACTTCGGAGGTGGTCTCGTCGAGGGACGAGATGGATGAGGCCGGCCACTTCTTCACATCACGCAAGTACGTCTCGTAGTCATCCCAGTACACGCTGGTCCTGAGCTTTCGCTCGGCCGGATACCAAGGCTCGAAGACCTTCGAAATCACGATGGCGGGAAGCTCGAATACCTCGACCCTCTCGGTGAATGCCGCCGCCGCCTCACCGACAAGACCGAGTCCGTTGTAGATCGCCGAGCGGCGCTCCTGCGTCCGCGGTGCCGTGGCGATGCCGTCAGCGGCGACGTGGTCGTCTTGGCTGTCCCACTTCGCCAGTGCCATGCGAGCTTGGGTCAGGGCGGACTCGTTCTCGTCCGCACCGCGCACGAACATTGCTAGTTCCTGCTCGTCGACGGTCGATCCGGACATTGCTGCAAGCAGAGGAAGCAGTGGCGTGGGTAGTTGGTTCTTCAGGGCCACGAACACGTTTGTCAGGGCGTCGGCCCATCCAGGGCGCTGGTCGGTCACGTGCGTCAGCTCTCCTTCGACTCCACGAATCCGCCGATGGGGTCGGGAAGCGCGTCATGATGCAGGTCGGTCAGGTCCACTCTGTACGAGACGTCCGACAGAAGTGCGAAATTGGGTACGACCGGTGCTACCAAGTCAGGGGTCATTGCCGGGAAGTCGTTCTTGACGTCGTACGCACGCGGCTCGGAACGCAATGCCCAGAAAGTCGCGTACAGGTCGGCGTCCTCGTCCTGCCAGCCGAAGCTGGACAACATCGCGTCGACTCCCACCTGGTGACCGCCAGCGATCTTTCGAACGTTTGCCACCACCTGCGGAAGGGTCCGACCACCGTCCGGGGAACTCCTCGTGAGCTGGATCGACAGCATGCTGAGCGGCACCCCCCGGAGCGGCACGAGCTGGTCCAGTCCGTGCACGACGTGCCGCCGTCGTTCACCACTGGTCGTCTTCACCTCGATGTGGACCGAGTCGAACGTGAAGTCGTGCTCCTCGGACAGTGGACCTTGCCAAGCAGCCGCCGCCGGACCCGCGCCGACCTGATGGATGAGGAACTCCAGGAAGAGCAACTCTCCGATCAGCCCGACCTCCTTCTCGGTGGTCATCGCACCGCGGCTGGCGAACACATTTCGATGGCGGGCGACTCCGGCCGCGACTGCCGCAGCGAGCGGCATCTTCTCGATCTGGAGCTCGTCGGCAATGGTGGCGAGTAAGCCATAGGCACCGTGGACGCTGCCCTCGACACGAACCGTCAGCTCGGCCAACTCCTCGTCCCCTGACGACACCGCACTGAAGCCGACGTTCTTGAGTTTGGCAACGTCGGGCTCGGGGGTGTCATAAGCCGTGACCAGTGTGATGAGGCCGTTCTTGGGGTCGAGTTGGAGGCGACAAGCCGGCTCACCCTTGATGGGCAGCACCATGGGTGCGCCGTTCGCCCACAGCTCGTCGAGAGTTGTGAAAGTCAGATGCCGCGCATCATCCGGCGAAATCGTCATCGCTTCGTCCTCACTCGCCACGCATGTGCTCCTCGGCGGCCGCAGCGGCCCCAAGGACACTTTGCCAAAGAGCTATCTGATCCTTGTCCCGCGACCCGAGAAACTGACCTTCGAAGACGTGGTGGGTCAGCAGGAAGACCAATGCCTTGAGCACAGGGGCGTCATTCAGACTCCCGCCGTCAGGAGCGAACAATGCGCGATATCGACTGTTGAGCCACAGGGTCTTGTCCGGGTGGTCCACATCCAGGAACTCGCCCGCTGGCATGCGCTTCCACTTGATGTTGACAGCTTCGCCGTCGATGAACGACAACTCGGTCCCAATGCGCCTGCGGACCGCCGGCGCTACACCCTTGTCCGGCCGGATTACCGGCTTGCGCTGGCGCTTCCGCTTGTTCGCGTCGGTGTAGATCGACTCGGCGTCCTGGAGGTAGGTCAGGAAGGTGGTGCCGTCGCCGGCTTCGGCTTTGTTGATCGCGTCATGGAAGACAGGCTCGAACTTCAAGCCGCTCTTTTCGGGGTTCATCGTCACGAATGGACCTATGGCACCCGTGTCTTCCAACACGACTCTCGCGAGCTGGCGTGCCGCGGTAGGCGTGGCCGTGTCCGACCAGCCGCCGATCTGGAGCAGGCGGTCGTTTCGGTAGATGTAGAAACCCTGGAACTGTTCACCGCTTTTGGTGCCGATCCGGAAGCCGGTGACGTCGGACTTGGCTGGCCACACATGGCATTTCAGCTTGACCCGCGTCTCGCCAGCCCTCGCGACGAGGTCCTTGGGGTACTCCGGGTGCCCCGAGGTTGCGTAGCTGAATGGATCGATGGGCATCACCGGGATTCCCGGGCCTGCAAGGGCTTCTCCCAGCTCGTCGATAAGCACGTCGATCTGAAGCCGCTTGGCGGTCAGGAGCCGGTGAAACGTGACCCCGAGGTGCGCTCTGAGGACTTCGTTGCGCGTCGAGAGCCAACTACGTGCCTCTTCAGGGTTCCGACCGCGATACGCATTGCGAACATCGGTCCAAACGATCGACGTCCCTTCGAGAGACCCGAGAACGATCTGTCGCTCGGCAGCATGCTCGGCTGCGACGTCGGCCGAGAGCACTTCACACGTGAAGTCCTTGGAGAAATCGGCGCGCCGGATGCGACGCCCTACAGGCGTTGCTCCGTACTGCGTGGACCACACCGTGAGCACGTCGCTGTGACCGAACGACGCTGCCTTGAGGCCCATTCCGAAATGACCCAGGTCCCCGTCCACGTACTCACGCTGGTGACCGATCGTCATGGCGGCGTTCGCCCCGGCAGCGTCCATGCCTCTGCCGTTGTCGAGCACTTCGACCTGCGTGAGGCGATCGTTACGGGTCAGCAGCCGGATCGAAACTCGGGACGCCCCCGCATCGATACTGTTGTCGACGAGGTCGGCGATAGCCGACTCCAAGGTGTGGTTGGCCCCGAGGCTGTTGACCAGGCCCGCGTCGGGGGCGAGTTTGATCCGTTCGATGACATCGTTCGAGGCTGTCACCATTCGACGTCCTCGAAGTCGCTCTTGTCGAACCCGAGAACCTTGCTGTTCTCGCGAACTGTCCGAGCCACGGCCTCGGAGAAACCTTCACTGTTTTCGGCACTGACTTCGAGAACGATGGAGACGTTCTCGGCACCCGGGGCAGTCACGATGTGCCGAAGGACCTCCTCGATCACCTCACGCAGTCTGCCGGCAATGGCATCCGGCTCACTCGCGTCGACCTCGTATCGGCCTTCATATCGTGCGCGCTCCACCACCGACGACGTTTCGGTCACGGGCGACGGAGTCGTCGTGACCGAGGGAGCAAGTGGGTCAGTTGAGGTGGGCTCGCTCGTGCGGACCTGGACGGCCGGCTCGCTGGACCGGATCGCAGCCTGTTCGCGGGCACGCTGTGCCGATGCGACGTGCGGGGCGACCAGGTAGGTGTCGTCGGTGACGACGGCAGGACCATCCTCCAGCGGCACGGTCAGGCCCATGAAGTCGCCTGTTGTCGCGTCGTAGTCGTCCGCCAGCGCGAACCCGGTCTGGGTCCACGCAATGTCCATGGCGGCATCCTCGATGGCGCGCACCAGGACGGTCTTGTCGCGCAGGCGTGGGAGATACGGGTACTTCGTGTAGTAGTCCCACAGGTCGCCGACGCGGATGCGTCCTTCGTTCCAGACCCGATGCAGCTTGGAGTCCAGGTCGTGGCGGATCGTGGCCGGCGCAATCTGCACCCGGAGCACGTCCTCCTTGACGAGCTTCTTACCGGTGCGGACGCCTAGTCGATCGTCGTCCCCGTCCGCGCGCACGACTGAGATGCTGAACGGCTCATTCTCGCCGCGATCGCGCGGATAGAGCGCCCAGATCCAGCTGGTCCCGATCCGTTGCGAGACAACCTTGTTTGTCTCGTCAACCTTGGCGCTCGCGAGCGCAACGCGCTGCTGGGTCAGGTCGAGATGGTCCTTGTCCTTGACGACACTGCGCCATGCGAGGTGCTGTCGGACGATCGACTCCAGCTCGGCGTAGCGCTGCTCGTCGGCGGCCAGGAAGACCAAGGTGTTTCGTCGCTCGCGGCTGGCGCTCCCGCGGTTGGCGACGACGTCCCGTGCGAATCTGATCGCTCGGGAGTCTGTGTCCTTGTTCTTGTGCGTGAATCGCGGGTGGGCGTAAACCAATCGGACGGCCTCCGCCTCGGGCACGTCGGAGGTGTCCTCAGGAGCGACGATGGCTCCCGCGAAGTCGGCACCCGCCTGCCCCGCCTGCTTGAGCCGGGTGACGACCTCGGCCCACACGTCTTCTTCATGCAGGTTCGCTGCGCGCTCGTTGACAGTGCGATTGAGCGAAGGCTGTAGGTCGTACCAGTAGCGGACGCCCTCCGAGAACAGGTAGGTCGCTTGGTCGCTCAACATCTGGAGTGCGGACCCGAAGTTGCCGACTGTGTCGCCTGGCATCGCGACACCCAGGAAGATGTGGTTGCGCTCGATCCCCTTGTGTGCGCTTTGCAGGGTCGCTGCCGAGCCGAGGAACGTGGCGCGCGCGATGCGTCGTGTGAGGCCACGCTTGCCGAATAGCGGGCGCTCGCGATCGATCTGGAACGGGAGGCTGTCACGCCCGTCGACGTCCGAGTCGATGACTGAGCGCCACTGAGCGTCGACGTACTGAGTCAGTTCACCGACGACTTGGTCAGCCGCGATCGGGACCGACCCCGGCATGATCAACGGCGAGTCGTCATCTGCCGCATAGAGTTCCTTGACCACGCCACTCATGAGCCGAAGCACACCCCGGGTGCGCTGGAAACGTTCGAGCGTCGACCAGTCCTCGTAGAGCCGTGCGAAGAGCTCGGGGTGGATCGGGTATGCAGAACGGATCTTCTGCTCGTAGGCGTCCTCGGTCGTCTCACGGGGGAACTCGCCTTGGTGCTCGCGATAGAACGTTACGAACTTGCGGGCCGTGGCTGCCACCTGTCGGAAGGCCTGTGCGTCGGGCTGCTCGAACAGCCGACGCCGCACGATCTCGAACGACTCCTGGGCCGAAGCGGGATGCCACTGATGAGCGACCCGGCCAACAACGTGCTCAAGTCGGCGCAGTGCGGCACGACCACGTTCGCCACCAGTCTCCAGGTCGGAGGCCAAAAACTCGGACGTTCCGTCCTGCTCGCGGCGAACATCGCTCGCAGGGATCGACACCAGCAGGAGCGCACCGGGCGTCGCGGCAACGGCTTCAGTTAGAAGCTGGGCAAAGGTGAACTGGGTCTCGAACGTGCCGCCTGGAAGGTCGTCGTCCCCGAGTTGGCGGGCGTAGGCAACCCACTCGTCGATCAGGATCACGCACGGCGAGTAGCGAGTCAGGACGTCCCGGAGGTGGTCGCCCGGACTTGTGCTGTTGGCGTCGGACTCCGCCAACAGGTCGAATGCTTCCTTTCCTCCGAGCTGGCGCGCGATCTCCCCCCAAAGCGTCCGAATTGTCAGCCCGTCACGCTCGCGGGCTTGCCCAGCGGCAATCTCATTGCCGACGACGGCCACACGACGAATGCTTCGATCGGTGTCGGCGAGGTCGGCGGAGTGGAGAATCTCTTGGATCTCTTGCGGGAGCTGGGCCGACGGCACCGACGAGAAGAGGTGCCAGACAGCGAGCATCGAGTGCGTCTTGCCACCACCGAACGTTGTCTGAAGATTGATCACCGGAGCCGCGGCGGCTCCGCCGGCGACACGGTTGGCTGCCTGCGTCAAGAGATCCTTGAGCCCCGTAGTGAGGAACGTTCGCCGAAAGAACTCGACAGGGTCCGAGTACTCGGCGGAGGTGGTACCTGTCTCATGTGCGACTGAGTGCAGGTTCGCCGCGAACTCGGACTCCTTGAAGCGCCCGCTTAGCACGTCCGGGTGCGGCTTCAACACCTCACGCCACGGCGTGAGGTCGACGTCGCCGAGCCCCGAGATTGACGTGCTCTCTCGGACATCGCGGCGGGTCTCTGCCTCGATCTGGGTGCGCTGAAGGTCGTTTCGCTCGGCCTTGATCCTGTCAGCGGCAGCAGGTTGGTCCGCGGCGCGGAGCAACCGTTCAGCCGTGTCCAGCGCACGGTACGTGTCATCGAAACTGAACGGCGCCCCGTGAGCCGCTCGATTCCGAACCTCGCGGAGTTCGCCCGCGAGGTTCTGCTCGGCACGCGACAACGCGGTGGAGAACGGGAAGCCGAGCGCGCCGAGGCGTTCGGTCATCACGCGCAGCTGAAGCGCAAGGTCCGAAGGCGCGTAGAGGAAGCCAGCCTTGTCGTTCCCCTTCTCTTCGTCAAGAACACGGAGGATGGACGGCCACTCCATCCCAGCCGGGACATGAGGGGCGAGCTGGCGGGAGACAAACGGCCCGAGAGCGTCCGCCGAGATCTCCAGTGCACGCGTCACGCGCTCACGATTGCTAACTGCCATTGATGCCCCCTCCTTACCCGTCCAACTCGTCATCAATAAGAAGCATGACCTGTTCGGTCGCGTTTGGGGCAGCAGTTGCGTGAGCCTTCGCAGCCGCGGTGACCTCGGGCCACGACGTCACTAGCGCGTTGAACATGCCAGCCACCTGGACCATGGATCGCTTCTCCGCATGGGAGAACACGAGATACGCGAGTTCCTTAACAGCCTCGACGTCGACGCGTGTCGACGCTCCGTCGAGGATCCGTCCCGCCTCGGCCAGTCCGCTTTCGTCGAGTGCCTTGACCAGATGCATCGCCACTTCCCACAGCGTGATGTGCTCGTCGCGCTCCGGGCGGTACGACCTCGCAAGCTCGCCACTCGTCAACAGTCGGACCTCGCCCGCCTTGGCGTAGACGGCACCGGATCGGTCGAGTCCCGCAACCGACGTGTTGTATGCCCCCGCGAGCGTCTCGGCCTCGCCGTAGCCAGCCTTGTCGAAGCCGTGCGTCTCGAACCACTTCACGCACCAACGCGTGTCAGTGTCGAAGTCTCCCTCTTGGTCGGAGAGGACCTCACCGAGGACAGTGTTGATAACGCGGAGGGCAGCACGAACGGTCACGCTTGTCCCGTTTGGCTCAACTACTCGGGTGAATCTTGAGAACACCGCCATGCCCGGCCCGATCGCGGCCTGCGCCAAATCGACTGGAGCGATCGCACCGTGCTGCAGTTCGCGCAACCTCGACGGCAGTTCGTCTCGAAGCAAGTCCAGGTATCCGCGACGGTCGATGATCTGTGCCGACGTCGGTCGAGGTCGCAACGACAGGACGATCGACGACGCCAAGGCATTCGTTCCGAGGCTAATCATTCGGCCACTTCGCTCACTGCGCATCGGCCATGTCGAGGTAATTTCCCAGCCCGCCGTGATCATGCCTTCGAGCAGTGTTTCCCATCCTGTCGAAGCCTCGCCATCCTCATCAGCCTCGCTTTGTTTGAACGCGTAGTAGACGGTGATGGGATATCCATCAGAAGCGGATGCCCGGGCAGTCGCGAAAACCTTGCGGAACCCGTCCTCGAAGAACTCTTGCGCGCCGCGCTTACCCCCGTGGCGATACGGATTCGCTACTAGCTCTTCAGCCTTTGGTACCAAAAGGGTCGAGAGCAGATCCGGGTATACGCCCTTCAAGGAACGGCGAAGCCACACGTAGAAGTAGTCCGACAGATCCGAGTATCCGATGTTGTCGTAGTACGGCGGATCAGTTGATAGCACCGCTCCGGGAAGCGATGCGGACGACGCGTCTGCTTGGCGAGCCACCCCGATCGCCCGTGGCATCAGGCTCTCCAACACACGAACAATTCCTCGGAGCATGAAGCCGAAGTTTCCAGAGGAATCCGAGAACGGATTGGCCTCTGCAAAGTCCCAAGTCATCGGGATCGCTTGGCGCGCAAATGTGTTTCGCAGTCCTTCGTTCTTCGGATCGGGCATCCACGTTGCCATTGACGACCCGTAGTCGGCGAGGCGACTCACAGCGAATCCCAGGTATGTGGCAACCGCGTCCGCGTAGGCGCTGGTCCCTCCGTCTTCGACAACACGTTCGCGGGCCACAGAAACCAAATCAGAGAACGTTGCGAGCGTCATCAACTGACGGCTCGTATAGAGATCGGCGAATGACGTCAGACCGTAAGCCGGCGGTGAAAACCAGCGCGGGTTCTCGGCAATCATGCCGGAAATTTGCGAGTCAACCTCACCAACTTCAGCAGCACGAAGATGGATGTCATCTACTTCGAGATAGTGGCGTTGGCGGGTCCCCTCCGCGACGACGGCCAGCATCTGGGTGCCGAGTCGGCCGGCCTTCCCCTCGGCTCGGAGATAGCTGATCGGAATGTGCGTCCCGCAGGACACGCAGGTCGCCCCTGCCCTCCCCTTGACCGTGCCGTCGGCATCCTTTGGCGGAGCACTGCTCGCGCCTCGCCCGATCGAGAACCGAACTGCCTGACCGGACGGATGGCTGCTGTCCGCGACCAGCCTCGGGACGACGTAAGTTTCCTTCCCCTTCTTCTTGCCAAGCCACCAACTTCGAGCCAGTGGAACCGATATGCCGCACATGGGATTCGGGCAGGAAACCGTCCTGGCCCAGATCCATGCAATCGAGATCGCGGTTGATCCATCGGAGAGCTTGGCGTCCGGGTAGTTGAGTCGGAGACTGCGAGCGGCCTCGTCCCGGAGCCAGTGTCCGTACGCACGAACGTCGGCCGCCAGTCCGGCGGCGTCCTTCCAGCCACCGATCTGGCCATCCGCAAGTCCGGGGAAGACTGGCGGCTGGTCCCGAGATGCTGCGGGGAGCTCGATCAGGGCCTTGTTGATCAGAACCGCCACGGGATTGAGATCAGATGCCTCGGCGTCGAGACCGAGGCCGACAGCCGCCAGCGGGATCGTGCCTCCACCGGCGAAGACGTCCTGAATCCGCGGCATTACCCCACCTGTGGACGCAAGGATTTCGGTTTGTGCCTCGGCGAGGAGACGTTCGTCCCGAAGGTGATCCCAGTCCGCTAGGCGCTCAACGATCCCGTGCAGTCGCTCGCGCTCGATCCGCTGGTCTTCGTCTGTTGGAAACTCGTCCGGCCGGGCACTCGGATCGTCGACGAGTTGTGCGAACAGAACGGCGCGGGCTGCGGCCAACGGCCTACGCGCCCACCACAGGTGCAGGGTTGATGGGTGTCCGTGGCGGATCGACTTCTCGCGGGCGGCTTGCTTGTTGATCGCCTCAAGCGGCAGCGACACCTCGATGAGCTTGCGCTTCAATCTGTTCCCTCGACTCGACCCCGGTGCGGAGCCGAACGGCTCCACTCAATAGGTACCAGAGCGGTCCGACAGAACCCGTTATGACCTGGATTGCCCCGATCGAACAGCGGCCTCGACGCGATCCGCCGCGCACTCCGGGTCCTCATGCTCCCAGATCCGAACCACCTGCCACCCTTGTTCGACGAGATGAGCGTCCGTCTCCCGGTCACGCTCGACGTTGCGGGCCAGCTTCGTGGCCCACCAGTCGGCGTTGTTCTGCGGTAGGGACTTGTGTTCCTGGCAGCCGTGCCAGAAGCAGCCGTCGATGAACACGATGACGCGACTGGTCGCGAAGGTGAGGTCTGCCCGCCGCCTCGGCAACCCTGGTATCGCCGCGTCTACGCGGTACCGGAGCCCGCGGGCGTGGAGAAGCCGACGCAGCTGCACTTCGGCCGCGGTATCCCTGGTGCGCTGTTTCGCCATGCGCTGCGCCGTTCGGGAGTCGGTGGTTGGCACAGGGACGCCCATGTCACTCGTCTTCGAAGTGGGCGAACAAGGGACCCCACTTGCCGATGTCCGGCGCGGGCGTCATCGTGTTGCCGTAAGGGCACCCCTGCTCTTCGCAGAGACCACCGGCCATCAGTCCGACTCCAGACGTGACCAGTTCGTCCGCAAGGTCACTCGGAGCGCAGATCCGCATCGGTGGCCCGGTCAGAACGGTCCGCCGAAGGACGCGGCGATCGCGGGTCACGAATGTGTGTGCACCGGCGGCTTGTGCCTCCAACACCAAGTCGCGGTCGGCACCGGGCGGCAGACCATGCTCATCGCCGACCGGCGGAGGCGCAGGTTCGTTCGATGGTGCGGGGTAGGTCCAGTCGCCGAATTGAAACGCCAGAGACTCAGCCAGGCCGTCGATCATCTCGTCGAAGCCCGGAATCGAGCGTTTGGCGTCGCTGCGTGCCCGTGGGGTGACGACGAATCGGATGTCTCGGAGCATCCAGAGGTTTAGCAAGGTCGCGAGACACCGCAACTCTTCGGCGTACTTCGCTTCAGCGACGCCGATCTCGTCGTTCAGCATCTCGCTGCCGTGCGTCTGGAAGTCGATCAGCACGTTTGAGTCAAGGGCCACGACGAGCGGGCCGTGGTAGCCGACCGGCAGAAGTTCGGGCAGGGCGGCATGACAGAACCCCAACCCGGCCTCTGCCGACACCTCGTGCAACACGCTTCGAGCGTACGGCGCTGTCGGGCAGCCGGCGTATGGTGTCGCCGGCGAGTCCTACCGAACTCCCCACGCACTGTCGGCCGGGCCGGCTAGAGTTGCGGACTATGGTGGATTCTCGGTCGGCGTCGCGCGCCCATGTACGCGTGCTCGACCTCTTCAGCGGCGCGGGCGGCCTCAGCGAGGGCTTCAAGCGCGCTTCCGCGGCAAAGACCGCCACTCGGGTCTACTCCACAGTTCGAGCAGTTGAGTTCGACTTACCCGCAGCCGCGTCGTATGAGGCGAACCATGGCAAGGCCAAGGTGTTCGCCGGCGCGATCGAGGATTGGCTCGCGACCGAGGAGGTCCCGTCTGCCGACCTCATTATTGGCGGTCCTCCATGCCAAGGATTCTCAGCACTGGGCAAGAAGAATGTGAACGACGAGCGGAACCGCCTCTGGGAGTACTACGCAAAAACAATCGTCCAGGCCCAGCCGAAGTTCTTCGTGCTGGAGAACGTCCCGCGGTTCCTGGAGTCACCGCAGTTCGAACAGTTCAAGGAGTTGTGCGGACCGAACGGCGCGCTACGCGAGTACAGCTTCGAAGCGAAGGTTCTGAATGCCGCCGAGTATGGGGCGGCCCAGGTCCGGAAGCGCGTGATCCTGATCGGACACCATAAGGACTTGCCGCACCCCGGATTTCCCGAGATCAAGTCTCAGTTCAAGGATCCCGCCAACTGGCGAACACTGCGCCAGGCACTCAGCAACCTTCCGGTCGAGGTCCGACGGCGGAATCTCCCGGACCGCGAGCACGAGTTCGCAGGAAAGTCCCTGGCCGGGACTTACCGCACGGACGAACTCCACCTGACGCGCCACTACGAGGAGATCTCCTTGAAGCGATTCGCCTACATCAAGGAAGGCGAGAACCGCTTCAAGCTTCCCGACAGCCTGAAGTCGGACTGCTGGCTGAAGCACACGACCGGCTCAGGCGATGTCATGGGAAGACTCTGGTGGGACCGACCGTCGGTGACGATCCGAACGGAGTTCTTCAAGCCGGAAAAGGGCCGCTACCTGCATCCATCGGAACCCCGCGCGCTCACGCATCACGAAGCGGCCCGGATCCAAGGCTTCCGTGACACCTACAAGTGGGTGGGATCCAAGACAGCCATCGCCAGGCAGATCGGAAACGCTGTGCCGATCCCACTCGGCAAGGCCATCGGCGGGCATCTGCTTTCGGCCTTCGACGCCGCATGACCCGCGGCCTCCGACTACCCTCGCACCAGCATGACTGACGTCGCTCCTGCGGACTCCACCGCTAACGATCTCGTCCTCAAGTTCGACCCGCACACGATCGAGCACCTCGGGTCGAACATGTACTCACGCCTCCCGAACGCGGTCGCCGAACTCGTCGCGAACGCCTACGACGCCGACGCCACCGAGATCTCCGTTCATGTCATCGGCAGCGGTGAGTCGCAACGCATCGTGGTTGAGGACAATGGGCATGGCATGTCACGCGATGACGTCCGTGATAAGTACCTGCGAATCGGCCGGAACCGGCGTGGGACATCGGCCACGGCCAAGTCCGAGAGCGGCAAGCGAACGGTCTCTGGCAAGAAGGGCTTGGGCAAGCTGGCACTCTTCGGCATCGGCCACGAAATCGAAGTCTCGACGACCCGTGAAGGCCAAGCGGAACGCCTCATCGTGACGATGAACTGGGAAGCCTTGATCGGCACCGACGACGGAGATTACGAGCCGACCTCAGGGTCCGAGCCCGCTGAGCCGTCCACGCACGGGACCTCGGTGACGGTCTCGCGATTGACTCGCTCCAGCGACATTTCGCCAGCAGACCTCGCCGAGAGCCTCTCTCGGCTGTTCCAGTACAGCGACAGCGAGGTCGACCTCAAGGTGATCGGCCGCGATGGGTCGGAGATCCCGGTCACTCGGGAGCTCCGGGTTTCAACGGTCGCTAGCGAGTTCAAGTGGGACATCCCCTCCGACCTGCCGGAGAGTTCGCAGGACCTGTCTAGCGCCGGCGTGGTCGGCATCGTGATCGCGGCCGAGAAGCCATTGCCAACGCAGATGCGCGGTGTGGCCGTATATGCCAACGGACGACTCGTGAACGAGCCCGAGTTCTTCGGCGCTTCGGACTCTAGCTATGCCTATGCATATCTGACCGGCTACATCGCCGTCGACGGACTGGACGCCATCAAGCCCGACGTCGTTGCGACGGACCGCCGAGCCGTCAACTGGGACCAAGCAGATGCAGCGAGGATTCGTGCGCTGCTCAAGCGCATGGTCGAGGAGGTTGCGCAGCTGCGCAGACAACTTCGGGCAGCCAAGAAGAAGAAGCAGATCGAAGACGAGACAGGGGTTGACCCTGACGGCTGGGCTGACACCGTGCAGGGTCCCGAGAAGGAGCCACTCCGGGAGCTCATCAATATCATCGAGTCAGACGACACCGACATGAGCGACGAGGACCGCGGAAAGGCGGTCAAGAGCCTGAAGGAAATCGCCCCGCCGTACGCAGATCTGATCTGGCGCCACCTACATCCCAGCATCCAGACCGCCTGCGAGACCTACTTCAAGGCTGGCGACTATTACCAAGCGCTCCTGGAGGCCTGCAAGCAATATGTTGCCGATCTTCGATCCGCGGCGAACCTGCCTGACGAAGCCGAGGCATCCCTGTTCGGCAAGGCGCTGGGTGACGGTTCCGGGCCACGCCTGAACTTCACATCCCCTTTCCGCTCCGGGACACCATCGATCTCTGGCGCCTCCGCCACGAATCTCGAGAACGGACAGCGTGAGCTGTCCAAAGCCATCTGGTCAGCGTTCCGAAATCCGCTCTCACACGAGACGCTGGAGACGATCAAGTCCCTCGGGGTGATCAGCCACCAGGACTGCCTCGACGCACTCAGCCTGATGTCTCATCTCCGCCGACGGCTCGACGACGCGGTGCTCACTCCGTAGATCAGTGGACTCGTTACATGGCCATCCGACTCCCGCGTGTGCACCTGAACGATGCGACGGCGAGCACCGGGCTCAGGGTTCCTATCCAAGCGAACTTGGCGGCGTCCAGAGGAAGAGGAAGACCAGCCCGTTGAGCCAGCCCAGCCCGGGTCGGGTGGCGAGGTGGATGCAGCCGGCCATCGCTCCGATGTAGGCGGGTGTTGCAACGACGGCCACCGGGAACACCCACTTCGGGCCGCGCGGGGTGCGGAGCCAGTCGACGGCTCGGTTTCGTCGGGGTTGCTGGCGAGTCGGGTTCGTTCGTCTACGGAGCTCCGGTCGCCTGGCGTAGGTCATCGACGCTTGTCCGGAGGCTGGCACAAGCCGCTATGGCGGCCCACTGATCTTTCGAATCATCTGTGTCGAGGTATTCACGTTCGGCGCGGTCCGCTACGGAATCCAGGAGGTCGGCGCTGGTCGTGGCTACCTGGGCGGTGACAAGTACGGAGTCGTCGAACTCGCCTTGTTCGCTGACGATGAGCCGTTCGAGCTGCTCGGCCAGTTCGAAGCACGTGTCGGCGAGTGCGTCGATCCAGGCGTGGAGTTGGACCAGGGTCGTTTGAAGGCCTTCGGCATCAGGGACCTCAGCGTGGTGGCGATGCCAGTCACGCGCGGCGATGCTCAGCGAGGCCAACGCGTTGAATCCTGCATTGAGATCGACCGGGGCACTGAACTCCGACGTCGGCGAAGGCGGTCGGTACTCATCGCCGAGGAGTGCCATAGCTGCGCCGTTGAGAAGGGAGAATCGATCCTCCTCCGACAGGGCCTCGGTCGACCCACGCAGCCCGAGGTACGCCGTCACCAGTTCGCGGGCTCGTGCCTCGTCAAAGCGACCTCCCCAGTGCTCTTCCAGATCCTCAAGCAGCTCGATAGTCCGAGCGTCGATCCATCGGCCGAGCTCGCCATCAGGGGCCTCGAAGTCGCGGGCGCTACTCATCCGGACCCCACAGAAGGTCGAGGTCGGGTTCGTGGATGACGTCGATGCGCCTGCTGGGGTCGTACGCGGCGGGCGCCGGCACGACCAGGCGGCGCAGCTGGCGCTCGGTGACGCTCTGCTGGGTGGCGGTGTTGTCCTGCTCGTCCATCGAGATGTCCTCCTCAGCGGCCGGGAGCCAGCCGGTCAGTGGTGGGCTGAGTGCGCGGGACGTCCCGCTGCGCGTGATGGCCGCCAGGCGGCTTCGGCACGAACGACTCGTCGAGCTCGCTGGCGACCTCGCGCATCTGCGCCTGGTGGCGCTCCCACTCCCGGGGATGGAGGCCGTTCTGCAGGGCCGAGGCGACGATGGCGGCCATGGAGTAGGGCCGGTCGACGGGCACCTGGTCGAGCGCACACCAGGCCTTGGCTCCGTCCCCGCGCAGCCAGCTGGCGAAGCCGAGCATCGACGCCGAGGCGGCGCGGACCTCGTCCGGAGCACGGCGGGTCAGGTCGCCCCACAAAGCGATGTGCGAGGCGGTGTTCTGGGTGCTCATGTCCTCCCAGAGCGCGTCGCGGGTGCTGATCGTCTCCAGCGCCACGAGCATCCGGGCGCCCTCGACGTCGGAGAGGCGGTTGCCGTCGGCGTGGAACTGCCCGAGTCGGTCCAGCGCCCAGTCCTGCTCGGCGCTGGGTGTGCTCGATGCCGCGGATGCCCGGGCCGTCTCGAGGACCTGGGCGATCGGTTCCCGGTCCCCGACCAGCGAGGCCGCCAGGGAGGCCCGGCTAGCCGCCGGCTGGACAGTGCCGGTGAGGACCGTCGCGGCGGCGATCCGCTCGGCCGCTTCCTGGGTCTGCAGACCTGTGGCACCGGTGTTGAATTCCCGCCAGCGCTCCCCGTCGGCCCACAGCCGAAGGTGGGTGGCGATGCCGACGGTCTCCAGCCGGTTGGACAGGTGATGGCTGGCGAGCTCGGCGCTGCGGCGGTCCTGGGTGATGCACACGATGCCGACGCGGGCACCGGGCCGGGCGTGCCGGCCGTAGGGGCCGCTCAGCGCGTCCCAGACCTCCTCCCTGTCCCTGGCCGTCGTGGGTAGGTCGACGCGCGTAGTGGGCAGGCCTGGCCCGAACGGGACCAGGACGATCGACTCCTCGGGCTTGAAGCCGAGGACGTGGGGCATCGCTGCGAGCAGCTCGTCTGGGGACTGTACGACGAGATCCATCGGGCCGGCCCCCATCCTCAGCTGGCCTGGGCCGCGGCGCGCTCGACCCGCTCGATCCGGGCGGAGACGAACTTGAGCGAGACCCCGACCTCGCCGAAGCGGTTGTCGACCACCACGACGTTCTTCGTGCGCTTCTCGCCGGTCTCCTTGTCGCGCCAGATCTCGGTGCGCTCGAGGCCGTGCACGATGATCGGGTCCCCGGAGCCGCAGCTGTCGTGAACGTGGGTGGCGGCGGAGCCGTAGACCTTGACGTTGTGCGGCGTGGGCTCGTCGTTGACCCACTCCCCCACCTCGTTCTGGATCCGGCGGTTGACCAGGACTCGGCAGCTGACGAACGGCTTCTGGTCGTGGGTGGAGAGAAGCTCGGGGTCCTCGGCGAGGTTCCCCGCGAAGGTGACGGTCGTTGACATGGATTCCTCCTCGGTGGCTGCGGAACACCGCGGATACGGGTCCGCAGTCACCTAGGTCGGATCGACGCCCCGCAGCGATCACCTCGCAGCAATTCGAGCGACGCAGGCCGCCGGATCTTCCTCGTCAGCAGGCACAAGGTGGTCAGCACCCAAGGTCGCCGGGCAGCGCCCCGGGGCGATTGGGTGCCGGCACCAGAAGGGCCCGGGCGGGCCCGGGCAGCAGAACGCCCCGATCCGGCTCTCGGGTACCGGATCGGGGCGTGCGCCCGAGAGTAGCCGCGGATGCCGTGCTCGAGCGCGGCGTCGAGCTCACCCCTGGCGCGCCGGCCGACGCCGCGGCGGTCGGTTGCTGAGCTTCTGCGGCGGCGGGGGAAGCTCTCGACCCAGACGCCGGCGGGCCTCGTCGGCGGCCGCGATCACGGCCTCCTGGGCGAACGCCGATCGGGCGACGACGCGGCCGAGCTCCTGGCGGTCCTCGACGATCGCGTCCTCGACGGCTTCGATCGTGGACGTTGGCAGGTCGTGCTTCTTGTTGAAGCTCTTCCTGGTGCTCACCTGGGCCGGGTGCTGCTCGGCGGCCGCGGCGAGCTCGGCCCGCTGCTGCGGGGAGCGTCCGGCGTGCAGTTCGAGCGCCCGGGCGAGCCAGCCGACGAAGGCGCCGGGCGACTCCGGGTCGGTGTCCAGGTCGGCAACGTAGGCCGACCTGGCCAGGTCCCAGATGCCGGGCTTCCAGTAGATCCCCACTGGAATCGTGGTCTGGCTCGTCACCTGGTCACTCCCCTGGTCTCGTCCGCCGGCGTCGAACTGCAGCGGCTAACACCAACGCCGCTGCATTCCCGGTCGGGGCCGTGTCCAGCTGTTCCCACCGTCGCGCCTTCCTTCCGTTGTCCAGCATCCAAGGGGAGCAGTCGCGCCCCGCCACCGCAGCCGAGGTCGCGCCCGCCGAGCGGAGTTTTCCCCAGCCTCGGAGCCGTGCCCACCTTTCCACAGGTCCGGCCCGAAGGCGGGTACGCGTCGGTCCCCGCTGGCAGGCTTAGCCCTGTCAGTTCTTTCTATTCTACTCACGGAGGACAGTTGCATGACCGACACCATCCAGACCCCCACCGACACCGCCACCGAGGCCGAGGAGTTCCTGCACATCGACCCCGCCGACATCATCGTCGGCACCAACGTCCGCACCGACCTGCGCGCCGACCACAAGGAGTTCCGCAAGTCGATCAAGGAGCGCGGCGTGCTGGAGGCCGTGACGGTCTACCGCAACGAAGACGGGCAGTACGTCCTGCTGCGCGGCCAGCGGCGCACCGTCACCGCCGCCGAGGTCGGCACCCCCACCGGCCTGATCCCGGCCCGCGTCGTCCCCCAGCCCGCCGACGCCGACAGGATCGGTGACCAGATGGTCGAGAACATCCACCGCGCCGCGATGCGCGAGACCGAGATCGTCGCGGGCGTGGAGCAGCTGGCCCTGCTCGGCGTGAGCGCCGCCCAGATCGCCAAGCGGACCAGCATCGCCCGGCCGACCGTCAACGCTGCCCTCGCGGTCACCAAGGCCGACCAGAGCCGCAACCGGCTGGACGCCGGTGACCTGACGCTGGAAGAGGCCGCGATCTTCGCCGAGTTCGAGCACGACCCCGACGCCGCCGAGCGCCTGGAGAACGCCAAGCGCTGGCGACGCTCGCTCACTCACGAGGCCCAGCGACTCCGCGACGAGGCTGCCGAGCGGGAGGCCGACGCCGCCGAGGTCGAGCGGCTGCGGGACGAGGGCCTGCCGGTGCTGAGCGCCGAGGATGTCGCGGAGGCCGACGAGGTGCTGCGCATCGAGCGGCTGGTCACTGCCGAGGGCGAGCCGCTTCCCGAGGAGGAGTGGCCGAGCGTGCCCGGTGCCCGTGTCCAGGTCGTCAAGGAGTGGGTCTACCCCGAAGACGAGTACGACGAGACCGACGAGCACGAGGCCAGCGAGCAGGACGACGAGGAGTACGAGGCCGCCGAGCCCTACCAGCAGTACGTGCCCGTGTGGGTCGTCACCGACCTCGACGCCTCCGGCCTCCGGCGTCGCGGGCAGATCGGCGCGGGTGGCACCGGCAGCACCAGCGACGACGGCGAGAGCCAGGAGCAGGCCGAGGCCCGCCGCGAGGAGCGCCGCCGCGTCATCGCCAACAACAAGGCCTGGGCCAGCGCGGAGACGGTGCGCCGCGAGTGGCTGGCCGGGTTCCTGGCACGCAAGACCGCGCCGAAGGGAGCCGAGGCCCTGATCTGCGAGGCCGTCGTCACCGGCCAGCACTTCCTCTACAAAGCCATGGAGGCCAACCACCCGATGCTGCGCACCCTGCTCGACCACGGCGCAGACAAGTCGCGCTGGGACTCCGCGAGCGAGGTCGCCAACATCGCCACCAAGGCCAGCACGCCGAAGGCCGCGACCATGACCACCCTCGCCGCCGTCGTCTCGGCGTGGGAGGCGACGACCGGCAAGCACTCGTGGCGCAACCCGTCCCACTGGGACGCCCGGATGCTGGGCGCGCTCATGGAGTGGGGCTACGAGCCGAGCGAGGTCGAGCGGATCCTGCTGGGTGAGGAGCCCGCCAGCGTCGAGGCCGAGGCCACCGACGAGACCGACTCCGAGGCCAGTGACAGCGCGGCCTGATCAGTTCCACCCCTCCCCCTGTGGGCGGTTCTTCCTGTGGAGAACCGCCCACAGTGGAATAGAAACCATAGAATGAACTCAGATCGTTTGATTCCGACACAGGGAGGACCCCGACATGGCCCACGAGATCGAGACCCACGGCATGCAGGCAGCAGCCGTCTTCGCCCGCAAGGACGCCTGGCACCGGCTGGGCACCACCGTCCGCGACCGCGCGTTCACCGCCGAGGAGGCCATGAGGCTCGGCCACCTGGGCGGCTGGGACGTCCGCAAGTTGCCGCTCACCACCGCCGAGGTCAGCGAGGGCGGCGTCACCGCCATCGAGGTCCCCGGCTTCGCCACGGTGCGCACCAACCCGTTCACCGGAGCACCCGAGGCGCTCGGCGTCGTCGGCGGCGGCTACACCCCGCTGCAGAACGAGGACCACGCCGAGTTCCTGAACCTGCTGGCCGACGAGTCCGGCGCGATCTTCGACACCGCCGGGTCCCTGCGCGGCGGACGGCAGGTGTTCATCACCATGCAGCTGCCGAACTCGCTCACGGTCGGCGGCACCGACCGCGTCGACCTCAACATCGCCGCGCTCAACAGCCACGACGGCACCAGCGCGTTCCGCATCCTCGTCACCCCTGTCCGCGTCGTGTGCGCGAACACCCAGAGCGGGGCCCTGCGCAACCACGAGTCGTCGTTCTCGATCCGCCACACCCGCAACGCCAAGGCCGCCGTCCAGGCCGCCCGCGACGCGCTCGGGCTGACATTCACCTACATCGACGCGTTCCAGGTCGAGGCCGAGCGGCTGATCCAGCAGACCGTGACCGACGCCGCGTTCGACGCGCTGATCGACGCCACGTTCGGCAAGGCCGAGGCAGGTGCCACCAAGCGGGTCCGCGAGACCGAGCGCCGTCGCCGCTCCCGGCTGCACTGGCTGTTCGCCGACGCCGAGACCCAGGCCGGTATCCGTGACACCGCGTGGGCCGGCTACCAGGCCGTCGCGGAGTACGTCGACCACTACGCCCCGGTCCGGGCCAAGGGCGACGAGGCCGCAGCCCGCGCCACGCGCGTGCTCACCAGCGACGACCCCGACCGGATCAAGCGCCGCGCCTGGACCGCGCTCGCACCGGCCTGAGCGCCGACCACGCAGTTCCTCCGGTGGCGGGCTGAGACCCCGAGTCCGGCCCGCCACCGGCCCAACCGCAGGAGGAGGAGCCATGACCGACACCACCACCGCCGCCGACACCACGTCGCAGGCCGCGCCCGTCGAGTGGCACGCTGTCGACGCCGACGACCGCTGGCCGGGCCGCTGGACCGAGCACACCGCCAGCGTCCACGCCCACGGTCGCACGTACCTGATCCGGATCACCCCCGGCGACCACGCGACCTACCTCGCGCCCGGCTTCTACGCCGACATCGACGGCGGGTACGGCCAGCACTGGGCCATCAACACCCCCACGCTCGACGAGGCCAAGCGCCGCGCCGTCGAGGACGTGCTGCGATGAACCAGCCGACCGCCACCCCCGCCGACACCAAGGCCAGCGCCGCCAAGGACCAGCGCACCCTCAGCGAGGTCGCCTGCGACCTGATCGTGGTCGAGCACCGACTGCGCGACCTCTGCCGCTGGACCCCCGAGCCCGCCCGCGCCCACCTGGACGCGGCCCTGTCCAGGGTCGCCACGGCGCTGGACGCCCTGCACGCCGAGTACGCCCACCGCACCACCCCGACCCACCAGGAGCAGTCATGAGCGCGCACATCGAATGGCTGGCCGCCGCCGAGACCAGCGTCCAGATCTTCACCCCCGGCGAGGACTGGGTGGGTGCTGGCCAGCACCGCCGCCCGGTCCTGACCCTCGCCCAGGACGACGTGATCGCGATCCAAGGAACGCCCGCCGAGTTGCGAGCGCTCGCCGCGCGGATCACCGCCGTAGCCACCGCCGCATCCGCGCGGCTCGACCTCGCTGCCGAGGCCGGGTGAGCGTGGCCCGTCGACACGCAGGCCGCCCGCAGCGCTGTGTCCGCTGCGGGCGGCCCTTGCGTCGGATCAACTTCCTATCCGGGGTCATCGGCACGGGCCGACCTCCGCTGGTTCGGATCGAGTGTGAGCACTACGCCTGCCTGGACTCGATGTGCTGGTCGACCAGCGACGGCCGCCACTTGATCGCCACCGACTGCGCCCAGCACGCACCGGCTAGTGCCGGAGTCCAGGCGGCGCTGTGGTGACGACGCGTTGCCGGTCACCACAGCGTCAGTTGCTCGCCCAGCAGCTCTTGGAGCCGCGCGAGGTCGTCGGCCACTAGCTGCGGGTCCTCACGCGCGAGGTCGCGCAGTTCCCGTGCCCGCCGACGCGGCCCGCGCGGGTCAGCAAGTGGGCTGTAGGGCAGCCGCCGCTGGACCGCCCACTCATGCCGGTTCTGCGCCGCGCTCGACACCACCACGTGATCGGGTGCGATGCGCTGGCACAGCGGGTTGTGACACCGGTGCCCCAGCAGCCGCGCCTGCGCGAGCGCGTCCACGCCGTTCATCACCGCGAACGCGAACCGGTGCGCGATGATCACCCGCCCCGGCGCGTACCAGAACCGGCCATGCCCGCCGCCGTCCGTGCCCTCACGCTCGGACCGGCCCGCCACCGCGCCGGTCCACCACAGGCACTCACTTCCCGGCACCGTCGCCACCTTGGCCCGATAGCGGACGAGCGCCCTCGGGTCCGCGATCGCCGCCGCGACTGCCGCGAGGCCGGCGTCATCCAACCGCCGTACCGGCACCCGCTCCCCCACTCTCGGCGGTCGCCGTCGTTGTGATCGTCGCGGTCGCGCCGTCGTCCTGGTCGTCGTCGGCCAGCCGACGTAGCCGCGTCGCCTCCCGTACGCCGATCTGGTCGCCACACCACTCGACGGCTTCGCGCAGTGTCACGCCCTCGACCGTCGTCATCTCGCGCAGCGCGTTCCCGGCCCGCTGCTCTGCTGCCGCCACCGCAGCGTCCCGCTCACCGATCGCAGTCATCACCTGCACCGCCAGGTCTTCCAGCCGCTTGGCCCGTTCCAAGAGTGCAGCGCGTCGCTTCGACGTCACGGTCCGCGCGTCACGTCGGGCCTTCTGGCGCATCGTCTGCTGGCTCATCTGCTCATCCCTCACTTGTGTCGATAGGACTCTGACAGTCACCTACGTCAAGTCCCGGTCCCCGAGCGATCACTACCGCCGAGAAACCTTCCAGCCCCCCAGAGTTCTCACCGTCCAACGCCCTCAGACCGACACCCCTCAGCCACCCCCGAGCACCCCGATGTCCCCCCAAACGCTCACCCGCCTTCCAACCTCCACACACCTAGTGCATTCCCGGTTAGCCGAATAGAAAGAACAGACGAAGTTTCCCGGCGAAATTGATCGTTCCGAGGCCCCGATCGGACGTAGGTGCCCGTGACGATGAGCCTCCACAAGCTGACGGCCGGGTCGGGGTACGACTACCTGACCCGCCAGGTCGCAGCGATGGACGCCACCGACAAGGGTCACGTCGGGCTCGCGAGCTACTACACCGAGAAGGGCGAGACCCCCGGTGTGTGGGTCGGATCCGGCATGGAGGCCATCGAGGGCCTGGACGCCGGCGACGTCGTCACCGCCGACCACATGCAGAACCTGTTCGGCGCCGGGCACCACCCGCTGGCCACCGCGCGCACCAAGGAGCTGGATCTGCGGGTCGGGCGCGCCGGCGTCGGGAGCCCGACCGAGGCCGACTACAAGGCTGCCGCTCGTCTCGGCACCCCGTACAAGGTCTACGAGAACGACGTCAGCGCCTTCCGGGTCGAGGTCGCTAAGCGCCTTACGGCCGTCAACGAGGCCGCCGGACTGCCGGGCGACTGGCCGGTCCCAGCTCAGGAGCGGGCGCGGATCCGCACCGAGGTCGGGCGTGACTTCTTCCGGGCCGAGCACGGCCGCGAGCCTGCCGACGCGCGCGAGCTCTCCGCAACGATCGCCAAGCACTCCCGGCCTAAGACCAACGCCGTGGCCGGATACGACCTCACGTTCTCGCCGGTGAAGAGCGTCTCCACGCTGTGGGCACTGGCCGACCCCAAGACCGCCGCGGTCATCGAACGGGCCCACCAGGCGGCGATCAAGGACGCGCTGGACTTCATCGAGACCAAGGCGCTGTTCACCCGACAGGGCACCAACGGGATCCGCCAGGTCGACGTCCGCGGCCTGCTGGCCACGGCGTTCACCCACCGCGACTCCCGCGCCGGCGACCCGGATCTGCACACCCACGTCGCGGTCGCGAACAAGGTCCAGACCCGCGACGGGAAGTGGCTGGCGATCGACGGCCGGCTGCTCTACAAGGCCAAGGTCTCTGCCTCGGAGACCTTCAACACCGCGCTCGAGCGGCACCTGGGCGACGCACTGGGGGTGCGGTTCGCGGAACGGCCGAATCCCGACGCCCGGAAGCGGCCGGTGCGCGAGATCGTCGGCGTCGACCCCGACCTCAACCACCGCTTCTCCAAGCGCCGCGTCAGCGTCGAGGCCCGCCGCAAGGAGCTGGCCGCCGAGTTCCAGGCGACCCACGGCCGCCCGCCGACACCGATCGAGACGCTGCAGCTGGCCCAGCGGGCCACGCTGGAGACCCGCGAGGCCAAGCACGAGCCCCGCTCGCTGGCCGAGCAGCGGGAGGCCTGGAACCGCGAGGCGGTCGAGGTCCTCGGCTCACCGCGAGGCCTCCAGCAGATGCTCCACGGCGCAATCAACCCGACCGCCGCCGGGACCGTCCCGGTCGCCGACGCGGCGTGGTTCGCCAAGACCAGCGACCGGATCGTGACGACGATGGAAGGCGGTCGCGCCACCTGGCAGTACTGGCACGTCTACGCCGAGGCCCAGCGCCAGGTGCGGGCCGCCAACGTGCCCACCGACCAGGTCAGCACCGTCGTCGGCCTGCTGGTCAGCGAGGTCCTCGACGGCCGCTCGGTCAGCATCACTCGCCCCTTCGACGAGATCTCCGAGCCGCCCGAGCTGCGCAAGCTGGACGGCGCCTCGGTCTACACCGTCGGGGGCGTCCACCTGTTCACCTCGAGCAAGGTCCTGGCCGCCGAACAGCGCCTCGTGGAGGCCGCCGGCCGCCGCGACGGCTACGCGGTCGACGAGCAGAACGTCGCCCTGGCGCTTCTGGAGTCCGAAGCCAACGGGGTCACCCTCAACGCCGGCCAGGCCACCTTGGTCAGGGAGATGGCCACCTCCGGCGCCCGGCTGCAGCTGGCCATCGCGCCCGCCGGCTCGGGCAAGACCACCGCGATGCGGGCGCTCGCCCAGGCCTGGACCGACGGCGGTGGCAGCGTGATCGGCCTCGCCCCCTCCGCCGCGGCCGCGGACGCGCTGAGGGTCTCTATGGGCTCCCAGATCGACACCCAGACTGACACCCTCGCCAAACTCACCCACTCCCTGATCACCGGCGATGCCCCCGACTGGGTCGCCGGCATCGGCCCCCAGACGCTCGTGGTGATCGACGAGGCCGGCATGGCCGACACGCTCTCCCTCGACATCGCCGTGCAGCACGTCCTCGAGCGCGGCGGCAGTGTCCGCCTGGTCGGCGACGACCAGCAGCTCGCCGCGATCGGCGCCGGCGGCGTGCTGCGCGACATCCGCGCCACCCACGGCGCGCTGCAGCTGACCGAACTCGTGCGGTTCACCGACCCGGCCGAAGGCGCCGCCTCGCTGGCGCTGCGCGAGGGCAAGGGCGAGGCCCTGGGCTTCTACCTCGACCGCGACCGGGTGCACGTGGGCGACCTGGCCACGATGACCGAGGACGTGTTCGCGGCCTGGCAGGCCGACCGTGCAGCGGGGCTGGACGCGATCATGCTCGCCCCGACCCGAGAGCTGGTCAGCGAGCTCAACCAGCAAGCCCGCGCCCACCGACTCGAGGGGGCCGACCCCGCGAGCGTCGGCCCGACCCGGCGCCTGGCCGACGGCAACGAGACCAGCATTGGCGAGCTGATCATCACCCGCACCAACGACCGCAAGCTGCGCACCTCGGCCACCGACTGGGTCAAGAACGGCGACCGATGGACCGTCCTGGACCTCCACGAGGGCGGCGACCTGACCGTGCAGCACACCCAGCACGGCCGCACCGTCCGCCTCCCCCGTGAGTACGTCGAGGCCTCCACCGAGCTCGGCTATGCCTGCACCGTGCACACCGCCCAGGGCGTCACCGCCGACACCATGCACGGCCTGGCCACCGGCAACGAGTCGCGCCAGCAGCTCTACACGATGCTCACCCGCGGCAAGAGCGGCAACCACGTCTACCTCGAGGTCGTCGGGGACGGCGACCCGCACTCGGTGATCCACCCGACCCTGGTCCGTCCGCTCACCCCCACCGACATCCTCGAGTCGATGCTGGCCCGCGACGACGCACAGCGGTCCGCGACCAGCCTCATCCGCGAGCAGGCCGACCCCGCCACCCGGCTCGGTGAGGCAGCCCAGCGCTACCTCGACAGCCTCTACGTCGCCGCCGAGAACCTCCTTCGAACGAGCGTCGGTCCCGATGTCGTCGAGGCCCTGGACAGCACCGTCGACCAGCTGCTCCCCGGCCTGTCCGATGAGGCTGCCTGGCCCACGCTGCGCGCCCATCTGCTGCTGCTTGGCGCCGCGGGTGAGAACCCCGTGGAGGCGCTGCGGACGGCCGCGAGCGACCGAGAACTGGTCTCGGCCGAGGACCGCGCCGCGGTGCTCGACTGGCGGCTGGACGCCTCCGGCATGCGGAACGCCGGCACCGGCCCACTGCCCTGGATGCCCGGCGTCCCGGAGCGACTGGCCGACGACCCGCACTGGGGTGCCTACCTCGACCAGCGCGCTCACCTGGTCGACCAGCTCGCCGACGAGGTCCGCGGCCGGGCCGGGGCACAGACGTCGCTGCCGTCCTGGGCGCAGAACGGGATCCGACCCGACACCGACACTGTGGCCGACGTCGAGGTCTGGCGAGCGGCCATGCAGGTCCCCGTCGACGACCGTCGCCCGACCGGCGCGCCGCAGCTGCAGAAGGCCTCCTCCACCTACCAGCGACGGCTCAACCGTCGCATCACCGGCGACCACACCCCGGCGCTCAAGGAATGGCGCCAGCTGCTCTACTCTCTGGCCCCGCAGGTGCGCGGCGACGAGTTCACCCCGCTCCTGGCCGAACGGCTCGCGGCCATGTCGCGCGCCGGCGTTGAGGCCCACCAGCTGCTCCGCACCGCCGCGGCGGGTGACACTGGGGCCGGACCTCTTCCTGACGAGCACGCCGCGGCGGCGCTGTGGTGGCGCATGGCACGCCACCTCTCGCCCGCCGTGGCCGCCCAGGTCGGGGACGGCTCTCACGGCGAGGGGGTCACCACCAGCTGGGCAGCGCAGTTGCCCGAACTGCTCGGCGAGGAGCGGGCCGCCCGCATCCAGGCGAGCGCCTGGTGGCCTGCGCTGGTCTCCAACGTCGACCACGGACTGCAGCGCGGCTGGCGGCTCGAAGCCCTGCTGTCGGCCGGGTCCGCCGCCCTGCCCTCCGACGACGTCGACGAGTGCCAGGCGCTGGTGTGGCGAACCTCGATCGCGCTCGAACCGATCCCCGACGAGCACGAGCACGACTACCACTTCGACGAGCCGCCGGTGGACTTGTGGGACGGCGTCGAGCCCGACCCGCCCACGTTGGTCGACAATCCCGACGACATCGAATGGCCGCTCCCGCACGACCTCGAGGCCGACGGCGACCCCATGGTCGACCACCCCGAGCCGGATCAGGTCATCGACGCTGCCGACCATGTCAGCGACATCGACGTCTCGGCCGAACCCGTCCTCGACGAGGAGCAGGACATCGAATGGCAGCTGCTCCTCTCTGAGCTGAGCCGCGACAACGCCACTCCGCTGGAACCCACCGACGTATACCTTCGCCGCGTCTACGAGTGGGAGCAGGAGGCCGCGGCCAGCCCGGTCACCCGCGCGCGCATGCTCGAGATCAACGAGATCACGCAGGCGTTCTTCGAGTCCCGGTTCACCGACTCGTGGGGTCGCGACTACCTCACCGACCGGTTCGGGATCGACCTCGCCGGGCACGAGCACTTCCGTCCAGGACAGGCGCCGGCCGGGTGGACCAACCTGGTCGACCACCTACGCCACCGTGGCGTCAGCGACGCCGAGATGTGGGCCACCGGGGTCGCCACCACCGCCAGCACCGGCCGACTGATCGACCGGTTCCGGGACCGAGTGATGTTCCCGGTGGTCCACAACGGTGAGGTGCTCGGGTTCGTCGGCCGACGCCGACCTGACCTGACCGACGCCGACAAGGGCGGCCCGAAGTACCTGAACACCGCCGACACCCCGCTGTTCCACAAGGGCGCTCAGCTGTACGGCGTCGTCGACGAGCTCCTCGCCGAGGGCGCCGTCCCGGTCATCGTCGAGGGCCCCATGGACGCGATCGCGGTCACGCTGGCCAGCGCCGGCCGCTACCTCGGCGTGGCCCCGCTCGGCACCTCACTGACCGACGAGCAGGCCTCCCAGCTCGCCACGATCGGCCGCGACCCGATCGTGGCCACCGACGCCGACCTCGCCGGCCAGGTCGCGGCCGAACGCGACTTCTGGATGCTCACCCCGCACGGTCTCGACCCCGGCTACGCCCGCTTCCCCGAGGGCCTGGACCCGGCCGACCTGCTCGCCCACCGCGGCCCCGCGGCCCTCACTGCGGCGCTGGCCAGCGGCCAGACGCTGGGCGACCAACTGCTCTCCGAGCGGCTCGACAACTTCGCGCCCGAGCAGGCCCGCGTGGCCGCGATGCGGGTCCTTGCGGCCCGGCCGAGCCGCGCCTGGGCGCCGGGCACCAACCACGTGAGTGCCCGACTGCAGCTCTCCCAACTGCAGTCGCGGCGGGACCTGCGCGACGCCGTCAAGGCGTGGGACGCCGACCCCCGCAAGGCCGCCCAGGCCGAGCTGAACAGCAGCAGCGAGGTCCGCGCCCGCATCGAGGCCGCGTCCGCCAAGTCGCCGGCGGAACGCTGGGCGCCGCTGGCCCGCGAGCTCGACCCGCGACTGGTGGAGCAGGGCGACTGGCCGGCCACCGCGGCGATGCTGCAGCAGGCCCACGAGCAAGGCCATGACGTCAGCGCCGCCACCCGCGCCCTGGTCGCCGAAGCACCCCTAGGTGACAGCCCGGCCCGCGAACTGCGCTACCGGCTCGTTCGGCAGGTTGGACTCGGCGAACACGACGCCGAAGCCACCGACCGTGACGCCCCGGGGCTCCGGCGCGACGCGGGTACTGGACAAGAGCTTGGCTCTTCGAACCCAGTGCGCCGCAGTCTCCGCCGGTAGGCCCCGAGCACAGGCGTGAGATCCACAACAAAGAGCTGTCAGACATGCGAGGCAGCCGCGTGCAGACCTGCGACATAGCCCAGAGTGACGCTGCAATGCCGGGCGTAGATGTGCGATGGCCTCGGTACAGCGTCGCTACCGCCGCGGACATCGTCAGGGCCTTGACGGACTCCAGAGGATGGAGAGGTGAAGGGCTCCATTCCGGTTCCGTCGAAGATGCGCCGACGTCCGAAGGATGAGCGGTGGGACCTGCCCGTGCCCGCGTTCGCGGAGGGACGGCATGGCGTGGATTTCCAGGCCGCGGACTACAAGCACTTCCGAGCTCTGATTGCTGCTGGCCGTTGCGCGATGTGCGGCGAGGCCGTCGAGCGCGGAATCTGGTGGGCGGTCGGCGAGCCCCTCTCGCTGAAGGAGGGGCGGTTCATCGCGGAGGCAATGGGCCATCGGGAGTGCGTGGAGTACGCCGTGGAGGTCTGCCCGTGGCTGCGGGTAGCGGTCTACCGCCGGATGAGCGACAGACGCGACGACACTCGTGAGGTGCCCGACCCGGATAAGCCAGCCGTGTGGGGTCTGGTGCAGGCCCGGAACCCCCAGCTCTACGAAACCGGGATCGAGGTGTTCTTGTCTGATGTGCGCCTCCGGAAGCTCTATGGCTACGTCGGCGGACGCCTGCAGGTCGTGACACGCGAGGTGGCGAACGAGCTTCTCCGGGCGGTCGACGAGGAAGCATTGTAGGCCCACCGGCGCTAGTCGGTTAGTCGTTCTTGGCCTCTATGCCCGGGTGAGGTCGTACGGTCGAGCGGTGAGCTTGGTGGTTGCCGGTATCGAGGACGGGCACGTGACGATGGTCGCGGACTCGAAGGTGACGTACACCCGCGGCGGAGTCGCCGAGGGACGCAGCCGGAACCTGTACCTGAGCGCTCTGCCGAAGATGGTCATCCTGCGTCCGGACCTCGTGGTCGGCGTGACTGGTGACGACCCGGACCGGGTCGTCGAGCGCCTCGTCACAGTCCGCGAACGACTGGTCGACGAAGTGCTTGAGCACCTCCTCGGCGAAGCGGATGCGGAGTTCGTCGTCGCTGCGATATCCCCGGCGCGGCTGTGGAACGTCGGCGGTGGACACATCGACGGGCCACGGGAGGCCGGCCGGGTTTGGGCCGGCGACCTGGCTGCGTTCGAGGTCTTCCAGACCCGCATGGGCGACCGCGGGCCGGATGCGCTTGGGCTGTCGTTTCGGATGATGTCTTCAATGCAGTTCCTGACCTCCTTCGGAGTCGTCCCGAGCGTCGGCGGTATCACGATGAGAGTGGAAGGGACGCAGGAAGGTTTCTTCTTCATCGGGGACTACATGAAGGTCGGTCCAAACCGGATGGAGGTCACGTCGGTCGAGGTGACTGACGGGGACATGACGATGATGATGTCGGTCCCAGAGGGCGGAGACCCTGCCGGATACGACTTCAACATCATTCCGGGCACGGACCCGACTCGGGGAGCGGTCGCGCTGTTCATCCCGCAGACCGGCAAGGGACTGGTGTTCAGCCAGGACCGTCCGTGGGAAGCCGTGCCGATGCCGGCCCGAACGGCTGAGGAGCTCGCTGCGGCCGCGGCCGAGGTAGGTGTCCAACTTGACGTGCCGCCGTCCCCGTTCGGGGGCCGACCGTGAAGCGGATGCGTCTTCGGTACGCGGGCTCGCCACACGACCCCCCCTCTGGTGGTACAGAGTCACCCGTGCGGTTCTCAGAGTGCGATTCTCGCCTCGGGCTGCGCTGATAGGTGTGACTACGTGGAACCGGCCGCGGGTTAGACAGCTGATAGCCCATTTTCGCGTGGAGGTGGGTGGGAACTCCGGGCTAGCGCACTCATCAGCGGCCATGTGTACTCAGAGAAGGTGCATCATTCCGCGAGGGGGGCTATGAGCTTCTGGTGCTGGGGTCACACACTCGGCTCTGCACTACTTGGGTCGGGTTAGTTCGCTGGCGATCTGCGATACGCGTTCAGGCGTGTGCAGGTGCCCGACGCCGGGCAGTTCCACGAGCTCGGCGGAGGCGAGGCGATCTGCGAGGTGGCGAGCCTGCACGATGGGAACGAGCGTGTCGGCGGTCCCGTGCCAGATCTTCACCGGTAGTTTCACTTCGTCGACGTCGAAGTCGAGCGGGTCAGGCTGGTTGGTCTCCTCAAATCGCCATTGCGTCGGGCCCTGTCGTGCGGCCTCGATGATGGTTCTCGCGAGCTCGTGAGGGTACGAGGCCATGAGGGTCCGGTCAGCCGGAGTGCGCAGGACGAGCTTGAACGGTGTCAACACCGCCGCTGGGTTCTTGTTGCCGCGCCTGACAGCCGAGTTCGTGACCCTGGTCCATAGGGCCGGCGCACGACGGGCAAACGCGAAGTCCATCCTCGCCAGGCGAGGGAAGGCGCGGGCATAACCGGGCATGTCGGGGGTAGTACCGGTGCTCAACATGCCGACCGCCGTCAGCCGCTCGGGTATCAGCGCGGCACATGCGAGGGCGTAGCGTCCGCCCCGCGAGTATCCGAGCACGGCAAAGCGATCAAGGCCCAACGAATCAGCCAGGGCACTCACATCCGCGGGCCAGTCGGCATGCCCGCGACCCGGCTTGGGGTCAGAGAGTCCGTAGCCTGGGCGGTCGACCCCGATGAGGCGCACTCCAGCTTCAAGGAGCGCCTCGTCGTGTTGCGCGAAGGCGAAGTCGAGCCGCGAGCCAGGATTGCTGTGAAAGTGCAGTAGGGGCGCGCCCGCCGCATCGCCTACCTCGGCGTATCCGAGGGCCGCCCGTCCGGCAGGTCGACAGTCTGGTCAAGCCGCAAGTTCACACGCCGAGGCTATCCAGACCTGAACTAAACGAATAGCGCCCTGTCGAGCCATCCGGGATTGCCGCGATCCTCACAGTCTTTTCGCCGCGACAGGGCAAGTCACAATGCCGGGGCCGGGGTCGCTACGTCGTCACGGCGGAGCGAGCCGAACCACCTCCGAACCACCTCGATGTCCTCCGAAGACAGGTCGACATCTGCTGCTTCGGCACGGCTGAGGACGTTGTTTACGAATGCCTCGGCGATCTCTTCGGCCCGCGGCGACGGTTGGCGGTATAGCGGACAGCCGCCGTATGCGGCGCCGCGAACGACGACGCCGACGGCTTGGCGGCTAACACGCACTCCCTTCTCCGCGAGGCGGTCTCGGGACCAGCGCGTTGCCTCCGTCAGATTGAATTCGTATGAGGCCACAAATGCGGCGAGCGAATCATGCACGTGGTGCCAGCTCTGGTCCGGCAGCGAAGGCAACTTCAGCGCCTGGGTCACGCGGTCCACCGGTTCAGGCAACGTCGGTCGCTGCTGGAGTTCCTCATCGGGCGCCACCGCGGTGTGTCGGGTGCTGTCCCAGATGAAGTGCTGTGACATCCGCACCCCGGCCAGGTTGAGTGCCTGGAGCGCTCTGGCGAAGCCGCCGTATCCAAACCACTGGCTATCGGCAGCAACCGCCCCCAGCTCACGCCGCAGTTCGTGAGCCAGCGAAGCAAGGTTCATAGGCTCAGATGCTTCCGCGTAGCGGATTTGCACAATCTCCGCGAACCTTGCCCTGCCCTCCGCTTCGGTTAGCGAGCCGTCCGTGCCTACGTCTTGCGGCGCCTGCCCATCGAGCCCGAGATGCTCGTCAGCTCCGACACCTCGCACATCTGCTAGTTCGGCCGACGGGTACTCGAGCATCTCGAGAAGTTCCTCGCCGCCGATCAATCGGTCGGCAACGGCCGCAAGCACCACAGCGGAGTCCGACGGCGAGAGAAGCGTGATCCTTCTGTCCGAGGCCCGGAGGCGAACGATGAGCGGAGTCATATCGGAGTCGCCAGAAGCGATTACGAACTCCTCGTAGTGCACGTCCGCACGAAGGGCCTCCACAGCGTCGATCACTAGGCGGATGTCGGCGCCATTCTTTGTGTGCGACAGGCGAGGGCAGTCGACGACCTCGAAGCCCGCGTCAGTGAAGAACGGGCGAAACCGCGAGAAGTAGAGCCTCGTGCCCTCGATGTTCGGGTGCGGTACCCAGCCGGCAGGATTCATGTAACAGCGGAGCACCAGCCAGCGGCGCGACGATTCGTCCTGTGATCCGGCCGCCAAGCCGTCGAGCCATATCTGCGGCTCCTCGACAAAGCGCAATGCCAGCTTCGGGTCGAGCTTGAGCAATCCGCTGAACACGTTGTCGAAGTCGAGGTACAGAACGCTGCGTGATGGACACATGTGGAAAACCTAGCCGTGAACATCACGGGTGACTCGACGTTGCGTCCTTCCGCCGCGAGGCCGCGGGACAGCGAGTAGGTCTAGCGTCAGGCGTAGTGCCTCACCGCGTGTGGCGAACCATGGGGAGGGTCGGCCTGTTTCGCCAGGTGACTTGCCATGACCGACGTCAAGTTGCACCGAGCACTCTCCAATATCGTTTCACTGTGGACGCATACACCCCCGACTGACCTTGCACGATCGGTCATGCCTGGTTGTGCCGCGGATGCGACGGAAGACGAACGTTCCGAGAGCGAAAGGGTGAAACATATGGCGACGATTTACACCACGAACGAATGGAACGGCTACGGCAAGCAAAACTACTACTGGAACGAGTACAGGCTCGAAGGAAGCGTCGTTTCCAAGTACAAATGCCACAGGCAGAAGTTCTTTGACGGCAAAGAAAACAGTTGGTCGGAAGACGAGCAGTTGGAAGCCTCCTGGGAGGTCGATGACCCCAACATGCCGGAGTGGTTGAAGCAGCACATTTGAGGAGTCATGCTGCTGACCGGCCGGCGGCCGCGAGCAGCCTCATCCGCCGCGGTGAGTGCGTCATTCCGCCAGCGGACCATGACGCCAGCCCGACCGAGTCGCCGAAGAGCCGTCCGCATCTACCGAAGGACGTCGTTCCTGGCATCTGCCGGTGGTCAGCGTCTGGCCCGCGGCCCAGCATCTGAGTTAGTCCGGCCGCACTGCCGTTGGACATTTGAGAAACGAGGCGGGACGATCCCGCCATGGCAAAGACCACTATCGTTCAGGTCAGCGACGATCTCGACGGCTCCGCAAATGCAAGCGAAGTTCGCTTCGCATTCGAGGGAACCGAATACGCGATCGACCTCAGCAACAAGAACCGAAAAGCCCTGGAGAAGGCTCTGCGTCCGTACGTCGAGGCTGGCACCAAGGTGAGTGGCCGGCGTTCAGTTGCGACCCGCCCTGCGCGACCCAAGAACTCCGGGAACTCCGCGGTAGATCTGGCCGCTGTCCGCGCGTGGGCAAAGGAGAACGGACACCAGGTGTCAGACCGTGGTCGACTCCCCAAGGCTGTGCTCGACGCCTATAGCGCTTCTCTGTAACGAGCTCAATCGCGCCCGCCGACAGCGCTCCCGGGTGGCGGGACCTTGCTGCCACAGGGTAGGGACGGAGCCGATCGATCGCTGGGGAGTATCTGCTGCCCACGCACGCCGAACCTCGAATCGCCCCTTACGGAGCCGCATTCGGCAAGGTGGGCGCTGGCCGACGGCTTGCGAAACCGCCCCTGCTGAGGTTCAGATGTCGACAGCCGGCTGCCAATGGAGGGTCTGAGGGTTCGTGCGGCCGCCTTGGCTTCCCGAAGGCGCGTCTCTCCAGCCGCGTACCGTCCCCGACGATGCGGGTCGCAGCGCCGCCGATGCTCTTGTGTGAGTCAGACACGTGGACCCTTCTGTGTCCGGGTCCGCGGCTCGGCGCCTGGGTCGAACTTGTCGTCGCGAATCTCACCGGTGTCGAGGTCGACCAGACCAAAGCGCGGCTGCCCGGGCGGCTCCTGCTGGTCGCGCGTGCGTCGGCTGGCGGGCAGCGCGTCGACGTCGAGCGCGAAGGCGTCCTCACGGCGCTGGGCGTTGGTCTCGGCGATGTGCTCGTTGTGGCGCGGCCTGCCCGGCCACCGCTTGTGCTCGTCGTCGCAGTGAGCGCGCAGCCGGTTGCGCATCCGGTCGGCGAACGCGGGCAGGCAGTAGCGGTGCCACTCCTCGAGCGCGTCGCTCGTCTTGGCCAGGCTGGCACGCCGACGCTGGTCGGCCAGGACCGCGATCTCGTGAACCAGGTGCGGGTGCAGTGGCCAGCAGTTCGGGATGAGGCCGGCGACGTCCCACGCGTAATCGTGGTTGAGCCAGATCACGACCTCCTCGAGCCACTGCCACAGTTCTTGCCGCAGCGCGGGGTCCAGGCAGGTGGCCGGTTCCCAGGGGCGGGGCAGCAGGGTGTGGTTGCCCAGAGCCTTCTGCTCATCCTCGGTGCCGTTGACGGCGATGTGGAGCTCGCGGTAGGCCAGGCGAACCTGATCCCCGGGGACTGGGAACGGGTAGACCATCGGCGCCGCGTTTGACCGGCGGGTCTGCGGGTCGATGGTCACAGCTCGCTCCCGACGTCGTCGAGGAACCCGAGTCGGCGGGCCTCGACCAGGGCGGCGGTGGCTCGTGCCTCAGGGGTGATGACCATGCGCCGGTCGTTGGTCAGCCGAGCACGCAGGGCGCGCTGATCGGCCAGCAGTCGTTCGCCGGCCCTGCCCTCCACACATCGGGTCAGCTTGGCGATGATCGGCTTGCCGTTCTCGGCGATCACCAGGGCCTGCCGCTCGGGGAGCTGGCGGACCTCCTCTGGCCTCATGATGGGGATGTCGTCACCGGAGAAGCTGCGGCCGCCTCCGTTGAACCCGCCGCTGGAGTGAGAGACGCGGCCGATGCGGACCGTACCGAGCAGGTCGGAGATCTCCTGGTTGAACGAGACATCCTTCGAACCACCGAACATGACCAGGGCGTTGGTGAGTCCGAGCAGGGCGCGGGCCTCGTGTTCGCCGAAGATGCTCGTCAGCTGCGGTCGTGTCTGGGCCGCCCAGATGAAGGAGAGCCCCAGTGCTCGCTCGTTGGCCATCCTGGTGCGCAGCGTCGGAAGTGGCGCGGTGGAGGGCAGCTCATCGAGCACCGAGAGCAGCGGCGGGCAAAGGCGGCCGCCCCATGGGGAGTTGTTGGCCAGCAGAAGGCCCGTGTCTAGCACGTGCTCGGCCACCGCGGTCATCAGCGGGCTGGCCGAGGCGTAGGGGTCTTCGCGGCCCAGCAGGTAGATCGTGCCGCGTCGGCGGATGACGTCGGCCAGATCGGTGGCCGGGTGTCCGGGGCTGGGGATGCACCGGCGCCGGATGTCAGCCTGGAAGAACAGCGACACGGCCTGCTGGACGGTCGTCACGGTGTTGCCGGCGGTGCGGTCGTCGCCGTTGAGCGCCCCGTGCAGGAGGCCGTGCCAGAACGCCTCGGCGTGCGGGTGTCGGCGCAGGACCTCCATCGGCTGGGTGGCGGCGCCAGGGTTGGCCACCCACTGCAAGACGTCCTCGAGGGTCTTCCCCGTCAGCGCCGCGGCATGGAAGTAGCCCTGCAGGACCTTCGCGGATTCGGCGGCGTAGAACCTGGCCGCCTCGTCTCCGGTGCCGCCGTTGATCGCACCCTTGACGGTGCCGGCGGTGAAGGCCTTGGCGCGCCGTTCGGCGACCTTCGGATCCACGCAGCCGGCGATCGGGTCCCAGATCAACTCGTCGACGACGCCCTCGGCCAGGCCGAACGGGTCGAGTACGACACAGGGTCGGTCCTCGCGGGACCGCTCGGTCAGGCTGAGCAGGAGGTCCTCCACCTTCGTCAGCGTCACCAGCGCGGCCCCGGGCGCACTTAGAAGTGCCGGCGTGAGCAGGTCGAGGGTCTTGCCGGAGCCCTGGGGGCCGATGACGCCGGCGGTGCGGTCCCACGGCACCCACAGGTCACCGCCGCGGGGCTCGTGGGCGCTGCCGATGCGCCAGCCGACGTCCCAGGGGTCGACCCTCAGCTTCATCGCTCCTCCTTCGTCAGCCGGCGGTCGAGCAGCCAGGGGCTGAGCCCCTGGCCGAGCGCGGGCCCGGGGCGGTCGGTGGCGTCGCCGGCGGTGCGGTGCACCGGCTCGGCGGCCGCGTGCTTGCCGTAGAGGTCGGGTCGGACGATGCCGGCGACCTTGCGGAGCCGGGTGACGCCCAGGAGCTTCTCGGCTTCGGCGGAGGTGGCCATGCCGCGCATCCGTCCGGGACCCCAGCGCTGGTAGGCGTAGACGCCGACCCAGATGGTGGCCGTCAGCAGGGCGATCTCGGTGAGGGCGAGGCCGGTCCACACCAGGCCGCGGCCGGCGAGGCCGTCGGGGGTCGGGCTGGGCAGGCCTGCATCCGCGTGGCCGGTGAGGACACCGGGCAGGCTGGTCCAGAAGGCGGTTCCGATCGGGGAGGGGAAGGTGCCGGCATTGGCGTCGGGCCAGGTCCAGCCGGCGCCAGCGAGGAGGTTGGCGACCGAACGGCCGAGCTGAATGCCGATGATGATCACGAACAGGGTGGCCAGCATCACCGCTGTCGGGATCTCCCAGGTCCAGGGGTAGGGGTCTCGTCGTCGCTCACGCTGCACGGGCTGTCCGCCTCCTTCTGTGTGTCTGGCTGGTCTCCTATGTCCCGGGGAGGGTCGGGTGCGATCACGCGGCCTGTGTCGGACGGGAGGCGTTCTCGGCGAGCCACGTCGACGGGTCGACGTTGTCGGAGCCGTAGATGGAGCCGTTCTTAAGGTGGACCTCGAAGTGCAGGTGGCAGCCGGACACGTTGCCCTCCTTGCCGACCTGGCCGATCGCTTCGCCGGCGGCGACGGTCTGGCCGCGGCTGACGGTGACGGTCTGCATGTGGGCGTACCAGGTGGTCAGTGACCCAGCGCCGGTGGTGACCTTGACTAGCTGCGGGCCGGCCCAGCCCTGGGTGGTGTCGATCTCGATGGTGCCGGCGTGGGCGGCGTAGACGGTGGTCCCGCATGGGGCGGAGAAGTCGGTCCCGGTGTGCCAGTTGGACCAGTAGGGGCCGGTCTCGTGCCAGTTGTGGTTGTCGGTCCCGACGTACTGTGACGGCACCGGGTAGACGACCTCGTCGCAGGCCGCTCCGTCGAGGCCCACGGGCTGCACGGAGGCGCCCGGCTTGACGTTGATGTGGACGTGGTCGAGATGGTTCTCGGTCTCGCTGCCTCTGTCCTCCATGGAACGCCAGCCCTCGGATGCGCGGACGACGGACCAGATCCGCTGGTACCAGATGAGGTAGTCGATCCCGAGCTCACTGGCGTGGGCCTTGGCGTAGGTCGCGAGCCGGTCGCCCTGGGCTCGGCCTGCGGAGTTCAGCGGGACCATGAAGTCCGCGGCCAGCCCGGCGGGGTGTCCGTTGGGGTCGGTGGCGCTCTCGCGGTAGCCGCCGACGGTCTTGATGTCGAACATCGGGCCGAGGACGTTGACCAGCTGGGTCAGCTGCGGCTTGACCGGGCCGAGGTTGTAGTTGGTCTCCGTCGCGACGGCGCAGCCGGCGCTGCTGCCGGAGGTGGTGGCGACCACCAGCGGGTGGTCGGCGATCTTGCTGGTCTGGGTGCTGTTGTCGACGCTGGCGTTGGCCCAGGTGAGGTTGGTGCCGTAGACGTGGTCGATCGGCGCGTCCTTCTTGGGCACCTTGCACGGCTCCGCCGACCCGCCGAAGGCGTTGCTGAGCTCGGGAGTGAGGGCGCAGTGGGAGGCGTTCTGACCGTCCTTGCCGTCGTTGAAGTCGCCCAGGATCACCGCGGGTGTTCCGGTGCCGGCGAGGCCGGTCATTGTGGCCAGCTGACGACGCAGCGCCTCCTTGCGGTGCGCGGCGGCGTCCCCGTTGGTGTTGGCCGGGTTGTGGATGCTCCAGACCCAGATCACCTGACCGGCGTGCGGGCTGTCGGCGGCACCGGTCAGTTGGACCAGGGGCATCCCGACGTCCTTGCCACCGAAGTAGGGGATCTGGACGAGGCGGGCGTCGGTCTGCTCCCACTCGTTGCGGTCCCAGATGACCCTGTTCTGCGCCTTGCCGGTGGCCGGGTACATGCCCCACTTCGCCGCGTACCGCTCGGCCAGTGCCGTGGCCTGGGGGCCGTGCACTTCCTGAAGGCCGGCGATGGTGACGCCGGCGTTCTCGATCGTGCGCATCGCGCCCGGGAGTCGCTTGTCCCATGTTTCGTAGCCGGCCTTCTCACCGCCGCCGCCGGGCTTGCCGTCGGTGTGGCCAGCACCGAGCAGGTTGAGGGTGCCGACGGTGATCGGGTTGACGGTGTCGTCCTGGCAGCCGGCGACGTTGGTGGTGGAGCCCCCGGAGTCAGACCCGGGCAGGACTGGGAGATCTGGGCCGAGCAGGTCGGTGATGTCGCCGGCGACGTCTTCCCACTGGGCGTACGCGTCGGGGTAGCCCGAGATCTGGACGGCCTGTGCGGCTTGGGTGAGCGGCATCTTCGACCAGCCGGGGATGTCGAGGAGGCCGGGGTTCGCGGTGTGCTGGGCCTTGCCGAAGAAGGCGCGGGCGGCCAGGACGGGGTTGGTGATCTCCGCGCGGCTCCCCCAGCCGGCGGAGGGGCGCTGCTGGAACAGGCCGGCGGAGTCGCGGTCGCCGGCGGTGAGGTTGACCAGCTTGGACTCCTGGATTGCGGTGGCGATCGCGATCTGCAGGCCGTACCGGGGGATCTCGAGGTCGCGGGCGACCTGGGCGATGGTGATCGCGTTGCGGGCCTGCTCAGCGGTCAGCGCCGGGTAGTTGGACGCGAACTGCAGCCGCATCAGCTGGGACAGCACGTCGCCGGTCGGTGGCCCGCCGGTGGCGGTGTGCGCGGCGGGCACGGCTCCGTCGCCGGTTTCGGTGTCGGAGGTGGGCGCGTCCTCGGGGCCGGCGCCGTTCATGGCCAGCCGGGCGGCGATCCAGTGGTGGTCGGAGACCATGGTCCCGGACCAGCCGCGCTCGAGGCGCACGCCTTGGTGCTGGGGGAAGAAGATGAAGTCGACGGCGTGGTTCTGCCAGCCGTAACCGGCGGCCCTCATCTTCGCCGCGGCCGCCCACGGGAGGTCGGTGTAGGAGGCGTGGGTGTTCATGTCGCCGCCGATGAGCACCGGGCCGTGGGTCGCGAGTGAGTTGCGCAGCTGCAGCAGGATGTCCATGCCGGCGCCGTACTGCTGGGGCCGGGTCAGCGGCGGGTTGCCGTGCTGGCGGGGGTACTTGTGCGGGTTTGTCATGTGGTGGGTCGCGATGATCGACACCACGGCGCCGTCGCTCTTGCGTTCCAGCAGCGCCCAGGTGGCATGCCGGTCCCAGGTGACCGGGCGCCCGTTGTAGAAGGTCTTGTCGTCGTCGGCAAGCTTGACCCGCCCGGAGCTTCTCAGGGCCCATGTGTCGCTCTTCCAGAGCACGACGTTGCCCATCGACTCGATCGCGTCGGCGCCGCTCTCCGCCGGCGCGCGGTAGGCCGAGTAGCCGGGGGCGGCTGACTCGATGAAGCCCAGGCTGCGAGCGCTCTGCTCGCTGAGGGTCACGAAGTCCGGGTTGGTCGAGAGGACCTTGGGCATCGAGGCTCGGAAGCCGTCCGGGCCGGAACGGGTGGGGATGTTCGCCGAGGCGACGCCGATCTGACCCTGGACCGGGCCGCCGATCGGCCCGTCGATGTTGCCGAGGTCGCCGAGCGCGGTCGGTGCTGTTCCTTGGCTGGTCTGGGTGCGGCACTCGGCGGCCGCGGTGGTGCTCATGAGCACCATCAGGGTGGCCAGGATCGGCATGCCGGCGACGATGATCAGGAGGGGCAGCCCGGCGAGCAGCAGCTTCTTCACTACAGATCAGTCCCGAGGGCGCTTATGTTCCGGCTGGAATCGTCAGAATTCATCGGAACTTCTAACCTGCGGCCTCGATGGCCTCGTTGGTGTAATAGAGCTCCTTCTCCAGCGGGTGGAGCACGGTCTGGACCTTGTAGGTGGCCTCGCCGATGCACCACAGAGCCCGGCCCTTGTCCTGCATCGCCCACCCCGAGACCATGTCCTGGGCGATCGGCCCGAGGCCGAGCATGGAGTCGAGTTCGCGCGCCACTCTCGGCTTCTGGCCGCCGAGGATCTTGATGTCGGCCAGCTCGAGCAGGTCCTTGGCGATCATGGTGGCCTGAGAGTCGGCGTCACCGACCGAGAGCAGGTCGGAGGGCTTGTGGAGGTTGGCGAACTGGATGTCGCCGCCCTTGCCGGCCATGCCTCGCGAGAGCCGCAGGTCGGCGTCGAAGCTCATGACTGCGGCGACGCCCAGCCGCATCTGCTTCCAGACCTCGTCACGCACGACGATGCGCAGATCCCCCGGCTCGGCGATCTCGCGAAGCCCGCGGCCCCACGAGTTCATGCACAGCAGCGCGATGCCCACGGCCTCGTCGCCCAGGCCATCGAGACGCGACAGGCTGAACGACTGGATCGGTGCCCGCCAGTCGACCTCGACGTTCGTGAAGTCGTCGAAGAGGCCGGCCAGGGTGCCTGTCACCAGCTCGCCGAGCGCGTTGCGCAGCAGCCTGGTCTCGTCAAGGAACTGCCGTCTCGTTCCGAACTCGCAAGCCTTGACGAGGTCCTCAGACGGATCGCGCAGCAGCTCCCACAGTTGCGGGATCGTTGTCTCGCGCAGCGAGGAGTTCCCGGCGGCGTAGCCGGTGAGGATCTGCAGAGCGTTGCGGACGACGTCGCTCTCGTCGGGCCCGAAGGGCACGCGTCGTTGTTCGTCGATCTTCATGCTGCCGACGAGCCCGCGGACCAGCACGAGCCAGCGCTTGAAGATGATCGTGGTGCGCCGCTGCGCTTCCTCGGCCGAGAGCTTCTCCCAGCCGTGTCCGAGCGGGCCCATCGCCAACGGGTTGATCCGGGCCGGCAGACCCGGGCCGATGACGAACGGCTCGACGCCGTGCGCTCGGCACAGCGACTCGTACTCGTCCTTCGGGTCGCCGAGGACCAGGGTGCGGTAGCCGAACGGCATCATCCGGTTGCAGAAGGCTTTGGTGGTGCCTGACTTGCCGGTGCCGGGCTTGGCGAACTGGAAGATGTTCGGGTTGGTCGCCGTGACGTCGTCGCGCAGCACCCATCCGAACGGGTCGCAGTAGAAGGAGCCGCCGGAGAGCTGGTCGACGCCCATCTGAGCCCCGGTCGGGGGCAGTGCGGGGGCTGACACGAAGGGCCAGAGCACCGGTGACTGATCGCTGGTCATCCGCCACGCCTGGGCCGGGGCCTTGGCTGGCGCCCAGCCGCGACCGGGTCGTGCTGCGCCCCGCCGAGGGGCGTACTTGAAGGATCGGGGCTCCTTGGCCTCGCGGGCCGGGGCCGGGGTGGTCAGCAGGTCGTGGCCGAAGTCCGACAACAGCGCCGCCATGTCCCGACCCGCCTTGGCGCTGCGGCGGTTGCGCCGTGCGGGGGTGGACATCAGGCGTCTCCGGACCGGGTGAGGCTGGTGCCCAGTGGGATGGTGGAGGCGGCGAACCCGGTGTCCTGGGCGAGGTCGAGCCGCAGCGGCGCGAACCCCGCGCGGCGCACCGAGGCGTCCAGCCGGCGGCCGAACTCGGTGATCCGCAGAGTCTTGGGCACGGTGACCGTGCACACGGCGTAGGGCCGGGTCAGCGCGTTGCCGCGGGCCAGCTTGGCGTCCAGACCGCGGGCCTTGTAGGCCTCGTCGCGCTGCTTGGCACGGGTCTTTCGGCCGAGCTTCTCGTTCATCCCCTCGGCCAGGTCGGCTGCCCACTCGGCGTTGCCGGACTGCCGGTCCGCCTTCGACTGCGACACCACCGGGTAGGCGACCAGGAACGAGCGCCGCTCGCCGGACTCGCTCGGGGTGAGGATCGGCGCCAGCGCCCCCATCACCGCGCCACGGCTGGGCAGCTTGATGGTGGCGCTGATCGAGTTCCACGCGTCGTGGCTGTAGTGCCGCACCGTGGCATCGGCGCCAGAGGGTCCGGCCATCGCCCAGGGGACGTCGGCGTTGACTCTCGCGTCCTTCTCCCGCATCGCCAGCGCCTCGACGATGCCGGCACGGGTCGCCCGGAGCGAACCCGGTCCGGCTCGCCAGTGCGAGTTCGGGGCTGGTCAGCCACCGCACCGAGGTCATCCCCATGGGACCGCGCAGCTGGGCCTCGATCTCGGCCATGAGGAGATAGATCTCCCGGCACCGGCCCTCAAGGCCACCGCCGGACTCCTTGGCCGACCGGGTGATCCGGGTCTCGGGAACGACGATGGTCACGAACATCTCGGTGCGGACCGAGGCCCGGGTCAGTCCGTGGGCGAGGTCGCTGTTGACGAGCTCGGACAGCTCCGGGGCGTTGGGGCGCCGATGCTTGTTGACCCACAGCTCCCGCTCGGCGCCGTCCTCGGGGACGGTGCGCACCATGAAGAGGATCTCCTCGACCTTCTCGGTGCGGCCGGCGACGTCGATCAGCCCGGCGAGCCCCTCGCCGTAACGGGTGCGCTCCTCGAGGTCCTTCATGCCGATGCCCGGGTGGACGATCGCGGCGGTGACCGCCCAGGTCTTGGTCGCGTGGTCCTGGATGATCGCGACCCGCTGCAGCTGCGAGCCGTGCGGGGGCCCGTCGTGGATCTGGATGCCCTGCAGCACACCGGGCAGGTCCGGGGTGTCGAGGTCCTCGGCGCGACCCTGGGAGGCCTTGGCCCGAAACGACGTCCATCCGAGCAGACCGCCGACGGCGTACATCGTCGAGGCGAACACCCAGCCGGTGGCCGAGCGGCCCCGGACCGGAATGATGGTGATGGCCAGCGCGAACAGCCAGACCATGGCGAACAAGAGGGCGGAGAACCAAGCTCCGCGACTGATCGCCCAGAACGCCGGCAGGCTCACCAGCGACAAGAACATCAGTTGGCCTCCGGATAGTCCGAAGAACCAGCCGATCCGGTCGCGCTGGTAGTCGGCGTAGGTGGTCATCGATGGGTTCCTTCCATCTCGTCGGGGTCCGTACCGGGGTTGCGCGAATCGGGTTAGACCGCGACCGGGGGGATTCCGCCAGCTGCTCCGGCGCCCCCGGCACCGCCAGCCGCTCCCCCGCCGCCAGCAGCGGGTGTCTTGGGTGCGGCACCCGCGCCACCTGCTCCACCGGAGGAGCCGCCCTGGCCGCCGGAGCCGCCGCCGGGGCCACCGCCCGTGGGCAGGGTCGGCGGAGTGGGAGGTGCAGGCGGCATCGGCGGACTCGGCGGGTCGTCGTCGCCGCTGTTCTGCGACCCGGGGTGGCTGCCGCCGGACTGATCCCCGGACTGGCCACCGGACTGCCTGCCGCCCAGCCCGCTGAAGTCGGGCCCGTAGGTGCTCTGCCCGACACCGGCCTGGTTGGACTCATCCGACATCAGCGAGGTGGCCTTGGCGCCGGCGCTGTTGATCCAGCCCATGCCGGTCGACATCGCCTGGCCGACGGGGCCGAAGCTGCCCAGGACGCCCTGGGTGGACTTGTTGAACCGGTCGCCCGTGGACGCCTCGGCGCTCTGCTCGCCGCCCGACCGGCCGCTTGGGTCCATGGCCGAAGCCGCCGAAGAGCCGCCACCGGACGCCCCGCCGCCGAGTAGTCCCTGCAGGCCGCCCTGGATCGCCATGCCTTGCCGGAACGACGCACCCGAGGGGGTGCCGGGGTCGACGAAGGCCAGCAGCTTGAACAACGCCAGCGGTGCGACGACGCTGACCAGGATCAGCATGACCGCCGGGAGTGCGGTGCCGACCGACTTCTGCGCGCCGTCGGCGAGGTGGGTGGCGACACCGTTGGACATCTGTACACCGATGCCGAGCACCATCACCATCAGCACGGGCGTGAACGCCGCGGCGTGGAACCAGCGCAGGCTCTTCCAGAACCAGGAGCGGGTGAAGTCCGAGACCAACCCGGCTGCGGACAGCGGGCCGGTGGCGGTCAGGACCAGGAGCGAGGCTGCGCGGGCGAGGTAGACCAGGATGTGCCCGATGGCGGCCAGCCAGAGGAAGATCCCGAGGAAGGCCAGCACGGTGGCCACCGCCGCGTCGGAGATGTCTTCGGCGCCGAGGCCGCCCAGGGGGTCCCAGTCGGGCCAGGTCTGCACCTTGAGCAGCGACTTCATCAGGGCCCGGGTGAGGGCACCGCAGGCCGCCACGATCATCGCGCAGTATCCGAACCAGCAGGCGCAGACGATGACGAACTGGCCGGCACCGATGAAGGCGCGCGCAAGGCTCTTGCCCTCGCGCTTGAAGGCCGCGGCGCCGAGCTGGATCATCGCCAAGATGACCACCATGGCGAGCGCCAGCCAGAGCGTGAAGGTGTAGACGTCCTTGCCGGGCCCGTCGGCGCGCAGGTCGGGGGTCAAGAACAGCTCGCTGAACGTGAGCACGATACGCAGCACGAACAGGCCGCTGTTCCAGATCGCCAGCATGGCCGCGGTCCAGGCGTCGGCAGCGGCCTTGGCGATGACGTCGCCGATGGCCTCGAACGGGTTCGGGATGTCGCCGAGGCCGGGGATCCCGCCTCCGAATAGGTCGCCGAGGTTCGGGAGCCCAGGAACGCCGGGGAGACTGCCCAGCCCGTCGCAGACCGCGTCCAGCAGGCCGCAGCCGGGCAGCCCGTCCGGGATCAGGTTGCCGGGGCTGGGCAGGTCCTCGGCGAGCCCGCCGAGGCCGTCGAGTGCACCGGTGACGCCGTCCGTCACCCCGTCAGTTGCGTCCTTGCCGCAGTCGATCGGGTCTTCGGCGCATTCGAGCGCGTCGCCGCCGAGGTCGCACAGGGCGTCGGGACCCGGGCAGCCCTGCTTGAGGTTGCGCGCTGGGAGGTGGCCGGCGGTCTCGGCGGGTGCGGACACGGCCGGCGCTGCGGTGCTCAGCGTCGTCGACATCGCGGTGTCGGCGGCCGCTGCGGCCGGCGGCTGCAAGGTCGAGGCTGCGCCGAGGAGCGTGGTGATCAGCAGGACCGCGAGTGCGCCGATCCCGATGCGGATCAGGCTTCCGCGACCCGTGCGGGACGGGCGGGTCGTCGGGGCGGTCACTGCGCAGCTCCGTTGATCGGCACCCAGCCGGCCTGCTTGAACTCCGGGGTGTTGGGGGCAACCGCTTGCGGCTGGCCCTGCTGGACCAGGTGCTCGATGTCCTGGGAGCTGCCCTGGACCAGCCGCCAGTCCCAGACACCATCGACCTCGAGCCACCGCATGAGTTGGGTGCCGGCGTACAGGCCGTCCTTGACCTCGCCGTCGGCGGTGGTGAGCGTGACGTAGCTCAGCAGGTTCACCGCGTAGTACTCGGTGCCCAGCGCCTCGAGGGTGTAGGCGATCGGTGTCACGGCGTACGACGCGGGCGCGGGTACGTCGCCGTCCTCGGGGACGCCGGTCTGCTGGCGGCGCAGCGCGACGGCGTCGCGGGCGCGCTCCTCGAAGACCGCCTTGTCGGCGGGGTCGGCGTAGAGGCCGGCGACGGTGACGGCCTGGTCGTAGTCGAACCCGACCTGTGCCTTGGCGACCTCGATCTGCAGCGCCACGGCGCCCAGGTCGGTCTGGGGGAATCCGGTCGGGTAGCCGTTGGCCCGGTCGGCGCCGCCGGGGATGACGACGCCGTCGGTGGGCGCGGTCTCAGGGGCGGTCTCCTCGACGCCGGAGGACTGCGTCGACGACGAGGCCGGGTCGCCCGTGGTGGTCTTGTCGCTGCCGTCGGCGCGGCCGCGGGCGCCGAGCCAGACGGCCGTGGCGACCAGGCTGGCGATGGCCACCAGGGCGGCGATGCGCAGGAGGTTGCCGCGCGAGTTGCTGTCGGTCATCAGGTTGCTCATTGGTGCTCGTCTCCCGAGTAGCTGGGGTCGGTGGTGTTGTCGGTCGACCAGGTGCGCCAGCCGGCCTGGTTGGCCAGGGCGGTGCCGGGCCAGGTCGCGGGTACGGGTGCCGGCGGTGCTCCGGGGGCGACCATCCAGCGGCCGCCGACCCACTGCATGCGCTCGCAGTGCGCGAACGCGATCTGGGCCTCCTGCTTGTAGGTCGCGGTGACCTTCATCAGCACGCAGACGACTGTCCAGTCGGGGCCGTCGGTCCCTCTGACCAGGGCGGCCGCCGGCTCGAGGGTCACCGAGGCGCTGGGGTCCTTGACCTCGCCCATGTCGGTGCTGGTGAGGAAGGCGCGAACACTGACGGTGATCCACCAGTCCTCGGCGCTGACTCCGCCGGGCAGGGCCCAGGTGTTGTAGACCTCCTGGGCGGTCTGCAGGCTCATCGACTGCAGGACCGCGGTGTCGATCTGGGCGAGCTGCCCGATCGCGCCCTCGGGGGTGTGGGGGAACCCGGTCATGACGAACCCGGGGCCGTTCACGCCGGTCCCGGCCGGGATCTTGATAGTGGGCGCGGTCTCGCTGGCCTTGTCGGCCGGGAAGGCGGCGCTCTCCGGGACGGTCAGCATCGGCGCGGCCGCGATCTCGTCGCGGTGGGCGGTGCCCTGGGCCACGGTCGAGCGGTCGGTCTCGCCCGCGGCCACTCCCGGCGTGGCGTTGGCGTCGTCGCCGATGCCGGCGAGCGCCAGGTAGACCGCGTACCCGACGCCGCCGAGCAGGAGCGCAGCCACGACGCCGGCGGCCACCAGGATCCCGAGCAGACGGCCCCGGCCCCACTCGGTGGCGCCTTCGGCCTTCTTCGTGGCTGCGCGCCGCATCAGATGCAGCCCTTGCCGAGGATGCCGTTGAGCATGCCGGGCAGGACCAGGTAGGCGATCGCGCAGGCGAACACGACCACCACCGAGATGACCCCCACCTTGGAGGCATGGGGCAGGGAGAACACGCGGCCGGCGATGATCGCGCCGATGGCGATAACGATGCCGAGGCCGAAGAGCACGATGACGCCCCACAGCACGTAGCCGGTGATCTCGTTGGTAGGTCCGACGGCGCCCGGGGGTGCCTTCGGGCAGACCTGCGCGGCCAGCACAGAGGTTGCGGTCATGACGTCCATGGGTGGACTTCCTTTCTGGTTGGCCTGAGGTCAGGCGGTCGTGTCGTCGACGAGGAGGTGGGCGGGCTCGAGCAGCTCGCGTGCTGCCGAGATCAGGGGGGCGGGAACGGGGCGGGAGTCCAGGCCGTTTACCGCGAGCTCGCGGTCCTCGGGGATCGCCACGCACCGGTCCGCGTCCAGGGCGCGGCGCACGGCCGGTCCGCCGGCGTGCTCGAGGCCGCGGGGCCACTTCTTGCGGCGGGGGCCGCGGACCGCGAGGGCGATCTGCTCGGGCTGCCAGTGGTTGGACAGCAGGTCGATGGCGACCCCGAGGCGACGCATCCCGGGGATGGTCGCCGTGGTGACCAGGACGACCTGGTCCGCGGCACGGACCGCCGTGGCGAGCCAGCAGTCGGTGGCCAGCAACTGGCCGGCCTCCCAGCCGACGTCGAGGATCGTCAGCTGGGTCTCGTGCTCCGCCTCGGTCGGCAGGGGCACTTCGTCGACGCCGACCAGCACCTCGCTGGCGCGCTCGATCAGGACGTGGTCGCGCTTGCCCTGGCGCCAGTCGGCCGGGTGCAGCCCGAGCTCGGCGGTGCTCGCCGCGGCGAGTCCGGACGCGGTCACCGAGCAGCACTCCACGACGCGGACCGGCGCAGCGGCGGCGAGGCCGGCGGCCAGGGCGATGGTGCTCGAGCCGACCGAGCCGGCGCATCCGAGCACCGCGATGGTGTGCTCGCCGGTCGCCGGGGACCATGCGGTCTCACCGGTGGGTCCGCGGCCGCGCGGGCCTGCTCCGGTGCCGGCGCCGGTGCGGAAGTCGCCGGCGTTCACGGCGTGCCAGGCGCGCTTGAGGTCGTCGACGGCGACCGGCCGGGTAGTGGCCTGGATGCTCACTGGGCCTCCCCGAGACCGGCGCGGCGGAACTCCAGGGCGGCCCGGACCTCGGCCGGGGTGAGGCTGGCCAGTTCCCGCTTGGCGGCCTGGACCTCGTGCAGCTGCTCGACGCATCCGGTGAGCTGCTGGATCGCCGAGGTCTCGCGGCCCGCGATCGTGAACAGCTCGGCGATCTCCTGCGGCGTCCGGGGCCCGTCCTGGGTGTTTGCCATGGGCTTCACCACCTCCAGTTGCCTATGTCTCGTGGGGCGCCGGGAGCGATCAACTGTCATGGCCGAACTTCCTCGGGGCGGCCTCGGCGAGCGCACGCATGCTGCGCGAGGCATGGCGACGGACGGTGGCCTCGGAGACCCCGACGCGAGGCGCGACCCTGCATGAGAGCTCGTTGCCGATCAGGCCGCCGTAGCCGCGGGTCAGGTTGCGGGTCTCGACCCGGTCGGCCTCCTCGACCAGGCACAGCAGCAGGTAACGATCGGCGTCGCTGATGACGCTGCGCTCGCACGCCCACGCGAGCAGCTCCAGCAGCTCCTCGGCGGCCGACGGCTCCTCGTGGTCGGGGCCGGACTTGTCGGCCAGGATCTCGGGGCGGTGGAACAACGCGCCAGCAACCCGCTCGGTCGGCATCGCGCCGGCACTCCACGCTCCCCCGCCAGCAACGTCGACCAGGTCGCCGGAGGAGAAGGACTCGACGAGGGTGGTGTTGGCCCAGGTCCGGTCGGCGCGGGAGACGTAGAAGAAGTCGCCGACCTCCCGCAGTACGCCGACCCGGGTGTTCATCAAGATGTTCGCGGCGACCTTGCGCAGCCGGCGCCAGGGGAAGGTGCGGACTTCGATCCACAGCTGAGATGCCACGAGTTCGTCGATCCGCGCGACCGCGGACCAGGTACCGGCCACGACCGGTTGGCTGTCGCGGAAGACCTCCCTCGGGGGCAGCGTGCTCAACCAGCCGGCGAGCCGGCAGGCTCCCGGGAGCAGGCACTTGGCGAGCGCTGCGGCCGCCGCGATGTCGTCGCCGCCGTCCGGGGCAGCCAGCATCGCCAGCGCCAGGAGGACCTCGTCCGATGCGTCTCGGTCCACCGAGGGCAGCCATGCGCGGAGGTGGTCGAACTCCGCGACGACGTCGAGCCGGGAGTCCGCCGCCACCCAGTCCGGCCACTTGCTGCGGGCCTGGTCAAGCAGTTCGCTGTTGTCGTCGAGACCGAGCTGGTCGCCCACACTCATCGCCCTCGCTCCTCTCGTCCGTGGTTGAGCTACGGCAAGAAAGGTCGCGAGCACGTGTCCCCGCATCCGTCCCCCCCAAGGCCCGATTTCGAGGGGGGACGCGGAGGGGAGCGCGCGTTTGCGCAGGTCAGAGGGCGTCCCCCCGAAAGTTGAGAAAGTTTCTGGCGGACCCCTTGCGGGGTCCTATTTGCTGTTGTCAGACGCAGCGAACTTTTCCAACCGGCCCGGACCTACTTTTCAACACCGGCCCGGTAGCCATTCAGGCCAGCGGTCGTTGACGCCAGCGGACCGGTCGGGTGACGGAGTGCCCTGTCAGACTGGCGAGGTGATTGCCGATGATCAGGGGGGCCGACGGTGAAGGCCCCCGACCTCGAGCGAGAGCAGGTCCTCGATTACTTTGCGGCTCAGATGGCCGACGACACAGTGGTGCACTTGGAGAAGGTCGCCGTCGAGCGGGTCGGCTCGGTGCTGCACGACATCTGGGACGTGCACTGCAGGGGCAGCCGCTGGTGGGCGATCAGCAACTCGCTCAACTACTACTCGCAGGAAGACTTCACCAGCCGCGACGTCGCGCTCACCTTTCACGTCGGGCTCATGGTGCGCATAGCCAGCCGGGAGGAAGTCCCGATCACCGAGGAGGCCGCGGGACTACTCCCGCGAGCGTGGCGCCTCTGGGAGCAGGCGGTCGGGTCAGTCCCTCGACGGCGCCCGCGAGGCCGAGGACTTCCAGGCGGTCGGGGTGAGACTGCGCGAGGCGATGGTCACCTACGCCGACGAAGTGGCCGACGATGCGCTCATACCCGAGGGCGGCGACGCCCCCAAGGCAGCTGACGTCGTGGGCTGGACCAACCTGCTGATCGCTGATCAAGCCGAGGGTCCTTCCAGCAAGCAGCTGCGCTCGTACAGCACCAAGCTGACACGTGAGACGTGGGACTACGTCAACTGGCTGACCCACGCCAAGAACGCGATCGCCTACGACGCACACATCGGAGTCGCGGTGGTCAGCCACTTCCTATCGATGATCACCGCCATATGCCTGCGGGCGGCGACCGGCGCGAGGAGCCGGTGCGAGAGCTGTGGCTCTTACCGAATGGTCGCCGGTGCCTGCATCCGCTGTGGATGGGACGACCCGGACTACGTAGCGCCGGCCTCTCGGGAGCTGACCGAGGAGGAACTCGCCGCCCGACTGGAGAAGCCGTGCGTGCCCAGCTCCGACATCTCCACGTTCATGTCACCAGACGACCACCGCTAGGGCGGGCGTGCCGCCGCGGGTATCACCCGCCGAACAGAGCCAACTGACGACGCTGATCCCCGGTCAGGGGTAGAGCAGGATTCGTTGCGGCCGGGTAGATCTCCGCCGCCAGCCACTGCGCCACGCGGACACCGGATGCGACTCCGACCTTTACTGCACGGGCGTGCTGCTCGGCCAGTAGCCGCTGGGAGTCGAACAGGTAGACGGCATCGATCCTCCAGGCCCTAGTGGTCCGCACATCCTTCGCGGTCGCCTTCGGGCCGGTCAGGACCAGGTAGTAGTCGAGCTCCGCCGCCTCGGTCATGTCCAGGATGCCCTCACGCTTGAGGTACCACTTGACGTTCACGCTCTTCCCCGTCAGCGGTCCCGAACGGAACCGTCCGTCGATGGCCTTGGCGACCGCGCTCGGCTCGAGCGCGATGTCGAAGATGCGCGACGCGATCCACTCCCCAGCGTGACCAGCGGTCATCGGCCGATTGATCAGTCGGCCGATGCGTTCGTCGACGAGGTTGCGCTCGCGCAGCAGTACTGCGAGCTCGGCCAGATCCGTCTCGTCCATGACTCCAGCGTGCCACCGCCCACCGTCGCGGTGTTGCCAGGCGACTCTGCCTCAAGCGCCGCGACAGACCCTCTCGGCACAATGAACATTGCACGATGGTCGCCCGAAGGCGCACCTGCGCCGTGTTCAGCGCGGACAGCCGGGCAATCGATCGTTGTTCAACGAATACTCGATCGGTAGTAATTCGCGGGCCGTGATCGCCGCTTGGATCGGTCTGTCGCTGGCGTTCGACGCTGCGCCAGCGGCTCCGATGATCGGTACTGCGGCGGGTGCCAGCGGCGGTACTTGTTGATCATCGCCTGCTGATCTGGCTCAACGTAGGAGACTGCTGACCATGGCTAGAGGTGACTGTGAGAACGCCTTCCATGCGGCGGCCGCGGCGGATGGGATCGTCCTTGTGCGCGCCCGAGTTCCGTGGATCAACCAGCGCGGGCACCTGGGCCTGCCTGAACAAGCCGCTCCAGTGCTGCCTGTGCTCGACGAGATCTTCAAGACCCTCGGTGGCATCGAGCCGGAACAGGCCGCGAAGAAAGCGACGGTCCTTCCAGGCGATTTTCTGCACGTCGAGAGCGGGGTCTTCATCGAGACAGATGAGGAGCAACACTTCACCTCGCATCGTCTGGTGACCCTCAGCCTCTACCCGAACGACGTGCCTCTCGGATTCGACCTCGATGGGTACAAGCGTTTGTGCGAGACGCGGGCCCACAAGGCAGATCGCTATCGGGCCAGCAAGCCCGCCATCGGGTTCGGCCCGGACGGCCGCCAGCGTCAGCGTGCCTTCAACGACGCACTCCGCGATCTCGTGACACCACTGATGGGGCACCCGCCCCTCATCCGGGTCCCTGCGCCCGATCGAGACGGCGCTGCCGCGTACGCCGCGGTGCGCGACCGGCTCCGAGCCGCCGTAGGCCTATGACCCAGTTGCTGCTTGTCAGGAGTTCCCACTCAGCTGGAGCGCGGCCTGCAACGTTGGGGCGACCACCTTCGCGACGTACGGAGCATCCGGTCGATCTCCCCATCTGACGGAGCCGTGAGCGGAAGGGTGGGAGAAGCTGCAGACGACGACGCGGCGACCATCGTGGACGGCCTCATACAGGTATTCCGTCTGTAGTCGCGCCGGAGCAAGAACACCGGCCGCCCACTTGGCGACCTTGGCGCCCTGCAAGATCACGATCGTTGGTTCGAGGATCGACAGTGTGGCGGCGAAGTGGATGCCGCAGTTCCGAGCCATGATGCTCGTTGGGCGCCCCTGGCTACCGCCGGGTGGCCCAGCAGAGCAGAGCAGCCGGTTCACCAGGGCAAAGCCGTCGAAGAGGTGGAAGGGTTGCCCCTTGATGGGGCGCACGAACTCACCCTCAGAGTCAGTACCGAGACCGGTTCCCAGGAGCAGCCTCAGCGCCGTCGTCGTGCCTCGCATATGGGGATTGCGTCCCGGGTATCCGTCCTGCGCGTAATAGCGGCGCTCCAACCCCGACCCGTTCAACGTCTGCCGGTACCGCGTTTCCATGTCGACCTTGCGGCCGAAGATGGCAGCCGAAGGACCTTTGGCGAGCCCGGACTCTTGGCCCACCACCACAATGCGCAGCGGCTCCCCGCCAAGAGTCAGATCGAACCGCCGGCCGACGTGACTCATGATGCCCTCCCGGAAAGCATCGCCCTGGCGCCGCGTTTTGCGGCACTGCTGGAAGTGCGAACAGATGAACTGACCTTCCGACAGGAGATTGCTCTCCACGTACCTGTGCAGTCTCGTGATCCGCCTCCTCGTTGCCGGCAGATCGACGCTGACCGGCTGAGCCCGTGGCTCAGTCACTGCGGCTACCCGCCGCTCTGGCGATCAGTAGAGGGACGAATCGATCCCTCCAGGTCGGAACATGAATCTGCCCGCTCGACATTCCTCCGTACGCGAACTCCTCGCGATACAGGGCCTCCTGCAGTTCCTGGCGGAGGTCGACACCCGTCAGGTCCTTGATGCGGTCGACGAGCAGGTTGTCGACACCTTCGTCCGTGGATGGGACCGACGTCTCGTCGAACGCCTCTCGAAGTGCCCGCCAGTGGTAGGGATCAACGCGGAGGCCCCACTGCTCGGGCTCGGGAGTGAACAGGGACCCCATCTGCACGATGTCAGGCTACGGGACGTTGCTCGCGCGGCGGTCGCTCCGCTTCCGCCGTCGGAGGCGACGCCAGAGACGGCAGCCATCACTGCCAGGCCGTGCCTGTTGCTGGTCGGCATCGAGCCAACCCGCTCGTACCACTGTTCACGGCCGAGGAGTCGTCCCAGCGTTGCCTCGGCGCGTGCGCTCTTCACTGCGTGAGCACCTGGGCCTCGCCTATCCGGAGGTCGACGGACTGCTCGAGAGGATCGAGACTGATGGTTCCGGACTGGCCTCCGCCGGACCAGGTGACGACCCAGTAGGAACTGGCCGTCACCGTGAAGGTGTGGTCGGGCTGGTCCCAGCTCGTCTTCTCGTAGCGGTGGCCGCACGTGGGCGAGTCCTGCTTGCCGTAGTGATCGGCGTACGCGGTGCCCGCGGTCGTGCAGACCACCGGCGCGGTGCCGTCGCCCATGCTCCACTCGATCTGCTGGACCTGACCTGTCGCGGTCACGGTGATGCCGCCGGCACTCACGGACTCAGAGATCGGGCCGAAGGTGTTCCCAGCGGGGTTGTCGACCCACATCCACGTGGGCATCCCGACGATGCCGAGCGAGTTCGGCCCCGGCTTCGGCACGATGCCGATGGTGATCGGCTCGAGGTTCATGTTGGCGATCGCCTGCTCGGCCAGGTCCCGCGGGTTGACCCCTGGGCCACCGTACCCGGGTGGGTCGGCGGGCAGCCACGTGTACTCCCAGCCACCGGGGGCACCTGGCAGGCAGTAGTAGTGATAGACCGCACCCTCGGGCTTCTTGTCCTCGAAGACCTCCGGCGGCCATGGGTCAGCTCGGTGGAAGTAGCAGCCGCCGCTGTACCACCAGGTCAGCCCGTTGTACTGCGTTGTGCACGGGACATCCTTTCCGTTGAACATGCACACAGGTGTCCCAGGGTCGCCGGGGTCGCCGGGGTCGCCTGGGTCACCAGGGTCGGTGTCCTCACAGACGAGCTTCTGTTCGCAGTTTCCTTGGTCGTCACAGACGAGCTCGTAGTGGCAGTTCTCTCCTTCGGCGATCGCGGGCGCGGCGACGGCCGCCAGGGCGAACATCAGCCCCGCAGCCAGCAGGCGAACGGTCCCGGTCAGCACTGTTCCCTCCAACGGACGTCGGCCTCCTCGACCACCCACTCGCCCTTAGCTCGCTTCACGACGGTGTAGTCGACCTTCACCCTGTCGGGCATCGGGTTGCCGTCGGGGTCCGTGAACGGCACTTTGTTGCCCGAGGCGAGGACGACGACCTTGGACTTCGCGCGGTCTTCGCAGTCCGAAATCACGAAGGTTCCGCTTTCCACGGTGACCACGTCGCCGAGCTCGTGCTGAACTGTCCCGCGGAGCCTCACCCCGTTGGCGTTGTAGTCCATGACCTTGGTGCGCTCGTTGAAGTACGCATCACCCGTGGCGACCTCCGAGAGCTTCACCAGGTCCTTGAGCTTGCCGCTCTTCTCGGCCTTCTCGGTGATCGTGAAGTAGCTCATCAGCGCAACCACAGCGAGGTCCTCCGGCGTCTGCGGCGTCGGAGTAGCGGACGTGGGAGCGGTCGTCGACGGCGTCGCGGTGGGGGTGTCCTGGGCGTCGGGGTCGGTCCCGTCGTCCGAGCAGGCCGTCAGTGTCAGGGCCAGGGCGAGGGCCACTCCCCCGAGTACGGAGTTGGGCTTCCTCATGCGGTGTCTCCTCTGCTGGTGGGCGGCGTTACGACTGATCTCTGGCTGACGTCGTGGCTGATGCGCTCGAGGTGCTCTTCGGCGGCGTCGACGAGCTCGGCGAGACTGCCGAGGCCGGCGCGTTGGACATCGAGGGATGGCCTGTCTGCGCCGGCGCTGACGTAACGGCCTGTGAGCTCCTGGTTAAACGTGGTCATTGGTCTGGTGCTCCCTTCCCGAGATCAGCTCGCGAGCCAGCCGTGTGTACTGATGATGGTCTTTGTACGTTCCGACAGTTCCATGGGCGCCTCGCCGTCGTCGGAGCGGTTGCAGACCTCTTCGCGCAGGATCCGCTCGGCCTCGAGCTGGTCGCCCTCGGCCTTGGTGACTTGGGCCAGGCACAACCGTGTGCTCTCGCCGTCGGGGTCGGCCTTGTTGGCAACGTAGGCAGCCGAGCGGGCCTTGATCAGGTCCCCGGTGGCGAGGGCCTCGGTGACGACGATCAGTGCGACGTCGGAGATCCAGCCGGGTGTCATGAGGTCGAACCGCTCACCGTCGGCGAGCCAGGACCATCCGTCGTCGCGCTTGTTGCTGAACGGGGGGCCGGTAACGAGCTCGAGGGCTGTGCTCAGGTCGGCGCGTCCCTCGGCGCCGCCGCGGGCCTGCCCACGGGCACGAAGTCGCAGGAGGAGGTCGAGGTCGATGAGGAGGCCGTCGTCGACCTGGTAGACGTTGACCCCGTTGACCTTGGTGGCCGGGGCCTGGTCGGCGTGGGGCAGGTGGGGCTCGCCTGTACGTGGGTTGGTGCCGAGCCAGTCGCGGACGGTGTTGGTGTAGTCGCGTGCCTTGCCGGCCGAGATGCCGAACGCAGCACTGATCGCCTCCCTGGTGGCGCCGTGCTGGCGGCGCAGCGCGAGGAACGCCAGGAGTTCGGTGAAGTAGGGCTTGCGCCTGTCCAGCGCCTGGCCGTGGGCACGCACGGCCACCTGCCCCAGCAGGCTGAGGCGGGGGCGGTCGCAGTCGGGCGACAACCAATCGGCGATGTCCTGGTCGAGAGCCGGGTCGGAGCCCTCAACTTTTGTGCGGACGTGCGCAGGCACCTTCGGAGCCAGCGCATTGAGGTCCTCCTGCACGATCGCGCTCTCGCGGATGTAGTCCTCGTCGTTGCCCTCGAGGAGGGACGTGAGCGGTTCGTCGACGGCGTCCTCGGGGGCGTTGCGGGGCAGGGTGTGCTCGCGACGCAGTGCGCCTGAGCGGTCCGTGTAGGCCCCCCAGCCTTCGGTGACGGTCTCGTCGACGGGAACCGGAACGTCCTCGAGCGTGTCGCTCTGTGCGTAGACCAAGGCGCAGCCGCGGGCCTCGTCACTGGTGAGGCCGACGGCGATGAGGTTGAGGCCGGCGTGCTCGAGAACGACGCGGCCGGTGTTCGTCATGTGTAGGACAGCGCCCGGGGTGTTGGGGCGTTCGCCGGCGACGACGATGGAGGTTGCGGACTGACCGACGTGGTCGTTGACCAGCTGCAGGAGCTGCTCTAGCTCGGCCGGGTCGCCGGCCGCGGCGTCGAGCAGGAGCATCCGTGCCGGCCAGACGTCGTCGTCGACGCTGCCGGTGCGGGCGGTTGTGACGTCGGTGTCGTGTCGTGTGGCCCGGTCGACGGTGCTGACGGCGGCCGCGAGGATCTCCGCGGTCGCAGGCGCTCCGGCCGCTCCTGTGGGGTGGTAGGTGATCCGCTCGTCCATGGCGACGGTTTCATCAGCGACACCGATGCAGTCGAGCTGCACTCGACGTGACCACGGGTTGACGGCCAGCTGGGCGGCGAGGTGGCGGGCGAAGTCGCGGCCGTAGGTGGGGTCGCCGCTGATGGTGAGGGTGGAGAGCTCCTCGCAGTTGAGGAGCCAGGTCTCGCCGGTGTCGCTGTCGCCGATGGTCACCAGGAGCGGGTACGGCGGCTCGACGTACCCGGGGTCAGGGCCGAGGTCCTTGGCCTCGACGTCGGTGCCGACGTGCCAGTGGGTCTGGTCGGGGCTGCCGGCCCAGGGTGCGGGGAGTTCGGCTGGTGCGCTGAGGTGCAGGGTCAGCTCGCCGTGGCCGAGCTCCACGGCGGCCAGGGGCGGCATCGTCCCACCGACGGCTCCAATTGCTGCAGCGAGGCGACGGAGGGCCTCGTGGGTGAACTCCACGGTGGCGGCGGCCGCGGCGCCGGTGGCGTTGAGGGTCATCTCGACCGGGGCGAGTTCCTGTGGCGGGACGGCGATCGCGCGGCCCGGCGGGCGGTTGCGGAAGCCGCCACGTCGACGCGTCTTGAGGGCCATGAGTAGTGCGCCGGAGAGGAGGACTCCGCCGCCGGTGAGACCGGCGAGGATCCACGGGGCGTCGAGGATGGAGTCGTCGGCTTCGTCGGCCTGGTTGACGTCGGCCGCGGGCGCCGTGGGTTCTTCGGCCTGCGGCTGCTGGACCTCGGGCGCAGCGGTCTCCGGTGCTTCGGTCTCCGGGATGACCGGCGTCTCGTTCTCGGCCGGCGGCTCGGCCGGCTGCTGCTCGTCCTTCGGGTCCGCGGGCTTGTCGGGCTTGTCCTCGCGCGGCAGTTGCGTGTCGCGCTGCCCGGTGGGCTCTGCCTCGGTACCGGGGATGTTGAGGGTCCAGCCGACGTCGATGACGTCTGGGTCGGTGAGGTGGACGCCGCCAGGCTGGGTGAGGGCGGTGGATGCGTCGTAGATCTCCATGTAGCGGTCGGCGTCGCCGAGCTGCTCTTGGGCGATGTCGGTGAGGGTGTCGGTGGGCTTCACGGTGTACGGGTGGGCCTGGGTGTCGGCTCCGGCCGGCGCGGGGAGCTCGAGGACCCAGCCGGGCTCGAGGAAGCTCGGGCGGGCTCCGAGCAGGTCGTGGTTGAGCTCGACGATCTCCTTGTAGCGCGACCCGTCGCCGAGGTTCTGGTCGGCGATGGCCCACAGGCTCTCCCCCGGCTTGACGGTGTGACTGATCGTCTTCTGCCGCTTGGTGTCCTGCCTCGTGACGTCCGTAGCTGTGTGCTTGGTCGGGGCGGCGTGGTCGGTGAGGCCGGCGGCGTGGTGCCCAACGGTGGCATGCGCGGGCGCGGCGTCTGCTGCCGCTGTGGTGGCGTGCACGGTGAGGGGTGCGGCAACGAAGAGGAGGGCCGCCAGCCCGATGAGGCCTCGGGCGCCGGCCTGCGGGAGGCGCAGGCCGGGGAGCTTGGGTGCCTCGACCCTGCGGAGCCGGGCGACGGCCTCCAGGGCGAGGCTCAGCGCCATGAAGGCCCAGCCGAGCCAGCCGACGACCTTGAACAGCCCCAGGACGAGCGTGCCGTCGTCGGGGGCCAGGAGCGCGTCCTTGATCCCGTCGAGGGTGGGCGGCTGGTCGGGGATCGGGTTGGCGCCGATCGCGAGGAACGCGACGGGCAGGCCGATCACGATGCCGAGCACGGCCACCGTGGCGAGGAGCCCGGTGAGTCGCTGGCGAAGCGTGGGGGTGTTCATCGCTCGATGCCTCCTTCGGCGCGAATGAGCCGCGCGGATGCCTCCCCGGTCACGGGCATCGAGTTCAGACCGATGATCCCGAGGAACTTGCTGTCGTAGGTGTCGGTAGTGCGGACCACCAGGGTGTCGCCGCCGATGACGGAGACGGTGCCCTCCATGCCGGCTGCGCGGAGGTAGTCCTGGGCAGCTGACTTCGCGGCGAAGATGTCGACCCGGAGGTCCTCCCCGCGCACCGCTGCGGAGCCCTGGACTTCCTGGGCGCCGGTGCGGGCCGCCTGGGCGGCCACACTGCGGGCGTGCTGCTGGGTGTGGACCTTGCCGCCGAGGTCGACGGCCATGCCGACAAGGATGATCATCACCAGTGACGCAGTGGCGAACCACACGCTGATCGCGCCACGCTCGTCACGCGGCCGCCGGCGGGACTGATGGCGAGGCTGATGGCGGTTCATCGGCGCTCCCGGTAGGCGTCGACGGGACTGCTGGCCGTGGCGGTGATGACCCGGTGTCCGGGCACGCCGGGCAGGGCCAGGTCCGACAGGTCGACGCGGCAGGTCACCGTGGCGGTGACCTGGGCAGTGGTGCCCAGTGGGGCGTTGAACGCGGCGGCGGTGACCGTGATATCGGTGCTCGTGCAGTGGACGTTCTGGGCGTGCAGGCTGCTGGTGGCCGCGGTCTTCCCGGCGGAGATCGCCTCGCCCTGGGTCCGCTCGATCGAGGCCGCGCGTGCTGCCTCGTAGGCCGCCGCTTCGACCGATTGCTTGGCTATCTCGACGCGGCCGCCCATGATGATCATCGCCACGAACAGCCCGAACGCCGGGATGCCGATCGCGGCCTCGATGGCGGCCGACCCTCGCTCGTCGCGGCGCCGTCGTCGGGAATCGTGAAGCCGCCGGATCATTCCGTCAGCCTCTCGACGGGGACGCTGGCGCTCTGGGTGACCGTGACGTGCCAACCGGGGATCACGCTGAGGCTCGTGCCGGTGACCGTGACGGTCGCGGTGTTGGCTGTCCGGGATCCCGAAACGCTGGTCGAGGTCATCACGTCGGCGCCGCCGGCGTCCTGGAGGAAGGTGTTGGCTGTCGCCACCCCTGAGTCGCGGGTGCCGGTCTCGCTGCCCGCCTCGCGTGCGCCCTCCTGTGCGGCCGCGAGCGCAACTTCGCGCGCGTGGTAGTACAAGGCGCCCTGGAGGCCAAGGAACATCACCAGGAAGAGCGCCGGCATCAGGAAGACCATCTGGATGGTCACTGAGCCGCGTTCGTTTCGGCGGCGAGAGCTGGCGATCATCGGGTCCTACTTGATCTTCGCGGACTCGCTGGTCACGAAGAACTTGATGGCGGCCACGACGATGCCGACGATGACGATCACGGCACCGGCCCAGATGACCTGCTCGATGGTGACCGAGCCGCGCTCGTCGCGGTGCTTGACGATGCGGTCTTCCAGGCCGGTGAGCACGGTCAGTGCCGCCACCTGGAGGGTGATGAAGAGCTTGAGCATCGGGTTGGTTCCTTTCTTGGTAGTTGGGTTCGGGTGACCCGGTTGTTTGAGGTCGGTGCTAGGTCGTCAATCGGAGCATCGAGGGGGCGATGAGGATCGCCATGAAGACGACGCCGAGCAGGCTGGCGGGGATGTACATGCGCTCGGAGGCGGCGTTGGCCTTGCCGACCTCTGCGCTGAGCATCGCCGAGCGAAGTGCCGCGGCGCGGGCACGGAGGTTGGTGTAGATCTGGGATCCGTCCTGCCCTGATTGCTGCATGATGTCGGCGAGGTCGTCGAGCTCGGTGACCCCGAGTTCGTCGGCGAGGTCGTGGAGGGAGTCCCAGGGCGCGCGGGTCATGTAGCGGGCGCGGCGCAGCTCGCTCTCGATCCGCTTGAACACCCACTTGTCGCCGACCTCCGCCGCGGCGCGCAGGGCCTGCTGGCCGCTGGCACCGTCTCGGACGCCGGTGGCGACCATGTCGATGTAGGCGCCGAGCGCGCGGTTGAACTCGATGCGGGCCCTCTTCGCATCGTCTGTGGCGTTGTAGTTCGGCATGAACCAGAACAGCGCCGCCAGGGCCAGTGACCCGAAGGTGGGGATGACGAACGGGAGCGGCAGACCGATCAGGCCGAAGAACGACGCAATCAGCGGCGGCATGACCAGGCCGAGCAGCGCCCAGACCACCTTCTCCCCGTAGAACCGGGTCTCGCTGATCTGCAAGATGGCGAGGTCCCTGCGCGGAGTGTGTGCCCAAGCACCGCCGGGCAGGTTCTTCAGCGCCCACACGCCGATCCGGTCCACCAGCGAGCCTGCCTCAGGGTCCTCGGCGGCCTCGCCCAGGGGGGCGCCGGCGCCATGGCGGGGGACGACGTGGTCGGGTGAGAGACGGTCCAGTGCGTCGACCAGGTCCGGGTCGGAGGGCGCCAGTCTCCAGACGAGGAGGGCGAAGGCCAGGCCGAGGAGCGTGCCGCTAGCGAGCGCGAGCTGGAGGCCGGTCATGCCGCTGCTCCTTCGTTCTGACGCTGTGCGTTGCGCGCCTGGAGGTCGAGGAACCGCGGGAGCGGCTTGGCGATCGCCATCCGCCTCATCATCAACAGCGTGGCCACGTAGGCGCTGAGGAGGATCGCGAGGATGACCTGCCCCAGCGGGCTGCCGTAGGGCTCGATGTAGTCGCCGGTGAAGGCGAGCAGGCCGAGGACGCCGAGGGTGATCACTGTGACGGTGCGCGCGGTGGTGCGGGGCTTGGCTTGGTCAGCTTCGATCTGGCGGCGGGCTCGCACGTCGGAGGCCACGGTCTCTGCGAGCGCATCGAGGGCCTTGGCCAGGCCAGCCTGTCCGCGACCGCTGGCGGCCAGGATGAGCTGGCTGGCGACGACGTCGCCGGTGGAGTCGTTGAGGTCCTCGGCGAACGCGCGCAGCACGTCCTCGGTGGTGCCGGTGCCGTTCCACAGCCGCGACACCATCAGCCCGACCTCGTCCTCGATCGGCGCGGGCACCGACTGCAGCGACTTGATGAGCGCCGAGCGCAGCGACTGGCCAGCCGTGAGCTTGCCCGCCAGCGACCGCGTCCACTCCTCGAGCGCTTCGAGCTTCTCGATGCTCGCGGCCGCCGGCGGCGGCGAGAGCAGCAGCGGGATGCCGATGATGGCGGCCGGGACGAGCACGATCGCGATCACCCAGCCGCTCACCATCGCGACCAGCAGGCCGGTAACGGCGCCGGCGACGATGAGCTTGCGGGTGCGTGGGCTGAGCTGGTTGATGCGGCTGCCCAGCCGCCCGAACGGGGTGACGGTGCGCGCGGGGCGGGGCGGCTTGGGTGGTGCCGGCCGCAGGGCGTAGACCATGCCGATCAGGCCGGCGACGACCAGAGCGCCGCAGACCGCGGGCACGAGCGGGGTCATGTCGTGGCCACCCCCTCGTAGGCCTTGGCCTCAGTGGTGTAGGCCTCGAGGTCGAATCCGTGGCGGGCCAGCTCTTGGGCGAGGTGGTTGTCCAGCTTGCCGGTCGCGGTGGCCGGCCCGAGCCGGTTGGGGGCGAAGACTGGCGCGGTCGCGTAGCCCCTGACGGCGTCGGCGCTGGGATCGACGACCAGGACCTCCTCGACCCAGCGCCGCTTCCGGGAGGTTCCGTCACCGTTGTCGGTGACGTCGGCGCGCAGGTACACCACGACGTCGACGGCGGCAGCGAGCTTGCTGATCGCGAGCTCGCGGGTGACCTGGGGGCCCTTCTCCATGGCGCAGGAGACGAGCTTCTCGATGGTGTGGTCGGCGCTGCGGGCGTGGGTGGTGCAGATCGAGCCCGGGCCGGACTCCATGGCCTTGAGCATGTCCCACACCTCGGGGCCGCGGACCTCGCCGACGATCTGGCGGGCGAGGGTGAACCGGAAGGAGTCGTGAAGGGCCTCTTGGAGCGTGAACTCGCCGGCCCTGCGGCCGTCGACGCCAATCTCGCCGGAGCCGGGCCGGTGCTCCCAGGCGTGGACGATGCGGTGCCGGTCGCGGAGCTCGTGCAGGTACAGCTCGAACTCGGTCTCGAAGGTGCCGATCATCTCCCAGGGCGGGATACACGAGCACAGCGCTCGAACCCAGGTGGTCTTGCCGCTGCCCTGGACCCCGGAGACGACAATGCTCTTGCCGGCCCGGACGCAGGCGGCAAGGAAATCGGCCAGCACGGGTCCGCACGCCTTGCGGTCGTAGACCATCTCGTCCAGGGAGACCGTGCGCAGGCCGTGGCGCCGGATGACGACCGAGGTGTTGGCGGTGACCCACGAGGCGGCGGCCAGGCGGGCGCCGCCCGGCAGGCGCAGGTGAAGGCTGGGCCTGGCCTCGGTGAAGGGGCGGTTCTGGCGGGCTCCGAGATCGGTGAGGAACTCGCGCAGCTCATCCTCGGAGTCGGCGACGGGAGGTGCCGGGACCACGGTGCCGTCGGTCTTCTCCAGCCACACCGAGCAGTCGGGCCCCGAGGCGATGATGATGATGTTCTCGACGTCGGACTCATCGACCAGTGGCTGGAGCCGGCCCAGGCCGAACAGGGCGGCCTCGAGGGCCCTCTTGAGAGCCTTCTCCTCCTCTGTTGTCCACGGGCGGCGGCCTGTGGAGACGAGGCTCTCGGCCTCGGCCTTGACCAGCTCCTCGATGACCTCGATGCCCTTCTGCCGGCGGTCCTCCTCGGTGATCCGGCCGCCTTCCTTGTCCAGTCGGGCAGTCAGGCGGGTGGAGATCTCGGCGCGGTACTGCGCGATCAGGTCCCAGTCCAGGACAGAGTCGCGGGTTTGGTAGGGGTTCGTGTGGTCGACGTACGACTCGTTGACGGTGTCGCTGGGGACGAGCGGGCGCAGGGAGAACTCGGATCGGGTCCGCCCCGGCCGGGCGTCGTCGCTAGCCCAAGCCCCGCCGAAGATCGGCAGGGAGCTCGGATCGTCGTCCTCTGCGATCGGGTTGGCGGGCGGCGCGGCGGGGGCGCCGTTGCTGGTGGCGCGGCCGCGCGCGAAGGGGGAGCGCTGGTCGCGATCGGCGTGCCGTGCCTCTAGCCACTCTTCGGCGCTGAGCGGCTCCGCAGAATTCACGGAGTCGGGCTGGTGTCCGGTCGTGCTCACGCGCGGCCTCCAATCGTGGGGGCGAGTGCAGCCTGGTTGCTGGCGAGGATGGAGTGAATGGATGCCGCGCCGGCCCGGTAGCTGCGCAGCAAGCTGGAGGACTCGAACTTGCGGGGCTTGCGGGTGCCGTGGGAGTAGACCTCGGCGACCTCGGGGTCCCAGTCGACCGAGGCGATCACGGGGATCTGGAGGGCCTTGGCGATCTGGCGGGCGGTGTAGGGCCGGACTCGGGGCACGACCGTTGGCACCGTGGGCCAGCGTCCGTCCTCATCGACGAGGAGAGCACCCAGCCGGGAGAGACCACCCACGGTGGCGAACTGGTCGCGCAGCGCTTTGGCCCAGGACCTGGCGCCAGCCAGCGCTGGCAGCGAGTTCCGGGTGACCAGCAGGGTCAGGTCGGAGGCGGCGATCAGCGGTTGGGGCCAGCCGACGAGGCCGATTCGGCCGGCGTCGACGATGACGTCTTGGCCGTTGCGGTGCAGTGACCGCAGCTGCTCGGCGAGGGGCTCCCAGAGCGGCAGCATGCTGGGGGCCTGTTCGTGGGAGCGGATGCCGGGCAGAAACCACGCCGACTTCTCAGCCGGGGCGTCCGGGTCGAGGATGAGGGTCTCGCGCGGGAGGGCCTCGACCAGAGTGCCGTCGCGCTGCGCGAGGGCGAGGTTGATCAGGCCGCCGGTGGGCTCCTGGGCGCCGCGGAAGTAGCCAGCGAAGACGCCCGAGGCTCCGTCCGGCGAGGCTTCGACCAGGAGTACGGGCCGGTGCCAGTTCAGGGTGAATGCGAGCGCCGTGGTGGTGACGCCTGGAGATCCACTCGCGGAGGCCAAGACGATCAGCGCCAAGGCTCAGCGCTCCCGGGTGTCGAGGACGAGCGCGACGCGGCCGGTGGCGGCGCGCGCTGCGAGGTCGGCCGACTTCTCCTTCGGGACCGAGACGTTGACGACGGTCTCCCCCGTCTCCTCCACGCGGCTAACACCAACCACAGTGGCCTCGATCGTGACAGGCGTCTGCTCGGTGACCTCGCCCTGGTCGCCGGGGGTGGTGACGATTCGGACGGTGTCGCCGGAGTACAGGGGCTCTGAGGGCATCTGAGCCGGCGTGAGACTGATGCCGACGAGGGACTCCCCCTCCCCCGGCACAAGGTTCTCGGTGACCTGTTGCTCGGAGAGCAGCGTGCCGGCCCACAAGTCGACGGCCGCGCGGCTGCCCTCGATGCTCGACTTCTGGCTGCCGCTGATCGGCGTGAGCGCGGGGTCGATGCTCACGCGAACGACCGTGAGGTCCCCCGGCTCGATGGTCTCTCCTCGCGCGATGTCCCGGTTCACGACGAGGACCTCCTGGGTGTCGCTGACCGAGGTGTAGGCAAACGCGGCGCCAAGCGCCCCGGCGGCGACCAGTACCGCGCAGAGCGCGAACACCAAGGGCCGACGGCGCTTCTTCGCCCGGGCGGTGGCCTGCTCGCGACCGACCGTTTCCTTCGGGGCAGCCGGCGCCGGGCCGCTCGGCGGCGGCGGGCCTCCAGCTGCGGTCTGTGAGGTGGTGTCCAGCGACATCAGTCCGAGTCCTCTCGTCTCTCGATCACCTATGTGTCAAGACGGGCCGGGGCGATCACCATGACCCAGTTCCATAGGAACACACTAGTGCAGTCTTATCGAGTTCTGGTTTCTCCACAGGGGGCGGAATCCGAGAAGTCATCGCCAGAGTCCTCTGCAGGAGGGGTCGCGGCCCAAGTCCCCCGATGGAACTGAGCGTCAGCGCGGCCGAACGTGCGGATCCATGAGACCACATTCGTCCGGGTTTCTCCCGTGCCGATTCTGCCCCTCGTGTCCAGCGGCAATCATCCGCGCAGGTACTCAGCTACCGAGGCTTGGTCCGGCCCTGCCGCCGTCGGCGGAGGCGCTGCGCTTCATTGAACGCCGCCGCGACGACATCGGCCGGTTCATGGAGAACGCGCCCGAGTGCCTCGAGCGTGGAGGGCCCGGGCAGCCGGGTCCATCGACCTTGCTCCCAGGAGTAGTACGTCGGTGCCGACAGATTCGTCCGGGCGACGAGCTCGGGCACGGTCAAGCCAGCCTGCAGGCGCAGCGCCCTCAGATCGGGGACCTCGCCGTCAAGGTGGATCAGCCGGAGCGCCGGGAGGTCGAGGGCGCGAGCGAGCTTCACCAGGAAGTCGGGCCGCGGTACGGAGGTACCGAGTTCCCAGCGTGAGACGCGCTCTCCCCCAGCTGCGCCGACGAGTCGCGCCAGCTCGTGCTGGGTCAGACCCGCCTTCTCTCGGGCAGCCCGCAATGCTGAGGGATCGACTCCGGAAACCATCGCCGCCGAACACTATCTGCAGGCCCTCGGCGATCTTCGTCAAGGTCCGCACACAGAGCAGGGCACAGTTCGAACCCGCTGACGACGGTTGCTCGCACGCACCCCTGACCACCCAAGGCACCACGCTACGGAGTTGGCGTGTTCGCGCTGTACGTGCGCGAGGGAGCTTCGGCCGCTGTTGATCGCTCCCAACCTCGTGCGTGACTTAGGTGACCAGGAAGCGAGGTGGACCATGAGCACAGCCCCAACTGAGAACCCGGGTCCCGGTGTCGTCACTTTCACTGCGCGCGGCAACGCCGCGCTCGACCATCTGGCCGCCTCCCTGGCGGCCGAGTGCGACGGCTCCCCAACGAGCATCGCCGACCTCCTTGAGCATGTTCTGGAGGCCGACGTCGAGGACCTGGCCGAATCTCTCAGCGAGGCCGCCCGGACGCCGGTGCGAGATAGCCGTCCCAGTCGCGACGTCGAAGAGGTCGGTCCCGCGGCCGAGAGTCCGGACGGCGCGGCCCGCCGTCGTCTCACGGCCCGTGCACCGCTCGCCGGCGGCGCGGCCGACGCGGCCGGCAACGGCATCACCCGTTGAGCAGCGCGCCGCGGGCATACAGGTCGTTACACATGGCTGACGTGTAACAAGATGTATGGGAGATCCTGATGCTGCCGAACCCCTACTCCCCGGGCGAGCTGCCCCGGGTGCTGGCCGGCCGGGGGGAGCAGCAGAACCGCATTCGCGGCTACCTGAGCCGGATCGGAACCTACGGCGAGATGGGTGGTCCGCTCCTGGTCTTTCAGGGCCCGCGTGGTGTCGGGAAGACCTCGCTCCTGCGCGAGGCACAGCGCGACGCTGAGGGGCACGGATTCATCACCGCCTGGGTCTCCTGTCGACGCAACGCCCCGTTCTTGCCGGACCTGGTCAGCCGGATCGGGAAGGCGATCGAGACTGCCGACATCCTGCCCCGCGCCGAGAAGGGACGGTGGGGTCTCCGCCTGGAGCGAATCGGCGTGGAGATCGGCGTGCCCAGCGTCGTGAAGGTGAGCGCCTCGGCGTCGGCGGACCGCTCCGAAGGCGACGCGCCGCGAGGCGCCCGGATCTCAGCCCTCGAGGACCTCCTGCACGAGACGAGTAGGCAGGTGCGCGGCCGCGGCGGCGCGGGCCTGGTCGTCTTCGTCGACGAACTGCACGCCGCTGCGCGCGACGACCTCGCGGTCCTGCTCAACGCGATGCAGAACCTGGCCGGGAAACGGGAAGACAACCCCTTCGCCGTGATCGGCGCCGGGCTGCCCTCGGCGCCCGCTGCCCTGGTCAAGGCGGCCACGTTCGGGGAGCGCAGCACCTTCCTCACCCTCCCACGACTTCAACCCGCGGCCGCGGAGACGGCGGTGGCCGAGCCCGCGGACGACCTGGGAGTTCACTGGACCTCCCAGGCACTGCAAGCGGTCGTGGCGGAGGCCCAGGGCTTCCCTTACCTGCTGCAGGTTCTCGCACACGCCACCTGGGAGGCGGCGCGCCCACCACGTGAAGGCGTTGTGCTCGACATCGACGACGTGAACGCCGGGCTTCCGGTCACCGACGACCAGCTGACCACCATGTACTCCGCACGTTGGGCGGCCGCGAGCGATCTGGAGAAGAAGATCATGGCCGTCATGGCGGAGGCTGGCAGTACGACGGTGACGCGCGCGGAGATCGCCGCGGCGCTCGAGCGACCCACCCAAGCGCTGGGTGTTCCCCGTGAACGCCTGATCGACAAGGGCATCATCGAGCCGGTCGGGCACGGCGAGCTCCGATTCACCATGCCCGGCTTCGACCGCTACATCCGGGAGACGCTGGCCACCGGAGCGCCCTCGGACGCCACGGACCCGGCGCCAGGCCGGCTCGGTGCCGGCCGCCGGCGGCGCGAACTCCCGCCCGCCTCCGACGGCGGTCACGACACGCCGCCGCTGTAGAGCCCACGGCGAGCTTGGCGACGCAGAACCGCCTCGAGGTCGGCGATGCCATTCGCCGATTGGCGTCGGTCGCGCCACCTCGGCGAGGTCGCCGAGGTGATCCCGCCCGACGACCCTGGAGGGAAGCACTTCCCGGTTTATCCACAGCCGAGCGCTCGCGCCAGGCGAGGGCCGGCGCGATCAGCGAGACTCGACGCATTGACCCCATCGGACCGAAGGAGCAGCTGGTGGACGACACTGACAGGCGCGAGGCAACGGGGCACGCGAATGCGGCCCGCGAACACGTCTACGGCTTCAACCGGATCACGATGTGGGAGCGGGACCAGATCCCGGCCGAGACGTCTGACCAGCTCGCCGAGTTCGCCGACATCGCGGCCGCGCTCCCCCAGGCGTTCTCGCAACTGTCCAACACGCTTGAGCAAGCACTGGTCAACCAGGTGCTCAGCATGGACTCGATGACCGACGAATCCGATCCGTCCATGGCCATCGGCGTCGCGCGACTCCATCTGGAGGAGGCGCGCGGCCTCGCGGTCGACGTCCACAAGCACCTCGACGCCGCCCGCAACGCCACCGCCCACATCATCAGCCAGGGCGTCGCCGACGGCCAGGAGTCGATGACGTGGGACAAGCCCTGACCCTGCGACAGCGGTCGTAAGCCCGGCCCGGATCCAGATTTCTTCCCACCGGGTGATCGCCCGGGCGGAGCGGTCTTCCTTTGGTGACTGAGACATGTCCCCAGTCCACCAAGGAGCTGTCCGTGAGCAAGCCCATCGATGCACCCAGCGGTGCGCCCGACCGTGACCCTGTCCAGGAGGTCCGTGCCCACCTCGAGCAGGCCCTGGCCTCGCTCGACCGGCTGCACGTGGTCCTGCCACCAACGAGTCGCACGCCCCCGCCCGACGTCGGAGGCGGTGAATCGGCATGACCGCCACCGACACCAGGCTGCGCGCGGCCGACGCCGTCTTCGTCGCCGAGCAGGCCGTGAGCCGCGCCCGACGGGTGGTCGAGGAGCTCCAGACCACGGTCACCTCCGCGCTCCGCGTGCTCGACGACGCCGAGCTCGACTCAGCCAAGGCGAGACTCACCGACCGCGGTGACTTCTACCTCGAGGCGGCTGGCGAGCACCTGGGTCGACTCCAGACCCGCTGCAACGACATACCGGAGCTGACCCGCGAGCTACTCGGGCACCTCAACCGCGCTTCGGAGTCGCTCATCGAGGCCCGCGGCTTCCTCGACCTGGCGGACACCTCCGATCCCGTCGTCGCGGGCGACGTCGCGCAGCTCAAGCCACGCATCGCAATCGTCGGCGAGATGGTCGCGCTCGCCAAGCCGGTGGCGCAGCTCGCCGCCCAGCACGTCGACCGCGCGCACCGAGCCAGCCAGGACGTCACTACGCCGACGCTGCTCGAACCGGTCACCCTGGACCGCAGCATCCGCACTGCCGGCAAGGAGCTCGGCCGCGCGGATGAGGACGTTCGCTTCCTCGGGGACGTGGTCGACCACGCTGCGACCAGCGCCCGGCAGTCGGCCGCCATCGCCGCCGAGATCTCCGACAACGCCCGCCGCCGGATGTCCGAGCACGGCCGGGACCCGGCTACCAGCGCCGCCGCCCCGGCCGCCGGGTCCCCAGCTCGGTAGGGCGGGAGCCGGACAGTCGCGCAACTGCCGACCACCAGGTGATCGCCCCCACCCCTGGGTCGGACTTAGGAGACCAGGAGGACTGGCGCAGCCGGTGCCGGTCCGTGGGATCCACTGGGAGTCACCATGAGCGACTACGCCGCTCGCGAGGAAGCAGCACTTGAGGAAGAGGCCCGCCAGCGCGCCGAGGAGATCCGGGCCACCGAGGAAGCCGCCGCGCAGGGCGCGACCGCCGACACCGGCCCCTCCCCCGACGCCGAGATCGCGCAGGTCCAACGATCGGGCCGGCAGCACGACCACACCGACACCGCCGCCTACCAGCGCCCCCAGCTCGGCCGCCGCCGCGGCACGCGCCGATAGGCCAGGAGGTGTCAGCGATGACTGCCCCGATCACCCCGGCCGCCCCCAGCCAATCGACCCTGCGATGGGTCGCCTGCTCGCACAGGCTCGGCCCGCTGCCGTGCATGAACCACAAGCCGCACGTAGGGGACGGCCGCGGCTGCGTCCACCACTCCACGTCCGGCTTCCAGGACGACGACTAGGCGCGTGGACTGCCCACGCGCGGCTCAGCCGGGGACCAGGTGCAGCCGCGGCCGCTGAGGCGGCTCCGCTGCCGCCTCGAGGCGTTGCAGCCGCTCGAGCGTCATCGGATGCCCGTAGCGACGCAGCAGCCCCGCCAGCACCCCGCCCAGCCCGAGCTCGGCCACCAGCTGGTCCGCAGCAACCTCCCCGCGGACCTCGATCACGCGGCCAGCCGCCGGCACCAGGTAGGTCAGCGCGATGACCGCCCCGCCCAGCAGCCCCGGCCAGGTCCGGCCCTCAGCGACCGACTGCACCACGCAGATCACGCCCACGACGCCGCGCAGCGTCCAGGCCACCCGCATGAACGGCAGCCAGGCAAACGCCCGACCCACACCGCGGAACGTGGCCACCACCATCCGCCAAGGCGTCGTGGCCGCCAGCACCGCAGCCTCCAGCCGCGGCCGGATCACCCGGCGCCGGCCCACGGCATGCGCAAGCACCGCCACAGCCTCCGCGCCGGTCACGCCGCCACGGTAGGTCCCCTCCACCAGGCCCGGCGTGATGACCACCGCCCGGTGCCCGATCGCCAACGCCACCGGCGTCTGCGGATGCTGCACACGACGCACGTACAGGGAACCGACGTCGATGCCATAGCGACCCAGCTCAGCCAGGACCGGCGCCATCACCCGGAACTCGGCCTCTGTCGCTGGCCGCGACCGAGTCAGCAACCCGATCGCTACCACCTCGAGCTGGCCCAGTGCCAACGCGCCCAGCACGGCCGCCGAGGCCAGGAACAGCACCAGGCCCAGCGCCGGCGGGAGCAGCGCGAACACCACCACGGCGAGGACGAAGCTCACCAGCAGCGCAGGCCCGAGGGTCACGACCCTCAGCACCGTCATCGGGACCTTCATCTCGACCACCTCCATCGGTCAGCACTAGTGCGAATCTCTCGGCTTTGCCGCGGGGTGATCGTCCGACGATCTCCGCGCGACCTAGGTGAACGAGACCAGTTTGTGCCCAGCCGCCGACACCAACGGAGTTATCCACAGCCCCAATCCACGCCAGAGCAGGGACCGGCCCCGCCATGGGTTCATGGACCAGACCCGATCCCGGACCACTCCGACCGAAAGGAACCACCCCGTGCACACCCTCACCGCCGATGACACCTGGGACCGCCTCGGCTCCATCGCCCATTTGCTCCACCAGGCCGCCACCCGCGTCTGGGAAGGGGCAGAGCCCGACTCACCGCTGCAGTCCCTCGGTCTCGGCGTCTACCTGGTACAGGCGCAGGCCAGCTCGCTTCTCCCCGAGGACTACCAGCTGCCCGACGTCGACCAGGAGGACCTCGAAGGGCAGAGCGCACTGCAGCTGCTCACGGCCGCGGAGGAGCTCACCCGGCCACTCCCGGCCCACCGCCCCGATCTGATCAACAGCTCCCAGCTGGTCGTCGACCTGTGCGACCTGATCCGGGAGGCACGCGACCTTGGATGCTGACCGCCGGCGCGGCTTCGCCGACGTCGACGACGCGCTCTTCGACACCACGCAGATCCCACTCACCTCTCGGGACATCCGCACCGTCGGCGAGCTGCTGCACGACATCGACCACACCGCGCGCCACCTGCTGATGGACGTCGCCGGCGACGACGCCGGCCGGCTCCTCCACGGCTGGCCCGACCTGATCACAGCCGCGGCGTCGCTGTGGAGCAGCCTGCCCGGGCAGGGATTCGGGGCAGGCGCGCACACCCGCGATGAACCCATCACCCGCCTGGTCTCGGTCGCAGACGCGATCGGCAGGAGCCTGCGCAACACCAGCTGGCCACCGGCGAGCCGACCCGATCGACGCATGACTCAGATGACCAGGACCCTCGGTCACGCCGACGACCTGGTGCACCGCTACGGCGCCGACATCCCGCTCCAGCGCACCGAGAGCTACCGCGATCTCGAGGCCGCGCGGGCTCGGATCATGCACGCCCTGTACGTCACCGCCCACGCCGTCGGCGTCTCCCTGCACCAGCACGGCCACAGCCGGTACCAGGCCGCGCTCGGCAGCAACCGGCCCATCGAGCTCAGCCAGCGCCACGCCCCCTATGCAGTACCGCCGACCACCGAGTGGATCCGCCGCATGGCCGTCTCCGAGGCGGCCGCGGGCAGGTACCTCGATGGACGGTTCACCCAGGCGCTCCGGGGCGAAGCCAGCCGACCGATCGAGGACGACACCCGGATCTCCCGGGCCCTCGCCGGGTGGGACATCCAGGCCCACCGCACCCTCGCCTCCGACGCATGGCCGACCAACATGGTCCTCATCACCCGCACCCAGGGCCTCATCGCCGGCGCCGCCATGGTGCTCGTCGACGCCGCACACCACGCCGGCCACCTCGAGCCCACCGACCGGCTCTCACCGGCGATCGCCGAGACTGGCCGTGCCTGGAGCAACCTCGCCAGCCGCTGGGGCGACCTCACTGCCCCGGATGCTCGTCTTGACCCCGACCTGATGCGCACGGCCGCCGAAGTTCGTGCCGCCTTCCGCGAGTTGACCCACGCCTCCACCACCATGGCCAGCCTCGACGTCATCGCCACCCGGCCCGGCCTCGAGCGCGGCACCCGCGCGACCCTCCATGCCCTCGAGTCCGGTTCGGAGCTCGCCTACGTCATCGGCGAGAAGGCCCATACCCCCGGTCTCACCGGACCCGCACGAGCGCTCTCGATCCGCGCGCACAACGACGTCGAGTCCACCCTGGCCAACCCGCACCCAAACGGCGACGTCGTTTGGATCTCTCCGGCAGAGATTCTCGCGCGCAAGATCGTGCTCGCTCCACGCCCTGTGGTCGAGAGCCTGCTCATCGCCAGCGCGCTGACCGTTGAATCCTGCAACCGGGCATGCACGGCTTCGCTCTGCCACGCAGTCACGACGGAACTGGGCAGTCCCACAGGCGACGATCGCAGACTCGCCCTCTCAGAGCAGCGCAGTGAAGTGGTGCCTGGCACGTCGTTGGCAAGGAATCACCCGATTCCACGCTAGGTGACGCCAGCAGATTCGTGGCGGCGCCGTCGTCTCATCTTCGGGTCTGTCATCGCCCTACGACGGCGTGAACCGCAACTCGAAAGCCCCCATCACGCCCATTCTGTCCGCCGACGTCCGTGGCCGTCCACGCTCATCGCCCGGCGAACCCTGCCCACAAGTTGCCCACAAGACGGGCGAAGAAGCAGCAGAGGCGGCTTCCGGATGTCTCCGAAAACCGCCTCTGACCTGGTGTTTCTCTTTGTAGCGGGGGCAGGATTTGAACCTGCGACCTCTGGGTTATGAGCCCAGCGAGCTACCGAGCTGCTCCACCCCGCGTCGGTGAACACAACGTTAGGGCATGGCCCCAAGACCAGCCAAATCCGGAAGCCCGGATCCACAAGCCGGACCGGTGAATCGCACGCCAAACGGGTGTTTCACGCCGCCGTACGACGGCGCCTAGCGTCGTTCCCATGGACAGATGGACGAACTGGGCGGGCGACGAGCACTGCACCCCTGCCGTACTCGAGCAGCCGACCACCGTCGACGAAGTCGCCGACGCCGTGCGGCGTGCCGGTGATGCCGGACGTACGGTGCGGGTGGTCGGCGCCGGTCATTCCTTCGGCGACATCGTCTGCACCGACGGATCCCTGATGACGATCGACGGGCTCAGCGGCCTGCTGCACGTGGACGAGGAGGCCGGTCTGGTCCGGGTCGCGGCCGGCACCCGGCTCCACGAGCTCAACCGGTTGCTCGACCTCGAGGGGCTGGCGCTGGCCAACCTCGGCGACATCGATGCGCAGACCGTCGCCGGTGCGATCTCGACCGGCACCCACGGCACCGGGCGGTCGCTCGGCAACCTCGCCACGTTCGTGGAGTCGCTGGAGCTCGTGACCTCCGACGGCACCGTGCTCGAGATCCCCGCAGCCGAGACCGAGCTGCTCGCCGCCGCGCGGATCAGCCTCGGGTCGCTGGGGGTGATCACGGCCTACACGCTGCGCGTCGTACCCGCCTTCAACCTCCACTCCCAGGATCGCCCTCTCGCCCTGGCCGAGGTGTTGACCGACCTCGACGACCTGGTCGACGGCAACGACCACTTCGAGTTCTTCTGGTTCCCGTTCACGGACACCGCACTGACCCGCGCCAACAACCGCACCGACGGGCCCGCGAAGCCGGAGAACCGGCTCGCGAGCTACGTCAAGGGAACCCTCGTCGAGAACAACGTGCTCGACCTGGTCTGCCGGCTGGGGCGACGGCAGCCACAGCGGATCCCGCAGCTCAACCGCGCTGTCACGAAGCTGCTGCCGTCGTCGAGCCGGGTCGACCGGAGCCACCGGGTCTTCGCCAACACCCGCTCGATCCGCTTCACCGAGACCGAGTGGGCCGTGCCGCGCGAGGCCTGCCGGTCGATGGTGGAGGACATCCGCTCCCTCGTCGAGCGACAGGACCTCGCGGTGAACTTCCCGATCGAGGTCCGCTTCGTCGCAGGTGACGAGGCGTCGTACCTCAGCCCGGCCTACGGACGCGAGACCGCCTACATCGCGCTGCACATGTACGACGGCATGGCCTGGCAGGGGTTCTTCTCCGAGGCCGAACGCATCGCTGCGGCGTACGACGGCCGTCCCCACTGGGGCAAGCGGCACGGTCTCGACGCGGCCGCGCTCGCACCTCTCTACCCGGAGTGGGAGCGCTTCCAGAACGTCCGGGCGAAGCTCGACCCTGACGGCCGCTTCGCCAACGACCACGTGCGCCGCGTCTTCGAGGCACGATGACCACGACCGTCGACACCTTCGCCCTCGACCACAGCCGGCCCACCGGCGGCGTCGGCTACAGCGCCCTGGAGCGGGCGACCGCTCACCTCGAGCCGCCGTTCGCCGTGATCGACGTCGCCGCCCTCCAGGCCAACGCCCAGGCGATGGTCGCCCGTGCAGGCGGCAAGCCGATCAGGCTCGCCACCAAGTCCGTTCGCTGCCGGGCGATCAGCGACGCAGTCCTGCGAACCGATGGCTATGCGGGAATCCTCGCGCTCACCCTCGCGGAGGCACTCTGGCTCGCCGAGGAATGCGACGACGTCGTGGTCGGCTACCCGACGGCCGATGCCACGTCATTGCGCACCCTGGCCGGCGACGCCCGACTCAGCGCACGGGTCACGATCATGATCGACGCGACCGACCAGCTCGACCTGGTCGAGAGCGCGATCGGCGCCGTTGGGCGCGGCAGCCACCGGATCCGGGTGTGCATCGACCTCGACGCGTCACTCCGACTGCTCGGCGGTCGCGTGCACCTCGGGGCACGCCGGTCCCCCGTGCACAGTCCCGAGGCGGCGGCAGCGCTCGCGCGCGAGGTCGTACGGCGCCCGCGGTTCCACCTGGTCGGGCTGATGGCCTACGAGGGGCAGACGGCGGGGGTCGGCGACAACGCTCCGGGCTCGCCGCTGGGCCGGCTGCAGATCCGCGCGATGCAGCGCGTCTCCGTGAGCGAGCTCGCCGTACGCCGCGCGGAGGCCGTGGCCGCCGTCCAGGCGGTTGCGCCGCTGGAGTTCGTCAACGGAGGCGGCACCGGCAGCATCGAGCAGACCGTCGCCGAAGCGGCCGTCACCGAGGTCGCCGCGGGGTCGGGGCTCTACGCGCCGGTCCTGTTCGACCGCTACCGCTCCTTCCAGCCGCACCCCGCCGCCTTCCACGTCCAGTCCGTCGTACGACGTCCGGCGAGCGACCTGGCGACGGTGCTGGGCGGCGGCTGGGTCGCCTCGGGAGCCGCAGGCCGCGACCGGCTGCCGACACCGAGCTGGCCGGCTGGACTCGAGCTGACCGTGACCGAGGGTGCCGGCGAAGCGCAGACGCCGCTGCGTGGGCCGGGTGCCGGCAACCTGCGGGTGGGCGACCGTGTGTGGTTCCGGCACGCCAAGGCGGGCGAGCTGTGCGAGCGCGTCGACGTGCTCCACCTGGTCCGGGGCGACGCCGTCGTCGCGACCGTCCCGACCTACCGCGGCGAGGGAAAGGCATTCCTCTGATCCGACGACGCGGACCGCTACGATCCAGACATCACTGACCTGCACACGCGCAAGCTGCGCTACTTCATCGCCGTCGCCGAGGAGCTGCACTTCAGCCGCGCGGCCGCGAGGCTGTTCCTTGCCCAGCAGGCCCTCAGCCGGCAGATCCGGGAGCTGGAGGACGAGCTCGGCGTCCCGCTGTTCATCCGGAGCACGCGCAAGGTCGACCTGACGGCGGCTGGCGAAGCCTTCCTCATCGGAGCGCGCGCAGCACTCGATGCCCTGGACCAGGCCGTGGCCACGGCCACCCGGACCAACCGTGCTGTCACCGGCACCCTGCGCCTCGGCTTCTTCCCCGGCGCTGCGCTCGAGCTGACGGCCCCCATCGTGACCGAGTTCCAACGGCTCTACCCCGACGTGACCGTCGAGATGCACGAGTCGCCGATGGTCGACCCCTCGTGCGGGCTCGTCGACGGCACCTCCGACCTGGCCCTGATGCGACTTCCCGCGAGCGTCGACGGGATGGACACCGAGACGCTGTTCACCGAACCGCTCGTGGTCGCGGTCTCCACCGGTCATCCCCTCGCGCACCGCCAGAGCGTGACCGCCTCCGAGCTGCTCGAGCTGCCCATCACCCTCTCGCACACCCCGGATCCGGTCTACCGCTCGTTCTGGGTCCTCGACAGCTTCCGCGCCGACGGCCCGACTCCGCAGATCGTGGTGACCAGCTCGGTCACCGAGGAAGCCCAGCTGGTCTCCACCGGCACCGCCGTGTGCGTGACCGCCGCCGCGGCCGTGCGGTACGTCCCGCACCCCGGCATCCGCTACGTACCCATCGTCGACGCGCCGCGTTCCGAGGTGGCGCTGGTCTGGCGCCACGGCCATGCGTCGCTGCTGACCGAGCGCTTCCGCGAGTGCGCGGTGGAGGTGCGCGACCGGGAGACGGAGATCCTCGACCGCATCGAGAATCCCTTCGGCGCGGCCCGGGACCAGCGGGCCTGACAGACGTCTCCTGACCCACGCCGAGCGGCCACCGAACGGTCCCCACCGGGATCCACAACCAGATCAGGTGAGTCCGTGCGGAAATGGGCGTTTCTCTTCCCGTAACCACACCGCGAGAGTCGGGGGGTCGGTGTGAGACCGGCGTCACACCGAAGGAGATCCCCTTGCGCGTCCTGTCCCTGACCTCTGCACTGGCGCTGGCCGCCGGCATCCTCGTCCTCGCACCGACCGAGGCCGGCGCGGTCGACGTCCCCGGTCCCGGAGTCGGCCACTACGTCGCCCTCGGTGACTCGTTCACCGCCGGTCCACTGATCCCGGGCATGTCCTCGCTCGAGTGCGTCCGCTCGAACAACAACTACCCGAGCACGCTCGCGGTGAAGCTGGGCATCTACTACGAGGACGACCGGTTCTCCGACGTGTCCTGTTCGGGAGCCGACACGACCTCGATGGCGGGCGAGTTCACCACGCCGATCGGGACGACCGCGGCTCCGCAGTTCGACGCGCTCCGCCCCGACACCAATCTGGTCACCCTGGGCATCGGCGGCAACGACGAGAGCTTCTTCGGCACCATCATCGGCGAATGCCCGGGCCACCGGGACTCGGATCCGACGGGCAGCCCGTGCAAGGACGCCTTCACCGTCAACGGAGTCGACACCCTGGCCGCCATCGTGCCCCGCACCCAGCAGCGCGTCGCCAAGGTGATCCAGGGCATCAAGGCACGCTCACCGCACGCGAAGGTCCTCGTCGTCGGCTACTTGCGGCTGGTGCCCGCTGACGGCGTGCCGTGTGAGGACGTCCCGCTGGCCACCGGCGACATCCCGTGGGTCGACGGCCTGGAGCGCAAGCTGAACGCGGCGGTCCGGCAGGCGGCGAACGACAACGGGGTCACCTTCGTCGACACCTACGGCCCATCACTCGGCCACGATGCCTGTGCCGGCGACGATGCGTGGGTCCAGGGCAACTACCTCAACATCTTCGAGGGCATCGCCTGGCACCCGCTGCGCTCGGGCATGGACGCCGTCGCCCAGCTGGTTCACGACAAGCTCAACGGCGTCGACCTCGCGGCCAACCGCCTGGTCACGGCGTCGTCGACGGAGAGCGGCTACGCACCGTCGCGGGCAACGGACCGCAACCCGTACACGCGCTGGGCCAGCGACTACTGGCGCGACGGCGAATGGCTCAAGGTCGACCTCGGAACCCGCAAGACCGTCCGCCGCCTGGAGCTCAACTGGGAGTACGCCTTCGCCAAGGGTTATCGCATCCAGGTGTCCGACAACGGCAGCACCTGGCGGACCGTGTGGACGACGGTCAACGGCGACGGCGGGCACGACACGGTGCAGTTCGCCGCCACCACGGCCCGTCACATCCGGATCGTGGGCGACCAGCGCGGCACGGGCTACGGCATCTCCCTGTACGACGTCGAGGTGTACGGGTCCTGACCTACGGTCCGGTCCGTGGCACCGGAGCAGCCCAGCCCCGCCGCACCGCGAGCAGCCGCCAGCCGATCGTGACAGCGGCTGCCGGCGCGATCATGACGGCTGGCTCGACGCCCAGCTCGGCACCGGTCGCTGCCACGGCAGCGCCGGCCAGCGCAGGGATGGCGTAGAGCTCGCCGTACCGGAAGATGACGGGCACGCGCCCGACCAGCAGGTCACGGATGACCCCGCCACCGACACCCGTGACCATGCCGAGCGCAGCCGACGGCGCCGGTCCGAGGCCGAACTCCTGGGCCTTGAGGGCACCGGCCACGCAGAACAGTCCGAGCCCGAACGCGTCGAAGACGTTGATGACGCGCTCGAGCCGCTCCACCGCCGGATGCCACGCGAAGGTCACCAGCCCACCGACCACGGGAACCAGGAGGTACCGCCAGTCGGCCAGGGCCGGCGGGGGCACCGCTCCGATCACGACGTCGCGGATCACACCGCCACCGAGACCGGTCGCCATCGCCAGCCCCACGACACCGACGATGTCGAGCTGGTTGCGCACCGCGACCAGCCCGCCCGAGATCGCGAAGACGAAGATCCCGACGAGGTCGAGGGTCAGGAGCATGACGGCCCCTGACTACTCGGCGTCGCGCTGGTCGGCCAGCTTGACGGCCTCCTCGACGGCGGTCTGGGCGATCTCAAGCTGGCGGGCCCACTCGACCGTCTCGCCCTTCGACTGGGCCTCCTCGGCTGCCTTGAACGCGTCGTCGGCCTTCGTCAGCTGCGCGGCGATCTGCTGGTCGAGGGTCAGGTCCGGCTCCTCCGGCGTCTCCTCACCCGGCTCCTCACCCGGCGTCGGATCGACGGGCGTCTCCGCGCCGCCGAGCTTCACGCCGAGCGCGTCGGCCAGCGCCGAGGGCAGGTCGCGATCGATGCCCACGCGCGCGCCGTACTTCACGATGACGTACTGGAGGATCGGGAACGCCGACGTCGCACTGCGTGCCGCATAGACCGGCTGGATGTAGATCAGCCCGCCGTTCACCGGCAGTGTGAGCAGGTTGCCGAACCGCGGCGGCGTCGCTCCCGCGACGCGGTACTGCTGCAGCTTCTGCGCGACCGCGTCGTTGCCCTGCATCTCGTTCGCGACCTGGCCGGGCCCGGGCGTGTTCTCGTCCGCCATCTCCAGCAGCCGCAGCTTGCCGAAGCCCTCCGACGTCGCGTCCGAGTTCACCTGGAGGTACGACGTCAGGGTGTTCTGCGCGCCACGGGGCTTGAAGACCGAGGTCAGCGACCAGTCCTTGGTGTCGTCGACCCCCGTCGAGAACAGGCGGTACGGCGGCTGGAACACCGCACGTGCGGCGTTCGGGTCCTCGGGGACCTCCCACCGGTTGTTGCCGGAGTAGAACTCGCCGGCGTTCTCGACGTGGTACTTCGCGAGCTGGTACCGCTGGACCTTGAACAGGTCCTCGGGGTAGCGCAGGTGCGCCATCAGCTCGTCGGAGATCTCGCTCTTCAGCGTGACCGAGTCCGGGAAGACCTTCATCCACGTCTTGAGGATCGGGTCGGTCTCGTCCCACTGGTAGAGCTTGACCGTGCCGTCGTACGCGTCGACGGTCGCCTTGACCGCCGAGCGCATGTAGTTGATCTCGTCGGTCGGCAGCGTCTGCAGCCCGGTCTCCTGCTGCAGCGAGTCGTCGATCATCGCGTCGAAGGACTCACGCTGCGCGTTCGGGTACTTGTCGGTCGTCGTGTAGCCGTCGATGACCCACTGGATCCGTCCGTCGATGACGGCCGGGTAGGGGTCGCCGTCGACGGTCAGCCACGGCGCGACCTTCTCGACCCGTTCGAGCGGCGTGCGGTTGTAGAGGACCTTCGAGTTGCTGTTGACGCGGCCCGAGAGCAGGAAGTTCGGCTCCCCGAACTTGATGGCGTACATCAGCTGGTTGAAGCCGCTGCCGACCTTGACCCCACCCTTGCCGTCGTACGTCGTCGTGGTGCGCTCGTCGTCCGTCGCGTCGTCGGTGCTCGGCAGGCCGAGCTCCACGTCCTTGGCGTCCTTGTCGGCCTTGCCGACGATGGAGTACGTCGGGCTCTGCTCGCCGAAGTAGACGCGGGTCTCGAACTTCTCGGCGTCGGTCAGGTCGCTGCCGCCGACGATGTCCTCGCCCCGGATGCCCTCCGCCCAGACGATCCGGCCATTGGCCTGGTCCGCGATGTTGATCTTGTTGCCGTACGCAGCGATCAGGCCCTCACCGTGGGTGTACTCGGTGTGCAGGTTCGACCAGTTCTGGTCGGAGGCCTGGATGCCGGACTGGTCCAGCTCGCGCACGCCGAGGACCAGCGGCACCTCCTGGCCGTCGATGACGTAGCGGTCGACGTCGAGGACGGCGGGGACCGAGTAGTAGGCCCGGATCCGCTGCCGCTGCTGGAAGGTCTCGCGGACCTGGAGCGGGTCGACGACGGGCGTCGTCGTCAGCTGGCCGAGCACCTGGCTGCCCTGGGCCTGCGTGGTGTCTCCCGACGGGATCCCCTGGTACGACGTCTCGGTGGTGATGTCGCTGAGCCCGTACGCATCACGCGTGGCATCGATGTTGGCCTGGATGTAGCTGTTCTCCTTGTCGGCCTCCGACGGCTTCACCTGGAAGTTCTGGACGATGGCTGGCCAGATCATGCCGAGCAGCACGGCCGACAGCGCCAGCAGCGCGAGGCCGACGGACGGCAGCTGCCACGTGCGGCGCCAGATGTTGAGGAAGAACAGCACGGCGCAGATCAGCGCCACCGCGACCAGGATGTTGCGCGAGGGCAGCACCGCGTTCTCTGCGGTGTAGTTCATGCCGGTGAAGAGCCGGTGGTCGTCGGTCACCAGGTCGTAGCGGTCGAAGAAGTAGTCGACCGACTTGGCCAGCACGAAGGCCCCGAGCAGCACGGAGAACTGCACCTGGGCAGCACCGGAGAGGCGGTCGTGCTGCTGGTTCAGCCGGATGCCGCCGTACAGGTAGTGCACGACAGCGGTCGCGATCAACGCGACGACGGCGATCGCCATCGCGAAGTCGATGACGAAGTTCCACCACGGCAGCTCGAAGACGTAGAAGCCGATGTCCTTCTTGAAATAGGTGTCCTTCTGCCCGAACGACTCCGCGTTGCGCCACAGCAGGAAGGTCCGCCACTGGCCCAGCGCCGACGTACCGGCGAAGATCCCGACGACCAACGCCACCCCGGCGAGCAGCCAGCCACGGATCGGGGTCACGGCGTCGCGGTAGCGCTCGACGCTCGCGTCGCCACCGGCCATCCGGAACAGCGGGCGGAAGCGGTAGGCCAGGTGCATGTTGAGCGCCACGACGGCGCCCATCAGCGCGCCGAAGACGAGGAACAGGCCGACCCGGGTCCACAGCATGGTGCTGAACACCTGGCCGTAGCCGACCTCGCGGTACCAGAGACGATCGGTGTAGATCGACGCGAAGGCGGTCAGCAGGAAGAAGCCGACGACCAGGATGACGCCCGTGATCACCAGCGCGCGGGCGCGGCGGCCGGGACGCTCGGGAGCCGGGCGCTCGGGGTCTTCGTCGAACAGGTCACTCATCGTTGCCACCCATGGGTTCTTCTTCCAGCGTGCCACGCAGGAGTTCGAGGAGGGCCGGCACCAGGTCGGTACCGCCCATCACTGCACTGTCGTTGTCTTCACTGCGCAACCGGAGCGCGCAGTAGGAGGCACCCGACCGGGTCACCCCGGCGACGATGCGTACGTCTTCCGCGTCGGGGTGCTCCCGCGCGAATTCCTGTGCTGCGGTGGGGTCCTCGGGCACCTGGCCATCCACCGCAGGCGGCAGGACCAGGCGCTCGACGACCGCCACGCACCCGACGATCACGTCCGGCCAGACGATGCCCGGCAGCACTTCCTCGAGCTCCTGGCCCTCGGGCAGCTCGTCCTGCTCGATCGGGGTCAGCGAACCGCGCTCCATCGGTGAGTCCAGTCCGAGCTGGGACGCCAGCGCCGGCTCGTGCTCGACGATGTGGGCCGTGTCGACCAGTGCGTACAGCCGCGCCGGCTGGTCCCAACCCGCGCGGGCGTTGTGCCCCTCGACCTCCAGTACGGCGGCCGCGAGGGCCAGGTCGACATCCAGCTCGTAGTCCATGGGCTCGCTTCGTCGCTTCGTTCTCGGCGTTGTCGTGGTCAGCAGGTCGGGAGCTTGGCGTCGTGGTCGCCAGCCCACTTCTCGAGGGCCAGGCGGGCTTCGTGCATCGTCGTCGCCTTGACCAGTCGCAGGTCGGGATCGAGGTCCTTGACGTCGGGGCAGTTGTCCTTCGGCACGAAGAACAGCTGGGCTCCGGCCTCTTGGGCCCCGGCGATCTTCTGCTCGATGCCACCGATCGGTCCGACGGTCCCGTCGGGGTTCAGCTCGCCGGTGCCGGCGATGGTGGCGCCACCGGTGAGCGATCCCGGGGTCAACGTGTCGTAGATGGCCAACGAGAACATCAGGCCCGCGCTCGGACCGCCGACCGACGGGTCGACCCGCAGCGTGATCTTGAACGGGAAGTCGTAGCCGAGCCCGACCGACACCCCGACTCGCGGCGTGCCCTCCTCCTGCTTCGGCTTGACCCGCACGTTCAGCTCACGGCCGTCGCGCAGGATCTTGAACTCGACGATGCTGCCGTCCTCGTGCTTGCGCACGGCGTCGACGACGTCCTGCCCCTTGGTGACGGGCGTGCCGTCGACCTCCTGGAAGATGTCGTGGACCAGCAGCTTGCCCTCGGCCGGGCCGCCCTTGCTGACGGCCGCGACCTGGACCGCCGTCGGCACGTCGGTACCGAGCTCCTTGAGCGCGATCGCCTTCGCGACGTCCTGCGACGTCGTCATCTGGATGGCGCCCTCGGCCTCTTCGTCCTCGGCCGACTGGTCCGGCGGGTGGACGACGTCGTACGGCACGACGGCCTTGTCGCGGTCCAGCCAGCGCGACAGCGCATCGCCCAGCGTGAGCTTCTGTCCGTACGACGACGCGACCACCGTGGTGAACCGGATCTGGCCGTCGTCGTAGTAGGCCTTGTGGCCGTCGACCTGCACCAATTCGGCCTCGTCGGCGTCCTTGCCGAGCACGTCGAACGTGGGTCCCGGACTGTAGGAGGCGTAGGGCAGCGGAATCGCGAGGGCGACGCCGCCCAGGATCAGCACCAACGGTCCCGCGATGCACACGGCAATCAGGCGCTGGGTCATGGCGCCTACCTTCTCAGACGGCGCCAATCAGGACGCGCGGCGGTCGCTGGTCGGCTGCTCGTCGGCCTCCGCGGCGGGCTCCACGACCGGAGCCACGGCGGGCTCGATGACGGGCTCGACGACGGCCTCGTCGGCCTTGCCCGGGATGATCACCGGTCGCGCCTTCGAGGGCCGCACGGCCACGCCCGAGGCCCGGTCCGGGGTGCGGGGAGGTACGGCGTAGCCGGGGCGCGAGGACTGCTCGCGCGACAACGCCTCACCCAGCTTGCGAGCGGCGGCCTCGCGACCGGCGTCACTCACCACGCCCTTGCTCTCGCGGCCCCACCAGCCGACCCCCACCATCGCGGCGAGGGTCACCACGGCGGCAGGCACCAGCCAGAACAGGATCTCCATCCGACGAGCGTAGGTCGGGCGTCCACGGCGATCGGACAGGACACGCGGCCCTACGGAGATCCGACCCATTCGTCGGTGCCGTCAGCGAAGAGCTGGTGCTTCCAGATCGGGACCTCGGCCTTGAGGGTGTCGATCAGTGCCCGGCTGGCCTCGAAGGAGGAGCCCCGGTGCCCCGACGTCGTCGCGACCACCACGGCCAGGTCGCCGATCGCCAGGTCGCCGACCCGGTGGACCGCGGCGACCCCCGTGACGTCGTACTCCTCGGCGACGCGGTCGCAGACCGCCTGCAACCGGTCGAGCGCGGTGGGGTGGGCGGAGTACGACAGACCGGTCACGCCCTGCCCGTGGTCGTGGTCGCGCACCCGGCCGACGAAGAGCACCAGGCCACCGGCGGTGGGGTCGTCCAGGCTGTCCAGGACCTCGACCACCGACAGTGGCTGGTCCGAGATCGCGACGAGGCGCACCGCTGGGTGAGTCATGGCTGCACTCTATTGCGACGGCCGGGCGAAAGGTCCGGGGTCCAATCAGGGGTCTCCCCCACACCATCGGTTGGCGAACCGGCGTAAATTCGAGCCATGAGCAACGATGGGGACCAGCCGGGCAAGGACGACGGGGACCAGCCGAATCCGTTCAAGGGCACACCCTTCGAGCAGATCTTCGGCGCGCTGGGCGGTGCGTTCCCCGGCGGGATGCCCGCCGGGTTCCCCGGCGGCGGTCCCGGCGGCATGGACTTCCTCGCGCAGATCCAGTCCCTGATGCAGCCGCACGACGGGCCGCTCAACTGGAACGCCGCCAACGACATCGCCCGCAAGGCCGTCTCGGCGGACCCGGACCCCTCCCCCGGCCAGCGCGACAGCGACCGGGTGTCCGACGCGGTCCGGCTCGCCGACCACTGGCTCGACACGGCCACCCAGTTCCCCTCCGGGGTGAGTACGACGGCCGCGTGGAGCCGTGCCGAATGGCTCGTCGAGACCCAGCCGGTCTGGAAGGTCCTCGTGGAGCCCGTCGCCGCGAAGTCGGTGACCAGCCTTTCCAGCGGCCTGCCCGAGGAGATGAAGGCGGCGGCCGGCCCGCTCGTCGGCATCATCGGCCAGGCCGTCGGCGGCATGCTCGCGATGCAGATCGGCCAGGGCCTCGGTGCCCTCGCCGGCGAGGTGCTGACCGCCTCCGACATCGGCCTGCCGCTCGGCGCCCCGGGCAAGGCCGCGCTGGTGACCAGCAACGTGCGCGCCTTCGCCGAGGGCCTCGACGTGTCCGAGGACGACGTGATCCTCTACCTCGCCCTGCGCGAGGCCGCCCACCAGCGCCTCTTCGCCCACGTGCCGTGGCTGCGCGAGCACCTGCTCGGTGCGGTCACCGACTACGCCCGCGGCCTCGAGATCAACGCCCAGCAGATCCAGGACCGCGTCCAGGAGCAGCTGAGCGGGATCGACCCCACGAACCTCGAGTCGGTGCAGGGACTGCTCGAAGGTGGTCTCTTCGACCCGCCGCAGACCGACGCCCAGACCGCGGCCCTCTCCCGCCTGGAGATCGCGCTCGCCCTCGTCGAGGGCTGGGTCGACGAGGTCGTCGGCCAGGCCACCCACGAGCGGATGCCCGCGGCCACCAAGCTTCGTGAAGCCGTACGACGCCGCCGGGCTGCCGGTGGTCCCGCGGAGCAGACGTTCGCGGCACTCGTCGGGCTGGAGCTGCGGCCCCGGCGGCTCCGCGACGCGTCGACCCTCTGGGGCGGGCTGCGTACCCGCGCCGGCGAAGAGGCCCGCGACGGCGTCTGGATGCACCCGGACCTGCTGCCGACCGCGGCCGACCTGGACGACCCGTTGTCGTTCCGCGCCGAGGCGACTGCGCCCGAGGAGCTCTCCGAGGACGACTTCGACGCCGAGCTGCGAAAGCTCCTCGAGGGCGACGGCCCGGCAGCGGAGCCCACGGACACGCCGGACTCCCCGGCCGAGTGACGCTGCACGCCGACGCTCTCGCAACCCTGCGGGAGTGGAGTGCTCCGGGCGCGGCCCAGGAGGAGCTGCGGGGCCGACTGGTGCGGCATCTCGAGTCGACGCCGGACGGCATGTGGCGGTCGTCGTACCCGGACCACCTGACGGCGGGCACGATCGTGCTGGCCGCTGACGGCGACCGGGTGCTGTTGAACCTGCACCGCAAGGCGGGCCGGTGGTTCGCGTTCGGCGGCCATGCCGAGCCGGGCGACGCGACGCTGGCCTCGGTGGCGTTGCGGGAGGCGCGTGAGGAGTCCGGCATCGCCGACCTCGACTTCCACGCCGAACCGCTGCAGCTCGACGTGCACGTGGTGCCGTTCTGCGACCCACGGGGCGGGGTCAGCCACCTGGACGTGCGCTACGCCGCGCTGGCCGGACCGGGCGCGCAGGAGGTCGTGAGCGAGGAGTCGCTGGCCGTGCGCTGGTGGCCGGTCGACGGCCTGCCACCGCTCGAGCCGAGCATGATCGAGCTGATCTCCCGGGCCCGCGACCTGCTCTGCTAGTCCACGTCCTCGCCGGGGAAGATCTCCTCCGACGGCGGCCGCGAGATCCGGGCCGCGTCCGACCAGCCCGCGAGGTAGCCCTTGGCCTTGTCCGCCGCCGGGTAGTTCGACACCCAGCCCCAGAACTTCTCGTCGTGCTGCGGCTCGATCAGGTGTGCCAGCTCGTGCACGATGACGTAGTCGATCACCCACTCCGGCATCCGCTGGAGCCGCTCGGACAACCGGATCGTGCGATCGCGCGGCGTGCACGAACCCCATCGTGAACGCTGGTTGCCCACCCAGCGGACCGACTCCGGCACCGCCAGGCCGCCGAGGAAGTCGTCACTGAGCAGCCGCGCGCGCTCCATCAGGTCCTCGTCGGACCACCCCCGCGGGACCGCGGACTTGAGCTCCTTGCGCTCGATCCGCGCGACCATCCGGGTCACCCAGGCGCGTTCCTCGGCACCCGAGAGGTTGTTGGGCACGAGCACGACGATCTTGTCGCCGTCCCGATAGGCAGAGACCGTCCGACGCCGGCGCTCCGACCGTCGTACCTCCACCCGGGGCTTGCTCCGCGCACCCATGGCCCGACCCTACGGCTCCGCCCACTCGAGAAGTCGCTCGACAGGCCACGTGTTGACGATCCGGTCGGCGTCGATCCCGGCGGCCTCGGCCCGCTCACAGCCCAGCAGCGGGTAGTCGAGCTGCCCCGGGGCGTGGGCGTCGCTGTCGATCGAGAACACGCACCCGATGTCGCGCGCGAGCTCGAGCAGCTTCGTCGGCGGGTCGCGGCGCTCGGGGCGTGAGTTGATCTCGACGGCCACACCCTCCTCGGCGCAGGCCTCGAAGACGGACCGCGCGTCGAACCGCGACTGCCCGCGGGTCCCCCGGTTGCCGGTCACCAGGCGCCCGGTGCAGTGCCCGAGGACGTTCGTGAACGGGTTGCGGACGGCGGCCACCATCCGTCGCGTCATCTGCTCGGCGTCCATCTGGAGCTTCGAGTGCACGCTCGCCACCCGTACGTCGAGCCGAGCCAGCATCCGGTCGGTCTGGTCGAGGCGGCCGTCGTCGAGGATGTCGACCTCGATCCCGCGCAGCAGCCGGAACCCTGCGGCCGACAGGTGGTCGTTGACCGCGGCGATCACGTCGAGCTGGCGGGTCAGCCGCTCGGCGGAGAGCCCCCGTGCCACCTTCAGCCGCGGCGAGTGATCGGTCAGCACCAGGTAGTCGTGACCGATCTCGATGGCCGTCATCGCCATCTCCTCGATCGGCGAGCCACCGTCGGACCAGTCCGAGTGCGAGTGCAGGTCCCCGCGCAGCTGCGCGCGCAGTGCGGTCCCGGCTCCGTCACGGGTGAGCGGGCCGCCGTACTGCTGTTCGGCCTCGGCGAGCTTGTCGGGCACCTGCCCCTCGATGGCCTGGGCGATGACACGCGCGGTGCTCGAGCCGACGCCGGCGATCCGGGTGAGGGTCCCGGCGTCTGCGCGCTGCGCGACCTCGTCCGCACCGAGCGGCAGGATCGCGGCCGCGGCCCCGCGATAGGCCTTGACCTTGTAGCTGTCGGCGCGCCCGCGCTCGAGCAGGAAGGCGATCCGGCGCAGTGCCGCGACCGGCGTACCGTCGTACTGCTCGCTCACGGCAACTTCTCCTCGAGGATTCTTTTCTCCACAGGCAGTGGATGAACCTGTGGGGTCCATTGTCGCTGGTCACCCCGCGGTACGACGTCCGCCGCTCCACCCAGCGCACCGCTCCCTCCACAGGCGACTCACCGTTGTCGGGTGCTCCTCCACGGCGAGCGGTGTTCTTCCACAGGTTTCTCCACAACCTTGTCCACAGGCAACGCGCCGCACGGATTGACCGCGATCGGCCGGGTGCCTAGCGTCCTCACCAGACGAGGCCCCCGGGCCCGCAGTTCCTCGCTCGCAAGGGGAAGGCAAGCGAGGAGCCGCTGCGGATTCGGGGGCCTCGCCACTACTTTTGGCCGAGCGCGTCTCCGGCGGGCTGTCAGCGCCCCTCGAACACCGGCGCCCGCTTCTCCTGTGCGGCGGCGATCCCCTCCAGCAGGTCGGCCGTGGCCAGCGTGACGGGCTGCGCCAGCGCCTCCCACTCGAGCGCGGTCTCGATGCTCGCGTGGCCCAGCTGCAGCGCGCGCTTGGTGAAGCGCGCAGCGATCGGCGCCGTGCCGGCGACTTCGGCCGCCACGGCCAGCACGTCCTCCCGGAAGCTGTCCGGCTCCATCACCCGCGACACCATGCCCAGGCCGAGGGCCTCGTCGGCGTCGACGAGGCGGCCGGTCAGGAACAGGTCACGCGCGGCGGCAGGACCGACGGCGTCCGGCAGCAGGTACGTGCCGGCCATGCCCGGGTGGATGCCCAGCTTCGTGAACGGCACGCCCATCCGGGCACCGCGTGCGGCGTACCGGATGTCGCAGGCCAGTGCCATGCACAAGCCCGCGCCGATCGCCGGACCGTTGATGGCCGCGATGGTCGGCACCTCGAGCTTCCGGATCGACAGCCACGCCCGGTAGAACGGCAGCATCCGGCTGCGCAGCTCGTCGACGCCCGCATCGGGCTCCGACGCCAGCCACGCCAGGTTGCCTCCCGAGCTGAACGCGCGACCCTCGCCGGTCACCACGACGACCCGCACCGAGGGGTCGTGGGCGAGGTGGTCGACCGCCGCGACCCACGACGCCGTCATCTCGTCGCTCATCGCGTTGCGCAGGTCCGGCTGGTCCAGGACGAGCATCGCAACGCCCTCCGAGGGCCGCTCGAGGCGCAGATGGACCAGATCGGGGGCGTCAGATGAATTCAGAGCCGATTCAGACATGCGGGGCACGTTACTGCGCCTGCGAGGCGGCGTGCCGTAGGGTCAAGGAGGTTTGGAGCGCGTCTCCGAACTCCGACGGGCTTCCCCCAAGGTCCCCGTCGCGACGACCGAACGAACGACATTGAGCAAGGAGGCCGTCATGGCGGAGACCTGGAGCGGCGAGTTCTACTGCGTGAAGTGCAAGGCCAAGCGCGAGGCGAGTGGCGAGGTCAAGGTCAACGACAAGGGCACCCGGATGGCCAAGGCCGTCTGCCCCGAGTGCGGCACGAACCTCAACCGCATCCTCGGCAAGGCCTGAGTTTCTCTCAGTCCAACAGACCGAACGTCGCGGGCGACTCCACCTCGGTGGAGCCGCCCGCGGCTCGTTTTGCGCCTCAGCCCCACCCCCACCGGCCGCCTGTGGAGGAGCGCCGCCGGCCGATCCGGTTCGGTGGCACCCTGCTGCCATGCCCGAGCCCGGCACGCTCACGCCACGGATCCACCACCTGACCCTGCGCCCCGGAACCCCCGTGATGGCGCGGTCCCCCGGTGTCCTGCAGGTCGGCCTGGACGAGCCAGCCGTACGCGTGGACGACGAGCCCGACGTACGCCGTGTGCTGGCCGCACTCGCCCGCCCCGGTGGCGTTCCGGCGGGCGAGGAGCTGCCAGACGCCGCCACCGCCCTCCTGCACCGCCTCGAACGAGCCAGGCTCCTGGTCGAGGTCCCGGACGCCGAGGTCCGCCCCGACCCCGCGCTGGTCACCCTGCGGGCCCAGTTCGGTCCCGATGCCGTACGACGCCAGGCGGGCCGCGACGCTGCCATGATCGCCGTCCGCGCGGACCCGGCGACGGCAGCGCATCTGACACCGCTCCTGGACCGGGCGGGCCTGCACCATGTCACCCGCCCGGTCGGTCACCACGCCGGCGATCCGGGTGACCTCAGCACCGCAGCGCACCTGATCGTCACGACCGGGCCCCTCGACCGCTCCCTGCTGGACCCGCTGATCCGCAGCTCGGTCCCGCACCTGCTCGTCACGGGTGCGGCCACCGGTCGCCGGGTCGGCCCGTTCGTCCACCCCGGCCTGACCGCCTGCCTGCGGTGCGTGGACGCACACGAGGCACTCCACGACGCCCGGCGACCCCTGCTGCTGTCCCAGGCGGCGCGGGCGGCCGCTGACCAGCCACCGCCGGTGGATCCGCTGCTCGACCAGATCGCCCTCGCCTGGGCCGTCCGGGACCTGCTGCGCTACCTCGAGGGCGACGAGCCGAGCACGTGGTCGGCGACGGTCGACATCGGCCCGGTCGCCGCGCCGGAGCGGGTGCGCTGGGGACGCCATCTGGACTGCGGCTGCGCGTGGGACACGATCACGCAGTTCCCGTGAAGCACCGCTCCCCTACCACCACTCACTGTCGAGCTTGGCCTCCATCGAGCGGAGGTACTCCCGCGAGCACTCGTCGCAGTAGCGACGGACCCGACCGCGCTCGACCGCGGTCGTCCAGGTCACGGGCGCGTCCTCACCCTCGGCCCGCCGGCCGCAGAAGTCGCACGTGACGGTCATTTCCCCAGCGTAGGCCCGGGAACGCAGAAGGGGCCGGACCCGACCTTGCCTGTTTGGCGGTCAGTTCCGGCCCCTTCCCTTTTCACCCGCGATCAGGTGGTCCTCCGGGGAGGTGTCTCGTGAGGTCCTGGCGGAACCTCACAGGTTGATCACAGAGCGCGAGCGAGGGCGAGACGGGCCTGCTGCGCTGCGCGCTCGGCCTTGCGGCTCAAGCGCCGGGCGCGGACCACACGAGTGGCCACGCGCAGCTGCTGCGCCTCTCCCAGGCGCGTGACCATCTGCTCACGCGCCAACTGTTCGTTCATCATCTGAAACATGGTGGTACTTCCGTTCTGAGTGGCCGAGATCAATCTGTGGGTCTTGGTGGTGCGGGTGTGGACTACGCCGCGGCGTCCTTGCGCGGACGTCCTCTGGGACGCTTGCGCGGGATCACCACGCCGGCGAGGAACAACTCGCCGCCCCAGACGCCCCACGGCTCACGCCGCTCCTGGGCGCCGGACAGGCACAGCTGCTGGACAGGGCAGTCCAGGCACAGCGCCTTCGCGGACTCGACGTCCGACGGTGACTCGGCGAACCACAACTCCGCATCGTTCAGCCGGCACGGCAGCAGCTCGTCCAGCGTCGGCTCGAGAACACTGGTCGTCATCTGCTTTCACCTCCTCTTCAATGACCTGATCGCGTTGGTCGATTTCCTTGAGGGGATCTGCGACTCCGCGTTCTCGGTCTGAGAAGCACGAAGGCCGCGGATCCCGGTCTTTCGGGTTCCGCGGCCTGGAGGCTGCCTTTCTGATGCTCAGATCAGACAGGTGGGCTCCAGGCGTGGAAACCAGAGACGTACACGGCGTTGAAGCCGCGGTGTCCCGTGCCGGTGAGGGCGCGCTCTCGCTTGACGGCCGGAACGGCCTTGATGTCAGTGGCCACGGCGTCAACGGCGGCGCTGAACGGAGCAAAAGCAGCGTTCGGAGCCGTCGGAGCAGAGGTGGCGCAGTCGAGTGCGGACAGCGTGAGCTGCCAGGTCGCCATCGGGATCGGAATGATCGTCATGTTCTTCATGGTGTCGCCACCTCCTTCGGTGCCTTGAGAGCGCGAGCCGTGCCAGGGCTCTGATGCGCAACGGATGTTGTCTGACGACCGTAATGGCCGTGTATCAGGACGCGCAAATCATTTATTGGGTTTTTCAAGGTTTTTCTGAAACAACCGCGAGAACGGCCTCTCCGTACCGCTCAATCTTCGTTTCGCCGACCCCGCTGATCGATGCGAGCGCCGCCATGGTGGCGGGCTTGTGCTCAGCGATCAGCTCCAGCGTGGCGTTGGTGAACACGACGTACGCCGGCAGTGGCTTGCCGTCCTCGCCGCTCTCCCGGGCGGTCTCGAGGCGCCAGGCCTTGAGTCGCTCGAAGAGCGCCTCGTCGTACCGCATCGGGTGGTGGGAGCAGCGCCCCCGCTTCTTCTCCGCCGCGCTCGCCAACGGCTGCAGGCACTCGCGGCACCGCGCGACCTTGGTGGGCCGCCGGTTCGCCTGCGGGCGCTGGGCCTCGGGCAGCATCGGCACCAGGAAGCGCGAGGGCTGGCGCCGCGCTGCCTGTCCCGGGTTGCGGGCAGCGGCCCAGGACACCATCAGGTCCTGGCGCGCCCGGGTCATGCCGACGTAGAGCAACCGCCGCTCCTCCTCGACCGCACCGGGAGGCGCACCCTCCTGGCTGGCGTAGACGAACGGGAGGGTGCCGTCCTGGACGCCGCAACAGAACACCGCATCCCACTCCAGGCCCTTGGCGGCGTGGAAGGTCGCGAGCGTGACGCCGTCAGCGGTCGGCGCGTGCTGCTCGCTCGCCCGGCGCTCGAGGTCGGCCACGAAGGTCGTCATCGACGCCTCGATCCCGTCCTCGGTCGAGAACTCCTCGGACTGGTCCACGAGCGCCTGGAACGACTCCCAGCGGTCCCGGACCTGTCCCCTGCTCGTCGGCGGCGCAGCGGTCCACCCCATCGACGCCAGCACCGCCTTGACGATGTCGAGCCACGGCCCGGAGTCGGCGTCACCCGAGCGCGCCGCTCCGCGCAGCCGGGTCACCGCCTCGCGCACCTCGCGGCGGTCGAAGAAGCGCGCGGCACCCCGGACGACGTACGGAATGCCCCGGTCGGTCAGCGCGTCCTCGAAGGTCTCCGACTGTGCGTTGATCCGGAACAGCACGGCCATCTCGCCGTACGACGTCCCGGCGCGATGCAGCTTCGCGATCCGGTCCGCGACGCTGGCCGCCTCGGCGACCTCGTCCGGCTCGCCGACGTAACGGACGGCGGAGCCGGTCGCCTGCTGCGAGCGCAGGTCGACGCCGGCGCTGGGCGTGCCCGCGAGCAGCCTGTTGGCGACCTCGACGATCTGCGGGGTCGAGCGGTAGTTGCGCACCAGCTCGATCGAGGTGGTGCCGGCGTAGCGCTTCGGGAAGTCCCGCAGGTAGGTCGCATCGGCGCCGGCGAAGGAGTAGATCGTCTGCGCCGGGTCGCCGACGACGCACAGCTCGTCGCGTCCACCGAGCCACAGGTCGAGCAGCGCCGACTGGAGCGGCGAGACGTCCTGGAACTCGTCGACCACGAACCACTTGTACTGGCGCCGCACCTGGGCCGCGACGCGCTCGTCGCCGGCGAGCACACCGGCCGTCAGCAGCAGCACGTCCTCCATGTCCATCCGGCCCTGGTCGCGCTTGACCTCCTCGTAGGCCGCGAACACGCGGGCGATGTCGGAGGCCGAGTGGCCGTCGATGCTGCGACCCTTGGTCGGCGCGATCCGCGCGTAGACGTCGGAGCCGACGTTGCTGACCTTGGCCCACTCGATCTCGGAGGCCAGGTCGCGCAGCAGCGCCTGGTCGCCGCGGACGCCGATGTTGCGGCACGCGCCGGCGATCATCGGGATCTTCGACTCGGTCAGGACCGGCAGCTCGGTGCCGTAGACGTGCGGCCAGAAGTACCGCAGCTGGCGCAGGGCGGCGCTGTGGAAGGTGCGCGCCTGGACCCCCGGTGCGCCGAGGGTGCGGAGCCGCTGGCGCAGCTCACCGGCAGCCCGCGTGGTGAAGGTGACGGCGAGGACCTCGGACGGGGCGTAGACACCCGCCTGGACGCCGTGCGCGATCCGGTGGGTGATCGCCCGGGTCTTGCCCGTGCCCGCACCGGCCAGCACCCGCACCGGGCCGCGCAGGGTCTCGGCCACCGCACGCTGCTCGGGGTCGAGCGCGGAGAGGAGTTGCTCGATCGACGAGGACACCGTGGACATCGGTGGGAACATCTCCTTCGCGCACATGGTTGGGTCGAAGATCAGACCCTAGACCGCAGAGGCGACACTTCAGCGATGAGCACCAGCACCTTCACGATGTACACCACTCCGTGGTGCGGCTACTGCCACCGGCTCAAGAGCCAGCTCGACCGCGAAGGCATCGCCTTCGACATCGTCGACATCGAGCAGGTGCCGGACGCCGCCTTCGTCGTGGAGCAGGCCAACGGCGGCAACCAGACGGTCCCGACCCTCGTGTACGCCGACGGGAGCGCGCAGACCAACCCGAGCGTCGCGCAGGTCAAGGCCAAGCTCGCGACGCTCGCGGTCGTCGAGTAGCCCGAGCCGCCTCACCAGCTCCCGGGCAACGCTCCGCCGTACCAGTCCTCGATGAGGGAACGGCTGATCGAGACACCGCCGGGCAGCACCAGCGACCCGTCCTCGGCGCCCGCCCGCATCTGCGCGCGGGTGAACCAGCGCGCCTCCTCGACGTCGTCCTCGAGCCGGATCTCCTCCGACGTCGCTCGGCCGTGGAAGCCCAGCATCAGGCTCGACGGGAGCGGCCAGGGCTGGTTGCCGAAGTAGGTCACCTCGCCGACCTCGACGCCCGTCTCCTCGAGCACCTCGCGTCGTACGGCGTCCTCCAGGCTCTCGCCGGGCTCGCAGAAGCCCGCGAGCGTGGAGAACCGTCCCTCGGGCCACGCGGCGCCCCGACCCAGCAGGCACCGCTCGTCCTCGCTGCCCGGCTCACCGGCCGAGACCAGCATGATCACGGCCGGGTCCGACCGCGGGAACTGCGGCTTCCCGCAGGCGTCGCACACCAGTTCATGGCCAGCCGAACGCGACGACAGCGTGCCCCCGCAGCGCGGGCAGAACCGGTGCGCCCAGTGCCACTCGGCCAGGCCGAGGGCGTGGAACACCAGCGGCGCCTGGCGAATGGACTCGCCGGCCAGGAACGGGAGCAGCCCGCGCAACGGCAGCCACGTCTCCCCTTCCACCTTCGCCAGGTCACCCGGGGCGATCACCGCCCACCAGGTCGTGCCGTCCCGCTCCCCCAGCAGCACGCGTACGCCGTCCGGGGCATCAGCAGCGGGGACCCACTCCAGTCCGTCCGGCCCGGGGCGGACTCGGGTTCCGGCGACGACCAGGACGCGGCTGGCGGGATCGGCCCACCGATCGGCCAGCCAGGACTCGTCGTTGCGGTGCAGGCCGTGGCGTTCGTGGGCGGCGGCCGCGAGCGCCAGGTGCGGAAAAGTCACACCTGCAGACTAGTGAGCGCATCCACGCGATGATCAACCATGGATGCAGCAGCGCTCCGGGCCGCGCAGGTCCCGCTCAAGGAGACGTACCGGTCGGACCCCGCCACCGCGAGGATCCCCACCAGCGCGCGAGGCGACTACCGCGATCCCGGTGTGACGGGCACGGTCGACGGCTTCGCCGGTCCGGTCCGGGCCGGTCTCCACAGCGCTGCCGGCGGTGACGGCACCGATGCGTGCTCGGCCGACCTGCTCCTCGAGGCGGTGCTCGCCTGCGCCGCCGTGACGCTGCGCGCCGTCGCCACGTCGATGGGCGTCGAGATCCGCGACGCCCGGCTCGCCGCCGACGCCTGGTGGGACGCGCGCGGCACCCTCGGGGTCGACCGGCAGGCACCCGTCGGCGTCCAGGACATCGTCGTGACGCTCACGCTCGACACCGACGCGGACGATGCCACGCTGGGCCGCCTGGCCACCGCGACGGAGCGCTACTGCGTGGTCGGGCAGACCCTCGCCACTCCGCCCGCGATCCGCGTCGAGCGCGCCTGAGGGCAGGCCCACCCAGCGATTCAGCCGAGCAGCTTCTCGATCTCCTCGCGGTCGGCGAGGTCGTCGTGGACGACCAGCTCCCCGCTGCGCACGTAGTAGAAGGCCGCGCGCACCTGTTCGACCGGCAGGTCGTGGAGCTCGGCCCACGCGAGCCGGTAGATCGCCAGCTGCAGCGGATCGGCGTCCTGGCGGGCGCTGGTCTTCCAGTCCACGACGAGGTACGACGACCCGCCCTCTCCCGCACCATCGGGCTCGAGGTAGACGGCGTCGATGCGCCCCCGCACCAGCTGCTGTGCGCCGCCCTGGGTGCCGAGCACGAGGGCGAACGGCGCCTCGATGGCGTGCGGGACCCGGGACCCGAACGGTCCGGTCTCGAAGGTCGCGATGAGCTCCTGGAGGTCGGCCTCGTCGTCGATACCGGCGTCGGCGCGTCCGGCGAGCTCGTCGGGGTCGAAGAGCCCCTGCTGGCCGAACCGGGCCTCGACCCAGGCGTGGAAGCGGGTGCCGAAGCGGGCCGCGGGTGCGGGCGGCCGCGGCATCGGGCGGGCGAGGTCGCGGGCCAGGCCCTCGGGGTCGTCCCGCAGTCGTCCCATCGCCGTCGCCGAGAGCGAGGCCGGCAGCGTCACCACGACCTCGGTGCCGGCGCCGCCGGCCGCCTGCACGCGGGCCTCGGCGAGCAGCTGCTCGATCTCGGCATCCCACTCCGCGACGCGCGCACTGGCCACGAGGTCCAGGTCGTCCTCCTCGGCGTCGGGGTCGGCGGCGCGCACCAGCTCGGCGGCGGCCAGCCGCAGGCGCGCCTCCTCGCCGAAGCCGTCGGCCGGCCAGGGCCGGGAGGGATCCTCGGCGTCGTAGGGATTCGCCGAGCCCTTCTCGGGCCGGGTCAGCCACGGCTCGGGCGCCAGTCCCCACTCGGCCAGCAGCGCGCGCACCGTCTCCTGGTAGGAGGACGGTCCGTAGGGCGTCTTGCGCGGTCCCCACTGGAACGACGTGACCGACAGGTGGTGGGCGGCGCGGGTGAAGGCGACGTACCCGAGGCGCAGCTCCTCGTCGGCCTCGTGCGCCTTGGCCCGTTGCCGGTAGTCGTCGAGCGCGGCCTTGTCGAAGCCCTCCAGCTGCGGCAGGTCGCCGGCGTCACCGCGCAAGGGCGCGGGAAGCACCGACGGCGAGGAGACCCACAGCGTCCGTCCCTGGCTCGACGGGAAGCGGGACTCCCCGACACCCACGCAGTAGACCGTCTCCCACTCCAGGCCCTTCGAGCGGTGCACCGTGAGGAGCTTGACCGAGTCGGCCTCGGTGGGCGTCGCCACGTCCAGGCCGTTGCCCTGGTCGTCCTCAGCAGTGAGGTAGGCGAGCAACGCCGGCAGCGTCACGTCGCCGTCGACGGCCTGGAAGTCGGCGACGGCCTTCACGAACAGGTCGAGGTTGTCGCGTCGTGCCGCGGCCGCGGGGCTGGTCGACGAGGCGAGCTCGACGTCGACACCGGTGACGTCGATGATCCGGCGGACCAGGTCGAGCAACGGCTCGCCCACGGCCGCGCGCAGCAGGCGCAGCTCGTCACGCAGCAGGCCGAACCGGGCCAGCGCCTCCTCGGAGTACTCGGCGTCGCCGGGGTCGGCGAGGGCGTCGTCGAGGCACGGGATCTCGGCCGGATCGATGCCGTCGGCGATGGCGACCAGCTGCGCGGAGACCGACACGGTGTCGTCGGCGCGGCCCCGCCGGCCGGCGTGCTCGCTGGCCCGTCGACCGAGCAGGCGCAGGTCGCGCGGCCCGATGGCCCAGCGCGGTCCGGCGAGCAGGGTCAGCAGCGCGGCGTTGTCGGTGACGTCGTGCAGCAGCCGCAGCGTGGCCACGATCTCGGCGATCTCCGGCAACCGCAGGAGTCCGGAGAGACCGACGATCTCGACGGGGATGTTGGCGGACGTCAGCGCGTCGAAGACGAGCTCGGCGTGCGCGTTGTCGCGGGTCAGCACGCCCGTCTTCGCCCAGTCGCCGGGCTCCCCACCCCAACCGGCACGGATCGAGGACGCGAGCCACGCCAGCTCGTCCCGCTGCGTCTCGAACACCTCGGCCGTGACGAGGCCGTCCACGGCATCGTCAGGTGCGCGCAACCGCGCCACCCCTGCGCCGCGCGCTTCCAGGGCGTCGTACAACGGACCGGCGAGCCGGCTCGCGACGTCGAGTATGCGGCGGTCGGAACGGCGGTTGATGGTCAGCGGGTGCGTGCGGGACTCACCGTCCGCCGCCGGGAAGGTCTCGGCGAAGTTGAGGATGTTGGCGACCGACGCACCGCGCCAGCCGTAGATCGCCTGGTTCGGGTCGCCCACTGCGGTGACCGCGTGCCCACGCCCGTCGACCTCACCGGAGAACAACCGCGACAGCATGATCGCCTGCGCGACCGACGTGTCCTGGTACTCGTCGAGCAGCACCACCTTGAACCGCCCGCGCTCGATGGCGCCGACCTCGGGCCGCTCGGCCGCCAGCCGTGCACCGAGCTCGATCTGGTCGGAGAAGTCCATCAGGCCCAGGTCCCGCTTGAGGCCGCGGTACGACGCCACCAGCTTGAGCAGGTCGGCCCGCCGGTCGATCGCGGACATCGCCTTCTCGACCGCCTCGACGTACGTCTTGCGCGCCTTGCCGGCCAGTTCCGCGTCGCGGGCCCGCTCGAAGCCGCGGCGCGCCTCGGCGTCGTGCGCGAGCACCTGGCTCGGCGCCACGAGGTGTTCGCTCATCGCCGAGTCGAGGGCGAGGAGGTTCTGGATCGCCGTCTCGGGGTGGTCGGTCAGGTGATCGATGTCGCCGGTGAAGCGGTCGATCGCCCGGGCACCCAGCTGGTAGCGCGCGGCGTCGGTGATGACGCGGGTGTCGGGCTCGTGCCCGATCCGCAGGCCGTGGTCGGTGAGGAGCGTCGCCGCATAGGCGTTGTACGTCGCCACGGTCGGCTCCAGCACCTCGTCGGCGTCCTCGCCGCCCACGGTGAGGTCGAGTGCTCCCGCGTCGCGCAGCGCGGTGCGGATCCGCTGGCGCAGCTCGGCGGCAGCCTTGGTCGTGAAGGTCAGGCCGAGCACCTCCTCGGGACGCACCTGACCAGTGAGCACGAGGTAGACCACCCGCGAAGCCATCAGCGTGGTCTTGCCCGATCCGGCGCCGGCGATCACGACCGCCGGCCGCAGGGGGGCGCTGATCGCGGCCCACTGCTCGTCGCTCGGCGGGAACTTCGCCTGCATCGCCCGCTGCAGGTCGGCAGGGGTGTCGAGCTTCATCGGCGGTCGGGTCGACGTCATTGCGCGACCACCGCCCCGGCACTCTTCGCGGGGCACAACGGCACGAACGAGCACGTACGGCAGTGCTGGCCGGCCACGGCCGGGAAGTGTTCCCCGCGGATCAGCGCCGCGGCGTTCGCCAACCGCCCACGGAGGTCGTCGCGCTCGGGGCCCTCCTCGGCGTGCACCGGCTGCTGCTGCACCGTCGCCGCCATGCCGCCGTCCACCAGTCCCAGCTGCACCAGCTCGGCGCCGCCGGCGGTGTGCGCCGGAGCGGCCGGGTCGGTGTCGAGCGCGCCGTGGTCGACGGCGAACTGGTAGAGCGCGAGCTGGACGTGTCCCTTGACCGAGGTGTCCGACGGTTTGTTGCGGCCCGTCTTGAGGTCCACCACAACGACATGCCCGTCAGCGTCGAGCTCGACCCGGTCGGCGTACCCGGTCAGCTGCACGCGTTCGCCGTCGGGCAGGTCGACCACCGTTGAGAACTTCGCCTCGCGGTCCACCAGTTCACGCGGGTTGGACTCGTGCCATTCCACGAACCGCTCGAGCGCCGCGCGGACACGTTCGTACTCGCGCACCTTCGACCACGGCGTCCGGAAGTCGAGGCGGTCCCACACCTCGTCGACGTACGCCATCAGGGCCGCCGGGTCGGGCGGCGCGTCGCCCGCCGCCACCCGTTCGGCGAGGGCGTGCACGAGCTCGCCGAGGTTGGCCGACTGGTGGGCGCGACCGACGCCGCCGGCCTCACGGGTCAGGAACCACTGCGTCGGACACACGGCCAGCGAGTCGAGCATGCTCGCGGAGACCGGCACCGGCTGGTCCTCGGCGCGGATCGGCGTGGTCGACACCGTGACCGCGCGGGTGCCCCACCAGGTGGCGGGATCGGCGGCAGGCGCCAGGGCCCGGCGTCCGACCCATTCCTGCGCGAGGCGGGCGAGGCGACGGGCCGCAGCAGCGCGCAGCGGCTCCTCCGTCGCCGGGTCCGCGACGGTACGGCGCAGCTCCGCCACCAGGCCGTCCAGGGACAGCGGCCGCGGCGGACGACCGACGACGTGCTCGATCGAGCTGCCGAGTTCCTCGATGAACCGGGACGGCTGCTCGCCCTCGTCCTCGCTGGACTTCACCGCGGTGACGACGAGGCGCTCGCGAGCACGGGTGCACGCGACGTAGAACAACCGCCGTTCCTCCATGAGCAGCTCGCGGGTCGAGACTGGCGGAAGCAGCCCGTCGGTCCCGATCCGGTCGGCCTGTAGCAACGTCGAGCGACGCCGCAGGTCGGGCCAGCCCTCGGCCTGGACGTGCGCAGCCACCACCAGGCGCCATTCCAGGCCCTTGCTCCGGTGCGCCGTCAACAGGCGTACGGCGGCGCCGCGTGCGCCGCGGTCCGCCAACGTGTCGGCGGGGATCTCCTGCTGCACGAGGCCCTCGAGGAACGGCGCCACACCCTGGTGTTCGCGCCTCTCCCCGGATCGCACCGACACGTCGAACAGGGCGCAGATCGAGTCGAGGTCACGATGGGCGCGACGCGCCGAGCCGCCACCTGCCTCGACGTACCGGCGCAGCCGTTGCGGCCAGTTCGTGCCCGACCACACGGTCCACAGCAGGTCCTCGGCGCTCGCGCCGGCGTCGAGGTCCGCTCGCGCCCGGGCCAGCAGCGTTGCCAGCGCACGGGCCTGTCCCGCCTCGGGTGTGTCGAGCCCGTCGAGGAACGTCGCGTCGACCACGGCCAGCCGCACCAGCTCCCGCGAACCGCGCGGCGTCCCGCCCTCGGCCTGGGCGACGTCCTTCTCCCGCTGGCGCAGCACCCGTGCGAGGCGTCGCACGTCGCCGGCGTCGAGGCCGCCGAGCGGGCCGGTCAGCAACGCCTCGGCGCGCCCGACGTCGACGTACTCCACGTGCGAGGGGTCGGTGTTGTCGAGGTTCACCACCGCGCGCAGGGCGTCCAGCAGGGGCAGTACGGCGGGGTCGCGGACCAGGGGCACCTCGTCGCGCGCCACCTCGACCGGCACGCCGGCAGCGCCGAGCGCCCGCCGCAGCGGGCCGATGCTGGCACGTCCCGAACGCACGAGGACGGCCATGTCGTCCCACGCGATGCCGTCCTCCAGGTGGGCACGCCGCAACAGGTCGGCAAGGTGTTCGGCCTCGGCCCGCTCGGTGTCGAAGGTGCGGACCTGGACGAGGCCCCGTCCGTGCGGACCCGTCTCCGCGATCGGCGACAGGAAGAGCTTGCGGGCGTCCTCGCTGATCGTGCCGGGCAGCCCGATCCGGCCGGCGACGCGTTGCGCGGGCGCCATGATGCCGGGCCCGAAGCGACGGATCGTGCGCAGCGCGACGACGTCGGCCGGTGCTCCGTCGCGGCGCGGGAAGGACGTCGGGAACTCGAGGATCCCGCGCACCTCGGCGCCGCGGAATCCGTAGATCGACTGGTGCGGATCGCCCACGGCAACCAGGTCGCGGCCGTCGCCCGCGAGGGCCCGGAGCAACGCCACCTGACCGGGATCGGTGTCCTGGTACTCGTCGACGAACACGTGCCGGAACTGCGCACGCAGCTCGTCACGGTGCACCTCGGCCTCGATCACCGCGCGACGGATCAGGTCGGCGTAGTCGGTGGCGCCGAGGCTGTCGAGCGAGTCGAGGTACTGCTCGAGGAACAGCCCGGCGGCGACGTACTCGTCGATCCCCTCGGCCTCGCCGAGGGCGCGCAGGTCCTCGCCCTCCAGTCCCTTCTCGCGAGCGCGCGCCAGGACGGCGTGCACCTCGCGGGCGAACCCGCGCGTCGACATCGCCTGCCGGAACCGGTCGGGCCACTGGACCGACTCGGGATGGTCGGCCAGCAGCTCGCGGAGCACGACGTCCTGCTCGGGCGCCGAGAGCAGGCGCAAGGGCGCTTCGTAGAGCTCGGCCGGCGCGTACCGACGAACCAGCGCGTAGGCGAACGAGTGGAAGGTCGAGCTCAGCTGGGGACCGGTGGTGCGCCCCAGCCGGGCGCTCACCCGGTCGCGCAGCTGGTCGGCGGCCTTGCGCGAGAAGGTCAGCGCGAGCACCTGGTCGGGGCGCGCACCGCGACCCTCGATCCGCTCGACGATCGCCTCGACCAGGGTCGTGGTCTTGCCCGTGCCGGGACCAGCGAGGACGAGGAGCGGCCCACCGCCGTGGTCGACGACCTGGCGCTGGTGCTCGTCGAGCACCGGTGCCGGTCCGGCCGCGGACGGCACGGCGAGGCGATACCTGGCCTGTCCGCTCCCCTGCTCCACGGGCGTCACTCAACCATCCCGGCCCGACACATCCCCGAGCGGCGTCACACCAGTTCGAAGTCCGCGAAGTCGAACCCGGGCGACACCAGGCAGCTCACCAGCGCGTCGGCATCCGACGGCAGGGTCCGCTGCCACACCCCCGCCGGCACCAACCCCTGCGGTACGTCGGCCCCGACCACCAGGCGCGACCCGCCCCTCACATCCGGCCCAGCATCCGGCACCGCCCCGTCCCCACCGAGCTCGACCGTGACCACTCCCTCGTGTGCGAGCCAGATCTCGTCGGAGGCCACCCGGTGCCAGGCCGACGACTCCCCCGCCGGCAGCAGGAAGTAGATCAGCGTCGCCGTCGGCCGCACCCGCCCGTCGGGCAACGTCACCATCTCCGGCGACACCCACGTCTGCCGGTACCACCCACCCTCCGGGTGCGGCTCCAGGTCGTGCAGGACAGCAAGCGCAGGGCGATCCATGGAGACAAGTCTGCCGGGCGAGGCGTCGGGTATCGAGGTGGTCCCTCGAGGGCGCTTCGGGTCGCCGTCGTCGGCGTCAATCCGCCAAACCGCAGGGCGTGCAACAAAGGTCGACGCCGGCGACGGGGACCCGCTCCTAAGCCAGCGAGGGACCACCTCAGGGCCCGACGCCTCGCACACGCACAGGCAAGAAAAAGGTGAAGGGCCCTCGTGAGTATGAGTCACAAGGGCCCTTCGGTTGATCGGTACTGGTGACGCTCCCGATCGATCTCCTTCTGCATCCGATCCCACTCGCCTCGTCACCCGGCTCGTGCGGCCAGCGTCCCCGTGAGGGGCCGCCTCACCTTCACCCCGAAGGGTTCCGGTAGGGCCGTTTGGATCTTTGCCTTCCGGCGATCCCGCTCTCCCGGAGGAGTGCGTGGGAGAAGTTCTACGCCGGTCCAGACAAGCTTGGCAAGGGGTTTCCTCGCGGTTTCACCAATGTTTTTCGTCCTCCACCGGTTGTCGGCGTGTCGTCCACAGACACGCCCGGCGCCCTCCACAGAAACACCGCGTTCCTCCCCAGACCAGCGGTATGCCTGTGGAGGAATGAGTACGACGACTCAGTGCGAATGAGTCGTGCGGTCATGCCTGCCTGGAGGCTCGTCTGGCTGAATGGATCCATGCGCTACGCCGATCCCGCCCTGTGCCCCGACTGCCGGTCACCCCTGCCCACAGGAGTTCCGGTCTGCCCCACGTGCCAGCTGCTCGTCCGGCACCCCCTCGCCGTCGACCTGTTCCGCACGCTGCGTCGCGCCGACGAGCTGGTGGTGGAGCTGCGCACGGCGAGCACCGCGTTCCACGGCCAGCCGGCCGCCCCGGCTCCCGCGGCTGCCCCGGCCGCCGCGACCGCGGCGCCGCTCGGCGGCCCGCTGGTCCCCCCGGGCGCCGCCCCGGCGCAGAAGCGCGCCGTACCGCCCCCGCCCCGGCCGGCGGGTCCGCCCGCCCCGCCGCTGCCGCCCTACCCGGGCGCTGCGATGGCGCCCGCCCCGGAACGCCGCGGCGTCGCGTCCGCGTCCGTCCCGAAGATCCTGCTCGGCCTCGGTGCGTTCTGCCTGCTCGTCGCGTCCGTCATCTTCCTGGCCGTCTCGTGGTCGGCGCTGGGCGTCGGCGGCCGCACCGCGGTCCTCGCCGGCCTGACCCTGACGGCCGGCACCTCGGCCCTGCTCCTGCACCGCGCAGGGCTCCGCATCGCGGGCGAGTCACTGATCGTCGTCGCACTGGGCCTGCTGGCCCTCGACGTGTTCGGGGCCGGTGCATCCGGCTGGCTCGGCGACGGTGGTGACGGGGTCACGGCCTGTGTCGCCGGACTGGTCGTCGCGGTGGCCGGCATCGTGCTCGGACTCGTCCGCGTCGGTGGCGAGCCGCGGCTTGTCGCTCCCCAGGTGATCGCCGGCATCGGTACGGCGGTCGCCTACTTCGGCACCCTCGACGTCACCGACCACCAGCTCCTCGTCGGCCACGTGTTCACGGCGCTCGCCATCGGCGCGATCCTTCTCGCCCGTTCGCAGGACCTGCCCGTGCTCGCCTGGAGCCAGGCCGTTGCCGGCTCCTTCGCCTGGCTCGGCGCCAGCGGCCTGGCACTCACCGATTCCTTGACCGAACCCGATCTCCACCAGTTGTGGATCGACGGCTCCGGCTGGTCGCTGCTCGTCTCCGCCGCTGTGCTGCTCGTCCCCGGCCTGGTTGTCCGCAACCGCGGGCTCCTCCTCGCCGGCGCCAGCTTCGCCGCCATGGTGGTGACGGTCGTCGTGACCCTCCCGAGCGTCGACACCGACACCACGACCGTCGGTCTGGTGGCCGTCGCCGTCACCGCGGCCTGGGTCCTGGTCCTCGGCCTGCTTCCCCGGTCCTTCCGCACCATTGCCATCGCGCCGTCGGCGGTGGGCAGCGCCATCCTCGCCGGCTTCTCACTGGTCACCGTGGTGGTTGCCTTCGCCCGCTGGGCCGACCTCTCCACCGGCTTCGAGCGTCGCTTCGACCTCACCATCGGCGGCGAGAACCCGGTCACCGAGCCGCTGCTCCTGGTGCCGTCGCTGCTCGTGCCGATCGCCTTCATCGCGCTGCTCGTCTCGGCCCGCCGCCGCGACCACCTGGCCATCTGGGCCCAGGTCGCCGCGATCGCGGCCGGCATCGGTGCCGCCGCGACCCTGGCGTCGTACGACGTCACGCTGGCCCTGCCCGTCGCCGTGCTCACCCTCGTGGCACTCGGCGCCGCGGCCGCCGCGCTGATGACCACCGGAGGCCGGGCTGCCGGCCTCGGCGTCGCCGCCACGTTCACCGCAGGTGCCGCTTCGATCGCGGCCGTCCCGAGCGCCCCGATGACCGCCATCGTTGCCGGACTGGCCACCGCATCCGCCGTCGTCCTCGCGCTGCGCGGCACGGAGGCCGTCCGGATGAGCGGCGCCCTCTCGGCCGCGCCGTTCCTCGGCCTCGCGACCAGCGCCTCCGTCTACGCCTTCGGGGGTGACGCCGCCTGGGTGGCGATCCCGGTGCTCCTCGCCGTCGGTCTTCTCGCCCTCGGACGGCCCCGCATCGAGATCGAGCTGCCGGCCGTCGCGGTCGCGCTGATCACGTTCCCGATCTCGGGCGCCGAAACCACCGACGCGGGCGGGTACACCGCGCTGTGGCTGACCGTCGCCGGGTTCGTGTTCTGCGCGAGCGCCCTGATCCACGAGTCGCGCCGCTTCGGCGCCTGGATCGGTGCAGCGCTGCTGCTGCTCGCCACGTGGGTGCGGCTGGCCGACCTCGAGGTGGAGGCACCCGAGGCCTACACGCTCCCGCTGGCCGTGGCCCTGCTCGCCTTCGGTCTCTGGCGGATGCAGAAGTCGGACACCGTCGGCACTGCGGAGGCCCTGCTGCCCGGCCTGCTGCTCGGCACGATCCCGTCGCTCCTGTGGGTCATCGGGGACCCGGTCTCGCTCCGGGCCCTGCTCCTCGGCGGCGTGTGCCTGGCGCTCACCATCGCCGGCGCCTCGCTGCGCTGGAGCGCGCCGCTCCTGGTCGGCGCCACCGTCGGCGCGATCATCGTGTTCCGCGAGATCGGCGCCTACCCCGGGGAGTTCCCGAAGTGGGTGTGGATCGGTTTCGCCGGCGTCCTGCTGACGGTCGTGGGCATCACCTGGGAACGCCAGCTGCTCGAGGTGCGCAAGGTCGTCGGCTACCTCGGCCGTCTCCGGTGACCCTCGCCGGTGGCCGTCGACTACTGACCTGCTAGACAAAGGGCATGGCTACCACTGCACTCGGCGGCAACCCCGTCTCGACCGTCGGCGAACTTCCCGCCGTCGGCGCCCCCGCCCCGTCCTTCTCGCTCGTCGGTTCCGACTTCAGCGACGTCGCCCTCCCCGAGGGTTCCCGCGCGGTGCTCAACATCTTCCCGAGCATCGACACCGGGATCTGTGCCGCGAGCGTCCGCAAGTTCAACGAGCTCGCGGCCGGTCTCGAGAACACCACGGTCATCAACGTGTCCCAGGACCTCCCGTTCGCCCAGGCCCGCTTCTGCGGCGCCGAGGGCATCGAGAACGTCCAGGTCGGCTCGGGCTTCCGCACCTCGTTCGGTGACGACTACGGCGTGAAGCTGGTCGACGGCAAGTTCGAGGGCCTGCTCGCCCGCTCCGTCGTGGTCGTCGACGCGGACGGTTCGGTCCTGTACACCGAGCTCGTCCCGGAGATCGCGACCGAGCCGAACTACGACGCCGCCATCGCGGCGCTCAGCTGACCCAGGTCAGTCCTCCGTCGCGGGATCCCAGAACGCCCGCGGCATGTCGAGGCCGCCGCTGACCTTCAGCGGCGTGTCCTCGTCGAGGTAGTGCGCACGGGCCCGGTCGTCGTGGCTCGGCGGGAGCGTGCCATCGGCACGCACCACCCGCCACCACGGCACCGGGCCGCCGTACCTCGCCATCACGGATCCGACCTGCCGCGGACCTCCTCCAGCCACGGCCGCCAGCGCACCGTACGTCGTCACCCGACCGGGCGGGATCCGCTCGACCAGGTCGAGCAACACTTCGACGTACCCCTCGTCCACGGGCCCATCTAACCCCGTCGGCGGTACGGACGCCGAGAGCCCCATCCGTGAGGACGGGGCTCTCAGTTGCTCCCTCGGTGCGGTGAACGCTTTGACCGATTCGCGGTGGTCCGCAACACCAGGACCACGATGCCCTGACCAACGAGAACAGCGGGTCCGGGGTTACGCGCGGGACTTGTGGGGTTCGAGGGTTGCAAGCTGCCTCGTAACACCTTGCGCAAATTTTCGCCCAACTATTGCGTCCGACAGTGATTTACGTGTGAGGTACCGACGGACGCCGAAAATCTGCAGGTCTCGGGCGACGTTCCGTCTTCCACGACTTTTCGGTGCCCTCTCACCATTATTTCTCGGAGGCATCTGTGAAGAAACTGGCATCCGGCTTGCTCGCCGGCGCCGCAACCATCGCCCTGGGTGGCGCGATGTTGCAACCGGCTCAGGCCGACACCCCTGTCGACGGCCCTGCGAAGCAGCGCCCGGCACACGCCAAGAAGCACGATCGGCCGGGTCCCAAGACCCACGAGCAGCGTCGCGAGATGCGCAAGGCGCTCGAGCTGGTGGAGAACGGCAACGCTCGTCTCCAGCAGCGGGCCGACGGCGGCGCGACCGTGAAGCTCGCCACCGGTGAGTACGTCGAGTTCCCGGTCGAGAGGAGCGACAAGATCCTCACCCTGCTCGGCCAGTTCGGCACGGCCAACGTGCCGGCCCAGGGCACCGACCCGGGTCCGCTGCACAACGAGATCGCGGAGCCGGACCGCGCGGTCGACAACTCCACGGAGTGGACGCCGGACTTCAACAAGGCGCACTACGACGAGATGTTCAACGGCGACGGCGAGTCCTTCAGGAACTACTACAAGGAGGTCTCCAGCGGCCGCTACGACGTCAGCGTCACGACCGAGGACTGGGTGACCGTTCCCGGCAACGCCTCGACGTACGGCGACAACGCGGTCGAGGACACCGGCGGCTCGTGGGCCTTCATCGCCGACACCGCTGACGCCTGGTACGCCGCGCAGGTCGCTGCCGGCAAGACGCCTGCCGAGATCGACGCCTACCTCGCACAGTTCGACGTGTGGGACCGCTACGACTTCGACGGTGACGGCGACTTCAACGAGGCCGACGGCTACATCGACCACTTCCAGGCCGTCCACGCGGGCGGTGGCGAGGAGGCCGGTGCCGGCGACGACGCCATCTGGTCGCACCGCTGGTACGTCAACGGCAACCTCTACGGCCAGACCGGCCCGACCGTCGGCACCAGCCAGAACCTGTACGGCGGCGCCCAGGTCGGTGACTCGAAGTACTTCATCGGCGACTACACCGTCGAGCCGGAGAACGGCGGGCTCGGTGTCTTCGCGCACGAGTACGGCCACGACCTGGAGCTTCCCGACTTCTACGACACCGCGGGCGGCGACAACGGCACCGGATTCTGGACGCTGATGTCCTCGGGCTCGTGGCTGAACCACGGCCAGGAGTCGATCGGCACCACGCCCGGGCTGATGGGCCCGGAGGAGAAGTACTACCTCGGCTGGCTCGACTACACCGAGGTGAACCCCGGCCAGAACGGCAGCTTCACGCTGTCCCCGTCGCAGGAGACGGCCGTCGGACAGGACCAGGCCATCAAGGTCAACCTGCCCGACAAGACCACGACGAACGTCTACACGAAGGCCCGTCAGGGGAAGTACTCGTGGTACTCCGGCCGTGGCGACAACCTGGTCGCGACCCTGACGCGTCAGGTCCCGCCCTCGACGTCGGTCCTGGTCACTGCCGACATCTGGAACCAGATCGAGCCCGACTACGACTTCCTCTACGCGGAATACTCCGTCGACGGTGGCACCACGTGGAAGCAGCTCGAGGCCATCGACGGGACCGCCGACTGGACCAGGCACAGCTGGCGCTACACCCTGGACAAGAAGAAGAAGAAGGCCTCGCTGTTCCGGCTGCGCTATGCCACCGACGGCGGTTACAACGAAGCCGGCGCCTTCATCGACAACATCGTGATCAAGGGCTACGGCCAGCCGATCACCGACGGGGCAGAGAAGGGCGCCAACGGCTGGACCGTCAAGGGCTTCACCGCCTCGACCGGCACCGAGACCAAGACGACCCCGCGCTACTACCTCATCGAGAACCGGCAGTACGTCGGGTACGACAGCACCCTCCAGGTGGGGCCGTACAACTTCTCCGAGGGCGTCACGCGACCGGACTGGGTGGAGCACTTCGCCTACCAGAACGGCATGCTCGTCTGGCTCGTCGACCTGGCGTACGCCGACAACAACACGAGCGCCCACCCGGGCGGGGGCTACGCCCTTCCGGTCGACGTACGACCGGACTCGCTGACGTACCCGGACGGGTCCAGCCCCTCGAACCGCCGCGAGCCGTTCGATGCCACCTTCGGCATCTCGGCGACCGACGAGGTCTGCCTGCACAAGCAGGTGGCGACCGCCGGCGGACACGACACGCTCGCCGCGTGTGCTCCGTCCGTCGCCGGTGTCCCGACGTTCAACGACACCAACCCCCAGGCCTACTGGAGCGCTGCCAACGAGCAGAACTCCGTGAAGGTCGCCGGGGTCGGGGTGACCGCCACGGTCACCGCCGAGAACGCCGACGGCACCATCCAGGTCCAGGTCACCAACCCGTGACCTGAGCCGGGGACGCAACAGGCCCCGCGATCCTCACGGATCGCGGGGCCTGTCTGCTTCGGTGATCGAGACTCAGTACGTCGGCTGGCTCGGGTCGATCTGGTTGACCCAGGCCACCACGCCGCCGCCGACGTGGACGGCGTCGTCGTAGCCGGCACCCTTGACGATCGCCAGGGTCTCGGCCGAGCGGACGCCCGTCTTGCAGTGCATGACGATCTGCTTGCCGGAGTCGACCGGCGGCAGCTGCGCGAGCGCCGTCCCGTTGAGGAAGTCGCCCTTCGGGATCAGGACCGCACCGGGGATGTGGTTGATCTCGGCCTCGGCCGGCTCACGGACGTCGATCAGGACGAAGTCGCGCGAACCCTCCTCGCGCTCCTTGATCATGGAGGCGAGCTGGGTGACGCTGATCGTCGCGTCGACGGCGGCGTCGGCCGCCTCCTCCGAGATCGCGCCGCAGAAGGCGTCGTAGTCGATCAGGCCGGTGACGGTCGGGTTCTCCCCGCACAGTGCGCAGTTGGGGTCCTTGCGGACCTTCAGCTTGCGCCACTCGAGCTCGAGGGCGTCGTAGATGACCAGCTTGCCGATGGCGGGGTCACCCGCACCGATGAGCAGCTTGATGGCCTCGTTGACCTGGATCGAGCCGATCGAGGCGCACAGGACACCGAGCACGCCGCCCTCGGCGCAGGACGGGACCATGCCCGGCGGCGGGGGCTCGGGGTACAGGCAGCGGTAGCAGGGGGCGTCGTCGGCCATCGTGGGCGCGAAGACCGAGGCCTGGCCGTCGAAGCGGTAGATCGAGCCCCAGACGTAGGGGATCCCGAGGAAGTACGCCGCGTCGTTGACCATGTAGCGCGTCGCGAAGTTGTCCGTGCCGTCGACGATGAGGTCGTAGCCCTTGAACACGTCCATGACGTTGTCGTTGTCGAGGCGCTCCTCGTGGAGGATCACGTTGATCAGCGGGTTGATCTCGGCGATCGACTCCTTCGCGGAGAGGCCCTTCGGCCGGCCGATGTCGCTCATCCCGTGGATGACCTGGCGCTGCAGGTTGGACTCGTCGACCTCGTCGAACTCGGCGATGCCGAGCGTGCCGACACCGGCCGCGGCGAGGTACAGCAGCGCCGGGCTGCCGAGGCCGCCCGCGCCGATCACGAGGACCTTCGCGTTCTTGAGCCGCTTCTGTCCGTCCATCGCCACGTCGGGGATGATCAGGTGACGGCTGTAGCGGCGGACCTCGTCGATGGTCAGCTCGGCGGCCGGCTCCACCAGCGCGGGAAAGCTCACGTCGTACTCCTCGGAAACGATGGGGGTCAGTCCAGGGACAACGCCGTGCAGGTGCCCGGCTGTTCCCTCGACCCTTCCATGGTCCCTTCCCCGACCAAGGAGTGGACACCACGTCCCGTCATCCGGACCCGGACGACGGGACGTGCCGGCCGGGTGCCGGGCGTCCGACGGGCCTCGCCTACCAACGAGTAGGCTTCTGGCTGTGGTGACCGAGCAGTTCGACCTGGACGACAGGCGGCCCCGCGGCGTTCGACTTCCCCGCCGCGAACGACGCGCGCAGCTGCTGGCCGCTGCCCTCGACGTCTTCGTCGCCCAGGGCTATCACTCCGCTGCGATGGACGACATCGCCGAGCGCGCCGGCGTCTCGAAGCCGGTGCTCTACCAGCACTTCCCCGGCAAGCTCGAGCTGTACCTCGCGATCCTCGACGCCGCCTGCGACGCGATGATCGCCAGCTGCCGCCGCGCACTGGAGTCGACACAGGACAACAAGCAGCGCGTGGCCGCTGCGATGGACGCCTTCTACGACTACGTCGCGCACGACACCGGCGCCTTCCGGCTGGTCTTCGAGTCCGACCTGACCAACGAGCCCGCGGTCCGCGACCACATCGACCGCGTCACCACCGAGTGTGCCGACCTGATCACCTCCGTGATCCAGGACGACACCGGACTGCCTCCGGACGCATCGCGCCTGCTCTCGGTGTCCCTGGTGGGAATGGCGCAGGTCAGCGCGCGGTTCTGGCTGACCGACACCGAACGCGGCCTGACCGGGTTGCCCCGCGACCAGGCCGTTGCCCTGGTGTCCGGCCTGGCCTGGCGCGGCATCCGCGGGTACCCGCGGACAGATGAGCATTCCGACGCCTGACTAGGCTGGAACGAGACGGTCGGGATCCTCGACCGTCCCCACGAACGAGGAGAACAACCATGACCGTCGAGGTCAAGATCGGTGTGCAGAACACCGCGCGGGAGCTCGTCATCGAGACCGACGAGACCAACGAGGGCGTCGAGGCACTCGTCAGCGAGGCGCTGTCGTCCGACGGCGTCCTCAGGCTGACCGACACCAAGGGCAAGGTGACCGTGGTTCCGGTCGCCAAGCTCGCGTACGTCGAGATCGGACGCAGCGTCGCGGGTCAGGTCGGCTTCCGCTCCTGAGCGAGGCTCCGGAGCTCACCCGCTCCTGATTGACCGCTGCTCCGCGGAACTCCGAGGGCACCTACAGACGTTTCACAGGTTGATCGGGCACCATCGACACAGGGTCGACGGCGACCGGTTCCTGGGAGGTGAGTGCGGTGCTCCAGTTCCGCTTCGCAGCGCACAGCGACGTCGGGCTCGTCCGCGACAACAACGAGGACGCCGGGTTCGCCGGGCCCTACCTGCTGTGCGTCGCCGACGGTGTCGGTGGCGCGGCCGCCGGCGAGATCGCCTCCGCCACGACGTCGTACGTCGTCAGCGCGCGAGCGCTCGCCCACCCGGGCGTCGACCCGGTCCGGCTGCTGACCGCCGCCACCCATGAAGCGCACGACCAGCTCGTCGCCGGCGTCGCCGCCGACCCACGCCGGGTCGGCATGGCCACCACGCTGACCGCCATCCTGACCAACGGTGTCGAGACGGCACTGGCCCAGGTCGGCGACTCCCGGGCCTACCTGGTGCGCGACGGGGCCCTGACCCAGCTGAGCCACGACCAGACCATGGTGCAGGCGATGGTCGACGCCGGGCGGATCACCCTCGAGCAGGCCGCGGCGTCGCCGTACAAGCACGTCGTGCTGCAGGCCGTCGACGGCGAGCACACACCCGAGCCCGACGTGCGGCTGATCGAGCTGCTGCCCGGGGACCGGTTGCTGTTGTGCAGCGACGGCCTGAGCGACGTCCTGTCCCCCGCCGCGATCCAGATGCTCCTGGGCATGGAGTCGCGCAGCATGGCGGTCGAACGCCTGGTCCGCGCGGCTCTCGACAGCGGCAGCCGCGACAACGTCACGGTCGTCGTGGCCGACGTGGTCGACGCCCCTGCCGTGACCGGCAGCGGCCTGGTGTTCGGTGCCACCCTCGACCTCGCGAACGTGGTCGACCCGGCCGCCGTACGTCCGCTGCGTTCTGCCTGACCGGGCAGCCCGTCGAAAGATTCCGGCGCACCTCGTCCCACGAGTCCTACACTGGCTGGGTGAGTGGATCGCGGAGCTACGAGTACGCGCGCCTGTGGGTGCCGCTGTACGACGCCGCCACGCTCGCGGTGACCCGCCCGGTCTACCTGATCGAGGCCGCGGACGGCTTCGAAGGCATCGCCGCGGAGAAGAACACCACGCTGATGGGCCTGTTCAACGACCTGGGCCGCCACGGCTGGCGGATCGAGCCCACGGCCCTGCGCGTGGACCACCCGACGTCCGAGATCCAGCTGCTCATCGACGCCACCCTCGACGAGGCCGACCACGCCACCTCGCCCCACGACCTGGCCAGCGCCGTCGGGTCGAGCGGCGACCCGGCGGGTGTGGTCACCGAGTTCGACGTCTACGCCATGCGGCGACGCAACGACCCGTGAGGCTCACGGCGCGAAGAGGTCGCCGTACTCGTCGACGCGCTCCAGCACCTGGGCGGGCGTGAACTGCTCGAGGCCCAACGGGTCCTCGGCTCCCTCGTCGACCTCGTCCCAGGTGATCGGCGTCGCGACCTGGGGCCGCGGCGTACCGCGCAGCGAGTACGGCGCCACGGTCGTCTTGGAGCCGGCGTTCTGCGACCAGTCGAGGAAGACCTTGTCGCGACGGCGGGCCTTGGTCATGGTGGCGGTGACCTGCTGCGGATGCGCGGCCTGGAGCTCCTCGGCGATCTCCTTCGCCAGCTCGCTCGTCTCGTCGGACGGCCGGCGCTCGGGCAGCCGCGCATAGAGGTGCAGGCCCTTGCTGCCGCTCGTCACCGGCAGTGCTTCGAGGCCGCGCTCGGCGAGGGCGTCCCGGGCCAGCAGGGCCACCTGGCAGCACTCGTGCAGACCGGCACCCTCCCCCGGGTCCAGGTCGATCACGACCCGGTCCGCGCCGAGCGGCTCGTCCTTGTCATCGACCGTCCACTGGTGAACGTGCAGCTCGAGGGCGGCGAGCTGGACCGCCCAGATCAGGGTCGGGAGATCCTCGATGATCGGGAACCGCAAGGTGTCCCCGTTCCGGCTCGGCCCGCGGCTGCCGGTCGTCGGCACCTCGGCGGTCCGCACCCAGCTCGGTGTCCCGGCCGGCGCGTTCTTCTCGAAGAAGCTCATGTCACCGACGCCGTGCGGCCAGCGGATCCGGGTCACCGGCCGTCCGGCCAGGTGCGGCAGCAGCACCGGCGCGATCCGTGCGTAGTAGTCGAGCACCTCGCCCTTCGTGGTGCCCGTGGCGGGATACAGCACCTTCTCGAGGTTCGTCAGCCGTAGCGTGCGGCCCTCGACGTCCACGTGCACCTCGGTCTGCTGGTGATCGGCCTTCTTCGGCATCAGTGCCCTCCCGCGTCAGGTCGGGCCAGGTCGTCCACCGTGACGTCGGAACGGATCCCCTGGTACGACGGCTGGCGCAGCCGTTCGTAGCCGAGCCCGTGCGTGTCCACGTCGACCACCACGACAGGGTCGACCCAGGACGTGCCCTCGGCGTCGGCCCGCGGCACCTCGTCGGCGAACGGACTCTCGGCCCGGCCCAGTAACGCGAGGGCATCGGTCAGCGACCGGGACTGCTTCGGACCGATCCCACTGCCGACCCGGCCGCGGTAGAGCAGTCCGTCCGGCGTGACCTCGCCGACCAGGACGGCCGCGAGCCGGTCGCTCGAACCGGTCTGGGGACGCCATCCCCCGACCACGAAGGTGCCACGGTGCCGGTGCGCGAACTTCAGCCAGTGGTGGCTGCGCTCACCGGGCCGGTAGGTGGAGTCGATCCGTTTGCTGACGATCCCCTCGAGCCCCTGGGCGCGGGTGGCTTCGAACAGCATCGCGCCATCGTCGTACTCCTGCGGGACCTGCCAGCCGGAGGCACTGAGGTCGAGGTCGCCGAGCAGGCGACGGCGCTCCTCGAGCGGGAGCCCGGTGAGGTCCTTCCCCCGCAGGCGCAGCACGTCGAAGACCATGTAGGTCGCCGGGATCCGTTGCGCCAGGCGGGCCACGGTGGCGGTGTTGCGGACGTGCATCCGCTCCGCGAGCACCCGGAAGTCAGGGATGCCGCGGTCGTTGAGCGCGATGATCTCGCCGTCGACGACCGTGTCGGCCAGCCCGGTCGGAGCGGTGACGAGCTCGGGCCATGCGGTCGTGATCCGGTTCCCGTTGCGGCTGACCAGCGTCACGTCACCGTCGATCGTGGCCAGCGCCCGCACCCCGTCCCACTTCACCTCGTGGCGCCAGTCCTCCCCCGGGGGCACGTGGGTGCCCGGCGTGGCGAGCATGGGAAGCAGCACATCGGTCATTGTGCCGTGGTGGGGATCCGGTCGACGACGTACTCGGCAATGGCCAGGCTCGACGTCGCGGCGGGCGACGGCGCGTTGCGCACGCTGGTGACACCGTCGCGGTGCGTGATCCGGAAGTCGTCGACCAGGGTGCCGTCGCGATCGACGGCCTGGGCGCGGATCCCGAAGCCGGCACGCACCACGTCGTCCGGCCCGATGGCGGGGACGTAGCGCTCAGCGGCGCGCAGGTAGGCACGCACGGACAGGGAGCCACGCACCTCCTTCGCGCCGGTCCGCCAGTGCGTGGCCGCCATCCGCCAGAAGCCCGGCCACGTGGCGACGCTGGCCACGTCGGCGAGCCGCACCGACGAACGACGATAGGCGTCGCGATGCGGGGCCATCACCGCATTCGGGCCCACCTCGAGCACCCCGGTCACCCGGCGGGTGAAGTGCACGCCGAGGAACGGGTAGCGCGGGTCGGGGACCGGGTAGACCATGCCCCGCACGAGATCCTGCTTGGCTGCCGACACGGCGAGGTACTCCCCGCGGAACGGAATGATCCGGGGCTCCGCCTTCTGCCCGGCCAGCCGGCCCAGCCGGTCGGACTGGAGTCCGCCACAGAGCACCACCTGGTCGACGTCGTACGACGTCCGGCCGGTGGTGAGCGTGACCCGGCCGCCGCGCTGGCTGATCCCGGTGACCTCGCTCGCGACCAGCACCCGGCCACCCGCCCCCTCGACGTCGCGGGCGAGCTGTTCGGCGACGGCGACGTAGTCGGTGATCGCGGTGCGGGGCGAGTGCAGGGCCGCGAGACCGGCGGCGTGCGGCTCGATCCCGGCGAGACCGGCAGCGTCGAGCCGACGGAGGCCGGGCACGCCGTTTTCCCGGGCGGTGCGCTCGAGCGCGTCCAACCTGCCCAGTTCAGCGGCGTCGACGGCGACCACGACCTTGCCGCACTCGACGTACGGCAGCCGGTGCTCGGCGCAGTACTCCCGCAGGAGGTCCCGCCCCCGCGTGCACAGGTCGGCCTTGAGGCTGCCCGGACGGTAGTAGATGCCGGCATGCACGACCCCGGAGTTGTGGCCGGTCTGGTGGGCGCCGACGCGGTCCTCCTTCTCGAGGACCAGGACCTGGAGACCCGGGCGGCGGCGGGTCAGTTCGCGGGCGACCGCGAGACCGACGATCCCCCCGCCGACGACACCGATGGACTGCTGCACGGCTCCATCGTTGCAGTCGAACGGGTCGGTGCTTCGGCGTAGGCTCTGCCCATGCGTGCGATCTGGAAGGGTGCGGTCTCCTTCGGCCTCGTCAGTGTGCCGGTCAAGCTGTACAGCGCGACCGAGAGCCATGACGTGTCGTTCCGTCAGGTCCACGCCAAGGACGGCGGCCGGATCAAGTACCAGCGGGTCTGCGCCATCGACGGCGAGGAGGTGCCCTACTCCGACATCGCGAAGGGGTACGAGACCGAGGACGGGGAGATGGTCATCCTCACCGAGGACGACCTGGCCAACCTGCCGACGACCTCCTCCCGGGAGATCGCGGTCGAGAAGTTCGTGCCCGTCGACCAGATCGACCCGATGCTCTTCGAGAAGTCGTACTACCTCGAGCCTGAGGGCACCGGCGCCAAGCCGTACGCCCTGCTCCGCCAGGCCCTGCTCGACTCCAACCGGATGGCCGTCGTCACCGTTGCCCTGCGCCAGCGCACGTCGACCGCAGTGCTGCGCGTGCGCTCGACGCCGAACGGCGACGTGATCGTGCTGCAGACCATGATGTGGCCCGACGAGGTCCGCGTGCCCGACTTCTCCGTCGAGGTGGGCGAGGTCAAGGACGCCGAGGTCAAGATGGCTCAGATGCTGATCGAGACCCTCTCCGGTGACTTCGACTCGGCCGACTTCGAGGACGACTACGCCGAAGCCGTCGAGTCCGTGGTGAAGGCAAAGATCGAGGGCGGCGAGGTCAAGCGCACCGAGACGTCCGCCAAGACCGGCGGCGAGGTGGTCGACCTGCTGGCCGCCCTGCAGCGCTCGGTCGAAGCGGCCAAGAGCTCCCGCGGCGAGGACACGACACCGGCGAAGGAGCCCGCGAAGACCACCGCGAAGAAGGCTGCTCCGGCAAGGAAGACATCCGCGAAGAAGGCTGCTGCCAAGAAGACGACCGCCAAGAAGTCCCCCGCGAAGAAGGCTGCTGCGAAGAAGGCCAGCTGACCGTCAGTCGACCTCGTCCTCGGCCCGGTCGATCAGTTCCTTCACGACGTCGATCGACCGGATCCGGCCGCTGGTGACGGTCGTGTCGCGGTCCGAGAAGAGTGCTGTCGGGATACCGATCAGCTCGCCGTCGTTGTTGATCGCCATGCCACCGGAGTTGCCCGGGGCGATGCGCGCGTCGGTGTCGAGCTCCGAGCGCGGCCCGAGGTCCGGGTCGTTGAGCACGGTGGAGATGACGCCGGTGGTCACCGTGATCGACTCGCCGGCACCGGCGACGGCCGGGAAGCCCAGGACGGTCACGTCGTCGCCCGCCCGCAGCTCGCCGGAGCTGCCGATCGGCACGGCGGGCAGCTCGAGCTTGCCGTCGAGGTCGCTGCCGTCGGCGTTCGCGTAGATCTGGATCACCGCGACGTCGAGGTGGCCGTCGGCCTCCACCACGCGGGCGCGGTAGGCGGCCGGGGCGTTGGTGTCCGTCATGCCGTCGGTCAGGGAGACCAGCAGGAACTCGGGGTTCGCGATCTCCTCACCGGAGTACTGGTCGTTGAGGCCCTCGGCCTCGGGCTCGGCGACGTGGGCGTTGGTGAGGATCAGTCCGTCCTCGCGGATGATCGAGCCGGACCCGTGGTAGTCGCCCATGCTGCTCGGATCGGACAGCAGATGGGTCTGCGCCGAGATCTTCACCGTGGCTGCCTTGGCCGCGTCGAGTTCCTCCCCGGTCAACGCCCCCATCGAGCTGGAGCCGCTCGGCGGCCCTCCGTCAGCGGTCTTGTCACCGTCGTCGTCGCGCCCGACCAGCAGGGCGATCCCGAGGACGCCCGCGATCAGGAGCAGGACGGCGGCCGCCGCACCACCGATCACCAGGCGCTTGCCCCACCGCCGGCGGGCGATCCGCTTCTCCTCCTCGGCGGCGGACAGGATCGGGACGAGGGTGAGCTCGGGGCCGGCCACCGGGTGCCCGAGCCGCATGCTGATCCGCTCGTCGAACCTCCGGGTCGTGACCCGGCGGCCCTCGGCGAAGGTGCCCTCGTTGGACAGGTTGGTGTAGGCCCAGCCGCCCGGGAAGGGGTCGATCCGGCCGTGCACACGGGAGCAGGCGGGGTCACTGATCACGACGGTCGAGTCGCCGCGGCGACCGACGGTGATCTGGGCGGGGTGGCGGAAGCGGTGCTCGCGGCCCTCGGCCACCAGCAGCAGGTCCGGGCCGGTGCGCTGGACGGGCGGTCCTGCGTAACCCTGCGGTCCGGCCTGCGGGCGCGGCGCAGCCGCCAGGACCTGGGTGGCGTCGTTGCCCGGGATCGCCGGCGGCAGGCCGGGGGCTCCCGCAGGACGAGCGCCCGGCGGTGCGAATCGCGCCGAAGGGTCGGGCGGTGGCGCCGAGGACATCGGCGGCATGGTGAGCTCGTCGGGCAGGCTCGGCATCGGCGGGATGCGCGACGGCGGTCCGGGCGCGGGCATCGGCGGGGGCGGTGGTGCGGCCAGCGGCGGAGCCGTCGGCGGCACAGAGGCGGGTACCGCCGGGGTGGCCGCGGCGTCGTACTGTGCGGCCGGGATGATCCTCAGGCTCGCGCCCTCCGCCGGAGGACCGCAACGCACCGAGATCGCGCGTTCGACGGGGTACTCGGTGACTCGCTCGTCGTCGACGTAGGTGCCGAACTGGCTGTCGTTGTCGACCAGGACCCAGCCGAACTCCGAGGCCTGGAGCTCGGCGTGCTGGCGCGACACCGATCCGGCGGTCAGGACGACGTCAGCCTCGATGGCCCGACCGATGCGGTAGACGGGCTTGCCTTCGAGACGAAGGACTCGTCCGTCGACCTCGACCACGAGAGCAGACATGGCCGTCACCCTATGCGGTCGCCCCGGGCGTCGAACCGCTCGGTCGACGCACCTGAACGGTGGAGTTGCGGATCTGGATCCGGGCGCCGTTGACCAGCTCGATCGTCCGGTCCGGCTCGAGCAGGAAGTTCTGGCCACCCGGGTAGGACACGGGCCACGAGAAGTCGGACGCGTTGTGCAGGCCCCAGCGATCGCGGGCCTCCGGGTGCTGGCGCACCTGGGCGAGCACCGTCGGGTGGTCGATCCCCGAGGTGAGGTGGTCGGACCGGATGGTGGTCTGCGGTCCGACCGCGACCGTGCGGCGCCCGATCTGCAGGATGTACGGCGGCCGTACCTCGGTCTGGTCCTGCCAGCAGGTGACGCTGTCGTCCTCCGGGCTCCAGAAGTTCGTCGTTCCGCAGGTCGGGCAGGCCAGCAGGCCGTCACGCAGCCGGTCCATCGCCTTGATCCACTGGCCCTCGGTGACCCGGGCACCCGGGTTGTCCAGGCCCTCCGCGAACGCCTGGATGAACAGGTCGCGGAGGAACTGCGGATAGATGTTCCAGTACTGCTGGACGATCTGCGCCGGCCGGTTCTCGGTCCGGTCCGGATGCATGCAGAACAGCGGCTCGGTCCCGAAGTGGGTCATCAGCCAGTGGGCGTCGCGCATGCCGGCGTCGGTGCGCGCGCCTTCGAGCGGGTGACCGAGGAAGAGCGAGTAGAACAGCAGCACGGCCAGCGAGTGCCGGTCGGTGTCGGTGTTCGGGAGGGTGCGGTACGTCGTGTCGCGCACGACCTCCGGTGCCATGAAGTACGGCGTCCCGAGGACCCGCCCCGTTCCGTTGTCGATGCCGACGTTGTCGTTGTCGCAGATCAGGACGTCACCGTTGGACGGGTCGAAGAAGACATTGCCGAAGGAGATGTCGCGATAGCAGAGGCCGCGGGCGTGCAGGCGCAGGAAGCTGTAGCTCAGCTGGCGGCACAGCTCGATGATCGAGGAGAAGGAGACGTCGAGCGGCTGTCCGTCGCGGTCCGCGTTGAGCAGCAGGAAGCTCAGCTCGAGGAAGCGCTGGTGCCGCAGGTGCATGACGTAGCCGAAGCTCGGCTCCGTGCCGACGCGAGCCATGCTGAGCGGCCAGAGGAATCGCTGGTGCGGCGAGCCGATCTCGACGAGCTGCTGCATCTCGTCGTACTGCTGCGAGGTCGCGCTCTCGGGCTTGTACCACTTGAGGGCGAGCGGCTCGCCGGTCTCGCGGCGTACCTCGAAGACGTAGCCCTGTCCCCCCTGGCCCAGCAACGAGGTCACCCGGGCGCGTCCCAACGGACCGAGATCGACCTCCACGCCCTCTGCCAGCACCATGGGTGTGCCCGACCTCCGTAATAGCTCCGCTCGACCTGCGTGACAATGTATAGCCTCAACAGATTCGGGGACGTTGAAACACAGTCCGGCCGACCGGTTCAGCGTTAGCGTTGGTCGAGACGCCCCGACAGCGCGGATCCGACCCACCCCGACACCCCGACCCATCGGAAGGAGGGCCCCGATGAGCGACAGACTCGGCGGTGCACTCGCGCGCAAGCCGTTGCACTTCATCTTCGTTCTCGACGTCTCGGGCTCCATGATGCGGGGCGGCCGTATCCAGGCGCTCAACAACGCGATCACCGAGGTCCTCCCCCACCTGAAGGACGAGGCGCGCGCCAACCCGCACGCCGAGCTGCTGATCCGGGTCCTCGCGTTCGCCAACGAACCGCACTGGATCATCGAGGAGCCGACGCAGGTCGACCAGATCCACTGGAAGCGCCTCGAGGCCGTGCCGCGTGGGTTCACCGAGCTGGGCAGTGCCCTGCAGACCCTCGCGGGCGCGCTCGACCACCTCGACGAGAGCAACAGCGCCTTCCCGCCGGCGATCATCCTCGTTTCCGACGGACGCCCCACGCAGAGCAGCGGCGTGACGTTCGCCGAGGGCCTGCAGGCCCTGCTGAACAACCGATGGGGCGCCACCGCCGTGCGGCTCGCGCTCGGGGTCGGCCGCGACGCCGACATGCACTCGCTGCGCCGGTTCATCGGGGACGAGGACGTCCCGTTGCTGCGTGCCGACAACCCCGAGCAACTGGTCGAGTACATCGTCTGGGCCTCGAAGGCCGCCAGCAAGGTCGCCTCCCGTCCGGTCGTCGGGCCGGGCACCGGTGTGACCGCCGCGCCTCCGAGCCCGATCGGTGACCCGATCTGGAGCACCCTCGGATGACGCACGGCTGGACGACGCTGTCCGGCACCACGATCGGTTCGGTCCACGTCCGCGATCAGCTGCCGCTCCAGGACTCCGTCCTGACGTGGAGTGACTACGAGAACGGCCGCGCCGTGATCGCCGTCGCCGACGGGCACGGCCACAAGCTGCACTTCCGCAGCGACATCGGCTCCGCCCTCGCAGTCCTCTGCGCGGTCGAGGAGCTGCGGCGCACGCTGGACGCCCTCGACGAGCTCGGCGACGGTGCGGACCACACCGCCGCCGAGGCCCTGCTCAGCGCCGCCGGGGCCGCCCTCGTGGACAGCTGGGTGACCAAGGTCGAGCACCACCTCGCGGCCCACCCGTACTCCGCGGCCGAGGACGCGCTTGGCGCGAGCGCCGACCCGCTGCGGGCCTACGGGTCCACCGTGCTGGCCACGGCCGCCGTGGGTGACCTGGTCGTCTTCCTCCAGATCGGGGACGGCGACTCCGTCCTCGTCTCGGCTGCCGGGGAGGCGTCGCGGCCGTTGCCGGAGGACCCCGACCTCGACGGGCTGCACACCAGTTCGCTGTGCCAGCCGCGGCCGGTCGACGCGCTCCGCGTCGCGGTCGTGGACGTGCGGGTCGACGACGTCGCCCTGATCTTCCTGTGCACCGACGGGTTCGGGCGCTCGCGCGTCGACGCCGACGGTTGGTGGCGCCAGACCGGCGAGCAGCTCCTCGACTTCAGCCGCAACCGCGGCCTGGTCTGGGTCCGCGAACAGCTCCCCGAATGGCTTGCCGAGCCCGCCCTCATCGGCGGTGACGACACCACGATGGCCCTGATGGTGCGCACCGACGTCGCCGGGATCAGCCGGCCGGACCTGGCCGACACGGTCCCGGTGCCCGACTGACGACCCGACTCACGATCAGTCGCTCGGCCACCAGTCCTCGAGCTTCTTCAGGTTGCCGTCGAAGCTCCAAGCCACGCCGTAGCAGAAGCAGTCGGACAGGTTGTAGTCCCAGTAGAGCGTGGCCGTGTCGCCCTCGCTGTTGCGATAGGCGTAGTAGGCGCCCTCGGCCTTGCCTTCGCCGAACTTCCAGGTGCCGCCGCCACCCTGCTTGCCGCCGCCGGTGCCGGCTTCCTCGTACTTCCCCTTGTAGTACTTGCGGTCCTCGCTCAGCAGCTTGCGGGTGGTGTAGCGCCCGACCGTGACGACGATCCCCTCGACCGCCGTGCACGAGCTCTCCTCCGTCTCTCCGACGAAGAAGGTGCGCTGGCGCGTGCACTTCGAGACATCCATGTTGATGTTGATGAAGTCCCGCAGCACCGGGTGCTGGGGGTTCGTCGGCTCGGGGACGCGCGGCGACGTCGCCTTGTAGTTCGTCGTCACGGTGTCGATCTTGACGCTGCCCTCGCCCGTGATCGTCGCCGACTGCAGCGCGGAAGTGGTGTCCCAGTACACGAGTGCCGGGGCAGAGCTCCCGCCGCGCTCCGGATCGAACTCGTAGAGCGCCGTCGTGCCGTTGTCAGCCGTCAGCGTGCCGGCGCGGTAGTCCAGCCGAGCCTTGCGTGCGGCGGTCAGGGAGGCCTCGTCGAGGTAGGTGATCAGCTTCAGCTTGCCGGCGCTGACGACGCAGTCGATGACCTCGGCCTGGCCGGTCGTCGGCGTGCCTGCGGCGCAGTCACTCGTCCCGGCACTGATGGTGGAGGCCAGTGCGTTGTATCGCTCGTCGAGCGCGTCGGCGTCGACGTCCACGGTCGGGGTGTCGGAGGTCTCCGGCGACTGGCCGCCGTTGCCCTTGCTGGACTTGTCGTCGCCGCTGGCGAGGACGAGGCCCGTGATCCCGCCACCCACCACCACGACACCCGCGACGGCGGCAGCGATCCAAACGACGTGGCTCTTCTTCTTCCGGGGCGGCTGGCCGAAGCCGGGGGCAGGCGGGTAGCCGCCCGCGACGCCGTACGCCGGGGTGCCGTACGGCGTTCCCTGTGGCGCGGACTGGTACCCCGGCAGCACGGTCGGCGGGCCGGCCTGCTGGCCCGCCTGGCCCGGCTGGGGCGGCCAGGCGGTGGCCGGCGACTGGCCCGGTGGCGACTGAAAAGGCTGGGCGGGCGGGGATTGCAGCGGCGGACCCGCGGGCGGCGGAGCCTGTTGGAGATGCGAGGACGGCGGGCGCTGCGAGCGATAGCGCAGGATCACGTCGCCGGGCACCTTGCCAACGGCGTACCCGAGGACGGCCGCGGCCCAGCTGGACGCGGCCTGGTCATCGCCGCCGCGATCGCGGGCCAACCGCTGACCGGCCGCCTCGACCGCGCGGACCGGGTCGGCGCCGCCGTCGATCATGGCCGTGAGCGGGGTCAGGACATCGAAGCGAACCGCGTCGACGAGCAGGTTGATGTCACCGGTGCTGGCCTGCTCCTCCTCGAGGACGTCGTCCAGAACACCCCGGAACCCGTTCGCGTCCGCGAAGATCGAGGTGCCGTGGGCGGTGACGAGTTCCCGGATCGCCTCGTGGAGTTCCATGCCGTTGACTCAGACCGTGGAGCCGAGCTCGCTGGCGAGGCCCGAGGCGCGCTCGGCGACCTCGGCAGCCGTACGCGGGCGCGCCGCGACGTCGGCGCTGAGGCACGACTCGATCAGGGTCCGGGCAGCAGGCGGGAGCGAGTCGGAGAGCGTCGGCTGCGAGGCCAGGATCGAACGCACGAGCAGCAGCGGCTCGGTGCCCTTGAGGTCGCCGTAGACGCCCTTGCCGGTGATCGCGAAGTGCAGCGACGCGCCCAGCGACCAGATGTCGCTGGCCCGGGAGGCCTGCGCCCCGAGCATGATGGCGGGGTCGGTGAACTCCAGGCCGATCTGGCCCAGGCCGGTGGTGACCATGCCCGGGGAGAGCAACTGGGAGAGGCCGAGGTCCGCCAGTCGACCACCGTCGTCGGCGAGCAGGATGTTCGCGGGCTTGATGTCGCGGTGGGCGATGCCGCGCTCGTGCAGGGCGTGCGCAGCCAGCGCCGCGTCGCGGACGGCCGCCACCCGACGGTCCGTCCCGATCTCGACGTGCGGGTTCTCCAGCGAGCCGTGCGGGAGGTACTCCATCGCGTAGTAGAACGCTCCGCCGTGGCGGCCTGCGTCGTACACGGCGACCAGACGGTCGGAATCGGCGACGCTGAAGTGCTTGAGCTCGCGGGTCGCGCGCCGGAAGGCATCGTCCGAGGTCGGGCCGGCGATCACCTTGACCACGACCTCCTCGGCACCGATGCCCAGGCGGGCCGGAGCCTTCGAGAGGTAGTTCGTGCCGTAGTTCGACTCGCCCAAGGGGCGCACGAACTCGTAATCAGCGATTCCCTGCACTCGATCCTCCATGACTGTCGGGCAGCCGCGACGCGACCGGACTCCAGCATGGCACGATGCCACGGGTCCTTCACCCCGAAACCCCTACGTCGCGCCCCGGAAGTGCAAGGATTCAGCAAGCGCCGCATCGGGTAGCGGGTGTAGCGTTCCGCACGCATTCAGCGATCTAGGAGGCACGTTGATCGAGCCCTCTGCAGCATCCGTGGTCCCCACGACTGACCCCTCGACGTATTTGCCCGCCCAGGCCATCACCGGTGACCTGACGGACCAGATGCTCGAGACGGACTTCTGGACCGACGACCTGGTGGCGGCGGCAGGCATCCCGATCGTGGACGTCCCCTTCGTGACCGTCGGGTCGGGCATCGGCAGCTTCGTCACCGTCGACTACCTGCGCATCGCCGGCGTCCCGACGTCGCAGATCCGGGTCCTGGGCACGCTCGACAAGCCGTGGCAGACCTACGAGTACCTCACCCGGGTCTCGCAGGTGCCGCGGCCGGAGCGGCTGCGCTCGGACTCGGCATCGCGCCCCGACAACATCTGGGGCTTCCCGTCGTACGGCTTTGCCGAAGGCGTGCGCAAGTTCAACATCAAGGTCCTGTGGCAGCTCTTCAGCGAGCCGATCTTCGCCGACTACTACACGCCCAAGGCCGGCAACGTCTTCGAACAGCTCGAGCGCGAGGCGAACCGCATCGGGTACGACGAGATGCTGGTCAAGGGCCTGGTCCGCATCGTGCGCCGGCGGTACGGCGGCGGGTACTTCACGATCCTGACGCCCCCCGAGGGCGCGTCGGCCACCAAGCGGGTGGCCTTCCGGTCACAGTACGTCCACGTCGCCGTGGGCTACCCCGGGCTGAAGTTCCTGCCCGAGCTCCAGCGCTACCGCACCGAGCACAACGACTACCGGCACATCGTCAATGCCTACGAGGCACACGAGCACGTCTACGAGCGACTCATGCAGGTCCCGAGCACCGTCGTGGTGCGCGGTGGCGGCATCGTGGCCTCGCGGGTGCTCCAGCGCCTGATGGACGACCGGCTGCTGCACGGTGCGCAGACCAACATCGTCCACCTGTTCCGGACCTACATCAACGGGCCCAACGACGGCTACGGCAACGAGGGCGACGCACGCCCCGGCGGCGGCAAGCCGCGGATGTTCATGCGTCGCCGTGGCGGCGACGGGTGGGCCTACCAGGGCTTCAACTACCCGAAGTCGGTGTGGGGCGGGCAGCTCAAGGCCCAGGTCCGCAAGCTCGAGGGCGAGGAGCGCGCCGAGCTCTACAAGCGGATGGGTGGCACCAACACCCCGTGGCGCAAGCTGTGGCAGAAGCAGATGAACCAGGGCCGCCGCGAGGGCTGGTACACGCCGGTCGTCGGCGCGGTCGAGGACATGCAGCCGAGCGGTGAGCGGATCGTGAACCACGTCCGCACCGCGCAGGGCACCATCCCGATCGAGGCGGACTTCGTCATCGACTGCACCGGGCTGGAAGCCGACATCGCCGAGCACCGTCTGCTCAAGGACCTGCTCGAGCACGGTGGCGTGACCCGCAACCCGGTCGGGCGGCTCAACGTCGACCGCTCGTTCGAGCTGATCGGCACGGCCTCCGGTGCCGGCGCGATGTACGCGTCCGGGTCCTCGACCCTGGGGGGCTACTTCCCCGGCGTCGACACGTTCCTGGGACTGCAGGTCGCTGCGCAGGAGATCCAGGCCGACCTGCGCAAGCGCGGCTTCGGCAAGCGGATCGGGCCGGTGCGCTCGACGCTGCAGTGGTGGAAGTGGCTGGCAGGGAGCGCCCCGTGAGCGACGCTGCCCACCCGACCCTCCAATTCAGCAAGGGAGTGCGCTGATGTTGCCCACCCTGAACGGCCGGTTGCAGACCCGCATCTTCATGCTCGTCGTCTTCGGCGGTCTGATCACCCTGGCGCTCACGCCGATCCTGCCCGGCGACCCCGACTACAAGACCACGTACATCATCCTGGCGACCGTGCTGGTGCTCGGGATCGTGTGGGAGCTGATCTACCACGGGATCCAGCAGTTCCGGTGGGAGAAGGACTGGCCGACGATGTTCGGCCTCATCACCGCGCTCAACGAAGGGGCGCTGGTCTGGCTGCTGCTCGACCTCGAGCTGGTCCCCGGCATCGACGGCATCCCCGACTTCTGGGCGTTCCTCATCGACTTCTCGGTCATCTGGTTCGTGGTCTGGATCTGGACCAACGGGCCCATGCGCGTTCCGTTCATCCGGTGGCGCTTCTTCGGTGGAAGGATCATCTGATGCCCATTCCCGCCACATCCGCAGAGGACTGGTCGAGCGCGACCGTCGTACCCGGTCCCGGCGAGGGCACCCTCGCCCGGATCGGGCCGGTCGTCCTCCTCGTCGGCTCCGACCAGCCCACGGTGGTCAAGCCCTACCTCGAGCACGCCCAGATCGTCGCGGCCAACGGCGGCCAGGGTCGCCAGCTGGTGCGGGGCTATGCCCTGATGCTGTCGACCGCGGTCGAGCAGTCCCCCGGCTTCGCCGCGCTGGCTCCGCACTCCACCGGCCTGGCCGTGTTCGTCGACGGTGACGTCACGGTCACCATCAACGACCAGACGATCTCCGGCGCCGACTCGCTCGCGTGGGTCGAGCGGCTGATCCCGTGGCCGGTCGAGTCGGTGACGGTCACACTGCCCGGCGCTGCCGCGCCGGCCGACGGGTCGACGTACCGCCTCGACGGCGGCGTGATCCCGGCCGGTTCCTTCACCCTGCCCTCGGGTGCCGGCGACGCCATGATGGTCGTCGAACCCGTCGCGATGACCGACGAGCCGATGATGGCGGCGGATGCGCCCGCCATGACCGACGACCACGGACACGACCACGGACACGGGCACGACCACCCGGAGACCCCCGTCTCCGACGCCGCCGCCGCGATGGTGGTCCCGGTCGCCGCTCCCCCGGCTCCTCCCGCTCCGCCCGCGCCCCCTGCACCTCCGGCTCCGGCTGCGCCCGTCGCACCACCGGCCGGTCGCCCGCTGCCACCGGTTCCGGCCGACGAGCACGTCAACTTCCAGTCGGTGCTGATCAGCGACGTCGACGACGACATGGACGACTTCGAGCCACTGCCGATCGTCGAGAGCGCTGCCCAGGTCATGGAGGACAGCCCCGGCGAGCAGGTCCGGGGCGTCTACTGCAAGAACCGCCACTTCAACGACCCGCGCGTGCTCTTCTGCGCCGTGTGCGGCATCAACATGGTGCAGCAGACCCCGGTCCTGGTGAACGGCTCACGGCCGCCGCTGGGCGTGATCGTGCTCGACGACGGCTCCGTCTTCCAGCTCGACACCCCCTACCTCCTCGGTCGGGACCCGAGCGGCGACGAGCGCATCCACGGCGGCGAGTTCCGCCCGCTGCCCATCATCGACCAGTCCAACCAGGTCTCGCGGGTCCACGCCCGCCTGGAGATGCGCGGCTGGGACGTCGTCCTGATCGACAACAACTCGACCAACGGCACGTTCGTGCACGTCCCGAAGACCCCGGACTGGGTGCGGATGCAGCCCGGCGCCGAGCAGGTCCTGGTCCAGGGAACGCGCGTGCGCATCGGTCACCGGACGCTGGCGTTCAACACCCACGCCGGCGCCTCACACTAGATTCACACTGACGCTGTCGTCCCCAGCGGTACGACGGCGAAGTCCACCGGAGCAGCGTCGAGCTCGGCGCGCACCCGGATCCCGGGCGTGCCCGACGCCGTGAACGACCCCAGCTCCGTGGGGACGGCGGCCAGCGGGCCCGCTTCGACGTCCGCCTCGGCCAGCCGGACTCCGCGCTCGGCGAGGGCGTTGCGGGCCGCCGCCTGACGGCGACCACCGTCGCCACGGACGTCGAGCGTGGTGCCGCGGGAGACCGCGATCCGTGCGCCGAGGACGATCGCTGCCTCGCCGCTGACGTCGCCGGACCAGTGCACGATGACCGGAGCGTCGGCGTCCTGGGTCGGGGTGCCCGCGGGCACCACCGCGACGGGCGACTCGTTGGCGGCGACGACACCGTCGAGCGACGGGTCGTCGGACCACGCGACGAGGCCCTGTGGCTTGAGCACGGCGACGAGTTCGACGAGGTCCTGCTCGACGTCAGCGCTGGCGTGGGCGATCACCCGGACCGGGATGCCGATCTCCTCGCCACGACGCACCAGCACCTGCTGGCGCTCCATCGCGGAGGCCATCTCCGCCAGCTCCAGGGACAGTCCGCTGCCCACTTCGAGTGCCCGGCCCTGCGGCTGCAGGTCCGCGACCACGATCTCGGCGGGCTGGGCGCCGGCGAGCTGGGCGGCGGCGATCTCGACCAGGACCGAGTCGTCCTGGTCGGTGCGGGACAGCACGAGGATCCGATCGACGGCTTCGGCGCCCAGGGCAGCGCGCTCCGCCTCGGCGATGTCGCGGGCCACCCGGCGTTGGGGATAGGTGAAGCCCAGCAGCGGTCCGGTCATCACCGTGGTCACCAGCGCCATGATCACCATGAGGGTGAACAGCTCGGGGCTGAGCAGGCCCTTCTCGAGGCCGACGTTGAGGATGATGAGCTCGGTCAGGCCGCGGGTGTTCATCAGCAGGCCGAGCGAACTGGCCTGCCAGTGCGGCACCTTCTGGATCCGCGCACCGACGTACGCACCGACGTACTTGCCGACGATGGCGACGGTGAGGATCGCGAGCAGCGGGATGAGGTGCTTCACGCCGAGGCCCTGGATGTTGACCTTGAGGCCGGAGATCAGGAAGAACACCGGCAGCAGGAGCAGGACCGAGATCTGCTCGAGGCGGACCAGGATCTCGTGGCGCATGGCGGCGGCCTGCTCGTGCGGGATGATCGCGCCGAACAGGAACGCCCCGAAGATGTAGTGGATGCCGAGCACCTCGGTGGTGGCCGCGAAGAGCAGCAGGCCGACGAGCACCACCGACATGATGGTCGGGGTCAGTTCCCCCGCCTTGTGGTACGCCTTGGTGAGGGTGCCGAGCGCGGGACGGACCACGAAGATCGCGACCAGCACGAACGGGATCGCGAGGTAGATCGCCCAGCTCGGGAGGTGGCCGTGGCCGCCGTCGACACCAGCGATCGCCAGCACCACCGCGAGGAGGGTCCACGCGATGATGTCGTCGGTCGCCGCACAGGCCAGCGCGAGGCCGCCGGTCTCGGTCCGGTGCATGCGACGGTCGGTGAGGATGCGGGCGAGCACCGGGAAAGCGGTGATCGACATCGCCGCACCCATGAACAGTGCGAACGGCCAGAAGTCGGCGTCGGCCGGCTTGAGCGCCTCGGTCGCGTTGCTGTTGACGAAGATGTGGGCGAGTCCGATGCCCAGCGTGAAGGGCAGCAGGATCGAACAGATCGACACCGAGCCGGCGACCTTCTCGCGCCCCTTGATCAGCTTGATGTCGAGCTCGAGGCCGACGACGAACATGAACAGCACCAGCCCGACCCGCGCCAGCACGTCCAGGTAGCCGCGCTGGTCCAGCGGGAACAGCTCCTGGCTCAGCTCCATCCCGAGCAGGCTCGGACCGAGGAGCACGCCGGCGCCGATCTCGCCGACGACCGGCGGGATGCCGATCTTGGAGACGGCCTTGCCGGCCAGTCGGGCCACCACGATGATCAACGCCAGCTGCGCGAGGATGACCGAGATGTCGAGCACGGGCCCCTTCGCAGGGGCCGCCAGCAGCGCGTTGAAGTCGAACAAGGTGAGCCTCCTGGGACGGGGGGTGCGCAGGTCAGACTAGGGGCTTGTCCCCCGAAAATGCAGGGTTCCACCTCCTGCACGGCAGGAATCTCAGGTGGTGTCCCACCGGAACAGTCGCGCTGCCAGCCCCGTGACCACGATCGCGAACGTCGCGAGGATCGCCAGCGGCACCAACGTGGCCGACGGTCCCTCACCACGGACCATGACGTCGAGCATCCCGGTGTTCAGGTGCTTGAGCGGCAGCAGCTCCGAGAAACGCTGCAACCATTTCGGCGCCGCGTCGAGCGGGAAGAACGAACCACTCAGGAACGCCATGGGGAGCACGAGGAAGTTCGCCAGGTTGATCGCACCCTCCGTGGTCTTGGCCACCGCGCCCGCGAGCAGGCCCAGTGCCATGAAGCACAACGTGCCGACCACCACCAACGGGATCGCCATCCACCACGAGCCGGTCAGGGTGAGCCCGAACGCCGCGGCACCGAGACCCAGGAAGATCGCGAGCTGGCCGAGTGCGATCAACAGCGTGACCGTCACCCGCGCCCCCACGATGGTCCCCGTCGTGACCGGGGCGAGCTGGAGGCGGCGCAGCAACTTGGACTGGCGCCAGCCCTGCAGGGTGGCCGCCGCGCCGATCGCGGCGCTCATCGCAACCGCCCAGCCCAGGAGTCCGGGTGTGACGTACTGGATGGTGCTCAGGGAGTCGTCCTCGACCTGCTCCGCTTCGAAGCCGAACTTCGGCGGCTGGCCCGTCGCTGCGACGTTGGCGCCGTCGACGAACGCCCGCAACGTGCCCTGCGTGATGGCCGCCTTGACCTGGTCGGTCTGCGTGTAGTGCGCGATCACCTTGTCGCCGCGCTGTTCGAGCGCAACATCCGCGTCGCCCTTGCGGACCTCCTCGAGCGCGGCAGCCAGGTCGTCGTCCTTCGTGACCTCGAAGGTCTCGTCGAACGCGCCCCGGGCGCTGTCGGACAGGCCGTCGATCAATGCCACGTGGCCGACCTGGATCAGGTCGACCTTCGACTGGTCCTGGTTGGCGAAGAGCCCGCCGAAGAGGACCAGGAACATCAACGGGAAGAGGACCGTGTAGAACACCGAGGCACGGTCACGCAGGAACCCGCGCAGGATCGCCAGGGAGAGTGCCCAGAACGGTCCCCACGTCCGAGCCGTCATGCGCGGTACTCCCGGCCGGTGAGTGACAGGAAGACGTCTTCGAGGGTGCCCGGGGTGTCCAGCTCGCTGATCAGCACGGCAGGTGTCTCGAACCGGAGAATCCGGCCGCGGTCCATCACCGCGACCCGGTCACAGAGCGCCTGGGCCTCGTCCATGTAGTGCGTCGTGAGGACGACGGTCCGGCCACTGTCGTTGATCGACGCGAGCAGGTCCCACAGGTTGCGCCGCGCCTGCGGATCCAGCGCCGCGGTCGGCTCGTCGAGGAACACCACTTCCGGGTCGTGCACCAGCGCGCACGCGATCGACAGGCGCTGTGCCTGGCCGCCCGAGAGGTCCTCCACCCGCGTGTCGACCTTCTCGGCGAGCCCCACGCGCTCGAGCCACTCGTCAGCGGGGCCGGCGCCGACGCCGTACAGACTGGCGAAGGTGCGGATCTGTTCGCGCGTCGTCAACCGTTCGAAGAACGACGACGCCTGCAACTGGACGCCGATCCGGGGCCGGAGCCCCGCATTGCGCGGCCAGACCGGCTCGTCGAGGACGTGGACCTCCCCACCGTCGGGACGCCGCAGCCCCTCGATCATCTCGAGCAACGTCGTCTTGCCTGCGCCGTTCGGACCGAGGACACCGACGAACTCGCCGTCGTGGACCTCGAGGGAGACACCGTCGACGGCGATCAGGTCGCCGTAGGTCTTGGTCAGGTTCCGAGCACTGATCGCTGCCATCGCGCACGACTCTAGAACGATCCACCAACAGCGACGCCAACCGATACGGTCACGACCCATGGACGACGCCAACCCGAACCCTGACGACGAGAGCGACGCCGTACTGCTCGCGTTCGGCGACGGCGACCGGCTGGGAGCCATGGAGCGTGCGCGGACCTGGCTCGCGACCCACCCCGATGACAGCCGGATGTGGACCAACGTGGCGGCGTTCCACTTCGACGAGGGCCGAGACGCAGAGGGCCTCACCGCGATCCGGCGCGCCGTCACCATCGACCCGGACGACCTGGACGCGTGGTTCCTGTACGCGATCGCCCCCACGCCCCCCGACGGTGACGACGAGGAACGGTTGCTGGCCGCGCGACAGATGATCCGCTTGGCACCTGCAGTCTCCGAGGGCTACTACATCGAGTGCCGGTTGCTGAGGGCGCGCGGCGACCTCAATGCGGCCCTCGACGTCCTGGAGCTGATGCACTGCAACGTTCCCGGTCCCGACTCACCGCTACCTGGCCTCGATGCGCCGCCAATACGCTCGGCCCACCTGCTGCCCGGCGTCATCGTCCGGTCCTACGCGAGCCTCACGGAGAGCGACTGGCCCGACGTCCGGATCGCGGCCCTGACCTGGAGCCAACTCGATCCCGGTTCCGCCCGAGCATGGTTCCACCGCGGACTGGCCGAGTTCAGGGAGTACCACTACGACCGCGCGGTTCCCCTGCTCCGCAGGGTGACCGAGATCGATCCGACCCATCTGGAGGGCTGGATCACGCTTTCCTACGCCATCAGGAACAGCAGCGGCAGCGTGGCGGAGCAACAGGAGGCGGCGCACCGGGCGCTCGCCCTCGACCCCGACGACCCCCACGCACGCAAGGCCGTCACGGCGGGACCCGCGCCCACGTTCGACCCCGACGTGCGCGACCACTTGCCGTCCTTCGTGGCCGCCTTCGCCACCCTGGCCTGCCTGCTCGGCTGGTTCGTCGCCCACCAGGGCGGTCTGGGGACCGCAAGGCCACCATCCCGTCCGGGACAACCCTGGGCAGGCCTCCTGCTCACGCTGCCGGTACTGGCCCTGGTCGTCACCGGCTTCCTCGCGGTCCTGGGCGGTGGAAGGACGATCCTGCGAGCCGTGGGCCGCACCACGTGCTCCGTGTACTGCCTGTCGGTCGTGGTCACGCTGCTCTCCGGCTGGCTCCTGCTGGCGCCGCGGGACGTGATGCAGCACGGCGCGAACATCGCCTACCCGGCGCTGTGGGTCCTGGCAGCACCGCTGGTGCTGGGCACCCTCCTGGGCTGGCGATTCCTCGCCGCCGGGCGCATCTCAGGCCAGTAGCCCGCGCACCACCCGCAGGCCGACCGAGACCTTGGCGATGTCGCTCGGCTCGTCCGTGCAGACCGCGGTCAGGGCTGCGACCGCTCGCTCGATGACGCCGCCCGTCTCGGCCTCCCACGCCGCAACCCTGCGGTCGGCGGCCTCGTGCGGGTCGGCGGACTCGTCGTCGACTGTCTCTGCGGTCGCGGCGAGCACCTTCCCGGTGAGCTGGGCGTGGACGGCGTGCAGGTCGTCGCGCAGGGCGGCCCGGGCCATGGTCTGCCACTGGTCGGCGCGCGGCAGGTCGACGATCCGCTGCTGCAGTGCCGACACCCCGAGCCGCTCCCCGAGGACGAAGTGCACCCGGGCCACGTCGGCCGGGTCCAGTCCGTCGCGGACGGCGATCTCGACGACGTTGAGCAACGCATACGCGACGTCGTACGACGCCACGCGGGCCGCGAGCTCGGCGGGGACCTGCTGCGTCTCCAGCGAACGACGTCGCGCCTCGTAGGCAGCCAGCTCGGCGCCGGTCAGCAGGTGCGGCAGCTCGAGCATCGTGGCCTGGACCGGCTCAGCGAACAGTTCGACGGTCGCCTGGCTGTCCAGCGGCGGACGCCGGTTGGTGAGCAGCCAGCGCGAAGCGCGCTCGACGAGCGTGCGCATCTCCACCCGCATCCGGGTCTGGACGGACGCGTCGAGCACGTTGTCGAACTCCTCGAGCTCCTTGCGCAGCGGCAGCGATCCGTAGATCTCGCGCGCGACGAAGTTGGCCCGCGTCAGCTCGGCGGCACTCGCGCCCGTCTCCCCGGCCAGCCGCGGCCAGTAGGTCATGCCGGCGCCGTTCACGAGGTCGTTGACCACCTGGGTCACGATGATCTCCCGCCGCAGCGGGTGTGCCCCGACCTGCTCGCGGAAGCCCTTCTGCACCGGCTCGGGGAAGTAGGACTCGAGGTCCACGGTGAGGTACGGGTCCTCGGGGAGGTCGGAAGCGAGCAGCTCCTCGGCCAGCACGATCTTCGTGTAGGCCATCAGCACGCACAGCTCCGGCTGGGTAAGCACACCACCGGCCTCCAGGCGCCGCTTCACCTCGCGGGTCGTCGGCAAGGCCTCCAGGTCACGGTCGAGCAGGCCCTCGGTCTCGAGGTGGTGCATCCACTGCTCGTGCACGTGCAACAACGAGGGCGCGTTGCGGGCCGCATTGGCGAGCGCGAGGTTCTGGTCGTAGTTGTCGCGCAGCACGAGGTCGGCGACCTCGTCGGTCATCGACGCGAGCAGCTCGTTGCGCTGCTTGCCCGTGAGGTCGCCCTCGAGCACGATCCGGTCGAGCAGGATCTTCAGGTTCACCTCACGGTCGGAGGTGTCGACCCCGGCCGAGTTGTCGATGAAGTCCGTGTTGATCCGGCCCCCGTCGACGGCGTACTCGATCCGGCCGCGCTGGGTGCAGCCCAGGTTGCCGCCCTCCCCCACACACCGCACGCGCAGCTGGCCACCGTCGACACGGATCGCGTCGTTGGCCTTGTCGCCCGCGTCGGCGTTGGTCTCGGTCGACGCCTTGACGTAGGTGCCGATGCCGCCGTTCCAGAGCAGGTCGACGGGAGCGAGCAGGATCGCCCGCATCAGCTCGGCCGGCGTCATCTTCTCGACGTGACCGGCGATCCCGAGGGCCGCGCGGATGTGGTTGCTGATCGGGATCGACTTGGCGGTTCGCGGGAAGACCCCGCCGCCCTCGGAGATCAGGGACTTGTCGTAGTCCTGCCAGCTCGACCGCGGCAGGGCGAAGAGCCGCTGGCGCTCGACGAACGACGTCGCGGCGTCGGGCTCCGGGTCGATGAAGATGTCGCGGTGGTCGAACGCGGCCACCAGCCGGATGTGTTCGGAGCAGAGCATGCCGTTGCCGAACACGTCGCCGGACATGTCGCCCACGCCGACGACGGTGATGTCCTCGGTCTGGCAGTCGACGCCCATCTCGCGGAAGTGGCGCCGTACGGACACCCACGCACCCTTGGCGGTGATGCCCATCGCCTTGTGGTCGTAGCCGACCGAACCACCGCTGGCGAACGCGTCGCCGAGCCAGAAGCCGTACTCCTTCGAGACGCCGTTGGCGATGTCGGAGAACGTGGCGGTTCCCTTGTCGGCCGCGACGACGAGGTAGGAGTCATCCGCGTCGTGGCGCACCACCCGCGGCGGCGGCACGGTCTCGCCGCCCACGAGGTTGTCGGTGAGGTCGAGCAGGCCGCGGATGAAGGTCTTGTAGCAGGCCACGCCCTCGGCCAGCCACGCTTCGCGATCGCTCGAGTCGGGCAGCTGCTTGGCGTAGAAGCCCCCCTTCGCGCCGACCGGCACGATCACGGTGTTCTTCACCATCTGCGCCTTGACCAGGCCGAGCACCTCGGTGCGGAAGTCGTCGCGCCGGTCGGACCAGCGCAGGCCACCACGGGCCACCGCACCGAACCGCAGGTGCACGCCCTCGACGCGCGGCGAGTACACGAAGATCTCGAACTTCGGCCGCGGCGACGGCAGGTCGGGAATGGCCGACGGCTCGAGCTTCAGCGAGAGGTAGGGCTTCGGCGTCAGGCTCGGCGTGGCCGAGCCGGGGTCGCCGGCGGACTGGAAGTAGTTCGTGCGCAACGTGGCCAGGATGTGCGTCAGGTAGGAGCGCAGGATCCGGTCGTGGTCCAGGCTGACCACCTCGTCCAGGGCGGTGCGGATCTTCGTCACGAGGTCCGCTTCCCGGTCGGCACGGCCGTCCTCGGCGCCCGGATCGAACCGGGTCTCGAAGAGCAGCACCAGCAGCCGGGCCAGGTCGACGTTGTCGACGAGCGCCTGCTCGATGGAGTCGATGGCAAACGGGCTGTTGCCCTGCTTCATGTACTTCGCATAGGCGCGCAGCAACATCGCCTGGCGCCACGACAGCCGGGCCCGGAGCACGAGACGGTTGAACCCGTCGGTCTCCGTGTAGCCGTCCCACATCGCACGGAGTGCGTCGGCGAACAGCTCGCGGGCGTGGTCGGGCAGCGCGCCGGCGTAGCGCAGGCCGAAGTCGTAGACGTGCGTACGACGGTCCAGGCCGCCCAGCGAGTAGGGCCGCTCGTCGACGACCTCCACCCCCATCGAGGACAGCATGGGCAGCACGCCGCTCAGCGACAGCGGTTCCCCGACGCGGAACACCTTCAGGCGGGCTTCACCCTCGTCCGCGTCGACATCGGCGTACAGCGACTGGTCGATGCCGCTCTCACCGGCGATGCCCTCGACGCGACCGAGGTCGACGGCGGCGGTGCGGGGGTTGAAGTCCTCCTTGTACGCCTCGGGGAAGGCGTCGACGTACCGGCGACCCAGCAGGCCGCCGGTCTCCTCGCCGTACTCGGCAATGACGGCCTGGAGGAAGTCTTCCTGCCAGGAGCGTGACGCCTCGACCAGGCGTCGTTCGAGGTCGACCGTGTCGATGTCGTCGGGGATCAGCTCGCCCTTGGGGAGGTGCACCACGAAGTGCACGCGCGCCGTCGTCGACTCGTTGATGCTGACGTTGAACTCGACGTTCTCCGGACCGATCCTGCCCTTGCCGATCTGGTCGATGAGGATCTTCACGAACTTCTGCCGGACGCCGGTGTTGTAGCGATCGCGCGGGAGGTAGACCAGCACGGACAGGTAGCGCGCGTAGGTGTCGCGCCGGATGAACAGGCGTACGGCGCGGCGCTCGCGGGCCTGGCTGGCGGCCTCGACGATCGGCGTCAGCTCGTCGACCGGGGTGTGGAACAGCTCGTCGCGCGGATAGGTCTCGAGCGTGTCGAGCAGGGCGGAGCCGTCGTGGCTGCGCGCGTCCTGGCCGCTGCGGCGCAACACCTCGGCCGCCTTCTCCCGCAGCAGCGGGATCCGCAGCAGGGACTCGGTGTAGGCGGCGCTGGACAGCAGTCCGAGGAAGCGCCGCTCGCCGACGACCTCGCCGTCGGCACCGAAGGTCTTGACGCTGACGTAGTCGAGGTACGCCGGCCGGTGGACCGTCGAGCGGGAGTTGGCCTTGGCCAGCACCAGCAGGGTCTTCTCGCGGGCCTTGGCCTTGACGGCGTCGGGCAACCGGCCGAAGGCAACGGACTCGTCCCCTGCCTCGGCCTTCTCGCGCAGGATCCCGAGTCCGGTGCCGGGCACGGGACGCAACACGTCCTCCTCGCCCTCCCCGCTCTCGGCAGGCGCCTTGGCCAGGACGTACTCGCGATACCCGAGGAACGTGAAGTGCTCGTCGGCCAGCCAGGACAACAGCTCTGCGGTCTGCCGGACCTCCTCCGGATCGACCGGCGGAGCCTCCTCGGCGAGGCCCTCGACGATTCCGGCGACCTGGGCCTGCATCTTCGGCCAGTCCTCGACGGAGGCCTGCACGTCGAGGAGCACCCGGCGGCACCCCTCGGCGACCTTCTCGTCCTCGCCCCCGCCGCCGAGGCGGCCGATCTCGACGTGCATCCACGACTCGCGGGTCGCACCCTCGGGCGGAGTCACCGAGCCCGGGACCACGGCCTCGGCGGAGAGCAGGTGTCCCGCCTCGTCACGGCGTACGTCGAAGGTCGGGTGCACCACGGCACGGATGTCGCGCAGGTGCTGACCGAGCTCCATGGTCAGCGAGTCGACGAGGAACGGCATGTCGTCGAACACGACCTCGACGACCGAGTGCCCGGCCGCCGACCAGCCGTGCTCGGCGACCGTCGGCGTGAAGACCCGCACCTTCGGCGTACCGGGCGTGCGCTCGAGGGCGAGATGGTGGTGGGAGGCGAACGCACCGTAGATGTCGACGTCGCTGCGCGACGCCAGCTCCTCGGTGTCGACGTGCCGGTAGTAGGCCGGAAGCAGCACCGGCAGCGCATCGCGGGGTGGACCCCCGCCGCCCTTCGGTGGTCCGGCTGCAGCGGCAGCCTGCTCGAAAATGCGGTCTCGGTCTGCCCCGGTCACGGAAGCCTTCAGCGTCGTCATTGACACCCTCTCAACGTAGGCCGTCGAACGTGACCTCGACAACATGCGGCGCGACCCGCCAGTAACCAGCAGCGGTAGCGATGAGGTGCGCCATGATGACGCCATGAAGTTCCATCGTGAACTCGCCTATCAGGCGGGATCGGACGAGGTGTTCGCGATGCTCGCGGACCCGGCGTTCCGGGAGAAGGTCGCTGCCGCACAGCAGGTCGTGTCCATCGAGGTGACCAGTACGCCCCAGGGCGACGGCGTCAGCATCCTCATCGACCAGGTGCAGAACACGGCAGGCCTGCCGGCCATCGCCAAGAAGATCGCCGGCGAGACCAGCCACGCCCTCGTGCGCGAGGAGTGGGCCAGCCCCACCTCGGGCACCTACTCGATCGAGACGCCCGGCAAGCCCACCAAGGCTGTCGGCACCGTGGCCCTCGTCGAGGACGGCGGCACCACCCGGCACGTGTTCGACCTCGAGGTGACCGTGAAGGTCCCCGTGATCGGCGGCAAGCTGGAGAAGCTCATGACCGACAACATCGACGCAGGCATGACCCTGGAGCACTCCGTGGGCGTGGCCTGGCTGAAGGGAAACCGCTGACATGGCGACACGACTGCTCCACACGATGGTCTACGACGCGCCCGCCGACGCCGTCGCAGCGATGCTGTCCGACGCCTCCTTCCGCGAGGAGGTGTGCACCAACCAGCGCGCGACCGCGTTCAACGTCAAGGTCGACGGCGACGTCACCAGCAAGGACGTCCGGATCGAGATGACCCAGCCGACCGACCGGGTCCCGTCCTTCGCGAAGAAGATCGTGGGCGCCGAGACCACCATCCTCCAGACCGAGAAGTGGTCGAGCCCCACGCACGGTGACGTCCACATCACGATCCCGGGCAAGCCCGGCGAGATGCGCGGCACCGCCACCCTCGTCGAGGTCGACGGCGTCACCACCGAGACCGTCGACCTCCAGGTCACGGTGAAGATTCCCCTCGTCGGCGGCAAGGTCGAGGAGCTGATCGCCAAGCTCATCGGCAGCGCCCTGCGGGCCGAGGAGCGGACCGGAAAGGCCTGGCTCAGCCGGTAGTCCGGTCCGCGGCCTCGTCTCGCCTCTCCTCGGCGCGTTCAGCGCGCCGGCGGAAGGCGATGACGATCCCGAGCACCACGAACGGACCGAAGGCGAGCACGATCGTCAACGCCTGCTCCAACGGGTGCAGCGTCCCGAGGTGCTGCGCAACCATGGCACTCACCGGTCAGTCCCGTCCCTTGGCGCCCGGCTTCGGGACCGCCCTGACGCCGCGGCGGCCGCGGGGTGCCCGCTGGCGGGTCGGCGACGACAGGTCGAGCAGCTCGTCGAGCGCCTCGCGGATGCAGACGCCGAGCAGGTCGACATCGGGGATCCAGTCCCGGTCCGCCGTCAGGCCGTAGTAGACCCCACCGTCGTACGACGTCACGCCGATGGCGAGCGGGTGGCCGGCCACCAGCGGCGGCACCGGGTAGCTGGCCAGCATCCGGGCGCCGGCGGCGAACAGCGGGGCCTGCGGGCCGGGCACGTTGGTCACCGACAGCTGGTAGCCGCGACGCAGCTCTGTCGCAGCGACGCGGGAGCCGATGGCGTGGAAGGTCGTCGGTGCGAATCCGGCGATGCCGGCCAGCCGGTTGGCGGCGACGCTGCGTCCGGTGTCCTTGTGGCCCTGGAAGGAGTACGAGACCTGGTGCAGGCGGACGACGGGGCTCTGCTCTCCGATGGGGAGGTCCACGAAGTGGGCAGCGATCTGGCTGCCCAGCGACGTGGCCTCGAGCTCCTCGTCGATGACCGAGACCGGCACGACCGCGCGGATCTGGCGCATGCCACCGAGCGACTCTGCGCGGGTCATCAGCCACGAACGCAGCGCACCGGTGAGGGTCGCCAGGATGACGTCGTTGATCGTGCCGCCGTGGACCTCACGGATCCGCCGGTAGTCGGCGAAGCGGGTCTCGACGGTGACGATGCGCCGCTGCTGGGAGAGCGGCCCGTTGATGACACCGCGGTTCTTCGGGCGACGGCCGGTCGCGGCACCGAGGAACGCACGCGCCGGCGCCGAGCGCCGGTCAGCATTCCGGGCCACGGCGCGGGAGCCCGTCCGCACGGTGTCGAGCAGTGCCGACGCGTCGAACAGGTTGTCGCGCACGGCGCCGGCAAGCAGCGTGGCCGGCTTCGGCGCGCGCTTCGGCGACCAGTCGTCGGGCTCGAGCGCCCGGGCCTCGGGCTGGAGGTCGAGCAGCAGCTGGCCGAGGTCGACGGTGTGGACGCCGTCGACGAGGGCCTGGTGGGTCTTGGAGAGCAGCGCGACCCTGCCGCCCTCGAGCCCCTCGACGAAGTAGATCTCCCAGAGCGGACGCGTGCGGTCCAGCGGGCGCGACACGATCCGTGAGGCGAGCTCGAGCAGCTGCTCGGAGGTACCGGGGCGCGGCAGTGCCGAACGTCGTACGTGGAAGCCGAGATCGAAGCTCTCGTCGTCGACCCAGACCGGGTTCGCCAGGTGGCCGGGGATGCTCTGGAGACGCTGGCGATACCGCGGGACGAACGCGATCCGATCACGGATCAGGCGCACCAGCCGGGCATGGTCGAACGCGTCCTCGCCCTCGCCCGGATCGAAGATCTCGATCGTGACGTTGTGCAGCGGCGTCTCCGGCGTCTCCTCAGCGAGGAACGTCAGGTCGCGCGGTCGCACCCGATCCACCACGGTCGTATCTCCAGCCTCTGTGTGGACCCACCAGCGCTACGACGTCCGGCCCCATTCCGGACGCGTTGGGGTCACCGTGAGATTCTGACAGAGAACCCGGAGCAGGACCTCCACGGTCCACGATCGAGGCTCCATCACGAGGAGGATTCATGCAGCGGCTGCGAACCGCCGGCGCGGCCATCGCGACCATCGCCCTGCTTGCCGGCCTGACGGCCTGCGGTGAGGATGACAAGACGAACACCGACGAGGTCGTCGTCGTCGACATCACCCAGAAGGACGGCACCATCGAGCCCAGCGGTGACCGGGTCGACGTGGGTGCCGGCCAGCCGGTCGACCTGGTCGTCACCTCCGACGCCGCAGGCACCCTGCACGTGCACTCCGATCCCGAGCAGGAGTTCGCCTACCAGGCGGGCACCGAGACGTTCAAGATCCAGATCGACCGCCCAGGCGTCGTGGCCGTCGAGTCGCATGAACTGGACCAGGTCATCGTCCAGCTCGAAGTCCGTTGAACGGCGCACCCCAGGCGCACGGCATCGGCGGCCAGGCCGACCTGCCGATCTCGCTGGAGCTGGCCGTCTCCGGCGCGGTGGCCGCCCTCGTCGTCTCGTTCACCGTGCTCATCGTCGCCTGGCGGCGACCCCGGTACGACGAATCAGGCCGCATCGGACACCCCGCCCGTGCCGCGCTGCCGGTGCTCGACCAGGTCACCTCGTCGACGTACTTCCGGGTGGGCCTGCGGGTGCTCGGGCTCCTCATCGCGGCGTTCACCGTCGCCTGCGCCGTCGGCGGCCAGAACACCCTGACCAACCCGTTCTTCGGGATCGTCTACGTCTGGTGGTGGGTGGGCCTGGTCATCGCGTCCGCGCTGCTCGGCCCCGTGTGGCGGGCGATCAGCCCGGTACGGACGATCAACGCCGGCATCGCGAAGCTCGCCGGGAGCGACCCCGACGTCGGGCTGTTCACCTATCCCGAGCGCCTCGGCCACTGGCCGGCTGCGCTCGGCCTCTACGCCTTCGTGTGGATGGAACTGGCCTACCGCTATCCGACCGAGCTCGGCTCGGTGCGCCTGTGGTGTGCGCTGTACGTCGGCGTGATGCTCGTCGGCGGCGCGGTCTTCGGCAACCGCTTCTACGAGCGCGCCGACCCGTTCGAGGTCTACTCCTCGCTGATCGCCAAGCTGTCGCCGTGGGCCCGCGTGGACGATCGCCTGGTGCTGCGCAGTCCGCTGGCCAACCTGTCCACGATCGAGCCACGTCCCGGCCTCGTGGCCGTCGTGGCGGTGCTGTTCGGCAGCACGGCCTTCGACTCGTTCCGGGAGTCGTCCTTCTGGGTGCGGACCTACCAGGACGCGAGCGTCAGCAAGGTGCTGCTCGACAACGTCGCCCTGCTCGCCTTCTGCGTGACCGCCGGCGTGCTGTTCGCCGTCGCCTGCGCCCTGACGTCCTCAAAGGGCGACGTCGGCAGGCGCGACCTGCCCCGCCACTACGCCCACTCGATCGTGCCGATCATCCTCGGCTACATCCTCGCCCACTACCTGACGCTGTTCATCGACGTCGGCACGCAGACACTGGCACGGGCCAGCGACCCGTTCGGCAAGGGCTGGGACATCCTCGGCACGGCGAGCATCGAGCCGTCGTACTGGTTCTCCTACCACCCGTCCGTGCTCGCCAGCATCAAGGTGATCGCGGTCGTGATCGGCCATGTGGTGGCGGCGATCGCTGCCCATGACCGCGCGCTGACGCTGCTGCCGAAGCGCGATCAGGTCACCGGGCAGCTGCCGCTGTTGTTCGTGATGGTCGGCTTCACCGCCGGCGGGTTGTTCCTGCTGTTCAGCGCCTGAGCGCCACGGGCCTGGTGGTTGACCGCGAGGGTTCAGGGGCCCCGCCGATCCACCACTCGGGGTGTCTTGGTGCAAATCCGGCAGAAACCAGGTGAGCGGTGGATCCGCCGGGCCGGTCCACCCCGGCCACGGCCAGGTGCACAGCCGGCTCCTCCGTTGAGCGGCCGCTACGAGCGGACCAGCACCCGCTGCTGGGGCGCCATCCGCGACGCCGGTGCGGTCAGCGTCCGCAGGTGAATGTTCTGCAGCAGGCCGATGGCCAGCATGCCGGCGAACATCGACGAACCGCCGTACGAGACGAAGGGCAGCGGGACGCCGGTGACCGGCATGATCCCGAGGCACATCCCGATGTTCTGGAACGCCTGGAACCCGAACCAGCAGGCAATGCCTGCGGCGGCGATCCGACCGAACACGTCGTCGGTGCGAGCGGCGATCCGCAACGCGCGCCAGATCACGACACCGAGCAACGCGACGATCACGGCCGCGCCGACCAGGCCGAGCTCCTCGCCGGCGACGGTGAAGACGAAGTCGGTGTGCTGTTCGGGCACGAAGCCGGACTGGGTCTGCGAGCCCTCGAAGAGCCCCTGGCCGAACAGCCCGCCGTTGCCGACCGCGATCCGGGCCTGCTCGACGTTGTAGCCGGCGCCCTTGGGGTCGAGCTGGGGGTTGGTGAAGGCGAGGAAGCGGTCGACCTGGTACTCCTCGAGGAAGCCGCTCAGCACGGCGAACGCACCAGCGGCGAGTCCCCCACCGGCGAGGAGGGCGAGCCAGCGGCGGTGTGCGCCGGAGGCAGCGATCACTCCGAAGACCGTGGCGGTCAGCACGAGCATGGTGCCGAGGTCGGGCTGGGCGAGGATCAGGACGGCGGGCACGCCGGCGACCAGCAGCATCAGCAGGACGTCGACCGTGCCGACCCGGTCGCGCCAGCGACCTTCACTGCGCTCGGCGACGACCAGTGCCATCCCGACGACGACGGCCAGCTTGGCCAGCTCCGCGGGCTGCAGGGACATCCCGCCAATGATCAGCCACGAACGGGACCCGTTGATCGTCGAGCCCATCACCAGCACCAGCACCAGTCCACCGATGGCGACCAGGTAGCCGATCGGAGCGAGGATCCGCACCCAGCGATGGTCGGTCATCACCACCATCGCCATCAGGCCCAGGCCGATGCCGAGGTTGATGACCTGCTTGACCAGGAAGGCGCGGGTGTCGCCACCGGTCAGGTCGTCGCGTTCGAGGGTGGCCGACCAGATCAGCAGGCAGCCCAGGAGCGAGAGCAGGACGACGGCACCGAGCAGCACCTGGTCGATGTCGCCCCAGCGCAGGAAGGAAACCCGCCGTGAGGCGGTGGTGCGGTGCGGTCGACGTACGGCCGAGGCCCGCGTGGCCTGGATGCGGTTGCTCATCATCAGTCCTTTCGGGCCGGGGGAAGGATCGAGCCGTCCTCGGCGAAGGTCGGCAACGCGGTCGGCGGCGTGACGCCCGGGATCGCAGCCTTGTCGGGGTTCACCTTCTCGCCGTCGACGCCGTACAAGGCCTCCCAGATCGCACGGATGCCCTCACCCGTGGACCCGGACCCGGTACCGCCCTGGGTCATCATCATCACGACGACGTAGTCCTTGGTGTACGACGCCACCCAGCCGGTCGACTGCTTGCCGTACACCTCCGCGGAGCCCGTCTTGGCGCGGATCTTCACCTTGTCGATCGGGAAGCCACCGAGCTTCCAGGCCATCGTGCCGCCCGGCAGCGCCACGCTCTTGAGCGCGTCGTCGAGGTACTTCAGGACCTTCGCCGGGATCTTGAGCTTGCGGTCCTTCTTCGGGGCGATCTCGCGGATCACCTCGCCCTCGGGCGAGACGATCGCCTTGGCGACGCGGGGCTCCCACAGCGTGCCGCCGTTCGAGATCGCTGCGTAGCCGCGGGCCAGCTGGAGCGGCGTGACGATGGTGTCGCCCTGGCCGATCGCGAAGTTGGCCGCGTCGGGCAGGCGGTACTTCCAGCCCTCGACGCAGAACTCGCGGGAGAACTTGTAGACGAAGTCGGACGTCTTCTTGTCCTGCGGCTTGGCCGCGATCCCGCAGTAGTAGTCCTTCATCGACTTGTAGTAGGCGAGCTTCCACTTGCGGTCCGCCACCCGGCCCGAGGCCTCGCCCGGCAGGTCGATCCCCGTCTGCTCACCGAAGCCGAACGCCTCGGCCTCCTCGACGAGGGGATCCTTCGCGTTGACGTCGTCGGGGTCGGACCCGAACTTCTGCCAGAACTTCATGCCGACCTGGAAGAAGAAGGTGTTGCACGAGACCGCGATGGCCTGCGCGAACCCGATCGCGCCATAGGCGTGCGACTCGTGGTTGTGGAACGCACGGTTGCCGATCTGCACCGCCGAGGGGCAGCTGAGGACGGTGTCGCGGGAGTAGCCGTTGGTCAGCGCCCCGACCGTCATGAACGGCTTCCACGTCGAGCCGGGGGCGAACTGGCCCTGGAAGGCTCGCGACAGCAACGGGGTGCCCGCCGCCTCGGAGTACAGCCGCTCGAGCTGCTTGTCGGTGATGCCGCCCACCCAGACGCCCGGGTCGTACGTCGGCTGGCTGGCCATCGCGATGATCCGCCCGGTCTTCGCCTCCATCACGATCGCGGCGCCCGAGTCGGCCTCGAACTTCCGCTTCGTCACCGGGTCGGTCGTGGCGCGCTGCGTCTTGATCATCTTCGCAAGCTGCTCCTCGACGATGCCCTGCACCCGGGCATCGATCGTGGACACGAGGGTGTCACCCGGCTGCGCCTCGAGGTCGGAGACGTCCTGTCGGACGCGACCCTTCGAGTCGACCGCGACCTGCTGGTAGCCCGGCTGCCCGCGCAGCCACTCGTCGTACTCCTTCTCGACGCCGGCACGGCCCACGACCGAGGCACCGTTGACCGAGCTGTCGCCGGAGTCCTCGGCGTCGTCCAGCTCCTCCTTGGTGATCGGGCTGACATAGCCGAGCAGGTGCGCCGCATTGATGCCGTACGGCGACGGGTACTGCCGCACGCTCTGCCGGTCGACGACGACGCCCGGGAAGTCCTCGGGTTGCTCCAGGATCCGCAGCGCGGCGGCTTCCTTCACGTCGAGCGCGACGGGCACTGCCTGGAAGGGCGACCCGTTCCAGCACTCGCCGGCGTTCGAACCGCTCTGGCCGCAGAGCAACAACTTGCCCTCGATGGCCTTCACGGGCATCCCGATCGCCTTGCCGGTGCGGCGCAACAGCTCGGTGCGGTCGGCCTCGGACATCCTGCCGAGAAGGGTCCGGTCCAGCGAGACCACCCAGGTGAGGCGGTTGGTGACGAGCGGACGGCCCATCGCGTCGACGACGAGGCCGCGCTGGGGCTGGACGACGATCTCGCGCACCGACTGCGAGGCGGCCTGGCCCTGGTACTGCTCCCCCGAGATGACCTGGAGGTAGTAGAGCCGCGCGCCGAGCGTCGCGAGCAACGAGAAGACGAGGGTCTGGATGACGATCAGCCGGAGCCGACTGCGATGCGAGGCGCCGCCCGGGGTTGCAGCCATCAGGCGCGCGCCCACTGGGTCTGGGCGGCGCGATCGGCGCTGAGACGGCGCAGCAGCCACCAGACGGCGGGGACGACCACGAGCGCAGCGACGACGTCGAGCAGCAGGGCGACCAGCGCGACGGGCAGCAGGTCACCGACACCGGCACCGGCGTCGTTGAGGAACACGCCGCTGAGCGCGAAGACGGACGTCCCGACGAAGGAGGCGCCGGCAGCGGCCGCGAGCACCAGGCTCAGCGGCGGGCGTCGTACGCCGTCGGGCTCGAACCGGGCCACCTCGGCGGTGTTGTCGTGGGCGAGCCGGCCGATGACGTAGCCGACGACGGTCAGGGCCAGTGCCCAGCGGCCCGCGAGGTGGTCGGCCGGGGGCGCGATGTCGAGCACCAGCCCGGCGAAGAACCCGGTCAGGGTGGCGTAGCGGGTGTCGGTCGCCAGCGCGGTGGCGACCACGACGAGCAGCACGAGGTCCGGTACGACCCCCAGGCCGCCGACGCGCCAGGCGAAGTGCGGCAGGACGGTCACCTGGAGCATCAGCGCGGCGACGACGGCGACGATCACGGCGAGAAGACGGCCGGCGGAGTTGGTCCTCATGGAGTCAGGCTCCCGTCTGCCTCGATGACGCGGCCGGGTGTGCCCGAGGGCACCACCACGCCGACCAGGTCGAGGGCGGTGAAGTCGACGTTCGGCGCGATCACCGAGCGGTAGGAGGTCTCGCGGAGCGATTCGTAGACCTTGGTCACCTTGCCGATCGGCACGCCGGCGACGTACGGCGAGCCGCCCTCGCTCCCCCACGTGACGATCTGCTGGCCGACCTTCGGGACGACGTTGCGGTCGGCGAGCTCCATCTCGAGGCGGTCGTCCTCACCGAGGGTGCCGTGTCCGTTGACGAAGCCGAGCTCCTTGTTGTCACCGATCCGGCCACCGACGGCCGATGAGCTGTCCACGATCAGGAGCACGGTGGCGGTGTGGCTGGTCACCGAGGTGATCCGGCCGACGAGGCCCTGCGCCGCGACGACGGTCAGGTCGGGACGCAGTCCGGCGTCCGAGCCCGCGTCGAGGGTGACGGTGCTGGAGAACGACTGGGCGGCGCCGATCGCGATCACGCGCGCCGGCACCAGGGCGTAGCCGAGGTCACCGGCCACGGCACGGAGTCCTTCGAGGTCCTGCAACCGCTGGTCGTCGTACCCGGCCTTGCCGAGCTGGTTGCGCAGCGCCGCGTTCTCGGCCTCGAGCGCAGCGACGTCGTCGCGCAACGAGCCGTTGTCGCGGAAGGCCCCGGGAACGCCGGCGACGGGCCGGACGACCGTGGCGACACCGGCCTGGACCGGTCCGATCACCTCGCCGACGACGCGGCGGACCGGCGCGATCGGCGAGTCGTCGCCGCCGGCCTTGTCCACGACCATCAGGGCGGCGCAGGCGAGCACCAGCGCCACGACCAGCGAGCGGGAGGGTCGACCTCGGTCGTCCCCGTCCCGTGCCGGGGTACGACGACCACTGCTGCCCTGCAAAGGGGGGGGCGCAGGGGTGGGCGAACGCACCGGGCGGGTGTCGAGGGTCATCAGAATCGCCGGGGGTTGGTGACGAGCACCTGCTGGAGGGCTTCGAACTCCTCGACACAGCGACCCGCACCCATCGCGACCGACACCAGCGGGTCGTCGGCGACGTGGACGGGCATGCCGGTCTCGTGGCGGATCCGCTCGTCGAGGCCGCGGAGCAACGCTCCCCCGCCGGTGAGCACGATGCCGCGGTCCATGATGTCGCCGGCGAGCTCGGGCGGGGTCTGGTCCAGGGTGACGCGCACGGCGTCGACGATCGAGTGCAGCGGCTCCTCGAGGGCCTGGCGGATCTCGGCGCTGGAGACGACCACCGTGCGCGGCAGGCCGGAGACCATGTCACGGCCCCGCACCTCCCCCTCCGGCTCGCCCGGCCGCGGGAACGCGTTGCCGAGGGTTATCTTGACGTCCTCGGCGGTGCGCTCGCCGAGCATGACGCCGTGCTCCTTCTTCATCCACGCGATGATCGCGGCGTCGAGGTCGTCGCCGGCGGTGCGGATGGACAGCGACGTGACGATGCCACCCAGGGAGATCACGGCGACCTCGGTGGTGCCGCCGCCGACGTCGACGATCATGTTGCCGGTGGCCTCGTGGACGGGCAGCCCGGCGCCGATCGCGGCGGCCATCGGCTCCTCGACGACGTAGACCCGGCGGGCGCCGGCCTGGTAGCCGGCCTCCTTGACGGCACGCTGCTCGACGGGCGTGATCGAGCTCGGCACGCAGATGACCATCCGCGGCTTGGCGAAGTAGCGGCGACGGTGCACGCGCGCGATGAAGTGGCGCAGCATCTGCTCGGTCGCCTCGAAGTCGGCGATGACGCCGTCGCGCAGCGGTCGCAGGGCGGTGATGTTGTCGGGGGTGCGGCCCAGCATCTGCTTGGCCTGGTGTCCCACGGCGATCACTTCGCCGGTGGTGTCGTTGAGCGCGACCACGCTGGGTTCGTCGAGCAGGATGCCGCGGCGCCGGACATAGACGAGCGTGTTCGCGGTACCGAGATCCACGGCCATGTCCCGACCGATGATGGAGTTCGCCCTCACGATTCCTCGCAACGTCGCCGGACCAGCCGAAATCGACCAGTCCGCTCGCGCGCATTAGGGGAAGCCGGCCGAAACCGGGGCGGCCACCGGGCGCACGGTCCGACGGTCTCCGCTTGTGAGAGTAGGTAAGCGGAGGCCGATCAGGGCGGAGGCACGCCGGTGCGGCGCGCCTCAGGAGTCACATCCGTCACACGGGACGGGCGGTTCCTGCGCCTACAGCGCCGGGAACCAGAGAGCGATCTCGCGCTCGGCCGACTCGGGCGAGTCCGAGCCGTGCACGAGGTTCTCGCGGTTGGAGAGCGACAGGTCGCCGCGAATGGTGCCGGGCGCGGCCTTGCGGCCGTCGGTGGCGCCGTTCAGCGCACGCACGACCTCGATCGCCTCGTCGCCCTCGAGGACCAGCGCCACGAGCGGGCCGCTGGTCACGAAGTCGCGCAGCGGCGGGTAGAAGTCCCGCTCGACGTGCTCGGCGTAGTGGGCGTCGGCCTGTGCGGCGTCGATGTGGCGCTGCTCGAGGGCCACGATGGTGAGGCCCTTGGCCTCGAACCGGGCGAGCACGTTGCCGACCAGGCCACGGCGGACCGCGTCGGGCTTGAGGAGGACGAGAGTGCGTTGGGTCACGGCAGTGACCCTAGTAGGTGTGGTCCGACTGCGACGCCCTGCCTCAGATGACGCGGCCGCCCTTGCGCATGCGCCGACGCATGTCGCGCAGGATCAGGTGGGCGTGGAGGTGGCGCAGGCGCCGGGGAATCAGCCGGTACAACCGGGGAAAGACCTTCCAGAACAGGTCGTAGCGACGCTGCTCCTTCGCCGACCACGTGAGCCCGAGGACCTCCCGGGTCCGGGGGTCGAGGTTGCCACGGGTCATCAGGGCCTGCAGCGGGAGAACGAGCTTGCTGAACAGCGGCGCGTCCTCGGTGGAGAGCAGGCGCCGGGCGTAGTCCTGCACCGACGGCACGCTCTCCAGACCGGCGATCGTCGTGTCCCAGTAGACCTGGAAGTCGGCCCGCGTCGGCGGCCACTGCTCGTCCTTGACCTGGAGGGCGGTGCCGTAGATCCACGACGCGCGGTAGTACCCGTCGCGCATCTCCTCCGGCATCGGACCGAACAGCTTCTCGTAGATGAACTCGCCCTGCTGGTACAGCGTCGCCGCGACCCACAGCTGCAGGTCGGGGTCGAAGGCGCTGTAGCGTCCCGCGGCCCGCACCGGCCCGTGGGCCTTGTTGACCATGCGCGCGATCGCCTGCTGCTCCTCGGGAGTGCCGAGCGTCATCGCATAGACATAGGTGAGCGTGGTGCGCAGCCGGTCGACCGGCCGCTCCAGGGTCGTGCTGTGCTCGGCGACACCGAGCCCGACCCCGGGAACGGCGAGCTGGTACATCACGGCAGACCCTGCCGCCAGCAGCATTCCCTGCTCCGAGGCGATCGAGGCGTACGCCGACGGGCCGGTGTACGGCGAGCGGGTGCCGGCGGGCTGGGTGTCGGCGGGCTGGGTCTCGTGGGGCTGGGCGGTCATCGGGTCACCTCCGGTGGAGCGATCGGGCGATCACGTCGTTGGCGGAACGGCGGAAGGCGCTCACGATCGCGTCGAGGGTGAGCTGGCGCAGGCGCGCGAGCGTGCCCTCGAGCTGGGCTGCTTCGTCGCGTGAGTGGTTCTGCTCGCGCCGCCACGGCTCGATCACCTCGTCGCGGAGGATCCCGGTCAGATCGACGGCGAGGGCCGACATGTGGTGCGAGATCGCCTCACCCGCGAGACGCATGCCGCTGACGGGGATGTCGAGGTCGAGGAGTGCGACGGCCACGTCGAAGCCGTGGACGGGCGTGAACCGTTCCCCACCTTCACTCCCGGACCGGTGCACCATGCCCAGTTCCTCGATGAGTGCGATCTCGTCGTCACTCAATCGCCGACCGGCGTGCTGGTCGAGCTGTCGGCGAGTGAACTCCTGAGGCGCACCGACGGTCCAGGACGTCAGCATCGCGCGCTGCACGGCGAGGTCCTCGACACCGGCGTCCTCCGGCAGGGAGGAGAGGAATCCCTCGACGGCCTGGAGCGTGAAGCCGTGCCCCTGGAGCGCCCGGATCATCTCGAGGCGCGCGAGGTGGGTGTCGTCGTACCAGGCCATCCGGCCGCGGCGGGCCGGCGGCGGCAACAGGCCCAGGCTCGCGTAGTAGCGCGTCGTCCGCACCGTCAGGCCAGCAGCGGTGGCGAGTTCGTCGATGGTGCGCAGCCCCTGCCCATCGGGGTCCCGATCCGGATCAACCACGGAGGCAGCGCTCATAACTGTCACAGTACAACTGTCATTTCAGTCTGGCAACGTCGGGCTTGACGCGGAACGCGGTCCAGTGGACAGTATCGAGTGTCACAGTAGAACTGTCATTCTGCGCGCGGCCACACCATCGAGAGCAAGGGGGAATCCATGTCGGCAACCAGCCCGGGCAAGGTGCTCCCCGCATTGCGCAAGCCACTTGTCGAGCTGGTCGCCATGCTGGCCTTCGCCCGCAAGATGTTCACCTCGACGGCCAACGCCATCACCGGTCGGCGCTTCCCGGTCGCAGAGACCGTCGTCCAGACCTGGTACACCATCCGCGTCTGCACCTTGCCGGCCCTGGCCGTCTCGGTGCCGTTCGGCATCATCCTCGCCCTGCAGGTCGGCGTCCTGGCGCAGGAAGTCGGCGCGGTCTCCTTCACCGGCGCCGGCAACACCCTCGCCGTCGTGCGTCAGGCCTCACCGTTGATCACGGCCCTGATGCTCTCCGGCGTGGCCGGTTCGGCCATCTGCGCCGACCTCGGCTCGCGCCGGATCCGCGAGGAGCTCGACGCCATGGAAGTCATGGGGCTCCCGGTTATCGAACGCCTGGTGGTGCCCCGGCTCTTCGCGACGATCGCCGTGGCCGTCCTGCTCAACGGCGTGGTCATGTTCTTCACCATCATCACCACGCTCTCGGTCAGCGTCGTGATCCAGGACCTTCCCCCCGGGAGCTACCTGGCCTCGGTGACGACGCTGGCACAGCTGTCGGACCTGTACCTCTCCCTCGCCAAGGCGGCGATCTTCGCCGTGATCTGCGCCGTCGTGTCGTCGTACAAGGGCCTCAACGCCGACCGCGGGCCGACCGGTGTCGGCGAGGCCGTCACGAGCGCGGTCGTCACCAACTTCGTGCTGCTGTTCGCTGCCAACTTCGTGATCTCGCAGGTGCACAGCACGTTCGCCGGAGGACCGATCGGATGAGCAACCGCATGAATGTCCCCTCGCCTGCCGAGGCCGTCGACCAGGCCGTCGTCGGGCCGCTCGCCGGGATCGGCCTGCAACTGGTGATGGCCTGGCGCGCAGTCGCCGGACTGCCGCTCGCCCTGACTCGCTACCGGGGCGAGGTCTCCCGCGTGCTCGCCGAGGTGACCCTCGGGTCGGGCATCTTCCTGGTCGGCGGCGGAGTCGTCGGCGTCGTACTCCTCCTGTCGACCCTGACCGGCACCGAGGTCGGGCTCGAGGGCTACCAGGGTCTCGACGTGATCGGGCTGGCCCCGCTGACCGGGTTCATCTCGGGCTACGCGAACACCCGCGAGCTCGCTCCCATGGTGGCTTCGCTCGGCTTCGCGGCCCGCATCGGCTGCGGCTTCACCTCCCGCATCGGCGCCATGCGGATCAGCGAGGAGATCGACGCCCTCGAGGCAATGGCCATCCGGCCGATCCCCTACCTGATCAGCACCCGCCTCATCGCCGCATGGGTCATCGTCCTGCCCCTCTTCCTCATCGGCCTGGTCGGCACCTATGTCGCCACCGACTTCATGGTCACGACGTTCTACAACCAGTCCGCCGGCACGTACGACCACTACTTCCGCACGTTCGTCGCACCGATCGACGTCTTCTACTCCGCCATCAAGGTGGTCGTCCTGACCACGGTGGTGACCCTCATCCACTGCTACCACGGCTTCACTGCGAGCGGTGGCCCCGAGGGCGTCGGTCGGGCCACCGGCCGCGCCATCCGGGCCAGCATCATCTCCCTGACCATCGTCGACATCCTGCTGACGCTCCTGCTGTGGGGCGCCGACCAGCAGGTCCAGATCTCAGGGTGAACCGATGAGCGAATTCCTCTATCCCCACGCCCAGGTCTCGCCGCGGACCCTGCGTCTGCGACTGGCAGGAGTCGGCCTGGTCGGGGGCCTGATGCTCGGCCTGCTCGGCGGGTTCCTCGCCCTGCAGGCAGTCGGCGTGCTGAGCAGCGACGTCCGGGTGCGGGTGCTGCTGCCCACGGTGGGCGACACCCTTGGCATCAACTCCGACGTGAAGTACAACGGGCTGCGGGTGGGCCGCGTCGTGTCGGTCGACCCGGCCGGCCCCGAGGCGCAGGTGCTCGTCGCACCCCAGCACGCCCAGCTCATCCCGGCCGCCGTCACTGCACGGGTGCTGCCGGGAACCCTCTTCGGAAACGAGTACGTCGACCTGGTGGCCGCCTCCGGAACCGACCCGGCCCCGACCGCGGCGGCCGCGACGCACCTGAGCGACGGCGACGTCGTCCGCGCCGACGAGTCGACAACCACCGTGCGCCTGATGGACACGTTCTCGGCAACCCAGCGGCTGCTGGCCTCCGTCGATCCAGCCCAGTGGGACCTCGCCCTGACCCAGCTCGCCGACGCCCTCGACGGCCGCGGCACCGAGCTCGCCACGATGATTCGTGACAGCGACGCGTTCCTCGGCCGCTGGGAGGAGCTGCAACCCCAGGTCCAGCGCGATCTCGACCTGCTCACCGACGACTCCGACCTGATGGCCGACATCGAGCCGCAGCTGATCTCGGCGCTGCGCGACACCCGGCCGCTCGCGAAGACACTGGTCGAGGAGCAGCAGGGCACCACCACGTTGTTGCGTGGCCTGTCGACCCTGCTGGCAGGCGACGAAGGCGTCACCTCGTTCCTGCGGGCCCATGGCGCCGACACCGCTCGCCTGCTCAACGCCACCGCAGCGAACCTCGAGGTCTTCGCCCAGCGCTACCCCGCCTTCGCCCAGCTCCTGCAGAAGGTCCCGGCGCTGCTGCGCAACGGCGCCAAGGCGGTCCAGGGCGGAAGGATCCAGATGGAGGGCGCGCTCACCATCGAGATGCTCAACCCCTACGACGCGACCGATCCCGCCGACTGCCCGACCTATCGAGGCCTCAGGGGCAACTGCGGGGGTGCGCGCTGATGGGCAGGCAACTGAGCGAGCTGCGCCGCCACAAGGGCGCGGTGGCAGGGGTCGCCGTTTTCACCCTGGTGGCCGTCGTGCTGACAGCGATGGTGTCCGGCACCCTGTCGCGCGCCCAGCGTGGCGACGCGATCACCGTGACCGCGGTCTTCCGCGACGCCACCGGGCTCCGGGCCGGCGACGACGTCCGGGTGTCGGGCGTGCGGGTCGGGCGGGTCACCGAGACGCGCGTCGGAACGGGCAAGGAGCGAGGTCTCGCGGTGGTCACGATGAATGTGGCCGCGGACCAGGTCCTCCACGAAGACATCACGGCCTCCATCGACTACCTCAACCTGATGGGTCAGCGCTACGTCGACCTCACCCGTGCCGACCGCACCGCCGACGCTGCGCGACTCGCCGACGGCGACCGGATCCCGCTGGAACGGACCCGCCCGGCGCTCGACCTGACCGCGATGTTCAACGCGTTCGAGCCGATCTTCGAGCTGCTGCAGCCGGGCGACCTCAACCAGCTCGCGACGAACATCGTCCAGGTGCTGCAGGGCCAGGGGCCCACGATCGAGCACCTCCTCGAGCAGACCGCCGACCTCACCTCGGGCCTCGTCGACCGCGAGGACACCCTCGCCCGCGTCGTCGACAACGTCACCCTCGTGCTGCAGACCACCAACGACCACCGCACCGAGCTCTCCGAGCTCGTCCACGGACTCGACTCACTGACGAGCGGGCTCGCCTCCGACCGTGATCGCATCGCAGCGAGCCTCGACGGCATCGCCCGGCTCTCCGCCACGACTGCCGACCTCGTCGACGGCGTCAGCGGGCCGATCGTCAACGTGACAGGTCTGGCGCAGCCGTGGTTCGGCTTCCTTGCCGACAGGAAGGACCTCCTCGCCCGCACCGGCGCCGCCGTCCCGCAACAGCTCGAGGTCTACCTCCGGACGCTCGGTTACGGCAGCTATCTCAACGTCTTCGTCTGCACCCACTTCCTCAAGCTCGCCGGTGGGCCGTCCATCGATCTCGGCGTTGCCGGCGACCGCCACTCGAAGAGGTGCCGGTGATGGGAGACGCCTGGGGCCGCCTGGCCTGGCCGTTGCGCATCGTGGTCATCTGCGCCGTGGCCGCACTCGTCCTGCTCGGCATCAGGAGCATCGGCGGGGAGCCCGCCTACCACGTGCGACTGCACCATGCCGCAGGCATCGAGGCAGGCGACGACGTTCGGGTCGCCGGCTTGAAGGTCGGCAAGGTGACCGGGGTCAGCGCCGACCGCGACGAGGTCGACGTGACGTTCGCGCTCACCCAGTCCCCCGAGGACCTCGGCATCACCGACGACAGCAACGCCGAGGTCAAGCTGCTCTCGATCCTCGGTGAACGGTTCCTGTCCCTGACTCCCGGCGACGGGCGCCCACTGGCCGACGACGCCACGATCGCCGCCGAACACGCCAGCGACAGCTACACCATCGAGCGGTTCTGGCTCGAGGCGACACCGCAGGTGGAAGCACTCGATCTCGACCGGATCCAGCAGGCTGTCGACGTCCTGGCCACGGACCTGGACATCGCGCCCACCGCCATCCGCGACGCCCTCGACGGCATTGCCGGCGTCTCGGCGATCGTCAACGACCGCGAGCAACAGATCGATGACCTGCTCGTCTCCACCCGTGCCGTCACCAGCCTGGTGCTCGACCAGACCGACGAGCTCGACGACATCCTCGCCAACGGCACCGCCCTGATGCTGATGGTCCAGCAGCGCAAGGACACCATCCAGGCGCTGCTGGACGACGCCCACCGCTTCGTCACCGGGCTCACGGCCGTCGTACGAAAGACCGCGCCGCAGCTGAAGCCGGCGCTGCGTGACCTGCGCACGGTGGTCGGGGTGCTGACCAGGCACCGCAAGCTGCTCGACCGCACGCTGGAGCTGGCCGGGCCGACCATGCGGGTGTTCACCAACGCCACCGGCGACGGTCCCTGGCTCGGCGTCAACGCTCCCTGGGCCATCGTTCCCGACGACCTGGTCTGCTCGATCACCCCCGAGGACTGCCAGTGAACGCGCACATCTACCGGCGTCAGGTGTTCGGCCTCCTGGCCGGCGCCCTCCTGCTCGCGCTCGCCGTGTCCGGTGTCCGCATGCTCGGCTGGCTCGACGGCGAGGACCCGGACGCGCTGGTGGTGAGCGCCGACTTCGTCGACACCACCGGCGTCTACGTCGGCAACGAGGTGACCTACCTCGGGGTGCACATCGGCGAGATCGTCGATGTCGAACCGCGGGGCACGTCGATGCGTGTCGTCATGCACCTCGAGCCCGGCACCGAGCTCCCGAAGGACGCCGGCGCACAGATCCTGCAGGGCTCGCTGGTGACCGACCGGTTCATCGAGCTGGGGCCGGCCTACACCGGCGGCCCGAAGCTCGCCTCCGGCGCCCGCATCGACGCCGACCACACCCGCTCCCCCGCCACGGTCGACGAGATCGCCAAGGCGATCGACGACCTGGTTCTCGCCCTCGACGCCGACCTCGGCGACGGCAAGGGCGGCAAGGGACTCGGCGAGGCCCTGTCCACGACTGCGGCAGCACTCAAGGGCAACGGCCCCCACCTGCGCAGCGCGCTCGCCGAGAGCCGCGACGCCCTGGCCGCGATCAACGACAAGGACGCCGACCTCACCGCCGTGACGGCCAACCTCCTCGAACTGGTGACGACGCTGGGCCAGCGTGATCGACAGCTGCGCTCGTTCACCCGCGCGGCAGCCGACACGACCAGCGTCCTCGCCGACGAGCGCGACGAGCTGGTGGCCACCCTGGGCAGCCTCGACGAGCTGACCCGGCTCACCAACCAGTTCCTGAAGGACAACGGCGAGGTCCTCGGTGAGGACCTCGCCGGTCTCGCGGACGTCGTCGGCATCGTCCGGGAGAACCAGGACTCGCTGTCGGAGGCCTTCGACGTGATGCCGACCATGGCCGAGAACTTCGCGCGGGCCTACGACTGGGACCAGGGCCGCCTGCGTGTCCAGTTCTCGTTCGCCGTCGGTCCGTTCGCGGCCGCCTTCCGCAGCCACAGCTGCGCCGTCTTCGCAGAGACCCTCGGTGGCTCGGCGGGCACCGAGCTGTGTGGGGCACTGTTCGACACCGACGGGTCCGGCCTCCTCGATCCCGTCCTCGACGGGCTCTTCACCACGTTGCTGGGCGGTGCCGCATGAGAACGACGGCTGCTGCGCTGGTCCTCGCTGTGGGTGCTCTCGCCTCCGGTTGCGGCTTGAGCCTGGACGACGTCCCGATGCCGAGCCTGGTCAGCGGGCCGACGTACACCATCACGGTGGAGTTCGATGACGCCCTCAACCTGCCCGTGGACGCTCCGGTCAAGCTCGACGGCGCGACCGTGGGGCAGGTGAACGCCGTCGAGGCGGGCGAGTACGTCGCCGAGGTCGAGCTGGCGCTGTCGACCACGGTTGAGCTCCGCGACACCTCCCGGGCCGAGATCCGGCTGACCTCACCCATGGGGACTGCGTTCGTCCAGCTGTTCCCCGGCGCCGAGGGCGAGCCGTTGCGTGCGGGCGATTCCCTGCCGGTGGCAGCGACGGGCTCCGCACCCGACGTGACCGACCTGCTGTCGGCCCTGTCGACGGTCGTGACCGGTGGCAGCTTCGCCGACATCTCGACCATCGTGAAGCAGCTCAACGTCGCCTTGACCGGCAATGCGCAGGACGTTCGGAGCCTGCTCGGTCGCCTCGACACCGCGGTCACCGACCTGAACACCGAGTTCCCCCGCATCGACCGCCTCACCCGCGCCCTGGACCGGCTCACCAGGAAACTGGCCGGCGACCTGCCGGACATCACCCGGTCGCTGACCGACCTCACCGACCTGGTCGTGTCGTTCGACGCCCAGCGCATCGATCTCGTCGCCGCGATGGAGTCACTGCGGCAGTTCGATGTCGTGGCGACACCGCTGACGCGTGCCGTGCGCGACGACCTGGTCAGCCAGCTCGAGGACATGGGTCCGGTCGTCCGCACGCTGCTGCGCGGCCGCAAGGACATCGAGGGCGTGATGGAAGGGCTGGTCGCCTTCGCCTCGGGCAGCGACCTGGCCGCACCGGGTGACTACGCGAACTTCGACCTGACCTTCCTGCTCGACCTGGCTGAGCTGGCGAAGGCGGGGACCCCATGACCACGATCGAACGGACCTCGACGGAACAGGTCGCCGACACCGCCCGCGCGTGGAAGCGGCGCAGTCACCTTGCGCAGGCGCTGATCCTGTTCATCCTCATCGGAGGCGTGCTCTACGTCGCCGACACCGTCGTCGGTGGTTCCCTGTTCCGCAATCCGTACCACCTCACGGTCCAGCTCCCCCAGGCAGCAGGACTCCACGAGGGTTCGGTCGTGACCTACCGCGGTCAGCGGATCGGCGAGGTCCTCGAGGTGAACCTCGGCACCGAACCCGGCATCGGCGCCGTCGCGCTGCTCGAGATCGAGTCGGACGTCGACGTGCCGGAGGACAGCACGATGGAGGTGCGCAACCTGTCCGCCGTGGGCGAGCAGTACCTCGACGTACGGCCTCGGAGCGACGGCGGGCCCTACCTCGCCCACGGAGCCACCGTGGCGGTCTCGGACACCTCGGTCCCGGTCAACGTGCCCGACGTGCTCGCGCACGCCCAGGGGCTGATGTCCCACCTCGACGTCGCGGACATCCGCACCATCGCCGACGAGACGGCGGCCATCTTCGGCAACGCCGAGGAGGACGTCGACCTGCGGGCCCTCGCCATCGAGATGGAGACGGCCTTCGCCATGCTGCGGCGGCTGGAGCCTGATCTCACCCTGCTCGCCCGACGCGCCGAGAAGCCGCTGGCGACCGTGGCCGAGCTCTCTCCCGAGATCCGCGGGATGTCGCACGACCTCGAGCTGATCGCCGCGTCCCTCGCAAAGGCCACCCCTGACATCCGCCGGACCGTGACGACCTCGCTCGACCTGCTGCCGCGTCTGGACCGTTGGTGGCGCGCGACCTCACCCGAGCTCCGCCGGATGCTGCAGAACGGCGTACCGGTGACCGAGATGGCCGCGCGTCACCTCCGCGGCCTCCAGCACTGGCTGGACTGGGTGCCGATGCAGGCCGACGTGATGGCCGGCAGCACGCGCGGTGGCAGCGGCCGGGTCGCGTTGGTCCCCCGGATCCTCAGGAACTGCATCTACGACACGAAGGTCCAGCGGGACATCCAGGACACCCGTCGCCGGGCACCCGTGACCGACGTGCGCTGCACCGATCCGCCCCCAGGCACCCAGGGCCGTGGGTCCGGTGCCGTCCCCCGGCAGTAGCCCCACCGGAGAGAACGACGACGACCGTCCGGTCAGCTACCCCTGCGCACTGACCTCGCCCGCCAGTGCCGGCGCCAGGTCGCCCTTCGGTGCGACGACGACCTCGTCCAGCCCCAGCCAGCCGGCGAGCTGGTGGAGCTCCGCGGCGAGCTCGGCCGCCGTGTCCGCGGGTGCGCCCGGCTCGGACCACGCGGACTGCACCAACAGGCGCGACCTCGCCCGGTCGGCCTTGAGGTCGACCCGGCCGACGATCGTGTCGCCCAGGAGGAACGGCAGGACGTAGTAGCCGTGCACCCGCTGGGCAGCAGGGACGTAGATCTCGATCCGGTAGAAGAAGTCGAACAACGCCTCGGCGCGGTCCCGCTCCCACACGACCGGATCGAACGGGCTGAGCAGCGCGCGTGCGCGGACCCGCCGCGGGAGCCGGGCCTCGTGGTGCAGGTACGCCGGACGGCGCCACCCCTCGACCTGCACGGACTCCAGCTCCCCGGCGTCGACCAGCGACTCGATCGCGACCCGCGCCTCGCCGATCCTGATCCGGTAGTAGTCGGCCAGGCAGTGGGCCGAGCCGACACCGTGTGACCGGGCTGCCCTCCGGACCAGCTCGACGTGCGCCTCGGCCTCGGTCAGCGCAGGGGCCTCGAGAACGGCCGACGGCAACACGCGCTCAGGCAGTTCGTAGCGGATCTCGAACTGGCTGTTGCGACCGGCAATGGCCAGGTCGCCCACCGTGAAGAGGTAGTCGAGCATCCGGCGGGTGCGTGACCAGTTCCAGCCCCAGTGCTCCTTGGTGCGCGGCAGGCCGTCATCGAGCTCGCGCGCCGTGCTCGGACCGCGGTCCGCGATCTCCGCGATCAGGGCAGCCTCCAGCGCGTCGTCCTCGGCCACGAAGGACCACTTGCCCCGTTTCGCGCGATGGGCGTCCATCCGGTGCCGCATGGCCGGCCAGAGCTCGACGGGCATGAACGCCTGGACGTGTGCCCAGTACTCCACGACCCGGCGCTGCCGACCGGCCGCAGCGCGCGCGAGCAGGTCGACGTCGTACGGCCCCATCCGGGAGTAGAGCGGCATGAAGTGCGCCCGCTGCAGGACGTTGACGCTGTCGACCTGGAGCACGCCGGTGCGGGCGAGGGTGCGGTCGAAGGTCCGCAGGTTCGGGGTGGCGTGGCGCGCGTCGAGGAAGCCCTGCGCACCCAGTGCGATCCGGCGCGCCTGCGCGCGCGACAAGGTCTGGGTGCTCACGCCGCCACCCTAGGAGACCGCGCCGACACCGCCGTCCTGGCCGTTCTGCTGACAGCAGAACCATTCGTCGCCCCGCCCGTCACCGACCTACCGTGGCCGACATGGGCCAGGTCATCGCGTTCAAGCCACCCACCCCCGAGCCGTTGTGGCGCGAGCAGGTCGGCAAGCAGCTGCGCGAGCAACGCTTGGCCGCCGGCTGGCGGCTGCGTGACGTCGCCGAGCGGGCGGGCGTCTCGACCCAGTACCTCTCCGAGCTCGAGCGCGGCCTCAAGGACCCCAGCTCCGAGCTCCTCGCCGCCATCGCCGGCGCCCTCGGCAGCAGTGTGCGCGAGGTCGCCTCGCGCGCGATCAGGAGTACGCCGACGGGCCCGGTGTGCCTCGCTGCGTGATCACCGCGTCGACCAGCCCGTAGTCGACGGCTGCCTGCGCGGTGAGCACCAGGTCACGTTCGGTGTCCTCGCGCACCTGGTGTGGCGTGCGCCCGGTGTGCGTGGCCAACAGCTCTTCGAGCAGGGACCGCACCCGTTCGATCTCCTCGGTCTCCAGGATCAGGTCGGGGATGGTGCCGCGGGACTCGGCCGCCGGCTGGTGCAGCACCACCCGGCCATGGCGCAGGATCTGCCGGTGGCCGGGCTCACCGCCGGCCAGCAGCACGGCGGCGGTGGCGACGGCCTGGCCCACGCACGTCGTCTCGACCGGTGGGCGCACGAACTGCATGGCGTCGTACACCGCCAGCATCGCCGGGATCGATCCGCCCGGTGAGTTGATGTACAGGTTGATCGGTGCCTCCGGGTTCTCCGACTCCAGGTGCACCAGCTGGGCGATCAGGGCATTGGCGACCCCGTCGTCGATCGGCGTACCGAGGTAGACGACGCGATCCGCCAACAGGCGCGAGTAGATGTCGGTGGTGCGCTCGCCGCGCGGGGTCTGCGTGGTCACGTAGGGGATCGGGTAGGTCGTCATGCCGACACCGCCGGGCGAAGTCCCAGGCCGAGGGATCGTTGCGGGGCGGGCCGGATCTGCGCCAGCGACGCGACGACGTGGTCGGCGAAGCCGTAGGCGATCGCCTGCTCCGCGTTGAACCAGCGATCGCGGCGGGAGTCCTTCTCGACCGTCTCGACCGGCTGTCCGGTGTCGGCGGAGATCAGCCCGAGCACGGTGTCGCGGTTGTCGCGCAGCGTCTCCGCCTGGATCGCGATGTCGCCGGCCGTACCTCCGAAGCCTGCCGAGCCCTGGTGCAGCAGGACCTTGGAGTGGGGCAACAGGTAGCGGTGCCCCGGGGTACCGGCGCTGAGCAGGAACTGGCCGGCGCTGTAGGCCATGCCGAGGTTGACCGTGGTGACGGTGTTGGGGATCAGCCGCATCGCGTCGCGGATCGCCAGCATGCCGGGAACCGACCCGCCGACCGAGTTGATCCAGAGGGAGATGGGCGTCTTCTCGTCATCGGCGGCGAGCATGAGCAGCGCCGTCGTGATGCGGTTGCTGAGCGTCTGGTCCAGCTCGGTCCCGAGCAGGATCGTGCGTTGCTCGAGGAGCCGCCTGCCCAGGTCGTCGTCGAGGAAGCTCGCGGTGGGTGCGTTCATGCACTTGAGCGTCGCAGCGCGCGACGAGTCGCCCAAGGGCTTGCTGCTGCGGGCGGATCCGCCCCCAGCAGCACGGAGCGCGCTCGGTCAGTCCAGACAACCGGCAGCGCGGCGGGAGGAGGTCGGCGGCAGCTTGCTGCCCCCTTCTCCTCCGAAGACGCGCTCGGTCAGTCCAGATTGACCAGTTTCGCGCGGACGGCGTACATGACCGCCTCCATGCGCGAGTGCAGCTGCAGCTTCTCGAGGATGTTGCGCACGTGGTTCTTCACGGTGTTCTCGCTGATCGCGAGCTGGGAGGCGACGTCGCGGTTGCTCAGGCCCCGCGCGACCAGGCGCAGCACCTCGAGCTCGCGCTCGGTCAGCTTCAGCGCGGTGCCCGCGGTGCGCTCGGGCGTCGACATGGTCTTGAACTCGTCGATCAGCTTGGCGGCCATCGACGGGCTGATCAGGGACTGGCCGTCGGCCACCACCCGGATGCCCTGCGCGACCTCCTCGATCGAGGAGTCCTTGAGCAGGTAGCCGGAGGCACCGCTCTTGACGGCCTCGTAGAGATCGGCCTCGTCGTCGGACACGGTCAGCATGATGATCTTCGTCATCGGGACCGCTTCCTTGATCGCGACGCACGCCTCGATGCCCGACTGCTTGGGCATGCGTACGTCGAGCAGGACGACATCGGGAACGGTGCTGATCGCCAGGGCCACGCCCTCGGCACCGTCGCCGGCCTCGCCGACGACCTCGATGCCGGCCTCGATGCCGAGCAGCATCGTCAGGCCGCGACGGAAGAGCTCCTGGTCGTCGACCACTGCCACGCGAACCGGTCCGCTCACCCGTTGCCCCCTGTCCCGCTCGGCGTTGTCCCACTCGTCACTCAGGCATCATGGCACGACTTCCCGATGCGACGGCGGTCTAGCCCGCCGCGTGCCGAATGGCCGGCCCCGGAAACAGCGGGCCGGCCATCGGATCTGCGGACAGGCTCAGCCTTCCCGGGCGCCGATGTCGAGGGAGATGACGCCGTAGTCGTAGCCACGACGGCGGTAGACGACCGCCGGCCGCTCGCTCTCCTTGTCGACGAACAGGTAGAAGTCGTGGCCGACCAGCTCCATCTCGTAGAGCGCCTGGTCGAGCGTCATCGGGCTGGCCGGGTGGGTCTTCTCGCGGACCACGAGCGGGCCGTCGCCGGTGACGGTGATCGGTCCGACCTGGCGCTCGATCGACACGTCGTCCTCGGCCACCTCGTCGGTCGCGATCTCCAGGTCCGACAGGGCCCGTCCGACCGAGACCCGTTCGGGGCGTCCCTTGTGCACCCGCCTTCGATCGGCGGCCTTGCGCATCTGGGCCGCCATCTTGTCCATGGCCAGGTCCAGCGCGCCCATCTTCTCGTCGGCAGCCGCTTCGGCCCGGATCACCGGACCCTTGGAGTACGCGGTGAGCTCCACATGGACAGCGTGGTCGTGCTGGCGCGGGTTGGGTTCGGAGTCAACCTCGACGTGCACCCGCATGATGCGGTGGTCGTGCTTCTCCAACTTCGCGAGCTTCTCGGTTGCATGCGCCCGGAACCGGTCCGAGATCTCGCAGTGCCTTCCGGTGACCACAACGTCCATCAGTTACCTCCATGGGAATCGGTGATGGGTGCTCCCGCCGCCTGGGGCGGGACGATTGATAGCGCGGCAGCGCGGCGAGGGCCGGCGCCCAAGGCTTGCCGCCAAGCCAAGGGATGCTCCGCGCAAGCCAACTGCGTGCGCGGCAGCGCGGCGAGAGCCGTCGGCGGCAGCTTGCTGCCCGCGCTGCGGCGAAGCCGCGCTCGCGCCATTGAAGGAGTCCGCCCGGCCGACCTGGTCTTCGTCCCCACAATCGCCTGCTGAGGCTTCCGCAGCTTGGTGCCACTACTGGCCTTCTCCCGGATTCGGACGTATCTGACGTCCGGTCCGAGGCAGGACTTACGACTAAGCCGCACCGTGATCGTCGACCCGGGGGTCGACTTACGTGGACCGTTTCGCCTGCGACTGGCATCGGCTTGCCGTACCCGGCCGGGCGCCTGCCCCACCTGTACGACGCAACCACGGACCCGGGCGGACTCCATGTAGAGACGTTAGTCCGTTGTCGAAGCGGACGAAAGGCTTCACCCGAACTTGGGCCTCCGGTCACGCAGCCGGGTGGCCGCGACGGTGGCCGATGCGAGGACGGTGATGCCCGTGGCCTCGAGCGCCCGTTGCGCCTCGCGGAGCGTCGCGCCGGTCGTGAGGACGTCGTCGCACAGCACGACATGGGCGTGGGGGAACCGCTCCCCCAGGCGTCGTACGACGGCGGAGGGTGCCGCCATGGAACCGGCGAGGTTTGCTGCGCGCCCGCGCGTGTCGAGGCCGGCCTGGTCGATGACGCCGGGGCGCAGTCGCAGCAACTGGAGGGTGGCCACGGTCCTGCCCTCGACCGCGAGGCGGCGCGCGGCGGCCCGGGTCATCGTGAGGGTCGGATCGTGTCCGCGTTGGCGGACTGCTGCAGGTCGGGAGGGCACGGGCACCAGGACGACGGGGGCGCCGGCACCGCAGCGCGCGTCCTCCAGCGCCTGACCGACCGAGCAGGCCAGCAGGTCCCCGAGGGGGCGGGCGAGGGCGAGCACCCGCCGCTCCTTGTGCGCGAGCACCATCGAGCGCAGCGCGTCGTCATAGGCGCCCGTCGCGTACGGCGGCACCAGGCCGGGTGGCGTCGGGGTGGGCCAGCGCACGGCGGCCCCGGAAGGCAGCGCGTCCCGGCAGTCCGGGCAGAGTGCCCGCCCCGGCCGGAGGCAGGCCACGCACGCCGACCCGAGGACCAGGTCGACGAAGCCGTCGGCGAGCACGGGCAGCAGGCGCACCGCCCCACCCCATCAACCGCACCGTCGCCGGACAACTGCCGGCCACGGTGCTGTGGAGAACGAGCGTGGAGAACTACCCGGCGTAGTCGAGCTGGGTGAGCAGCGCGTCCGCGGCGTCGTACGCGTCCTGCTGCACGATGTCGACGTACCGGTCGGCGTAGACGGCCAGCATCGGTGGGCCGGGGGTCGGCGTGCCGGCCAGGCCGATCAGGGCGCCCGACACGATCGTCGACAGCTCGTCCACACCCACGGTTGCGCCGTCGGCAGCCACCACGTCGACCTCGGAGAGGGTGCCGGGTGCGGTCGGGGTCAGCAACCCGACCCGGATCGGACTGGTCCACGCCATGTCGACGATCCGCCCGTTGCTGGCCGCGTGGACGAGGTACGGCGCCCGCGCGCGGGCGATGCCGCCGCGGCCGTTGATCACCACGCGGGCCCCCACGACCTCGTCGCCCCGGCTGGTGCGCAGAACCGCCACCAGTCGGGTGCCGTCGCGGGACACGATGAGCTGGTGGGCCTGTTCGCCCGTCACGCCGGGCACGTCCACCTGGCGCACGCCATCGCCGTCGACGAGCCACACGACCGATCCGGAACGGCGGCGCTCGAGCACCCACAGTCGTCCGCTGGCGTCCCACGACGGCCGGGCGTACGTCCCGCCACTCAGCACCGTCCGGGTCGGTGGGGCGTCCGCCGTCTCGCGGACCGATCCGACCCGCACCCGCCGGCTGCTCCCGTCGACGACGGCGACCTGCTCGCCGTCCGGCCGGGCGGCTGCCACCTCGATACCGGCACCCTCGTCTCCGAACGGCCCCGTGGCCGGAACCAGGTTGCCAGCGGTCCCCCAGACCAGCCGTCCCCGGGTCAGGCCGAAGAGCAGCGTGGTGGCGCCGGCGCCGGCCGGATCGAAGGCCTGGCCACCGTTGACGGGGTACGTCGACGCGCCACCCGGCAACGGCAGGTCGAAGCCGCCGACGGTGACGCGGAGCGCCGTGATGTCGTCGTCCTGGCGCAGTGTCCACGCCAGCTGGGCGAGCATCAGCTCGGCTTCCTCCGAGGTGACCTTCGGGGCGTCACCGACGAGCGTGATGTCAGCGACGCCGGACTTGTCGACGGGGACGGAGAGGCCGACGCTGAGGCCGGACGGGAGGAAGGAGCGGACCACTCCGCGGGCCAGGGGCGGCGGCCCGGCCAGCAGTCCCGAGACGAGGCTGGTGGCGAGCTGGTCGCCCTCCGGCACGAAGACCGGCTCCGGCACCAGGATCTGGGCGAGCGGGTCGAAGTAGTACAGGGACACCTGGCGATAGCGCTGCTGGAACCAGGTGGCCGGGACCACCAGTGCGTCCTGCGGGTCGGCGATGCGGTACTCGCCGTCCTCCACCGTGACGCGGAATCCCATCGTGAGCTCGTTGGCCGGCACCGGACCACGCCAGCCACCGACGGCGTCCAGGCGGTCGGCAGCCGTGAGCTCGACGGAGACGGAGCCGCCGACCTCGCGGACCGGCAGGGTGTCGCTGTAGACGATGGTCTCCTGCTCGGGATTCCATTGCGCGGCGGCGCCGCCGGTGAGGTACTTCTTGGCCACGCTGGTCTGGATCGGCCAGGCCGTCATCGCGTCGAGGAACCCGGCGACGACCTCGGTGCGCGACGCGCCGGCGGTCGGCGGACGGGCGTCGATGTCGCTGGCCTGGCGCACGTCCTCCTCGTCGGTGACGTTGCGTTCGACGATCGGACCGTCGGTCGGCAACGTCACACAACCGCCGAGCAGGACGGCCGCGAACAGGGCGATCGCCACCTGTCGGGCGATCGCAGCCGGGCGGGTCGTCAGGCGGGTCGCCGGGCGGGTCATCGGGTGCCCTCCTGGGTCGGCACCACGACGGGTCCGATCACGATGCCGGCATCGGTGGACGCAGCGTCGTCGGGGACCAGCGAGAGGGGGCTGTTGCGCAGCGTCGCCCCGGCATGCCGCGGGACCGTCAGCCGGAACTGGGCGCCCTGGCCGGTACGGCCCCAGGCCTGCAGCCATCCCCCGTGCAGGTGGGCGTCCTCCTGCGCGATCGCCAGGCCGAGCCCGGTTCCGCCGCTGGTCCGGGCGCGCGCGGGGTCCGAGCGCCAGAACCGGTTGAAGACCATCGCCGCCTCCCCCGGTGCGAGCCCGACGCCGTGGTCGCGGACCGTGATCCCGGCCGCCTCGGCGTCCGAGGCCAGCCGGACGATGACCGCCTCGGTCGGGTCGTCGGCCTGGGCGTGGTCGATGGCATTGGTGACCAGGTTGCGCACGATCCGCTCGATCCGTCGTACGTCGACCTCGGCGCGCACCTCGTCGTCGGGCTGCTCGATCACGACCCGTACGCCTCGCTGGTCGGCCAGCGGCTGAGCAGCAGTGACCACGCGCTCGACGACCTCAACGAGGTTGACGTCCTCGGTCGCCAGCCGGGCCGCACCGGCGTCGAAGCGGCTGATCTCGAGGAGGTCGACGAGGAGGTTCTCGAACCGGTCGAGCTCGGCCTGGAGCAGCTCGGCCGAGCGCGCCGTCGTCGGGTCGAACCCGTCGCGGGCGTCGTGGAGGACGTCGGACGCCATCCGCACCGTGGTCAGCGGCGTGCGCAGCTCGTGCGACACGTCGGACACGAAGCGGCGCTGGACCCAGCTCAGTTCCTCCAGCTGGCGGATCTGGCGCTGGAGGTTCGTGGCCATCTGGTTGAAGGAATACGCCAGCCGCGCGATGTCGTCCTCGCCCCGGACCTGCAGTCGTTCCTGGAGGCGCCCGGACGCGAGTCGCTCCGCGACCCGTCGGGCCATCCGGATCGGCGTCACGACCTGGCGCGTCACCAGCCAGGTCAGTCCCGCCACCAGGACCAGCAACAGGCCCGCGGCGGTGAGCAGCGCACGGGTGACCAGGCCCAGGGTCTCCTCCTCCTCGGTGAGCGGGAAGAGGAAGTACAGCGTGTAGGTCTTGCCGTCCGACGGCAACGGCACCTGCGCCCCGACGACGATGCCGGCCCGCGACGTCGTGCCGTCGGGGCCGGTCTGCACGATGTTGGTGTAGGTCCAGGCGGTGGATCGGCCCAGTCCATCGAAGTGCGCCTCGAGGCTCTCCGGGACGCTGACCAGGTCCAGGCCGCTGGTGTACTCGCCGCCACCTTCGCGCAGGGGCAGGTCCTCCCCCTCCGGTCCGGCCAGGACGACGCTGTACCCGCGACTCACGCCGCGGTCGATGATCGGGTCGACCAGGTCGCGCTGCTGGCGGCTCGCGTTGACCTCGGTGCCCGACGCGGCAGCGAGCCGGCCGTTCGCATCACTCACCTCCGCGTCGACCTCACCGAGGACGACCTCGACGCGGTGCTCGAGCAGGCCCTGCTTCGTCTGCTGCAGCAGGATCCAGCCGACCGCACTGACGGTGAGCGCCGACAGGACGACCGTGCTGACGACGACCCGTGCCTGGATCGACCGACGCCAGAAGGTGAGCGCACGTCGTACCTCCGGCGCGACCCGGGCCCAGAGGCTGCGCAGCCACCGGGACAGGTCGGATCCGTCCATGTCCGTCGGCCTAGACAGCGCCGGCCTTGTAGCCGACGCCCCGCACGGTCAGGACGATCTCGGGGTGCTCGGGGTCGTGCTCCACCTTCGAACGCAGGCGCTGCACGTGGACGTTGACCAGGCGCGTGTCGGCGGCGTGGTGGTAGCCCCAGACCTCTTCGAGGAGCAGTTGCCGCGTGAAGACCTGGCCGGGCTTGCGGGCCAGGCACAGCAACAGGTCGAACTCCAGCGGCGTCAGGAAGATCTCGACGCCGTCGCGGGTCACCGAGTGCCCGGCGACGTCGATCTCGAGGTTCTTGACGGTGAGCGTCTCCTGGGGGACGTTGTCGGTACGACGCACGCGGGCCCGGATCCGTGCCACGAGCTCCTTGGGCTTGAACGGCTTGACGACGTAGTCGTCGGCACCGGACTCCAGCCCGACCACGACGTCGACGGTGTCGCCCTTTGCCGTGAGCATCACGATAGGGACGCCGGACTCGGCCCGGATCTCCTTGCACACGTCGATGCCGTCCTTGCCGGGCAGCATCAGGTCGAGCAGGACCAGGTCGGGGCGGTAGTCGCGGAAGTCGGCGAGGGCGAGGTCGCCGCGCGGGCACACCCGGCTCTCGAAGCCCTCCTGGGAGAGGACGATGCCCAGCATCTCGGCCAGCGGTGCGTCGTCATCGACGACAAGCACCCGTCCCCGGGTGGGGTACGACGGCGCGCCGGCGGGAGGTGTCATGGGTCGATCCTAGGTGGGAGGAAGGCAGAAGCCCCGCACCGAGTGGGTGCGGGGCTCCTGACCGTGGAACTCAGTAGCGGTATGCGTCAGCCTTGAACGGGCCCTCGACCGGAACGCCGAGGTAGTCGGCCTGCTCCTGGGTCAGGATCGTCAGCTCGACACCGAGGGCGTCGAGGTGCAGACGGGCGACCTCTTCGTCGAGGTGCTTCGGCAGCACGTAGACGCCGACGGGGTACTCCTCGACCTTGGTGAAGAGCTCGATCTGGGCGAGCACCTGGTTGGTGAAGGAGTTCGACATGACGAACGACGGGTGGCCGGTCGCGTTGCCGAGGTTCAGCAGACGGCCCTCGGACAGCACGATGACCTTCTTGCCGTCGGGGAAGATCCACTGGTGGACCTGCGGCTTGATCTCGTCCTTGACGATGCCCTCGATCTTGGCGAGACCAGCCATGTTGATCTCGTTGTCGAAGTGGCCGATGTTGCCGACGATCGCCTGGTGCTTCATCTTCTCGAAGTGCTCGACCCGGATGATGTCGAAGTTGCCCGTCGTGGTGATGAAGATGTCGGCGTACTCGACGACCGACTCGAGGCGCTTGACCTCGTAGCCGTCCATCGCTGCCTGCAACGCGCAGATCGGGTCGATCTCGGTGATGATCACGCGAGCGCCCTGGCCGCGGAGCGACTCGGCGGAACCCTTGCCGACGTCGCCGTAGCCACACACGACGGCAACCTTGCCGCCGATCATGACGTCGGTGCCGCGGTTGATGCCGTCGATCAGCGAGTGGCGGCAGCCGTACTTGTTGTCGAACTTCGACTTGGTGACCGAGTCGTTGACGTTGATCGCCGGGAAGAGGAGCGAGCCCTCCTTGAAGCGGTCGTACAGGCGCAGCACACCGGTGGTGGTCTCCTCGGAGACACCCTTGATGTTGTTGGCGATGTTCGTCCAGCGGGTGGGATTGTTCTCGAGCGAACGAGCGAGGACCCGGAGGACCTCCTTGTACTCCTCGTTGTCAGTCGTGTCCTGGCCCGGAACCACGCCGGCCTTCTCGAACTCGACACCCTTGTGGACGAGGAGGGTGATGTCGCCGCCGTCGTCGAGGAGCATGTTCGGGCCGATCACGTTGCCGGCCTCGTCCTTGAAGTCGAAGACCTTCTCGGCTTCGTCCCAGTACTCCGCCAGCGACTCGCCCTTCCAGGCGAAGACGGGGGTGCCCTTGGGGTCCTCGGCGGTGCCGCCCGTCTCGGGGCGGCCGACGACGACCGCAGCAGCGGCGTGGTCCTGCGTCGAGAAGATGTTGCAGGTGGCCCAGCGGACCTCGGCGCCGAGGGCGACGAGCGTCTCGATCAGCACACCGGTCTGGATGGTCATGTGGAGCGACCCGGCAATCCGGGCGCCCTTGAGGGGCTGGGCATCGCCGTACGTCGTGCGCAGCGAGACAAGGCCGGGCATCTCGTGCTCGGCGAGGGTGAGCTCCTTGCGGCCGAACTCGGCCAGGCTCAGGTCAGCAACCTTGTAGTCCATGAAAAGGGGTCCTCGAGGATCGAGTGTTTCGTGTCCATGCGGCGCATCTGCGCTCTGCCGGGGTCTCCCGCGCATGACACAGGACACCCTACAAGCGGGATTCGGCGCGCGGGGAATCATCAGGGAAGCGACTCACGCCGGACTCGGCGCCGGAGCGGTACGGTTGATCCGTACGTTCTCAGGGCGGGGTGGAAATCCCCACCGGCGGTAGGAGCGTCCCGGCAGATCCGGGGCGGTCGAGCCCGCGAGCGCCACACGGATCCCCCGGATCGGTGTGGGTCAGCAGATCCGGTCGAACTCCGGAGCCGACGGTCACAGTCCGGACGAGAGAGAACGCGACGGGCCTCGTGCGCGTCGTCACGCCCTGGGTGACACGCAAACAGGAGGAACCATGTCACCCACCGCTCCCCGCATTGCCATCATCGCCGCCCGCTGGCACGCCGACATCGTCGATGTCGCCGTGACAACGGCCACGGAAGAACTTCGCAGCCGCGGCTACGAGGTCGACGTGGTGCACGTCCCCGGCGCCTTCGAGATCCCGCTGCAGGTCCGGCGGCTCGCACAGTCTGGCCGGTACGCAGGAGTCGCGGCAGCCGCGCTCGTCGTCGATGGCGGCATCTACCGCCACGACTTCGTCGCTCCCGCGGTCGTCGATGGGCTGATGCGCGTTCAGCTCGAGACCGACGTCCCGGTGTTCTCGGCCGTGCTCACGCCGCACCACTTCCACGAGCACGACGACCACGCCAACTATTTCCGCGCCCACTTCGAGACCAAGGGACGCGAACTGGCGAGCGCGGTCGACGCCACCGTGCGGCTGCCCGTCGGTTGAGCCAAGCGGTTCCGCCCAGCCAGAGATCTGGGCGGGCGGGACCGCCGGCCCAGTCGTTGAGGTGCGAGCGGAACCGTCCACCAACTCTCCACATGCCCGGTCCGGGCCGTTCCCCTTCCACAGGCAGCTTTGCGTCGCTTCGTTGTGTCGGACCTCGATGATCCAATACATGTATGGATCTCGGAACCCAGCCCCAGCTGAAGGGCAGCCATGACACCCGGTCGACGGCCGAGATCCTCACCGACGTCCGGACCAAGGTCCGTGACCGGCGAGGGCTGGTGGTCGGTGAATGGATCGACGCCGTTGCGTGGGCGAACCGCAACATCGTCACCACCCCCGAGCAGGCCGCGACCATCGTGGACGGCGTCATCGACACCGGGGTTCCGATCGCCGGCCACGGCGCACCGCTCGTCAGTGAGTTCAACCTGATGGAGTTCATCGCCGTCTTGGGTCGCTCGCCTGATGGTGGGCGTGCGTACGTGGGGCGGATCATCGAGTGCGCCTGGCGCCTGCCCGGCGTCTACGCCGCTGTGGTCGAGGGCAGGTTGGAGCCGTGGCGTGCCGAGCGGATCGCGGACCTCACCCGTCCGCTGAACGCCGAGGCCGCTGGGTTCGTGGACCGCCAGCTCGCCGCGGTCGGTGGTGTGGGTTGGGCCCAGCTCGAACGCCTCGTCACCGAAGCGGTGATGCGGTTCGACCCCGAACGCGCCGAGGCCGAGCGCCAGGGCGCGAACGAGGAGCTGTTCGTCGACGTCCACCTCGACGAGATCGACCAGCACGGCCGGGTCCGCATCGACGCCCTGATCGATGCCGCCGACAGCCACGACGTCGACCAGGCCATCAACCGGCGCGCGATCCAGCGCGGGAAGCTCGGCGACACCTCACCCCTCGGCGTGCGCCGAGCCAAGTCCGTCGGCGACATCGCCCGCCAAGACCTTTCCCTTGACCTGCTCTTCGCCGACCCCGACACCGGTGAGGTGATCGCCACCGTCCCCGGTCGCAAGGTCGAGATGAGCGTCCACATCACCGACACCACCCTGAACAAGGTCAACCCGTTCGCGAACCCTGTCGGGCGTTGGGACCAGGGCCGCACCCCGGTCTCCACGGCGCAGATCAAGGAATGGCTCCAAGCCCCCAACACGTCGGTGACAGTGCGCCCGGTGATCGACCTCGCCGACTGCGTGCCGGTCGATTCCTACGAGATCCCCGACCGGATCCGACGCATCGTCGAACAAAGGGATCACACCTGTCGGTTCCCCTGGTGTGGCAGGCCGGCCGCGAAGTGCGATCTGGACCACGTGGTCCCGTACAACAAGGGCGGCCCGACCTGCCCCTGCAACCTCGCCCCGGGTTGCAGGCGACATCACCGCGCCAAGACGTTCTCGAACTGGTCCTATCTCGTCGTGCTATCCGGTCACTACCTGTGGATCAGCCCGCACGGCCACCACTTCCTCGTCGGACCCAACGGCACCCGCGCCCTCGACCCACCCCGGTCACCCGATCCCGACGGTCACTGACCCCCACGCCCCGAACCCCGCCCACCAGCGGGGTCCGAGGCATGCCCGCGTGCGGGTGCCGCAGTGCGTGACGCCCGAAGGGCGAGGACGACCCCAACGGTCGTCAGGAGCAGCGCCAGTGCAGCCAGGCCGACGGCTCCACGGAATCTGGCCATGTTGGCTGAGTAGCACTCAGCCCCTACCTCAGCGAAGTAGTCGTGCGGGTGCTCGCCGCCCGGCCCCTCGCTGTTCTCGTTGAGCCCCGCGTCCCACGGCGCGATGCTGCAACCCACCTCGCCGGCAGGCTCACCGGTGAAGTCCGATGCACTGACGTTCACCGTCGGGTTGTCGAACCACACTGTCAGTCCCAGGACGAGCAGCAACAACGCCCCGACGAGACACGTCGCGGCAGTGCGACGCGATCCCACGCCCCCACCCTGAGCCGACACGGTCAGTGGGCGGGCCCCGCCGGGGCGTCCGACGACCCGTCCGTGTCGTACTGCTCGATCGGGTCCTTGTCCCCGGGGAACGGCAGCACCCGGACGACGGCGACGACGATCGAGCCGACGACCAGGCCGATGACCGCGGAGATGCCGGTGTTGGCGAGCCAGGCGAGGACACCGCCGACGAAGCCGTGCACCGCGTGCTTGATGTCGTGCTCGATGCCGTGGACCCACTCGTACGGCGCATCCCACCAGCCGACCTCGTGGATGTTGACGAGCAGGATGTGGCCACCGACCCAGAGCATGGCGACGGTGCCGACGATGGAGATGAACGACAGCAGCTTCGGCATGGCGGCCACCAGGCCGCGGCCGAGCGCCTGCACGAAGGACGCCTTGCGCTGGGCGAGGTTGAGGCCGACGTCGTCCATCTTCACGATCAGCGCGACGACGCCGTAGACGGCGATCGTGATGACGAAGGCGACCACCACGAGGATCGCGAGGCGTGCCCAGAAGCTCGCGTCGTCGTCGATGTCGGCGAGCGCGATCACCATGATCTCGGCCGAGAGGATCAGGTCGGTGCGGACGGCACCGGCGATCATCGCCTTCTCGGCCTCCGGGCTGACCTCGCTGACCGGAGTGTCGTGGTCGTCGTGGCCCGACAGCATGTGCCAGACCTTGTGGGCGCCTTCGTAGGCCAGGAACGTGCCACCCGCCATCAGGATGATCGGGAGCAGGTCCGGGAGGAACTCGCTGAGCAGCAGCGCCGCCGGCAGGATGATCAGCAGCTTGTTGCGGATCGAACCGATCGCGATCTGCTTGACGATCGGGAGCTCGCGGTCGGCGGCAAGGCCGTGGACGTACTGCGGCGTCACCGCCGTGTCGTCGATGACCACACCCGCAGCCTTCGTCGTGGCGCGGCCGGCCGCGGCACCGACGTCATCGATGGACGCGGCCGCGAGCTTGGCGATGGCAGCAACGTCGTCGAGCAGGCCGAAGAGTCCGGCGCTCACGCGGCCTGTCCATCCACGGAGGTGGTCAAGGTGATGGGCATGGCGGAAGGCTACCGGCCCACGGTGACCGGCTCCCCCACCACTTCGAGCTCCCGCTCCTGCTCCTGTACGACGACCGCGAGCGCCACGGCGTCATCGACCCTGCGGTCGGCGGACGCGAACGGATCCACGACGTGCTGGAGGAACCGTCGTACCGGCGGGGCCGCCAGCCCGAGCGCGATGCCGAGCCCGGCGAGCGTGGCTGCGGCCAGGCCCAGCCAGGGCCGTCCTTCGGCCCATTCGGGGAAGCCGGCGTACTCAAGGCCCTTCACGGCGAAGCCGTGGAACAGGTAGATGACCATCGTCGCCGCGCCCATCCGGGCGAACCAGCCGCCGACGCGCGGGACGACCGCCAGCCAGGCCACCGCACCGGCCATCCCGACACCGAGCACCAGCAACCGGGTCAGCACGGCGGTCTGGCCCGAGGCGTCGATGAACGAGTACGGCTTGAAGTAGAGGTAGTCGCCGCTGGCCCAGCGGTCGAGCGTCAGCGCGAGCAGGCCGATGACCGCGAAGGCCGCCGCACCGAGGACGGTGGCCGAGCGCGAGCGCAGTCCCTCGAGCCGCTCCGGGGTCGCCTTCAGGCCGAGCACGAAGAACGGCAGCAGGCCGAGGATCCGTGCGAGGTCGAACAGCTGGGAGAGCTCGCCGTCGATGAAGCCGCTCGCGAGGCTGACCGCCACCGCGACCACGACGCCACCCCACAGCGGCCGGAACGCCGGCGCGAGGAGCCGCCACACGATCAGGGCCGGGAGGTACCAGAGCGGGAAGTGCGGGTCGGTGAACAGGTCGACGAGGTTCTCCCCGCCCACCTGGATCCGGAAGAGCGCGAGCGCGGCCTCGAACACGAGGTACGGAACAGCGAGCGTCGTGACCAGCTGCCACATCCGGCCCGGAGCCCACGTGAAGGCACGCGACAGGTAGCCGGAGACGAAGACGAACGCGGGCATGTGCCACAGGTAGAGGAAGTCGTACAGGCCTCCTCCGAGGCCGCCCGGCGGCAGCAGTGCCCAGGTGTGGCCGAGCACCACGAGCGCGACCAGCGCCATCTTCGCGTTGTCGAGCCAGGGGTCCCGAGAGGTGGAGGCCATCACTCCTTGGTACCCGAAGTCGCCGAACCAAGTCCAAGTGTCCGACAACCCGACAAACGGGCTCCGTGGCCCGCCAGCGAGCCCGCCAGCGAGCCCGTCAGTCCGGGACGAGACCCAGCCGGAGGTACTCCGCGGCGTAGGTGCCGCTGAGCAGCAGCGAGGCGTAACGACCGACCTCGCCGGCCGCCTCGGAGGCCACATGCTCGATGCGTACGTCGTGGGCCAGGCACGCCTCCTCGAGCCGGATCCGCTGGTCGCGGACGACCGGGTCATCGACCCCGTCGTCGAGGATCACCAGCACCGGACGGCGCTCGCCCGCGTCGTCCGCGAACGGGTCGGCGAAGACGTTGCGGGGTCGCGCCGCCTCGATCACGGGCAGCAGGTGTTCGGCGTCGCCGGCCAGGGCCGTGCGTCCCGACGTACGACGAATCGACTCCGCGACGCGGCGCGCGGCCCGGGCGGCCAGGACCGATCCGCCCCAGACCAGCGGGCTGGCGTCGGCCAGCGAGATGGCCAGCATCTTGGCGGGGTTGATCGAGATGTCGCGGTTCGGCGAACAAGCGATCGCCACCACGTCGAGCGCGTCCGCCACGGCGTCAGGGTCGGCGTTCGGGCCGATCTGGATCTGGTCGAGGAACGACAGCATCGCAACGGCGGTGGCCAGCTGGTCGCCGGTGTCGGTCGGAAGGATGGTGGTCCAGCGGCCGGTGGCGTGCTGGGCGACCAGCGACTCCGACGGGGTGGCGACCACGAGCTGGCAGCCGCGTCGCGCCGCTTCAGCCACCGCGGACGCGGTGCCGGGGTCGGAGCCCTCCGGGGCGAGCACGACGACCAGGTCGAGGCTGCCGGTCCAGCCGGGCAGGGCGGGGGCGGGCCAGGCGACGAACGGCACCGGGCAGAACGGCTCGAGGACCGCCCGCAGCAGGCGGGAGTCCGGCCCGGCGGCGATCACCGCACGGGGACGGGTCTCGCTGGACCGGGAGACGGCTTCGGCAATCGCCTCTGCGGCGGCGCCCACCTCACGTCGTACGCGCGCGCCGGACTCGGCCAGGGTGCGCAGCCGCAGGTCGGCGCTGCCCAGGGCGCTCTGGTCATCCAGGCGGGACTCGTCGAACCAGACCATGGCGAGGACCGGGCGCTCAGGCCGGGGAACGGGCCTCGTCGACGAGCAGCACCGGGATGCCGTCGCGCACGGGGTAGGCCAGGCCGCAGCCGCCGCACACCAGCTCGTCGGCGCCGTCGGTCCCGGAAGGGGTCAGGGTGAGATCGCCCTTGCAGGCAGGGCAGACGATGATCGCCAGCAGTTCGGGCGAGATCTCGGGGGTGCTCACTTGTCACCCCGGATGATCGCCAGGGCTTCGTCTCGGACTCGGGCCATGGTGGGCTCGTCCTTTCCTTCGGCGTTGAGCCGCAGCAGCGGCTCGGTGTTGGAGGCGCGCACGTTGAACGCCCAGTCGGCATGGCTGATGCTCAGCCCGTCGAGCTTGTCGATCGTGACGCCGTCCTGGGCGCCGTACTCCTTCTCGAGGGCGACCAGGACAGCGCCCTGGTCCTCGACGGTGCTGTTGATCTCGCCGCTGAGCGGGTAGCGCTCGTAGTCGTCGAGCAACTGCGACAGCGGGACATCGGCCTCGGCCAGCGCAGCCATCGCGTGCAGGGCCGCGAGCATGCCGGAGTCGGCGCGCCAGAAGTCACGGAAGTAGAAGTGGCCGCTGTGCTCGCCGCCGAAGATCGCGTCGGTCTCGGCCATCGTGGCCTTGATGTACGAGTGGCCGACCCGGGTGCGCACCGGGGTGCCGCCGAGCTCGGTCACGATCTCCGGCACGGCACGCGAGGTGATCAGGTTGTAGATGATCGTCGAGCCAGGCTCCTTGGCGAGCTCGCGGGCCGCGATCAGCGCCGTCAGCGTGGACGGGGAGACCAGCTCACCACGCTCGTCGACGAGGAAGCAGCGGTCGGCATCGCCGTCGAAGGCCAGACCGATGTCGGCGCGCTCGGCGAGCACCCGCTTCTGCAGGTCGACGAGGTTCGCGGCCTCGATCGGGTTGGCTTCGTGGTTCGGGAAGGTGCCGTCGAGCTCGAAGTACATCGGCACCATGTCGACCTGGTCCGCGAGCCGCTCGAACACCGCCGGAGCGGTGTGACCGGCCATGCCGTTGCCGGCATCGACGACGACCTTCAGCTTGCGGCCCTGCACCGGGGCCAGCGACAACAGGTGCGCGGCGTAGGCCTGGAGGACGTCGAGGTTGTCGACCCCACCCGTGCGCGTGCCGACGACGGGTGCGCCGGCGGCGACGCGGTCGCGGATCTCGGCCAGGCCGCTCTCCACGCCGACGGGCTGCGCGTACGCACGGCAGAGCTTGATCCCGTTGTACTGCGCGGGATTGTGGCTCGCGGTGAACATCGCGCCCGGCAGTCCGAGGTGGCCCGAGGCGAAGTACAGCTGGTCCGTCGAGGCGAGGCCGATCATCGTGACGTCGGCACCCGCCGTCGTCGCACCGTCGGCGAAGGCACCGGCCAGGGACGGCGAGCTGGGTCGCATGTCGTAGCCGATGACGAGGGCGTCGATCCCGAGCACCTCGACGTAGGCCGAACCCGCAGCGCGGGCAAGCTCCTCGTCGAGCTGCTCACCGACGATGCCGCGTACGTCGTAGGCCTTGAAGACCTTGCTCAGGTTGTCCGGTGAGGTCGTGGCACTGGCCATGAACGGGACAGTAGTGCAAGGACCTCAGTCGTCGGAGGTGAGCATCCGCAAGTGGCCCTTGCGACCGGTCTCGCGACCCGTCTCGCGCACCGGCTCGACGACCTGCCGAACGGGGCGCGCGGCCTCGCGGACGGCGTCGGCGAGGGCCAGGAGGTCGTCGCCACTGGGACCGGCCTGCTGGGTGCCGAGCGCGAGGCGCAGGACCTCCCAGCCGCGGGGCGCGGAGAGGCGCTCGCTGTGCGTCTCGCACAGGTCGTAGGCGTGCGGCTCCGCGAACGTCGCCAGCGGACCGAGGACGGCCGTGGAATCGGCGTAGACGTAGGTCAGGGTCGCGACGGCGCGCCGGGCGCAGGCCGTGCGGGAGCAGGTTCGGAGTCCCTGCTGGGCCGGAATCGCGCTCACGGCGCAGACGCTACCGCCCCGGGGAGGCAGTGGTGGCTAGGCTCGCGGATCGTGGAGCCAGAACAGTCGGACGGCGGTGGCGGACGCCCGCGTCCCCGCAGGGATCGCCGCGGACGAGGCGTCCGGGGACCCGCCGTCCTCCCCCGCTCGGGACCCCTCGGCTCTCCCCGACCGCCGCGCCCCCGCAGCCGGCGCGAGGTCTTCGACCGGATCATGCTCGACATCGTCACCGAGATCGACGGCCGCTGGTCGGCACGCCTCGGCCTGGTCGAGTACGCCGTCGAGGACACCCCGCAGCTGCCCGACGACTGGGACTCCGGCCGGGTGCCGCTGTCCTCGCTCGTGCGCGGCAGTGGTGCCACACCGACCCGCCTGGTCGTCTTCCGGCGTCCACTCGAACACCGTGCGGCCGACCGCGCGGACCTCGAGGCCATCGTGCTGACCGTGGTCGTCGAGCAGGTGGCCGAGCTGCTCGGCATCGACCCGAGCGAGGTCGACCCGCGCTACCCGGCCGACCCCGACTGATCCCGGGCTGATCCCGGGCTGGCCTACTGCGGGACGACCACCGGGATGCGCGAGCGGAGCTCTGCCGCGCGGACCCGGATCGTGGCGAGCCCCGGTCCGCGTCCCGTCGCGGGGATCGAGACGATCGCGCCGATCGACGTGTTGCGTGCCTCGACGGTGATCGTGACGGCGTTCGGGGGCAGCGCCAGGCTGGCCGCCCGGTCCGGCCCGACCTCGACCGGCTTGTCGGCCAGCACCTTGCCGGCGGCGTCGTAGGACTTCACGTGGACCACGCCGGTCCGGTCCGCGCCGCCGAGCAGCAGGGTCTTCGCCCCCACCGGCAGTACGGCGGCCGCGGGGTCGCGCAACAGCGGCACCGGAGCGAGCAGGACCAGGTCCGTCCTCGACAGCAGCCGTACCGACGAGGTGAGGGGGCCGGTCGACTCCAGCTCGAGGCCGACGACACCCTTCGCGGTGTCGCCGGAGAGCAGGCTGGTCAGGTTGACCGCCTTGATCGAGTGCGGAGCGACCGAGATCTCCTCGGCCCCGGCAGGCGTGAACACCGCCTCGGCCGTCACGAGGCGGGTCGTCACCCGGATCTCGTCGTCACCCGGGTTGGCCAGGACCAGGGTCGACGCACCCTTCTTCTCCGGGATCCCCAGGATCAGGTTCGTGGTCGCGGGTTCGGCGTTGGTCGGCAGGAAGTCGGTGGTCACGCGACCACGACCGAGCGGGTCGAAGGTGTTGCGTGCGGTCGCCGTCACCCGACCCCGCGTGACGGTCAGGTGGGCGGCCGTCCACGCGTCCCTCGGCGCCGCCTTCGCCAGCTCGAGCCGCTTGACGCTGTGACCCGGCACCTGGATGCCGCGGAGGCCCGGCTCGTCGATCGGCCCGGTGGCACCGATGAGTGCGAGGTCGACGACCGCGTCGCCGTCGTCGGGGTTCACGAGCTCGAGGGTCGTCGCGTAGCGGGCCGAGGCATTGATCCCGACCAGCCATTCGTCGTACGACGGGGCACGGCACTCGGGCACGGCGAGCCGGTCACCACGGCCGGCCACCAGCCCGGGGGCGGCGTCACCTCGGCCGTCGAGCACCGTCGCTCCACCACTGGCGGGTACGACGACGCCACCGCCGGCACCGATGGCGAGCTCTGCGCCCTCCTTGGTCGCGCCCTGGGCGCTGCCGTTGCCCTCCGCGTCGACGGGCGCCCCACCCGTGCGGACGGCGACCTTGCCGCCGGGCACCCCCGGCGCCCGGACCGCGCGGACCGGGCCGCTGGCGGCGTCGAGGCCGGCCGGGCAGACCACGGTGGCGGCGGTCAGCGCAGAGGTCGTCGGCGGGCGGAGGCCGGCGACCGAGTCGCCCTCCCGGCCGATCAGGGTGACGCACAGCGCGACCACGGCCGGCAGCACGATGGCCAGCGCGACGATGATGTCGATCCGGCGCTGCGGAGTGATCACCGAGCGCCGTCCGGCACCCGGGGTCGGGGTCGGGGACTCAGTCATCACGGCTCCTTCGCAGCGGGGGCAGGGCGAGGATCACGAGCACCGGGATCGCACCGCCCTGGATGATCAGCAGCAGCCAGCGGAACCAGGCCGGGTGCCCGGGAAGAGGTTCGGGGCCGGGGGTGACCTGCCAGGCGCGGGTGCCACGCTCGGAGCTGGCCTGGTCCAGGCCGGAGGTCGCGTCGAGGCTCGCCGCCACGGCGCCGTCGGCCGGAGCGGCCTGGACGATGTAGAGGATCCCGTACCCGGCCAGCGCATCGAGGGCGTCGCCGTCCGGCGAGGTCACCAGCGACCGGATGATCGTGGTGATCTCGCTGTCCTCCGGGGTCAGGGCGGCCACCTCGTCCTCGCCGACGGTCGGCCCGTCGCCGCGATGGACCTCGTACCGGAGGCCGTCGTCGATGGAGCCGCGCAGCACCAGGACACCGTTCTCGGGTGCCTCCTCCGCGCGCTGGACCATGTAGACCGGCACATCGGACGGCGCGTCGTCGGTGAGCTCCTCGCCGCCCCAGCCGGCGAACCACACGAGCGCGACGAGCGGGGCGACGACAGCGGCGATGCCGCCGACGGCCAGGCCGGCCTGCACCGGACGGGGCTGGTCACCGAGGTGGTGCAGCGACAGTCCGCCGAGCACGGCGGCGGTGAGCCAGGCACCGTGCAGGAGGAGCAGCACCGCGCCCACGCCGGGCTGCTGCTGCGCGGTACCGGGAAGGTCGATGGACGGCACCGTCAGCGGAATCGCCACGAGCGCGGTCACGGCGGCGACCAGCCAGCAGATGACGACCGGGATCCGGGTCCTGGTCGGGAGCAGCGCGAAGAGTGCGAGCGCGGGCAGCACCAGTCCGGCCTCCGCGGGCGCGCCGAGACCGGCCAGCCGGCCGGCGAGCAGGTCCCAGCCGGACGTGGCCACCGTCGGCCAGCGGCCGATGTCGAGGACGGTGGCGGCGAAGGCACCCTCGAGGAGCGCCGGAAGCCACCACGGCAAGAGGACCAGCAACGGCACGGCAAGCGCCGCGACCGGCGGTCCCCAGACGGAACGTTCGCGCACCTCGTTGGGGATCAGTCGGACGGCGCTGGCGAGGAGCACTCCGATCAGCACGGCGACCACCAGCCAGGCGGACGGTGCGACGGCGGTCATCAGGGCCAGGGCCAGGCCGGTGCGCAGTCCGGCACGCCAGCGGTGGTCGGGCTCCGGTTCGGCGAAGCCGAGCGCAGCGTGGGCCAGCCAGGGCAGGATCGCCGCGGCCACGACGATGCCCCAGCGCCCGCCACCCCAGGCGCCGGCGGCCAGAGGGACCAGCGCCCAGGTCACCGATCCCCACAGCAGCAGCCAGCGCGGGGCGCCGTACGGCGTCGCCAACCGGCTCACGACCCGCAGGAACCGCCACGCGCCCCACAGTGCGATCGGCGCGGCCAGGGCCATGAGCAGGGAGATCAGCAGGGACGGGCCGAACAGGGTCCCGAGCACCGCCAGGGGCAGGACGTACGGCGGCGCCGGCACCTCGCTGCCGAACCCGATCGGGTGCCAGCCCTCGAGGTGGAGGCGCCACCAGGCGCCCACGGAGTCGGGGGTCGGTGACAGGGCACCGCCGCTCAGGCCGCCGACCACGTCGCGGACGCCGATCAGCAGCGCGATCACCGTGATCGCCGTACCGACGGCCGTCGGACTGGTGAAGAAACGGACGACCAGGCCGGTGTCGGCGAACTCGTCGTCCTCGTCACGGTGCCGCGCAGGCGGCGGGGCGTCCGACCGTTCGGCTGCCGCGATGCGCCGCCGCTCGGCGACGTCGGATGCCTGGTTGGTCGCCGCGGCGACCAGGTCACTGAAGAAGTCGAGGCCGTGGCGGTACGGCAGCCACCAGGGCGCCAGCAGCCGGCGCACGCGGTCCCGGTCCGTCCCGTCGGCACCGCGAACCTTCGCGACGACCGCCGCGCGGGAGCGTCGGGCTTCGAGCAGCTGGCCGGGGTGGCGGAGCACGGCCACGAGGGCGGCGATCTCGTCGAGGCCCTCGCCCACGGCCCGGACGCAGAACAGCCCGATCATCCGCAGCACCGAGCCGAGAGCGAGCCGGACGACCTGGAACGGCAGGGTCACGCCGCGGGCGTTGGCCAGCAGCGTGAACAACGCCGCACGGCGTTCCTGGAAGTGCGTGTGGCGCCCGGTCAGCGGGGTCCGCCGGACCCCGCGGTGGGCCGCCTCGGCGTGGAAGACGATGGCCTTCGGCACGATCAACGTGGTGTGACCGACCGCGGCGGCGCGCCAGCCGAGGTCGATGTCGTTGCCGAAGATCGGGAGTGCGGGGTCGAAGCCCCCGAGCTCCTCCAGGACCGAGCGACGCACCAGCATCCCGGCGGAGTTGACCGCGAAGACCTCGCGGACCTCGTCGTGCTGGCCCTGGTCGAACTCGCCACGCTCCAGGCCCGTCTCGCGACGACCCGTGCCGCTGATCGTCACCCCGAGCTCGAGCAGGCGCCGCAGCGACGGCCACTCCCGCAGCTTCGGACCGAGGATGTCGGCCTCCGGGCGCGCGGCCGCGGCGGCGAGGAGCGCCGTCAGCGCGTCCGGCGCGGGGGTCGAGTCGTCATGCAGGATCCAGATCCACTCCGGCTCCCGGCCACTCTCGGCGAGGGCGACGAGGCCGTCGGTGATCGCTTCGGGGAACCCTGCGCTGCCGGGCAGGCTGCGCAGGAGGGTCGGGATCCGGCCGTCGAGGCCGTCGCGCACCAGGGCAACGCTGTCGTCCAGGCTGCCGGTGTCGACAGCGACGACCGAGTCGAGGGGGGTCGTCTGGGCGAGCAGTCCATCGAGGACCGTCGGCAGCCACGAGCCGCCGTCGTGACTCACGAGGAGGACGGCGACCTCGGGATGTTGCGACACGGGAAGACCCTACGTGCGACGGTCCGAGGGGGGCGAACCGTCGTCGCGTCGGGTCAGACCGCGCGCTTCTTCAGCTTGCGACGCTCACGCTCCGACAGACCACCCCAGATACCGAACCGCTCGTCATTGCCGAGCGCTGCCTCGAGGCAGTCGTCGCGGACCTCGCACGTCTGGCAGACCTTCTTGGCCTCGCGCGTGGACCCACCCTTCTCAGGAAAAAACGCCTCGGGGTCGGTCTGCGCACACAATGCGCGTTCTTGCCACCCCAGCTCTTCGGACTCTGCTTCGACCAGGAACAGTTCTCTCATCGATTCGCCCCTTACAACTCGACCCGTGCCCGAACGACACTGTTGGAATTACATACGTGTCATACCCAAGTAGTCAAGCCCGAATCTGCTATGGACACCCGCCGGGCGTGTCGCATCAGCCGCACGGCAGAGTTGACCCTTGTGGAAACGACACATGAATCGGCCCCCACGGCGGCGCCCACCTCGATGCCCGCCTCGACGCCCGCCTCGGCGGTGCGACGGATCACTGTCCTGTCGGGCGGCATGGGTGGAGCGAAGTTCCTCCAGGGCCTGCTCCACGGTATCGCCTCGGGTTCCCTGCCCGGAGTGGCCCCCGACGCCCACGTCACCGTGCTGGCCAACACCGGCGACGACTGGTGGATCCACGGCCTCAAGGTGTGCCCCGACCTCGACACCGTGATGTACACCCTCGGCGAGGGCATCGACCTCGAGCGCGGCTGGGGCCGGCGCGAGGAGACCTGGAGCGCCAAGGAGGAGCTGGCGTCGTACGGCGTCGAACCGACCTGGTTCGGCCTCGGCGACCGCGACATCGCGACCCACCTGGTCCGGACCCAGATGCTCGACGCGGGCTACCCGCTGTCCGCCGTGACCGCAGCGCTGTGCCGGCGCTGGCTGACGCCGACGTACGGCGACCGGCTCACCTTGCTGCCGATGAGCGATGACCGGGTGGAGACCCACGTCGCGATCGCCGACCCCGAGGCCGCGAGCGGCAAGCGGGTCGTCCACTTCCAGGAGTACTGGGTCCGCCTGCACGCCGAGGTCCCCGCCGAGACGGTCGTCTTCGTCGGACTGGACCAGTCCACGCCCGCGCCCGGTGTCCTCGACGCGATCGCGGACGCCGACCTGGTGATCCTGCCGCCGTCCAACCCGGTCGTGTCCGTCGGCACGATCCTCGGGGTGCCCGGCATCCGCGACGCGGTGCGTGCGACGAAGGCCCGTGTCGTCGGCCTCTCCCCCATCGTGGGCGAGTCCCACGTCCGCGGCATGGCCGAGCAGATGCTCACCTCCGTCGGGGTCGAGGTCAGCGCGGCCGGCGTCGGCCTCAACTACGGCGCCCGCGCCAACGGTGGCGTGCTCGACGGCTGGCTGATCGACGAGCGCGACGCCGCGCAGGTCGCGCGCCTCGAAGCCGCCGGCCTCCCGACCGCCGCCGTACCGCTGATGATGACCGACCACGACGCGACCGCCGCGATGGCTGCCGCCGCGATCACCCTGGTGGCACCGTGGGCCCGCTGACCGTCGTCGCTCCCGACGGCGTCCCCGAGATCACGGCGGGTGACGACCTCGGCGCCATCGTCCTCGCCGCGTTCGGGACCGACGGGCTCGCCGACGGCGACATCCTCGTCGTCACCAGCAAGGTCGTCAGCAAGGCCGAGGGACGCGTAGTCGAGGGTGACCGCGAGCGCTGGATCGACGTCGAGACGATGCGTCTCGTCGCCCGCCGCGGCCTGACCCGGATCGTCCGCAACCGCCTCGGCCTGACCATGGCCGCTGCCGGGGTCGACGCCTCCAACGTCACCGCCGGCACGACCGTCCTGCTCCCCGAGGACCCCGACGCATCGGCCCGCGCGCTCCGTGCCGCGGTCGCCGAGCGGGCCGGCGTCAACGTGGGCGTCCTCGTCACCGACACGGCGGGCCGTGCCTGGCGCGAGGGGCAGACCGACATCGCCATCGGCGCTGCCGGCGTCGTGGTGCTCGAGTCCTTCGTCGGTCGCGTCGACGCCCACGGCAACGAGCTGGCCGTCACCGCACCGGCCGTCGCCGACGAGATCGCCTCGGCCGTCGAGCTCGCGCAGGGCAAGCTCGGCTCCCGGCCGTGCGCCGTACTGCGCGGCCGTCCCGACCTGGTCCTGCCCGCCGACGACCACGGCACCGGCGCGTCCGCGCTGATCCGCGAGGACGGCGCCGACCTCTTCGGGTACGGCGCCCGCGAGGCCGTCGTCCGCGCGGTCGGTGGGGCGGACGCCGACCGGGGACCGTTCGGCACCCCGGTCTCCGCCGAGGAGTTCGTCGCCGCCCTGCGCGCCGCGGGCCTGGCTGCCGAGGTCGACGGCGCCCAGCAGGTGCGCTGTGCTGACGATCGCCGCGTGGCGCTGGACATTCTGGCCTTTGCGCACGGATGGTCCGTCGACCCGACGGCTGCCGCCGGGGAGCCCTCGAACGGCTTCGCGGACACCGACCTGCGCCTGCGCCCGGTCACTCCGTAGACTCACCGCGTTCCGCCGTACTCACCAGACGAGGTACCCCACACCGTGGCCAAGTCCAGCAAGTCCGAGAAGTCGGACCGCCGCCAAGTCATCGACGACATCCGGCGCAAGCAGAAGAGCGCCGAAAAGCGTCAGGGCATGGCCATCGTGGGCGTCTGCATCGCAGTCGCGCTCATCATCGTCGGCGTCGCCGCCTACAACCCGGTGAAGACCGCGATCCAGAAGGCGCGCTACTCCGGCACCCCGCTCGACGAGATCGGCGCGAAGGCCGACGTCTGCAAGAAGGTCGAGACCAAGGTCGCGACCGGCAGCGGCGAGCACGTCCCCACGGGCACCCAGGTGACCTACGACGACGCGCCCCCCGCGTTCGGTTCGCACTGGAACGAGGCCGGCATCGCCCCGGACCCCGCCGCCAACCGCTTCTACACCGCGGACGGCCGCCCCGAGCTCGAGTCGCTCGTCCACAACCTCGAGCACGGCTACTCCATCCTCTGGTACGACGAGACCGCTGCCGACGACACGTCGGAGGTCGCCGCCATCAAGGCGATCGCCGCGACGCTCGACGAGAACGACACGAACGGCCGCCTCAAGTTCAAGGCCGTGCCGTGGACGAAGAAGGACGGCAAGGCCTTCCCGAAGGGCCAGCACATCGCCTTCACCCACTGGACGCAGGACGCGACCACGCAGGAGCAGCTCGGCGTGTGGCAGTACTGCTCCGAGGTCAGCGGTGCGGCCCTCGAGAAGTTCATGCTGGACTACCCGTTCACGAACTCCCCCGAGCCCTACATTCCGTAGGGCTACACGAGGTCGGTGCGGCCCTGTTCCTTCAGGGCCGCGACGATCGCCTTGACGTCCTGGGCGCGCTCGCGCGTCATGACCAGGAGTGCGTCGGGGGTGTCGACGACGACCACGTCGTCGAGGCCGATGACGGCGACGACCCGCCCTGAGGCGGGGACGACCAGCCCGGTCGCAGCCTTGAGGTGGACGTTCGACTCGTCGCCGAGGACCGTGCACGTCTCCTGCTCCCCGAGCAGGTTGGCCAGCGAGTCGAAGTCGCCGATGTCGTCCCACCCGAAGGTCCCGGGCACGGTCGCGACCCGCCCCAGGGCGGCAGCCGGTTCGGCGATCGCGTGGTCGATGGCGATCCGCGGGAGGTGGTCCCACAGCTCCGGCAACAGGGCGGGGTCCTCGGCGATCTTGCGCAGGTTCGCGGCGAAGTCCGGGTCGCGATCGGCCAGCAGGTCCAGCAGCACCGTCGGGCGTACGACGAACATGCCGGCGTTCCAGCGGTAACGGCCCGAGGCGAGGTACTCCTCCGCCACCGGCACCGACGGCTTCTCGACGAACTCCACGACCCGCCGCACCAGCGGGTGTCCCTCGAGCGTTTCGCCCTGGTGGATGTAGCCGAAGGCCGACGACGGGAAGGTCGGCTCGATGCCGATCGTCACCAGCCAGTCGTCGCGTGCCGCATCCACGGCGGCGGCGACGGCCTGGCGGAAGCGGTCGGGATCGGTGATCACGTGGTCCGCCGCGAAGGAACCCATGACGTCGGCCCCGCGACGCTCGAGCACGGCGGCGGCGAGCCCGATGGCTGCCATCGAGTCCCGCGCGGACGGCTCGGCCAGCACGGCGTCGGCGGGCAGCGCATCCAGCTGGCGTCGTACGGCGTCCTGGTGGGCCACGCCGGTGACGACGAGCATCCGGTCGCCGACGATCGGCGCGAGGCGGTCGTGCGTCTCCTCGAGCAGGGAACGGCCCGAGCCGGTGAGGTCGTGCAGGAACTTCGGGGATGCCGCGCGCGACAACGGCCAGAGGCGGGTGCCCGCGCCACCGGCGGGAACGACCGCCCAGAAACCGGGGATCTCGTCAGCGACCATGCGCGGCACCCTAGTGCTTGCCACCGAACGATCGGCGCGGTGGCCTGCACTAACGTCGTCCGGGTGACCACCTTCGCCGCCGTCCTGGCACAACGACTCCGGGTCGACCCGGGCCAGCCACTCGTCACCTTCTACGACCACAGCACCGGCGAACGGGTCGAGCTGTCGATCACCACCTGGGCGAACTGGGTGGCGAAGGGCGCCTCTCTGCTGGTCGAGGAGCTCGACCTCCAGCGGGGCGACCGGATCTGTCTCGACCTGCCCCCGCACTGGCTGGGCACCGTGTTCCTCGGTGCCGCGTGGAGCGCCGGCCTGGTCGTCGTACCGCCGTCCGACGAGGGGCAGCCGGACGACCTCGCCGCCGTCGTCTGCGGACCGGACGGCCTCGACCGATGGGCCGGCCGTGCCCACGAGATCGCCGTCCTGGCGTGCGCCCTGCTGCCACTCGGGGTCCGGTTCGCCGATCCCCTCCCCGCGGGCGTCCACGACGTCGGCGTGGAGATCTGGTCACAGCCCGACGCGTTCACGCCGTGGGACCCGCCGGTCGATGACGACATCGCCTTCGTCGCCGCGGACCGTCAGGTCACCCAGTCGGAGCTGTGGTCGGAGGCAGCCGCCAGCGCGCTGGTGGGCGGCGGCCGCCTCCTCTCGGTCGCGAACCCCGTCGTGGAGCCCGTGACCTTCAGTGAGCCGCTCACCCAGGGCGGCTCACTCGTCCTGGTCGCTCGGGCCGAACAGGGCCAGCTCGAGGCGACCTACGCCGCCGAGCGTGCCACTGCCCGCTTCCCCGCCTGAGCGACCAGGACAAGTCAGTCGTGGGCGGCTATGCCGCCAGGTCCCAGCCCAGGAACCTCCCGAGCGGAATCTTGTTGGTCCAGCCGTTCGTCGTGCCGGCCAGGATGAAGAGGCCGCCGGTGGCCTTGTCCCGGGCCACGAAGTCCGGCTGCGCGTTCGCACCGAGTCGCCCGACGCCGAGCAGCCAGTCGTAGCTGCCAGCGGTGACCTCGAGGGTCCGCACGCTCGTCCAGCCACCGGGGCCGTTGCCCGTGTAGAGGCGCACCTCCGAGCCGACCCGAACGATGCTGTCGGGCGCTCCGTCGGCGTTCATCAGTCCGGCGGGGACGTGGGCGTAGCCGTTGACGGCGCTGTAGGCGACGACGCTGGTGCCGAGGTTGTTGAGACTGGTGCCGAGACCGGCCGCTCCCCGGCCGCGCCAGATCCGCATCGCTCCACCGGACTGGGCCATCAGGTCCGGGTAGCCGTCGCCCGTGACGTCCCCGGGGAGAGCGATCAGGGTCGCGTCCTTGACCTGGCCGGACAGGACCTGCGGCGGGTGGAACCGCGCACCACCCTTGCCCCGGTAGATCTGCAGCAGGCCATCGGACTTGCGGCGGGTGATCATGTCGGCAAAGCCGTCCTGGTCCCAGTCACCGGCCTTGTAGATGCTGGATGCGGAGGCGATGTTGACGCCGGTGTCGACCCGGGAACGGACCTGCCACACACCTTCGGGGCTGTCCAGGGTCAGCACGTACAGGCGACCGTCGGAGGCCCGGCGCACGAGCAGGTCGTTGACGTCGGAGCCGGCGAAGTTCCCTTCCGCCTCGCGACTGGCGAAGGGCTTCTGTGCCGCGTCCGCCAGGGACCGGATCGTCGGGATCTTCGCGTAGAGGTAGCGGCCCGGGCAGGCCGTGGACCCGGCGTCGCGGTGTCCATTGATCGCCGGGAAGTACTTCGACCCGATCTTCTGGGACATGTCCGCCGCGTCGACGCCGTGCAGGGCCAGCTTCCACGCGAACAGCGCGCCGTAGGCCTTCAGCATCGCGCTCGGCGGGCCGGTCACGTCGAAGTTGCCGATCGCGGACATGGCGAAGGAGTAGTTGTTGTAGCCCTGTGTGTGGGCTCCGACGACCGGGCGGTCGACGCCACCGGCGCGGCCCTCCCAGATCCGGCCGAACTTGTCGACGAGGAAGTTGTAGCCGATGTCGCTCCAGCCCCGCGTCTTGACGTGGTAGCTGTAGATGCCCCGGATGATGCCGGGCACCTGGTCGGCCGTGTAGTTGTTCGCGTTCACCGTGTGGTGGACGAAGCCACCGTGGACCTCGTAGTAGCTGAGCGAGGACTTGTCGCGCAGGCTCTCGTTGGCACCCCACTGGGCCCGCGAGTAGATCTTCGGCCGGATGGTCGCCGTCGCGGCCTGGAGCGCGATCTCGTCGCCGGTGGCGGCCGGGTCGTCGCCGTCGGTCACCGGGACCGCCGGGTCCGCCGGTTCCGCACCGTCGGTGGAGGCCCGGGCGGTGTCGATCGCGGGCTTCTGCGTGGCGGTCGCCTTCGCGGTGCCCGGGTCGATCACGGCGACCTTCATGTCCACGGGCGCGGCGTCGTCGGTGGCCACCTTCACCTGGACCGCGTCGACGTTGCCGACCAGCAGTGCGTCAGTGCCGGGGCGGGTGTGCTTGCCCTCTTCCGAACGCGGGTCCGGGCCGTGGTCGTCGTGGTACTCGGCCTCGGTCCAGCCCGACCACTCCCCGTTGGTCTGGGTCCGCACCTTGACGCCGATGCCGTCCTCGTCGACGTCGGCCGAGGCGGCCCACGTCACGCCGACCGTGCCGTAGCCGTCGACGGGCAGGACGTCGCTGACGATCGCCTCGCCACCGCCAGCCACGTCCTTCTCGGTCCCGCGCAGCCTCGCCTTGCCCTTGCCGTCAGGAGCCGTCAACGCGTACTGGTCGACCTCCGTCGACACCTCGCCCGTGGGCACCTTCGACGGGAACTCCGCCGCCCGCAGCGAGACGTCACTGGTGCCGACCTCGACCGGCTGCATGGGCCGCACGTCCATGGTCACGGTCCGCGCGGCCGGGGTCAGCACGGCAACGACAACAGCGAGCGCCAGCAGCTGCTGGCACAGGGTCACGAACCGGATCCTGCGGTCGCTCCCGGGGGTGTCCGAGGGGTACGTCGACATGTCTTTGCTCCAACCGTGTGTGCGGGGAAGGTGTCACACGAGTAGCAACTTTCACATGCGTCACACGGATTGGAAAGAGTTCGTGAGTAACTACAAACGTGTAATTTCCACTCGACACGCCGATCATTGCCAGATTTATCCTTCGGCCCAAGGGTCGCCAAGCTGAGCCGTCGGGGTCTCGAGACGGTTGCTGCGCAACCTCCTCGACCAACGGCAGGTCGGCAGCGGGTCAGCGGCGGGTCAGCGGCGCAACTCTTGCCGCCAGGCCAACCCAGGCTCTACGAAAGGCAACTGCGCGCGCGGCAGCGCGTCGAGAGGCGTCGACGGGCAGCTTGCTGCCCCGGATCAAGGCCGAAGACGCGCTCGCGCAGTCCTAGATGTCGTTGCCGATCTCGGCGTCGATCTCCTGCTCGTCGTCGCCGTCGTAGTGCAGGTACTTGATGCCGGCGTCGACGTCGCCGTCGAAGCCGAGGCGACCGCTCTCCAGGATCAGCACCCGGTCGCACATCTTCTGGACCGACGCCGCGGAGTGGCTGACGTAGAAGAGGGTGCGTCCGCTCGCGCGGATCTCGTTCATCTTCCGCACGCACTTCTGGCGGAACGGCTTGTCGCCGACCGCGAGGACCTCGTCGGCGAGGAAGATGTCGGAGTCGACGTGGATGGCGACGGCGAAGCCGAGCCGCGCCTTCTGGCCCGAGGAGTAGAACCCGACGGGGGCATCGAGGGTGCGGCCGAGACCGGCGAACTCGACGATGTCGTCGTACTTGCGTCGCAGCTCACGCTCCCCCATGCCGAGGATGGCGGCGTTGAGGACCAGGTTGTCGCGTCCGGAGAGCTGCTGGTGGAAGCCGGCACCGGTCGCGATCAGGCCGGCGATCCGGCCCCGCGTCAGCAGGGTGCCGTCGTCGGGGCGCATCACGCCGTTGATCATCTTCAGCAGCGTCGACTTGCCGGAGCCGTTGAGGCCCATCAGCCCGACGGCCTCACCCTGTTCGACGGTGAAGGAGACGTCCTCGATGGCGTTGAACTTCTCGCTGGTCTGGTGGCCGCGCGCCTTGGCGACGGTCACCTCGCGGAAGGTGCGGTGGTAGCGGAGGGTGAACGTCTTGGTGACGTTCTCCACGACGATCGAGGACACCATCACAGACGCTCCGGGATCTTGTTCTCAAGGCGGCTGAAGACGAGCTGTCCGATGACGAGGAACACCAGGCTGGCGCCCAGGACAGCGAAGCCGTACAGCATGAGGTGGTCCGGCATCAGCACCGAGTCCGATTCGGACTCGGTCGCCGTACCGACCCAGAACGCCCGCTGGAACAGCAGTACGGCGTCCGCGAGCGGGTTGAGCAGGAACAGTCCGGCATGCTCACCGAGCCGTTCCTGGACGTAGGACCACGGGAACATCATCGTGACCCCGTAGCGCACGAAGTGGTTGAAGACGTTGACGATGTTGCCGAAGTCGCGGAAGAAGACGTTGGCGGCGCTGAACAACAGGGCGCACGCGGTTCCGATGCACATGATGATGGCCAGGGCCAGCACCAGCGATGCCATGCCGACCGCATCGGGGGTCCACCCGGCGAGCAGGCAGGCGACCAGCAGGATCAGCATCTGCGGCAGCACGTGGTAGAAGGACACCAGCACGGCGGACACCGGGAACATCTCCCGTGGCATCGCCTGCTTCACCACCAGCGCCTTGTTGCGCACGATGGACTGGGTCCCCGACTGGAAGCTCTCCGTGAAGAAGTGGACGATGACCAGTCCGGCGAAGAGGTGGATCGCGTAGTTCGGGACGCTCTTGTGCGCGTTGAAGATGACACCGAACACGAACCAGTAGATGAAGAACTGCGTCATCGGGTTGATGTAGGACCACAGCATGCCCAGGAACGACCCCTGGTAACGCGCCCCGATCTCCCGCTTCACCAGCAGCCGCAGGAGGTAGCGGCGCTGGAAGACGGCGAGCAGGCCGTTGTCGGCCGACGGTGGCTTCAGCGGCAGGTCTGCGAAGGCCGGCCGTTCCTCGGTCTCAGACATCGGCGTCACCGTCGACCCACGGGGCAAAGGTCTTGTCCCACGCCTCCGGCGAGGTGATCTCACCGAGCGCAGCGCGATACTGCGCGGCCAGCGCCGGCCACTCCTTGCGGTAGCGGGCGTGCAGCTCGAGGGTGCGCTTCATCAGGTCCTTGAACTTGGCCTGGTCGCGGACGTACAGCGCGGCCGACGTGCCGTCGTTCATGGACACGATCGCGGAGTCGAAGGTCGCCATCCGGTACCACTTGGCGTCCATCGCTCGGATCTCCGCCTCGGGGAACTCCGCGGCGAGGCTGCGCGGCTTCTTGAGCTGGCGCAGCGGCGCGAGGCCCGCGGTGATCAGCTGGGCGCGACGGCTCGGCACCTCGGTGAGGTCCCTGCCCTTGCGCGGCGGCTTCTCGCGGCGCACCGGCGGGAAGTCGTCGTGGTCGGCGTGCAGCTGCGCGTCGGTGAACTGCTTGCGGAAGGCGTTGACCTCCGGCAGCTTCGTCGCGAGCATCGCGTGCAGTCCCTGCGGGCCCGCCAGCACGTCCTCCATCGCCTGGATCCGGAGCTCGGCGGTGGAGTACTGCATCGACACGAGGTGCGCGATCTGGTGGTTGAGGCTCTCCCGGATCAGCCGGCCGCCCTTGGGGTACGTCGAGTGCAGCAGCGCGGCCACGAGCCGGTTGCGCAGGTGGAAGTACGCCTGCCAGTCGAGGGCGTCGTTCTTGTCGGTCCACGGCACGTGCCACACGGCCGCTCCGGGGAAGGTCACGGTCGGGTAGCCGGCGGCCTTGGCGCGCAGGCCGTACTCCGAGTCGTCCCACTTGATGAAGAGGGGCAGCGACAGGCCGATCTCGGCGATCACCTGCCGCGGGATCAGGCACATGAACCAGCCGTTGAAGTCCACGTCGACCCGCTTGTGCAACCAGCGCGCGGAGCGCAGGTTGCGGGCGCCGAAGTCCCAGTCGTTGAAGCTGTCCAGCGGCGACATCCACCAGAAGCGCCACGGGTGGATGATCTCGCCGAAGCTGTGCAGCCGGCTCTTGGCGTAGAGGCTGAACATGTGGCCACCGACGATGGTGGGTCGACGGGCCAGGTCACCGAAGGTGACGGCGCGGATGATGCCCTCGGGCTCGCAGACGACGTCGTCGTCCATCATCATCGCGTACGTCGCCGTGCCCTTGCGCAACGACTCGGACTGGCCGCGGGCATACCCGCCGGAGCCGCCGAGGTTGCCCTGCTCGATGACCTTCAGCTTGCCGTCCAGGCCCTTCTCGGCCGCCGGGAACAGCTCGCTGTCGGCAACCTTCTGGGTGCCCTGCTCCATCACGAAGACAGTGTCGAGGTAGGGCATCAGCTCGGGCGTGCTCAGCTGGCCGAGCAGCTCGGCGCAGAAGTCGGGGCGGTTCATCGTCGTGATCGCGAGGTCGACGGTGCCGTGTGCAGCCCGGTCCACGGGGACCTCGGCCGTCCACTCGGCCGACTCGACCGTCACGTCACCGTGGCCGGCCACGACGTCGTACCAGTACCAGCCGCCGTCGACGAAGGGGCCGAGCGAGAGGTGGAAGGTCAGCGTGTTGGAGTCGGCCTCGGTGAGGACGCTCTCGACCTTCTGCTGGCGACCGTTGGCCATCGACTTGTTGACGATGACGGTGGCGCCCGCGCCCTTGACGTTGACCGTGAGGGTCACCGCCGAGACGATCGTCCACCGGCGCCAGTAGCTGGCCGGGAACGCGTTGAAGTAGGTGCCGAAGGAGAGCTTCTCCCCCGACGGGATCTGCACGGCGGTGCGGGAGAGGACCTGGTCCGGGCGGATCGTGCCGCTCGCGGTCTTCTGCCGGATCGAGGCGTTGTTCAGCTCCTTGGCCGCACGCGAGCCACCGACGACGTACTTGTCCTCGTCGAGGTTGGCCTCGTCGGGGTCGAGGTACAGCGCGAGGACGTCGACGTCGCCGTCGACGGGGAGGACCTGGCGCTGCAGCAGCCGCGTCGTCGTACCGGTCGAGTCCGTCATGCGTCCACCCCGCCGCTCTTGAGCTCAGCGCCGTCCGCGAAGTACGGCTTGAGCTTGTTGTCGTACATCGACAGCGCCGAGGCGATGGCCATGTGCATGTCGAGGTACTTGTAGGTGCCGAGGCGACCGCCGAAGAGGACCATCGGCTCCTTCTCGGCGAGGTCGCGGTACTTGAGGAGCTTCGCGCGGTCCTCGGCCGTGTTGATCGGGTAGTACGGCTCGTCGTCGTCCTCGGCGAAGCGGCTGTACTCGTGGACGACGACGGACTTGCCGGGCAGGTAGGTGCGCTCCGGGTGGAGGTGCTTGAACTCCAGCACCCGGGTCCACGGGACGTCCTGGTCGTTGGCGTTGACGACGCCGGTGCCCTGGTAGTCATCGACGTCGACGACCTCGGACTCCAGGTCGACGGTGCGCCAGGACAGGCGCCCCTCGCAGTTGCCGAAGTACTCGTCGACCGGGCCGGTGTAGATGACCGGCACCTTGCCCTTGAACTCGTCCTGGACGTCGAACCAGTCGGTGTCGACGCGCACCTCGATGTTCGGGTGGTCCGCCATCCGGGTCAGCCACGCGGTGTAGCCGTCGACCGGGAGGCCCTCGAACTTGTCGTTGAAGTACCGGTTGTCGAAGTTGTAGCGGACCGGGAGGCGCGTGATGATGTCCGCGCTCAGCTCGGTCGGGTCGGTCTGCCACTGCTTGGCGGTGTAGCCCTTGATGAACGCCTCGTAGAGCGGGCGGCCGATCAGGCTGATCGCCTTCTCCTCGAGGTTCTTCGCGTCCGCGGTGGCGATCTCGCTGGACTGCTCGGCGATCAGCGCACGCGCCTCGTCGGGCGTGTGGCTCTTGCCGAAGAAGCTGTTGATGAGTGCCAGGTTCATCGGCAGGGAGTAGACCTGTCCCTGGTACTTGCCGAACACCTTGTGCTGGTAGTTCGTGAACGCGGTGAACCGGTTGACGTACTCCCAGACCCGTTCGTTGCTCGTGTGGAACAGGTGGGTTCCGTACTTGTGGACCTCGATGCCGGTCTCCGGCTCGAACTCGCTGTAGGCGTTTCCGCCGAGGTGGTAGCGGCGTTCGAGCACGAGGACCTTGAGGTCGAGCTCGGCTGCGCAGCGCTCGGCAATCGTCAGGCCGAAGAAGCCGGAGCCGACGACGACGAGGTCAGGGGTCGACGAAGTAGGAGACACGGTCGGTCAGTCTACGGACGTCGAGGGCACCTGCCGCATCCGACGCGCGTCGCGAAGCCCACGCGTGACGTTGCGCACCTCGGCGCGACCGCCGCGCAGGGGGCTGAGCAGGACCACCGCCAGCGCGATCAGCCACGGCTTGAGGCGGACCAGCGGGTTCTCGCCGTACCTCATGTGGACGGCGAAGAGGTTGCGGTACATGTAGTACCCCTTCCAGCCCGCGAGGTCGTGCTGCTGGTCGAAGTCCAGCTGCCGGACGAGCACGGCATCGCGAACCGCCCGGATCGGGAACCCGGCCCGCCGGGCCCGGATCGCGAAGTCCACGTCGTCGTAGAAGATGAAGTACGACGCGTCGGGCAGGCCGATCCTCTCGATCACCTCGCGGCGCACGAGGAAGCCCTCGAAGGCGACGTTCTCGACCTCGACCGTGGCCGGCATGGCCGCCCGGTCCGGGTACGACGAGTCGATGCTGGCCGTCTTCGGGCGGATCGCCAGCGGGTTGCGCAGGTCGAAGCGGATCGCGGCCTTCTCCACCAGGGCGCCGGCGCGGTCCTCGCGCACCGCGATCAGGCAGGAGCCGTCGACCTCGAGGAGGCGCGTGAGGCAGTCGGGGGCGGGGACCACGTCGTCGTCCATCAGCCACATCGCGTCGTGGCCGCGGTCGTAGGCGGTCTTCAGCCCGAGCCGGAAACCGCCCGCACCACCGAGGTTCTCGCTGGTGCGGATCGTGACGAGGCCGGGCAGCGTCGACGCGGCCAGCACGTCGGGCGTGTGGTCGGAGCTGAAGTTGTCGACGACGTAGACGGCGTCGGGAGCGCGATCGAGGGCGGCCAGGCCCGCGAGCATCTTCTCGAGGAGGTCGGCGCGGTTGTAGGTCACCACGACGACGGCCACCTTCTCGGTGGTTGAGGTGCGAGCGGAGCGAGCCTCGAAACTCACGTGAGGTACTTCCGGTGTCCGGAGAAGTCGCCGCGCAGGCCGGAAACTGCGGCGCGAGCGCTCAGCGGGATCCGCGCCGGTTGGCGACGGGTGAACAGGTAGAACCAGACCGTCTTGATCCAGAACAGCAGGACGTGCACCCACCCGCGGTAGGCCCGCAGGTTGAGGGTGTTGTTGCGCGCCATGCAGTAGTGCTTGAGGTCGCTCGGCGTGTGGTTGTACGTCGTCCTCCCGAACATCATCGGCGTGCCGAGGTCGTCGGTGGCCGGGTGATGGAAGTGCGCGTCGACGACGGTCGCGATCCGGGCACCCGCCCGTTCGGCGCGCCAGAGGTACTCGACGTCGTCGCCCCAGATGAAGAACTCCTCGCGCGGCAGCCCGATGCGCTCCACGAGGTCGCGCGTCACCAGCACCCCGTTGAACGGGATCACCACGCCGTCGATCAGTCCGTCGACCGCGGCGGCCTCGACCTCGGCCATCGCGTGCACGACCTTCGTGCCGCCGGGCAACCGGATCGGGAAGCAGAGGCGCGAGGGGTCGTGCTCGGCGAGCACCGCAGGACCGCAGAAGTCCAGCCCGTCACGCTCGACCCGTTCGAGGAGCAGGTCGAGGCAGTCCGGGGCGGGCATCCCGTCGTCGTCCATCAGCCAGACCAGGTCGGCACCCTCGCGGACCGCCCACGCGAGCCCGTGGTGGAACCCGCCGGCGCCGCCCGTGTTCGTGGCCAGCGTCTCGAACTCGAACGAAGGTCCGGTGGTCGAGGTGCGAGCGGAGCGAGCCTCGAGACCCAGCCACTCCCCCGTCCCGTCGGTCGACGCGTTGTCGACCACGAGGATCCGCTCGAGCCCGGGAACCGCCTGCAGCCGCGGAATGAGTCGCTGCAGCATCGTCAACCGGTTGAAGGTCACGACGACCGCCTGCACACGCACGCGGGCCACCCTACTGTCCGGTTCGGATCATCCTGATTCGCCGCCCGGCCACCGTGAACCACCTCGTACCCGACGGACACTGACCGGTGCCCGTCGGGCGATCGCGGGTCCTGCACGACTAACGTTCCTCATGTGGACACCGACGCCGTACTGACCCTGCTCCAGGACGTCGCCGCCGAGGTGATCAATCCGCGGTTCCGCGCACTGGCCGATCACCAGGTCTCGGAGAAGAATCCCGGCGACCTCGTGACGATCGCCGACCACGAGTCGGAGGTGCTGATCACCGCAGCCCTGCTCGCGGCGTATCCCGACGTCGTCGTCCTCGGCGAGGAGGCGATGGCGGCGGACCCGTCCCTGCTCGACCGCTTCGCGCAGTCCGGGCACGGCTTCACCGTCGACCCGGTCGACGGCACCAAGAACTTCGTCAACGGCTCTCCCGACCACGCGGTGATGGTGTCGGAGGTACGGGCCGGCGAGATCACCCGCGCCTGGATCTGGCAGCCCCAGCACGAGCGGTCGTACGTCGCCGAGCGTGGCGCCGGCGCCTTCCTCAACGGCGAGCGCTTGAGCGTCACGACCGGCACCGGGGCGCCGTACCGCACCGCCCGACGGTCCTGGGTCGGCCGCGACCTGGTCGGCCTCGGCACCCTCGAGCTCACCTGGGCGTGTTGCGGCGTGGACTACCCGCACCTGATGGCGGGCGACGCGGCCGCGCTCCTCTACAACCGGACCATGCCGTGGGACCACCTGCCCGGTGCGCTGATCCTGACCGAGGCCGGCGGTGTCATCGGTCGCCACGACGGTCAGCCGATCGTCCCGCTGGGACTCGACGGTGGCATCGTCGCGGCGCCCGACCGGGCGACGTACGACGCCGTGGTCGCGACACTCGCAGCCTCGCTGGTCTGATCCGCCCAGCTCGCCTGCTCACCTCGCCTGCTCAGCAGGCAGCAGCGACGTCGTCGGTCTCGTTGGCGGTGTAGCCGTCGTTGCGGGACCCGAGCGATCCGCCGTTGACCTTGCCGGTGCTCTTCTTCTTCGTCTTCGTCGCCTTGGGCTTCTTCTTGCCCTCGGCGCGGTCGATGGCGTTGTCCACCATCTTGTGGACCAGGTCGATGTCCGGGTGGGCGGTGTTGACCTGCGGCGGCACCAGGGACACCGTGGAGACGGCTTCCTTGCGCGCCCGCATGGCCAGCTGCACGAAGTCGCTCAGTGCGCCACCGGGGATGTCGGTGCTGATCATCGCGCTGGACGCCTCGGCGATCTCCTGGAAGTTCGTCAACGCCTGCTTCGGGCTGATCTGGGTGAGCAGCGCCGTCATCACGCACTTCTGGCGCGCCATCCGCGAGTAGTCGTCGCTGCCCTCGCGGGAGCGGGCGTACCACAGGGCGTCGTGACCGTTGAGCTTGCGCGTGCCGGGTTCGATGTATCCGGTGACGTCGCTGCCGAGGCCGCCGACCGGGATGCGCTGGCGCACGTTGAGGGTCACGCCGCCGAACGCGTTCACGAGGCGCTTGAACCCCTTCATGTTGACCATCACCCAGTAGTTGATCTCCAGGCCGGTGATGCCCTCGATGGCCATCTTGGTCGCCTCGATACCGGGGTGGTCGGAGTCGAAGAGGTCGGTGTGGTCCTCGGCCCAGGTGCTGACGCCGTTGAGGTAGCAGCCGTCGCAGTCGAAGCCCTTGGGGAACTGCTTGTCCATGACCGAGCCCTCCCGGAACGGGAAGTTCTGCATGTTCCTCGGCAGGCCGATCATCACGGTGCGCCCGGTCGTGGCATCGACCGACGCGACCGTCATCGAGTCCGGGCGCAGGCCCCAGCGGTCCGCGCCAGAGTCACCGCCGAGCAACAGCACGTTGAAGCGACCGTCGTTGGCAGCACCGAGGTCGCCGTCGACGAACTGGGTCAGGAAGTCGCGCTGCGCGGCAGCGAGGTGCGCACCGAACAGCAGCGTCCCGGCGACCGAGAAGCAGAGGATGCCGTTGACGCCGACGATCGCGCGGCGGTGCGGCAGGCGCAGGGTGAGGGGCTGGCCGATCCGCCAGGCGTCGATGAACAACGCTGCCCAGGCGACGGCGCCGACCAGCATGTAGAGGCGGGCGGCGAGCATCACGTCGGCGTTCAGCGCGAGCCTGAGGCCGAGGGACGGCTGCAGGGCGATGGCGATCGCGCCGGCGACCAGCGTGCCGAGCGACACCAGCCAGACGCGGATCGCGACCCGGCCGATGTCGCGGTTGCCCGCGACCAGCTGGGCCGAACCGGGCACGAGCAGGGTGAACGCCATCAGCGTCAGGGCCCGGCGGAAACGCACCCGCGCGGCCCGCTCGTCTACGGCGATCTGCGGCACCCGCCCAGTATCACCAGTCACAACCGTCCCACGGGTTGCGACGCGCCGCTGGGTCAGGCTGCGGGCACGGAGACGCCGCCCGGTTCGGCGAGCCGGGCGATCTCGTCCCCGGAGGCATTGGCGCCCGTGCACATCACGGCCACCGGTCCCCCGAACTGTCCGGGCCGCACGGTGCTGTGCGGGGACAGCAGGCCGGCCAGCGCAGCGGCCCCGGCGCCCTCGGCGAGGGTGTGCGCGCGCGTGGCGAGCAGGCGGGCCGCATCGTCGATGGCGTCGTCAGTGACCAGCACGAACTCGTCGAGCCGGTCGCGGAGGATCCGCTGCGGCAGCGGGTAACCCGTCGTCGTGGCCAGCCCCGAGGCCCGCGTCGTGGCCGGAGCAGTCTGGATCTCGCCCGAGCTCCACGAACGCCATCCCGCCGGTGCGGCCGCGGACTGGACCCCGACGACCCGGCACTCCGGGGCTAGGGCGTCGCGTGCCAGGCAGGCGCCGGAGGCTCCCGTGCCACTGCCGATGGGCACGAACACGGCCGCGAGGTCGGGCGCCTGGCCGAACAGCTCGAGGTACGCCGTCGCGTGGCCGAGCACGATCCGGCGATCGGTCGGACAGATGAACGACCCGCCGGTGGCCGCGGCGAGTGCCCGGGCCTCGGCGGCTGCCTCTCCGAGCGTGCTGCCGGCGACGACCACGTCCGCGCCCAGGGCCGCGACCGCGTCGCGCTTCACTGCGGGCGCGCTGGACGGCATCACGATCGTCGCGCGGACGCCGGCCAACCGGGCGCCGTACGCGACCGACTGGGCGTGGTTGCCCGTCGAGCACGTGACCAGGCCGTGGGCGCGCTCCGCAGCGGTCAGCGTGGAGGCGAGGTGGACACCACCGCGCACCTTGAAGGATCCGGTGGGCAGCACGTGCTCGTGTTTGACGAGTACGGCGGCGCCGACCGCGAGGTCGAGAAGCGGATGGGACTGCAGCGGAGTCGCCGGCAACTCGCGGGCGACGACGTCGGCCGCACGGCGCACGTCGTCGAAGGTCGGGTCCACGGCAGTCATGCCGTCATGGTCCCGCGCGACCCACCCATCGGTCCAATAGTTCCTTTCATGGATTTTAATCGATACTGTCGATCTGTAGGATCAGCGGATGATCGACCTGCGCCGCCTCGAAGCCCTCGTCGCCGTGCACCGGACCGGCTCGGTCTCGGCTGCCGCCGTCCAGCTGCACTACGGCCAGCCGACGATCTCCCACCACCTGCGGCGCCTCGAGGCGGAGACGGGCAGCGTGCTGCTGCAGCGCGTCGGTCGCGGGGTCCGACTCACCCCGGAGGGCGAGCGTCTCGCACTGCGTGGCGAGGAGATCCTCGGCATGCTGGCCCGCGCCGAGGAGGAGCTCGCGGCCACCACGAGCCTCCAGGCCGGTCGGGTCCGGCTGGCGGCCTTCCCCTCGGGTGCAGCCACCCTCGTCCCCGCGGCCCTCGCCCTGCTCGCCGGGCGCCACCCCGGCATCGACCTCGACCTGGTCGAGGCGGAACCGCCCGAGGCGCACGAACTGCTCCGCGCCGGCACCGTCGACCTCGCGCTGACTTTCACCTACCCCGGCCAGCCGGAACCGGACCAGATCACGTCCGTGCCCGTGTTCGAGGACCGGCTGTTCCTGGTCACCCGCCCGGCCGACGCCCCCGCGGCCGACCTGCCCGTCGACCTCGCGAACCTGGCCGACGACGCATGGATCACCGGGTGCGAGCGCTGCCGCCGCGAGCTGCTGGCGTTGTGCGACGACGCCGGTTTCACACCCGCGATCGCCTTTGCCAGCGACGACTACGTCGCGGTGCAGTCCCTCGTCGCGGCCGGCATGGGCGTCACCGTGCTGCCCGGACTCGCGTTGCGCGCCCACCAGCACCCTGACGTCGTACGACGTCCGCTGGCGGCGCAGCGCCGCGTCCAGCTGTCTTCGTACGGCGCCCCACCCCGACCCGCCGCCGTGGACGCGGTCGCGGCCGCGCTGACCGAGGTGGCCGAACCGCTCAGGGAATGAGGCGCGCGGCGTCGATCTCCAGGCGCTTGGCGAGGCGGTGGGCGCGGCGGATGCCGGCCTCGCGCATCCGGCGGTGGTCCTCGTCGCTCTCCGGCTCGAGGGCGGGCACCGGCCGTGCTGCTCCGGCACCGTCGATGGCGACGAAGACGAAGTAGGCCGAGCCCACGTGGCGCCACTCGGTCGCGGCGTCCCACGGCTGGGTCTCGATCCGGACCCCGATCTCCATCGAGGACGAGCCCACCCAGTTGATCTGCGCGAAGGTCCGCACGATGTCACCGACCCGGACCGGCTCCAGGAAGGCCATCTCGTCGAGCGCCGCGGTCACGGCCGGGCCGCCACTGTGCCGCTGGGCGACGACCCCGGCCGCCGAGTCGGCGAGCTTCACCACCTCACCGCCGTGGATGTTGCCCAGCAGGTTGGCCTGGGCACGTGAGGTGACGGTCGCCAGCTCGATGCGGGAGTACGACGGCGTGCGTGCCGCAACGATTTCGCTCACGGCCTGACGGTAGCGTCCTTCTCATGGCAGGGCGTGGCAACCACAACGGCGACGACGGCGACGGGTCGAACGGCGACGGGTTCGACTGGATCTACGGCGCGCCCGGGGCCGGGTCCGGGTCCGGGTCGCAGCCGGGACGCGACGCAGACCCGACGCGACGGCTCCCCGTCCAGCCGCGCCCCGGGGTCTCCCCTCCACGGCAGACCAACCGGATGCCACCGATCGAGCAGTACGGCGCCACGCCGGAGCCGCCACGCAGCCCCCGGCCGAACTGGGCTCCGCGCCGCAGCCCGTGGTCGCGACCGCGGACCTACGTCCGCCTGTTCTTCGCGCTGCTCGCGCTGTGGCTGGTCTTCCTCGTCGCAGTTCCCATCGTGAGCTGGAACAAGGTCGACAAGGTCGACTTCGAGCCGTCCGCTGACCGCCCGGGCGACCAGCCCGGGACGACCTACCTCCTGGTCGGCAGCGATTCGCGCGCCGGACTGACCAAGGAGGAGCGCAAGAAGCTCCACACGGGCAACGAGAAGAGCGAGCTCACCGACACGATCCTGCTGCTGCACACCGGCGACGGGCCGACGACCCTGGTCTCGATCCCGCGCGACTCCCCGCTCAAGATCCCCGGCTTCGGGACGAGCAAGGTGAACTCGGCCTACGCCAAGGGCGGCACTCCCCTGCTGGTCCAGACGCTCGAGAACGCCACCGGCATCCGGATCGACCACTACGTCGAGATCGGCTTCGGCGGGCTCGTCGGCGTCGTCGACGCGGTCGGCGGCATCGAGATCTGCCCCAAGAAGGCGATCCGCGACAAGCCGTCCGGGCTCGACGTGAAGAAGGGTTGCCAGGAGGTCGACGGCGCAACGGCACTCGCCTACTCGCGGGCTCGCAAGCACAGCCCCATCTCGGACCTGGCCCGCGTGCAGCAACAACGTGAGGTCGTCGCCGCGGTGGGCAAGAGGGTGCTCTCCCCGTGGTCGGTCGTGAACCCCTTGCGCTGGTGGAAGCTCAACGCCGCGGTGCCGGACTTCTTCCGCTTCGGCGAAGGCATGGGGCCTGTTGCTGCCGGGAAGTGGGCCCTGGCCATGACCGACACGGGCGAGTCGTGCACAGTCCCCCTCGCGAGCGCCGACGCCACGTGGGACAAGAAGCGCGCGAACAAGCTCTTTGCGACCATCATCGAGGACCGCACCGAGGACATCACCCCCGACCTGTGCACCGCCACCGGCCTGGCCGACTGACGACGCCGACTGACGACACCCCGAAGGAACACCCGTGTACGAGACCCTGACCTGGGACGTCGACGCCGACGGCATCGCGACCCTCACGCTCCACCGCCCCGACGCGCTCAACGCGTTCAACCTGACGATGGCGCGCGAGCTCGAGCAGGTCTTCCTGACCGATGCCCGCGAGGACACCGTTCGCGCCGTGGTCGTGACCGGTTCGGGCCGGGCCTTCTGTGCCGGGATGGACCTGTCGGCCGAGGGCAACGTCTTCGGGCTCGACGAATCGCTCTCGCCCACTCCCGAGGACTTCCGGGCGTCGTACGACGAAGCGCCGTACGACACCGGCATCCGCGACACCGGCGGCAAGGTGACGCTCGCGATCCACGCCCTGCCGAAGCCCGTGATCGCCGCGATCAACGGTCCGGCTGTCGGGATCGGGGCGACGATGACGCTCGGCATGGACATCCGCCTCGCGTCGGAGAAGGCGCGGATCGGCTTCGTCTTCGGTCGGCTCGGCATCGTGCCCGAGGCATGTTCCAGCTGGTTCCTGCCGCGGATCGTCGGCATCCAGCAAGCCCTCGAGTGGGTCTACTCCGCCGACATCCTGACCGCCGAACAGGCCCTCGCCGGCCGTCTGGTCCGCAGCGTCCACGCACCCGACGACCTGCTGCCGGCGGCGTACGACCTGGCCCGCAGCTTCGTAGTGGGCCGTTCGCCCGTGGCACTGGGCCTGGCGAAGCGACTGCTCTACCGCAACGTCGCTGCCGCCGACCCGCTCGAGGCGCACCTCACCGACTCCCTCGCGATGTACTGGGCGTCGATCGGTGACGGCAAGGAAGGCGTGGCCGCGTTCCTCGAGAAGCGCGCGCCGCAGTTCACCGGCAAGGCGTCGGAGCTCCCCGCGATCGAGTGAGCGCTACATCGCCATCATCAGGATCTCGTCACGGGAGTACTCCCGGCCGGGGTGCTCGGCCGCGAGGTGCTCCTGCACCTTCTCGACCAGCTCGTCGTCGGTGTCACCCCGCAGGGTGAGGGCACAGGGACAGCGCAGCGACGGCATCAGGACCTCCAGGAACGAGAACAGGTTCCTGCCAGCCTAGTGGAGTCGGGGGAAAAGCAATCCCGGCCGCCCCTTGGGGGACGGCCGGGATGGATGCTGCTGTGCGGTCAGGCTGCTGCGCCCTCGCGGCGACGGCCGTAGCCGACGCCACCGGCGCCTGCGGCCACGAGGCCAGTTCCGAGGACCAGCCACATGACGTTGGGACCGCCCGTGTTCGGGAGTCCACCTTCTTCTTCGCCACCGGTCTCGCCTGCGACGCCGATGCGGAAGGCGTCGGTGTCGTCGGAGGGGAGGAACAGGCCGGAGTCATCGGGCGTCAGGGACGCCGTGCCGATGTAGCTGCCCTTCGGCAGACCCGGGCCCTCGATGGTGATCGGCTGGTCGACGAAGTGGACGGTGGTGGTGAACAGCGGTGCGGCCACCACGGACTGGGCGCCGCGTGCGGCACTCGAGCTCGCGGAGATCGCCACAGCGATGTCACCCTCGGGAGGCGTCGGGTAGTTCGCGCTGGCACTCACGACGATCGAGATCGGATCGCCGGGGCCGGTGCTCGTGACCTCGATGCTGGTCTCGGTCGGAATCTTCGGTGAGTACGGATCAGCGACTGCCGACGTGGCGGGCGCAACGACGAACGCTGCGGCCAGCGCGGCGAGCGCAACTGTCTTCCTGAGCAAGACGACCTCCTTCAACTACCCCATGCAACGACCCGGGCCACCCAAAGGTGACGTCACGGGGCGCTCGAATGGAATCACAGTAGCGTCATTGCGCCACTCTGGGCGAGCGGGGTAGCGAAAGTGGTCCAAGTCTCACCCAGCAGTGGGTGCGGTCTCGATCAAGTGCCCGAACAGCACAGACCTGTTGTCGGTGTGGAAGATCTCGGAACAGGTCAACAGGGTGATCAGGTAGTCGCCCACGTCGGACGGTGGCTGGGTGCCGCCCGACTTCGGGTTGACCGGTGAGGCCGCCAGGACCCAGCCCGCCGTGAACGGGACGATGAGGTCCTCCCCGCCCGTGTCCAGTTCATAGGTGTACGTCGCCACGCGGGTCTCGACGTAGACCTTGTCGCCCGCCTGGAGCTCGGGCAGGTCGGCGAACGGCTCGCCGTGCGTGACCCGGTGTCCGGCCAGCACGTAGTTGCCCTTCGCGCCTGCGGCCGCCGTGTCCTCCATGTGTCCGACGCCGGCCGCGAGGACCTCGTCGGTCGAGCCCTCGAGCACGGGGACGGCGTAGTCCTTGCCGAACCGCGGGATGTGCAGGATCGCGCTCGCGTTGCCGAACTTCGTGCGGACCACGTCCTGGCCGTCGTCCCAACCGTCGTGGAGCGCCTCACGGACGTCACCCTGGCGCTGCTGCGACTGCCAGTTGGTGCCCCAGAACTGCCAGGCCACCCAGCCGAGGACGGAGAGGCCGGCCGCAATCAGGCCACAGCCGAGCCAGAACGAGATCTTCTTGCGCGCCGACGCCGGCGGCTTGCCGTCGCCCTGCGTCGTGTCACTGGAGCGCGAGCGCCGACGGCGCACGCGCGTGGTGCCGCTGTCGGCGGTGTCGTCCGTCGACTCCACGGCCTCGTTGTCCGACTGCGTCATGCGGGTTCCCCTCCTCGGGCGACCGTCCCTCGGGTCACCCACTCATCCAACGCTACGCGGTGGAGAGCGTCACGCCCGGGAGCGGCGCCGGCTTGAGGCCACCAGCTCGACACCGGCGACGACCATGACCGCACCCGCCAGGAGCAACAGGATGTTGGGGCCACCCGTGTCGGGCAGATCGCCTTCGCCCCCGACGTCGCCGTCGTCACGGACACCACCGACCTCGAACGGTGCAACGTCCTCGCAGCCGATCAAGGTGGCAGCGTCGGGAGTGAAACGGACGCTGGCGATGTGGTCACCGCGGGACAGTCGTGGCCCCACGACGCGCAAGGGCGAGTCTTCGTAGCGGACCGTCTTCGTCCACACCGTGACGGGCGCGACCCGGGCAGTCCGGGCAGTCGCCGCGCCCTTCGTGATCTTGATGTCGACCGATCCGGTCACGGGCAGGTTGGTGTTGGCGGTCACGACGACGCGCATCACGACCCGCTGGCCGGCGACGGCGGTGGGCACAGTGACGTTGCAGCTGGTCGGAACGTCAGGGCTGTAGGTGTCGTCGGCCTGCGCCGCCCCAGGGGCAGCCATCAGTGCCAAGGCAGCGAAAACGATGACCATGAACTGTCGCATTTGACCTCATCACCTTGATGCACAGAACGCCCGACGCAGTTCCCCACGATGGTCGGATATGCCTTCAACCCGCAGATGTGATTTTTGTTACGCGACAATCCGCACTCTTTTTACTTTTTTTCGTTCGCATGCGCGCCGCGGGCACCCTGCGCTCGGCCAGGCGTGGCGACACGAACCACCCAGGACGATTACTCAGATGTCGCTCTGCACGCCGGCGAGGAGCTGCCGCGCCATGACGATCCGCTGCACCTGGTTGGTGCCTTCGTAGATCTGGGTGATCTTGGCGTCGCGCATCATCCGCTCGACCGGGTAGTCGCGGGTGTAGCCGTAGCCACCGAGCACCTGCACGGCGTTGGTGGTGACCTCCATGGCCACGTCGGACGCGAAGCACTTCGCCGCGGCACCGAAGAAGGTGAGGTCCTTGTCGCCGCGCTCGGAGCGACCGGCGGCGGCGTAGGTCATCTGGCGTGCGGCCTCGACCTTCATGCCCATGTCGGCGAGCAGGAACTGCAGGCCCTGCTGGTCCGCGATCGGCTTGCCGAACTGGATGCGGCCCTTGGCGTACTCCAGCGCGTAGTCGAGCGCGCCCTGTGCGACGCCGACGGCCTGGGCGGCGATCGTGACGCGGGTGTGGTCGAGAGTGCGCATGGCGATGTCGAAGCCCTCGCCCTCCGCGCCGATGATCCGGTCCGCGGGGATGCGCACGTTGTCGAAGTAGACCTCGCGGGTCGGGGAGCCCTTGATGCCGAGCTTCTTCTCCGGCGCGCCGAACGAGACACCCTCGTCGGACTTCTCGACGACGAAGGCGGTGATGCCGCGGGTGCGCTTGGAGGCGTCGGTCATCGCGAGGACCGTGTAGTACTCCGAGACCCCGGCGTTGGTGATCCAGCGCTTCACGCCGTTGAGCACCCAGAAGTCACCGTCGCGCACGGCCGTCGTCTTCTGGTTGGCGGCGTCGGAGCCGGCGTCCGGCTCGGACAGGCAGTAGGAGAATCCGCCCTCACCGGCAGCCAGCTTCGAGAGGTACTTCTTCTTGATCTCCTCGCCGCCACCGAGCTGGACGGGCAGCGAGCCGAGCTTGTTCACGGCGGGGATCAGGGACGACGAGACGCAGGCGCGGGCGACCTCCTCGATCACGATGACGGTGGCGAGCGCGTCGGCGCCGGCGCCGCCGTACTCCTCGGGAACGTGCGGTGCGTGGAAGTCCGAGGCCACCAGGGCATCGTGGGCTTCCTGCGGGTAACGCGCCTCCTCGTCGACGATGGCCGCGAAGGGAGCCACCTTGGCGTCGCAGATCGCGCGGACGGCCTCGCGGATGGCCTGGTGCTCCTCGGTGAGGGCGTACGTCGGGAAGTCAGCGTTGGTCATGGGAATAATAGTAGGACGTCCTAGCATTGCCTCCTCATGGCCGCCGAGGAGACTGTGACCGAGATCGCATCGATCGACCCGACCGCAGTCGACTTCATGCTCGACGATTGCGAGACGTGGGCCGTGGTCGGACTGTCCGGCAACCCCGCGCGTACGGCGTACTCGATCGCCCGCATGCTCCAGGAGCGGGGCAAGCGGATCGTCCCGATCCACCCGTCCGCGCCGGTGGTGCTGGGCGAGCAGGGCTACGCGACGCTCGCCGACGTGCCGTTCCCGATCGACGTCGTCGACGTGTTCCGGCGGTCCGAGGAGGCCGGTCGCTTCGCCGACCAGGCCGTCGCCGTTGGCGCGAAGGCCGTGTGGTTCCAGCTCGGTGTCATCGACCGGGCCGCGCTGGAGCGCACCCGTGCCGCCGGCGTCCCGATGGTCATGGACACGTGCCCGGCCATCGAATGGCGCAAGCGAACCTAGTCGCTCCGCCGGAGCCAGCGGCCCGGCCAGCCCACGATGGCCTCGAGCGGTCCCCGGCGCCCGGACAACGCGAACGCGGCGCCGAGCCCGAGGACGATGGCGGCGTACCAGCCGAAGTTGTCGGGCTGCTCGGCCGGCCACACCTGCTCGGTCTTCGTGACGACGTGCACCGTGTAGGCCGTGAGCGGGATGGCCCCGGCGCCGGCCACCAGCGCAAGCGCGACCTTGCCATGACGCGGGACCACGTCGACGAGGACGAGCGCCAGCCCCAGGACGACCAGGGCGCTGCCGATCGTCTGCGCCAGGTCGAAGGGCGTTGCCGAGTGGGGCGAGACCACCAGCAGCCACTGCCACGCTCCCCCCGTGGGTGGCGATCCGTGGAGGCTGTCCTGCAGGACGCGCAGCGCCTGCTCGTGGGTGAGCACGCGGTGCGGGAACAGCGCGCCACGGATCCCCGGATCCGCAGTGCACAGGCGCGACACGACGGTCGCCATCACCGCGAGGCCGGCACCCCAGCCGGCCAGCCGCAGCGGCGTGCGCCACCCGCGCAGGTCTGTGCGTCCGAGCGCCATGCCGGCCAGCAGGTACGCCAGCCACGGCACGGCCGGATAGGTGCCCGTGAACAGCAGGTGGGCGAGCAGCTGGCCGGGGTCTCCGAGCGAGGCGAAGTCGGGACTTCCGGAGAGTCGGTCCGGGAGCTCGGGCCGCACCAGATGGGACACCACGGGCGCGACCACCAGCCACGCACCGGCCAGCATCGCCAGCGGCAGGGCACGCAGGCCGAGGAACGGCAGGCCCAGCAGGAACAGCACCCCGTAGTAGGCCAGGATGATCGCGAGGCCGGTCTCCAGCCCGCCGAGGGCGAGCCCGATCAGCGCGATCAGCACCGCACGAACCGCGATCCCGGCCGCGGACCGCCCGAGGTCGCGTCCCGCCTGCGGCGTGGTCCCGCCCGTGATCAGGGCGAGGCTGACGCCGGCCAGCACCGCGAAGAGTGCCGAGGCACGCCCGCCCGCCAGCCACTGGACCGTGGTCAGGCCGCCGCTGGCCGTGTGGCCGTCGAGCACATGGGTCGCCACCATCCCGAGCAGGGCGATGGTGCGGGCGAGGTCGACGCCGACCAGTCGCCCGGCTGATCGAGCGGGGCGCAGGATCATCCCTCGCGCCGTACCACCGCACCCTTGGCCCGGGCGGCGGCCTTGAGCTCGGCCTGGAACTCGGTCATCTTCTGCTGGAGGGCGACGTCGGTCGCCGCGAGGATGCGTACGGCGAGCAGGCCGGCGTTGCGCGCGCCCCCGACCGCGACGGTGGCGACCGGGACACCGGCCGGCATCTGCACGATGGAGAGCAGGGAGTCCATGCCGTCGAGGTACTTCAACGGGACCGGAACACCGATGACCGGCAGCGGAGTGACGGAAGCGAGCATGCCCGGCAGGTGGGCGGCCCCGCCGGCACCGGCGATGATCACCGACAGGCCGCGGCTCGCGGCATCCTTGCCGTACTGCAGCATCTCCTCCGGCATCCGGTGGGCGGAGACGACGTCCGCCTCGAAGGGGATGTCGAACTCGGCCAGCGCCTCTGCCGCAGCCTGCATCACCGGCCAGTCGGAGTCGGAGCCCATCACGATGCCTACACGCGCACTCATGGGCGCGAGCCTAGAGGTTGCCGGGTCCGGCCAGCTCACTCGCTGTCGTTGCCGAGGTCTCCACTGAACCAGTCGGCGGCGTGCCGGGCGCGCTCGAGGCAGTCCTCGAGGTCGTCGCCGTAGACATTGACGTGGCCGACCTTGCGGCCCGGGCGCAGGTCCTTGCCGTAGAGGTGCACCCGCAGGTGCGGGTCGCGGGCGAAGGCGTGGGGGTAGCCGTCGTACAGGCGTCCGACCTGGTGCCCGTCTCCCTGGTCGCCGCCGAGGATGTTGACCATCACGGTCCAGCGGGCGCGCGGTTCGGGTGAGCCGAGGGGCAGGTCGAGTGCGGCGCGCAGGTGGTTCTCGAACTGGCTGGTGACCGCGCCGTCCTGGGTCCAGTGGCCGGTGTTGTGCGGTCGCATGGCGAGCTCGTTGACCAGGACCTGCACCCGACCCTCGGCGTCGACGGTCTCGAAGAGCTCGACCGCGAGGATGCCGGTCACGCCGAGCTCGCCCGCGATCCGCAGGGCGAGCTGCTGGGCAGAGGTGGCCAGGCCCGGGTCGAGGTCGGGTGCCGGCGCGACCACCTCCCGGCAGACGCCGTCGACCTGCAGGGTCGCGACGACCGGGTACGCAGCAGCCTGGCCACTGGGCGCCCGGGCCACCAGCGCGGAGAGCTCGCGACGGAAGTCCACGAACTCCTCGGCGAGCACGCGCACGCCGGCCGACGCGGCCACGGCCAGTGCCTCGGTGGCGTCGTCAGGAGTACGGACGACCCAGACCCCCTTGCCGTCGTACCCTCCGCGACTGACCTTGAGGACACACGGGAGGCCGAACGCCTCGACATCGGCAGCCGAGCCGACCACCGCCCAGCGCGGTTGCGGCGCACCGAGCCGGGCCATCGCCTCGCGCATCACGATCTTGTCCTGGGCGTGCACCAGGGCCTCGGGGCCCGGGTGTGCGATGACGCCGTCGGCCGCCAGCGCGCGCAGGTGCTCGGTCGGGACGTGCTCGTGGTCGAAGGTGACGACCGAGCAGCCCTCGGTGACCGCGCGCAGGTCAGCGAGGTCGCGGTAGTCCCCCACCCGGTGGTCCGGGATCACCTGGGCGGCGGAGACACCCTCGGCCTCGGCCAGCAGGCGCAGCGGTACGCCGAGCGCGATGGCCGGCTGGGCCATCATCCGGGCGAGCTGTCCGCCACCGATGACGGCAATACGGGGCGCAGCGGAATCGGTCGTGGACACGGCCGAACCCTACGCAATCGGGAGGTGTCAGGCCGAACCGGTGAGGTCAGCGCTGACCGTGGTCTCGAATCGCAGGCCCTGACCACGGATCGTGGTGATCAGCTGGGGCTGGCGGGTGTCGTCACCGAGCTTGCGTCGTACCCAGCCGAGGTGGACGTCGATGGTCTTCGACGACGTCCAGAAGGTGACTCCCCAGACGTCCCGCATGAGTTCCTCGCGGGTGACCACGGAGCCGGCGCGGGCGATCAGGGCGTGCACCAGGTCGAATTCCTTGCGCGACAGGAGTACCTCGCGGTCCCCACGCCACGTCCTGCGGGTTGACGGATCAACCCGCACGTCCTGCACCTCGATCACAGGGTTCAAGGTAAGGATCGCGCCGGGATCTCGCGGGGAAACGGCAAGAATTTTGCCGACCCATGTCCCTGGGAGTAGTGGCGTCAGGCCCGGCGTACGGCGACCGGCTCGACCACGCCGAAGCCGCGGACGGGTCGCGGGGGCAGCGGACGGGTCTCGATCTGGTCCGCCGGAAGCAGGTCGGCGGTCGCCTGGTCGACGATGATCCGGTTGCGCCGGGCGACCTGGGTGAGGCGTGCAGCGAGGTTCACCGGAGGTCCGAAGACGTCGCCCAGTCGCAGCACCACACCGCCGGTGGCGAGGCCGACGCGTACGTCCGGCATCCGCGGATCGCGGCCGATCACGTTGATGATTCCCTCGGCCGTGGCGAAGGCGGCCATCGGATCGTCGTTCACGAAGAGCACGGCGTCACCCATGCTCTTGATCATCCGGCCCTTCTCGCGGTTGATCACGTCACCGCAGCGGGCCTCGAAGATGTCGACGAGCTCGCCGATCCGTTCGCGGGTCACCTCGTTGGACAGGGCCGTGAAGCCGACGATGTCGGCGAAGCCGACACAGAGGTCGGTGGTGTGCGGATCGGCGTCGATGGCGCGCACGGACTGCATCCGCACCACGGATGCGGCGAGGTGCCGGCGCCATGCATAGACGAGGAGGTCCTCGAAACGAGTGCCGAAGCGGTCGATCACCCAGCCGGTGGAGTCGCCGTCCTCGCCACCGGTCTCAGCGACGAACGCGTCGTTGACGTGGTGGACGAGCTCGCCCACCTCCCAGTCGGCGAGCCGCGCCATGGTGAGGCCGACCCCACGCGCGACGTTGAGCGCGACGTCGAAGTCGATGACTCCTTCACCGACGAGGTCGACCATCAGGCCCAGGGCAGCGACGTCCGCATGGGTGTAGGCGCGCTCGTCACCGTGCTCGGGGAACCCGAGGGTGCGCCACAGTCGCCGCGCCTTCTCGAGGGGCAGGCCGGCGAGCTCGGCGACCTCCGCAGCCGTGAGCTGGGGCTCCTCGCCGAGGAGCTTCCGCTCGGGGTCGCTGTCAGACACCTTCGTCCCGGCGGACCTCCGGCGCACGGTGCAGGCCGTGGAGGAGCTCGTTGAGCTGGCGCTGTGCGGCCTCGACGTGCGGGATGTCGTTGAGGCGGACCAGCCCGTTGGTCGACGCGTCCGCGATCAACAGGCTGCCACAACCGAACGGGCGGTCGATGAGGTTGATCTCGATGGAGATGTCGCTGACCCGGGCCAGCGGGATGTCGTGGCCACGGCGCGTCAGGATCCCGTTGCGCGTGATCAGCCGCCGGTCGGTGAAGGCGTGGACCGTGGTCAGCCAGACGAAGAAGGGCCGGACCGTGAACCACAGGATGCCGAGCAGGGCGAGCACCCACACGATGTAGGTCAGCGTCTGCTGGAAGCCGTCGTCCTCGAGCTTCACCTGCGCGAAGACCGCGATGGCCAGGAACAGCACCAGCAGCAGGATGGGCACGAACAGCGCCTTGGGGTGCTGACGGGTGCTGATGATGAGTCGCTCGCCGGGGTTCAGCAGCTTCTTGGAGATGGCCACGTGGAGATCATCCCACCCCGGCCCCGATCCGCCAGCCCCGATCGGGCAACTCAGGGTGCGTTCATCGGGCGGCGTCGGCGCTCCGGACGTGGATGACGTCTCCCGCGCCGACCAGCTCCCGGTTGCCGTCCGCCTTCTCCACGACCAGGCGACCGTGCTCGTCGACGTCGACGGCGCGACCGAGCAGCTCGCCACCACCGGGCAGTTCCACACGCACGTCGCGGCCCAGCGTCACGCAGTGGGAGCGGTACGACGTCGACAGGCGCGCCGTGCCCAGGTCGCCGCCGGCCTGCCAGACGTCGTACCCCTCACGGATGGCGGCCACCACCTCGAGCAGCACCTGGGTGCGGTCGGGGGCGCCGGGTGCGGCGATCGCGAGACTCGTCGCCGTCGGCACGGGCAGCTCGTCGGACGTGGTGTCGACGTTGATCCCGACCCCGACGACGGCGGCCGGACCGTCGGGCGTCTCGATCCGCTCGACCAGGATTCCGGCCACCTTGCGGTCGCCGTCGAGGAGGACGTCATTGGGCCACTTCACCCGGGCGTCGTACCCCCGGGAGGTGATCGCCTTGGCCACGTTGTGGCCGACCAGGAGCGGCAGCCACGGCCAGACCGCCGCAGGAACGGTCGGGCGCAGGACGATCGAGAAGGTCACCGCCGTCCCCGGGGGCGTGTCCCAGGTGCGGTCGAGCCGGCCGCGACCGGCGACCTGGTGGTCGGCGACCACGACGAGACCCTCCGCGGCACCCTCGCGGGCACGCTCCGCAGCAACCTGGTTGGTCGATGGCGCCTCGGCCAGGAGCTCCAGGCTGAGATCGGGGTGGAGCGCGAAGGCATCCGACAGCCGTTGGGCGTCGAGTGGTCCACGAGCAGGGCGCTGGGTCGGGCTGGCCGTCACGGGCACTACCCTTGCGCAGCAGACGCCCTGAGAAAACCCCAGTGCCCGTCAAGCGGCCCAGCAGAGGGCCCACCAGCTGGGGTGTCATCGTAGGAGGAGCCCACCGTGACCGCGCAGCCCGAGCCGGCAGAGATCGACATCCACACCACCGCCGGCAAGCTCGCCGATCTGGAACGTCGTACCGACGAGGCCGTGCACGCACCGGCCGCCAAGGCGCAGGAGAAGCAGCACGCCAAGGGTCGCAAGACGGCCCGCGAGCGGATCGCGATGCTCTTCGACGAGGGCTCCTTCGTCGAGCTCGACGAATACGCCCGGCACCGGTCGACCGCCTTCGGGCTCGAGAAGACCCGTCCGTACGGCGACGGCGTCATCACCGGCTACGGCACCGTCGACGGCCGCCAGGTGTGCGTGTTCTCCCAGGACTTCACCGTCTTCGGTGGCTCGCTCGGCGAGGTCTACGGCGAGAAGATCACCAAGGTCATGGACCTGGCGATGAAGGCCGGTTGCCCGATCGTCGGCATCAACGAAGGCGCCGGTGCCCGGATCCAGGAGGGCGTCGTCTCGCTCGGCCTGTACGGCGAGATCTTCCGCCGCAACGTCCACGCCTCCGGCGTGATCCCCCAGATCTCGATGATCATGGGCAACTGCGCGGGTGGCCACGTCTACTCCCCCGCCGTCACCGACTTCACGATCATGGTCGACCAGACCTCCGCGATGTTCATCACCGGACCTGACGTCATCAAGACCGTCACCGGTGAGGACGTCACGATGGAGGACCTCGGTGGTGCGCGCACGCACAACACCAAGTCCGGCAACGCCCACTACATGGCTGCCGACGAGGAGGACGCCGTCGAGTACGTCAAGGCGCTGCTGTCCTTCCTCCCCCAGAACAACCTGGACGAGGCGCCGTCGTACGACGAGGTCGCCGACCTGGAGCCGACCGACGTCGACCGCGCGCTCGACACGCTGATCCCGGACAGCCCGAACCAGCCCTATGACATGCACGACGTCATCACCTCGATCCTCGATGACGCCGACTTCCTCGAGGTGCAGCCGCTCTTCGCCCCGAACATCATCGTCGGCTACGGCCGCGTCGAGGGACGCCCTGTCGGCGTCGTCGCGAACCAGCCGATGCAGTTCGCCGGCTGCCTCGACATCGACGCGTCGGAGAAGGCGGCCCGCTTCATCCGCACCTGCGACGCCTTTAACATCCCGGTGCTGACGTTCGTCGACGTGCCCGGCTTCCTGCCGGGCACCGACCAGGAGTGGACCGGCATCATCCGCCGCGGCGCGAAGCTGATCTACGCCTACGCCGAGGCGACCGTCCCGCTCGTCACCGTGATCACCCGCAAGGCCTACGGCGGCGCGTACGACGTGATGGGCTCCAAGCACCTCGGTGCCGACATCAACCTCTCGTGGCCCACCGGCCAGATCGCGGTCATGGGTGCCCAGGGCGCGGCCAACATCATCCACCGGCGCGAACTGGCCGACCTGGCCGCTGCCGGCGGCGACGTGGAAGCGCGTCGCGCCGAGCTGATCGACGAGTACGAGACGACCCTCGCCAACCCGTTCATCGCGGCCGAGCGCGGCTACATCGACGGCGTGATCATGCCGCACGAGACCCGCGCCGAGGTCATCAAGGCGCTGCGCCTGCTCCGCACGAAGCGGGAGACGCTGCCGCCCAAGAAGCACGGGAACATCCCGCTCTAGCCGACTCGGTCGCCCCGCAACGCAGGAGCGGGGCGACCGAACTGAGGCAGGATTGAGCAAGGCCCGCGGCGGCGAGCGAAGCGAGCAGCCGCGACGGCCGCGTCGAAATCAGAGGACCGACATGACGAACGAGACCAACCCCGAGGCAGTCGCGGCTCCTGCCGCGCCTCTCCTCCGGATCATCACGCCGTCCACCACCCCGGAAGAGGTCGCCGCGATCGTCGCCGTGTTCTCCGCCCTGGGCGGAGGCGCTCCGGCCGAGGAGCCGGTGAAGTCGGAGTGGGCCTCGCCCGCACGGAAGCTGCGTACCTACCCCGGTCGCGCCCCCGCGCACGGCCGGGGCGCCTGGCGCGCCAGCGCCCTGCCGCGCTGACCGTCAGACGCTGAGTTCGAGGACACGCAGTCCGTCGAACTTGCGGAAGTCGCGGTCGAAGGTGACCACGGTCGCTCCGATCGCCGAGGCACAAGCGGCGATGTAGGCATCCGTGACCAGAATGCCCGTGGCGTTGGTGCCACGACAAAGTCGCTCGAACTCGTGAAGCGGCTCGAACGCGTCCAGGTAGCGGCGGTAGGTCGGTTGGGACCGAATGGTGCCGACAAACGCCCAGGCCTCATCGAAGGTCGCTGGCACATCGAACGCCCGCGGGTTCGTGACGACCCGGACGAACGATGCCCAGACAGGGTCAGTCACGGTGAAGGGCGCGCCGATCGCGTCGGCCTGACTCCACCACGCCATGGCCGTTGAGTGATGGGCGCTCTCCCCACGAAACAGTGCGATGAGCACGTTGACATCGAGGAGATTCACGACGCGTCGTCCCGAGTCTGTCGCGCGAAGTCTTCGTACTCGTCGCCCAGAGCCTCGTAGATTGATGCGTTGCTGGTCAGGTCGACTCCCGGCCGCGCGCCACCTCCGCGTCGGAACACGGCAAGCGGTGGGCCCTGCTCCCGCGGCTGGTCGATGACCAGGAGGTAGCGGTGGAGGGCTTCCTCAATCACGTCGCCCAACGTGCGGTGATGCTCCAGCGCGTGCCGCTTGACCGTGTCGAGCAGTCCGTCATGGATGTTCACCGTCGTACGCACGTGATGATCCTAGCATCACCATGGATGCATCACCCGCATCACCCCCATCTCCCGAACTGTGCCGATGACCTCCGAGGTCATGGTGCGCTGACGATCCACGCGGGACGATGACGGCATGAATCCCCTCATTGCTCTCGGCGCCGCGGGCTACGCCGGCCTCGGCATCGCCTCCTTCTTCAAGCCCTCCGTGGTGCCTGCCACCACCGGGCTCACGGCCCCGAATGCGGACTCGCGCACCGAGATCCGTGCCGTGTACGGCGGCCTGCCCCTTGGTCTCGCCGCGGCGCTGGTCGCCAACCCGGCCTCTGCGAACGCAGTCGGGATCGCCACCGCCGGCATGGCGGCCGGCCGTGCAGCGTCCTCTGCCTTCGAGGGCCGGCCGAGCCCCACGATGGCCGGCTTCATCGCGCTCGAGGCCGCCGCGGCCGCCGCACTGCTGCTTGGTGCACGCCGAAGCGCCCGGTCGGCCTGAGGCCGACCGGGCGCTGGGAAGCAGCGCTCAGGCGAAGAACGCCCGGAGGTCGCCGACCACGTCCTGGGGCACCTCCATCGCGGCGAAGTGGCCGCCCGCGGCGAACTCCGACCAGTGCTGGATGTTTGCGTTGTCGCGCTCGGCGAGCGAGCGGATCGTCTGGAAGTCGTCCTTGAAGACTGCGACGCCGATCCGTCCCTGGCTGACGACCGGCTCGGCGCCGGAGTGCCCTTCCTCGTAGTGGTAGCGCGCGGCCGACCCGTAGGTGTTGGTCAGCCAGTAGAGCGTCGCCTGGGCGAGCACCTGATCGGGCTTCACGAGGCTGGTGCCGTTGCCGAAGCTCTCGAACAGCTCGCTGTAGGCCAGCACTGCGACCGGCGAGTCGGCCAGACCGGCCGCGATCGTCTGCGGGCGGGTGCCGTTCATCTGGTTGTAGCCGCCGACGGACTGGAACCACTGCATGTGCTCGAGCGCGGCGTACTCCTTGGGTCCGAAGCTCTCGAACTCCGACGGGTCACCGGACGGGAACGAGAACAGGTGCAGGACGTGGGCGCCGAGGAAGCCCTCGGGGTTCAGGACCGCCAGCTCGCGGCCGACCATGGCACCGCCGTCGCTGCCGTGCACGCCGTAGGCGTCGTAGCCGAGCCGGCGCATCAGGACGTCGTACGCCGCCGCGACCCGGCGCATTGTCCATCCGGTGTCGACCACGGGGGTGGACCAGCCGAACCCGGGCATCGACGGTACGACGACGTGGAAGGCGTCCTCCGCCTTTCCGCCATGTGCCTCGGGGTTCACGAGCGGGTCGATCATGTCGAGGAAGTCGAGCACCGAGCCGGGGTAGGTGTGGGCCAGCAGGAGGGGCGTCGCACCCTCGACCGCGGAGCGCACGTGCAGGAAGTGGATCCGCTGGCCGTCGATCTCGGTGACGTACCCGGCGTGCTCGTTGAGGCGGGCCTCGACGCTGCGCCAGTCGAAGGACTTCCACTGCTCCACCATGTCGCGCAGGTAGGACTCCGGGGTGCCGTAGTCCCACGAGTCGCCGGGCACGGCCGGGGCGAAGCGGGTGCGCTCCAGCCGGGCCTGCAGGTCGTCGAAGTCGGCCTGGGGGACGTCGATCTTGAAGGGGGTGATCTGCTCGGTCATCGTCGTGCCTCTCGGTTGGGGTGGGCCTGGTCGGTGGGGGCCCTTCCTCTTGAACACGACGTTATGAGGCAATCCGGAACCCTTCGTTCCTGTTAGAACAGCCCTGTGAAGAAAACTTCGGGACGGGTCCTGGAACTGCTCGGGCTGCTCCAGACGCGTGCCGAATGGACCGCTCCGGAGATCGCCGAGAGGCTCGGGGTGACCGACCGGACGGTGCGCAACGACATCGGTCGGCTGCGCGAGCTGGGCTATCCGATCGAGGCCGAGCGAGGCCGAGCCGGCCACTACCGGCTGGGGGTCGGAGCGAAGCTGCCGCCGCTGCTGCTCGATGACGAGGAAGCCGTGGCGGTGGCCGTGGGGCTGCGCACGGTCACCGGCGTCGCGGGCTTCGAGGACAGCGGTGCTCGGGCACTCACCAAGCTGGAGCACGTCCTGCCCGACCGGCTGCGACGCCACATCGCCAGCCTCCGCGACGCCACCGAGGCGGGTCCGGTCAACACCGACTCCAACGTCGAGGACCCCGAGGTCGATCCCGGCGTGCTCACCGAGATCGCGGCGGCGATCCGTGACCATCGCGGCCTGCGCGTCTTCTATCGCCGTGACGACCTGGACGAGCGGATCGAGTTCGAGCCGTACCGGATGGTGGCGTGGCAGCGGCGGTGGTTCGTCGTGGGCCGCGATCCGTCCACGGGCGACTGGTCGCCGTACCGGGTCGACTGGCTGACGCTCCGCCTCCCCGGCGGGCGCGCCTTCACCCCTGCTCCCCTGCCGGGCGACCTGACCGAGCTCGTGGTGCGCGAGGTGGCCCGGACGGGCTGGGCGGTGCACGCCCGGCTCGTGATCGACGCGCCCGCCGACGAGGTCCTGGCCCGGATCAATCCGGCGGTCGGTGTGGTCGAGGCCCGCGAGGACGGACGCTGTGTCCTGGTCACGGGTGGCGACAGCCTCGAGATCGTCGCGGTCTGGATCGGCATGCTCGGACTGGACTTCACGGTCGAGTCGCCACCGGCGCTCGTGGACCATCTCCGGGTCCTGGCCGACCGATATGCGCGTGCCCTTGTCGGGACGGCGCCCTAGGGTTCCCGTCATGACGCGACTCGTGGACGCCCGGACCGACCAATTCGTCGAGGACGTGGCCGCACTCGACCCCCTGACCGCGACGTATGCCGGCATCCCCGGCCACGAGCACGAATTGCCCGACTTCTCCCCCGACGGCTTCGCTGCCAGCGAGGAGCTGCACCGCCGCGCCCTGGCCGACGTCGCCGCCCTGGAGGTGAGCGACGCCCGCGAGCAGGTCGCCAAGGACGCCTTCCTCGAACGCGTCGGGCTCACCGTCGAGCGCGCGGACGCCCGGATCGACCGCAGCGAGTTCTCCGTCATCAGCAGCGCGATCCACGCGGTCCGCGAGATCTTCGACCTGATGCCGACCGGCACCACCGACGAGTGGGAGGCGATCGGCCAGCGACTGGACGCCGTCCCCGCCGCCCTCGACGGCTACCGGGCCACCCTCCTGGAGGAAGCCAACGCCGGCCGGGTCTCCGCGCGGCGCCAGTACGCCGAGGTGGCCAGCCAGGTGCGCGGCTGGACCGGGCAGGAGGGCACGGCGGGTGACTACTTCCAGCAGGCCGTCAGCGCCGCACCCGATGCCCTGAAGCCCGGGTTGACCCGGGCGGCCGAGGCCGCCTCGTCGTCGTACGCCGAGTTCGGCCGGTTCATCGAGACCGACCTCCGGCCCCGGGGCCGCGAGACCGACGGCGTGGGCCGGGAGGCGTACTCCCTCGCCTCGCGCTACTTCCTCGGCGCCACCGTGGACCTCGAGGAGACCTACGCCTGGGGTTGGGAGGAGCTCAAGCGGATCGAGGACGACATGGCCTCGACCGCCCAGCGGATCGTCACCGGTGGCTCCGTCGCCGACGCCGTGGCCGCGCTCGATGCCGACCCGGCCCGCGACTGCGGCAGCCGTGAGGCCTTCCAGGCGTGGATGCAGGCCAAGTCCGATGCGATCCTCGCCGACTTCGACGGCGTGCACTTCGACATCGCGGACCCGATCCGCACCCTGAACTGCAAGGTGGCTCCCACCAACGACGGCGGCGCCTGGTACTCCCCGCCCACCGAGGACTTCTCCCGGCCCGGCACGATGTGGTTCTCCTTCACCGACGACCACAAGCAGTACTCCACGTGGCGCGAGACGACCACGGTCTTCCACGAGGGCGTGCCCGGCCACCACCTGCAGTGCGCGCAGGTCGTCCACCAGGCCGAACTGCTCAACCGCTGGCAGCGGCTGCTCTGCTGGGTCAGCGGCCACGGCGAGGGATGGGCGTTGTACGCCGAACGGCTGATGGACGAGCTGGGCTACTTCGCCGATCCGGGCGATCGGCTCGGTTTCCTCGACATGCAGGGCTTCCGGGCAGCGCGGGTCATCGTCGACATCGGCGTGCACCTCGGCCTGACGATCCCGAAGGACAACCCGTTCGGCTGGCGGCCGGGCGAGGTCTGGGACGCCGATCGGGTCTTCGAGTTCATGCGGGCCCATTCCCGGATGGACGACGGCTCGCTCAGGTTCGAGGTCAACCGTTACCTCGGCTGGCCGGGGCAGGCGCCGTCGTACAAGGTCGGGGAACGGATCTGGCTCGACGCCCGCGCGGACGCGCAGGCGCGCCACGGCAGCGCGTTCGACCTCAAGGCCTTCCACACCGCTGCGCTCGACCTCGGCTCCCTGGGGCTCGACCCCCTGAAGGCCGCGCTCGCCAGGCTCTGAGCCGTGCTCCGGCTCGATCCCCAGCAGGCCCGGCGGATCGCCGTCCGGGCGCAGCTACTGGACGCGTGGCGCCCCGAGTCGCTGGTGGCGACCGTCGACCACCTGACCCTGCTGCAGGTCGACCCGACGGCCGCGATCGCGCCGAACGTCGACCTGGTCGCGTGGTCGCGCCTCGGGACCGGCTACGCCCCCTCGGACCTGCGCTTCGCGCTCGAGCAGGAGCGCTCGCTCATCGAGCACGGTTCGTACGTCCGGGTGATGGACGACGTCGTGCTGGACCTGGCGACCGTGCGCCGCTGGGGCCGCCACGACCGGGCGTTGCAGTGGATGGGCGCCAACGCCGCCTTCCGGGCCGATGTGCTGGCCCGGGTGCGCGACACCGGACCCGTGATCGCGAGCGAGGTACCCGACACTGCGGTCGAGCCGTGGCAGTCGACGGGCTGGACCAACGACAAGAACGTCGTGCTCATGCTGGAGTTCCTGATGATGTTCGGCGAGCTCGCCATCAGCGGACGACGGGGACGGCTGCGCTGCTTCGACCTGGCCGAGCGGGTCCATCCCGCCGACCTCACCGTTCCGTCCTACGAAGACGCCTGTGTCGAGCTCGCCGGTCGGCGCCTCGCCTCCCTCGGGATCGCCCGCGCCAGGCCGGCCGCCCAGTTCTCCGAGTTCGTCGAGGTCGGCGACATCGGGGAGGAGGCCGAGGTGGAGGGCGCCTCCGGGACGTGGCGGGTCGACAGCGACGCACTCGCTGCGTCCGAGGAGCCCTTCGAGGGTCGGTGCGCCCTCCTGTCACCGTTCGACCGACTCGTGTACGACCGCGACCGGGCGCAGGAGCTGTTCGGGTTCGAGTACGTCCTGGAGATGTACAAGCCGGCCGCGAAGCGCCGCTGGGGCTACTTCGCCCTCCCGATCCTGTACGACGACCGGCTGGTCGGGAAGCTCGACGCGAAGGCCGATCGCAAGACCCGGACGCTGCGGGTGCATGCCGTCCACGAGGACTTCGCGTGGGACCCGGCCATCGGTGACGCCGTCGAGGCCGAGGTGCAGGCGCTCGCCGACTGGCTGGGCATGGAGGTCGTCCGCGGCTGACGACAACCATCCGTCGACGCCAGCCCGTCCTGAGGGGTGGAGGTGGTGAGATGCGCGAGGCTGTTCCCGTGCTCGTCAACGAGAGGACCGGCGATGCGCCGACGTTCGAGGAGTACGTCGCTGCCCGCAGCCAGGCGCTGTGGCGCAGCGCGTGGCTGCTGACGGGCGACCGCCACAAGGCCGAGGACCTCGTCCAGACGGCGCTGATGAAGTGCTGGCGCCGGTGGGACCGCATCGACGGCGGTGCCGTCGATGCCTATGTACGACGAACGATGCTCACCACCTACACCGACTGGTGGCGGCGGCGCTGGAACGGCGAGGTGCCCACGGGCACACTGCCCGACCGTCCGGCCTCCGGTGCCCTCGACCGCGGCCACGACCCCGGCGTGCGCCGGGACGTGCTGGTGGCACTGGCCGGCCTGCCGCGCGGACAGCGAGCGGTCGTCGTGCTCCGGTTCTTCGACGACCTCTCCGAGGCCCAGACCGCCGAGGCGCTCGGCATCAGCGCCGGCACGGTCAAGAGCCAGACCTCGCGCGCCCTGCGCGCCCTCCGCACATCCGGACTCCTGGAGGACACCCATGACTGACGAGACCCAGCTCCGCAGCCTGCTCCGGGCCGCGGTCCCCGACGACGCCTCGAGCCTCGACCCGCAGGTGGTCAGCACGGCTGCACGTCGCGCACGCCACCGCCACCGCCTGGTCGGCCTCGGCGCCGCCGCAGCGACGATCGCCGTCATCGGCGCCGTCGCGGTGGTCGCGACCCAGGGGCCGGACGACGATCGCGCTGCGGACAGCACCGGGACGACCGCGCCCTACGACGCCCCCGCCTGTCCGGCGACGCTGCCCGAGCTCAACGACGCCAACATGCAGGTCGATGACCTGCGCGGGCTGACGAGTGTGCGCCTGTGCCCCGATCCCGATGCTGCCGGCCAACCCGGGTCGTTGTCGCGTGAACTGGTGCGCGCTCGTGAGGCAGTACTGGGTGGGATGGACGCCCTCGTCGGCGACTTCGCGGAGTTCGCCGACCAGTTGGAGAACATCGAGCCCTTCGATCCCGGACGATGTGCCGCGATCGACTTCGTCGCCACCCGCCAGTCCTTGCAGTTCAGCTACGCCGACGGCAGCACCGTGCTGGTCCCGACCGCCCCGTGCTCACCGATCAGCTTCGACGACCACGCAGTCGACGGCGGGTTCCTGGCGGACGCCTACCTGGCCGCCCTGGGCGAGCAGCGCGACCGCCTCGACTACACCCGGCCGTACGAGGGTCCGCTCTCCTGCGACCAGTGGACCGCTCCGTCCCCGGCCCGCCCCGGTCGCGAGCACCTCATCGCCGCCGTGCTGTGCTCGCCGCAGACGGACGCAGCACCGACGAGCAAGGTGGCAGACCTCAGCGCCGACCAACTCGCCGACCTCGACGCCGCCTGGCAGAACCCGGGCGAGGTCGCCGAGGACCTCAACGAGTTCGGCGAGAACAACTGCACCGAACTCCAGGACGCGCCCTTGACTCTCGTGGCGGCCACCGACCACGGCGACGTCATCCGTCTCACCCAGAGTCCATGCGGATTCCTCAACTGGAACAGCTGGGAGCTGGGCGAAGGCAAGGCGATCCCCACGACCCTCGAGGACCTCGGCCTCGACTGACGAGGCTCAGCCAATCCTGCCGATGTCCTCGGGCTTGCCCTCGAAGTAGCTGTCCAGCACCCACTGGGTACGACGCTTGCCCCAGCGCGTCAGCCGGTCCTTGCCCCCGGGCAGGCGACCGAGCACGCGGTAGCGCAGGGTGTTGAGGCCGACGAGGTAGGCGTGGGCCCAGGGCGGGCGCATCGGGAGGCCGAGCTCGCGCATGCTCTCGGGGCCGAGGAAGACGGTCAGCATCGAGAGCAGCCGCTCCCGCTCGAAGCGGCCGCGAAGCCCCTGGAGGGGCGCCGGGACGCCCGGGTAGGTGCGCTCGGCCTGCGTCGCCACGACCGCCTGCGCGAGCTTTGGGCCGGCGTCGGACATGGGACCCTGCGCGAGCAGCACGTGGTAGTCGATCCGGTGGCGTTCCCACTCGTCGTCGACGAGGAAGTCGTCGTCGACACCGATCAGCCAGCCGACGTACTTCCACAGGTGCATGACGGCCCGCGACTCCTGCTTGTTGATCGGCACGCCGAGGGCGCGCGAACCGATGAGCAGGACGCCGTCGAACAGCCCGAGGGTCGAGGCCTGGTCGGCCTGGTTGATCGGGAGGCCCCAGCGGGCGGAGTCCCAGTTCGGCTCGAAGGCGTGGTTGACCATGGCGTGCATGAGGCGCACGTGCACCGTCAGTCGCCAACCCTCCCCTGCCGGCGCACCGTCGCGCGGCGCCACCAGCGAACCGGGCTCGGTGAGGCTGGCGCCCCACTTCTGCGTCTCGGCCAGCCGGCGCAGCGTCGCGCCACCGGTCAGGGCGCCCGTGGCCACGAGCAGGTCGGTCGGCCCACCGAACCGGTAGCCACCGACGAGGGACAGCTGGAGCAGGACGTCCTGCGCGTTCTGGCCGAGGCGACGGAAGACGCGAGCGCCCTCCTCGAGCAGCGCCCGGTCGAGCCAGTCCGGCTCGGCCTCCACGAGGGAGAAGAACTCGATGAGGGCCGGCGGCGCGTCGGGCACCGACCCGACGCCGTACTCGAGGGCCCTGCGGACCTGCTCCATCGTGACCCGGCCGGGGACGCCTGCTCGCAAACGGATCGCGTCCGCGAGCCGGGCCCCGGGCTCGTCACGCTCCATCATCGCCTCGCCGATGCGGGCCAGGAGGTCCTCGTCGACGCCCTTCACGCGACCGACCAGCTTGAGCGGACGGCCGAGGCGACGGTTGCGCTCGACGCCCGCCATGAAGCGGGTCGGGGTGGTGCCGGGCAGGGACCCCTGGGGGGTGACGTCAGCAGCTGCGCTCATGCTCCATGGTGACGCGAGCATTTACTCGTGTTCAAGTCGCGAATGTCGAGCCCGATCCTGCCGATGGTCTCGACATGACCACCGACGTCACCGGGGTGGAGCGCCTGCTGCTCGCCATCCAGGAGCTGTCGCTTGCCGCCGACCTCGACGACGTCCAGGCCGTCGTCCGCACCGCGGCACGCGAGCTCGCCAACTGCGACGGCGCGACCTTCGTCCTGCGCGACGGCGAACAGTGCTTCTACGACGACGAGGACGCGATCGAGCCACTCTGGAAGGGACTCCGGTTCCCCCTCGAGGCCTGCATCAGCGGCTGGGCGATGGTGCACGGCACCCATGTCGTCATCCCCGACATCTACGCCGACCCGCGCATTCCGTTCGAGGCCTACCGCCCGACCTTCGTGCAGAGCCTGGTGATGATGCCCGTGCGCTCGATCGATCCGATCGCCGCGATCGGCGCCTACTGGGCCGAGCACCACACCGCCACCGACGGCGAGGTCGCGCTGTTGCAGGGGCTCGCCAACGCGGCCTCGGTCACGCTCGACAAGGTCACCATCCACCACCAGCTGGCCTCCGCCGTCGAGCTGCACCAGGCCACCCACCGCCTCGCGACCACCGACGACCTGACCGGCCTGTGGAACCGCCGCGGCTTCCTCGAGCAGGCACAGCTGCGGTGGGAGCAGCGCACCGGCGACACCGCCTCCGTCGCGTTCATCGACGTCGACGGCCTCAAGCTCGTCAACGACGACGGCGGCCACGACGCCGGCGACGCCCTGATCCGCCGCGTCGCCGACGTGCTGCGCAACCACCTGCGCGACAGCGACGTCATCGCCCGTCTCGGCGGCGACGAGTTCGCGGTCATGAGCCCCGACCTCAGTGCCGAGGAACTGCACGCCCGCCTCGGCCCGGCCCTGGCTCGGCGCGCCAGCGTCGGCACCGCGCCGCTCACTGCGATCGACCGGTTGCCCGAGGCGCTGCTCCACGCCGATGCCCGGATGTACGACACCAAGCGACGCCACCTGTCCACCCGCACCGCCTGACCCACCTGACCCGCCTGACCGGTCTACGCTCGGGCCCGTGCGCAAGGCTCCCCGGCAGGCCCGCTCCCGCGAGATGGTCGAGCGGATCATCACCGCGGGCCGCGCCGTACTCATCAAGGACGGGTACGACGCCTTCAGCACCAACCGCGTGGCGACCACCGCGGGGGTCAGCCCCGGTTCGCTCTACCAGTACTTCCCCGACAAGCAGGCGATCCTCGACGTGGTCATCGACCGCCACTGGGAGCACGTGGCCGAGAGCGTCGCGGCGTCCGTGTCCGACCGGATCGGCGGCTCGGGCGCGAGTGCCGTGCGCGACACCGTTGATGCGCTCGTGGCGGCGCTGGAGGCGGACCCCGCCCTCCTGCGGGTCATCGCCGAGGAACTGCCCGTGGCCCGCAACCGGGCCCGGCGCGGCGCGCTCGAGAAGCAGGTGAGTGACCTCGCCGCGATCTACTTCGCGGCCCGACCGGAGACGAGTCGACGCCCGTCCCCGACGGTCGCTGCGTGGGTGCTGGTCCTCAGTCTCGAGACCCTCGCGTCCCGGTGGGTGCTCGACCAGCCTGCGAACCTGGACCGCGACCAGCTCCTCGACGAGATGGTCGCCCTGGTCATGGGCTACCTGCAGGCCTGATCGATCAGTTGTGGCGGCCGGAGAGGGCCATGCCGACGCCGAGCCCGATCATCGACGTACCGCCGATGGCACCGAGCGCACTGCCGCGGCGCTCCGAGGCGACGAACCACTCGCGCGCGCGGCCGGCGGCCAGCGCCCAGACCGAGTCGCACGCCAGGCCGAGGACCACGGCCAGGCTGCCCAGCGCGAACATCTGCGCCGGCACCGGTGACGACGAGGACTGGTCGACGAAGGGCGGCAGCATCGCAGCGAAGATCAGGAAGCCCTTCGGGTTGCTGATGCCGACCACGAATCCCTGCCGGACGGCCTTCCAGCCGGTGAGCGACGCCCGTGCGTCGCCGTCCCCCATCCGGAACTCCCTGCGGTGGCGCAGGGCCTGCACGCCGAGCCAGACCAGGTACGCGGCACCTGCGAACTTGATGATCGTGAAGACCAGCATCGACTCGGCCACGATCGCACCCAGGCCGAGGCAGACGAGTGCCATCACGACGAACAGTCCGAGGGTGTTGCCGATGACGCTGGCGAGCGCGACCCGCTGGCCGTAGGAGACCGCCCGGCCGACCACGAAGACGACGCTCGGTCCGGGAATGACGATCACGACCAGCGCGGCCAGGCCGAAGCCCAGGAGCTGGTCGAGGCCGACCATCAGGCCTTCCCGTTGCTCTCGACGTCGTTGTCCTCGGCAGCCGGGACGTCGCCGTACACGCCGGCGTCCTTGGCCTTGCCGGCCTTGCGCAGGCTGCGCGTGAGGAACCAGCCGATGACCGCCACGGCGAGGATCAGGAACATGAAGACGGCGAAGCCCATCCACCCCGCGACCACGTCGTTGTCGTCCGGTGCCTTCTCCTCGGCGCTGAGCAGGACGGAGGTGACGGTGACAGCGAGCGCGTGCATGACGTCAGTCTCTCAGGCGTCGCCCGGTGAGGGCGCAGCGATGCCCGCGAACAGGTCGTCCTCGGGCAGTGGCGAGGTGACGTGACTGGTCACCAGCTCGAAGTCCTCCGTCGGCCAGACCTTCTCCTGCAGCTCGCGCGGGATCGCGAACCAGAACCCGTCGGGGTCGATCTGGGTGGCGTGGGCGAGCAGGGCCTGGTCGCGGACGCCGAAGTACTCGCCGCACGGCACCCGGGTCGTGATCCGGGCGTCCCACTCGGGCTCCGGCTTCCACTCCTTGAGGCGCTCGGCCCAGGGCGACTCGAGGTCGTGCGCGAGCATCGCCTCGTGCAGCGCCAGCATCCGGGGACGGTTGAACGAGTGGTGGTAGTACAGCTTGAGCGGCTGCCACGGCTCCCCTGCCTCAGGGAAACGGTCGGGGTCGCCTGCTGCCTCGAAGGCCGCGACGCTCACTTCGTGGCACCGGATGTGGTCGGGGTGCGGGTAGCCACCGCGCTCGTCGTACGTCGTCACGACGTGGGGGCGGAACTCGCGCACCTCGCGCACGAGGCGCTCGGTCGCCTCCTCGAGCGGGGCCAGCCCGAAGCAGCCGTCCGGAAGCGGCGGCTTGGGGTCGCCGTCGGGCCACCCGGAGTCCACGAACCCCAGCCAGGTCTGGCTGACACCGAGGATGTCGCGTGCCCGCTCCATCTCCTGACGACGGACCTCGGTGATGTTCGCGAGGATGTCGGGGCGATCCATCTTGGGGTTCAGGATCGACCCTCGTTCGCCGCCGGTGCAGGTCACCACACGCACCGCAGCACCCTCGGCGACGTACTTCGCCGTGGAGGCCGCACCCTTGCTCGACTCGTCGTCGGGGTGGGCGTGGACGTGCATCAACCGCAGCCCGGAGCGGTCGATCGCGGGCGCGTGCGTGGTGGGCATGCCCCCCATCGTAGGAAGAACGGTCGTGGGACCATGAACCGGTGAGCTCTCCCGACACGCTGACCAGCCGGTACGGCGCCCCGTCGCGCGGCCGACGGCTGGCGGTGATCGCCCTCGCGGTCGCCGTTTCGGTCACCTTCCTCGGCTGGTTGCTGTGGGCGATGCTCTTCCACGCCAGCCCGGCCGTCTCCTCGGAGGAGATCGGCCACAAGGTGATCGACGACCACAACGCCACCATCGAGGTCCAGATCCAGTACGGCGACGGGCCGGTCGACGCCGAGTGCGACCTGCGTGCGATCTCGCACGACAAGGCCGTCGTCGGCGAGCTCACCTTCGAGCCGGACCCGGCCGACGGGCCGACGTACGACATCGCCATCAAGACGCACCGCCGGGCGACCACGGTGCAGTGGATCGGCTGCAAGACCGAGGGCCAGCCCCGGTATCGCTGACCCGCCCGAGCCCGGGCGGGTAGACTCGTTCGTTCTGTACCCGAACGGGTGCACGACGAGCAGTACAGGAGCTTCACATGACGCAGACCGACCAGTCCGGCGGCGCCAACACCATCTGGCTGACCCAGGACGCCTACGACAAGTTGCAGGCGGAGCTGGCCCACCTCAAGGGTCCCCGCCGCGCCGAGATCGTGTCCGAGATCAGTGCCGCCCGCGAAGAGGGCGACCTCAAGGAGAACGGCGGCTACCACGCCGCCCGCGAGGAACAGGGCAAGAACGAGCTCCGGATCCTCCAGCTCGAGGACATGCTCCGTCGTGCCGAGGTCGGCGAGACGCCGCCGGACGACGGCATCGTGGAGCCCGGCATGGTCGTGACCTACAAGTTCGAGGGCGATGACGACGCCGACGCGGAGTCCTTCCTCCTCGGCGCGCGCGAGATCGACCCGGGCGACGGGCTGACCGTCTACTCCCCCCAGTCCCCCCTCGGCCAGGCCATCAACGGCCGCAGCAAGGGCGAGACGGTGAGCTACGAGGTCAACGGCAAGGCACAGACCGTCGTCATCCTCGACGCGAAGCCGTTCGTGGCCTAGGCCACCACGGGTTCGTCGGAACCGTCCGTCTCCACCTCGGAGGCGGGCGGTTCTGCCATTTGGGCCAGGTGCAGCACCACCGCGTTGGCCGCCGCCGCCAGCGGTACGGCGACGAGGGCGCCGGCGATGCCCGCGACGAGCACGCCCCCGGCGATCGCCAGGATCACGCCGAGCGGGTGCAGCGAGACCCAGCGACCGAGCAGGAACGGCTGGAGGATGTGGCCCTCCAGCTGCTGGACGCCGATCACGACACCGAGCATCAGCAGCGCGGTCAGCGGCCCCTGGTCGACCAGCGCGACCAGGATCGCCACGCTGCCCGCGATCGAGGCACCGATCATCGGCACGAACGCGCCGAGGAACACCAGGACGCCGATCGCCAGCACGAACGGCACGTTCAGGATCGCCGCTCCGAGCGCGATGCCCGCCGCGTCGACGAGCGCGACCAGGACGGTCGCGCGCACGAACTGGACCAGCGAGATCCAGGCGACCTTGCCCGAGCTGTCGACCCGCTCGCGGGCCGCACGCGGCGCGATGCGCACGATCCACGACCAGATCCGGTCGCCGTCGGCGAGGAAGAAGTACGTCGCGAACACCGCGATGAAGAACCCGGCGACCACATGGCCCAGCGCGGCGCCGACCTCCGTGACCTGGGTGAGCAGCTCCCCGTTCTTCGAACGGTCCTGGATCATGTCCTGGGCGTTCTTGATGTAGTCGTTGATCTGCGAGTCGCTCGCGTTGAGCGGCCCGTCGCGCAGCCAGTTCCGGATCTCCTGCAGGCCCTGCACGGTCGAGTCGGCGAGGTCGTTCGCGCCGGACGCGACCTGCTGCCCGGCGAACGTGAGCAGCGCACCCACGACCGCGAAGCCGGTGATCACGACCAGCAACGCCGAGAGGCCCCGTGGGACACCCATCCGGGTCAGGGCCCGGACGAACGGTGCGGCCAGCGCGCTGATCAGCAGTGCCACTGCGATCGGGATCGTGACGACGGCGAAGAAGCCGAGCACCCGCATCAGCAGGTACGTCGCCGCGGCGATGATGAGGATGCGCCAGGCCCAGCCCGCGGCGAGGTCGAGCCCGAAGGGCACCTCCGCGCGGCGGTAGTTCGACGGACCGCTCGCGAACGCCGGGAGCTCGGCCCGACGCTCCTCGCGGCGCTCTTCGCGCACGATCGCCCACTGGTGGGCGAAGCGCCGGAAGCGCCGCTCCTCGCGTTCCTCCTCGGAAAGCGGCGGCTCCGCCACGGGCACCTCGTCCGGATCCACGGGATCGTAGGGCTCCGGTGCGGGTTGGTCCTCGGGCTCGGTCGGGCCGTCGCTCGTCACGGGCCTCAGGCTAGACGAGACCACCGAGGGCGCGGTCGAGATCGGCGAGCAGGTCGTCTGCGGTCTCGATCCCGACACTGAGCCGGACCAGGTCCGCCGGGACCTCGAGGTCGGTGCCGGCAACGCTGGCGTGCGTCATCCGGCCCGGGTGCTCGATGAGCGACTCCACCCCGCCGAGCGACTCACCGAGGGTGAACACCTGCGTGGCGGCGCACACGGCGAGAGCCTGCTCCTCGCCGCCCGTGACGCGGAACGAGATCATGCCGCCGTACCGCTTCATCTGGCGCGACGCGACCTCGTGGCCGGGGTGCTCGGGCAGTCCGGGGTAGATCACCTGGCTGACCGCCGGATGGGTCGAGAGGAAGTCGGCGATCCTCTCGGCGTTGTCGCAGTGTCGTTCCATCCGCAGCGCCAGCGTCTTCAGGCCACGCAGCACCAGCCACGCGTCGAACGGACCAGCGACGCCACCGATGGCGTTCTGGTGGAAGCCGATCTTCTCGGCCAGCTCGGCGTCGTCGACGACGAGCGCACCACCGACGACGTCGGAGTGGCCGCCGGCGTACTTGGTGGTCGAGTGGACGACGATGTCGGCGCCGAGCGCCAGCGGCTGCTGGAGGTACGACGACGCGAAGGTGTTGTCGACGACGAGCCTCGCGCCGGCGTCGTGCGCCACCGCGGCGATCGCCTCGATGTCACCGATCGAGAGCAGCGGGTTGGTGGGGGTCTCGAGCCACACGAGCTTCGTCTCGCCGGGCCGGATCGCGGCCCGGACCGCGTCGAGGTCGGTCACGGGTGCCGGGCTGTGGCTCAGCCCCCAGGCCGTCGCGACCTTGTCGAAGAGCCGGAAGGTGCCGCCGTACGCGTCGTTGGGGAGCACGACGTGGTCGCCGGGCCGGCACAGGGCGCGGACCAGGGTGTCCTCGGCCGCGAGACCGGACGCGAAGGCGTAGCCGTGCGCGGCGCCCTCGAGCGCGGCCAGCGTCGACTCCAGGGCCGTGCGCGTCGGGTTGGCCGAGCGGCTGTACTCGTAGCCGTTGCGCAGCCCGCCGACGCCGTCCTGGGCGTAGGTCGAGGTCGCGTAGATCGGCGGGATCACGGCGCCGGTGGTCGGGTCCGGCTCGTAGCCGGCGTGGATGGCCCGGGTCTCGAAGCCAGCAGTGTCAAGGTGCTCGCGGTTGCTCACCCCGTGAGCCTAGCGAGCACCGTCACGAGGACCGGCCTCGCTCGTTCAGCCTGATGTGACCGCGCCCCGCCGCTCCTTCGTCGCCCTGCTCTCCACCCTGCTCGCCACCGTGCTCCTGACCGTGCTCACGAGCGGGGGCAGCGGGATCGGCGCGCCGGCCGCTTCCGCCGACGACACGGGCACAACGGGCGATCCCGACCCGCTGCGCGGGCTCGTGCTGCCGGTGTTCGACAGCCTCATCGGCCTGTTCGCGCCGCTCCCGCTGCCCGCGACGCCGTACACGGGAAACGTCTGCGTGAGCGGTGCCGACGAGTGCATCGACGACGTCGTCGTGCGGATGGAGGAACGCCTCGACCGGCTGTCCGGGTCGTGTGCCCACTCGTCGATCTTCTCGCTGGCCTACCTGCGGGTGACCGAGAACGTCCGCGACGCCGTCCGCTCCGGCTACTTCACCGACCGGGCCTGGCTCAACCGCGTCGACGCCGTGTTCGCCGAGCTCTACTTCGACGTGACCAGCAAGTGGGAGTCCGGCCAGCGAACCGGCCTCCCGATGGCCTGGCAGATCGCGCTGAAGGCGGAGGACGACCGGGCGATGAGCGGCCTGGGCAACTTCATGCTGGCGATGAACGCCCACATCAACCGCGACTTCCCGCACGTGCTGGCCACGGTCGGCCTCACCGGACCCGACGGCAGCCACAAGGCCGACCACAACCGCTACAACAACCGGCTCGACACCCTCTACGGACCGGTCTTCGCCGAGGAGGCGCGTCGCTTCGACCCGACCTTCGACGACATCGACGCCGGCACCGTCGAGGAGACCGCCGCCGGCCTGATCATGCGCGGCTGGCGCGAGATGGTCTGGCGCCACGCCGAGGCCCTCACCCTCGCGAAGACCCCCGCGCAGCGCAGGCTCGTCGAGCAGGAGATCGAGCTCTACTCCGTCCTCCAGGCAAAGGTCATCCGCGCCGTCCTCGTCGCCCAGCCCGCGAAGCGCGACGCCTGGTGCGCCGTGCACGGCCGCGACGACTGATCAGGGTCGGAAGGCAACCTCCTCGACCAACGACCCGCCCACAGGTGTGAGGCTTGCCTGCCCGGAGAGAATGGGGGCATGTTCTCCCGTCGCAAGTCCGAGATGGTCGACCCTGCCCAGGCCCTGCCTGGCCGCGCTGCTCCCGCGTTCGCGCTCCCCCCTCTCCACGAGGTCCTGCACACGCCCCTGGTCACCGGTCCCGCCGAGGGTGACGTACCCGACGGACTCGAGGCCGCGGTCTTCGGCCTCGGCTGCTTCTGGGGCGCCGAGGAGATCTACTGGCAGGTCCCCGGCGTCTGGTCGACGTCGGTCGGGTACGCCGGCGGCATCACCCCGCACCCGACGTACGAGGAGGTCTGCAGCGGACGCACCGGCCACACCGAGGCCGTCCGGATCGTCTTCGACCCCGACGTCGTCTCGTACGCCGACCTGGTGAAGAAGTTCTTCGAGGTCCACGACCCGACGCAGGGCATGCAGCAGGGCAACGACCACGGCACGCAGTACCGCTCGGCGATCTACTTCACCAGCCCCGAGCAGGAGACCACCGCCCGCGAGCTCACCAAGGTGTACGGCGAGGAGCTGGCCCGTCGCGGCTTCGACCCGATCACGACCGAGATCGCCCCGGCCGCCGAGTACTACTACGCCGAACCGCACCACCAGCAGTACCTGCACAAGGTGCCGCACGGCTACCGCTGCCACGCCTCGACCGGGATCTCCTTCCCGGCCTGATGTGACTGGCTGACACACTCGACGCATGGCTGATCTCCCGCGCAAGGCAGCAGCGCGCACGGCACGTCTGGCCGCCCTGCCGCTGGGCTACGCCGGCCGTACCGCGCTCGGCTTCGGCAAGCGGATGGGCGGGGCCTCCGCCGAGGCGGTGATGAGCGACATCCAGCAGCGCACGGCCGAGCAGCTGTTCCGCACCCTCGGGGAGCTCAAGGGCGGGGCGATGAAGTTCGGCCAGGCGCTGTCGGTGCTCGAGTCGGCGCTGCCGGAGGAGATGGCGGCGCCGTATCGCGAGCACCTGACCCGGCTCCAGGACTCCGCACCCCCGATGCCGACCCAGACGGTGCGCAACATCCTGGCCGAGGACCTCGGCCCGAACTGGAAGAACCAGCTGGTCTGGATGGACGGCGCCCCGACCGCGGCCGCCTCGATCGGCCAGGTCCACGAGGGCAGGTGGCACGACGGCCGGCGGGTCGCGGTGAAGGTGCAGTACCCGAACGCCGGCGAGGCCCTGATGTCCGACCTGCGCACGCTCGCGCGGGCCGCCCGCGCGATCGGGCCGCTGATCCCCGGCGTCGACATGAAGCCGCTCGTGGAGGAGGTCCAGGCCCGGGCGCGCGAGGAGCTCGACTACGAGCTCGAGGCCGAGGCGCAGCGGATGTTCGCGTCGACGTTCCGCGACGATCCCGTCATCGACGTCCCCGACGTGGTGGCCGTAGGCCCGCGGGTGCTCATCACCGAGTGGCTCGACTCGGCCGGATCGCTCGCGACGATCATCGCCGACGGAACTCCGGAGGAGCGCGACCACTACGGCGAGATCTTCGCCCGGTTCCTCTTCTCCGGACCGGCCCGGACCGGCCTGTTGCACGCGGACCCGCACCCCGGCAACTTCCGCATCATCCCGAACGACGACGGAACGCCCGGCCGGATGGGGGTCCTCGACTACGGATCGGTGGCCCGCCTCCCCCAGCGTGGGCTGCCGGCGCCGATGGGCCGACTGATCTCGCTGTGCGCCGCGGGTGACGGCGAGGCGCTGATCGAGGGCCTGCGCGAGGAGGGCTTCCTCAAGGACCGGATCAACCTCGACCCCCAGTTGCTGATGGACTACCTCTCACCGTTCGTGGAGCCCACGCTGGTCGAGCGGTTCCGGTTCAGCCGGGAGTGGATGCGCGAGCAGTTCCAGCGGATCAACAATCCGCGGGACCCGGCGTACACGGTGTCGCTCAAGCTGAACCTGCCGCCGTCGTACGTCCTGATCCACCGCACCTGGCTCGGCGGCGTCGGCGTCCTCAGCCAGCTCGAGGCCGAGGCATCGTTCCGCTCATTGATGGAGGAGTTCCTGCCGGGCTTTGTGGCGGCGGCGCCCGGCCACAGCACCACCGAGGAGTGACCAATGGCATCGACCACCGGCGGTGACGTTCGCGCCGTCAAGGCGCTCGGGCTGGTGCGGGTCGGCGTGGGGGTGGCCATGATGGCCGCGCCCCGCCTCATCGGACGCAGCGACGACCCGTCCTTCGTCCTGCTGCTGCGGACCATCGGGGTCCGCGACCTCGTGATCGGCGCGGGCACCGTCGCGGCGCCCGCCTCCGCGACCGCCCTGTGGGGCTGCGCCGCCCTGGCGAGCGACTCGATCGACGTCGCGGTGGGCGCCGCGTCGACGCCGATGATCGGGCTGGGACCGGGGCTGGTCGCCACCCTTCTCCCGGTACCGTTCGCCGCCTTCGGCGCCTGGGCCGTACGACGCGCGCTCGGCTGAGCCCCCTCGCCCGGGCGAGGGGCCACGTCACCAGATCCCGATGACGCCTCCACCGATCCGGACGATGAACGCGCTCACGACCACGATGAAGAAGATCCGCACGAACTTCGCGCCCCGCGACACCGCCGTACGCGCTCCGAGGTAGCCGCCGACCAGGTTGCAGGCACCCATCATCAGGCCGACGTCCCACAGCACGGCACCGGTCGGGATGAACAGCAACAGCGCACCGATGTTCGTGGCGAGGTTGGCCAGCTTGGCCTTGGCCGAGGCCTGCAGGAAGTCGTAGCCCATCAGGCCGACGAGGGCGAACACGAAGAAGCTGCCGGTGCCGGGTCCGAGGATGCCGTCGTACAGGCCGATGGCGAAGCCGACCCCCATCGCGGCGACCAGGTGGCGGTGGCCGTCGAACCGGAGCTCGGTCTCCTCCCCCATGCTGGGTCGCACCAGCACGTAGGCACCGACGGCGACGAGGGCTGCCAGCACGATCGGCTCGAACGCCTCCCGCGGGATCCTCGAGGCCGCGAGGGCGCCGGTGAACGCGCCCGCCAGCGCGAACAGCATGAGGGGCCCGAAGGTCTTCGGGTCCGGCCGGAGCCTGCGGTAGTACGTCGCCGAGCTCGCCGCCGTCCCGCACACCGAGGCGATCTTGTTCGTGGCCAGGATCTGCACCGGGCTGGCACCCGGCAACCCGAGCAGCAGCGCCGGGAGCTGCACGAGGCCGCCACCACCGACCACCGCGTCCACGAAGCCGGCCGTCAGCGCGGCCAGCGCAAGGAGCGCCAGGACGGTCAGGCTCAGGTCGCTCATCGCGACCGACCCTACGACCTCGTCGTACTACTTCCACGTGAGGTCGGTGTACCCCCGGTCCTGGTAGTCGTTGGCCACGTCGTTCGACGTGTCGACGCAGGACGAGCCGATGCTCACCTGGGTGCCGGCAGGCCCGAACTGGAACCTGAGGTCGTCCCCGTCCCTGGAGCCTTCGACGATGGCGGGGTTCTCCACGCGCTTCACCGTCCAGCCGTCGGCCTCCATGGCGCTCGCGGCGGCATCAACCATGTCCTCCACCGGCTCGTCCGACGGACCGAAGTTCAGGGACACCCGATGGATGACACCACCCGCTGCCAGGCCGTCCCCACAGGTCACGAACCGGTGCCGCCCACTCACGAACTCCGGGCCCGTGCCGTCCATGGCGTCGTGGACGACACCATCCACCGCGGCCAGTGCCCGCGCCTCCACGGCGTCCACGTCCTTCTGGTCGGTGGCGGGGTCGTCGCTGCACCCGGACAGGCTCGCCGCCAAGGCCATGCCCGCAGCGATTGTCCAGCCCCTCATCAGAGGAACCGTCCCGGACCGAAGCCTCGCGACAACGAATCGATGAAGTCCCTGCCCCATTCCTCGACTCCGTCCACGATCGGCCCTCCCGCGCCCTTGATCGACGACTCCACCAGATACTCCGGCAGCGTCTGATAGTGCCCCTCGTCGGTCCATCGTTCGCGCTCCTCGTCGTGGATGACGTTGTCGTCCTGGTTGACCACGATGGCTCCCAGGTTGTGCAGTGAATCGCCCTTGAAGTACGACGTGTGATTGTCGAGCGCGTCCTGGATCCGTGAGGACCCGTCCCCGGTCTCGAACCTCGTGGCTCCGAACGACTCCTGAGCAGGGTCGCCTCCCAGCGTTCCGGGACCGTCGTCGGCACCCAGGAGCGACACCGGGTCATTGTCCTTGGCACCCACCCACACGTCCGCGTCCGTCAGCGCCGCTGCCGTGTACTCGGGGACGCCCGGACTGCCGATCAGGATGGCGTCATCGACGGGCAGGCCGTCCTGGAGGGCGTGGCCCACGGTGGTGGACCCATAGCTGTGACCGATCGCCGTCAGGTGGGCGCGCTCGCCCTCGTCGGACGCACGGAGCCCGTCGATGAAGTCGGAGAACCGCTCGCCGCCACGATCAGCTGCACCCGGTCCGACGACGGAACCGAAGTCGAGCAGGTCATCGACCCTGCCCACCGGATTGCCACTGGGGGCGTCATAGTCGAGCCAGAAGACGCTGGCCACGGTCCCGTCCGTCTGCCCACTGGCCGATGCGTGGAGGTCCTCCGTCCGGGCGAGATTGCCGGGCAGGCTCGACGTCTCGCTGGTCAGGCCGGGCACGTTGACCGACACGTGGTCGGCACGGTCGGGGTCACCGAAGCTGATCGCGACCCCACCGTCGCCCCCGTGCTCGCCGGGCTTGTAGACGATGACGTGGACCAGGTGCTCGCCGGTGAGCGGATCGATGTCGTCCAGCCGGCCGTTGAGCTCCTCGCGGATCACCGTGGCGTTGTCCAGGATCGCGCGCTCGTCGTCGGTCAGCTCCCCGTCGGCCTCCTGGCGGGTGAGCCGATCGATGTCGCTGTAGACCGCGGCACGGTTGGCCTCGTCACGATCACGCACGGGAATGCCGTCGGCGTTGCCGATGTCGTGCGGCCGCTCGGCGAGCAGGGCCTGCTTCTGCGCACGTGACAGCGTCCGCCACCAGGCAGCCAGGGCCACGGGATCGCCGACACGGCGGTCGAAGGCGCGGCCGAGCGCGTCGGGATCGGGCCGATCGGGATCCTGTGCTGCCCGCTGTCCCTCCGCGATCTCGTCGACGCCCCGGAGCGATCGGACGAACTCGTCCTCGGCATCGTCAGCGTCGCCGTTCCACACGGTGATGTCGTCCACCAGGTCCGTTGCTCCGGCGCGGAGGGCGGCTGCACGACGTTCCCACGCGGTGACGTTGATCTCGACCGCCTCGTTGCCCTCGATCTCGGCCCGGAGGGTCTCGACGTCGTCGTTCAGCGTCGTCCGACGCTTTGCCAGCGCAATCCGTCGGGCACCGAGCCTCACGAGCCGGTCCTCGAACCTGTCGGTCGCGATGATGGCCTGCTCCAGCGCAGCCTCCGACACGTCGACCCGCCGCGCGAAGCGGGTCGTGCCGTGGTCGGCGGCATCCCGCGCATCGCCCTGCCACCCCTCGGGGACCCCTTGGGACTCGGCCCACGCCTGGACGTCCTTGACCTGCACCTCCACCGCGCGAAGGTTGGTCGCGAACGTGGCCGCCCGGACCGCCGTGGAGTCCAGGGTCGGGACCGGGTCGATCGTGCGGGGAAGCTCGATCGTGACCATCAGCGTTCCCCGATCGGTGCCGCACGGTGAGCCCAACCGAGGAGCGCGCGTGCCTGCTCGGCAGCAGCGGCGTCAGTGAACTCGAAGTCGCCGCTGACCTCGACGAAGGCATCGCTGTTGGCCTGGGCCGCCTCCGCGCGCCGCTTGAGCTCGTCGGTCCAGGTCGTCTGGAACGCCTCGACAGCGGTGACCACCGCGGGCGCGAACCCGGCCGTCGACGCCTTGCCCAGCCGGCGCCACGCGCCGTCCAGTCCATCGGCCGCGTCGTCCCAGGCAGTCTTGGCCGCTGCCAGGACGCCCGGAGGGACGTCGATCGTCACTCCCATGACGCCACCTCCGTCCGGAGGTCGTCAAGGACCGCCTGTACGACCTCGGGGGCGAGCTCGGAGGTGACCGCCAGGGGAACGCTGGTCAGGGTCACGACGGTGGCTCCCGGCCCGGCAATGGCTTCGACCGCCACCTGCCCGTCGGTCGCCCGCAGGACCGGGAGGCCGTCCCTGCCTCCCGGGTGGAGCATCCAGCCCTGTTCGCCCAGGTGGACGAAGAGCCGCTGCAGGAGCTCGGTGCCCGCCTCCTGCCCGATCCCGGTGACGGCCTTCTTCAGGACCAGGCACCGTTGCCCCTCCGCCTGCTGCCAACGAATGCTCGGAGGCGCAGGGTCAGCGTGTTCGGCGACGACCGGGCGGATCCCGCGCCAGGTCTCCTGAAGGGCGGCCGCGGCCCGACGCACCTCATCGACCGATGCAGGAGGGCCAGCCGCGTCCGGCCCTGTCGAGGCGTCAGGAAGGACGACGACGTCGAGGTCGGGGTGGCGGCGTCGTACGACGGACCAGAACGGGTCGTCGTCGAGGAGGGATGGATCGACGCGATGGAGGCGCCCGGGATTCGCTTCGCTCATGGACTGATCGGTGCCCGTGGGTCAGGTCACACAAACCAACGCCCGGCGTTGTCCACAGGCGCTCAGCCGATCAGACCCAGAAACCCCGGGACCCGAACATGTCGCCATAGCTCCCGGGACCAGCACCGGAGCGTCCGCCCCGGCGTGACCCGAGGTAGGAGCCGACCACCGCAGCGCCGAGGTCGCCCTCCTCCGGCGCGATGACCGAGCCGTCCACACGGCGGGCCATCGAGTCGATGAACCGGGCCAGGCCCGGGTCCTCGCCCAGCCGGAAGAACGTGGTCTGGGCGCCGAGCCGCTGCGCGTTGTCGAGCTCGCGGACAGCGAGCGCGATCGTCATCGGGTGCGGCGGGTAGGAGAAGAAGATGTCGCCGCTCGACTCCAGGTGCGAGGTCGGCTCACCGTCGGTCACGATGAGCAGCACGGGCTGGGCGTTCGGGTGCTTGCGGAAGTGCCGGTTGGCGAGCAGCAGGGCGTGGTGCAGGTTGGTGCCCTTGGCCCACTTCGCATCGAGCGCGGTCAACTGCTCGATCTGCATGGTCTCGGCATGCCGGCCGAAGCCGATCAGCTCCAGGCTGTCGCCGCGGAACCGCGACCCGATCAGGGTGTGCAGCGCCAGCGCGGTCTGCTTCATCGGCACCCAACGCCCGTCCATCGCCATCGAGAACGACGTGTCCACGCACAACGCGACAGCCGCCTGGGTGCGCGCCTCGGTCTCGGACACCTCGACGTCCTCGATGGACAGCAGCGGGCCGCCCTCACCGGAGCGCCGCAGGACTCCGTTCAGCATCGTGCGCGGGATGTCCCACGGCTCGGTGTCCCCGAAGGCCCACGGTCGCGTGGCTCCGGACAGCTCGCCGGCGGCTCCGGCCTGCCGCAGGTCGCGCTGCCCCTGCCGTCCGGACAGCTTCTGCGCCACGTCGCGCAGCAGTGCCTTGCCGAGCTGGCGCATCGCCTTCGGAGTGAGCCTCAGCTCGCCGTCGAAGCTGCGCTCCATGGCACCCGACTGGCGCAGCGCCTTCTCGAGCTCCTGCAGCTTGCGCGCGTCGACCGCGGCCTCGTTGCCGAGCTGACGGGCGAGCTTGTCCAGGTCGACGTCATCGAGCCGGGCACCGCCGTAGGCCTGCGACAGCTGGTCGGCGAGCGCATCGAGGTCGGCGAGGTCCTGGAGGACGCCGGTCCCGTCGCCGAGCCCGAGGCCGGTACCGCCCTCGCCGAACTGCTCGGACCCGCCCCAGTCCTCGCCGGGACGCAGGTCCATCAGGTTCTGGTCGAGACGGTCGAGCTGGTCCATCAGGGCCGGCGAGCCGAACGCCTGGGCCGACAGCTGCATCAGCTCCGCGCGCTGCTCGGGCGTCATCGAGTTGAGCATCCGCTGGGCGGCGGCCGACCGCTGGGCAAGCGTGTCGAGGAGCTCGTCGATGTCCTGCGGGTTCTCGGGGAAGTGCTGTCCGTGCTTGTCCATGAACTCCTGGAAGTCCTCAGGCGTGTCCTCGCCCGCCGCGTGCTTCTCCAGCAGGTCGTTGAGGTCGGACAACATCTCGTTGATCGCCTGCCGGTCCTGCTCGGTGGCGTTCTCGAGTGCCTGCTTCATGCCGGCGAAGCGCTGGTCGAGGAGCTCGCGACCGAGCAGGTCCTTGATCTGCTCGAAGGCCTCCCGGGCCTCGCTGGACTGCCAGTCGTAGTCGCCCAGCTCGGTGACCGCGGCTGCCGGCGAGTCCGGCAGGTTCTGCAGGCGCATCTCGCGGAACGCGCGGTCGCCGTCGTCCATCAGGGCGTCGCGGGCCAGTTGCTTGCGCTCCTCGAGGACCGCCCTCTCCAGCAGCTCGCGCACCTCCTGCAGGGTGCCGTCGAGGTTGTTGCGCTGCAGCAGGTCCCGGCGCCGCTCGGCCACCCGGCGGGCCAGGTCGTCGAGCCCCGCCTGGTCCTGACCGCCGCGACGCAGGAACTCGCGCATCGCCCGCTCCGGGCTGTAGCCGGCCATCACGTCCTCGCCGATGGCGTCGAGCGCCTCGGCGATGTCGACGGGTGGCGCGAGGGGGTCGCCGCCGTCGTACCGCAGGTATCTAGCCATAGACGGTCTCGGAACCGGTGCTGCCGATGTGCTGGTCCTTGCCGATCTTGCGGGCCAGGAAGAGGCCCTCGAGCGCCAGCTCGATGGCGGCGGCGCGCTCGCCGTCCGTCGTACCGCTGCCGGCGCCGTTGACGCGGTCGCAGACCTGGTCGTAGAGGTCCGACTCCCCGAGCACCGGCAGCCCGCTCAACAGGTCGCGGGCGCCGATCCGCTCGCCGGTCGTGACCGTGGCACCGTCCTCGATGGCGCCGACGAGCAGGGCGAGGTCGAGGCCCCGGAACTTCTCCCGCACCGTCTCGGCCGTCGCGGTGCGCAGCAGGTGGGTGAGGATCTCGGTCTCCCGGCCCTCCTCGCCCGACTCGAACTCGATCTTTCCCCCGAGTACGTCGACCGCGGTCTCCAGGTCGACGACGCGGGCCACTGCGTGGTCCTCGCCCTCGATCGTCGCCCGGCGCAGCGCAGCCGCGGCGATGGTCTCGGCGCCGGCGATCGCGAAGCGGGCCGAGACGCCGGAGCGCTGGTCGACGGCGCTGGAGTCACGCAGGTTGCGGGTGAAGCGCGCCAGGATCTCGACGAGGAACCCCGGGACGATCACCTGGTCGGCGAGCAGGTCTGCCTCCTGCTGGATCACGGCGATCTCGGCAGCGAGCTCCTTCGGGTAGTGCGTGCGGATCTCGGCCCCGAACCGGTCCTTCAGCGGCGTGATGATCCGGCCACGGTTGGTGTAGTCCTCGGGGTTGGCCGAGGCCACGACGAACACGTCGAGGGGCAACCGGAGGACGTAGCCGCGGATCTGGATGTCGCGCTCCTCCATCACGTTGAGCATGGCGACCTGGATCCGCTCGGCGAGGTCGGGCAGCTCGTTGATCGCGACGATGCCCCGGTGGGAGCGGGGAATCAGGCCGAAGTGGATGGTCTCGGGGTCACCCAGCGACCGGCCCTCGGCGACCTTCATCGGGTCCACGTCGCCGATCAGGTCAGCGACGCTGGTGTCGGGCGTGGCCAGCTTCTCGGCGTACCGCTCCTCACGGTGCCGCCACGCAATGGGCAGCGTGTCCCCGAGCTCGGCGGCGCGGCGCCGCGAGGCCACCGTGATCGGTTCGTACGGGTGCTCCCCGAGGTCGGCGCCGTCGATGACGGGCGTCCACTCGTCGAGCAGCCCGACCAGGGTGCGCAGCAGCCGAGTCTTGCCCTGGCCGCGCTCCCCCAGCAGCACCATGTCGTGGCCGGCGATGATTGCCCGCTCGAGCTGGGGAATGACGGTGTCCTCGAAGCCGTGCAGCCCCGGCCACGGGTCCTCGCCGGCGCGGAGCCGGGCGAGGAGGTTCTCGCGAAGCTCGACACGCAGGGACTTCTGGACATGGCCGGAGGCGCGCAGCGCGCCGACAGTGGCAAGGGTGGGGGCCGTCGTGGGGGCGGACGCGGGAGCCGGAGTGGTCACCGTCTCACGCTACTGCGGACACACAACGGCCGTCTGCGCTCTACGCTTCGGACGTGGTCATCGTCCTTGGCGTCGTGTGCGTGCTGCTGCTCGGCATCATCGTCCTTTTCGCCCGGGGCCGGGCGAGCCTGCAGGCCCAGCTCGCCGACGCGCAGCACCACATCACCCAGCTGGAATCGGACCTCGACGCCGCACTCCGGCCACCTCCGCCCAGCAGCTCGGCCGAGCGGACGGTCCGCCGTGTGCTGCGGACGGCGTCGCGGGTCCGCGTGCACGGCATCAGCGGCCTGATCCAGGGCACGATCGAGGACCTGCAGAACTGGGCCAGCGACGACGCCCGCGCCGACATCCTCAACATGGCCGCCTCCGACGGCACCGTCACCCTGTTCTTCTCCGACATCAAGGACTCGACGCCCCTGAACGACCGGCTCGGGGACGCCGCGTGGGTGAAGGTCCTCGCGGCCCACGACCGCGTGCTGCGGGCCCGCATCGAGCAGTACCGCGGCCAGGTCGTGAAGACCGCCGGCGACGGCTACATGGTCACCTTCCGTGACGCCGAAGCCGCCTGCCGGGCCGGGCTGGCCATCCAGCGCGACCTGCCGCGCGACGCGACCCTGCGCCGGTACGGCGGCATCCACATCCGGATCGGCATCCACACCGGCCAGGTGGTCGCCCTCGACGGGGACTACTTCGGACGCAACGTGGCCATGGCCGCACGGGTGGCCGATCTCGCCCAGGGCGACGAGATCCTGGCCAGCGACGCCGTCCGGGAAGCCCTGGACGACGACGCCGCCGTCCGGCTCGAGGAGCTCGAGACGGTCGAGCTCAAGGGCCTCACCGGCGAGCACGTCATCTGGCGGATCCTGCCGCCTGCTCCCTAGCCGGGAATCAGACGGTGAGCAGCACCGACGAGCCGTGGCCGAACAGGCCCTGGTTGGCCGTGATGCCGACCTTCGCGCCCTCGACCTGACGACCGGTCGCCTGACCGCGCAGCTGCCAGGTCAGCTCGCAGACCTGGGCGATCGCCTGGGCCGGCACCGCCTCGCCGAAGCACGCAAGGCCACCGGACGGGTTGACCGGGATCCGGCCACCGATGGTGGTGTCGCCCGCGCGCAGCAGGACCTCGGCCTCGCCGCGCTTGCAGAGCTGCAGGTCCTCGATCCAGTCGAGCTCGAGCGCCGTCGAGAGGTCGTAGACCTCGGCCACGTCGACGTCCTCGGGGCCGATGCCCGCCTCCTCGTAGGCGGCCTGGCCGATCGCCTCCTTGAAGGTGCGCTCGGGCACGCCGGTGAGCGCCGACGAGTCGGTCGACAGCAGGGGCATGTCGATGACGGTGTTCGGGAACGTCGGCGTGACGGTCGAGACCGCCGCGACCTTCACCGGTGACGCGATGCCGTGCTTCTTCGCGTACTCCGCACTGACGAGCACGACCGCAGCGGCGCCGTCGGACGTTGCGCAGATGTCGAGCAGGTGCAGGGGGTCCGAGACCACCGGCGAGGCGAGCACGTCAGCGATCGTGGCCGCCTTGCGGAAGCGGGCGTTCGGGTTCTCGAGCCCGTGGCGGGCGTTCTTGACCTTGACCTGGGCGAAGTCCTCGCTGGTCGCGCCGTAGAGGTCCATCCGGCGGCGCGCGTAGAGCGCGAAGTACGCCGGGTTGGTCATGCCGAGCAGCCGGAACCGCAGCCAGTCCGGGTCGTCCCAGCGCTCGCCTGCGTTCGGGGCGAGGAAGCCCTTGGGCGTGGTGTCGGCACCGACCACCAGGGCGACGTCGCACAGTCCGGCCATGATCCGGGTGCGCGCGGTGTCGATGGCCTGGGCGCCGGTGGCGCAGGCGGCGTACGACGTCGCGATCCGCGCACCGTTCCAGCCGAGCGCCTGGGCGAAGGTCGAGCCGGCGACGTACCCGGCGTAGCCGTTGCGGACGGTCTCACCGCCGACGACGAAGTCGACGTCGGACCACGCGACGCCGGCGTCGTTGAGGGCGGCCCGGGCCGCGTGGACGCCGTACTCGACGAAGTTCTTGCCCCACTTGCCCCAGGGGTGCATGCCGGCCCCGGCGATCACGACAGACATCAGGCCTCCTCGGTGGTCGAGGTGCGAGCGGAGCGAGCCTCGAAACCCACCGGCTTCCAGCGGTAGATGGTGCGCTCCCCGGTCTCGTCGGTGTGCAGGGTCTCGATCACGAGCTCGACCTCGGCACCGACGGCGAGGTCGGCGACGCCGTACCCGTCGGCCACCTGGCCGAGGACCACGAGGCCCTCGGGCAGCTCGACGGCGGCCAGCGCGAACGGCTGGTACGGGTCGCTGGCGGGGACGTACGGCGCCGGCGGCTGGTACTGGGCGTCGGTGTAGGACCAGACCGTGCCGCGGGGCGAGAGCTCGACGGCGTCGTACTGCTCCCCGTCGCAGGCAGGGTTGCGGCAGTAGAACGCCGCGGCGCTCGCCTCGGAGGAGACCGGCGGGAACACCACGTTGCTGCAGCTGGTGCACCGGGACGCGAGCAGCCGGGGCTCCGCGCCCGTGGTGAACCAGCCCTCGATGACGGGGCTGACGGGGGTGGCGGTCATGGCACTCCTGAACTAGAACGTGTTCTTATTCTAGCCGGTTGCGACGGGCGCGACCACCGAGGTCTCAGCAGGCAGGAGTGAACGTCGCGAGCGCCGGGCCGGGACGGGTCAGTGCGTTGAGGGTGTAGCTGATCGTTGCCCGGTCGGCCGGGATCAGGACGTGCTCGGAGATGGACCATCGGCACTTGGTCTGGATCGTGACGTTGGTCGTCAGCGGCCCGGCCGCGAGATAGCCGTTGGTGTGCGGCACCACGATCTCGTCGTACTTCGTGGTGATCTGGGTGTAGCTGACCGATCCGGGGGTCTGGTCGCCGGCGTTCAGCTTCACCAGGAACGGCGATCCCTGGGCCTGCTGCTGGCAGGCCACGCAGATCAGGCCGGGCAGCACGTCCGCCAGCGGGTTGAGCGCCGGGATCAGACGGGTGCCATGGTTCGACGGCGCGATGCCGACGAGGTCGTCGACGTAGGGCGCACCACCGAGGAACTTGATGTAGTACCGCGGCATCATGCCGCCCTGCGAATGCCCGACCAGGGACACCTTCGCGGCCCGGGTCGAGGTGCGCACCTTCGCGACGAACGCCTTGAGCTCGCCGGCGGACTTCACGATGTCGTTGGTGCCTCGGTTGCCGTAGTCGAGCGAGTAGACGCAGAAGCCCTTGGCCTTGATGGCCTTGCCGAGGTTCTCCAGCAGGTGCGTCCGGTCACCGAGCGTGCCGTGCACGAGGATCACCGGCGTCGGCCGCGCGGCGCTCGGCTTGCAGGTCCAGATGTTGACCCCGGGGATGTCACCGTCCGGCGCGGTCGGGAGCGGCGGCAGGATCGTGTCCGCGCCGGCCGGTGCGGCCGTCACGCCACCCAGGCCGACCAGCAGCGAGGTCAGCAGCGAGGTCAGCAGCGAGGTCAGCAGGGCCGGGAGCCGGTATCGGGTGCGCACATCAGCAATCAACGACACCCTGCGACGCAGGTCACACGGCCTCGCGTTCGACGATCGGCTCCAGCACCGGGATCGGGATCCTCTCCACGACCTCGCTCGCCTCCTGCCCGGCGAACCAGCGGATCCGGATCAGGGCGACCTCCGACATGGTCCAGGGGGTGCCGCCCACGTCGCTCATCCCCGCAAGGGCCGACCCGACGCGTGAGCCGGGCCGTTGCTCGTCCATCGTGGCCGCGATGGCCACGGGCACGAAGGCCCGCCGGTCGACGTACACATTGACCTTCTCGGCGCTCAGGCCGACAGCACGCGCCACTTCCGCCAGGCGGTCGAGGTCCCCGGCCAGGCCGACTCCCACGTCACCGTTGGGCTCCAGGTGCACACCTGACCACCGCACCTCGGGGAGTACGTCGACCCCGGGCCACTCCTGGAACCTGTCGGCGAGCTTGACCGCGTCGGCTGCGTGCAGGTTGCCCAACCGCGCGATGCGGATGTCGAGCTGGTCGAGGGGCAACGGGTGCACGCCCGGCAGGAAGCCGAAGCGGCCAGCGAGCGCGCGCAACTCCTCGACCGCCTCCTCCGGCGGAACGAATGCCGCTCGAAGCATCATCGCAATCCCTCCATCGAGCCCCATCGGCCCGACGCGAAGGATCCGAAGGAAACTAGTCCCCCGGTTCGGGGTCCTCCGGTGGCGGCGGACCGGGCTTCTTGCACACGACGGTGTCGGCCGGGGTGTAGTTGGTGTGGAACTTCTCGGTGTGGTGGACCGTGGACTCGCCGTGCTTGCGGAAGATCCGGGTCACGTCGATCTGGAACCCGGACGAGCCCGTGTGGACCTCGCAGTCGGGCGTGGTGAGGGTGCGGGTCGCGGGCGCGACGTAGGCGTAGCGCTCGGAGCTCTTCGACTTGATGTCCCAGACCTTCGTCGACCACATCTGCACGGTGACGACGCCCTGGGAGGAGTAGCTGCTGGGCTGCACCCAGGCGCGCACCAGGACGCCGTACGGGCTGTCGTTCTCGAACGACATGTCGACGGTGGGCCAGGCCACGGTCGCCTCGCGGCCCGCCGGGTAGCGATCGATGTAGAACGAGTGCGGCTTGTGCTCGATGTCCTTGAGGCCGGCGTAGAACATCGCGTTGAAGGTGGTCGTCGCGAGCTGCGACACCCCACCGCCCAGGTCCTTCTTGAGGATGCCGTTGTTGATGACGTAGCCCTCGGTGAAGCCGTTCTCGGCGGTGCGCTCCCCCACGATGCCGTTGAGGGAGAACCGCTCGCCGGGCTTGAGGACGGTGCCGTCGATCAGTTCGGCGGCGCGGCCGATGTTCACGTTGCGGTAGTCGGCGTGCGGGTAGTAGGTCACCCACTGCGAGACCTTCTCGACGATCTTGAGGTCCTTGGCGTCCTGCGTCGTGAACTCGGCGTCGGTCACCTCGGCCTTCACCTCGCCGCTGCGCGAGCCCTGGGGTGCGGTCAACAGTCCGGTGAACACGGTGGCGACGTCGGCCGGATCGAAGGCGACGCCCGGCTTGGCCGGAATCACCTTCGGCTTGCCCTTCACGAGCTTCACGGTGGCGTCGACCGGCTTGCCGGTGGTCGTCGCAGCCTCGACCAGCCTGGTCAGCACGGCCTGGTCGACCACCGGGACGAGCTCGCCGTTCTCGGGCTTCATCGACAGTGCCGCAGCGAACTTGCGCGGCTCCAGCTTGATGTCGTTCTCACCGAAGACGAGCGTGACGGCGTTGGCCATCGCGGGGTTGGCGAAGGACTCGGCGGCCTCGGCCACGTCGGCGGCGTCGATCTCGGGTTCGGCGTCGGCAACCTGGAGGGACACGGACTTCTCGCCAGCCAGGTAGGCGTCGATGATCGCGGTCCGGGCGGCGTCGCGGTCGACGGCCTTGCCCGACTGCGGTTCGACGGTCTCGACGCCGTCGGGGGTGAAGTTGACCTGGCCGTCCTTCGGCGGCGTGCCGAGGCCCTTCGACAGGTCATCGAGCTTCGCGTCGAACAGGGTGTCGTCCACGGTGACCACCGCGTCGACGTCCGTGCCGCCGGTGAAGTAGTCCCACTGGCGACCCGGGCTCCAGCTCGAGCCGGCCCCGGCCGCGTCGACCGACGCGGCGTAGTCGACGCGGAGGCCGATGTCGCCGGGCTCGACGGCGGCGCCGTTGCCCTCCGCCGACTTACCCGATGCCGATTCGACCGAGACGTCGATGGATGCGTCGGCCCGCGGGTCGAAGACCTTCGTGAGCTTCTCGACGGCAGCGTCCCGACTGAGGCCTCCGACGTCGACACCGGAGATGGACGTGCCGCGCGGCACCTTGTCCCCGGCCAGCGCGTAGGCACCGGCGTAGGCGCCACCGACGAGGACGACGAGGATCGCAACGACACCGGCAACGACCTTGCCGCCGGCGCGCTCGCTCTTGCCCTCGGTGGGCTCCCAGTTCGTCACGCGCGTCAGTCTAGGGAGCGGTACCCGACTGGCCTGAATCGCGAACGGCCTCCCGGGGCGCGACCAGACCGACGAATCCCGCACCGAACACCGCGATTCCGGCACCGAGCAACAGGTAGCCGTCGAGGTCACCGGACACGACGACGTCGCCCTCAGCGCGCTCGGGGGTCACCACCACGAGGACGGCCACCCACCCGAGCGCGAACGACAGGCGCGACCACCAGCCCGCGGGCAGCGCCACCAGCGTGGCAGCGGTTGCCGCCAGTCCCAGGGCGAGGCCCCAGGCGTAGTCGTGCAGGGCGACCGCGCAGACGGCAACCACGACACCGAGCAGCACGCACGGCACCGCCAGCAACGCACGCCACGGGAGCGGCATGACGCCTTCGGAGCTCACCCGGCGGAGACGCCTGCGAACAGGTCGGTCTCCCACCCGTTGTCGCCCGGATCGCCGGCGACACCCTTGACCAGGCGGAACTGCTCGCGTCCGAAGGCCTGGGCGCCGACATTGTTGGACAACGCGAAGAACGGCCCGTCGGTGGTGATCTGGGTGGCATGGGCGCGGAGCGCGTCGAGCTTGCGCTCGACGTACTCACCGGCGTCGACCTCGCAGTCGATGTCCTCGTCGGGACGGAACATCGGCGGCAGCGGCCCGTCCGGGTCCATGCCCTCGAACGTCGTCGTGTCACCGGCAGCGCGCAACGAGCGCAGGCCCTCGCGGATCCGGCTCTCCGACATCGCGCCCCAGTAGATCTTCTCGATGTCCCAGGCCTCCCCCAGGTCCCGCCGGTACGACGGCGCGGCGGCCAGCTGCGCGCCGTACATCGCGACCCGGTGGGCCTGGATGTGGTCGGGATGGCCGTAGCCACCGAACTCGTCGTAGGCCACCATCACCTGCGGCCGCACCTCGCGGATGACCGCGACGAGCTGGGTGGCGGCCTCGGTGAGGTCGGCGTGCCAGAAGGCGTTGTCGTGGATGTCGTCGGCAGCGACCGCGTGGCCGTCCTCGTGCCACTTCATGCCGGAGTCGCGGTAGGTGCCGAAACCCCCGAGGAACCGGTGGTCCGTCACGCCGAGCGCGACCATGGCGGCTTCGAGCTCACCCTTGCGGTGCTCGCCGAGGCCGTCCTCCTGATCGGCGGCCAGGTGCACCAGTCCGGGCACGAGGATCTCGCCCATCTCCCCGGCAGTGCAGGTGACCAGCGTGACGCCGCGACCCTCGGCGACGTACTTCGCCATGGTGGCGCCCTGTCCGATCGACTCGTCGTCGGGGTGAGCGTGGACGAGCAGCAGCCGGTGTGCCGGTGTTTCACTCATGCTCTGGAGCGTAATGATGTGACCCATGACTTCCACGCTCGGGCGCCTCGTGACCGTCTCTGCAGTCGTCGTGCTGACCACCTCCGGGCTGGGTGGCTGCGGGCTGCTGGACGGCAGCTCGCGGATCCAGGAAGCCCTCGAGTACCTCCCGGACGACGCGACAAGCGTCGTGTTCGTCGACGAGGCTGCGATCGCCGAGCGGCTGGAGGTCGACGACCTCGAGACCGGAGCCTCGGAGGACGACATCAACCGGTGGATCGAGGCATCGAAGGAGGAGGCCTACGGCTCCGAGCTCCGCAACTGGACCGCCGTCATGCAGGACGCCGCGTTCAGCGAGTTCGACGTCGAGTGGGAGGCGACCGCGACGTCGGAGGACGACCTGGTGCGGGTGACCAAGCTCCACGCCGACGTGGATTTCGAAGCCATCGCCGACGACCTCGAGGACGCCGGCTACGAACGCTCGAAGAAGGGCGATGCCGAGACGTTCACGGCCGACTTGTCGTCCGCGGACGCGACGACCGGACTGATCGGCGGCCGCTATCCCAGCGTGCTGCTCAACGTCGCCCTGGTTCCCGACGAACACCTCATCGTGACGGGCGACATCGCCGAGGGGCTCGACGTCGTGGGCGAGGACAAGGACTCGCTGGCCGACTCGGGCAGGTTCGACGACGTGCTCGACCAGGCGCCGAGCCAGGACGACCTCGAGTTCGCGACGATGGCCTTCGACCCGCCCTGCGGGGCAGCGCTCGGGGGAAGGGTCACACCCGAGCAGGCGGAACAGGCCCTCGGCAACCTCGGCCACCCCCGCAACATCGGCTACTTCGCCGCTGCCGACGAGCGGTTGAAGGTGGTGCGCCTCTTCCGGGACGAGGAGGCGGCCACGGACGACGAGAACGGCCTGGTGACCCATCTCGACGGACCGGCGAAGGCCGCCGGGCTCGACGTCGAGCTCGACACCGAGGTCGACGGAAGCACCGTCGTCGTCGAGGCGGACTTCGACGACCGTCAGCCGATCACCCAGGCATGGACGCGCGGCGAAGGGCCGTTCGCCTGCTCGCCGGCGTGAGCCTCACTCGGGTCGCTTGATCCGCTTCGGCTGGTCCGGCAACGGCAGCACGAACCCGGCCCTGGTGGGCGGTTCGACCGGCGCGGACTCGTCCTCGTCGTAGTCCAGCCAGCCGTCGTACATCTCCACGAGCATGTCGAGCTGGATCTCCGGCGCGTCCGTGACGACCGCCCACGGGTGGCCCTCGTCGTCGTCCTCGCCGGCGAGACGCTCGCGGACGACCTCCGCGGCGTACCCGCCACGGACCAGCACCAGCGCGGCGGACCGCGCGTGCTCCTCCTCGAAGAAGATGCCCCTCACGTGACCATCATGACGCAGGAGGTCGCTGGGGTTGGGCTAGCGTGACGGCCGTGGCCGGACTTCACCTGACCCGCACCGCGGAGAACGGCGCCGAGATAGACGCGCTCGCGGCGGCCCTGGCGGCCGACGGCGGCGGCCGGGTCGGCCTCGCGGGCATGCTGCCGGACCTGACCGGCAGGTTGCGCCGCACGTTCGCACCCACGCCCCGCCTGCTCGGGCTCAAGGTCAGCCGGGCCTACACGTGGGAGGCGTTCGACCGGCGGGATCCGGAGTGGTGGCCGCAGGGCATCACCACCTCGGCGCTCACCGGCTTCAAGGAGGACTTCGGCCACGACGTCCTGGCGTCCTCCTGGTACTCCAAGCACGGCGCCGGGTCGCGGATCAGCATCATCGACCTCGAGCGGCACCGCTACGGCCACGTGCTGCTGGTCACCCCCACCCTCGTCGACGGGGAGCCCGGCTTCAAGCCGCTGAAGGTGCACGCCGGCGGCATCGTGTGGCACGGCGACTACCTGCACGTCGCCGGGACCGGCCGCGGCTTCTTCAGCTGCCGCCTCGAGGACCTCCTTCGCGTGCCGGCCGGGTCGTCGTACGAGACCTTCGGGCACCGCTACGTCCTGCCGGTCCGGTTCGCGCACCGGGGCAACGCGGACGAGGGACAGGCGAAGCTGCGGTTCTCCTTCTTCACCATCGACCGGAGTACGACGGAGCCGACCCTGGTCGTCGGCGAGTACGGCTCGCGCAAGCAGACCCGCCGGATGGCGCGGTTCCCGCTCGATCCGGCCACGGGGCTGGTGGCCGCCGACGCCGAGGGGCTGGCGCGACCCGTGATCGACGAGCGCGGTCAGGCCCGGATGCAGGGGGTCTCGGTCGTTGAGGGCGTCTACTACGTGACCTCGTCGCGCAGCGGCTACTTCCCCGGTTCGGTCTACGTCGGCGCGCCCGGCTCCTTCCGCGAGCACCGGTGGGCGACGGTGATCGGTCCCGAGGACCTGGTCTGGTGGCCCGAGACGAAGCGGTTCTGGTCGGTCAGCGAGCACCCGCGCCGGCGCTGGATCTTCGGCATGAAGCGCTCGAACCTGCCGGCCTGATGGACCTTGCCTGAAATATCGGGGCTCTAGGGTCGGTCCATGATCCTGCAGCCCGGGACCGGCCCGATCCGGGCGGCGTCCTATCTTCCCGCGGACCCGGACACGGTCCTGTGGGGTCGGCTTCCGTGCTCGGCTGACGCTCCGGCACTGACGGTGGAGTCCGGCGCAGAGGTCACCTTCGACACGATCAGCCACGAGGGGATCCTCGAGGACCAGGGGCGGGATCCGCGTGCGTTCTTCGGTGGCCACGGTGTTGCCGAGGACGGCGTGCTCTCCGACGCGGTCGCCCTGGCGTCCTCGACCGTCTCGCACGTGGTGGGTGTCGACGGGCCGCACGTGGTGTCGCGGCCGGTGCACGTCTCCGGCGCCCGGGTGGGCGATCTGCTCGCGATGACGGTCGTCGAGACGTTGCCGCGGGTGCCGTACGGCGTGGTGTCGAACCGGCACGGTCGAGGTGCGTTGCCCGGGGAGTTCCCGGCCGGCGGCGAGACGGTCTCGGTCTTCACGCGGGTGTCCGACGACGGCGCCTCCGGCTTGTTGCCGTTGGTCGAGGGTGGCGACCCGGTCGTGTCGTTCCCGCTCGCTCCGTTCCTCGGGATCATGGGCGTCGCGTCGGCGGCCGCGGAACGTCCGCACTCCGTTCCACCCGGCGCCTACGGCGGCAACATCGACATCAACCTGCTCACCGTGGGCGCCACCCTCTACCTCCCGGTCCAGGTCGACGGTGCGCTGGCCTACGTCGGCGACCCGCACTTCGCGCAGGGCGACGGCGAGGTGTCACTCACCGCACTGGAGGCCTCGCTGCGGGCGACGATCCGGTTCGACGTGGTGCCGCGCGAGGACGCCTTGCGGCGCTTCGGCGAGCTCGCGGGACCGTTGGCGGAGACGACCGAGCATCTGGTGCCGACAGGCCTCGACCCCTCGCTCGACGTGGCCCTGCAGAACTGCGTGCGGGCGGCGATCGCTCTCCTCGGCGCGCGCTACGGCATGGCCCCGCACCTCGCCTACGCCTACCTCAGCGCGGCCACCGACTTCGACATCTCCCAGGTCGTCGACCTGGTGAAGGGCGTGCACGCGCGGATCCGGAAGAGCGACTTCCCGGAGGTGCGGTGATGGGCGCCGCGGGCGAGGCGTGGGACGAGCGGGTGTGGCGGGTCGTCGGCTCTCCCCTGGTGCCTGGCGCTCCCGAGGGCCCACTGGTCGGCGAGACCGTCGCCGTCAAGGACCTGTACGACGTCGCGGGGTTCGCCGTCGGCGCAGGAAACCCTGCGTGGCTGGCGGCCTCGTCGCCTGCTGCGGTGTCCGCTCCCGTCGTGTCGACGCTGCTGGCGGCAGGCGCCTCGGTGCGGGGCATCAGCCGGACCGACGAGTTCGCCTACTCCCTCGCCGGCACCAACGCCCACTACGGGACGCCGCCCAATCCGGCCGCTCCCGGCCGGGTGCCGGGAGGGTCGTCGTCGGGCTCGGCGGCCGCGGTCGCGCTCGGCGAGGCGTCGATCGGGCTCGGTACGGACACGGGTGGCTCGATCCGGGTACCGGCCGCCTACCAGGGCCTGTTCGGTATCCGCACCAGCCACGACGTCGTACGACGGGACGGGTTGTTGCCGCTGGCGCCGAGCTTCGACACGGTGGGCTGGCTGACGCGTTCTCCTGGGCTGTTGGCGCGGGTCGGCGACGTCCTGTTGCCGGGGTCGGTCACTGCTGAGGATCGGCGACTGGTCACGGTCCCGTCGCTGCTCGCCCTGGCGGATGCCGACGTGGCTGCGGCGGTCGCCGGCTGGCAGCCGGACCTGGGCCTGCGACTGCCCGAGGCGTGGCCGCTCGAGGACCTGCCGGGGTGGCGGGATGCGTTCGTGACGCTGCAGGGCTGGGAGGCGTGGCAGGCCCACGGTGTCTGGCTGGAGGGTCGTCTCGACACGCTGGGCGAGGACGTACGTGGCCGGTTCGAGCGGGCTCGGCTGGTCACGGAGGGCGAGGCTTCGGCGGCACGCTCGGTGGTCACGGAGGCGCGGGAGGTGATCCGCGACCTGGTGGCCGACCGGATCGTCGTACTCCCTGCGGCGCCGACCGTGGCGCCTGACCTCGGCCCCGGCCTGGGCGAACGGCTGCAAGCTGCGCGCGAGGCCACCCTGGCGCTGACCTGCCTGGCCGGGATCGGTGGACTGCCCGCCGTCACCGTGCCTCTCACCACCGCCGGCGGGCTGCCGTGCGGGGTGTGCCTGGTGGCCGCGCCCGGACGCGACAAGGATCTGCTCGATCTCGTCAACCAGGCGTAGGCGTTCCGCGTCCAACAGGTGTCCAGAAGGAGGACGCCATGAACACTTCCCAGCAACTGAGGCGCATGGTGCGCCCACTCGCTCTCGCCCTCGCTGTATCGGTGAGCATCGTGCCGCTCGCGGCGGTCACCTCCGCACCGACGGCATCGTCCACGGTCTGCGAGGCGCAGTGGGGGTCGCTCGCGAAGGCGCGAACGCCGTACACGAGCAAGCAGCTCACGAACGTCCGTTCCGGTCGGCACCTCTGCTTCGACCGGCTAGTGATCGACATCAACGCCCGGGGCACGGGCACACCGGGGTACCGGGTCGCCTACGTCTCGCAGGTCGTCACGGACGGATCCGGCGCCGTCGTGCCGCTCCGGGGCGGTGCGCGACTGCAGGTCGTCGTCAAGGCCCCGGCGTACGACGCCAACGGCAACCTCACGTACCGGCCCGCCAATCGTCGCGAGCTCGTCAACGTCTCCGGCTACCGGACCTTCCGCCAGGTCGCGTGGGCCGGGAGCTTCGAGGGGCAGACCACGATCGGGCTCGGTGTGCGCGCCCGGCTGCCGATGCGGGCGTTCGTCCTGAACAACACCGGCGGCGGGCACCGGCTCGTCGTGGATGTCGCGCACCTCTGGTACTGACCCGGCGCCTGATTCAGCAGGATTGGGGTACTTCTGATCAACCTGCTTGATCAGAAGTACCCCAATCTCGCGCGGGCGCCCAGGACGATCCGCTCCCAGCTCCTGTCTAGGCTCGCGAGTACCCCACTGGACCAGCAGAAGGCAGCAGCGATGATCACCCGCACCGACGTCGAGGCGGCCCGGGAACGCATCGCGGGGCGCGTGCGTCGTACTCCGCTCCTGACGATGGACGCAGGCTTCGGCGGCGCGGGCTGGTTCAAGCTGGAGCACCTCCAGCACACGGGCACGTTCAAGGCGCGCGGGGCGTTCAACCGGATCCTCGGTGCGGCCGAGGACGGCAGCCTGGACCCGAAGGTCGGCGTCGTCGTGGCGTCGGGCGGCAACGCCGGGTTGGCGAATGCGTTCGCGGCCGCTGCTCTCGGCGTGTCGGCGACGGTCTTCGTCCCGGAGAACGCGCCGGCCGTGAAGGTCGAGAAGCTTCGCACGTACGGCGCGCAGGTGGTGCTCCGCGGGACGGAGTACGCGATGGCCTACGAGGCGGCCATCAAGCACGCGGAAGCCACCGGCGCGGTCTACTGCCACGCCTACGACCAACCGGCGATCGTGGCGGGAGCAGGCACCCTGGGCCTGGAGGTCCTCGAGGACCTCCAGGAGGTGGACACGATCGTCCTCGCTGTCGGTGGCGGCGGGCTGATGGCCGGCGTCGCGGCGGCGACCGAGGGCCGGGCCAGGGTGGTCGGGGTCGAGCCGCTGACCATCCCGACGTTGCACACGGCCCTGGCCGAAGGCAGGCCGACCGACGTGGACGTGTCCGGCATCGCCGTGGACTCCCTGGGTGCGCGACGCATCGGCGACATCGCCTTCGACGTCGCCACGCGCACGGGTGTGCAGTCCGTCCTCGTGACCGACGACGACATCACCCGAGCGCGGCGGATCCTCTGGGACACCTACCGGATCGTCGTCGAGCACGGAGCCGCCACCGCCTTCGCTGCCCTCACCAGCGGCGCCTACGTACCCGCAGCGGCCGAGAGGTTCGTCGTCGTGCTCTGCGGTGCGAACACGGACCCCTCCACCCTCTAGACACGTAATGTCGCTGAAACGATTGTTTCGCGAGCCTGTGACCGGGAGGATCTAGTTTCAGTCTCCACAGGCGAAGACCGGGGCACCAAGGGACAGGGGGCAGCGTGCGGATCGAGGAGTTCAATGCGCTGCCCGACGCCGAGGTCGAGGCCGCGCTCCGCGCCTGCGTGGCCATCGATTCCTGGGTCACCGACCTCGCCTCCGGTCGTCCGTACGACGACACGACCCAGCTTCTCGACGCCGGCCGCGCCCAGGTAGTGGGGTGGGCGCCGGCCGACGTCGAGGCCGCACTGGCCGACCATCCGCGGATCGGTGAACGACCTGCGCCGGACAGCGCCACCGCAGAGCACTCACGCAACGAGCAGGCAGGGGTGGACGCCACCGACCAGGACCTCGCCGAACGCCTGCGTGACGGCAACGCCCGCTACGAGGAACGGTTCGACCGGATCTACCTGGTGCGGGCCAAGGGGCGTACCGGCGCGGAGATGCTGGCGCTGCTCGAGCAGCGCCTCGACAATGACCCCGTGACCGAACTCGAGGTGACCCGGCAGCAGCTGGGCGAGATCGCGCTGCTGCGCCTGGCCGACCTTCTCAGCACCGATGACCGGGAGGTCATTCGGTGAGCACCTGCTCCACCCACGTGCTCGACGCCGCCCTCGGACGACCGGCAGCCGGCATCGCCGTACTCCTGACGTCGGTGGACGCTGCACTGGCCGAAGCGGTGACCGATGCGGACGGGCGGGTCCGGTTCGACGCGGACCTCGCCCCCGGCGACTACCGGCTGACCTTCGCGACCGGACCCTGGTTCGCCAAGCAGCAGCGCAAGACCTTCTATCCCGGGGTGACGCTGCACTTCACCGTCGAGCCGGGCCAGGAGCACTACCACGTGGCGTTGCTGCTCAGTCCGTTCTCCTACACGACCTACCGGGGCAGCTGATGAGCGACAACGACGGCTCGAGCTACGTGCTGTCCGACCTCCAGCACGGCAAGGCGGAGTGCCGGCTCGTGAAGGTCGACCGGGACACCGAGCAGCACGTCCTCCACGACCTCAACGTCACCACGCAGCTGCGCGGCGACTTCGAGACCGCCTACACCGAGGGCGACAACGCCCACGTGCATGCGACCGACACCCAGAAGAACACCGTCTACGCGCTGGCCCGCGAGCACGGCGTCGAGTCCCCCGAGGAGTTCCTGCTCGTGCTCGCCGACCACTGGCGCGAGCAGCCGTGGGTGAGCGGCACGTGGTTCCACGCCGAGCAGTTCGCATGGAACCGGCTTGCCGCCAACGGCCACTCCTTCGTGCGCACCGGCGAGGCCACCCGGACTGCCTGGGTGCAGACGTACGGCGACGAGACCTTCGTGCTCGCCGGGCTCAGTGACCTGGTCGTGCTCAAGAGCACGGGCAGCGAGTTCCACGGCTTCCCCCGCGACCGCTACACCTCACTCGGCGAGACCAACGACCGGATTCTCGCGACCAGTGTCTCGGCGACCTGGCGCTACGACCCGCTCGACGTGAACTGGGACGTCGCGCACGCGGCGGTCCGCACTGCCCTCCTCGATGCCTTCGCGACCACCCACAGCCTCGCCCTCCAGCAGACGATCCACGCGATGGGCAGGGCCACGCTGGATGCCTGCCCGGAGGTCGCGGAGATCCGGATCTCCTGCCCCAACAAGCACCACTTCCTCGTCGACCTCGCGCCGTTCGAGCTCGACAACCCGGGCGAGGTGTTCTTCGCTGCCGACCGGCCGTACGGGCTGATCTCGGCAACGCTCTCGCGCAACGACACCACCGAGCCACGGGCCTGGGCCGGGATCGCAGGCTGACCGGATGGCTGATCGGATGGCCGAACCGGTGACGTACGACGCCGTCCGCGGCCGGCAGGTGCTGGTCGGCGACGCGTTCGTCCCCGCCACGCTGGTGATCGACGACGGCGTCATCACCGCCATCGCGTCGTACGACGCCCCGCCAACCGGCGACGTCCTCGAGCTACCCGACACCGCGCACCTGCTCCCCGGCATCGTCGACACGCACGTGCACGTCAACGAGCCGGGTCGCACTGCCTGGGAGGGCTTCGCCACAGCGACTCGGGCGGCCGCACTCGGCGGTGTCACGACGCTGGTCGACATGCCGCTGAACTCGATCCCCTCGACCACGACCGTCGATGCCCTCGCAGCCAAACGGGCAGCAGCGACGGGGCAGCTCAGCGTCGACGTCGGCTTCTGGGGCGGCGCCGTGCCCGACAGCCTCGGCTCCCTCGAAGCCCTCTGGGACGAGGGTGTCTTCGGCTTCAAGTGCTTCCTGGCGCCGTCCGGGGTCGACGAGTTCCCGCACCTCGGTCCCGCCCAGCTGACCGCAGCGCTCACCGAGATCGCCGCGTTCGACGGGCTGCTGATCGTGCACGCGGAGGACGCCGCCGTACTCGAGGCAGCACCCAAGCACTCCAGCCGGGCCTACTCCGACTTCCTGTTGAGCCGTCCTCCCGAAGCCGAGACCACGGCGATCCGGCACCTGCTCGACGGTGCCCGCGAGACGGGTTGTCGGGTGCACGTCCTGCACCTGTCGAGCGCGCGATCCCTCGACCTGCTCGCGGACGCGCGGGCCGAGGGGCTGCGGGTCACGGTCGAGACCTGCCCGCACTACCTCTGCTTCGCGGCCGAGCAGATCCCCGATGCCGCGCCGGAGTTCAAGTGCTGCCCGCCGATCCGCGACGAGGGCAACCGCAACGAGCTCTGGCAGGCGCTGCAGTCCGGCGTCATCGACACGATCGTGAGCGACCACTCCCCCTCCACCGTCGACCTCAAGTGCGCCGGCGACGGCAACCTCCAGGTGGCCTGGGGCGGCATCTCCGGCCTGCAGGTGGGCTTCGCCGCCGTCGCCCACGAGGCCCGCTCCCGAGGGATCGGGCTGGAGCAGGTGAGTCGCTGGATGGCCCGCAACACCGCCGACCTGGTGGGCCTGAGTGACCGGGGCCGCATCGCAGTCGGGACGAACGCCGACCTGGCCGTCCACGACACCGTGGCGTGGGAGGTCGACGTTGCGCACCTCGCACATCGCAACCCGATCTCCGCCTACGACGGACAGAAGTACGACGGCGCGGTGACCCACACGCTGCTGCGGGGCCGCCTGCTCGGCGACGATCCGCAGATCAACGCAGCCACCGGACAGATGCTCGCCAGGCCACAACTGCAGAGGACCGACTGATGGACGAGATCGCTCCCCCGCCACGGCTGCTGATGGGCCCGGGCCCGATCAGTGTCGACCCGCGGGTGCTGCGCGCGATGGCCGCGCCGCTGGTGGGGCAGTTCGACCCGTTCATGACGGCCACGATGAACGAGGTGATGGACCTCTACCGCGAGGTCTTCGACACGGACAACGAGCAGACCTTCCTCGTCGACGGCACGTCCCGCGCGGGCATCGAGGCCGCATTGGTGTCCCTGATCGAGCCCGGTGATCGAGTGCTGGTGCCGGTGTTCGGGCGGTTCGGCCACCTGCTCACCGAGATCGCGCAGCGCTGTGGCGCTGAGGTGCACACCATCGAGGTGCCGTGGGGTGAGGTTTTCGCACCGGAGGCGATCGAGGCCGCCGTACGCGAGGTGCGACCGAAGGTCCTGGCCTGCGTCCAGGGAGACACGTCGACCACGATGTGCCAGCCGCTGGAGGACATCGGCGCGATCTGCCGCGAGCACGACGTCCTGTTCTACTGCGACGCCACGGCGTCGCTGGGTGGCAACGAGTTCCGATCCGACGCCTGGGGCCTCGACATCGCGACCGCCGGCCTGCAGAAGTGCCTCGGTGGCCCGTCGGGCAGCGCGCCGATCACCATCTCTCCGAAGGCGGCCGACGTGATCAACGCCCGCCGCCACGTCGAGGCGGGCATCCGTGAGGCCTCTGACGAGGCAGTCGGCCGACCGATCGCGTCCAACTACTTCGACCTCGCCATGGTCATGGACTACTGGGGCCCGCGCCGGCTCAACCACCACACCGAGGCCACCTCGATGTTGTACGCCGCCCGCGAGTGCGCGCGCCTGCTGGCGGCCGAGGGCATCGACGCCTCCGTCGCCCGGCACGCACTGCACGGGCGGGCGATGCTCGAGGGCGTGCAGGGCCTGGGGCTCAGCGTCTTCGGCGACGTCACCCACAAGATGCACAACGTGGTCGCCGTCGAGATCCCGGAGAAGCTCGGCCCGGCCGGTGGGGACGCGGTCAGGGCCAGCCTGTTGGACGACTTCGGCATCGAGATCGGTACGTCGTTCGGCCCTCTCCACGGCAAGGTCTGGCGGATCGGCACGATGGGTTACAACGCCCGCAAGGATGCGGTCCTCACGACGCTCGCCGCGCTCGAGCACGCGCTGCGCACGGCTGACGTCGGCGTCCCGGCCGGCGGCGGGGTCACGGCGGCCCAGGCGGTCTATTCCGAGGCACGACCATGACGACGGCCGAGATCACCCTCGCCCGCTGCTCGGAGCTCGACGTCATCTCCGCCTCCGAGACCTGGCTCGAACGCACCCACCTGACCCCGCAGCACCGCGCGGCGAATGCCCTGGCCGGACGGTGGATGCGCGACGCCGGGCTCCACGTGTGGCAGGACGCCGCGGGCAACGTCTACGGCCGCCGCGAAGGCGCGACGCCCGGCTTGCCGGCGCTGCTCCTCGGCTCCCACCTCGACACCGTCCCCGACGCCGGCAGCTTCGACGGGATGCTCGGCGTGGTGATGGCGATCGCGGTCGCCGAGCGGCTGCGCGACACCGAGCTCCCGTTCGCGCTCGAGGTGATCGGCTTCAGCGACGAGGAGGGCGCGCGGTTCGGCAAGGCCCTGCTCGGCAGCCAGGCCGTGGCGGGCACCTGGGACGAGGACTGGTGGGACCTGCGCGATCGCAACGGGATCACGCTGCACCAGGCCTTCCTGGAGTTCGGGCTCGACCCACGGCAGGTCGGCGACGCTGCCCGGCGCCCCGAGGACCTCGTCGGCTACCTCGAGGCGCACATCGAGCAGGGTCCCTACCTGGAAGCGGCCGACGCGTCACTCGGGTACGTCACGACGATCGCGGGCGCCCGGCGGTTCCGGATCACGGTGACCGGCGAAGCGCGGCACGCCGGCGGGACGCCGTACGAACGCAGGAGGGACGCACTGGTCGGCGCCAGCGAGATGATCGTGGCCGTGGAGCGACTGGCCAGGGCAGCCGGGACGATCGCGACCGTCGGGCGGATCGAGGTGCTCCCCGGTGCGGTCAACGTGATCGCCGGGCGCGCCGACCTGAGCCTGGACCTGCGCGCCGCGACCGACGAGGAACGTGACGCGTCGTGGGCGCAGGTGGAAGCAGAGCTCAAGCGGATCTGTACGGCGCGCGACCTCCGCCTCGACGTCGTCATGAACCACGAGGCGCCGGCCGCGCCGTGCGCCGGATGGCTCCAGAACGCCGTGGTTGCGGGCATTCGCAGCACCGGCGACCCGAACCCGATGGGCCTGTGGAGCCGCGCCGGGCACGACGCGATGGCGATCGCGGCGATCGCCGACATCGGCATGCTCTTCGTCCGGTGCCATGACGGCATCAGCCACCACCCCGACGAAGGTGTGCGCGAGATCGACGTCGCACGCGGGATCGACGCGTTCGAGCAGGCGGTGCTCGAGGTGGCTGCGACGTGGAAGGCCGACCATGGCGGCTGAACAGCGGACCGGCCAGCAGGCCAGCCAGCGGATCGACGAGCGGATCGCCGAACGCCATGACGAGCTGAGCCCCCAGGAGCGCCGGGCAGCCGGCACCCTGCTGGAGCACCTCGACGACCTCGCGACGTACCGCGCCGCGGAGCTGGCCGAGCTCGCCGGGGTGTCGCGGGCGACGATGAGCCGACTGTTCCGCAGCCTGGGGTTCGCAGACTTCGACGAGGTGCGCGAGCACCTGCGCGGGCTGCGGGCGACCGGCGAGCCCCGTCGGATCGACGGCGCCCCGGACCCGGAGACGTTGGCGGCAGCCGAGCAGGCCGCGATCCTGCGCGCCGTCGGGCATCCCCGGCTGCCCGAGGTCGCCGGCCTGGTCGCCCTGGCCGAGCGGGTGCTCGTGGTCGGCTGGCGCAACAGCTACCCCGTCGCCCTGCACCTGCGCGAGCAGCTCGCCCAGGCCCGCGACGACGTCCGGATCGCCCCCGTGCCGGGCCAGACGACCGGCGAGGAACTGGTCGGGCTCGGGGCCGCCGACGTGATCGTGGTCGTCGGCTTCCGTCGCCGGCCGCAGCACTTCGCGGCCTTCCTCGCGGCTGCGCACGCGACCGGCGCGACCGTCGTACTCGTCGGCGACCCGACGGCCGTGGCGCACGCCTCCCACGCAAGCATCTGGCTGGAGTGCCCGTTGCAGCACGCGCTGGCGTTCGACAGCTATGCCGCACCGATGGCGCTGGTCAGCGTGCTGGCCGACGGCGTGCTCGCCGCGTGTCGTCGTACCGGGAGCGCCCGCGTGCGCCGGATCAGCGAGACTTACGAACAACTCGGTGAAGTGGAATGAGAGGCGACCAGTGACCGGCGACCCGAACGACGACCTGAACAAGGACGCAGCCTGGCTGGCCCGCGCGGTCGAGCTCGCGACCGCCAACGTCGACGACGGTGGCGGGCCCTTCGGCGCGGTCATCGTCCAGGACGGCAAGCTGATCGCGTTCGGCCAGAACCGCGTCACCCGCGACCTCGACCCGACCGCCCACGCGGAGGTGATGGCGATCCGCGCGGCGTGTACGGCGATCGGCTCGTTCAGCCTCGCCGGCTGCTCGCTCTACACCTCGTGCGAGCCGTGCCCGCTGTGCCTCTCGGCCTCGTTGTGGGCCCGGCTGGACCGCGTCGTCTACGCGGCCGACCGCGAGGACGCGGCCCGCGGCGGCTTCGACGACCGGGAGTTCTACGAGCTCTTCGATCGACCGAGGTCGGAGTGGTCGATGGACATCGACAACCTGCGCCCGGACAACGCGTCGTCACCTTTCGACGCGTGGCTCGCCCACGAGAAGCGGACTGCGTACTGACAGGAGCTCTGCGGCGACGGCCAGCGCGATCGCGGCCGGCTTCTTGCTGTGGATGCCCGTGACCGCGGGATCGCCGATGGGTGTGCGGATCCTTCCGATCACCTCCGGCGAGTGACCCAGGTCGGCCAGCTTCGACCGGAACCGCACCCACTTCGCCGACGAGCCGATCAGGCCGATCGAACCGGGCACGTCGGAGCGCAGCAGCGCGTCGAGCAGCGCGAGGTCCTCGGCGTGGTCGTGGGTCAGCACCAGGGCGTGCGTGCCGCGCGGCAGCTCGGCGATGACCAGCTCCGGGAGCACGGGAACCCGGTGCACGTGGACGTCGGCCGGTCCGATCAGCAGCGGCGCCAGTCGCGCGTCGTCGAGCTGGTCGGCCCGGGAGTCGACCAGGTGCAGCTCGAGGTCGTGGCGCCCCAGCAGCAACGCCAGCTCGAACCCCACGTGGCCCATCCCGAAGATCGCGTACGACGCCAGCACGCCCACCGGCTCGAGCAGCAGGGTGACCTCGCCCCCGCAGCACTGCACCCCGTGTTCCAGGGGCGCCTTGTCCGAGAGGTCGTGGCGCTCGGTCACCGGTGTCACGGTGCCGTCGGCCAGCAGGACGCGCGCCCGTCGTACGGCGGCCTCCTCGAGGTTGCCGCCGCCGACGCTCCCCCAGGTCTCCGTCGCGCTGACCACGAGCTTGGCGCCTGCTTCCCGTGGGGCATGGCCGCGGACCTCGGCGACGGTGACCAGGACGCACGGCGTCCGGGTGTCACGAAGGTGCTGGAGCGCGCGGAGCCAGTCCATGTCACACCTGCGCCTTCCCTGCTCGGGCCTTCGTCGCCTGGATGGCCCAGTAGACGGCTTCTGGAGTCGCCGGCGACGCGAGCTCCACGGCCGCACCGTCGGGCCCGAACGCCGCGACCGCCTCCCGCAACGCCTCTCGCACGGCGAACGCCAGCATCAGGGGCGGCTCGCCGACGGCCTTCGATCCGTAGACCGCGCCGTCGTCGGCCGCGTGCTCGAGCAGTGCGACCCGGAGGTCGATCGGCATCTCCGAGAGGCTCGGCAGCTTGTACGTCGACGCCGACTGGGTCGCGAGCCGGCCGCGCGACGGGCCGGCGGAGCCGTCCCACCGCAGGTCCTCGAGCGTGAGCCAGCCGACGCCCTGCACGAACCCGCCCTCGATCTGCCCGAGGTCGACCAGCGGGGAGAGGCTGTCGCCGACGTCGTGGACGATGTCGACCCGGGTCACCCGGTAGGCACCGGTGAAGCCGTCGACCTCGACCTCGGCCGCGGCGACGCCGTACGCGAAGTACTTGAAGGGGTTGCCGGTCATCGTCGACACGTCCCAGCTCAGGCCGGGCGTCCGGTAGAAGCCGGCGGCCCAGAGCTGGATCCGGTCGAAGTAGGCGGTCCGGACAAGCTCTTCCCACGACGTCTCGGGGGCGAGGCGCTCGCGGACCGGTGCGAGCCGCGCCAGGATCTGCTCGCACGCGTCCTTCACCGCAGCGCCGTTGAGGTCGGCGCCCGAGCTGGCCGCAGTGGCGGACGTGTTCGGCACCTTGTCGGTGCGCGTCGGCGCCAGCCGGACCCGCTCGATCGGCAGCCCCAGCGCGGTGGCGGCGACCTGCAGCATCTTGGTGTGCAGGCCCTGGCCCATCTCCGTGCCGCCGTGGTTGATCAGCACCGAGCCGTCCTTGTAGACGTGCACGAGCGCCCCGCCCTGGTTGAACGACGTGAAGTTGAAGGAGATCCCGAACTTCACCGGCGTGATCGCCAGACCCCGCCTGGAATCGGGGTTCTGGGCGTTGTGGCTCGCGATGTCGTCACGCCGCTTGGCGAAGTCACTGGTGTCGAGGACCTGCTGCCAGGCGCGGTCGAGACGAGCGGCGTGCCGCACCGGCTGTCCGTACGGCGTCGGCTGCTCGTCGACGTAGAAGTTGCGCCGTCGCAGCTCGTGCGCCTCGATGCCGAGGGTGGGTGCCACTCGTCCCAGGATGTCCTCGATCACGAGCATCCCCTGCGGGCCACCGAAGCCGCGGAACGCGGTCTGCGAGGTCTTGTGGGTGCGCGCGATCCGGCCGTCCACCGCCAGGTGAGGGATCCAGTAGGCGTTGTCGATGTGGCACAGCGCGCGCGAGAGGACGGGCTCGGACAGGTCCAGGCTCCAGCCACCGTCCGAGGTGAGTGTCGCAATCAGCGCCTGCAGGTGCCCGTCGTCGTCGAACCCGACCTTCCACGACGCGTGGAAGCCGTGCCGCTTGCCGGTCATCGTCATGTCCTGCTGGCGGGTCAGCCGCACCCGGACGGGACGACCGGTGAGCCGGGCACCGAGCGCCGCGATCGCCGCGAATCCGTGGGGCTGCATCTCCTTGCCGCCGAATCCTCCGCCCATCCGCAGGCACTGCACCGTCACCTGGTGGCTGGCGAGGCCGAGGACGTGGGCCACGATCTCCTGCGTCTCGGTCGGGTGCTGGGTGCTGCACTGCACGAACACCTGGCCGTCGTCGTCGATGCTCGCCAGCGACGCGTGCGTCTCGAGGTAGAAGTGCTCCTGTCCTGCGAACTCGATCTCGCCCTCGAACACGTGACTGCTGGCCGCGAATCCCGCGTCGACGTCACCGCGCTCGAGCCGCGGCCGCGCACCCTGGAAGCTGTCCTGGGCGATCGCATCGGTGACCTCGATGATCGACGGCAATGGTTCGTAGTCGACCTCGACGGCGAGCGCGCCGAGGCGCGCGCTCTCCAGGTCGTCGGCCAGCACCCACGCCACCGCGTGCCCGAAGAACATCACCTCGTCGGGGAACAGCGGCTCGTCGTGCTTGGTGCCCGCGTCGTTGACGCCCGGCACGTCCTCGGCGGTCAGGACCCGCACGACTCCTGGGACGTCGAGGGCGGGGGCAACGTCCAGGCGGGTGATCCGGGCGTGTGCGTGGGGCGCCTGGACGGGGTGCGCGTGCAGCAGCCCGGGAGTCCGGGCGGCGACGTCGTCCGTGTAGAGCGCGCGACCGGTGACGTGCAGCGCCGCGGCTTCGTGCGGAATCGGCCGGCCGATCATCGTTCCTCCCGCTGGTTGAGGTGCGAGCGCCAGCGAGCCTCGAATCCAAGTAGTGACTGCCCCAGCATCGCCTTGCGGTACGCCGCACTGGCGCGATGGTCATCGAGTGGCGTCCCTTCCCCGGCCAGCACCTCCGCCGCGGCCCGCACCGTCGCCGCCGACCAGGGTTGGCCCACCAGCGCAGCCTCCGTCGCCGTGGCCCGGATCGGCGTGGCAGCCACGCCACCCAACCCGATCGCGGCACGTGCCACTGCGCCGTCCAGCACCTCGACCGCGAAGGCGACCGCGACCGACGAGATGTCGTCGAACCGCCGCTTCGCGATCTTGTGGAACGCAGCAGCCGGGGCGAGCGGCAGGGGAATCCGGACCCGGGCGATCAGCTCGTCCTCCCGCCGCACGGTCTTCCGGTAGCCGGTGAAGTAGTCGGCCAGCGGCACGACGCGCTCCCCCGCGCGGGAGACGAGCACGATCTCCGCAGACAGCGCGAGCAGCGCCGGCGGCAGGTCACCGATCGGCGAGGCCGTGCCGAGGTTGCCGCCGATCGTCGCGCCGTTGCGGATCAGCCGCGAAGCGAACTGCGGGAACACCGCGTCCAGCAAGGGGATCCGGCCCGCGAGCTGCCGCTCTACCTCCGACAGCGACAGGGCCGCGCCGATCTCCACGACGTCGTCCCGCTCCTCCAGCACGCGCAGCTCGTCCAGCTGGTCGATCGCCACCAGGAGCGCCGGACGCGCTCCCCGCAGGTTGGCCTCGACCCCGAGGTCGGTCGACCCCGCGAGGGCGACCGCTCCCGGTTCGCCGAGTGCGGTCAAGGCCTCGTCGAGGGAGCCGGGGCGCACCCACCCGGGCGCACGGCGCGCGGGCGCCGCAGGAGTCGGCTCCGCCGTACGGGAGAGGAAGCGGTCGCCCTCGACCGGATGGCCCAGCGCTTCGGCGGCGTCGACGATCGGGCGATAGCCGGTGCAGCGGCACAGGTTGCCGGACAGCGCGTGGTGGTCGAACTCCACCCGCCCGGGCCGGTAGTACTCCGCCGCCATGCTGCAGACGAAGCCCGGCGTGCAGTAACCGCACTGGGAACCGCCGCGACCGGCGATCTCGCACTGCACGGGGTGCAACGCGTCGGGAGTACCCAGACCCTCCGAGGTCAGCACCTCCTGGTCGGCCAGGGCCGCCGCCGGGATGAGGCAGGCGTTGACGGCCGTCCACTCCGTCGGCGCGTCGACGCCCGGGCGGGCGATCAGGACGGCGCAGGCGCCGCACTCGCCCTCCGCACATCCCTCCTTGGCACCGGTCAGCCCGATGCCGCGCAGCCAGTCAAGGGCGTTGAGCGCCGGGCCGGCAGCAGCGAACGACCGGACGGTCCCGTTGACGGTGACGGGAGCCTGCGGCAGATTGGCGGCCGGGTCGGTGCTCATCACCCCCACCGTAGGCCCGCTCCCCATGCCTTCGGGTCCAGCTCGAACGAATTAACCGTCCCGAAACCCACGGCGACAGCACTGAAACGCTGCGCTCATAGCGTCACTGATCAGCAACTGCTGTTGCATCTCGGACCGGTCCCGAAGCCAGCCCACGCAGGAGAACACATGACCCACCCGTCCCCTCGCCCGCACGCGCGCCGGCGCTTCCGGATCATGGCGGCCACGATGGTGGCCACCGTCGGCATGCTCGGCCTCACGGCCTGCGGCAGTGACGATGCCGACGAAGGCAGTGGCCACGGCGAGATCAGCGTCCAGTACTCCTGGATCAAGAACGAGGAGTTCGCCGGCGAGTTCTACGCCTACGACAAGGGCTACTACGACGACGCGGGCTTCAGCGCCGTCAACGGCATCTCGGGCCCCGACACCGGCGTGGCGAAGCTGCTCAGCGGCACCGTGCAGGTGGCGCTCAGCGATGCCGCATCGATCGGAGCCGCGATCGCCAACGAGGACGCCCCGCTGAAGATCATCGGCGCGACGTTCCAGAAGAACCCGTTCACGATCCTGTCCCTCAAGGACGGCGGTGACATCAAGACGCCCGCCGACCTCAAGGGCAAGAAGATCGGTGTCCAGGACTCCAACGCGAGCGTGTTCGAGGCCATCCTGAACGCCAACGGCATCTCGAAGGACGAGGTCGAGGTCGTGCCCGTCGACTTCGACCCGACCCCCCTCATGGAGGGCAAGGTCGACGGCTTCATGGCCTACCTGACCAACGAGGCGATCACCGTCGAGCTCGCGGGCCACGAGGTGACCAACCTGCCGTACGCCGACAACGGCGTGCCGTACGTCGCGGAGACCTTCAGCGTCACCGACCAGTACCTCGCCGAGAACAAGGAGCTCCTCAAGGACTTCCTGATCGCCGAGATCAAGGGCTGGACCGACGTCTTCAAGAGCCCGACCGCCGACACCGTCGGCGTGATCACCGAGTTCTACAACAAGGCCGCCTCCGACAACGCCGAGGGCCTCGAGGCCGTGTTCGGCGCACTGGATCCGAAGAAGACCGGTCTCGGGCTGGACGCGCAGAAGCTGCTGATCTCCACTCCGGACACCGAGGCGAACGGGCTGTTCACCATCACCGACGAGCTCAAGGCGCAGACCGTCGAGTCGCTCGCGGCGGCCGGCTGGAAGGTCAGCGTCGAGGACCTCTTCGACACGACCATCATCGACGAGATCTACGAGGAGAACCCGGACCTAAAGGGATACCTTCCGTAACCCATGGATCTCGAAGCAACCGCCGATGCCGGTGCCCCGCGCCCCCAGGCGCCGGGCACCGGCATCCAGGTGACCGGACTCAGCAAGACGTTCAAGGTCGGCCGCGGCCGCACGGTCAACGCGCTCGAGGACGCCGACCTCCACACCGACGTCGGCTCGTTCCTCGCCCTGCTCGGCCCGTCCGGTTGCGGGAAGTCGACGATCCTGCGGATCCTCGCCGACCTGGAGCAGCCGAGCGCCGGCACGGCACTGGTGGACGGGAAGACGCCTGCCGAGCTGCGCCGGGGCAGTGAGCTGGGCATCGCCTTCCAGGACCACGCGCTGCTGCCGTGGCGCAGCGTCACCAAGAACATCCGGCTGCCCTACGAGGTCGCCGGGCGCACCGTCGACACGGCCTACATCGAGGAGCTGATCGACCTCGTCGGACTGCGTGGCTTCGAGAAGAGCCTGCCGGCGCAACTGTCCGGCGGCATGCGCCAGCGGGTGTCGATCGCCCGCGCCCTCGCGCTCAAGCCGTCGGTCCTGCTGCTCGACGAGCCGTTCGGCGCACTCGACGACATGACCCGCCAGAACCTCAACCTCGAGCTGCTGCGGATCTGGACCGAGAAGCCGGCCACCACGCTGCTCGTCACGCACGGCATCTCGGAGGCGATCTTCCTGTCCGACCAGGTGGCGGTGATGTCGCCGCGGCCCGGCCGGATCAAGGCGATCATCGACGTCGACCTGCCGCGGCCACGCACCCCCGAGATGATGCGGACCCCCGAGTTCCACGCCCTCGTCGACCAGGCCTCGGAGATCCTGTTCGGTGCCGACGGGCGCGCGGACGCCGAGTCATGAGCGCATCATGAGGTGGTCGTGATCAGGATTCCCGGCTGGCTGGCGACCGTCCTCGGCTGCGTCGGACTGGTCGCCGCCTGGTGGCTGTTCTCCGCGCTCGCGTTCCGCCCGGACGCCGGCACCACCTACGACCCCGTCCCGTCCCCGCTGGCGGTGTTCCGCCAGATCATCGATGACGGCTTCTCTGCCTACTGGGACTTCTTCTCGGTCACCATCCACGAGGCCGCCATCGGCTTCCTGTGGGGCAACGGCCTCGCGCTGCTCCTGGCGGCCACGGTGTTGCTGGTGCCGCGGATCGAACCGGTCGTGGTCCAGATCGCCGTCGTGACCTACTGCCTGCCGATCGTGGCGGTCGGCGGCATCGCGATCGTCGCGCTCGGAGGTGCGAACACACCGGGCGACCCGTCGAAGACGGCCATCTTCCTGGCAGCCCTGTCGGTCTTCTTCACCACCGTGGTCGGCGCGCTGCTCGGGTTCAAGGCGGCCGACCGGGCCAGCCTCGACGTCGTCCGCGTCTTCGGGGGCGGACGCCTCCGCCAGCTACTCAAGGTCCGCCTGCTCTCCGCCCTGCCGGCCATCCTCAACGCGCTCCAGGTCGCCGTACCGACCTCCCTGCTGGGCGCGGTCCTCGGTGAGTACCTCGGCGCCACGGACCGCAGCGTCGGCATCACCCTCATCCGGCTCCAGGGCTCACTCGACTCGGTCCGGGTGTGGGCGGTGTTCCTGCTGTGTGCGCTCGTCGCCCTCATCGGGTACGCCGCGTTCGGGCTGATCGCGCGGCTGATCACTCCCTGGGTGGCAGGACGGAGCGCCCGATGACCCGCGCCATCGGTCGCTCCCTGGTCAACGCCCTGGCCACCCTGCTCATCGTGCTCGCCCTGTGGCAGGCCGTGGTCAGCTTCGCCGGCGTCTCGCCGTACGTCGCCAAGGGGCCGCTCGACGTCTTCCGGTTCCTGTTCGTGGACGAGGCCGGTGCCGCGCCCGGACGACTGGCCGCCGATCACCGCGCGTCCATGCAGCCGCTGATGGTCCAGACCCTCCAGGACTCCGCGCTGGGCTTCGTCGTGGGCCTGTCGATCGCCATCGTGCTGGCCGTCTGCTTCTCGCTGTCGAAGGTCGTCGAGGCGAGCGTGATGCCGCTGGCGCTGCTGCTGCGCAGCGTGCCGCTGGTGTCGATCTCGCCCGTCATCATCCTGATCACCGGCCGCGGCTCGACCGCCTCGGTGGCGACCATCGGCAGCATCGTGGTGCTGTTCCCCGCGCTTGCCTCCGCCTTGTTCGGACTGAGCCGGGCCAGCCGCGAGAGCCTCGACCTCGTCCACGTGTACGGCGGCGGGAACCTCACCGCGCTGCGCAAGGTCTCGATCCCGGGGGCCTTGCCCTCCCTGTTCGCCGCGGCCCGGGTCTCCGTCCCGGGGGCGGTCACGGGAGCGCTGCTCGCCGAGTGGCTCTCGACCGGCCAAGGCATCGGCGGTTCGATCCAGAAGTTCAACGCCGCCGCGAAGTTCGACGACCTGTGGGCCTCGGTCGCGATCATCACCGCGATCACCCTCGTCCTCTACAACCTCGTGCAGCTGCTGGAGAACGTCGTGCTCGCCCGGATGGGGATGAGCCAGCAACAGGCCTGAGCCCTACGGCACCACCGGCAGGCTCAGCGTCTGCGCCGACCCGGAGGCGATGGTCACCGGTGCGGCCACCACTCCGCCGCGGTAGTTGATCGACCCGCCGGCCACGACCAGGCGGACCTGGTGACCGGCGGCGAACTGGTGCACGATCGCCGGGAGCGTCACAGTGAACGGCTTGTTGACGTCAGGCACCCGCACCGGGGCCTCGAGGCCGTTGATCATCGTCGCGGTGCCGTCAGGTGCCACGTCGACCACCTTGACGAACAGCACGAGCTGACCGATCGGGCCGAGTGCCTGGGTCAGGGCTGCCGTCGGCGCACCGACCTTCACGTTGACCTTCGGCGAGCCCGCAACACGCAACGGGGCGGTCAAGGACGGTGTGGACCAGGCGGCGTACGTGCCGGGCAGGTCCTTGACCGCAGAGCTGATCGGCCCGAGCACGCTGCCGAAGACGTCCATCTCGTCCAGTCGCGTGGGCAACCCGGCGGCCGTGGTGAGGAAGGACTTGCTGCCAGCAGCCGACGGCGTCGCCCCGGTCACCAGGTTGCCGGTGCCCGAGAGTCGCCAGGTGCGCGTCGTCCCGACGGGGAAGGCGGTCGCCGTCGCGTAGGCAGGCGCGGCGTTGCCTGAGTAGGAGGCCCAGTCGCGGAAGTACGCGAACTCCGGGCCGGTGCTCACCGGCAGTCCCTTGAGGTGGCGCTCGAACCAGCCGATGACCCGACCCGACGTGTAGCCCTGCGACGGGTCCGTCCAGTTCACCTCTCCGGGGGCGGAGTCACCGGAGTGGCCGCCCTGCTGCCAGATCATCTTCGTCTCGGTGCCCTGGGCCTGCAGCGCGCGATAGGTGGCGGCGGCCTCGTTGAGGTTGAAGAGCGTGTCCCGTTCGCCCTGCACGAGCAGGGTCGGGACCTTCACCTTCGCGATGTACGACGCCACGGACGCGTGGCGCAGAGCGGCGATGTCGCCCGGCTGCAGGAAGCCGGTGGCCCCGGCCGTCAGCAACGCCGGACAGACGAAGTCAGCGAAGTTGGGACACGGCAGGTCCGGCGGGACCTGCTGGTTCTGCAGCTCGCCGGTCACGCCGACGACGGCGAACCCGAGTGCCCACATCAGCTTGGCGGCGCCGGGCACCGAGGTGGAGACACCCTTCGTCTGCGCGGTGTTGTTCGGCCCGAGGCTGTAGCTGAGGTCGTTCCAGGTGACGAACGGGACCAGGGCGTCCACGCGGGCGTCCACCGACGCCACCGCGAACTGGACCCCGCCACCGTACGAACCCCCGAAGGTCCCCACCCGCGGGTCGTTGCTTCGCGCGATCCCGTTGTGGTCACGGGCATCCTTCTTCACGACGGTCAGCGCCGGCGCCGGCTTCGTGTGCGCGGCGTCGAGGAAGGCGATCCCGCCCGAGCCGCCCAGGTAGCTGACCAGCTGGCTCGCGGCCTTGCCGTCGTAGTCCGGGTCGTCGAGGGTGATCTTGCAGCTCGACCCGCCGAAGCCGAGCCCGGAGTACGCCAGCACCACGTAGCCGCGCTCGGCGAAGGCAGCCGCAGGGGTGGCCTGGTCGTCCTTCGAGCCACCGAAGCCGTTCGTGGTGAGCACCGCCGGCATTCGGTTGGTGGCGCTGGCGGCGTTCGGGACGTAGAGGTCACCGACGATGTCGCAGACCTGGTTGTTCGCCGGTCCGACGACCACCTTGAAGTACAAGGTGGTCTTCACGAAGGGCGTCGCGGCCGCGGCCGGGCCGCCGGCGACTCCCGAGGCAAGCGGTGCCAGGACCGCGAGCAGGACGAGCGTGGCCAGGCTGCTGAGGGTGCGCTTCACGCAAGTAGAACGAGTTGCACGTGACGCCCGTTACGCCGACCGGGACGGCTCAGTGGTTGTTGGTGGTGACCAGGGCGGCGCCGAGGCCGACCATCATCACGCCACCCGCAGCACCCAGCGTGTCGAGGCGCTCGGGCTTGCGCGCGAACCAGTCGCGGGCGCGACTCGCGGCCAGCGCCCAACAGGTGTCGGAGGCGATGGCCATCACGCCGAACAGCACGCCGAGGAGCACCAGCTGGGGCGCAGCCGCGGCCGAGGAGTCGATGAACTGCGGCAGGAACGCCACGAAGAACACGATGGTCTTCGGGTTGGTCGCACCCACCACGAACCCGGTGCGCACCGACCTGAGGTCACCGGCCGGGGTGCCACCGCCCACGCCCGCCTGCGCGAGCGCGGCCCGCGCATCCGCACGGTGCCGGATCGCCTGGACGCCGAGGTAGACGACGTAGGCCGCACCCACGAGCTTGATGATCGTGAAGGCGGTGGCCGACGCAGCCACGACCGCGCCCAGTCCGAGCGCGACGAGCACGACCTGGGCCACCAGGCCGAGGGCGTTGCCCACGACCGAGAGCAGCGCGTCGCGGCGGCCGACCGTGAGAGCCCGGCCGATCGTGAACAGGAGGCTCGGTCCCGGCACCTGGATGAACAGGATCGACGCGATCGCGAAGGCGGCGAGCTGGCTGGACGAGGGCATGAGCAAGTATCCGTCACCGCTCACGAGATCGCGACTTCGTTTCCCTCAGCCGCCGATGGTCGGGGCCGAAGGGTCCCCCATGACGACCTGTCCGCCGTGGTGCGTCACCAGCGCCGAGGAGCACGCGAACGAGGACCCGGGTTCCCGCCTGCACGAAGGCCCCACCTTCGGCCTGATCCGGACCTGGTGGCTCGAGGGCCCGACCAGCACCTTCACGGCGACGGTCACCGAGTCGACGTACGGCGAGCTCAGCACCGACGACCTCCGCCAGCTGGCGACCGACACCCTCGACGCGGCGATGTGGATGGACCGCCAGGCGAGCTCGGGGACGCTCGGCCAGGACGTCTCCGTCGTCGAGCTGGTACGACGCGCGCACCGCCAGGCCACGCGCTCGGCCTGAGCCGCGGGGTCGCCCGGGCGCTCAGCGCCGCTTGGACAACCGCGCGAACAGCCGCGCGAGCAGACCGGGCTTGCGTTCGCCCGCCGGCTTCGGGCTGGAAGCCGGCAGCTTGTAGCTGCCGATCTGGATGCCATCGGTTCCATTGGCACGCACCGGCGCCTCGACCTTGCCCTTGGTGACGCGCACCTTCCGCGCATCGCTCCAGATCCCGCTGCCGAGCCCTGTGTCCTTGGTCATGCCCCATGGTGACACCGCGCGCCTAGTGTGTCGGCATGTCTGATCTCGAACAGTCCGTCCGGATCGCCGCTCCGCCGGCGCGTGTGTGGGAACTCGTCAGTGACGTCTGCCGGATGCCCGAGTGGAGCCCGCAGGTGACGTCGACCCGGTTGCGCTCCGGATTCGATCTCGGCCTCGGCGCCGAGTTCACCAACCGCAACCGCGAGGGCGAGCTGGAATGGACGACGCACGCCGAGATCGTCAGCTTCGATCCGGAGCGCGAGCTGTCCTTCAAGGTCGCGGAGAACTGGGCCATCTGGTCGTTCCGCCTCCAGGCCGACGGCGAGGGCACCCTGCTCACGCAGACCCGCGACACCCCGGACGGCATCTCGGACCTGTCGCGCGAGCTGACCGACGGGTTCTTCGGCGGCCAGGAGTCGTTCCTGGAGACCCTGAACGCCGGCGTGCAGCAGACGCTCGAGCGGATCAAGGCAGCCGCCGAGGCCTGACCCCTCAGGCCTGACCCGTCCGGGCGGGGCTCACCGCGCCGCGAACCGCTCCCAGGTCGCGCCGCCGTCGGTGGTCCGCCACACCTCGCCGGGGCCCTTTCCGGGCAGCCACACCACCGGACCGTCGACGTACTCGAAGGCGAGGGCGCCGATGTCACTCTGGTCGGAGATCTCGGGGTGGTTGCTGGTGACCTTCTCCAGCGCTCCCCCGACGACGCGCCACACGCCGGCGTCCACGAGCCGGTCCTCGGAGTTCCAGCGACTCGCGAGGACGCGGATCTCGCCGTCCTCGTTCCACGCACCACCCAGGGTGACGTGGTCGCCGTCCTTCTCCGCCTCCGTCCGGGTCCACTGCGCAGGGGCCGCTGCGCTCGCCGTACGGATCGCCACGAAGGGGAACAACGTGGCACCGTCGCCGCCCTCGAAGATCGCGTGGTCCTGCCCGATGGCCGACTGGACCACCAGCGGCGGGAACTCGCCCGGGCCCGGGTCGGCGTCCTGCCAGGTCGCGCCACCGTCGTCGGACCAGTGGTAGGCGAGCCCGTCGCCGTACACGAAGCCGGCCAGCCGGTTGCCGAAGGACTGGAGGCTGTCGAGGGCGGCGGGCACGGGGACGGTGTGTGCCTCTCCGTCAGCGCTGACCGCCACCAGCGAGGATCCACCCGTCTCCGGGACCAGCACGAACGGGACCTCACCGGCGCCCACGGGCGATTCGTCGAGGGACACGTCGATCGGGTCTCCGACGTCATCGCCGTCGATGATCCGCAACGCGGCGCCCTCCCAGCCCTCGCGGAGGACGAAGGTGCCGTCGGCGGCGGGTGTGACGCTCGAACCGCTGGGCACGGCCCGCAGGGAACGCGTGGCGAACCCGTCCGAGGTCCAGGCCAGCACCCAGCGCTGGTCCTCCCACTGCCAGAGGGTGGCCATCGATCCGGGGTCGCCCGGCGTCACGGCCATCGAGTACATCGACGCGTCGTCGGCGTCGACGACACCGGCGAGCTCCGCCTGGCTCGGGTCGTCGACCGCTTCGGTCGGCGCCTGCGACGGGGCCTGGGACGGGGTCTGGGACGGGGTCTCGGCCGGCCCGGGCCGTACGTCGCCATCCCCGTTGCCGAACACCTGGACGACCCCGACGATGCCGGCCACGGCCAGCGCTGCCGCGGCGAGAGCCCCCGCCTGTCGTCGCGTACGACGACCACGACCGCGCCGCGCCAGGGTGTCGAAGTCCGGCACCTGGGCGGCGTCGGCGGCCAGGCGCGCGACGTCGCCGCGTTCGCCGTTGAGGATCTGCTCGATGTCAGCCACGGGAACCTCCGTTGACAGTGGCCTCGGCGCCCAGGACCGCGGCCAGCGCGGTGCGTCCGCGACTGAGCCGCGCCTTGACGGTGCCGACCGGCACGCCGAGGGTCGCGGCGACCTCCGCAACGGGGAGGTCGGCGAGGTAGTGCAGCGCCAGCGCTTCGCGCTGCTGCTGGGGAAGGGACCGGAGCGCCGCCACGAGGGTGAGCCGGTCGTCGGTGAGCTCAGGCACCCGTCCCTCGGCGGGCCCGCCGTTGCGGCGGTGCAGCCGGTCGCCCATCAGTCGCCGACGGTGCCGGGTCCGCGCGACGTTGACCGCGACGGTGCGCAGCCAGGCCTCGGGTTCGTCGACCCGCTCGAACGTGCGGCGGGCGGCCACCGCCCGGGCGAAGGCTTCGGCGACCGCCTCCTCGGCCTCGGCCAGGCTGCCGCAGACGCCGTACAGCTGGCCGACGAGTCGGCGGTAGGAGACGTCGAAGCACCGACGAATCGGATCATCGGCCAGCCGATCGTGTGGACCGTCCACGGCACCTCCCAGGTCGCGCGAAGTCTTTCACCCCCACGACTCGCGAGCGGGCCGAAAGGTTGCGTCCGGCGGCCGCAGGCCACCTCGTAGGGTGGGGGCCGTGCCTGTGCTCGTGCTCGCGTCCGCATCCCCCGCCCGCCTGGCGACCCTGCGGAGCGCAGGTTTCGACCCGCAGGTGATCGTGTCGGGCGTCGACGAGTCGCAGGTGGTGGGTGTCCCGCCGGCCGAGCTCGCCCTGCGGCTGGCCGAGCTGAAGTGCGGCGCCGTGGCCGCCAGCGCCGACCTGCCCGGCGAGGCCCTCGTGCTCGGTTGTGACTCGGTCCTCGAGCTGGACGGCGAAGCCCTCGGCAAGCCGGACGACGCCGCCGACGCCATCCGTCGCTGGGAGGCCATGCGCGGACGCTCGGGTGTCCTGCACACCGGCCACTGCCTGCGCGACGTCGCCTCGGGACAACAGGTGGCTGCCACGGCGTCCACGACCGTGCACTTCGCGGACGTCACCGACGAGGAGATCGCGGCGTACGTCGCGACCGGTGAGCCGCTCCACGTCGCCGGAGCCTTCACCGTCGACGGACTCGGCGGCGGCTTCGTCACGCGCATCGAGGGCGACCACCACAACGTCGTCGGTGTCAGCCTGCCGCTGGTGCGTGGCCTGGTCCGGGAGCTCGGGCACCGATGGACCGACCTGTGGGCCCACTGACCCGGACAGCGCTCCTCGCGGCCTTCCTGGTGCCGCTCCTGGCGGCAGCGCCTTCCGGTGCCGATGACGATCCAGGTCCCGCGCTTGCCGGCACGCCGGTCACCGGCACCCCTGATGCGTCGCAGGCGCCGGTCATCACCACCGGCCGCTATCTCGACCGGCTACCGGCCACCGGCGAGCTCCACTACCGGCTCCCCCGCACCGCACCGGGCACCACCTTCCACGTCGGGGCGTTGTACGTCGGCTCCGGCAACTCGATCGGCGAGGGCATCCGCCTCAAGGTCGGTACGACGCCCGGTGACCAGGGGTGCGGCAGCGGCGGCGTGTTCCGGCCGACCCTCGGCGAGCCGGCCCCCGTGCTGTTCACCACCGTGTCGACCTGGACCGACGTGCCCGACCACGAGTGTGCGACCGCCGAGGGCCTCTACCTGTCGGTGGGGGCACCCATCGAAACGGCCGATGCCGACCTGCCCTTCGAGATCCTCGTGTTCGAGGAGCCGGCCCTGTCGTCGTACTCGTTCGACGTGCTGCCGTTGCCCGAGGAGCCGGCGTGGACCCCGTTGACCCCGGCGGATCCCGCGCGCGACCTGCCCCTGGGGACCACGCCGACCAATGCGCCGGTGGTTCGCGACGGCACGTTCGGCCTGGAGCTGCGGCCTGGACGAACTCTCGTCCTGGCGATCCCGCTCGACTGGGACCAGTCGCTCGCGGCGCAGCTCGACGCCGTACTGCCCAAGGACGCTCCGGCGACCGACGGGATCAGCGTGCAGGTCGTCGGCCCGATGCTCGGCACCAGCCAGGTCTCGTTCGCTGACCGCAAGCCCGCCGACTGGGTCGGCGGGACCGGGCGCTTCCGCACGGGTGCGCAGTCGCACGTGGTCGCCTACCCGAACCGGGACAGCTACGACGCCGGCATCAACACCGCGACCCTCGCGGGGATCCACTACGTCGTGATCCGCTGGACCGGCACGGCCGCGGACGGCACCGCCGAGACCTCACCGGAGAACGCAGCGCTGAGCGTGCCCGCGACCGTCACCCTGGTGCGGAGCGGCGAGGCCCAGGACGGTGTTCCTGCGTACACCGAGCTCGACGGCCTGATCGGTCCCCAAGCCGGTTCACGTCTCGTCGACGGCACCCTGCAGGCGCCGGTCGTGGCCGCCCCACCAGCGCCGAAGGTCTCCGACGACGGACCTGCCGTGGAGCTGGTGGTCGCCGGCGGCCTGGCGATCGTCGCGGCCCTGTTGTTCCTGCTCAACAAGGTCCACCACCACGTGAAGCGTGGGCGACACCGCCGCTGAGCCCTACTCGACCGGCAGGCCGAGACCGCGGGCGATCAGCATCCGCTGCACCTCCGAGGTGCCCTCACCGATCTCGAGGATCTTCGCGTCGCGGTAGAACCGGGCGACGGGGTACTCCTCCATGAAGCCGTAGCCGCCGAAGACCTGGGTCGCGATCCGGGTCGCGGTGACGGCCGACTCCGAGGAGTACAGCTTGGCGACCGAGGCGGCCTGCTTGAACTCCTTCACCGACGGCCCGCGGTCGCCGAGCATGGCGTCCTTCATCGCGGCGGCGCGATAGGTCAGCAGACGCGAGGCGTGCAGCATCACCTCGAGGTCGGCGATCTGGAAGGCGACACCCTGCTTGCGGCCGATGGGGCCGCCCATGGTCTGGCGGTCCAGGGAGTACTCGACACACAGGTCGACGCAGGCCTGCAGCAGGCCGACGGCGAGCGCCGCGATGGCAACCCGGCCGTCGTCGAGCGTCGCCAGGAACTGTGCGTAGCCGCGGCCGCGCTCGCCGAGCAGGTTGGCCTCGGGCACCCGGCAGTCGACGAACGTCAGCGGGTGGGTGTCGGAGATGTGCCAGCCGAGCTTGTCGTAGGCGGCCTCGGCGGTGAAGCCGGCCGTTCCGGACGGTACGACGATCGTGGAGATCTCCGGCTTGCCGGCATCGGAGACACCGGTGCGGGCGGTCACGGTCACCAGCGACGTGATCGAGGAGCCCGAGTTCGAGATGAACTGCTTGCTGCCGTTGATGACCCACTCACCGGTGGACGGGTCGACCTCGGCCCTGGTCTTCGTCGCGCCCGCGTCGGAGCCCGCCCCGGGCTCCGTGAGGCCGAAGCCGGCAAGCCGCTGTCCGGACACCAGGTCGGGCAGCCACGTCTTCTTCTGCTCGTCGGTGCCGTAGGTCAGGATCGGATTGATGCCGAGGCCGACGCCCGCCTCGAGCGTGACGCCGATCGACTGGTCCACGCGCCCGAGCTCCTCGATGGCCAGGCAGAGCGAGGTGAACGGGCCGTCCTCCGGCTCGAGCCCCGCGCCGCCGTACTCCTCCGGGGAGGTGAGGCCGAACAGCCCGAGGTCACCCATCTTCTGGACGACGTCCGTCGGGAAATGGTGCGCCTTGTCCCACTCCGCCACGTGGGGACGGATGGTGGCGTCAGCGAAGTCCCGCACCGTGCGGCGGAACTCCTCGTGCTCTCGGGACAGTTCGAACTGGGTCATGTCCGACATCCTAGGACACGAGGTTAACGTTTGTTAACCTCGCGGCGCAGGTCGTTCGGTTACTGCCCGGTCACTGGTCCCGTCACAGCCCCAAAGGTTGGACGCCCTAGAATCCGACGTTGGCGTGCGAAGCACCGCCATCGACCGCTCGACAGGAGTTCCCGTGTCTCAGTCCGTGCAGCCGCTGCGCAAGGTCCTCATCGCCAACCGTGGCGAGATCGCGGTCCGTGTGATCCGCGCCGCCAAGGATGCCGGTATCGGCAGTGTCGCGATCTACGCAGAGCCCGACGCGAACGCGTTGTTCGTGCGCCTCGCCGACGAGGCGTACGCCCTCGGTGGCGCCACGCCCGCCGAGTCGTATCTCTCGATCCCGAAGATCCTCGACATCGCCGCCCAGTCGGGCGCCGACTCCGTGCACCCCGGCTACGGCTTCCTCGCCGAGAACGCCGAGTTCGCCCAGGCCGTCATCGACGCCGGGCTGATCTGGATCGGCCCCTCCCCCGAGGCCATCGAAGGCCTCGGCGACAAGGCCAAGGCCAAGCAGATCGCCCTGGCCGCCGGCGCCCCGCTCGCGCCGGGCCTCAAGGACGCCGTCAAGGACGCCGACGAGATCATCGGCTTCGCCAAGGAGCACGGCCTCCCGGTCGCCATCAAGGCAGTCTTCGGTGGCGGTGGCCGTGGCCTCAAGGTCGCGCGCACCCTCGAGGAGATCCCCGAGCTCTACGAATCCGCCGTCCGCGAGGCGATCTCCGCCTTCGGCCGCGGCGAGTGCCTGGTCGAGAAGTTCCTCGATCGCCCGCGCCACGTCGAGACCCAGTGCCTGGCCGACAAGTACGGCAACGTCGTCGTGGTCTCCACCCGCGACTGTTCGCTGCAGCGTCGCCACCAGAAGCTGGTCGAGGAGGCGCCCGCGCCGTTCCTGACCGACGAGCAGAACAAGCGCCTCTACGACTCCTCGAAGGCGATCCTCAAGGAAGCCAACTACGTCGGCGCCGGAACCTGTGAGTTCCTCGTCGCCGCGGACGGCACCATCTCCTTCCTCGAGGTCAACACCCGCCTCCAGGTCGAGCACTGCGTGTCCGAAGAGGTCACCGGCATCGACCTGGTCCGCGAGATGTTCCGCATCGCCGCGGGCGAGGAGCTCGGGTACGACGACCCGGAGATCCGCGGCCACTCGATCGAGTACCGCATCAACGCCGAGGACGGCGGCAACAACTTCATGCCCGCCCCCGGCACGCTCACCGCGTGGAATCCGCCGCAGGGCCCGGGCGTCCGCGTCGACGGCGGCTACGTGAACGGCGAGACCGTTCCCGGTGCCTTCGACTCGCTCATCGCGAAACTGATCGTGACCGGCCGCGACCGGACCCAGGCGATCGAGCGCTCGCGCCGTGCGCTGTCCGAGTTCGAGGTCGACGGCATGCCGACCGCGATCACCTTCCACGAGGTCATCACCAACGACCCGGCCTGGGTCGCCTCCTCGAACCCCACGGGCGAGGGGTCCTTCGACGTCTACACGACGTGGATCGAGACCGACTTCGACAACCAGATCACCCCGTACGCCGGCGCCGCCGGCGAAGCCGAAGAGGCCGGCGAGAAGCAGACCGTGGTCGTCGAGGTCGGCGGCAAGCGCGTCGAGGTCGTCCTGCCCGCGGGCCTGGGCGGCATCTCCACCGGTGGCGGTACCAGCGGTGGTGGCGCGAAGAAGCCCAAGCGCTCCGCCGGCAAGAAGGCCGGCGCGGCTGCCTCGGGCGACTCGGTCACGTCCCCCATGCAGGGCACCATCGTCAAGGTCGCCGTCGAGGAGGGCCAGACGGTCGCCGAGGGCGACGTCGTGGTCGTGCTCGAGGCGATGAAGATGGAGCAGCCCCTCAAGGCCCACAAGGCCGGCACCATCACCGGCCTGAGCGCCGAGGTCGGCGCCACCATCGGCAACGGCGAAGTGGTCTGCGAGATCAAGGACTGACGCCACCCCAGGCTCGTCGAGCAGCCCGAGCCGCCCGGCGAGGGAGTATCGAGACGTCCACCGTCAGGAGAGGCGCTCCTCGAGCCTCACCTCGACGGTGTCCCCCTCACCCTTCCCGATCTTCTTCCGTACGGCGGCGGCCACGGGCAGCATGTGCGTCCCGTCGCCGAGGGCCATGAAGGACGTGGCGAAGGGCACTCCGTCGATCGTGCCGCGAACCTTCACCAGGCCCTTGGTGCCGAAGTAGTCGACGGACTCCGCCCACTTCACGCAGGTCCAGGCGGCTGCGCTGCCGGTGCTCCTGCAGAGCTGCTCACTGAAGGTGACGTCCAACGGGCCGGTGCCATGCTTGTCATCGCTCATGGAAGTGCAGACCGCGGGTCGCGCCGGGAGTCATCGGCGCCACGACCCGCCCGACCGCGTCCACCGGCCTTGGCGCGGTACAACGCGGCGTCGGCGGCGGCCATCGTGGTCGCGATGTCGTCGCCGGGAGCGATGGTGGCGATCCCGAAGCTTGCCGTACGACGCTCGGCGTCGCGCCTGTAGCGGGCCGCGATCGCCTCGGTGAGCAGGTCGGCTTCCACGTCGGGGACCAGGAGCACGAACTCGTCCCCACCCAGGCGACCGACGAGCCCGCGGTCGCCGACGACGGCCGCACAGCTCTTGGCGAACGCGATCAGCGCGTCGTCACCGGCCGCATGGCCCAACCGGTCGTTGAGGTCCTTGAACCGGTCCAGGTCGGCGATGACCAGCGCCGCCCGCCGGCCGCGACGCCGGAGGTCGCGCTCGGCGACCCGGAAGAACTCGGCGCGGTTGAGCAGACCGGTGAGCGCGTCCCGCGTGGCCTGCAACCGGAGGTCGGAGGTCTGCTGCTCGTGACTGAGCGCCGACATGCTGAACGTCACCACGACCAGCAGGACCATGGTGAGCAAGGTGGTCGTCTGGCCGCCGAACCCGACGTCGAAGACCCGATGCTCCGGGCCGAGGACGACGAACACGACCGTTCGCACGGCGTAGTAGCCGGCGATGGCTCCCGAGGTGATCGCCATCGACGACACCGCGAACCCGATCTGGTCGCTGTTGCCGCCCCGGGGGTCACGTTCGCGGAGCAGCTGGCGGAGCTCGACGGCCGACCGCCCGATCAGGCCTGCCATGGCGAGGAGGTACGCGATGCCCCCGGACCACCTGTCGTGGACCGGGTCGTCCAGCAGCGAGACCAGCAGAACGAGGGCAGGAACGAGCACCAGCGGCCGCCACGAGACGTCCCGACCACGGAGGGACCGGGCACCTGCCCAGACACAAGCGGCACCAAGGGCGCCGGTGGCATTGCCCACCGGGTTGGCGACGACCTGCGCCGGGGTGCCGTTGAGGACGAACAGCAACGCGCTGAGGATGAAGCACGACAGCGAGAGACACCACCAGGCGCTGTACGACGACCGCGTGGACCGGTACGTCACGCCGTAGAAGAGCGCAAGGACACACACGGCCACGAGGCCGAATGCCACGCGCAGGGTGATGGTGTCCACCTCGCCACGGTAGGTCCGTCCCGAGCGGTCCGAAGACCGAATCGGGACCTGCCAGCAAATCATGATCGAAGACCGCAGCACCATGGTCATTCCGGGCCGGTGGGGTCGGCCTCGGCTCGGGACGAAGGTCCTGGCGAGAGAGCAGGGCACCGGTGTTCGGTGCTGACGATGACTCCGACGGCCCCCTGGACCTGCCGCACAGCTGACCAGTCACTCGACCCCACTGGCTAGGGTCGGTGCGTGAGTGAACTGCGCGATCCGGCCGAACGGGTCAGCCCCCGGGCGCTCGCCCTCTGGCACGTCACCGCCGCCGTCGAGGCCGTCGTCGTCGCCATCGGCGCCGGGGTGGCGATCGCGTTCTGGGCACCGGACGGGCTGCGCTGGTGGCTGGCCGCGCTGACCCTGGTGGTGTGCGTGACGAGCGCAGTCGTCGTACCCCAGTGGCGGTATCGGGTTCACCGCTGGGAGGTCTCGCCCACGGCGGTCTACACGCAGCGCGGGTGGTGGGCCCGGGAGCGCCGGATCGCACCGATGTCTCGGGTGCAGACGGTCGACTTCGCGCAGGGTCCGCTGACGCGCCTGTTCAACCTCGCCACGGTCACGGTGACCACGGCTTCGGCCGCCGGGCCGCTGCAGATCGAGGGGCTGGACCGCGACGTCGCGCTGGCACTCATCGACGAGCTCACCCGGAAGGCCGACCTGGTGGCGGGCGACGCGACATGAGCGAGGTCGAGACAGCGACCGGGTCGGTTGCCTGGGAGCGGCTCGATCCACGGATGCTGCTGATCCACCCGCTCAAGGAGGGCGCCAGGTTCCTGCCCGTGCTGATCGGCCTGGTCGTCGCCGGCGGCGTCTCCGGGTCCGGCCCGTGGGCCCTGCTCGGCGTCTTCGTCCCCGTCGCGCTGGGCATCGTGCGCTACTTCACCACCACCTACCGGGTCACCGACGGACGCGTCGAGCTGCGCCGCGGGCTCCTGCAACGCCACACCCTCTCGACCCCGGTCGACCGCGTCCGCACCGTCGACCTGACCGCGTCGGTCCTGCACCGGATGCTGGGCCTGACCACCGTCGTCATCGGAACCGGCAGCGTGGTCAGCGACGCCGACGAACGGCTCTCGCTCGACTCCCTCCCCCGCGAGCAGGCGACCGCGCTGCGGGTCCACCTGCTCGGGTCGCGACAGGCTCGACCTGCCGACGGCTCGACGGATCCCGAGGTCATCGCGCCGGCCGTCGAGGCCGAGGAAGTCGTGGCCCGCTTCTCACCGCGCTGGCTCTGGTACGCACCCTTCAGCGGCACCGCGCTGGTGGCCTTCGGTGCCCTGACCGGTGTCGTCCTGCAGTTCACCGAGGTCCTGGACGTCAGGATCACCGAGGAGGACATCGCCGCGGTCGACGCCGGCTTCGTCCTCACGATCATCGGGGTGATCGCCGTGCTGGCGGTCGTCGTGGTCGTCGGCGGCTACCTGCTCACCAACGGCGGCTTCCTCCTGTCCCGGCACGACGCCGCCTGGCACGTCCGCCGGGGCCTGCTCACCCGCCGCGAGACGAGCATCGACGTGGCCCGGCTGGCCGGCGTGAGCCTCGCGGAACCGGCCATGCTGCGGTTGGCGAACGGACGCTCGGTGACGGCGATCGTCACCGGCCTCGACCGCAGCCAGGCCAGTTCGTCCGCCCTCCTGCCGCCCGCTCCCGCGGCCACGGCGTACGACGTCGCGCGCACCGTGCTGGGCCATCCGGACCCGATGGACGGGCCACTCCTCACCCACGGCCGTGCGGCGACCACTCGCCGCTACACCCGGGCCCTGATCGGCGCAGCACCCTTCGTCGTACTCCTGGGGCTGGCGGTGGTCGCGGGGGCCTCGCCGTGGCTGCTCCTCGCCTCGGCACTCCCCCTGGGCACTGCCCTTGCCCTGGCCACCGATCGAGCGCGCTCCCTCGGCCACGCGCACCACGCCGGTCACGTCGTGATGCGGTCGGGCTCGTTGACCCGTGCCCGCTCGGCCCTCGGCTCGTCGCACGTCATCGGCTGGAACCTCCGCGCCACCTGGTTCCAGCGCCGCGCGGGCCTGGTCCACCTCGCCGCGACCACCGCAGGTGGTGGCGGCCGCATCGCCGTGGACGACGTACCCGCACCGGCCGCTCTCGCCCTCGCCGAAGCCGCGACTCCGGGCCTGCTCAGCCAGTTCTTCAAGGAGACGCCATGACCGACGGCACGTACGCACCCCAGCTCGACGGCGACCCCGATCCGGGCGAGGTCGTGTGGGCGTGGGTGCCCTACGAGGACGACCCGCTGCAGGGCAAGGACCGCCCGGTCCTCGTGATCGGCACGGCCACCGGCCCGGACGGCGTCACCACTGTCGACTGCCTCGTCATGACCAGCAAGGACCACGACCGCGACGAGGAGCAGGAGACCCGGCGGGGGCGCGTCTGGATGGACGTCGGCTCCGGCGGTTGGGACACGCGTGGCCGCGAGAGCGAGGTCCGCCTCAACCGCCTCGTCGTCCTGAAGGCCACCGATGTCCGGCGCGAGGGCTCCGCCCTCGACCAGACGATCTACGAGGCCGTGATCGCCGCTCGCGCCGCCCTCTCGTGAGTGCGGGTCAGCGCAGCAGCATCGATGCGCGCCACGTCTTGCGGTGGGCCTTGCCGACCATCCCCTGCTCCTCGAGGAACGGCATGACCTTCTCGCCCATCCACGCGATGGTCTCGCGGTAGTTCTCGTTGCCCAGCGCCGCCCGACGGCCCTCACGCGGGTCGATCCCGACGGACGCGTAGACGTCGGGGTGCACCAGGGACCGCATGGTGATGAAGGCAACCTGGGCAGTCAGCCATTGGTGCCACTGCCGCTCGGCCCGACCCAGACCACGCACCGCCTTCACCAGCTCGTCGCGGGCGAAGGTCACGTGGCGGGCCTCCTCGGTCACGTGGATCCGCGACACCATCCTGGTCAGCGGCTGGATCCGCTCGTCGCGCATCGAGTCGCGCTGCCACCGGTCGACCGGCTCCTCACCGATCAGGATCGAGGCATAGGCACTTGCCCCGCGCAGGGCCAGCGGCCCCAGCTTCGCGAACTGCCTCACCCTGGGCCGCGGACCGTAGGCGGGCATGCCCATGGACCCGATCGCACGTCCGAACATGACGGTGTGGCGCGTCTCGTCACCCACCTCGGTGAGGGCGAACTGCGTCCTCGGGTCCCGCGGATCGGCGGTGTAGACGTCACGCAGCAGCAGCTGCATCAGGACGACCTCGAACCAGATGCCGACACTGGCGATGCTCGCGACCTCGTGGCGCGAAAGGGTGATCCGCTCCTCCTCGCTCAACCGGTCCCACAGCTTCGTGCCGTAGAGCGACATGCGCTCGGGCTGCATCCACCACAGGCCGGGGACCGGCGGCGCGTCCCAGTCGAGGTCGACCTCGGGGTCGTAGGACTGCTTGGCGGTCGAGCGCAGCAACCGGTCAGCGAGGGGATCCACGATCGTCATGGGGCCAGATCCTCCGAAACTAGGTATTACCGTCGGTAACGTCTACCTGTACTGTTCTCCTCATGGCCGGCAACGTCAAGGGCAGTGTCCAGGGAAGCTCCAAGGGAAACGCCAAGGGAAACGCCAAGGGTGATGGGCGCACGACCCGCTGGGAGAAGCACCGGGTCGATCGGCGTGCCGAGTTCGTCCAGGCCGCGATCCGGGCGATCGATGCCCTCGGTCCGGAGGCTTCCGTGACCGACATCGCCGCCGAAGCAGGCGTCAGCAAACCGGTCATCTACCGCTACTTCGCCGACAAGGACGAGCTGTACGCCGCCGTCGGCACCTGGGGCGCCGAGCTGGTCCTGGACCGGGTGATCACGGCCGTCCTCGCCCCCGCGACGGCCCGGGACCGGGTCACCGCCGGCGTGACGGCCTACCTCGACACCCTGGCCGAACACCCCGCCGCCTTCCTCCTGCTCATCCGCCACCATGCAGCCGGCGCCGACCCGGTCGCGGACGGCAAGACGGTCATCGCGGCCAAGCTCTCCCGGCTGCTCGGCGACGCGCTGCGCCACCTCGGCGGCGACGCCGGTGCGGCCGAGCCCTGGGCGCACGCCATCGTCGGCATGGGCAACTCGGTCGGCCAATGGTGGCTGGAGCGGCGCACCATGTCCCGCGCGACCGCGACGACGTACCTCAGCGACTTCATCTGGCACGCGCTGTCCGGCGCTGCCGAGGAGTACGGCGTCCAGCTCACCGCCCTCGACCCTCCACCCGAGGTCCAGCCGAACGTGCGACCGATCCGCAAGGAGCAGGCATGAGCGTCCTGCACGAGCCGCAGGCGTCGTACGACGGCCCGGCCACTGTCGTGCTCGACGACGCCGAACAGGCCGTCACCGTGACCCTCCGCGGTGCCTTCCAGCCGCTGGACGGGCACTTCCACTGGTACGGCCGGATCGCCGACGCTCCTGAGCTCGCCACGCTCCGCAGCGGCAGCCACGTGCGGCTGCGCACCGACCATGGCGAGGCCGACGGCCGGGTGTCGGATCGCGACCCGTGGGGACGGTTCCGGATCACGGGCATGGGCACCCCGCCCTTCTAGCCCCCGTCTCCTGCCACCGTCGCTGGCCACCAGTCACTAGTCTCGGGCCGTGGCAGCCCAGACGACGCACGGACCGGTGATGGCTGGTGTCGTGACCGCGGTCGTCGGCTTCAGCAGCTCGTTCGTGGTCGTGTTCGCGGGTCTCACCGCGGTCGGCGCGACACCCGACCAGGCCGCGTCCGGCCTCCTCACGCTGTGCGTGACCCAGTCACTCGGGATGCTGTGGCTGTCCCTGCGCCACCGGATCCCGGTGACGCTGGCCTGGTCGACACCGGGCGCCGCGCTGCTCGCCTCGACGGCCGGCGTGACGGGCGGTTGGCCGGCGGTCGTCGGTGCCTTCGTCGCCACCGGTGTCCTCATCGTGCTGACCGCCCTGATCCCTCGCATCGGCGACCTGGTGGCCGCGATCCCCCACAGTCTCGCCCGGGCCATGCTCGCCGGCGTCCTGCTCCCGCTGTGCCTGGCACCGGTGACCGCCCTCGTGGATGCGCCGTGGGTGATCGCGCCGGTGATCCTGACCTGGCTGGTGCTGTTGCGCCTCGCCCCGCGCTGGGCCGTGCCCGGAGCGCTCGCCGTGGCGCTCGGCACCGTCCTCGCCACCGCCCACATCGGGGCCGGGGCCCTGGCCCCCACCGTCGCCTGGACCACGCCGTCGTGGTCCTGGTCCGCGCTGATCGGCGTCGCCCTTCCCCTGTACGTCGTCACGATGGCCTCGCAGAACGTGCCGGGCGTCGCCGTGATGAGCGGCTTCGGCTACACCGTTCCGTGGCGCGAGTCGCTCACCGTGACCGGAATCGGCACCATCGTCGGAGCCCCGACGGGCGGACACGCCATCAACCTCGCGGCGATCAGCGCCGCGCTGGCCGCCGGCCCGGACGCTGGTCCCGACCGCAGCCGGCGCTGGATCGCCGCGGTCAGTGCATCGGTGACCTACCTGGTGCTGGCCGTCGCCAGCAGCGCGCTGGCAGCCATGGTGGTGGCCGCGGAGGACGGCCTCATGCAGGCCGCAGCCGGACTGGCACTGCTCGGCACCCTGGGCGCGGCGCTGGCCGAGGCACTCGCCGACCCCGCCGAGCGGGAGTCGGCCGCGGCCACCCTGGTCGTCGCAGCCTCGGGGGTCACCGTGCTCGGCATCGGCGCGGCGTTCTGGGCGCTGGTGGTGGGCCTGCTGATCCGGGCGTTCCTCTCCCGGACGGGCATCAGCTCCGGCAGGTCGACCCGACCGGCGAGCACGCGAACATCGTCGACTTGAGCCGCAGCGCAGCCCGGAAGGCATCACCGGTGACCGTCGCGGACCCCTTGGCTCCCCGGATCCGGATCTCGGTGACCCGACCGCCCCAGCTTCCCTTGCCGTCGCGCTTGAGGACGGACAGCTCCAGGAAGTCACCGGTGGCGGGGTAGGCCTTCTCGATCGCGAGATCGGTGAGCGTGACCTTCCACTGTGCGTTGGGATTGCCCGACCACACGTCGTACGGATCGGCCTTCGCCGGCAGGTAGGCAGGCGAGCCCTGGACGGTCCAGCCACCGTTGCTCGAGGAGAACTGCGTGAACGCGGGCTTGCCGCCGTACGCCCGGATCTGGGACTTCGTGGCCGCGATGGCCGCCGTGCTCGCCGAGTGCTCGGCCCCGACACCGCGGTAGACCTGGCAGGCCGACGTGTCGCACAGGTGGTATCCCGGCGGGTGCGGATTGGTGCGTGCGAACACGGCGTAGGTCCGCGCAGCCACCGACTGCGCCTGCACCGCCTGCGGATGCCACAGGGCGGGGATCTCGACCGGGACCACACCCTTGAGGTAGTCCTCCAGGTCGACCACGTTGGCGGTGTCACGGCTCGTACCGGCGATGATCGAGCGCAGCCGGCCCCGGTAGACGGCCGAGCCGCTGGGCAGGATCAGCTTCAGCGGGGAGGTGCCCGCGCCGAACTCCGCCTCGCCCGGGATGTCGCGCACCACCCGCCACCGGTCCGTCAGGACCGAGACGCGACTGACGGTGTTGCCCGAGACCGGAGTGATCTGCCACTGCTTGGCGCCCGCGCGGGCCAGGCTCCACGTCGCGCCGGTCTTCACGCTGCGCACCATCAGGCCGGAGCGATGCTCGATGACCACGTTGCTGCTGGTGTCGGCTGTGATCAGCACCACCATCGGCCCCGCGGCCGGCGCCGACACTGTGCCCGGGTAGTAGAAGTCCAGGATCTGCGTCGCGGTCCGGGCATGGTTGCGGGCGGCGTTCTGTGCGCCGTACTGCGACATGCCTCGTCCGTGCCCCCAGCCGCTCCCGACCAGGCTCACCGACGTGGGGCCCGCCGCCTGCGCCGGGGGTACGACGACCGCACTCGTGAGCACGGCCGCCAGCCCTGTCAGCAGGGTCGCCGCGGCGGCGAGCAGGCGGAGCCGAATCGTGCGCATCGGTCGAGGGTAGCCCGCCGGTTCCAGCCGCGGGGCCGGTCCGAACTAGGATTCGTGACCATGACCGAGCTCCACAGCACTGACGCACCGGCCCCGACCGCCCCGGCCCCCGACGGGGAGTCCGCGGCGATCGTCGTACCGGACCGCCCGGCGCTGGAAGGACTCGAGCAGAAGTGGTCCGACCAGTGGAAGGCCGATGACACCTTCGCCTTCGACCGGACCCAGCCGCGGGAGAACGTCTACGCCATCGACACGCCGCCGCCGACCGTCAGCGGCAGCCTGCACGTGGGCCACGTCTTCTCGTACACCCACACCGACCTGATCGCCCGTTTCCAGCGGATGCAGGGCAAGTCCGTCTTCTACCCGATGGGCTGGGACGACAACGGCCTGCCCACCGAGCGCCGGGTGCAGAACTACTTCGGCGTCCGTTGCGACCCCTCGCTGCCCTACGACGCGGACTTCACCCCGCCGGAGAAGCCGGACCCCAAGCGCCAGATCCCGATCAGCCGCCCGAACTTCATCGCCCTGTGCGAGCAGCTGGTCGAGCAGGACGAGAAGGTCTTCGAGACGCTGTGGCGCACCCTCGGACTGAGCGTCGACTGGAACATCACCTACACGACGATCGGCGCCAAGGCGCAGACCGTCAGCCAGCGTGCGTTCCTGCGCAACCTGGGTCGCGGCGAGGCGTACCTCCAGGAGGCGCCGACCCTGTGGGACGTCACCTTCCAGACCGCGGTCGCGCAGGCCGAGCTCGAGGCCCGCGACTACGCCGGCGCCTACCACCGCGTCGCCTTCCACAAGCCTGATGGCACCCCGGTGCACATCGAGACCACCCGCCCCGAGCTGATCCCCTCCGTCGTCGCCCTCATCGCCCACCCCGACGACGAGCGCTACCAGGACCTCTTCGGTACGACGGTCACCTCGCCGGTCTTCGGCGTCGAGATCCCCGTCCTGGCCCACGCGGGCGCCGAGAAGGACAAGGGCGCCGGCATCGCGATGTGCTGCACGTTCGGTGACCTCACCGACGTCACCTGGTGGCGGGAGCTGCAGCTGCCCGTCCGCACCGTGATCGGCCGCGACGGTCGCTTCACCCGGGAGACGCCCGAGTGGCTCTCGAGCGAGCAGGCCTCGACGGCGTACGCCGACCTGATGGGCAAGACGGTCCACTCGGCCCGCGAGGCCGTGGTCGCGAAGCTCCGCGAGACCGGTGACCTCGACGGGGACCCGAAGCCGACGCAGCGGATGGCGAACTTCTACGAGAAGGGCGACAAGCCCCTCGAGATCGTCTCGACCCGCCAGTGGTACCTCCGCAACGGTGGCCGCGACGCCGACGTCCGCGACCAGATGCTGGCCCGCGGCGCCGAGATCCAGTGGCTGCCGCCGCACATGAAGCACCGCTTCGACAACTGGGTCGGCGGCCTCAACGGCGACTGGCTGATCTCGCGCCAGCGCTTCTTCGGCATCCCGTTCCCCGTCTGGTACCCGCTCGACGGCGAGGGCGAGCCCGACTACGCCCGCCTGTTGCTGCCCACCGAGGCCGAGCTGCCGATCGACCCGTCCACGCAGGTCCCCACCGGCTACACCGAGGAGCAGCGCGGCAAGCCCGGCGGCTTCATCGGCGACCCCGACGTGATGGACACCTGGGCGACGTCGTCGCTGACGCCACACATCGCCGGTGGCTGGGAGACCGACCCGGACCTGTGGTCGCGCGTCTTCCCGATGGACCTGTGCACCCATGCGCACGACATCATCCGCACCTGGTTGTTCTCGCGCGTCGTCCGCGCGCAGCTCGAGAACGGCGCGGCGCCCTGGACCCACGCCATGATCTCCGGCTTCATCGTCGACCCGGACCGCAAGAAGATGTCGAAGTCCAAGGGCAACGTCGTCGTGCCCGACGAGATCCTCCAGAAGTACGGCGCCGATGCCGTCCGCTGGCGCGCGGCGATCGCCCGCCCCGGCCTGGACTCGCCCTTCGACGAGACCCAGATGAAGGTCGGTCGCCGCCTGGCGATGAAGGTCCTCAACGCCTCGAAGTTCGTGCTCGGCAGCGTCGGTGCCACCGAGTTCAGTGCCGCGCGCGTCAGCGAGCCGGTCGACACCGCGCTGCTCGGTCGCCTCGGCGGCGTGGTCCGCAAGGCCACCGAAGCGTTCGAGGCCTACGACTACACGACGGCCCTCGAGGTCAGCGAGAAGTTCTTCTGGGAGTTCTGCGACAACTACCTCGAGCTCGTGAAGGAACGCGCCTACGCCGAGGCCGGCGACGCCTCCGACTCGGCCCGGGCGACCCTCGCGTTCGCGCTCCAGGTCCAGCTCCGGTTGCTCGCACCGTTCCTGCCCTACGTCACCGAAGAGGTGTGGTCGTGGTGGCAGGAGGGTTCGGTGCACCGCGCGCCGTGGCCGACCGTCAACGAGCTCGGCTCCCCCGCCGCGTCCGACGGATCGATCATCGACTCGGTCGCCGCTGCACTGGGCGGCATCCGTGGCGCCAAGTCGCAGGCCAAGGTCACCATGAAGACGCCGCTGGCCCGCGTCGAGGTCTCCGGCCCCGAGAAGGCCGTCCGCGCCGCCGAGCTCGCTCGCCGCGACCTGGTCGCGGCCGGCAAGATCATCGGCGACCTGGTCTTCACGGTCGACGAGTCCGCCAGCGACCTCACGATCACGGCCGAGATCGCCGAGGTCGAAGAGACGCCTGCGGCACCGGCTGAGTGATGCCGGTCCGGTTCGTCGCCGCGGTGGCGGTGGTGCTCGTCGCCGCCACCGGCTGCCGTGCCACGCAGTGGCCCTCGGACGCTGATCAGGCCCAGTTCTGCGAGGACATGACGGGAATGCAGTTCCGCGAGAGCGGGATCGACGACCTGATCATCGAGCACGGCACGCCCGAGAACCTGCCCTTCGAGGCGCGCCGGTACCTGATCGACCTTGCCGACAGCAACGTCACCGACCCGGTCGGCAAGCAGGCCCTCGAGAAGTACGTCGCGGACTACTGCTGACCAACCGTCAGGTCGAGCAGGTCAGGCGGACTTCTTCTTCTTCGCCTCGCGCAGGACCAGCGTCGGCGCCACATCGTTGTCGACGACGTCGCGCGTGATGATGACCTTCTCCACGTCGCCACGGCTCGGGACGTCGTACATCACGTGGAGGAGGACCTCCTCGATGATGGCGCGCAGGCCACGGGCACCGGTGCCGCGCTCCAGCGCCTTGTCGGCGATCCCCTGGATCGCGTCGTCGGAGAACTCGAGCTCGACACCGTCGAGGTCGAAGAGCTTCTTGTACTGCTTCGTCAGGGCGTTGCGGGGCTCGGTGAGGATCTGCACCAGGGCCGCCTGGTCGAGCGGGCTGACGCTCGCGATCAGGGGCAGCCGGCCGATGAACTCGGGGATCAGGCCGAACTTGGTGAGGTCCTCGGGACGAACCTTGCTGAGCAGGTCGTCCGCGGCACGCTCGGCCTCGCCGCGCGGTTCGGCCGTGAAGCCGAGCGACTTCTTGCCGACGCGCTGCTCGATGATGTGCTCGAGACCGGCGAAGGCACCGCCCACGACGAACAGGATGTTCGTCGTGTCGATCTGGATGAACTCCTGGTGCGGGTGCTTGCGGCCGCCCTGCGGCGGAACCGAGGCGGTGGTGCCCTCGATGATCTTCAGCAGCGCCTGCTGCACGCCCTCGCCGGAGACGTCGCGGGTGATCGACGGGTTCTCGGCCTTGCGGGCGACCTTGTCGATCTCGTCGATGTAGATGATGCCGGTCTCGGCCTTCTTGACGTCGTAGTCAGCGGCCTGGATCAGCTTGAGCAGGATGTTCTCGACGTCCTCGCCGACGTAGCCGGCCTCGGTCAGCGCCGTGGCGTCCGCGATCGCGAACGGGACGTTGAGCATCCGGGCGAGCGTCTGGGCGAGGTAGGTCTTGCCGCAACCGGTCGGGCCGATCACGAGGATGTTGGACTTCGAGACCTCGACGACCTCGTCCTTGTGCTTGCCCTGTCCACCGGGACCGACGCCGGGCGAGACGCCCGCCTGGACCCGCTTGTAGTGGTTGTAGACCGCCACCGCGAGGGACTTCTTGGCCTGTTCCTGCCCGATGACGTAGGAGTTCAGGAACTCGAAGATCTCCTTGGGCTTCGGCAGGTCAGCGAGCTCGACCTCGGAGCCCTCGGCGAGCTCCTCCTCGATGATCTCGTTGCACAGGTCGATGCACTCGTCACAGATGTAGACACCCGGACCAGCGATGAGCTTCTTGACCTGCTTCTGGCTCTTGCCGCAGAACGAGCACTTCAGCAGGTCGCCACCGTCACCGATGCGTGCCACGGGTCCTCCTCAGATGTGAACTCCCCGACGGTACTCCCTGTCGCGCCCCGGAGGGGGCGTGACACGGGGTGTACGTCGAGGAGGTCATCGGGTCCTTCAAGATCGAGCGGGGAATCAGACGAGTACGGGGGTCTTGAGGGACTCAAGAATGGAGTCGATCAAGCCGTACTCGATCGCGCCCTGGGCGGTGAGGATCTTGTCGCGCTCGATGTCGCGGCTGACCTCTTCGAGCGACCGGTTGGAGTGGTCGCTGATCATCTTCTCGAGCAGCTCGCGCATCCGCAGGATCTCGTTCGCCTGGATCTCGATGTCCGAGGTCTGGCCGAACGTGCCCTCGGTGTAGGGCTGGTGGATCAGGATCCGGCTGTTGGGCAGCGCCAGGCGCTTGCCCTTGGCGCCCGAGGCGAGCAGGATCGCCGCCGCCGAGGCCGCCTGGCCGATGCACACGGTCTGCACGTCCGGCTTGATGAACTGGATCGTGTCGTAGATCGCCGTCAGCGCGGTGAACGAGCCACCGGGGCTGTTGATGTAGATGCTGATGTCCTGGTCGGGGTTCATCGACTGCAGGCACAGCAGCTGGGCGATGACGGCGTTCGCGACGTCATCGGAGATCGGCGAGCCGAGGTAGATGATCCGGTCCTCGAACAACTTGCCGTAGGGGTCGATGCGGCGGAACCCGTAGGAGGTGCGCTCTTCCCACTGGGGAATGTAGTAGTTCATCAGCTCAGTCCTTCTTGTGGGCCGGACGGCCCTCGTCGACGGCTTCCCGGGCGCTCTTGACCACCTTGTCGACCAGGCCGTACTCCTGCGCCTCGGCGGCCGTGAACCAGCGGTCACGGTCGGCGTCGTTGGTGACCTGCTCGACGGTCTGCCCGGTGTGCTCGGCGATGAGGTCGAGGAGCACCTTCTTGATGTGCAGCGACTGCTGCGCCTGGATCTTGATGTCGGAGGCCGAACCACCCATGCCGGACGACGGCTGGTGCATCATGATCCGCGCGTGGGGCAGCGCGTACCGCTTGCCCTTGGCGCCGGCGCAGAGCAGGAACTGCCCCATGGAGGCAGCCAGGCCCATGCCGACCGTCGCCACGTCGTTGGGGATGTAGTTCATCGTGTCGTAGATCGCCATGCCGGCGTCCACGGAGCCACCGGGGCTGTTGATGTGCAGGAAGATGTCCGCTTCGGGATCCTCCGCCGACAGCAGCAGCAGCTGGGCGCAGATCGCGTTGGCGTTCTGGTCGCGCACCTCGGAACCGAGGAACACGATCCGCTCGCGGAGCAAACGGCTGTAGATGTTGTCGTCGAGGAAGCTGATCCCCGCGGCTCCATTCATCTCTGGGCCGTTCATCTGAGGGCCTCGCTCGGGGCCACCGGGAAACTGGGTCACGACGGTGACACTAGCCTCCCCGGGGGACAGATCCACGCGATAACACCCGCTGTTCGCCGACAGCAGATTTAGCGCTCGGCTGCGGCCTTCAGCCCCGCCACCGTGGTGGCCATCCCGGCCTCGAGCTCATCGGCGTGTTCGACGCCGCCACCCAGGAACGCCGACGCGAAGACCTTGCCCATCAGCGTGTTGCCCGAGGGCACCGGCCGGCGGTGGACCACACGGGTCGTCTCACCCTCGGCCTCCAGCTCCCAGACCCATTGCGCCCCACTGGACCTCGTGTCCCAGACCAGCCGCCGCCCCGGATCCACGTCGGCCACCACCGAACGCGTCGGCCAGACGACGGCCTTGCGCCGGTTGATGCCGAGGTACCACTGGCCCGTGCGCAGCCCGCCCCGCTTGAGCGGCAGCATCGAGATCGTCTCCGGGCTCCACTGCGCCATCTGTTTGAGATCGGTGAGCAGCGCCCACACCTGGTCGGCGGGGGCATCGATCAGCGCTTCGGCGCGAAGCTCGCGCGCTGCCTCTCCGGTCGTCATGGGGTCATCTTGGCAATAACTTCCGGCGAAGTCATGACGTTGTGTCGGTGACCGTCCGGGTCGGTCGCGCCCACCGCCGCACCCTGGAGGTCCCTTGTCTGCCCGGTTCTGTGGCGATTGTGGCGTCGACCTGCCCCCGAATGACCGGTTCTGCACCAGTTGCGGCGCGCCCAACGTGGCGGCGCCGGACGCCCCACCCGCCGCAGCCGTGACCCAGGCGGCCCACCTCCCGCCGGCTCCCCCACCTCCGCCCCCACCTCCGCCACCGCCACCCGCCCCCATGGCCGCGCCGGCCTCCGCCGTGACGACGCCGGCCTGGGCGGTGGCGCCGCCTCCCCCGCCGCCTCCCCTGGCGCCTCCCCTGGCTCCTCCCCTTGGACCACAGCGTCCGAGGTCCCCGCGGCGTCGTACGGGCGTGCTGGTCGGGGTCGGGATCCTGGTCCTCGCGATCATCACGGGCGGCCTGACCGTGTGGCTGCTCAACCGTGGCGACGACGACAACGGCCCCAGCGCCGACCGCGCCGGCGGCCTGAACGTGATGCCCGCGTCCATCGACAACGGCGTGTCGGTGCTCGGCGAACCCGGCCGGACCTGGGAGTTCTCCCCGACCGATGTGACGTCGGACTCCTCGATCGGTTCGATGAGCCCGGACGGGGTCAGCAACACCGACACGGTCCTCTCCTTCCCCGAGACCTTCGTGTTCCAGACCGGCCGCGAGGACGAGGACGCGCCTGCCCAGCTGGTCGGCGTCGACCGGGACAGCGGAGACGTCCGCTGGACCCACGACCTGGCGTCGTACGGCTCAGCCTGCTTCCTGCCCGACGCGGATCACCTCTACTGCAGTGTCACCACCAACGACGACGGCCACGGCGAACTGGTGCGCATCGACCCGGCCAAGGGCAAGGTCACCGCGACGGCAGCGGTCGACACGACCTGGTTGTCGATGGTGCTGGACAACGGCCTGTTGTATGTCGTCCACTCGACGCCGGGCGACGCCGAGGGCCATTCGGTCACGCTCCGGACCTTCGACGCGGACACCCTCCGCGAGGCCTGGGAACTGCAGCTCCTCGACCGGGACGCGCGCCCGGCCGACGGCGACGAGTACGACTACGGTCCGTGGATCGAATTCCAGGGCGGACGCCTGTCGGCCTATCACGGCCCCCTCCAGTGGGAGATCGACCACCGCGCCCGCAGGGTCACCTCCTACGACTCCAGCCGCGACTGGAACACCGTCACCAGCGAGGACGGGTACACGCTGCGCTGGATCGATGACGGGACCGTCCAGATCACCGACGGATCCGGTCGGGAGGTACTCAGGTCTGCGGATGACCCCTGGTACGGCGGCGCGGCGGGCAACTACGTGGCCGAGGGTCGCCTCGGCATCGGTTCCGGACTGTTCGATCTCTCGAGCGGCGAGTACGTCTGGAAGCGCGAGGACCTCGCCGGGTACGACGACCAGGGCTCCGAGTTCGACTGGCGATGGACGCTGGATCGGCGCAACGTGCTCGTCGAGGACTCCTCCTACGACGAGACGCTGGAACGCACCAGCGGCAACCTGCTCGACGGCGAGACCGGCAAGACCCTCGTCCACCTTCCCGAGGTCAACGCACCCACCGTCCGCACAAGGGACGCGATCGTGACGATGCAGGAAGGCGAGGTGCGCGCCTACGACGCCGCCACCGGCGACCTGGCCTGGACCCGATCGCTGCCGGGGTCCTACGACTCGCTGTACCTGGCCGGGGACTCCATCGTCGCGGTCGGCTCCTACGGGTTCTTCGTCCTGACGGACTTTCCGTCGACCCGCCAGGCCGACAGCGACCAGCGCGACGGCGACACCGCCTACGTGACCGCATGCGGCGCGCCACCCGAGTTCGTCCCGACCGCGTCGACGACGAGGTTCGGCGGAGTGGCGATCACCTACACAGTGAAGGCCACCTGTGACGGCGGCCAGTGGCTCAACCACAGCCAGCTGAGTGTTCCGTTCGTGGTCGGCGGCTACGCGTACGCGTCGGGCTACTTCGACTTCAGCGAGGAGCCGTACTGGATTCCGGAGGAGGGCGAGGACCTCGAGCTGGTGTATCCGTTCGAGAACACCCAGGTGCCCGAGACCCGGTTCGAGCAGGCGATCCAGGAGGACGGCGGCACCGGCAAGGTGATCGAGGTGCCGTGCGAGCCGGGTCCGGACAACACCGAGGGTGCGGTGCCGAGCGATCCGTCGTACGGCGCCGACCCCGACGACCCGACGACGGCCGACGGCGCCCCGGACGAGTCGACCGACGAGGACCGCGACGAGACGGCCCTCGAGGCACTGCAACGGATCGCCGACGAGGACGCCGGCGCGGTCGACGCGCTCGGCACGAGCTGGACGGCTCAGTTGTCGTCCAAGAAGCCGGGGACGGCCGACGACGGGAAGGTCTACGACTCCTACGACGACATCCTCGCCCTGCACCTGCAGCACCGGGCGCGCTACCCGGACTCGCTCCTGGTCTACAGCAACGACTGGTCCGGGAGCTTCGGGCCGTCGAGCCGGGACTACTGGGTCACGCTGAGCGGCCAGTCCGAGGCCACGAGCCGGCCCGTCCTGCGCTGGTGCCAGGACGAGGGGTGGGGCCTGGGCGACTGCTGGGCGAAACGACTCCAGCACAGCGGCGACCCGGACCTGAACACCGACAAGAACGAGCCCGACGACCGCAACAACTGAGCTGCGCCTAGATGGCCGGGAACGCGAAACCCAGGAACAGCACCAACGGGCCGGCCGTGGCGACGACCCCAAGGATGCCCAGCACCAGCCCGGCCGCCCGATCCGCCAGCGCCCACCCGAGGCCACCGAGAACGACGCCGACCACCCCCGGCGCACCGACAGCCAGGGCAACCAGGTAACCCAGTCCGACCAGCGGATCGTCCGAGGGATCCGTTGCGGTGAGGTACCACATGAGAGCGGCACCCAGCAGCTCGGTGACCCCGATCGAGAGGGCGATGGCGCTGATGACCACCGCTGATCGGCGAGAGTCGGATCGGGACGAGACGGGCGCGGCGACGTGGCTCTGGGTCATGGACCCAGCCTCGCCATCCCGCGGGCCGTTGTCGTGAGTAGCGCCGCTCAGCCGGACTGGCCCAGGTGGGTCATCAGCGATCAGGCCAGGACCGGCGTGCACAACCAGCGGTCGAGCGCCGGGTAGACGTCGGGGTGGTTGAGCAGGTCGAAGTGGTCGGTGTTCGGCAGACGCAGCACGTCGGCACCCGGGAAGAGATTGGTCCCCTTGCGCTTGTCGCGCCCGGTCGCCGAGTGCGGCGTCACCAGCAGGTCGCCGATCGCTCGCGAGAGGGGATGCTGCGGGGTCCGCGCGAGGGTCGCCGAGACCAGTCGGTAACGGGCGTGCGGCAGCGGCGGCACGTCCTCGGCGAGCCCTTCGATGAGGTCACGGATCCCGGGTGCCTGGCGGTCGATGATCCTCCCGAAGGCGGCCACCTCCGGCGCGCGCGCCAGCGTCCGGCTGGCCCGGTCGGCGCTGACAGCGAACCAGGAGCCGAGGTGGGGCGTCCCGAGCGTGATCACGTCACTGACCAGGTCGGTCCAGGCAGCCGGTGCGTTGCCCTCGGCGACCACGGCCGACGAGGCGCGCATGATCAGCCCGCCGAGTGAGTGTCCGACCAGGGCGACACGGGTGACCTCGGTCGGCCAGCTGTCGACCAGGCGCTGCAGCAACGCGGCCATCGCGACGCCGTTCTCCCGCAGCGGCAGGCCCGTGTTGGCCCGCAGGTAGACGGGCGTCCAGCCGTTCTCTGCGACGTGCTCGCCGTACGTCGTACCGGTGCGGTCGCGGTGGTAGTTCCAGTACGCCTCGTTCTCGCAGAGGCCGTGCAGGAACACGACGAGCTGGCCCGTGGCGTCGGGGAAGGCCGAGGCCACCCCGTCCGGCGTGAGTACGACGTCACGACCCTCGTGGCGGACGCCCATCTCGATCGCGAGCTGGGGGTGGTCACGGGTGAGCTCCTCGCCGATCAGGCCGTTGATGGCGGCGCGCACGAAGCGGCCGCGCGAGGAGGTGTCGAGCGCCGGACCGATGCCCGCCGGCAGGCGCGACAGGCCGGCGCCGGCGCCACGGAACGACAGTCCGATGGCGCCGTACACGAGGGCAGCGATGCCGAGGTGCAGGGTCTCGGCCGGCACGGCGGCCGGTCCGACGCCGAGGCGAACGGCTCCGTGGGCGCGCCTGGCGATCGCCGTGTGCGTGTCGCGTGCGGTCGCGACGAGGAGGTCGTCGACCACCGAGGCGGCCAGCGCGAGGGCGTCCACGACGCTCGGTTCCTGCTGCATGGAAAAAGACTACCGCCTTCAGTGCACAGTTGTGCACTGAAGGCGGTAGTGACGTTCGTCCTGCGGACCAGGGATCAGGCCTGCGTGGGGTCCACGGCCGGCTCGACGGCGGGGTCCACGGCGGGCTCGGCGTCCTCGGCGTCGACGACCACGTGGTCAGCGACCTCGGGCTCGTCCTCACCGATGGTGCCGTCGCCGCGCAGGTTCTTCAGCTCGACCGTGTTGCCCGAGCCGTCGGTGACGGTCGCGCCCTCGACGAGGAGCTGCAGGGCCTTGCCGCGGCGGATCTCCTGGACCAGGTCCGGCACGTGGTTGTGCTCGAACATGTGGTTCACGAACTCCTGCGGGTCCTGGCCGGACTGCTGCGCACGACGGAGCATGTGCTGCGTCAGCTCGGCCTGGTCGACGCCCATCTCCTCCTTGTCGGCGATCTCGTCGAGCAGGAACTGGGCGGCCACGGCGTCGCGCACGCGACGGTCGAGGTCGGCCTCGAACTCTTCCTGGGTCTGGCCCTCCTCCTCGAGGTACTTCTCAAGGGTGAGGCCGGACATGACGAGCTGCTGCTCGAGGTTCTCGCGACGAGCGTTGAGCTCCTCGGTGACCATCGTCTCGGGCAGCGGGACCTCGACCTGCTCGAGCAGGGACTCGAGGACGGCGTCGCGAGCGGCGGCGGCCTGCTCGAGGCGCTTGCCGCGGGTCAGGCGCTCACGGACGTCCTCGCGGAGCTCGGCGAGCGTGTCGAACTCCGAGGCCTCCTGCGCGAAGTCGTCGTCCAGCTCGGGGAGCTCCTGCTCCTGCACGCCGGTGACCTTGACCTTGACCTCGACGTCCTGGCCGACCAGGTCGCCGCTGACGAGCTGCGTCGTGAAGGTCTTCTCCTCGTCGATGGCCGCACCCTCGAGGGCCTCGTCGAGACCGTCGATCATGCCGCCGTTGCCGACCTTGTAGGAGAAGCCGGCGATCTCGGCGCCGTCGACGACCTCGCCGTCGCGGGTTGCCACGAGGTCGATGACGACGAAGTCGCCCGTCTTCGCGGCACGCTCGACGTCGATCAGGGTGGCGAAGCGCTCACGCAGCGCGTCGACCTGCTCGGTGACGTCGTCGTCGGAGACCGCGAGGTCCTCGACCTTGGCGCTGAGGCCGTCGTACGACGGAAGGGTGATCTCGGGCTTGACGTCGACCTCGGCGGTGAACTCGAGGCCTTCGTTGTCCTCGAACTTCGTGACCTCGATGTCCGGCTGCGCCAGCGGCGTCAGGGAGTTCTCGGTCAGGGCCTCCATGTAGGCCTTCGGGAGCACGTCGTTGACGGCCTCGTCGAGGACGACCGCGCGGCCGACCTGGCGGTCGATGACCTGCGGCGGGACCTTGCCACGGCGGAAGCCGGGGACGTTGATCTGCTTGGCGATCTTCTGGTAGGCCGCGTCGAGGCTCGGCTTGAGCTCCTCGAAGGGCACCTCGACGGTCAGCTTGGCCCGGGTCGGGCTCAAGGTCTCGACGGCGCTCTTCACAGGTGTTCTCCTACTTGGTCAGTGGGTGGTGCACGGGCAGGTGCCCGCTGGTGCGATCGGGATGATCAGTCGGGGCGACAGGACTCGAACCTGCGGTCTCCTGCTCCCAAAGCAGGCGCGCTAGCCACTACGCTACGCCCCGTCGGTGGCCCTTCTCGGCCGCACTTCGAGGGGATGACGGGAATCGAACCCGCGTAATCAGTTTGGAAGACTGAGGCTCTACCATTGAGCTACATCCCCGCGTGCAGGAGAGCTCCCGCAAGCGGTAGTCATGGTGCCACATTGCCGGGTGCTGGCCCCAACCGAGGCGCCCTCGTGGACGACGCCCCACAGCGGGACTCAGGGACGGCGGTGGACGACGAGCAGCGCGCGGTCGTCGTCGGGTGAACCCACCGCGTCGACCAGCCGGTCCGCCAGGCCGTCCCAGGTGTGGCGCAGCAGGCCCTCGGCCGTGCCCATCATCCGGTCGATACCGAGCTCGATGTCCTTGCGCGGCTCCTCGACCATCCCGTCGGTGTAGAGGAGCAGGCTGTCGCCCGGGTCGAGACGACCGGCGTAGCAGTCGTAGTCGACGTCCTCGACGATGCCGAGGACCGGGCCTTCCGCCCGCAGCACCTGCCAGCGACCCGAGCCGGCGTGGCGCTGGACGGCCGGCGGGTGTCCCGCGCAGCGCAGCTCGAACACACCGGACTCCAGGTCGATGGACACGTGGATGGCCGTGGCGAACCCCTCCTCCCAGTGGCGCTGGAGGAGGTAGTCGTTGGCGGCCGGGAGGAAGCGGTCCGGCGGCAGCGCGCCGACCAGGCCGCCCATCGCCCCCGACAGTTGGAGCGCCCGGGTTCCCGCCGCCTCACCCTTGCCCGAGACGTCGACGACGACGAGCTCGATCTGTCCGCCGTGGGCGCGGGTGGTGGCCACCACGAAGTCACCGGCGAAGGGCGAACCGCCGGCCGACGACAGCGCCGACTGGACCAGCCAGCGCGGCGGCAGGGTGGGGATCTCGCCCTGGGCGAGGATCCGGTCCCGCAGGTCGACGAGCATCGTCTCCCCGCGGGTCGGTCCGACACCGAGCTGGCTGCGTCGGGCCGACACGACGATCACCACGACCGTGATGCTGTACATCACGACCAGCGCCACCACCATGCGGGTGGTCCAGACGGGCTGGAGGAACGCTGCGCCCGACAGCGTCACCAGGATGAAGGCGGCGAACACGGGCAGTGCCCGACTGCTGAGCAGCAGGACACCCAGGACCAGCGGCAGGAAGGCCGCGTTCATCGGTACGTCCATCGGGCGCCACGCAATGCCGGCGACGACACCCACGGAGACCGCGGCGAGCACGAAGGCGATGCCGGCGTCCGAGACCGCCCAGCGACGCCCCGCCCCGATCATCGCGCCGCCCGGGAGCGGAAGGCCGGCTGACAGCGAGCGCACCAGAACAGGTTGCGCCCGGCAAGGACGTCGGAACGCACCGCGCTGCCGCAGACGTGACAGGCCTGTCCGGTACGGCGATAGACGTAGACCTCGCCGCCGTGGTCGTCGACCCGCGGCGGGCGGCCCATGGCCTCGGGCAGGTGCTCGCCCCGGACGGTGTCGATCCGTCCGGTGACCACACCCTCCTGCATGAGCACGACCAGATCCTCCCAGATCGCCCGCCACTGCGAGACCCGAAGAGTGCGACCGGGGCGCAGCGGGTGGATCCGGTGGCGGAACAGCACCTCTGCGCGGTAGACGTTGCCGACACCGGCGAGGACCGCCTGGTCCATCAGCAGGGTGCCGATCGGTGCGGTGCTGCGGCCGATCCGCGCCCACGCGCGGTCCGGGTCGGCATCCGCGCGGAGGGGGTCGGGGCCGATGCGGGAGAGCACGGCGTCCCGTTCCTCGGGGGTGACCAGGGCGCAGGTGGTGGCGCCGCGGAGGTCGGCGTACGCCGGCGGCGTCTCGTCGCTGGCAGGGCGGACGAGACGCAGCCGCACCTGACCGACCGGGAGCGGCACGGCGTCCGCATCGTCGTACACCTCGAAGGTGCCGTAGAGCCCGAGGTGGACGCGCACCAGGCGGTCCGCCTCGAACCGGATGAAGAGCTGCTTGCCCCACGCGTCGGCATCGAGCAGGCGGCTGCCGTCGACTCGTGCGGCGCCGTCGGCGAAGCGGCCCTGCGGGCTCCCCACCTGCACGGCGTGGCCCCCGAAGACCTCGGTGATGCGATCAGCCAGGCGGTGGAGGGTGTGCCCCTCAGGCATCGCCCTGCCCGAGCCCCAGGGCGGACTCCGGGAGGGGCGGCAGCTCGCCAGTGGTCTCGTACGACGCCAGCTGGCCGATGCGGCGTGCGTGCCGCTCGTCGCCGGGGAACGGGGTGGAGAGGAAGACCTCGACGAGGCGGGTCATCTCGTCCAGCGTGTGCATCCGGCCGCCGACAGCAACGACCCACGCGTCGTTGTGCTCGCGCGCCAGGGCGGCGGTCTCCTCGGACCAGGCGAGCGCTGCGCGGATGCCCTTCACCTTGTTCGCGGCGATCTGCTCACCGTTGCCCGAGCCGCCGATGACGACGCCGAGGCTGTCGAGGCCGGCGTCGCGGTCGGCGACGACGCCCTCAGCAGCCCGCAGGCAGAAGACCGGGTAGTCGTCGACGGCGTCGTAGACGAACGGGCCGTGGTCGACGGGCTCGTAGCCGTGCTCGACGAGCCAGCCGGTCAGGTGGGACTTGAGCTCGAGGCCGGCATGGTCGCAGCCGAGGTGCACGCGCATGCCCGCATTCTCGCAGGTCTCACGCCTGGTGCAGGCGGCGGGCAGCTTCCGCGACGGAGCCGCTGATCGACGGGTAGACCGTGAAGGTGTGGGCCAGCTGGTCGGCGGTGAGTCGTTCGGTGACAGCGAGCGCGACCGGGTGGATCAGTTCCGAGGCCCGCGGCCCGACGACCACGCCGCCGAGCAGGTTGCGCGACCCCGGCGCGACGAACAGCTTCACGAAGCCGTCGGTGATGCCCTGCATCTTCGCGCGGGCGTTGGTGGCCAGCGGTTGCATCACCACCTCGGCGAGCACCTCGCCGGCGTCGACCTGCTTCTGCGTGACACCGACCGTCGCGATCTCGGGGGCGGTGAAGACGTTCGAGGAGACCACGGAGAGGTCGAGCGGCTTGACCGCGTCGCCCAGGAAGTGGGCCATCGCGATCCGGCCCTGCATCGCGGCAACGGAAGCGAGCATGAAGACGCCGGTGCAGTCACCGGCGGCGTAGACGCCGCGCGCGGCGGTCCGCGAGACCCGGTCGACCTTGATGAAGCCCCCGTCGTCGAGGATGACGCCGGCTTCCTCCAGCCCGAGTCCGGCCGTGTTCGGAACAGAACCGAGCGCCAGGATGCAGTGCGACCCGGTGACCTCACGACCATCGGCGAGCGTCACCGTGACGACGTCCCCTGACCGGGTCACCGACTGCATCCGGGACTGGCCGAGCACCGTCATCCCGCGCCGCGTCGAGACGTCCTCCAACACCTGGGCGGCATCGGGGTCCTCGCCCGGAAGCACGCGTTCCCGGGAGGAGACGAGGGTGACGGGGATGCCGAGTGCCTGGTAGGCGCTGGCGAACTCCGCCCCGGTGACACCCGACCCGACCACGATCATGTGTTCCGGAACGGTGTCGAGGTCGTAGACCTGCTCCCAGGTCAGGATCCGCTCACCATCGGGCTGGGCCGTCGGGAGCACGCGCGGCGCGGCGCCCGTTGCGACCAGGATCGCCCCGGCGTCGTACGACTGCTCGGAGCCGTCGTCGAGTGTTGCGATCACCTTCGCAGGACCGTCGAGACGACCGCGACCGTGGACCACGGTCACGCCCTCGCGGGCGAGCCGACCCTCGATGTCGGCGGACTGCGCCTGCGCGAGGGCCTTGACCCGATCATTGACCCGGCGCAGGTCCACCGTCGGGTGATCGACCTCGATGCCGAGCTCGCCGGCCTCGATGAAGTCGGTCATCACCTCGGCCGTCGCGATCAGCGTCTTGCTCGGGACACAGTCGGTGAGCACCGCCGAGCCACCGATGCCGTCGGAGTCGATGACCACGACCTCGGCGCCCAACTGGGCCGCGACCAGCGCGGACTCGTAGCCGCCAGGGCCTCCACCGACGATCACGACGCGGGTCATGGCTGGACCCGGCTCAGAGGTGGATCATGTGGCCGGCGATCCCGTGGATCGCCTCCTTGACCGCCTCGGAGAGCGTCGGGTGGGCGAAGACGTTGCGACCGACCTCGTCCGCGGTCAGGTCCCACTTCTGGGCGAGCGTGAGCGCAGGCAGCAGCTCGGTCACGTCGGGGCCGATCATGTGGGCGCCGAGGATCTCGTTGTACTCGGCGTCCGCGACGATCTTCACGAAGCCGACTCCCTCGCCCAGGCCCTGGGCCTTGCCGTTGGCCGAGAACGGGAAGGTGGCGGTCTTGACGTCGTACCCCTTGTCCTTGGCCTGCTGCTCGCTGTAGCCGAAGGAGCCGATCTGCGGCTGGCAGTACGTCGCCCGCGGGATGAAGTCGTAGTCGACCGGCATCGTCTCGGCGCCCGCGATCGTCTCGGCGGCCACCATCGCCATGGCGTCGGCGACGTGGGCGAGCATCATCTTCGCGGTGACGTCGCCGATGGCGTAGACGCCGTCGACGTTGGTGCGGCAGTACTCGTCGACCGCGATGGCGCCCCGCTCGGTGAGTGCGACGCCGGTGCTCTCCAGGCCGTAGCCCTCCAGGCGCGGCGCGAAGCCGAACGCGGCGAGGAACTTGTCGGCCTCGATGACCGTCTCCTCGCCCCCGGCGGCAGGAGCGATGCGGACCTTCACGCCCGAGCCGGTGTCCTCGACGCCCTTGACGGCGGTCGAGGTCAGCACCTTCACGCCGAGCTTCTTGTAGTGACGGGCGAGCTCCTTGGACACGTCGGCGTCCTCGGTCGGCACCATCCGGTCGAGGAACTCCACGATCGTGACGTCGACACCGAAGTTCTTCATCACGTAGGCGAACTCGACACCGATCGCGCCCGAGCCGCCGATGATCATCGAGGAGGGGATGTTCTCGTCGAGGATCTGCTCCTCGTAGGTCACGATGTTCTTGCCGTTGACCTCGACGCCGGGGACCGAACGCACGGTCGCGCCGGTGGCGATGATCAGGTTGTCGCAGGTGTACTCGGCGGTCGAGCCGTCGTTGAGCGCCACCGAGACGGCCTTCGGGCCGGTGAGGGTGCCCCAGCCGTCGATCTCGGTGATCTTGTTCTTCTTCATAAGGAAGTGGACGCCCTTGACGATCCCGGCGCTCACCTGGCGGGAGCGCGCGTGGGTCGGGCCGTAGGACATCGTCGCGTCACCCTCGATGCCGTACTTGGCCTTCTCGTGGGTGAGCGTGTGGGCGAGCTCGGCGTTCTTGAGCAGCGCCTTGGACGGGATGCAGCCGACGTTGAGGCACACACCGCCCCAATACTTCTTCTCGATGACAGCAACGGACTTGCCGAGCTGCGACGCGCGGATTGCGGCGACGTAGCCCCCGGGGCCAGCACCAAGGACGAGGACATCGAAGTGGGTCACGCGCCCAGCCTAGTAGGCCCCACCCTTGTGTCCGTCATCACGTTCAGGGCAGAGTTCCGCCTACCCTCCGGTCGGGCGGCATGGGGCCGCTCACCGTCCAGCAAGGAGCTGCTCCGCATGTCTCGGATTCTCGGAATCATCGCTGCCTGTGCGCTCGCCCTCGCGACGCTCACGCAGATCCCCCTGCCGGCCGCACAGGCCGCTCCGGTCAGCGCCCGACCCCTCGGGGCCCAGTCCGCCGGCCTGCTCGACGTCATCGTCACCCTGAAGCCCACGGCGGACGCCCGGGCCACGGCCGATGCTCTCGTCGCCAAGAAGGGCGGCCAGGTCACGCACGTCTACCAGAACGTGCTGAACGGCTTCGCGGCCACGCTGACCGACACCCTCCTCACCGTGCTCCGCGGTGACGCCCGGATCCAGTCGGTCGAGCTCGACCGCACGATGCGGATCAGCGACACCCAGACACCGACCCCGAGCTGGGGCCTGGACCGCGTCGACCAGCGCAACCTGCCGCTGAACAACTCGTACGCCTACAACAGCACCGGCTCGGGCGTCGACGCCTACGTCATCGACACCGGCATCCTCACCACCCACCCCGACTTCGGCGGCCGCGCGGTCCACGGCACCGACGCGATCGACGGTGACGCCAACGCCACCGACTGCAACGGTCACGGCACGCACGTCTCCGGCACCATCGGCGGCAGCTCCTACGGCCTCGCCAAGCAGGCGAAGCTGATCGGCGTCCGGGTCCTCGACTGCAACGGTTCGGGTGCGACGTCGGCCGTCATCGCCGGCCTCGACTGGGTCGTCGCCAACCACCAGGCCGGCCAGCCGGCCGTGGCCAACATGAGTCTCGGTGGCGGCGCCTCCAGCACCCTCGACGCTGCCGTCCGTCGCGTGATCGCCGACGGCGTGACGATGGCCCTGGCCGCCGGCAACGAGAACTCCGACTCCTGTGGCGTCTCCCCGGCCCGGGTCGCCGAGGCCCTGACCGTCGCCGCGAGCGACCGCAACGACGCGCGTGCCTCCTTCTCGAACCGTGGCACCTGCGTCGACCTGTTCGCACCCGGCGTCGACATCACGTCGGCGTGGTTGAACAACGGCACGAGCACGATCAGCGGTACGTCGATGGCGTCCCCGCACGTCGCCGCGGCCGCCGCGCTCTACCTGTCCACCCACCCGACCGCCTCGCCCGCGACCGTGAACTCCGCGATCGTCGCCGCCAGCACCAAGGGCAAGATCTCCGGCACGGCGCGCACCTGCATCCTGCTGATCATCTGCTCGGCGGCCACCCCGGCCAACCACCTGCTCTACACCGGCAGCTGACGTGTCGGCGGCGACGTCACGGGAGGGGCAGGCACTAGCCTGTCGCCCGTGACGTCGTACGCCGCCTACGGCACCAACCTCGACCCCGCCCGCATGGGCGAGCGGTGCCCCCACTCCCCCCTGCAGACCACCGGGTGGCTCAGCGGGTGGCGGCTCACGTTCGGCGGCGAGGAACACGGCTGGGACGGCTCCCTGGCCACGATCGTGCAGGACCCGTCCGAGCAGGTCTTCGTCGCCGTGTACGACGTCAGCCCGCTCGACGAACCGAACCTCGACCGCTGGGAGTCCGCGGACTCCGGCCTGTACCGACGCACGAAGGTCCGGATCGCGACCATGGTCGGTGAGGTCGTGGCGTGGACCTACGTCCTGGACGCCTATGAGGGCGGCCTGCCCTCGGCGTCGTACCTCGGGGTGCTCTCGAACGCCGCCGAGGCGGCCGACGCTCCGGCCGACTACGTGAACGCCCTGCGCCGGCGGGCGTGCCGCTCCACCGGCCTCTGACGGGCGTGACCCCGCAGAACGTGAATCGTTGTCATGTTCATGCGCTTGCGAATCGCGACGGCAGCGGTCGCCGTCACCGGCCTCGTCCTGAGTCTCCAGCCGACGGCGCCGGCCACCTCGGCGGATCCTGCGCCCGAGCTGCGTGAGGTGATGTGGGTCGGCAACAACTGGGACGGCACTGCGAGCATCGTGGACGCCCACTCCCTCGAGGTCCTCAAGCGGGGCGTGAACCTGGTCCCGGACAAGGCCCAGGAGAAGCAGTCGATCCTGCTCAACCCGGTCGCGACGGTCTTCTACCTCGCCATCAACGCGGGTCCGGGCCAGGGCCACGACCAGTACGTCGACGACATGTTCACGACGAGGGACGGCAAGTACCTCGCCGTCTCGCGGCCCAGCTTCGCCGACGTCGTCTGGATCGACATCGCCAAGGCCACCGCGGGTCGCACCGACTCGATCGTGCGCGAGCAGCAGATGGACGGGTACCGCACCGACCACATGCAGATCTCCAACGACGGCCGCCGGCTGCTCGTCTCGGACTCCACCAAGCGCCAGGTCATCGAGTACTCGATGGTCAACGAGACCGTCGACGGCAAGTCCGTCAAGATGGGTGACCGGATGCGGGTCTTCCCGTCCGGCGAGACGCCGCACGAGAGCAACTACACCAAGGACGGCGAGCGGATCCTGCATGCCTCCATCGGCCGGGTGTACACGCCCGTCGACGACGTGAACCCCAGCGACGGCACGCTCCTGGGCCTCCCGCTCAACAAGTTCGGGCTCGGCGGTCTCGTACCCGTCCTGGGCAAGCTGCCCTGGGACGTCCTCGACGGCGCCGTGAAGTCGGACCGCTGGCTGCAGTACGTCGCCACCGACGACTTCGAGGTCCTCGAACGCTGGAACATCGGCCACGAGCTCGCCGAGGCCGGCCACCCGGGCATGAGCAGTGCGGTGCGCCCCGTGGCGGTCCACCCGGACGGCCGTTTCCTCTACCTCCAGGTGTCGTTCCTCCACGGGTACGTCGTCTTCGACACCCAGGCAGCGGACCTGAACGGGACGATGGACTACACCCTCGGCGGCGAGACCGAGCCCACGACCGGCGCCGTCGTCGACGTCGTCCAGCTCGAGAACCGCGTGCCCAACATGCTGCTTGAGCAGTACGTCAACGACTCCGCCCACCACGGCCTGGCGATCAGCGCCGACGGCGAGACCCTCTGCGCCGCGGGAACGATGGACGACTACGCCGCGCTCATCGACTCCGGGACCGGAGAGGCGACGTACTTCGACGAGACCACCACCGGCCACCACTACGGCAAGCCGTACTGGTCGACCGAGGGCCTCAACGACACCTGCTGGGTGTCCCTCTCGGACGACGACGCCGTCGCAGTGCTCTCCACGGACACGATGGAGGAGGTGGCCTACCTGCCCGTGGGCAACCACCCGCAGCGGGTCCGCCACGGGTACGTCCCGGAACTCCTCGCTGCCGCTTGGTGACGGCTAGAGTCGCGTCCGTGACCGAGTCGACCTCGCCGTACTCCCTGGCCGATGCGGCCGCCGCCCGTCTGGCCGAGCTGACGGGCGTGGCGCGCCACGACGTCGCGCTCGTGCTCGGCTCGGGGTGGTTGCCCGCCGCTGACGCGCTCGACGGGTCGGGCGGTGCGAACACCACCGAGATCGACGTGACCGACCTGCCCGGCTTTGCAGCGTCGGCCGTCGCCGGCCACTCCGGCAAGATCCGGTCGATCCGCGTGCCGGGCGTCGACGGTGGCGTCGACCAGCACCTGCTGGTGTTCCTCAGCCGCACCCACTACTACGAGGGCCGCGGTGTCGCTGCGGTCGTGCACGGCGTGCGTACAGCGGCCGCGGCCGGGTGTCGCGCGATCGTGCTCACCAACGGCTGTGGCGGCCTCAAGCCCACCTGGACGCCCGGCACCCCGGTGCTGATCAGCGACCACATCAACCTGACCGGCCAGTCCCCCATCGTCGGCGCCAACTTCGTGGACCTGACCGACCTGTACTCCAGCCGCCTGCGCGAGATGTGCCGCGAGATCGAGCCGTCGCTCGACGAGGGCGTCTACGTCCAGTTCCCCGGACCGCACTACGAGACCCCGGCCGAGGTGCGGATGGCCGGCGTCCTCGGCGGCCACCTCGTCGGCATGAGTACGACGCTCGAGGCGATCGCCGCCCGCGAGGCAGGGATGGAGATCCTGGGCATCAGCCTGGTCACCAACCTCGCTGCGGGCATGAGCGGCGAGCCGCTCAACCACGCCGAGGTGCTTGAGGCCGGACGCGCAGCAGCCACCCGGATGGGCGACCTGCTCACCCGGGTGGTGCCGCGCATCTGAAGCTGGGGCGGGCCTAGCTCGCCCGGTTCATCGTCCGCACGCCGACCCACAGGCCGAACGCACCGACCAGGACCGAGGCACCGAAGCCGGCTGCCAGGGTGTCCATCGGGAACGACCCTGCGAACAGGTGCCGCTCGGCGTCGACGACGTACTTCATCGGGTTGAGGTCGGAGGCGGTCTTCAACCAGCCCGGCGCCCCGTCGATCGGCAGCAGCACTCCGCTGAGCAGCAGGAGCGGGAAGATCGCCGTCTGCTGCACGGTCCAGAACACCCACGCCTGCTCCTTCGCCGCGATGGCGAGCGCCAGGCTCAGCGCGCCGAGGCCGACGCTGAACGGGACGAGCACCACGATGCCGGTCAGCACGCCGAGAAGGTGCAGGTCGAAGCTGAAAGGCGTCACGACGGCCACGATGATCACGGTCTGCAGGACCAGCGGCACCATCTCGCGCAGCGACTTCCCGACCATGAGGGCGGAGCGCCGGACGGGCGAGACGAGCAGTCGCTCGAAGGAGCCGCTGATGATCTCCTCGCTCAGGTTGGCTCCGGTGAACGACGCGCTCATCAGCGCGGTCATGGCCACGATGCCGGGCACGAACCACTGCAGTGCCGCGCCGTCGCCGGTGTCCGGCAGCAGCGGCGCGAACAGGCCGAGGAAGACCAGCGGCTGCACCATCGCGAACAGCACGGACACGGGCTGGCGCAGCACCGGCTGCAGCTCGCGGACGAGGACGTTGACGATGTCGGCGACCAGGCCGACCGGCTTCGCCGGGACAGGGGTACGACGAACGGCGGGCGCCGTGGCCGTGGGGGCTTCGATGTCGATGGTCATGCTGCCGCTCCTTCAGTCGTGGCGGTCGTGGCGTTCTCGTTCTGGGACTCACGCAGGCTGCGGCCGGTGAGGTTGAGGAAGACGTCGTCGAGCGTGGGGCCCGCGACCTCGAGGCGGGTGACAGGTGTGCCGACGGCGGCGAGGTCGGCGACCAGGCCGGGCGCCGCGTCGCGGCCGTAGGCGGCGCGCACGGAGACGTGGGTGCCGTTGACCGTGATCTGCGCGCCGGCGATGCGGTCGGCCCGCTCGGCTGCTGCCCGAGCGGCGTGCACGTCGGCGAACTCCATCGCGACGAGGTCCCCGAGGGCCGACTTGAGAGCACCGGCGGTGTCGTCGGCGATCACCTCGCCGTGGTCGATGACGATCACGCGGCCGGCAAGGGCGTCGGCCTCCTCGAGGTAGTGCGTCGTCAGCACGATCGTGGTGCCGAGGTCGGCGTTGAGCCGGCGCACCTGCTCCTGCAGGTTGGCCCGGTTCTGCGGGTCGAGGCCGGTGGACGGCTCGTCGAGGAACAGGATCGGCGGCTCCTGCACCAGACCGATCGCAACGTCGAGCCGACGACGCTGGCCGCCCGACAGCTGGGCGACCGGCCGGCCGGCGTGCTCGGTCAGGTCGAACGCCTCGAGCAGCTCCTCGGTGCGGATGCGCGCGTCGCGGCGCGACAGGCCGTGTGCGCGGGCCTGGCACATCACCTCGTCGCGGCCGCGGAACTGGTGGCCCGCGGCATTGCCCTGGCCGACGTACCCGATCGAGCGCCGGACGGCGGCGCGGTCGCGGACGACGTCGAAGCCGGCGACCTCCGCGGAGCCCTCGGTCGGCGCGATCAGGGTCGTGAGCATCCGCAACGTCGTCGACTTGCCGGCGCCGTTCGGTCCGAGGAAGGCGACCAGCTCGCCGGCCGCCACCTCCAGGTCGAGGCCGCGCACGGCCTCGATCGTGTCCTTGCCTCGCGTGAAGTGGCGGGTCAGTCCGACGGTGCGGATCACCGGGCCACTGTTCTGGAACTTGCTCTGGTTCATCTCCATGACGACAACGCTAAGGAGCCTTTAGGTCAGTTTCTGTCCTGAATCAGAACTAGTCTGGAGAACATGAGTACGAGCGCCCGGATGCTCCGCCTGCTGTCCCTGCTGCAGACCCATCGGTTCTGGGCCGGTGGCGACCTGGCCGACCGGCTGGAGGTCAGCGAGCGCACCGTGCGCCGCGACGTGGAGCGACTGCGCGACCTCGGCTACGACGTCGACGCGGTGCGCGGGGTGGCCGGCGGCTACCAGCTGCGGGCGGGCGGCGCGATGGCTCCGCTGCTGCTCGAGGACGACGAGGCGGTCGCCATCGCGGTCGGCCTCCGCTCGGCGGCCGGCGGCGGCGTACCCGGCTTCGAGGACACCGCCGTGCAGGCGCTGACCAAGGTGATCGGCCTGATGCCGCCGCGCCTGCGCCGGCGAATGGATGCGCTCAAGACGCAGACCGACGCGCTCCCCTGGTCCGGCGGGCCGACGCTCGACGCGGAGGTGCTGACCACGCTCGCCCAGGCCTGTCGTGACGACGAGCCGGTGTCCTTCGGCTACACCGCGGCCGATGGGGCCGCGACCACGCGACGCGTCGAGCCGCACCGAATGGTCAACATCGGGCGCCGCTGGTACCTCGTCGCGTACGACCGGGACCGCCACGACTGGCGGTCCTTCCGGATCGACCGGATCGCGGGTACGCCGACCACGACCGGGCAGCGGTTCGCACCCCGCGAAGTGCCCGGTGGCGATGCGGTCGCCTTCGTCAACAACGGTCTCCGCAACCGCCCCCAGCGCCACCAGGTCCGGGTGCGGATGGCCGCGCCCGCGGCCGACGTCGAGGCCTACATGGGCCGGTGGGGGACGGTCGAGGCGACCGGCGACACCTGCGTGATGACGATGAACACCGACAGCCTCGACTGGCCGGTGATGGTCCTCGCGAACCTCGACTGCGACTTCACCGTCGAGGAGCCCGCGGAGCTCGTCGAGGTGCTCGCCCGGGTCGGCCGGCGCTTCACGAGCGCCACGTCCTGACGGCACCGCCCTGGCGGCAGGAGTCGTATGCTCGTTGATTGAAGGGAAGCCGATGAAGTCCGTACGCCGGAGCATCGCCGGCCTCGTCACCGTCGCTCTCACCGCCACGGGAGCGTCCGTCCTGAGCCCGGCCGGCACTCCCGCGGCCCAGGCTGCGGGAGCGGGCGCTGGCGTGCGCGCGGCCGAGCCCGGCTTCGTGGCCATCGCGCTCGACCTCGCCCCGAGCCAGGACTTCGCGGGTACCGCGACGATCACCGTCACGGACGACGAAGGCAACCCCGCCACCGGCACCGTCGAGGTCACCGTCACCAACAGTGCCGACGTCGTACTCACCAATGACACGCTGCCCCTGGTCGAGGGCGAAGCCGAGGTGACCCTGCTGCCCGGATACGCCGGCGACTACACGCTCACCGCGTTCTACCCGGGCAACGGCGACATCACCGAGGCAGAGGGAACCCTTGTCTACACGATCGAGAAGGCGACCTCCACCGCCTCGATCTCGGTGACCAGGGTGCCGACGCCGTTGGTGGCCGGATCCGCGACGGTGTTCATCAACTCCTCGGTCGGATCGCCCACAGGGAACATCCAGGTCCAGGTGAAGACATTGGCCGGCGCCGTCCTCATGTCCACGTCGGCGCCGCTCGACGACAACGACTCCGCAACCGTCGCGCTGACGCGGCGACAGCCCGGCACCTACGCGCTGGTCGCCACCTATGCCGGCGACGCGAACGTGAACCCGACGACCAGTTCCACGACCTTCACCGTGGCCAGGGTCGCTGCGGTGTGGAGCATCGGCTGGAACCGCAAGCCCACCCCCTGGCGCACGGGCAGCCTCCGGATCCGCGTGACCGGTGGCGGTGTCGGCGCCGCCACCGGGGTCATCACGGTGCGGTTGAGGAACAGCAACGGCACGGTGCTCCGGACCACCCGGATCAGGCTCAACGAAGCCGGCCTCGCGACCGTGTGGCTGCCCAGGCTGAGGGTCGGAAGGTACGCCGTCGTGGCGTCGTACCCGGGTGACAGCAAGGTCAGGGCCAGCACCACCGTCGTGCGGTTCGCCTCGGTGCGTCGCTAGCCCGGCCCGCCTGGTCGCGGGCCCTCCGCAAGGAGAACCGCGGCCAGTGCAAGTGTTCGGTCATCGCTGGACGTCGCGCGATCTCGATCCAGTGATGCCAGCAGCCAGGTGTCGGGACCAAGGTTGAACCTCAGCATCTGGATCGAGCTGTGCTGGCCGCGCACGAACTCCACCGGGCGACCCTGGACCGTTCGGCGCGCAAGGGTTGTCGGTTGGTCGTCGCCGCCGCTCGGGATCAGCGCCGTGGGCCCCGCGTATGCCAAGACCGGGTGGTGATGCCAGGTCCTTCGATGGCCGTGTTCGCTTCGTTCTCGTAGCCCGGCGTGGTCCGCAGATCCGTTACGTCCGCGCCCGTCATCGTTGAACGCGCGCGGCGCGACTGCGCCGAAACGCGTACTGTGCCGCTGACTTCGAACGCGAGAAGGAAGCGATGCTCGACGACAAGGCCTCGGTTCCAACGGGACTGCAGCATGAGCGATTCATTGCGACCCCGCTCACCGCGGCCACGGCTGCGTTGGACTACGCGTCGTACATGGCAAGCCCGGAAGTCATCCGCGTCCACAGTGATGGCCGGTGGCCTGTCGAAGGGTTCACGTTCTCGGACGATCTTGAACTGGTCGCGAAGCACGAGGACGACCACAACAACCGCCGCGCGTTCACGTTTGTGCTCCTCGCCCCATCGGGGACTGAGGCGCTCGGCTGCTTGTACCTGAATCCGCTTCGCGAATACCTATTCTCCGCAGAGGCAGATCGACGGCTCATCGACGAAACACCGCTCGCGTCGGCCATGGTCACCTTCTGGCTTCGCCAAGACCAGCAAGACACCGGCCTGGCCGAGGTTGTGGTCGAAGCCGTGAACGACTGGATCCTCAACGAGTGGCCGTTGACCGCTCATCTCTTTCGCGTCCTACCCGGCGAGCGGTCCTCCTGCGTTGCCCTCGACCGACTGAATCTGCGGAAGTCCCGTCTAACGGTGCCCGGCGACGAGCGGCCCTACAACTGGTACCAGCCGTCGACCTAGGCTCCTTCCCCAGACCCGTCCGCACATCGCCACGGCCGCGCGCTCCGCGGCAGCAGCGGACGAGCGCCTTCAGCTGTGATCAGCCAGGAGCTCGCGCATCGGCGCCATGATGAACGCGCTGTCGTAGTCGCCGCCCGAGTAGCGCGTGCGCAATGCGTCCACAGAGTCGACCTCTCGTGCGTATCGCACCGTGCCGGCTACGCAACGAGCGATGGCGCCGGCTCTCTCCTCATCAGTGCCGGGCCACTCCGGGAACGCGGGATCAGGCATGTATGGCAGATCTGGGTTCACCTGGCTGCGCTCATACCCAAGCGGCAAGAACATGTAGCAGTCCTCCGCATTGCGGGGAGCAAGTACTCCAAGTTGAAGTAGTGACGCACCCAGGACCAGGCGGTAGGGAGCGCTCGCTCCGCTGCCGTCGACGACCAGCGAGATTGACCAAGTGAGTGTCGGGTGCGCGACTTGGCATCCGTCGCCAACGTAGGCCAGGTCAATGGATCTGAAGCTCGACAGGAACATGCGTCGGAGCGTTCGTCGATCGATCACCCGCACATCCTGCCCGATCGTGAACAACGTTCAGCGGCTCAGCCGGTCGGTGCGATCATCGGCACGTTGAGCAGGTCGCGGCCTGGTCCGGCTCCCGCCCCGACGAGGCAGTGCGCCGGGCCGAGGAGCTTGCTGCGCGGTCTACAAGCTGGCGCGCTGGTGTTGCCCTCGGGCGGCGGCTCGACGCCTGACGGCGCCGCTCACCTCAATTACGAGGATGGCGATCACGCCGAGCACGAACGCGCCAGCGGCCAACAGCAGTCCTTCGAGCGCGGCGAGGTCGCACTCCCCACCGAAGTCGGGTCCGCTGCACTGGGTTGCCTCGAAGTGGGCGATGCCGATGCCGAAGGCGATGAACATTGCGACGACGAGAGCACAGAGGTAGAGGCTGGCGCGCGACCAAGTCGTGAGGTTCTGCCCGTTCAAGGTTGTCGAAGTCGAGGCGGCAGCCAAGTGGGGTGATTCCGTTGGGCGGAGGAAGGAGGGTGTGAGCAGTACCAGCGCGACGAGGCCCAGCACGACTTCGAACTGGAGGAGCTCGCCTTCGTAGGTGGTCCAGAAGAACCGGAACCCGTTGTCCGAAGCCCCGATCGCGATGATTGTGGCGTCGAGAACCGCCAGGGCGCCGCCCAGGACACGGCGGGAGATCGGGTCGCCGAAGGCTGTGACGAGCGCCCCCAGAGCCAGAAGCAGGGCGACTAGCAGGCCCACGCCGGAGGTGTCCGTGCCGTAGCCCGTCGTGTCGTCGAACAGGATGAAACCGGCTGCGTGGAGCGTGATGAGACTCGCCACGAACAGGACCAGGGTGATAGCGACGGTCATGCCACGCGATCGTTGGTGCGAGCCCATGTCGGCCAGTGTTTCCTATCCGCACGGTGCGCGGGCCGCAATCGGTCGCATTCGTCGCCCGGTCCTCTGAATCCCGTGGTGGTCGGGAGTCCAGCTCCGACAGCGGCTAGATCAGTGCGACTCGACGAACAGGGCAACCACCTCTGAAGCTCATCTCGGCATGACAGCGCTGTTCTGCGACCCGCGTGGTCACCAACGGGCGGGGTGTCAGGCGGCGAGGTGGTTGATGAGCCTTTGGGTGAAGTGGAGTTCTGCGGGCGTGAGGGTCTGGTCGCCGGTGGTGCCGGTGACTCTCCGTGTTCCGGTCTGATCGACCAGGTAGTGCGCCCCGTGGGGATCTCGCCAGATCACGATCCCGGGGAAGGGTTGTCGTACCTCCCAACCCGCATGCGTCTTGATCCGGTGATGGGTCCTGGTCAACGGTCCGAGGTTCCCCACCGTGGTGGGCCCGCCCTCGGAGTACGGGATGGCGTGGTCCAGGTCCATCCGCCGACTGGTGTTGGCCGCGTAGGGGAACACGTCACCGGGATGGATCAGGTGCACTGCCTCCCTCATCCGGGACGGGATCTCGTACGCATCGACCGGTGCCTGGTTGTTCAGGTCGATCACCGGTGCCACCCGCACGTTGCCACCCAGGCCCAGCCGGGCCACCTGGTGGCGGACCCAGTCGGTGGTGACCGGGCCGTGGCCCTCCAGGCGGGCGATGGGCGAGTCGCCGTACAGGTGCAGGTAGACCTTCACCCGCACCTTCACCGGCCCCACCGTTGGGTCGAGGTGCGCGGCCGGGTTCATCAGCCGCGCGACGGCCGCGACCCGGCGCTGGTTGGCCGACGCGTCGGGCATCGCTTCCTTCAGGTCCTCGGAGTCGGCGACCGCGTTGGCGGCGGCATTGATGCCGGCGATGGTCATCGCATCAGCGTGGACCGTGTAGGTGGCCATGCCGTGCTTGTTGACCCGCGACATCCGGGCGAACACCTCCCGGGCTGCGGCCTCTTCCTTCAACCGCGCCAACTCGGGGGCTGCGGCGGCGACCTTGCCCTCCACCAACGCCTGGAACCGGGTCCACGACAACCGGCCGTCACACGACTCCGCGACCTCGGCATCGACCCACGCCGCCTCCGACTCGGACAGCTCCCGGGTCGCCTCGGCAACGTGGCGGGCATGACCGGTACGCGCCTCACCGGCGTCGACCCGGGACTGGATCCGTGGGAGCCGCAGCTTGATGTCGACCGCGTCCGCGATCAACTTCTTCGCCCCGTACGGACTGGTCTGGATCCGGGCCCCGAACGCTGCCGCGGCGTACTCGGTGATCAACGGCGTCCCCACACCACCCGCACGCTTGGCCCGCTCCCGACCCCGCTTGTCCGAGAGCGGCAACCGGTCAGGCGAATGCAGGACCGCCCACTGGTAGGCGGCCTTCAGGATGTTCCGCTCAGCCTCCACCCGCGCAGCATGCTGGCCCTCGACGAACGCCAGGACATTGCCGACGGACATCTCCACCAGCCGATCCTGCTCGCCCTGCCCGCACCCGATTGCCATACGAGTATTGGACCAGAACCCACCGACACAAGCCCCCGATCAGCCCGAGTTCTCCACAGTCCGCACGCGACCAGCCCGCAGGAACTTGCCCGTTCGACGCACTCCGACAGCCGAACCCGCAGTACCCGAGGCGAAGACCTCCTCACCACCGACCAGCACCGAGACCACGGTGGCGTCGTTGCGGTTCACCATCCGCGACAGGCCACCGAACGCCGGGATCGGGTCCTCGGCGTAGGCGTCCAGCGACGCGTCGAGTCGCGAAGGGTCGATGACGACCAGGTCGGCCCGGTCGCCGACACGGAGGCGACCGGCGTCGATGTCGTACCAGTCGGCGAGCTCGCCGGTGAGCCGGTGGACCGCGTGCTCGACGGTCATGAACGGGCGACCCGCCTGCTCGGCGTCGCGCACCCGCCGCAACAGCCGCAGGCCGAAGTTGTAGAAGGCCATGTTGCGCAGGTGCGCACCGGCGTCGGAGAACCCGAGCTGAACCCCGGGGTCGGCGGCGAGACGATCGAGCACCGCGGGGCGGTGGTTGGAGATCGTCGTACGCCAGCGGACCTTGTCGCCGTGCTCGACGACGAGGTCGAGGAACGCGTCGACGGGATGCATCCCGCCACGGTCGACGCCGACCTGACCGAAGGTCTTGCCGATGACCGAGACGTCCGGGCACTCGGTGATCTCGGCGTCGAAGAAGTCGCGGTGCCACACGCGCGGTCCGTACTTCTTGTCGTAGTCCTTGCGGAAGGTACGGCGATACGCAGCGTCGGCGAGCAACGCACGCTGTGCGTCGACCTGGTCCGACAGGTGCAGTGCCGCAGCACCCGAGCCGAACTCCTCGAACACCACGAGGGCGATGCCGTCGGCGTAGACCTCGAACGGCACCGGCAGGTGCTGGAACCGGAAGTTGCCGCCGAAGCGGTTCACCCAGCGGGCGATCAGCGGGAACAGGTGCGCGACCAGCGGGATCGCCTTGATGTCGGCGGCCGACAGCAGGCTGACCTTGAGCGCCGGCTTGAATCCCCAGCCACAGCTGCTGAAGGCCATCGTGACCAGGCTCTGCGGCTTGGCGACATCCGGTCCGCCCTGCAGCGCGCGGCCCCTGGCCCGCAGTACCTTGTTGAGGCGGCGCCGCTCCTGCGTCGTGCGTACGTCGACGGCAGGGTCCGCGAGCGGCAGGTCTCGCCGTCCAGCTTGTCGAACATCAGCTGCTGCGAGGACATGCCGACGAAACCAGCATCGAGTGCGTCGACCAGGTCGGCCTCCATCTGCGCCAGCTCGGCCGCCGTCGGCCTCACCGCGGCGTCGGTCGACCGCTCCAGGCCCATCCGGGCGGCCCGGATGTCCGAGTGCCCGATGAAGGCAGCGACGTTCGGCCCGAGCGGCAGGGCCTCCAGTGCGGCGACGTACTCCCCCGCCGTCGTCCAGGTCCTGGTGTCGTCCAGTGCGCCGACGACGTACGGGCGCGGGATCGCCTCGACGCGGCCGAACAGGTCACCCGCATCGGACGGGCTCGCGTGGACGGTCGACAGCGAGCAGGACCCGAGCAGGATCGTGGTGACACCGTGGCGCAGCGACTCGACCAGTGCGGGCTGCACCAGCACCTCGACGTCGTAGTGCGTGTGGATGTCGACCATGCCCGGGATCACCCAGTGGCCGGCGGCGTCGATGACCCGCGGGCACTCCGCTTCATCGAGGTCGGTCTCGCTGATCTCGACGACCCGACCGTCGCGGACGCCGAGGTTGCGGACGGCGGACGCAGCACCCGTGCCGTCGAACCAGCGGCCGTTCTTCACGATCACGTCGAAGCTCATCGGTAGGTCCTCTCTCGCTCGCCACGTGCCCACACGGGGTCGGTCGTGGCCACACCCTCGGCGCGCAGCTCCCTCTTGAGCACCTTGTTCGTGGCGGTGCTCGGCAGCGCCTCCGCGATCCGCACATGGCGCGGCCACGCCTTCGGCGACAGGTCCGCCTGCGCGTGCAGGAACGCACCGAAGTCCTCCGGGGTCAGCACGGCGCCCTGCCGCAACACCAACGCGCTCATCACCTGGTCGCCGACCCGCTCGTCGGCGACGGCGTAGACCGCGGCCTGGGAGATCGCGTCGTGGCGCAGCAGCAGCTGCTCGAGGGGCGCGGCCGCGATGTTCTCGCCGTCGACACGCAACCAGTCATCGGTCCGGCCGGCGAGGAACACGAAGCCGTCCGCGTCCCGGTAGGCGAGGTCGCCGGACCAGTACATGCCACCGTCGAGCCGCTCCGCCGTGGCCCGCTCGTCGTTGTAGTACCCGGCGAAGAACCCGGCGCCCTGCGTGTTCACCAGCTCACCGACCGCATCGTCGAGGTTGACGACGCGACCATCCGCGTCACGCACCGCACGGCGGCACTCCTGCCGGGTCTCCCGGTCGTAGATCGCAACGCCGTCGAACGGGACGCCGATCGACCCGGCTGGGGTGTCCTCCGTGCGCGTGATGATGATCGCCGTCTCGGTCGAACCGAAGCCGTCCCACACGGAGCATCCGAAGCGCTCGGCGAACTCGCGGATGTCCCGGTCGGCGGCCTCGTTGCCGAAGGCGTACCGCAACGGGTTGTCGGCGTCGTCCGGTTGCGCGGGCGTCGCCAGCACGTAGGCGAGCGGCTTCCCGACGTAGTTGAGGTACGTCGCCCCGTGGCGCCGGATGTCGTCGAGGAAGCTCCGCGCGGAGAAGTCCGCAACCGCCAGGCCTGCGCCCGACGCCACGCTCACCGCGAACCCGGACATCACCGCGTTGCTGTGGAACAGCGGCATCGAGCAGTAGACGACGTCCTCGGTGCCCAGCTCGTACTTGTCGGCGAGGACCGAGCCGGCCATCACGACCATGAAGTGGGCGACCTGCACGGCCTTGGGATCGCCACTGGTGCCCGACGTGAAGATCAGCATGAACGTGTCCATCGCCCCGACGTCGGGGAACCCGTCGGTGCCGGTCGGTGCGGCTGCCACCCGATTCGCCCACCCCGCGTCGTCGGTGTTGATGACCACCGCACCACCGAGGTCCAGGCCCGCCAGGAGCGGCAGGTGCTCGTTGTCAATCAGCAGCACCTGGCAGTCCGCCCGGCGCACGTCGGCGGCGAGCGCCGCACCCCGACGCGTCGCGTTGATGCCCGCCGTGACATGGCCGCCGATCGCGCCCGCAGCGATGGCCAACGCCATCTCGGGTGTGTTCGGAAGCAGTACGCCGACGTGGAACGGCCGCGCCGGATCAGCCATGTCGCGCAGGACATGGGCGCGGGCCGCTGCCTCGCCGAGGTAGCTGCGCCAGGTCCAGGTGCGGTCGTCGTACCGGAGGGCGACGGAGTCGCGCTCGGCGTGCTGGAGCAGGAGTGCGCGAACGGTGTCAGACACGAACGGCCTCCGGCTCGCTCGCGACCACGTCGGCCAGGCCCAGGTGGCGCCTCAGGAAGTGCAGGGCGTGCTGCACCGCGGGCTCGTGGAAGGCCTTGCCGGGGAAGAGGTCGAAGTGGTCGCCCGGGTAGTGGCGGACCTCGGCCCGGCCACTGAACGCGGCCTTCATCGCGGCGTGGAGCGGGGCGCTGCGGTCGAAGTCGGCGACCTGCACCAGCCACGGCACGGACAGTCCGGCCGCCGCCTTCGCCGGCGCGCGGCCGCCCAGTTCCATCACGACGTCCGCAGCGACCTCGTTGCGCCAGGTCGGCCCGGCGATCGAGTGGTAGTCCTCGTAGGCGCCCGACAACGTCAGCGCGCCGACCTCACCGGGCATCGCCACCACCGGGATCATCGACGGCCCACGCCCGGCCTTGCGACGCAGCGCACTGACCACGCCACGGCCCGTCGACGCCAGCAGCTGGCCGGCGCTGTGGTGCTGCAGGGCAAGTCGACCCGCGGCCACACCGTCGACCATCGGGACGGCCGAGATCACCGCGACCACGTCGGACCGCTCCGCCGCCACCGACACGACGTGACCGCCACCGAGCGAGATCCCCCACAGGACCACCCGCTCCGGGTCGACGCCGTCGAGCCGCTTCGCGGCGTCGATCGCGGCATGCACGTCGGCGACCTGTCCTGCCAGGGAGACGACCTGGCGCGGATCTCCGTCACTGGCCCCGAAGCCGCGGTAGTCGAAGGTGACGGCGTGGATGCCGGCGGCGGCGAACGCCTCGGCGAACGGCGCCAGGCCGGAGTCCTGCGTGCCCGCGAGGCCGTGGGCGAGGACGACGACCGGTGCCCTGGTCTCGAGGCTTGCTGGCGCGAAGTGGGTGGCGGCACAACGCACGCCGGAGGAGGTGAAGCTGAAGTTCGTCACGAGGTGCTCCCGTAGATGGCCTGGATCCAGAGGTGGGTGATGGCGTCGATGTGCTGCTCCCGACCCGGTCCGGAACCCCGGGCGTGACGCTCGATCGAGTGGTCGTTCAGGTCGAGGAGCACGGCGGCGAGGGCTGCCGCATCGGGGCCGTCGATGGCGTGCCCGCTGGCCCGCTCGCGGCGGATCATGTCCGCGACCATCGTCGCGAACTCGGCGCGACCCGCATCCCAGAGCTCCTGCACGGACGGGCTGCTGGCCCGGGCCTCGAGCAGTGCACGGTAGGTGTGCGGGGTCCGGTCCACCGAGTCGAACAGCGTGGCCAGGACGTTGCGGACCCGTTCCCGCGGCTCACCCTCGGCCTTGACCAGCAGGTCGGTGGCTTCCGACGCGTCGTCGTACAGCTCCGCCATCAGGGCGAGGACGGCGACGGCCTTGCTCTCGAAGTAGAAGTAGAACGCCGAGCGCGTCACGCCCGCGCGACGCGAGATCTCCGCGACGTTGACCTGCTCGAGGCTCTGCTCGCGGAGCAGCTCGTCGAAGGCCTCGAGCAGCGCTGCGCGGCGCAGGTCGCCGCGGTTGACGCTGCGCCGGTCGACCATCCGCGCCCAGCTGCGCTCCTCGCCCGCGGAGTCCGTGGGACCGCTCATCGCGCCGCTCCTGCCCGGACGCCACCGGCAGGGATCTCCTTGACCCGGAGGTCGTGCTCGTAGAGGAAGAAGTCGAGCTGCTGCGTGTGCCGCGGCCGCTGCACCATGTGCGCGGTGTACTTCTGCGTGTCCTCGTCGATGACGCGCTCCATCTCGGCCTCGGACGGCGGCGCGTAGCGACCTGCCAGCCAGGCCGCCACGAGTCGCGTCTGGCACTCCACGAACGGGAAGAGGGTCGGCGTGGACTGGGCGAAGCCGATGAAGGCGAGGTCGTCGATGCCCGGCTTGAAGATCCGCTTGTAGAGCCGGATGTGGTTCTCGGGCGCACTGAGGAACTCGGGGTCGAAGAACGGGAACGTGATGTTGTACCCGGTCGCGTGGATGACGACGTCGAAGTCCGCGGACGTGCCGTCGACGAAGTGCACGGTCTGACCGTCGAAGCGTTCGATGTCGCCCTTGGCGCTCAGGTCGCCCGATCCCAGCCGCAGCGGCAGCTCGACCGACTGGGTCGGGTGCGCCTCGAAGAACTTGTGGTTGGGCGTCGGCAGGCCGTAGTCCTCGGGCCGGCCGGCGGTGAGCGGCTGCATGACCTGGACGAACTTGCGCTGCCATGCGAACGGGATGTGCGGCGAGGTCCGGTAGTACTTGTCGGCCGGCTTGCCTGCGAAGTACTTCGGCACGATCCACGCGCTCGATCGCGTCGAGATCATCACCTCGTTGTCGAGCGTCTTGCTCGACAGCTCCACGGCGATGTCGGCAGCACTGTTGCCCAGGCCGATGATCAGGATCCGCTTGCCCTTGAGGTCGTACGGCGAGCTCGGGTCGATGTACGCGTGCGAGTGCATCGTCGTACCGGTGAACTCGCCGGGCTTCTCGGCGAAGCGCGGGTCCCAGTGGTGGCCGTTGGCGACGAGCAGGACGTCGAAGCGGCGGGTGCCGGTGCGCTCGGTCTCGAGCTCCCAGCCGCCCTCCCCGGCGGGCAGCCGACGGGCGGCCAGCACGCCGTTCTCGAACTCGATGTGGCGGCGCAGGTCGAACGCGTCGGTGTAGCTGTCGAGGTACTCCTTGACCTGGGTGTGGTGCGGGAAGTCGGGGTACTCGTCGGGCATCGGGAAGTCCTTGAAGGACAGCTGGTGCTTCGAGGTGTCGATGTGCAGCGACTTGTAGGCGCTGCTGTGACCGTTCGGGTTGCCGAACGCCCAGTTGCCGCCGACCCGGTCCGAGGACTCGAAGGTCGCGAACTCCAGCCCGTAGTCGGCGAGCATCTTGCTCATCGTCAGGCCGCTGATGCCGGCCCCGATCACGGCGACAGTCGAGCGTCGCATTCGTTTCTCCTAGACAGTCGGCTTGACAACTTCGGGTGACGGGCGTCACGTTAGGACCGCGAGTTGACACGTGTCAACTGGAACAGACGAATGTCAGGAGATGGGTTCATGCGGGTAACGGTCGTCATCGGAGGCGCCTCGGGGATTGGGGCCGCCACCGCCCACTCCCTGGCTGCCGCCGGCCATCGCGTCGTGATCGGCGACCTCCCGGGAACCGGTGCGGACGTGGAGGTCGACGTCACCGACGAGGCATCCGTCGAGGCCCTCTTCGAGCGGGTGGTCGCGGACCACGGCAGCTTCACGGGCGTCGTCAACTGCGCGGGCGTCAGCACGCTGTCCCGCGTCGTCGACCACGACGCGGCCGAGTGGCGGCGCGTCGTCGACGTCTGCCTGACCGGCGCCTTCCTCGTGCTCAAGCACGCCGGGAAGCGCATCGCCGACGGCGGCTCGCTCGTGTCCCTGTCGTCGCTCAATGCCCGTCAGCCGGGAACCGGCCTGGCGGCGTACTGTGCAGCGAAGGCGGGCCTGGTCGCCCTCACCGAGGTCACCGCACTGGAGCTGGCGCACCGCCAGGTCAGGGTCAACGCGGTCGCGCCGGGCCTGGTCGTCACTCCCCTGACGACGCCCGCGATGGACATCGCCGGCATCCGCGAGGACTACCTCGAGAACACCCCGCTCGGCCGTTCCGGAGAACCGTCCGAGATCGGCGCCGCCGTCCGCTTCCTGCTCTCCGACGACGCCGCGTGGATCACCGGCGAGGTGCTCGCCATCAACGGCGGCGCCCACCTCAAGCGCTACCCCGACCTCGTCGGGCTGATCGAGAAGGCCTTCGCATGAGCTCCCCCGACCTCACCGGCAGGACCGCCATCGTCACTGGGGGTGGCTCCGGGATCGGCGCCGCGCTGACCCGGGCCCTCGTGGGCGCGGGCGCGCACGTCGTGTGTGCGGACGTCGACCTCGCCGGCGCCGAGTCGGTGGCTCGTACGGCGACCGGGCTCGGCTCCGCGACCGCTCGTCGGGTCGACGTCACCTCCGCCGCCGAGGTGCAGCAAGCCGTCGAAGCCGTGGTCGCCACCCACGGTCGCCTGGACCTGATGTTCAACAACGCCGGCATCACCTTCCTCGGCAACACCGAGGACCTCACGCTCGACCAGTGGAACGCGATCATCGACGTCAACATCCGCGGCGTCGTCCACGGCGTGCACGCGGCGTACCCGCAGATGATCAGGCAAGGCTCCGGCCACATCGTCAACACGGCATCGATGGGCGGACTGATGGCGGCCGGCCTGATGACGTCGTACGTCACCACCAAGCACGCGGTGGTCGGGCTGTCCCTGGCGTTGCGGACCGAGGCAGCGGCGTACGGCGTCGGCGTCACCGCGGTCTGTCCGGCGGCCGTCGACACCCCGATCCTCGACAAGGGCGAGTTCGGCGCGTTCCGCGGCCGCGACTTCTACCTCGAGGGCCAGGGCATCAAGAACCCCGTCGACCCCGACCTGTTGGCCCTGCGCGCCCTCGAGGCGGTGGCCGCCGACCGGGCGCTGGTCATCGAGCCGCGGCAGGCCCGGATGGCCTGGCGGATCGGTCGGCTCGCACCCACCTTCGTGAACAAGATGGCCACGAAGTTCATCGCGAAGCAGCGGGCGCTCAGCTCGACCGGTTCATCGTCCTGACGCCAGCCAGCAGTTGGGCAAGCGGCTCAGGAACCACACCCGCGGATGGCGCGTCGCGCCGGGGAGCGGTTACTGGTCGTGGAGGGCGGAACTGGGCTCCGATCGGAGCCAACCCGGGGACGCTCGTAGGTGTTGCCGGAGCTTGCCGGCCACGAGGTGCAGCACCGTGGGGCCGACCAACCAACCCACGATCGGCACCATCACTGTGGACGGGTCGGCACTCTGCCCGTCGATCTGCCCCGACCAACCCAGCATGAACACCGCGACCCACCACAGTGGCACCAAGACGGCAAGTTCGAGCACGACGGCGAACAACCGGCCGGCGGCTCCCGCCTCAGCCGAGGCAGTGAGCGCGCCGTCAAGAAGCCCCGCCATTGCACCGAGCGCCACCGCCGGCACGAGCAACGCAGCCCACACCCATCCCTCGAAATCCAAGACTGGGCCCCAGTGCAACGGACCCGAGAGGACCAGCAGCAAGACCGCGCCCAGCGCCGCCAGAACGAGGTGGCGGATCAGGCCTTCGCGCTCCATCAGCACTCGCAATCTAATTCCGGACATCGCTGCGGTGGCAGATCAGGCCCGCCCACACCCTGACGGGAATCGTCGCGACACCTACGGTCACGGCGTGAAGGGACGCCGTGCACCCGAACATGAGCCAGGCGAACTCGATCTCGAACGTCTCGACGGGGCTGTCGTCGCCAGCGAATCGGCCGGCCATGAACAACACCGAGAACCAGACCGCCATCGCGACCGCTGGAATCGTGGCCACGATCGCGACAGGCCATCGGCTGCGGCTGCGTCTCAGCGTCCAGCCCACGACCATCGCAAACGGAATCGTGAACAGCGCGGTGACAAGCCAGCCGGGGTCCCCGACTGTTCCAGGCGGCGTTTGTTCCAGCCCGAAGGTTGCGACTTCTCGGACCTCGACGCGCCAGATGTGAGCTCCACCGACAAGCCACATGGACGCCACGATCGCGACGAGGAGTGCGGCAGGAGCCAGTCGCTTCCCGCCGGTCGGGACGGGTCCTTGCTCGGGCTGCATGGGTGGAGCCTCGCGGTTCTGGCGCACCTTGGGCAGGGTTGCTGTACTCAACTCGCTCGAGGACCCAAGGACCGAGGAAGCCTGATGGCCGACAGCCCTGCCATCAACACGACCGCGCGGCCTCCGACACGGGCCTCTGATCAGGCCGAGTTGTCCACAGGTGGGGGTTTCGAGGCTCGTCGCTACGCTCCTCGCACCTCAACCACCGGCGGTCACGCGCACCCAGCGCCTCGCACTCAACCAGCGAGCACGTGCCGCGCCAACCCCTCGCGACAACCCGCCATCATCCGGTCGTGGTTCCACGTCATCACCGGGCGGGCGATCCCCGACAGGGCCCCCAACACTCCGGACACCACCACCTCCTGCTGGAAGTCGAGCCGGGTGCCACCGGTCGTCGCCGCGAGCGCAAACCGGGCGTACCCCTCGAGGTCACCGCTGATCCTCACCTCGACCACCGGCGGGAGCCGGGTGACGGCGTCGAGGACCAGGTCGAGCGTGTACGGCAGCGCCGACCGGCAGCGCACCCATGCGGTGTCCGGGCCGAGCTTGGCGACCGCGCGCACCTGGGGCCACCACTGCGGGTAGTGCTCGAGGTCGGTCAGCGCGGTCGCGACCGCATCCACGGGCGCAGCGACCTCCCACGAGCTCGCGAAGGAGTAGGACCGGCGCACCCCTCCATCATGGACGACCGGCGTGCATCCCGGCGGGCTTGACCTGGAGTGCACTTCAGGAGCGACACTCGGGCATGCCCGGACTCACGATCGCGGAGGCTGCCGAGACGCTCGGCCTTTCCTCCGACACGCTGCGCTACTACGAGAAGGACGGCCTCCTGCTCCGTCCGGTCCCGCGCTCGTCCTCGGGCCATCGCCGGTACGACGAGGAGGACGTCCGCTGGATCGTCCTCGTCACGCGACTGCGCGCCACCGGCATGCCCATCCGCGACGTACGCCGGTACGCCGACCTGGTCCGGGCGGGTGACGGCAACGAGCCGCAGCGGCTCGAGCTCCTCCAGGCGCATCGCGAGCACGTCCTGCAGCAGCTCGCCGAGGTCACGTCGCACCTGGGTGCGATCGACCACAAGATCGGCATCTACGAGGACCGCCTGCGCCGATCGAGGGCGATCGCTTGACCTGGAGCGCACTCCAAGGAGTTTGCTGGTGGACATGACCCTCTCGACACGCATTCTCGGCACGACCTCTCCCCTCACCGTCTCCGCCCTCGGCCTCGGCTGCGTGGGCATGTCGGAGTTCTACGGCTCCCCCGACGAGGCCGGCGGCATCGCCACCATCCACCGCGCCCTCGACCTCGGCGGCTCGTTCCTCGACACCGCCGACATGTACGGCCCGTTCACCAACGAACGGCTCGTCGGCAAGGCGATCGCAGGTCGTCGCGACGAGGTCCAGCTCGCCACCAAGTTCGGCAACGAGCGCGGTGCCGACGGCACACGCATCCGGATCAACGGCACACCGGAGTACGTGCATGCGGCGTGCGACGCCTCGCTCCAGCGGCTGGGCGTCGACCACATCGACCTCTACTACCAGCACCGCGTCGACAAGACCGTCCCGATCGAGGAGACCGTCGGCGCCATGAAGGAGCTCGTCGAGGCCGGCAAGGTCCGCCACCTCGGGCTGTCCGAGGCCTCGGCGGAGACGATCCGGCGCGCACACGCCGTGCACCCGATCACCGCCCTCCAGACGGAGTACTCCCTCTTCACCCGCGACATCGAGGACGAGATCCTCCCGACGATCCGCGAGCTCGGCATCGGCCTGGTGCCCTACTCACCGCTCGGCCGGGGCATCCTGACGGGCGCGATCACCGCCGAGCCGGACGCCGGCGACAGCCGCTCGACCGCGTACTTCCCGCGCTTCCAGGGAGACAACCTGGCGACCAACCTGGTCCTCGTCGACCGGATCACCGAGATCGCCGCACAGCACGGCTGCACCCCGGGACAGCTCGCCCTCGCCTGGGTCCTTGCCCAGGGTGAGGACGTCGTACCGATCCCCGGCACCAAGCGGGTGAAGTACCTCGAGGAGAACATCGGCGCCGCGGACCTCGTCCTCACGGAGGCGGACCTGGCAGCCCTCGCGGACGCGGTCCCGCGCGACGCCGTGGCGGGTGCGCGGTACGGCGACATGACCACCATCGATGCCTGAGCACTAACCTGCCCTGCATGACCACGCCCGACGCCGACGTCCTCATCTCCCGCGCCCGGGCCTGGCTCGCCGAGGACCCCGACGAGCACACCCGTGCCGAGCTCTCCAGCATCATCGCGGCGGTCGAGGGCGGTGACGCCGCGGCCCAGGCCGACCTGGCCGACCGCTTCCGCGGGACGCTGGAGTTCGGTACGGCGGGCCTGCGCGGCGAGCTCGGTGCGGGGCCCAACCGGATGAACCGCATCGTCGTGATCCGGGCGGCGGCCGGCCTGGCGTCGTACCTCCTCGGCGAGGGCGCCGAGCCGGGCGCCTCCGTCGTCATCGGGTACGACGCCCGCCACAACTCCGACGTGTTCGCCCAGGACACGGCCGAGGTGATGAGCGGGGCGGGCCTGCGCCCGCTGCTGCTCCCCCGTCCGTTGCCGACGCCGCTGCTGGCGTTCGCGATCCGCGAGCTCGGCTGCGTCGCGGGGGTGATGGTGACCGCGAGCCACAACCCGCCCCAGGACAACGGCTACAAGGTGTACCTCGGCGACGGCAGCCAGATCGTGCCGCCGGCCGACAGCGGCATCGCCGAGCGGATCGACGCGGTCGGATCGCTCGCGTCCGTGCCGCGCGCGTCACTGAAGGCCGCCAAGGGCCGGGTTCTCGACGAGGGCATCATCGACGCCTACCTCGACCGGGCCGCCGGCATCGCCGGCGACGGACCGCGCGACCTGGAGATCGTCTACACGCCGCTGCACGGCGTCGGCGCGAGCGCGTTGCCTGCCGTGCTCGAGACCGCCGGCTTCGACGCCCCGGAGATCGTTCCGGCCCAGGAACACCCCGACGCCGACTTCCCGACCGTCGCCTTCCCGAACCCGGAGGAGCCCGGCGCGATCGACCTCGCCATCGCGCTGGCGACCGCCAACGGTGCCGACATCGTGATCGCCAACGACCCCGACGCCGACCGGGCCGCCGCGGCCGTGCCCGGCCCGGATGGCTGGCGGATGCTGCGCGGCGACGAGGTCGGTTCGCTGCTCGGCGACCACCTGCTGCGCTCGGGCAAGCAGGGCGTCTATGCGACGTCGATCGTGTCCTCGTCGCTGCTCGGCACGATGGCTGCCGCCCATGGCCAGCCGTACGTCGAGACCCTCACCGGCTTCAAGTGGATCGGCCGGCTGCCGGACCTCGTCTTCGGCTACGAGGAGGCGCTCGGCTACTGCGTCGACCCGACGCACGTCGCCGACAAGGACGGCGTCTCCGCGGCGCTGATGCTCTGCGAGATCGCGGCCGCGGCGAAGGCCGAGGGTCGCGGGCTGCTCGACCTGCTCGACGACATCGCCGTCACCTACGGCCTGCACGCGACCGACCAGCTGTCGGTGCGCGTGACCGACCTGTCCGTCATCGCGGCCGCCATGGCGCAGCTGCGGGCCACGCCGCCGACCACGCTCGGCGGGTCCGCCGTGGTGTCCGTGGAGGACCTGACCACCGGGTCGAAGGACCTGCCGCCGACCGACGGGCTGCGCTATCGCACCGCGGACGGCGGCCGTGTCGTCGTACGCCCGAGCGGGACGGAGCCGAAGATCAAGTGCTACCTCGAGGTGGTCGTCCCCGTCCGTGACGACGACGTCGCGACGGCCCGCACCGAGGCGGCCACCGGCCTGCTCGCGCTGCGCACCGACATCGCGACCGCAGCGGGGCTCTGACGAGCCTCAGCTGACGACCAACGTCACCAGGGTCGCGACGGCCGCCACCACCAGCGCGGCGATCTCGGGCCACGCCCAGGCATGGCGGAGGGAACCCGGTTCGCCACCCAGGAACCGGGCGTCATCGATGCGGCGCTCGAGCTTCTTCTTGACCATCCAGCCGAGCGACGGATTCGACGGCTGTTCCTCGACGAGGCCGCGGGTGTCACGCCGGATCCTGCGCCGGGAGCGCCCGAAGCCACTGGCGACGTACTTGCCCTCGTCGGTGACGAACGTGGTGACGAGCTCGACCATGACCTCGGTGATCCGCGCGTACGGGATCCAGCGACTGTGCAGGATGTTGCGCAGCTCCACGTCGTGCTCGCCGAGCACCAGCGCAGGACGCAGCAGCACCGTCCAGATCAGGACCATCGCGAGCGCACCGGCCGGGTAGGCCCAGGCCGGCATGCTGTTCGTCGAGTCGAGGCTGCCCAGCACCAGCACGACCGCGACGCCGACGATCCCGCACACGCCGCCGACCATGCCGCCGGTGCTGAACCGTTCCGCCTTCTTCACGCCTTCGCTCTCCACGCCCGCAACCCTATGCTGGGCAGATGCCGACCACCGCCCCCACCGATCCCCATCCGGGACTCGCGGCGTACTCCGAAGTGACGGCCAGCGAAGCATCGCTGCGCCGGTTCCTGCACGGCCTGCCGGGCGTCGACCAGGTGGGCGCCGAAGCACGCGCAGCAGGACTCGGGACGCGCTCGATCAAGACGACCGCGAAGGCATGGGCGATCGACCTGGCCATCCGCATGGTCGACCTGACGACCCTCGAGGGCCAGGACACTCCCGGCAAGGTGCGGGCGCTCGCTGCGAAGGCGCTGCACCCGGACCCGGCCGACCCGACCTGCCCCTCGACCGCCGCCGTCTGCGTGTACGGCGACCTGGTCGGTGAGGTGAAGGCGATCGTCGGCGACCAGGTGAACGTCGCGGCCGTGGCCACCGCGTTCCCCAGCGGCCGCGCGTCCATGGACATCAAGCTCGCCGACACGCGCGACGCCGTCGCGATGGGCGCCGACGAGATCGACATGGTGATCGACCGCGGTGCCTTCCTCGCGGGTCACTACCTCCAGGTGTTCGAGGAGATCGTCGCCGTCCGCGACGCGTGCGTGCGGCCGGACGGCACGCACGCCCACCTCAAGGTGATCTTCGAGACCGGCGAGCTGCAGACCTACGACAACGTCCGCCGCGCGTCGTGGCTGGCGATGCTCGCCGGCACCGACTTCATCAAGACCTCCACCGGCAAGGTGCAGCCGGCGGCGACGCTGCCCGTCACGCTCGTGATGCTCGAGGCGGTCCGCGACTTCCGCGAGGCGACGGGCGTGCAGATCGGTGTGAAGCCCGCGGGCGGCATCCGCACGGCCAAGGACGCGATCAAGTACCTCGTGATGGTCAACGAGATCGCCGGCGACGACTGGCTGGACCCGGACTGGTTCCGGTTCGGTGCGTCGACGCTCCTCAACGACCTGCTGATGCAGCGCACCAAGCTGACGACCGGCCGCTACAGCGGTCCCGACTACTTCACCCTGGACTGAGGACATGGCCTTCGAATATGCCCCTGCGCCCGAGTCGCGCAGCATCGTCGACATCAAGGCGTCGTACGGCCTGTTCATCGACGGCGAGTTCGTCGACGGACGCGGCTCGTCGTTCAAGACCATCAACCCGGCCACCGAGGAGACCCTCGCCGAGATCGCCGAGGCCAGTGACGCGGACGTCGACCTCGCCGTGAAGGCCGCGCGGCGCGCGTTCCGCGGGTGGTCGCGGATGTCGGGCAAGGAACGGGCCAAGTACCTCTTCCGGATCGCCCGGATCATTCAGGAGCGCGGCCGCGAGCTGGCCGTCCTGGAGTCCATCGACAACGGCAAGCCGATCAAGGAGAGCCGGGACGTCGACGTACCGATCGTCGCCGCTCACTTCTTCTACTACGCCGGCTGGGCCGACAAGCTGGAGCACGCCGGGCTCGGTGCGAACCCGCAGCCGCTGGGCGTGGCCGGCCAGGTCATCCCGTGGAACTTCCCGCTGCTGATGCTCGCGTGGAAGATCGCGCCGGCGCTCGCGTGCGGCAACACCGTCGTCCTGAAGCCGGCCGAGACCACACCGCTGACGGCCCTGCTGTTCGCCGAGATCTGCCAGCAGGCCGACCTCCCGCCCGGCGTCGTCAACATCGTCACGGGCGCCGGTTCGACCGGCCAGGCGATCGTCAGCCACCCGGACGTCGACAAGGTCGCCTTCACCGGGTCGACCGACGTCGGCAAGGCCATCGCGCGCGCGGTCGCGGGGACCGACAAGAAGGTCACCCTCGAGCTCGGCGGCAAGGCCGCCAACATCGTGTTCGACGACGCGGCCATCGACCAGGCCGTCGAGGGCATCGTCAACGGCATCTTCTTCAACCAGGGCCACGTCTGCTGTGCGGGATCGCGGCTGCTGGTGCAGGAGTCGATCGCTGACGAGGTGCTCACGAAGCTGAAGCGCCGGATGAGCACGCTCCGCGTCGGCGACCCGCTCGACAAGAACACCGACATCGGTGCGATCAACTCCGCCGAGCAGCTCGCGCGGATCCACGAGCTCACCGGCATCGGTGACGCCGAGGGCGCCGACCGCTGGTCGCCGGCCTGCGACCTGCCTTCCTCGGGCTTCTGGTTCGCGCCGACGGTCTTCACCGGCGTCACCCAGGCCCACCGGATCGCCCGCGAGGAGATCTTCGGCCCGGTCCTGTCCGTGCTGACCTTCCGCACTCCGGCCGAGGCCGTCGAGAAGGCCAACAACACGCCGTACGGCCTGTCGGCCGGGGTCTGGACCGAGAAGGGCTCGCGGATCCTGCACATGGCGTCCGAGCTCCGAGCCGGCGTCGTGTGGGCCAACACGTTCAACAAATTCGATCCCGCCAGCCCGTTCGGCGGCTACAAGGAATCGGGCTACGGCCGCGAAGGTGGCCGGCAGGGCCTGGCTGCCTACCTCAAGGCCGAGGACATCTCCGGGGGGAAGCGCTGATGGCACGCATCGACGTCCGCAAGACCTACAAGCTCTACATCGGCGGCGCGTTCCCGCGCTCGGAGTCGGGCTACTCCTACGAAGTGGCCGACAGCAAGGGGAAGTTCGTGGCGAACGCGGCACTGGCGTCGCGCAAGGACGTCCGCGACGCCGTCGTCGCAGCACGCAAGGCGTTCGACGGCTGGTCCTCGCGGACGGCCTACAACCGCGGCCAGGTCGTCTACCGGATCGCCGAGGTGATGGAGGACCGTCGCCCGCAGTTCGAGGAGGCCGTCCGCCAGTCCGAGGGCGCCACGGCTGCTGCCGCGCGCAACCAGGTCGACCAGGCCGTGGACCGCCTCGTCTGGTACGCCGGCTGGGCGGACAAGCTCGCCCAGGTGATCGGCAACGCCAACCCCGTCGCGGGCCCGTTCTTCAACCACACCGCCCCCGAACCGACCGGCGTCGTCGGCGTCCTGGCCCCGCAAGCGTCCTCGCTGCTCGGCCTGGTCTCCGTGATCGCGCCCGTCATCGTCACCGGCAACAGCACGGTGGTCGTGTCGTCGTACGCGCGTCCGCTCCCGGCGGTCACCTTCGCCGAGGTCCTCGCGACCTCCGACGTGCCGGGTGGTGTCATCAACATCCTCACCGGTGACGCGGCCACCCTCGGCCCCTGGCTGGCCTCCCACATGGACGTCAACGCCATCGACCTCGCCGGCATCGCCGGTGACGCCGAGCTCGCGACCTCCCTCGAGGTGGCTGCGGCCGACAACCTCAAGCGAGTACGCCGCGCGCCTGCCGCCGAGCCGGACTGGACCGCCGATCCGGGGCTCGCCGGGATGACCGCGTTCGTCGAGGCGAAGACGGTCTGGCACCCGATCGGGATCTGACCTGTTCTCCAGGTTGATTGACATCAATCAACCTGGAGGACACAGGACGTCCGGCGCCGTCAGCTGCGCTGCCAGAGGTACGGCGTGGTGGTGGAGACCTTGACGAAGCCGTACCTCTCGAGGATGGGGCGCGAGTACTCGGTGGAGTCGCTGTTGATGAACGTCTTGCCCTGACGCAGTGCCGACCGCGCCCGCGCTGCCGTCAGTGCCCGGTAGATCCCCTGGCCACGCCACTCCTTGAGTGTCGAGCCGCCCCAGATCCCGGCGAAGTCGGTCCCCGGAACCGGCTCGAGGCGGCCTGCGGAGACGACCTGGCCGCCCGCTTCGGCGACCCACAGCTCCATCCCGTCATCGAGGGACAGTCGGCGGAGCAGCGCCTCAGCCATCTCCACGCCCTCACTGGGCGAGTCGCCGAAGGCCTGCGCACTCATCGCACTCATCGCGAAGACGTCGTCCCGGGCGGTGACCTGTCGCAGCGTCACGCCGTCGGGCAGAGGTACGTCGACCGCCAGGCTCTGTGCCTCGCCGATCATGATGGACTCGGCTTCCTCAGCGACGAACCCGTGATCGACAAGGCACTGGTGCAGTCCCGGCGCCTCGTCGTGCCCCCGGGTCTTCCACTCCACCCGAGTGATCTCGGGATCCGCCCGGTAGTGCGCGAGTGCCGCTTCGACGAGTCGAACGATGCCCGTGGCGTCCGCACCGTCGAGGTCCTGATAGGTGATGAACCCGCGACCACCTGCGAACGTCACCAGCCGCAACGGACCATGCCTCGTCACGGCGACCGCGCTCGGTGTCTCGGCGTCGGTCCGGAGCTGCTCGTCGTACGCCGCGAGGAATCGGCCAGGATCGTCCATGGCAGTCATCCTCGCGGGGCGGGGTCCCCGCAGCCACCGACTTTCAATGACGGGCACGACCGCCGGCAAACGCCACGGCGCGGCGTGCGACATCCTCGGGTACGTCGCCGTGCGAGTCGGCCGAGGACACGGCACCCGACGAGACACGAGCCAGCGGGATGCAGCCACCCCACACGCCGGCTGCCACGTCGTCGGGTTCGTCGACCGGGTCCCCGGCGCGCGCCTTCATCGAGGCCTCGGCGAGCGGGATCGCCAGCACCGCGGTCGCTGCGAGCTCCTTGCGGGTACTGGGCCGCAGAGTGGCGGACCGGCCGGGGATCATGTGGTCGACGATCAGGTCGAGGGCGTGCTGCCGCTCCTCCTCGTCGTCGACCATCCGCGCCGCTCCGATGACCACTGCCGAGTGGTAGTTCATCGAGTGGTGGAACGCCGAACGGCCGGCCACCAGGCCGTCGACCTCGGTCACCGTGACGCAGACCGTGCCGCCCTGCGCCTGCCGCAACCACCCCGCCGCGACGGACCCGTGCACGTAGAGCGTCCCGCCTGCATCCGGTCCGGAGACGTCGATCGCATAGGCGGCGGGGAGCACCAGCGGGTGGTCGCCGACGGTCACCCCGAGGTGGGCCACCAGACCGTCGGCGAGGAAGCGGTGCAGCTCGGCGCGGTCGGACACCATCCGGTTGCGACCTCGGGTGATGGTCGTTCGGGGCGTCGGCGACAGGGGCGCTTCGGTGCTCATGCCTCTAGACTCGTGCGCAAGTGGCCTGCACACACGGGCCAATCACGCACCACTACGGCAGGACACTCGCATGGCAGCCACCCTCGCCGTCGTCCTGGACCGGGACGACCGACGACCCCTCGGCGGACAGCTCGCCGACCAGATCCGCCGCCAGGTCACCGACGGTCGCCTCGCCGCAGGCGACCGCCTGCCCAGCAGCCGCGCCCTGGCCACCGAGCTCGGCGTCGCCCGCGCGGTCACCGAAGTGGCCTACGGACAGCTCGTCGCCGAGGGCTGGCTCGAGGGCCGCCACGGCTCCGGCACCTTCGTGTCCGCGAGCGCCCCGGCCACCCCGACCCCCAGCCGCACGCGACGACGAGCCCCCACACCCCGGCCCCTCCTGCGCCTCGATGCCGGCACCCCGTGGATCGACCCGCGCTACACCACGCTCTGGCGCCGGGCCTGGCGCGACGTGTCGACCGCCCGCCCGCCGGCGGGGTACGACGACCCGCGCGGACTGCCCGAGCTCCGCACCGAGATCGCCGCCCGGCTGGGCCGGATCCGAGGCCTGGACTGCGATCCGGACGAGGTCCTGGTGACCGCAGGAACCACCGACGGCCTGCGCCACCTCCTCGGCGTCCTCCCTCCCGGCCCCGTCACCGTCGACGACCCGGGGTACCGCGCCGCCGTCACCACGATCCGCCTGGCAGGGCGCGAGGTCGTCGACCTGCCGGCACTCGGGCCGCCACCCGACGCAACCACGCTCTCGACCTGCGCCGGCGCCTACGTCACTCCGGCCCACCAGCATCCCCTCGGCCCGACCATGTCGGGGTCCGCACGCCTCGCCCTCCTCGACGCGAGCCGCGCGAGCGGAGCCCTGGTCATCGAGGACGACTACGACTCCGAGTTCCGCTACGACGTCGCGCCCGTGCCCGCCCTCGCGTCCCTCGACCGCACGCGGGTCGCCTATCTCGGCACCGCCAGCAAGACGGTCGCGCCGAGCATGCGGCTCGGCTGGATGGTCCCGCCGCCCGCACTCCTCGACCCGCTCAACCAGATGCGCGCCATCACCCACGACACCGCGTCCTGGCCGGTCCAGCGCGCCTACCTCTCCCTGCTCCGCGACGGGTACGTCGACAAGGTGGTCCGGTCTGCCCGTCGCACCTATGCGGAGCGGAGCGAGCGGGTCGCCGCCGCACTGGCGCCGTACTCCCGGACCACCGGGCCGATCGCCGGCATGTACGCCACCCTCGAGCTCCCGCGGGCCCAGGCCCAGGCTGCCCACGCCTCGGCCCGCACGAAGGGCTACGACGTCCCCCTGCTCGCCGACTACTGCCGGTCCACCACCCGGCACGGCCTGGTGATCGGGTTCGGCGGGTGCACCGACGCCCAGCTGGACGAGGCACTCGCCGCCATCGTGCGCGGACTGCGCGGACGGGACGAAATGCGGCAGACTCGACTCCCATGACCGCGCGTGTGATCGTCCTCGCCGGCCCCTCGGGATCGGGAAAGTCGCGGCTGGCGGAGCGCCTGGAGAAGGCGCACGGCTGGCCGACCCTGCGGCTCGACGACTTCTACCGTGACGGCGACGAGCCGGACCTGCCGCAGATCACCGAGGGCGCCAACGCCGGCCTCGTCGACTGGGACCACCCGGGGACCTGGCACCGCGACGACGCACTCACTGCCCTGCGCGAGCTCTGCACGAACGGCGCGACCGAGGTCCCGATCTACTCGATCTCCGAGAGCAGGCGGACCGGCACCCAGCGCCTGGACCTGAACGGCGCCACGCGGTTCTGCGCCGAGGGCATCTTCGCGGCCGAGGTGGTCGAGGAGTGCCGTCGCTCGGGCATGCTCGAGGCGGCGTACTGCATCACCCAGCACCCGGCCGTCACCTTCTGGCGGCGGCTGACCCGCGACCTCCACGAACACCGCAAGCCACCGCTGGTCCTGCTCCGTCGTGGCCTGGCTCTCGCCCGCGCCCAGCGGCAGGTCGTCCGACGCGCGGTCGCTGCCGGCTGCCGCGTGGCCACGGGCGACCGCGCGTTCGCCGACCTGCGCGACCCGGAGGGCGACGACCATGCGCTGGCCAGCTGACCTCGACCCGTCCACCCTCAAGCAGCCCGATCCGCGCAGCTGCGGCGCCGCCAGCGCCCTTGCTGCCAGGGCGATCCTGACCGAGTGGCGACCGGCCGCCGGCGAGGGGGCCGCAGCCGAGATCAAGGACGAGCACCGGGTCCTCACGTCCGCGACCAGCGCACGTGACCGCTTCCAGATGCCGTGGCCGCGCGCCCTCGGCACGCCGCCGTGGGCGATCGTGAACCTGCTGCGCGTCCTGACCGGCCAGCACGTCGCCACCGTGTTCGCGCGACCGCGCCCTGCGATCGCCTACGAGGTCGTGCGCGAGCAGCTCGCCACCCGCCCCGTCGCGGTCTACATCGGCAGCCGCTGGCTGCCCCGCCACGTCATCCTCGCCGTCGCCGTGCTGGACGGCGCGATCCAGGTGTTCGACCCTGCCCGCGGGCGGCTGGTCCGCGTGACCGAGGAGGAATGGGCCGGCAACCACATCGGCGTCGCCGGGTGGAGCCACGTCTGGTTCGTGGCCTGAGCGTCAGCGCTGCGCGGCGTACCAGGGCTTGATGGTCTCGGTGATCAGCCGGTACCGCTCGTCGTACGGGATGAAGGCGGACTTCATCGCGTTGACGGTCAGCCACTCCATCTCGGCCAGCCCGTAGCCGAAGGTCTCGGCCAGCAGCCCGAACTCCTGGCTGAGCGACGTACGGCTCATCAACCGGTTGTCGGTGTTGACCGTGACCCGGAACCGCAGCGCGGCGAGCAACCTGATCGGGTGCTCGGCCAGCGACGCGGTCGCGCCGGTCTGCACGTTCGACGACGGGCACATCTCGAGCGGGATCCGCTTGTCACGGACGTACGACGCCAGCCGGCCCAGCACGGGCGTCCCGTCGTCCTCGAACGAGATGTCTTCGACGATCCGCACGCCGTGGCCGAGCCGATCGGCGCCGCACCACTGCACGGCTTCCCAGATCGACGGCAGGCCGAAGCCCTCGCCGGCGTGGATGGTGAAGTGCGAGTTCTCGCGCTGGAGGTACTCGAACGCGTCGATGAACCGGGTGGGCGGGAAGCCCGCTTCCGGACCGGCGATGTCGAAGCCCGCGACGCCGCGGTCGCGCCACTGGATGGCGAGCTCGGCGATCTCCATGGCGCGCGCGGCCTGCCGCATGGCGGTGAGCAGGTGGCGGACGATGATCGTCCCGCCGGCCGCGGCCATGCCCTCCTCGAACCCCTTCTGCACGGCCGCGACCACGTCGGCCAGGTCGAGCCCGGCCTCGACGTGGAGCTCGGGCGCGTAGCGGATCTCGGCGTAGACGACGCCGTCCGCGGCGAGGTCCTCGACGCACTCGCGGGCGACCCGGGTCAGTGCGTCGGCCGTCTGCATCACCCCGACCGTGTGCGCGAAGGTCTCGAGGTACCGCTCCAGGGAACCCGAGTCAGCGGCCTCGGCGAACCAGGCCGCGAGCGCCTCGGCGTCGGACTCCGGCAGCTCGTGGCCGACCTCGGAGGCGAGCTCGAGGATCGTCGCGGGTCGCAGCCCACCGTCGAGGTGGTCGTGCAGGAGCACCTTGGGAGCCGCCCGCAGCAGCTCGGTCGTCAGTTCACTCGCCATGATTCATTCCTACCCGATGCGGTCGATCACGAGGGGCCGGGCGTCGTAGGACGTCCCGGGAGCCGCGATGTCGTACCCGCCCTCGAGGGAGGCCAACGCCCGCTCGAAGCGTTCCGGGGTGTCGGTGAGCAGCGTGAAGAGCGGTGCCCCGGCCACCACCTCGTCGCCCGGCCGCGCATGCCAGACGACACCGGCCCCGGCCTGCACGGGGTCCTCCTTGCGCGCCCGGCCGGCGCCCAGGCGCCAGGCGGCGAGGCCGACGGCCATCGCGTCGAGCCGGGTCAGCACGCCGTCGGCAGGAGCCGTGACCACGTGCGACTCGCGGGCCACCGGCAGGGCCGCAGCAGGGTCGCCGCCCTGCGCGCTGATCATCTGCCGCCACGCATCCATCGCGGACCCGTCGGCCAGCTTCGCCGCCGGGTCGATGTCAGGGCGACCGGCTGCGGTGAGCATCTCGCGGGCAAGCGCCACGGTGAGCTCGACGACGTCGGCCGGGCCGCCGCCGGCGAGCACCTCGACCGACTCGGTGACCTCGATCGCGTTGCCGGCGGTGAAGCCGAGCGGCGTGTCCATGTCGGTGAGCAGCGCGACGGTGTTCACGCCGGCGTCCTTGCCCAGGGCCACCATCACCTCGGCCAGCTCGCGGGCGCGATCCTCCGACTTCATGAAGGCGCCGCTGCCGACCTTCACGTCGAGGACCAGCGCGCCCGTGCCCTCGGCGATCTTCTTGCTCATGATCGACGACGCGATGAGCGGGATCGCCTCGACGGTGCCGGTCACGTCGCGCAGGGCGTAGAGCTTCTTGTCAGCGGGCGCGAGGCCGTCACCCGCCGCACAGATGACCGCGCCGACGTCCTCGAGCTGCGTGAGCATCTCCTCGTTGGAGAGCAGCGCGCGCCAGCCGGGGATCGACTCGAGCTTGTCGAGCGTGCCGCCCGTGTGGCCGAGCCCGCGACCCGACAGCTGCGGGACCGCTACCCCGCACGCCGCCACCAGCGGGGCGAGCGGCAGCGTGATCTTGTCGCCCACACCGCCGGTCGAGTGCTTGTCGGCGGTGGGCCGCGACAGGGAGGAGAAGTCCATCCGCTCGCCGGAAGCGATCATCGCCGCCGTCCAGTCGGCGATCTCGCGACGATCCATGCCGTTGAGCAGGATGGCCATCGCGAGCGACGACATCTGTTCGTCGGCGACCGCGCCGCGGGTGTACGCATCGACCATCCAGTCGATCTGACTGGTGGTGAGCGTGCCGCCGTCGCGCTTGGCGATGATGACTTCGACGGCGTCGTGGTTTCCGGCCATGCCCGAACCCTACGGTCGGATCAAGTTCGCCGGGCCGAACGCCTGCGGCAGCACCTGCTCCATCGTGAGCACGCCCTCCGGGGTGAGCACCTCGAGCGGCGCTCCGCCTGCTTCCCACAGCAGCTGGCGGCAGCGCCCGCACGGCATGATCACCTCGCCGGAGCCGTTGACGCAGACGAAGTGGGTGAGCCGCCCACCCCCGGTCGCGTGCAGCTGGGACACCAGTCCGCACTCAGCGCACAGCGTGACGCCGTACGCGGCGTTCTCGACGTTGCACCCGACGAGCAGCCGCCCGTCGTCCGCCAGCGCGGCCGCGCCGACGTGATAGCCGGAGTACGGCGCGTAGGCGTGCGCCGAGATCTCGATCGCAGCGGCTTGCAGGGCGTCCCAGTCGACCACCCGGCCAACCTAGCGCCCTGCCTGTCACCGGCACGAGGATCTTCGGTCGCGCCCCCGGAGCACCACAAGAAATGGTCCCAAGTTGGTAACCGTTTCATCCAAGGTGCTTCCCGCGGAGCGGGCGGTGGGTGAGGATGCACCGGAGCACCACACCCGTACATCACTGACCTGCCCCAGCGGCGGGCGTCGACCTGGAGGACATTTGTGAAGACCTGGAAGAGGACGTCGGCGGCCGCAGCCGTGGCACTCATGGCGAGCGCGGCCCTGGCCGCATGCGGCGACGCACCCGACGAGAAGGCCGACGAGAAGAGCGACTTCCTCCCCTGCATCCTTTCCGACGCGGGCGGCTTCAACGACAAGTCGTTCAACCAGCTGAGCTACGAGGGCGTGAAGGACGCGGCCAAGGAGCTGAACAGCGAGTACAAGGAATTCGAGTCCAAGAACGAGAACGACTACGCCGGTGCTCTCGACGGTTTCGTCACCGCGGGCTGCAACGCGATCGTGACGGTCGGCTTCGCCCTCTCCGCTGCCACCGTGGAGTCCGCGAAGGCCAACCCGGAGATCGAGTACATCCTCATCGATGACGCGGCCGACAACGACTTCAACGGCACGAAGGACGCCGACAACATCAAGCCGATCCTGTACGACACGGCGCAGGCGGCGTTCCTCGCCGGCTACGCGGCCGCTGACTACACGAAGACGGGCGTCGTCGGCACCTACGGCGGCCAGCCGTTCCCGACCGTGACGATCTTCATGGACGGCTTCAAGCAGGGCGTGGAGTACTACGCCAAGGAGAAGGGCAAGGACGTCAAGCTCGTCGGCTGGGAGGGCAACGACAAGGGCGTCTTCACCGGTGGCTTCGACGCCAACGAGAAGGCGACCAACACCGCCAAGCAGATCCTCGACCAGAACGCCGACATCATCCTGCCGGTCGGTGGTCCGATCTACCAGGGCGCGCTGACCGCGATCGCCGACTCGGGCAAGGACATCGCCCTCGTCGGCGTGGACGCCGACTTCTTCGAGACCGACCCGAAGACGGCCGACGTCATCTTCACGTCGATCCTCAAGAACATGAAGACGTCCACGTTCGAAGCGGTCGTCGCCGCCGGTGAGGACAAGTTCGACGCCGAGGCGTACGTCGGCACGCTCGAGAACGACGGAGTCGGCATCGCGCCGTTCCACAACTTCGAGAGCAAGATCTCCGACACGCTCGCCGGCGAGCTCGACACCGTGAAGGCCGGCATCATCGACGGCTCCATCCCGGTCACGTCGTACCTCAACAAGTAGCACCACGTAACACCGCACGACAGGCTCCAGGGGAGGTCGGCCACAGGGCCGGCCTCCCCCGGTCTGTTTCCTCGCCCACAGATTCATGGCGAGTTCACTGGTATCTGTTCGCCCGCTCGGTAAGGATCCGTTCATGACGCTTGAACTGCGGGGCATCACGAAGCGATTCGGCCCCCTGGTTGCCAACGACCGGATCTCGCTCACCGTCGAGGAAGGTGAGATCCACGCGCTCCTCGGGGAGAACGGCGCCGGCAAGTCGACCTTGATGAACGTGCTCTACGGCCTCTACCAGGCCGACGAGGGCGAGATCATGCTCGACGGTGTGCCGATGACGTTCGCCGGTCCCGGTGACGCGATGGCTGCCGGCATCGGCATGGTCCACCAGCACTTCATGCTCATCCCTGTCTTCACGGTCGCCGAGAACGTCATGCTCGGCAACGAGTCCACCGGCTTCGCCGGCTCGCTCGACATCGACGCGGCCCGCGAACGGGTGCGTGAGATCTCCGCACGGTTCGGTTTCGACGTCGACCCCGACGCGCTCATCGAGACACTGCCCGTCGGCGTCCAGCAGCGGGTGGAGATCATCAAGGCCCTCTCGCGCGACGCGCGGGTCCTCGTGTTCGACGAGCCGACCGCCGTCCTCACGCCGCAGGAGACCGACGAGCTGATGGCGATCATGCGCCAGCTCAAGGAATCCGGCACCTCGATCGTCTTCATCAGCCACAAGCTCCGCGAGGTCCGCGCGATCGCCGACCGGATCACCGTGATCCGCCGCGGCGCGGTCGTCGGCGAGGCCAGCCCCACCGCGACCAACGCCGAGCTGGCCGCCCTCATGGTGGGCCGCCCGGTCGAGCTCACCGTGCACAAGGACCCCGCCAAGCCCGGCGCCGACGCCCTGGTCGTCAAGGACCTCCAGGTCATCGACGCCACGGGGCACATCCACCTCGACAGCATCAGCTTCTCCATCGCCACGGGCGAGGTGCTCGGCGTCGCCGGGGTCCAGGGCAACGGGCAGACCGAGCTCACCGAGGCGCTGCTCGGCCTGCAGTCCCACGTCAAGGGATCCATCGAGCTCGACGGCCACCAGCTGGCCGGCAAGTCGGTCCGCAAGGTGCTCGACGCCGGTGTCGGCTTCATTCCCGAGGACCGCCAGGTCGACGGCCTCGTCAGCGACTTCACGCTCTCCGAGAACCTCATGCTCAACCGCAGCCACGGCAAGCCGTTCGTCCGCTTCGGAACGATCCGCCGCAAGATCCTCGAGACCTTCGCCAGCGAGAAGCTGGTCGAGTACGACGTCCGGGCGAGTGGCATCGACGCGACTGCCGGACAGCTCTCCGGCGGCAACCAGCAGAAGGTCGTCGTGGCGCGCGAGCTGTCGCGCGACCTGCGCCTGCTGGTGGCCGCGCAGCCGACCCGCGGTGTCGACGTCGGCTCCATCGAGTTCATCCACAAGCAGGTCGTCGCGACCCGCGACGCCGGCGTCCCCGTCCTGCTGGTCTCCACCGAGCTCGACGAGATCGCTGCCCTGTCGGACCGGATCATGGTCCTGTACCGCGGAAAGGTCATCGGCATCGTGCCCGCAGACACCCCCAGGGAGACCCTCGGCCTGATGATGGCCGGCGAGCGGCCCGAAGGGATCGTGGCATGAGGCGCGGGAAGAAGGGCGTGCCGGAGAACCCGGAGCCGGAGAAGTCCGAGGTGCCCAAGGCGCCGGAGCCCCCAGCGGCCCCCGAACCTGCGGGCGTCGAGGTCGAGGTGCCGGAGGACGACGTGCCCGGGAAGGAAGCGGGCTCTCCCAGCCAGTGGCAGGGCGTGCTCCGCGAGATCGCCACGGGCCACGCCCTGGTCTCGGTGCTCTCCGTCCTGCTCGCGGTGCTGGTCGGATCGCTGATGATCCTGGTGACCGACCCGGACGTCCGCGCCGCCGCGGGCTACATCGGCGCGCGGCCCGGTGACTTCTTCTCCGCGGTCGAGGAGGCCATCTCCGGTGCCTACGGCGCGCTGTTCCGCGGCGCGATCTACAACTCCGACGCGGAGCTGTTCGAGACCCGGATCCGGCCGATCACCGAGACGCTCAAGTACTCCGGTCCGCTGATCCTCGCCGGCCTCGGCGTCGGACTGGCGTTCCGCGCCGGCCTGTTCAACATCGGCGGGCGTGGCCAGATGCTGCTCGCCGGTGCCGCCGCGGGCTGGGTCGCCGTCAGCGTCGACCTGCCGCTGGTGCTGCACCTGCCGCTGGCGGTCCTCGCCGGTGCCCTCGCCGGCGCCCTGTGGGCCGGTATCGCCGGTGTGCTCAAGGCGAAGAGCGGCGCCCACGAGGTGATCGTCACGATCATGCTCAACTACGTCGGCTACTACCTCGTCTTCTACGCCCTGTCCCAGCAGAGCTGGCTCCAGGCGCCGGGCTCGGGCAACCCGAAGTCCGAGGCGATGCCGGAGTCGGCGATCCTGCCGAAGCTCCTCGGCGACAAGTTCAACCTGCACCTCGGGTTCGTCATGGCCCTGGTGGCCGTGGTGTTCGTCTGGTGGTTGCTCAACAAGTCCGCGATGGGCTTCCGCTTCCGCGCCGTCGGCGAGAACCCGGACGCCGCGCAGGCATCGGGCATCAACGTCGGACGCACCTACATCTCGGTGATGCTGATCGCCGGTGGCCTCGTCGGGCTCGCGGGCGTCAACCAGATCCTCGGCACCGCCACCAGCGGCGTGACGGTGGACCTCGACGCCGGCATCGGCTTCGACGCCATCACCGTCGCGCTGCTCGGTCGCTCCCGGCCGCTCGGCATCCTCGCCGCGGGCATCCTGTTCGGTGCCCTCAAGGCCGGCGGCTTCGCCATGTCGGCGTCCGAGGGGATCCCGATCGAGATCGTGCTGGTGGTCCAGTCCCTGATCGTCCTCTTCATCGCCGCGCCGCCACTGGTGCGAGCGCTGTTCCGGCTTCCGAAGGAGGCGACCGCATGAGCACCCCGGTCAAGGTTCCGGTGCCGATCGACGACGACATCCCCGTCGCCACGAGCATGCGGGGCGCGCTCAAGGCCCCGATCGTCCTCGGCGTCGTCACGATGCTGGTCTCGCTCCTCGTCGCCCTCAAGTCGCGGCAGGGCGACACGACGTTCCGCCTCGCCACCGACACCGACCTCTTCGAACTGCCCGAGATCACCGTCCCCTCGACGCCCTCGGTCACCACGATCGTCATCCTGCTCGCGCTGTGCACCGTCGCGTCCGCGTTCCTGGTGAGCCGCGGTCGTCGTACTCCCCTGTGGCTGGTGGCGCTGTTCTCGGTGCTCGCGATGACCGGCTTCCTGTGCTGGGCCGCGGCGGGTGCCGCGGTACCGGTGATCGGCCTGCTCGGCGGCTCCATCGCGCTCGCCGTGCCCCTCGTGTTCGGCGCCCTCGGCGGTGTCCTCGGCGAACGGGCCGGCGTCGTCAACATCGCCATCGACGGCCAGCTGCTGTTCGGCGCGTTCGCCGCGGCCATGTTCGGCACTATCGTCGGATCCCCGTGGGGCGGCCTGGTCGCGGCGATGTGCGCCGGTGCCCTGGTCGCGCTGGTCCTGAGCTTCTTCGCGATCACGTACTTCGTCGACCAGGTGATCGTGGGCGTGGTGCTCAACGTGCTGGTGATCGGCCTGACCAGCTTCCTGTTCGGCCAGATCCTCGCCGAGAACACCGAGGGCCTGAACAGCCCGCCGCACTTCGAGCGGATCCCCATCCCGCTGCTCGGCGAGATCCCCGTCATCGGGCCGGTGCTGTTCCGCCAGACGATCCTCGTCTACCTGATGTACTTCGCGGTCTTCGCGGTGGCCTGGGCGCTCTACCGCACCCGGTGGGGCCTGCGGGTCCGCGCCGTCGGCGAGCACCCGAAGGCGGCCGACACCGTCGGCATCAAGGTCAACCGGACCCGCTACACCACGATGATCATCGCCGGCCTGATCGCCGGCGCGGGCGGTGCGACGTACACGCTGGTCTCGGTCCCGCAGTTCGGCGAGGAGATGACCGACGGTGCCGGATACATCGCGCTCGCGGCCGTGATCTTCGGTCGCTGGGACCCGGTCCGTGCGACCCTCGCAGCGCTGCTGTTCGGCTTCGCGACGAACCTGTCGGGGGTGCTGTCGGTGATCGGTTCGCCGGTGCCGAGCCAGTTCATGCTGATGCTGCCGTACGTCGTCACCATCATCGCCGTCGCCGGACTCGTCGGGCACTCGCGGGCACCTGCCGCCGACGGAATCCCCTACCGGAAGGGCTAAGCCGCTGGTCGAGGAGGTTGCGCAGCAACCGTCTCGAGCCCCGTCCTTCTAGCGCGAGCCGAGCGCGTTGATGGCCACCCCGGCCATCATCCGCGCACCGAAGCCGACCGCCTGCTCGTCCACCAGGAAGTCACCCTGGTGGAGGTCGTAGCGTGCGCCACCCGGCGTGCGGGTGCCGAGGCGGAACATCGCGCCCGGGACCTGCTCGAGGTACCACCCGAAGTCCTCGCCGCCGAGGCTCTGCTCGACCTCCTTGCGGTGATGGAGGCCGAGGAGCTCGTCGGCGGCCGAGGCGATCATCGCGACGCTGAGGCGGTCGTTGACGACCGGCGGGACGCCCTGCAGGTAGTCGACGGTGGCGGTGACGCCGTAGGGGCGCACGATGTCGATGACCGCCTCACGGACCACCGCCTCGCACGAGGCCCAGGCCTCCGCCTCGAGGATCCGGACGGTGCCGCTGGCCATGCCGTGGTCGGGGATGACGTTCGGTGCCGACCCCGCCTGCAGCACGCCCCACACGACGCTGACGCCGGCGCGGGGATCCATCCGACGGCTCAGGACCGCAGGGAGCTCGCTGGCGACCTTGGCCAGCGCGAAGGTCAGGTCACCGGTCAGGTGGGGACGGGAGGTGTGCCCACCGTTTCCTTCGAGGCGTACGTCGATCCGGTCGGCCGCGCTGGTGATCGGGCCCGTGCGCAGGCCGATGGCGCCGACGTCCACCGACGGATCGCAGTGCAGGGCGAAGATCCGGTCCACGTCCTCGAGCGCGCCGTGGTTGATCAGGTGCTTGGCACCGCCGGGCATGACCTCCTCGGCCGGCTGGAACAGGAGGCGCACCTGGCCACGCAGCAAACCCTGCTGGTGCACCTCGCCGAGCGCGTGGGCGGCGCCGACGAGCGCTGCCGTGTGGACGTCGTGGCCGCACGCATGGGCCACGCCCTCGTTCTCGCTGCGCCAGCTCTCGGTGGTCAGGTCCCCGACCGGGAGGGCGTCGAGGTCCGCCCGCAACGCGACCCGGGGACCGCCGACGCCGATGTCGGCGAGGATCCCGCTGCGCGGCATCCGGGTGACCCGCCAGCCCGACCGGAGGAGGTGCTCCCCCACGACGTCCATCGTGCGTCCCTCGTGCCACGACAGCTCCGGGTGCTGGTGGAGATCGCGACGCAACGCGACCAGCTCGCCGTCGTACTTCTCGACGACGGAGGCGGCAAGCGCCAGCAGGTCGGAGGTGTTGCGTGATTCCACGAAGCCAAACCTACGCCGTCTACTCGGTGTCGTAGGCGGCGAGCAGACGATCGGCCGCGAGCGGCGCGGTCAGGTCACCCGCGAGCACGGCCGTGCGGACCTCGTCCTGCACCGCCCGGACCGCCTTGCTGTGACGCAGCCGCTGGGCGAGCTCGTCGCGCACCAGCGCCCAGGTGAACTCCAGCTGCTGCTCGGCCCGCTTGCGTGCGAGGCCCTCGACACCGAGGTGCTCGCGGTGCAGCTGGACCTGGTCCCACACCTCGTCGACGCGGGTGCCGGTCAGGCCGGAGCAGGTGACGACGGGCGGCGCCCACTCCCCGTGTCCGCGGACCAGGCGCAGCGCGCCCGCCAGCTCACGCGCGGCTCCGCGGGCCTCCATCTCGCGGTCACCGTCGGCCTTGTTGACCGCGATGACGTCCGCGAGCTCGAGGATGCCCTTCTTGATGCCCTGGAGCTGGTCGCCCGTGCGCGCGAGCGTGAGGAACAGGAACGTGTCGACCATCCCCGCGACGGTCACCTCGGACTGGCCGACACCGACGGTCTCGACCAGCACGACGTCGTACCCGGCGGCCTCGAGGACGGCCATGGACTGCGTCGTGGCCCGGGCCACCCCGCCGAGCGTGCCGGCCGACGGCGACGGCCGGATGAAGGCGTTCGGATCCGCCGAGAGCTGGGACATCCGGGTCTTGTCGCCCAGCACCGAGCCACCGGTCCGGACGCTCGACGGGTCCACCGCCAGTACGCCGACCTTGTGGCCGGCTGCGGTCAGCTGACTGCCGAGCGCCTCGATGAACGTGGACTTGCCGACACCCGGGACCCCCGAGATCCCGACCCTGATCGCCGAGTTGGGGTTTGTCACGCCCGAGTTGGGGTTTGTCACGCCCGAGTTGGGGTTTGTCGCCAGTTCCGTCAGCAGCTCGCGCGCTGCCTCCCGGTGCCGTGGCGCCGTCGACTCGACCAGCGTGATGGCGCGGGCCATCTGTGCGCGGCTGCCCGAACGAATCCCCTGGAGCAGGGTCTCGACCAGTGCTGTCGTTCGTTCGTCCACGGGCGAGGGATCAGTGCCCGAGGCCGGCGCCGAGTTTGGCCAGCAGGTCCAGCGCCGACTCCGCGATGACCGTGCCCGGGAGGAAGACCGCCGCGGCGCCCATCTCCTTCAGCGTCGGTACGTCGTCGGGCGGGATCACGCCACCGATGACGACCATGATGTCGTCACGGCCCTGCTCGGCCAGCGCGGTCTTCAGCGCCGGCAGCAGGGTGAGGTGGCCGGCGGCCAGCGAGGAGACACCGACGATGTGGACGTCGGCGTCGATCGCCTGCTGCGCAACCTCCTCGGGCGTGGAGAACAGCGGACCCACGTCCACGTCGAAGCCCATGTCGGCGAACGCCGAGACGACGACCTTCTGCCCGCGGTCGTGGCCGTCCTGGCCCATCTTCGCGACGAGGATGCGGGGACGTCGGCCCTCGGCCTCGGCGAACTCGTCGGTGGCGGCGCGGGTCTGCGCGACCAGTGAGTCGCCGGCGCCGTCGTTGGCCAGGTTGGCTTCGTCGCGGTACACGCCGCTGATCGTACGGATCACGGCCTGGTGGCGGCCGTAGATCTTCTCGAGCGCATCCGAGATCTCGCCGACCGTGGCCTTGTTGCGGGCCGCGGCGACCGCGAGGTCGAGCAGGTTGCCGTCGCCGGACTCGGCGCTACGGGTCAGCGCGTGCAGCGCGTCCTCGACGTCGGCGCTGTTGCGCTCGGCGCGCAGGCGCTCGAGCTTGGCGACCTGCTGGCGGTAGACGTCGTCGTTGTCGACCTTGAGCACGTCGAGCTTGTCCTCGACGGCCAGGCGGAACGTGTTGACGCCGATGACCTTCTGCGCGCCGGAGTCGATCCGCGCCTGGGTGCGGGCAGCGGCCTCCTCGATGCGCATCTTCGGGATGCCCTGCTCGATCGCCGCAGCCATGCCGCCGGCGGCCTCGGCCTCCTGGATGTGGGCCCAGGCGCGCTCGGCGAGGTCGTGGGTGAGCTTCTCGACGTAGTACGAGCCGGCCCACGGGTCGATCGTCTGGGTGGTGCCGCTCTCCTGCTGCAGGAGCAGCTGGGTGTTGCGCGCGATCCGGGCGGAGAAGTCCGTCGGCAGCGCGATCGCCTCGTCGAGGGCGTTGGTGTGCAGCGACTGGGTGTGGCCCTGCGTCGCGGCCATCGCCTCGATCGCCGTACGACCGACGTTGTTGAACACGTCCTGCGCGGTGAGCGACCAGCCCGAGGTCTGCGAGTGGGTCCGCAGCGACAGCGACTTCGCGTTCTGCGGGTTGAACTCGCGGACCAGCCGGCTCCACAGCGCGCGGGCCGCGCGCATCTTCGCGACCTCCATGTAGAAGTTCATGCCGATCGCCCAGAAGAACGACAGGCGCGGCGCGAACTGGTCGATGGTCAGGCCCGACTCGAGGCCGGCACGGATGTACTCGACACCGTCGGCCAGCGTGTAGGCGAGCTCGAGGTCGGCGGTCGCCCCGGCCTCCTGCATGTGGTAGCCGGAGATCGAGATCGAGTTGAAGCGCGGCATCCGCTGGCTGGTGAAGGCGAAGATGTCGGAGATGATCCGCATCGACGGCGCCGGCGGGTAGATGTAGGTGTTGCGGACCATGAACTCCTTGAGGATGTCGTTCTGGATGGTCCCCGAGAGCTGCTCCGGCTTCACCCCCTGCTCCTCGGCCGCGGCGATGTAGAGCGCGAGCACCGGGAGCACCGCGCCGTTCATCGTCATCGAGACGCTCATCTGGTCCAGCGGGATGCCTTCGAACAGCGTCCGGGTGTCGTAGATCGAGTCGATCGCGACACCGGCCATGCCGACGTCGCCGCGCACCCGCGGGTGGTCGGAGTCGTAGCCGCGGTGGGTCGCCAGGTCGAAGGCGACCGACAGGCCCTTCTGGCCGGCCGCGAGGTTGCGGCGGTAGAAGGCGTTGGACTCCTCGGCGGTGGAGAAGCCGGCGTACTGCCGGACGGTCCACGGCTGGGTCGTGTACATCGTCGGGTACGGGCCACGCAGGAACGGGCTCAGGCCCGGCCAGGTGTCCAGCGCGTCGAGGCCGGCGAGGTCGTCCGGTCCGTAGAACGGCTTGATGTCGATGCCCTCGGGGCTGCGCCACGAGTCGACCCCGGGCGTCCCGCTCGCGCCGGCGGTCGCGCCGGCCGACGCGAGGGGAAGATCCCCGAAACTCTTAGGAATGCTCATGCCAGCTTCTCCCTCGTGCGGTTCAGGAAGGCCAGGGCGTCGACGCCCATCGCTGCGCTGTCGTCAGCCCAGTCGGTCGCCTTCCCGGCGATGATCACGTGTACGGCGCCCGCCTCACGCAGCGCGGCAGCGGCTGCGCCGCCCCACTCGGCGTAGGCGTCGTCGGTGCCGGCGAGGCACACCACCGCCTGCTTGTCGTACGACGCCAGGAGGTCCTCGGCGCTCGAGGTCGGTCCGGCGACGTCGACCGCGATGCCACCGGCGGCCAGCAGGTTGCTGACGAAGGTGGCGCGGGCGGTGTGCTGCGCGACGGTGCCGAGCGTGGCCAGGAAGACCGGGCTCGCGGCGGGCGCGTCGCGCAGGGCCTCGAACGAGGCGCCGTACCGGCGGACCGAGGCGCCGTCCTCGGACGGGGCACGCTCCGGCAGGACCTCGGCGAGGTTCGGGAACTCCGTCAGGCCGGTGATCGGGCGCTTGCGGGTGACGATCTCGGCCTCGCGGCGGGCCACGACGTCGGCGATGCGGTCACGGAGGGCGTCCAGGCCGTCCGTCTCGAGCAGCGCGAGCTCGGCCCAGGCCGCGACGGCGAGGTCGTCGGTCAGCTTCTCGACGGCGTAGGCGCCACCGGCGGGGTCGGCGACCTTGGCGACGTGTGACTCGTCGATGAGCAGGTGCGACACGTTGCGGGCGATCCGGCGGCCGAAGAGGTCGGGCTGGCCGACCGGCGTCTCGAACGGCAGGACCGTCACGGCGTCCGCGCCGCCGACACCGGCCGCGAAGGCGGCGACGGTCGTGCGGAGCATGTTCACGTAGGGGTCGTACTTGGTCAGCATCGGCCGGCTCGTGACGGCGTGCTGGCGCTGCTCGGCGCTCACGCCGGACAGTTCGAGCACCCGCGCCCAGAGCCGGCGGGCAGCGCGCAGCTTGGCGATCGTCGGGAACTGCTCGTCGGTCGCGGCGTAGCGGAACTCGATCAGGTCCGCAGCGACGGCGGGCTCGATGCCGGCCTCGGCCAGCACGCGCAGGTAGGTGGTGGCGACGAAGATGCTGTAGCCGAGCTCCTGCACGTCGCTGGCGCCGAGGTCGTGCGCCGCGGTGGCGTCGACGACGAGGCCACGCACACCGCGCTCGATCGCGAGCTTCGCGACCGCGACGACGTGGTCGACGTTCGCCTGCGTCTCCGCCTCGACGAGGCCCCGGAGCGAGGCTCCGATCGGGTCGACGCCGAGGTTCGTGTCGGGGTGCAGGTTCGTGTAGGTGCCGGTCTCGAACGTGTCGAGGAAGGCCGTCGCGACGGCAACGGGGTCACCGACCGGGTCCAGGACGACGGGCGCGAGGTCGAGCAGCACCTCGTTGAGCAGCGTCTCGAGGTCCGTGTCGGGGCCGGCCTGCACCCACAGGGAGGTGACGCCGCCGTCGAGGTCCACGAGCGCCTGCTCGTTGAGCAACTTCGCGTCGGGACCGGCGATCCGGGCCCGGATGTCCCAGGCACCTGCGCGGGTCGGACGCCCACTGGTCTGCACGCCCTCGAGGTCGGCCGGCGTGCCGATCGGCGTGATCCCGATGCCGTCCAGCGTCTTCCGGGTCAGCTTGTCCCACACCGCAGCGTCGGGATCGGTGTCGCTGAGCTTGCGGGTCTTGCGGAGAACGGCAGCGGTGGCAGCCTCCCAATCGGCGCGCGTGTGCACGTCCTCGGGCTGCGCCAACGGCAGGGGCGTTTCAGTCACGAGCGACAAGACTATCCGTGACAGGACCGCTGTCACGGATGTGTGACCAATCTCCGGGCTACCGGTCAGTAGGAAGCCAGGGAGTTTGCCCCACCCTGAACACTGCACCCGTGAAGGTGATCGACGACCACGGTCAGGTCTGGCGTGTCACTCGCCGCTGGTTGCCGTGGCGCCCTCATCGCCACAAGGTCGACCCCAGCCTCTGGCTCGACGGCGTCGACGACCCCATCGGCTTCCTCATCCTTCTCGTCATCGGCTTCTTCGTGCTGCCGGTCGTCTTGGTCGGCCTCTTCCTCACCCTTGAGGTCCTTCTCATCCTCCTTCTCCTTCCCTTTGCCGTCATCGGCCGGATCGCGCTCGGCAAGCACTGGTGGGTCGAAGCCCGCAAGGGCTTCTCCCCCTACTGGGAGGTCCAGGCCGGCAACTGGCGGCAGAGCCGCGACCAGATCAGGAAGGTCGCAGGCGACATCGAGCGCGGTGACCTGCCCCTGCGGACTCTCGGCCTCGAGGACTGAGATTCACCTGACGTACACCCCGGGCCCTCCCGACGCTCAGACCCGCGCCACGTCCGGACCCGAGGGTGGGAACCATGAAGATCGTTCTTGCGACCGAGACCTTCTACCCCGCGGTCGACAGCACCACCACGACGCTCAAGGCCACGGCCGACCGGCTCATCGACCGGGGCCACACGGTCCGGATCATCGCGCCGGGCCCCGGCCTGGCGAGCTACCGCGGCTGCGACGTCGTGCGGGTCCGCCCACTCGAGCCCACGGGCGCGCAGGTCCGCGACGCCGTCGAGGCGTTCGAGCCCGACCTGGTGCAGGTGCACTCCCCCCGTGCCATCGGCCGCAAGGCGCTCAAGCACGCGGCCCGCGCCGGTGTGCCGACCCTCGCCGTCGAACAGTCCCCCGTGCTCGACCTCGCCGCCGACTACTGGCGTGCCAAGGTCGCCGAGCGTGCGGACCGCGTCCTCGTCACCTCGCCCTGGATGGTGGAGCGCGCCGCCGAGCTCGGCATCGACGCCCAGCTGTGGCTGCCCGGTGTCGACCCCGCCGCCTTCACCCCAGCGCTTCGCGACCAGTGGCTGCACGGCTCCTGGTCGAAGGCGAAGTCGAAGGAGGGCCGCCGCGTCGTCGTCGGCTACGTCGGCGGTCTCCACAAGGCTGCCGGCGTACGACGCCTCGCGGACCTGGCCGCGGTTCCCGGCATCCGACTCGTCGTGATCGGCGGCGGACCCGAGCGCGAGTGGCTGGCCCGGCGCCTGCCGGACGCCCGCTTCACCGGGCCACTCGGTGTCGGCGACCTGACGGTGGCCGTGCCGACGCTGGACCTGCTGGTGCACCCCGGCGAGCACGAGACCGACTGCCACGCGTTGCGTGAAGCGGCCTCGGCGGGCGTGCCCGTCGTTGCTCCGCGTGCCGGCGGTGCCCGCCACGTGGTGTCCCACCTGGAGACGGGTGTCCTGTACGACGCCTCGGACCCGCGCGACCTCGCCCGGGCCGTCACGGCAGTCGCCGCCGACCCGCACCGCGGGTTGCTCGGTACCGCCGGGCGCGAGGCGGCAGGTCGTCGTACCTGGACCGACGCGGTGGACGAGCTGATCGCCGCCCACTACCCCGCGAACGTCGCGGTGACCGCCTGAAGCTCAGCTCGCGACGATCCCGACCACGAGGTTGATCGTCGTGGCGAGGATCGCGGCACCGAAGACGTACGAGAACAGGCAGTGCCGCAGCACCACCGCCCTGATCGGCGAGCTCGAGACGGCGGTGTCGGAGACCTGGTAGGTCATGCCGAGGTTGTAGCTGAAGTAGAAGAACTCCCGGAAGGCCGGCGGATCGTCGGAGTTGAAGTCGATGCCGCCCGGCGTCCCGCCGTAGTAGAGGTGCGCATAGCGGGTCGCGTACATCAGGTGCAGCGACGCCCAGGCCATGAAGACCCCGGCCAGCGCCAGCGCGGCCGGTCCGCGACCCGCGTGGTCCCCGCCCGCCAGCATCAGCATCACGATGCCTCCCAGCCCGGACAGCGCAGCGCCTCCGACGACGAGCTCGGTGGCGACGGGGCGCAGGTCCTCATGGGTGGCATTGACCCGGGTGGCGTCGGCGTCCATCGGCCACAGGACGAGCCATCCGACGGCGACATAGGCCGTGCAGGTGACGACGATGCCGGTCAGCACGCCGACCTCGGGATCGCTGACCGCAACGGCGGCGCCGGCTGCGGACCCGGCCGTGAGGGCACCCAGCAGACGAGGTACGGCGGTGGCCACCAGCGGCGGGCGCTTCGTGCTGGAGGTTGCCGTCATGTCGGCCAGCCTAGTGACGCGGTCTGGTATTGATGCCCCATGCTGCTGCGCCGCCTGGAGTACCTCGCCGCCTTGTCGCGCGAGAGCCACTTCGGACGCGCCGCAGCGGAGTGCCACGTCACGCAACCCGCACTGTCAGCCGGTATCCGGAAGCTGGAGTCCGAGCTCGGCGTGCAGATCGTGCAGCGTGGCCAGCGGTTCGAGGGCTTCACCCCCGAGGGCGAGGAGGTGCTGCGCTGGGCGAAGCGGATCCTTGCCGAACGCGCGTCGCTCGACCAGACACTCACCACCATGCGCGGCGGCCTCAGCGGCACCCTGCGGATCGGTGCGATCCCGACCGCGCTCACGGTGTCGTCGTTGCTGACCACTCCCCTGCACGAGAAGCATCCGCTGGTCCGCTTCCACCTCGAGTCGATGTCGTCACGCGAGATCGTCACCCGCCTCAACGACTTCGACATCGACGTCGGCATGACGTACGTCGACGGCGAGCCCCTCGGCCGCGTGAAGGTCGTGCCGCTCTACCAGGAGCGCTACCTCTTCCTCACCCCCATCGACGGCGAGTACGGCGACCGCTCCAGCATCACGTGGGCCGAAGCGGCGACCGCGCAGCTGTGCCAGCTGACCGGTGAAATGCAGAACCGCCGGATCATCGACGGCTACCTGGCCGACACCGGCCGCGACGCACGCATCACCGTCGAGACCGACACGGTGTCGGCGCTCTACGCCCACGTCACGTCGATGGGGCTCTCGAGCGTCGTACCCCACACGTGGGTGCCGAACTTCGGCGTGCCGGAGCGCACCCGGCTGATCCCGCTGCCGCCGCCGAAGCGCTCGTTCCACGTCGGCCTCGTGCTCGCCGGCCACGGTCCCGAGTCGATGCTGGCGCAGGCACTGGTCGACGTCGCGAGGACGCGGGCGGTCCAGCGCGCCCTGCGGGCCTGACCAGACCCGTCCGGTCACACCGTTTCGGCGACCAGCAACCGCTCCGTACCGGAGTAGACGTTCATCGACGCACCCCTCAGGAAGCCGACCAGCGTGAGGCCGTTCTCCTCGGCGAGGTCGACCGCGAGGGAGGAGGGCGCCGAGACCGCGGCCATCATCGGGATGCCGGCCATCACGGCCTTCTGCACCAGCTCGAACGACGCCCGGCCGCTCACCATCAGGATCGTCTCGCGCAGCGGCAGCATCCCGTTGCGCACCGCGTGCCCGATGACCTTGTCGACGGCGTTGTGCCGGCCGACGTCCTCGCGCAGGCAGAGCAGCTCGCCGTCGGCGCTGAAGAGGGCCGCCGCATGGAGGCCGCCCGTGCGGTCGAAGACCCGTTGCTCCTCACGGAGGCGTTCGGGCAGCTGCGCCAGTGCCTCCGGCGTGATCCGCAGCGGGTCGTCCGCGACGGACCACGTCGACGCCGTGCGTACGGCGTCGAGGCTGGCCTTGCCGCACAGCCCGCAGGACGAGGTCGTGTAGAAGTTGCGCTCCAGCGAGGCGTCCAGGGGCGGCAGGGACGGGTCGAGGCCGACGTCGACCACGTTGTAGGTGTGCGTGCCGTCCTCGGTGGCGCCGGCGCAGTAGCGGGCCGAGAGCACGTCGGACGTCGAACGCACGACGCCTTCGCTGACCAGGAAGCCGACGGCGAGGTCGAAGTCGTCGCCCGGCGTGCGCATCGTGATCGTGAGCGCCCGGCCACCGACCCGGATCTCCATCGGCTCCTCGGTAGCGAGGGTGTCGGGGCGCTGGTCCACGACGCCGTCGCGGATCCGCAGCACCTTCCGTCGTGCAGTCACACGGCCCATTGCCTGCTCCTGTCCTCCTGGGTGATGCCCCGGGTGCCGCGGACCAACGCCGCAGCGGCGACACCGGCTGCCACTCCGATCACGGTATCCACGCCCCGGGCAACCAGCATGGTGACGGGCTCGGAGGGAGCCGCCAGTTCGGTCATCAACATGATCAGCGGCGTGAAGAAGCCGAGCGCGACGCCGTAGTGCCGGCTCATGAAGAGCTCGGTGGGGAACAACAGCACCATCACGGCCGCCGCGAGCAGCGTCGGGCTCGGCTCCAGCAGCAGGATCAGCGCCGTGGCCATGAGCCCGACGAGCGTGCCGCCCACGCGGTGGACGGCACGATGGACCACCGCGGCCAGCTCCACGGGCTCGCCCGCGCTGACGACCGCCAGCGGCACGGCGGCCGCAGCCATCGCCCAGTTGGCGTGGTCGAGGCCCAGGGCCGTCCCGGCCAGTCCGGCTGCAGCCGTCGCCAGCGCGTAGCGCAGGGCGTGCACGACAGCGCCGGGAGGCAGCGTGCCAAGGCCCTCGTCGTGTGCGTCCTCAGTGGTCCCCACGCTCATCCCGAGCGCCATGCACCACACAGCCGTCCCCGCGCAGATGGCGAGCGCACCCCACAGGCTCACCAGCCCGGGAGCCACGGTGGCGGTGGCACCGAGGGCGAAGATCCCGAAGAACGGCCCACCCGGACGCAGTCTCAACCGGTCGGTCACCAGCGACCCGATCGTCGCGAAGGCGGTGATCGCGAGCACCAGCCCGGCTGCAGGGACGTGCCCGTGCGACAGCGCCGTTCCCAGACCGACGCCGGTCACCAGCATTCCCGCGCCGTGGAACTGGTGGCGCAGCCGCTCCCGAGGAGCCTCGAGTCGCCCGTACATCCCGGCGAAGGAGCCGAAGACGGCGTACAGGATCAGCTCGGGACGGCCGGCGACCAGGAGCAGCAGCCCCGGAACCAGGAGCCCGAGGACCACCCGGAAGGCGTGGCGGCGGTCAGTCAGCGGTGGCAACGGGCTCCAGTCGCACCAGGACTCCCTTGGAGGTCGGCGTGTTGCTGCCCGTCGCAACGCTGTCGAGCGGCACGAGCACGTTCGTCTCGGGGTAGTACGACGCCGCGGACCCACGGCTCGCGGGATAGCCCACCAGGGTGAAGTTGCGGGCCCGACGCTCGCTGCCGTCCTCCCAGACACTGACGATGTCGACCTGGTCGCCGTCCTGGAAGCCCAGCTCGGCGATGTCGTCCGGATTGACCATCAGCACGTGCCGCGCGTTGTGGATGCCGCGGTAACGGTCGTTCAGGGCGTACGGGACGGTGTTCCACTGGTCGTGCGAGCGCAGCGACTGCAGGATCAGGTGCCCCGGCGGCGTCTCGAGCCACGCGAGCACGTTGATCGAGAAGACCGCCTTGCCGCTCGGGGTCGGGTACACGCCCCGGTTGACCGGGTTGGGCAGCGTGAAGCCGCCGGGCTTCTGGATCCGCTCGTTGAAGTCCTCGAAGCCGGGTACGACGCGCGCGATCCGGTCACGGATCGCGTCGTTGTCCACCTCGAACTCCGCCCACGGGATCGCCGGGCTCTCGCCGAGCGTGCGCCGGGCCAGCCGGGTGATGATCGAGACCTCGCTCAGCAGGTGCTTCGAGGCGGGGGCCAGCTTGCCGTGGGTGCGGTGCACCGAGCTCATCGAGTCCTCGACGGTGACGTACTGCTCGCGTCCGGCCTGGACGTCCTTGTCGCTGCGTCCCAGGGTCGGCAGGATCAGCGCCGTCTCCCCGGTGACGGTGTGCGAGCGGTTGAGCTTGGTGGAGATCTGCACCGTCAGGGTGCAGTTGCGCAGGGCGGCCTCGGTGACGTCGCTGTCGGACATCGCGCGGACGAAGTTGCCCGCGACCCCGACGAACACCCGGGCCTTCCCGTCGCGCATCGCCCGGACGCCCGCGACCGAGTCGACGCCGTGCTTGCGGGGCGGCTCGAAGTCGAACTCGGCACCCAACGCGTCGAGGAAGCGGTCGGGCATCTGCTCCCAGATGCCCATCGTCCGGTCGCCCTGGACGTTGGAGTGGCCGCGCACCGGGCAGACGCCCGCGCCGGGCTTGCCGATGTTGCCGCGCAGCATCAGGAAGTTCACGATCTCGCGGATCGTCGGCACGCCGTGCTTCTGCTGGGTCAGGCCCATCGCCCAGCAGACGATGACCGACCTGCTGGCGAGCACCTTCTCGTGGACGGCCTCGATCTCCTCGCGGGCCAGGCCCGTGGCCTCGAGCGTCTGTTCCCAGGTGATGTCGGCGCCCTGCGCCGCGAACTCCTCGAAGCCGGTGGTGTGCTTGTCGATGTAGTCGCGGTCGAGGTCTCCCGACTCGAGGACCAGCTTGTTGAGCATCTTGAAGAGGGCCAGGTCGCCACCGGGGCGGATCTTGAGGAACAGGTCGGCGATCTGGATGCCGTTGCCGATCACGCCGCTGGGCTGCTGGGGGTTCTTGAACCGCATCAGTCCGGCCTCGGGCAGCGTGTTGACGGCGATCACCTGGCCGCCGTTCTTCTTCGTGTGCTCCAGTGCGGAGAGCATCCGCGGGTGGTTAGTGCCGGGGTTCTGGCCGACGACGAAGACCAGGTCGCTGTTGTAGATGTCCTCGAGCTGGACGCTGCCCTTGCCGATGCCGAGCGTCTCGCCGAGGCCGAAGCCGCTCGATTCGTGGCACATGTTCGAGCAGTCCGGCAGGTTGTTGGTGCCGAACGCCCGGCTGAACAGCTGGAGCAGGAAGGCGGCTTCGTTGTTGAGCCGGCCCGAGACGTAGAACATCGCCTCGTCGGGCGAGGCCAGCCCGTTGAGCTCGTCGGCGATGATCCCGAACGCGTCGTCCCACGCGATCGGCTCGTAGTGGGTGGCGCCGGGGCGCCTCACCATCGGCTCGGTGAGCCGGCCCTGCTGGTTGAGCCAGTAGTCCGACTTGCCGTCGAGCTCGTCGACGGAATGCTTCGCGAAGAAGTCACGCGTGACGCGGCGGCTGGTCGCCTCGTCGTTGATGTGCTTCGCGCCGTTCTCGCAGTACTCGTTCCTGTGGCGGTGGTCCGGCTCCGGCCAGGCGCAGCCGGGGCAGTCGAAGCCCTTGACCTGGTTGAGGTTCAGCAGGGTGAGCAGGCTGCGCTTCACCGTGGTCTGCTCGAAGGAGTACTCCATCGCGTGGCGCACCGCAGGGACGCCGGCGGCGTAGTGCTTCGGCGGGGTGACCTCGAGGTCGTCCGCGGGGTCCTCGATCGGGGCCTTCTTCATCTTTCCAGCGTGTCCGGTCGCCCACCGCTGGTCAACAATGAAGTTTTGATTCTTTGACAACCAATGCTTATCGGTTCGTCGAGGCCGCTGCGGCGCCGGCGACGGCGGGTAAGGCTCCCCTTACGTGCATATCTCACATGATCCGTGTCACCTACCGGTCAGTAGCGGGAGTAGCGTGACCCCTCGTGGCAACGACGACGCGACCTGAATTGGTGAAGGGCTCCCGTGCAGCCCGGTCAACCATCGCCCTGAAACTCCTGATGGCCCTGAGCGGCCTGCTGTTCATCGGCTTCGTAGTGGGGCACATGTACGGCAACCTCAAGGCCTTCGCCGGCGAGGAGGCCTTCAACGAGTACGCGCACCACCTGCGCGAGCTCGGGGAGCCGATGCTCCCGTACGAGGGCTTCCTGTGGATCATGCGCGTGGGCCTGCTGGCCGCGATCATCGTCCACATCGCCTGCGCCATCGCGCTGTGGCACCGCGCCGCCAAGGCCCGCCCGGTGAAGTACGTCGCGAAGAAGAACCGCGGCTCGTCGCTCTCCTCGCGCACCATGCGCTGGGGCGGGCTGACGCTGCTCCTCTTCATCGTGTGGCACCTGCTCAACTTCACCATCGTCAAGATCAACCCGAGCAACGGCTCGACCGGCGACGACAACCCCTACCAGCTCCTCGTCGACACCTTCGACACCCCGTGGATGACGGTCATCTACCTGATCGCGATGGTCGCGCTCGGCCTGCACCTGCACCACGGAACGTTCAGCTCGCTGCAGACCCTCGGCTTCACCAACACCGCCAGCTCCCGGAACCGGGCGCGGGCGGCCGGCTGGATCGTCGCGATCGTGATCGCTGGCGGCTTCTCGCTGGTCCCCCTGTCCGTCCTCTTCGGCCTCATCGAGAAGTAAGGAGCTCCCCACCATGGCTGGAAGCACCCTCCACGACGGCCTGACGCCGCTCAACGACCCCTCCGAGCAGAAGTCCGACGACGCGCGCGGCTACTACACGCTCGGCGACAAGCTCGTCGACCCGAACGCTCCCACCGGTCCGATCAAGGACCGCTGGACCACCCGCAAGTTCGAGAACCGCCTGGTCAACCCGGCCAACCGCCGCAAGCTCAACGTGATCATCGTCGGCACCGGCCTGGCCGGCGGCGCTGCTGCCGCCACGCTCGGCGAGGCCGGCTACAACGTGAAGTCCTTCTGTTACCAGGACTCCCCGCGCCGGGCCCACTCGATCGCTGCCCAGGGCGGCATCAACGCGGCCAAGAACTACAAGGAGGACGGCGACTCGACGTTCCGCCTCTTCTACGACACGGTCAAGGGCGGCGACTACCGCTCGCGCGAGTCGAACGTCTACCGCCTCGCCGAGGTCTCGGCGAACATCATCGACCAGTGCGTCGCGCAGGGTGTCCCCTTCGCCCGTGACTACGGCGGCCTGCTCGACAACCGTTCCTTCGGTGGCGTCCAGGTCTCGCGCACGTTCTACGCCCGCGGCCAGACCGGACAGCAGCTGCTGATCGGCGCCTACCAGGCCATGGAGCGCCAGGTCGCCGCCGGCACGGTGGAGTCCTTCACCCGCCACGAGATGCTCGAGCTGATCGTCGTGGACGGCAAGGCGCGCGGCATCATCGCCCGCGACATGGTCTCCGGCGAGATCGAGACCCACCTCGCCGACGTCGTCGTCCTCGCCACCGGTGGCTACGGCAACGTCTTCTTCCTCTCCACCAACGCGATGGGGTCCAACGTCACCGCCGCCTGGCGTGCACACCGCAAGGGCGCCTACATGGCCAACCCCTGCTACACGCAGATCCACCCGACCTGCATCCCGGTCTCCGGTGAGCACCAGTCGAAGCTGACTCTGATGTCCGAGTCGCTCCGCAACGACGGCCGGATCTGGGTTCCCAAGAAGGCCGAGGACTGCGAGAAGGACCCGCGGGACATCCCCGAGGAGGACCGCGACTACTACCTCGAGCGGATCTACCCGTCCTTCGGCAACCTTGTCCCCCGCGACATCGCCTCCCGCCAGGCCAAGAACATGTGCGACGAGGGTCGCGGCGTCGGCCCGAAGGTCGGCGACTTCCGTCGGGGTGTCTACCTCGACCTCGGCGACGCGATCAAGCGCCTCGGCAAGGACGCCATCGAGGAGAAGTACGACAACCTCCTCGACATGTACGAGCGGATCACCGGCGAGAACCCGTACGAGATGCCGATGCGGATCTACCCCGCCGTGCACTACGTCATGGGCGGCCTGTGGGTCGACTACCACCTGCAGTCCAACATCGAGGGACTGTTCGTCTCGGGCGAGGCGAACTTCTCCGACCACGGCGCCAACCGCCTGGGCGCCTCGGCGCTGATGCAGGGCCTGGCCGACGGCTACTTCGTCCTCCCGAACACCATCCGCGAGTACCTCGCCGACGGCCCGTTCGACAAGATCGACGAGTCCCACGAGGCGGTCGTCGAGGCGAAGAAGCAGGTCGAGGAACGGATCTCGAAGTTCCTCTCCATCAACGGGACCCGCAGTGCCGACAGCTACCACAAGGAGCTCGGCAACATCATGTGGGAGTACTGCGGCATGGAGCGGACCGAGGACGGCCTGCGCAAGGCGATCGACCTGATCCGTGAGCTCAAGGCCGACTTCTGGACCAACCTGAAGGTGCTCGGTTCCGCCGACACCCTCAACCAGAGCCTCGAGCGCGCCGGCCGCGTCATCGACTTCATCGAGCTCGGTGAGCTGATGTGCATCGACGCCCTCAACCGGCGTGAGTCCTGCGGCGGCCACTTCCGTGGCGAGTCGCAGACCGAGGACGGCGAGGCGCTGCGTCACGACGACGAGTTCGCCTACGTCGCCGCGTGGGAGTGGGGTGCCGAGAACGGCCCCGTCCTGCACAAGGAAGACCTGATCTACACCGCCATCGAGATGAAGCAGAGGTCCTACAAGTGAGCGCGGGCGACATGAACCTCACCCTCAAGATCTGGCGCCAGAGCGGTCCGGACGACAAGGGCGGCATCCACACCTACCAGGTCTCCGGCATCTCGGCGGACATGAGCTTCCTCGAGATGCTCGACGTCCTCAACGAGCAGCTGAACGAGAAGGGCGAGGAGCCCATCGCGTTCGACTCCGACTGTCGCGAGGGCATCTGCGGCATGTGTTCGCTGATGATCAACGGCGAGGCGCACGGCCCGGAGGTCACCACGACCTGCCAGCTGCACATGCGTTCCTTCTCCGACGGCGACACGATCACCATCGAGCCGTGGCGTGCCGAGCCGTTCCCGGTCATCAAGGACCTCGTCGTCGACCGCGGCGCGTTCGACCGGATCATCCAGGCGGGTGGCTTCATCTCCGCCAACACCGGTTCGGCCCCCGAGGCCAACTCGGTGCCGGCTCCGCGGGACAAGGCCATGCGTGCCTTCAACGTGGCCACCTGCATCGGTTGCGGCGGTTGTGTCGCAGCGTGCCCTAACGGTTCGGCCTCGCTGTTCCTCGGCGCGAAGATCACCCACCTGGGCGAGCTCCCGCAGGGCCAGCCCGAGCGCTACACGCGCGTGGTGGACATGGTCGGCCAGCACGACCACGAGGGCTTCGGCGGTTGCACCAACATCGGTGAGTGTGCCGCTGCCTGCCCGAAGGAGATCCCGCTCGACGTGATCTCGCAGCTCAACAAGGACCTGCGCACCGCGCTCAAGATGGGTCTCTGACCCCTCGCAGCAGCACAGCACGTCCCTGACGACGCCGCATCAGCCTTGGCTGATGCGGCGTCGTTGCGTTCCGGCTTCTGGCACCATCAGCCTGTGGGGGTCAAGCCGATCAGGGCGTGGATGCACGAGCGCCACGCGCAGATGCCGATGGCGCGCTGGATGCTCGAGTTCGACGAGCGTGAGGTCGAGCGGGACTTCGTCGCGTACGACGACGGCGCCGGCGCCGACCAGGCGGTCTTCGCGCTGTGGATCGGCGTCTTCTTCACCGCCTTCTACAGCCTGATCGACGTCCTCGTCATCCCCGATGACGTCGGCCCCGCCTTCGCGTTGAGATACGGCGTCGTGATCCCCGTCTTCGTCGTCGCAGCAGCCCTGCGCCGGGCCTCGTTCGTCGAGCGCCACTTCCAGCTGTTCAGCGTGCTGCTGCTGTCGGTCACGCTGATCAGCCTGGGCACGGCGTTCGCCGCCATGACCGATGCCACGAGCGAGTACATCCGTGCGTCCTGCACCGTCACCCTGCTCGGCGGAATCGGGCTGTTGCGCCTGCGGATGCACGCGGCCGTCGCAGCGTCGGCGCTGTACGCCGCCATCTGTCTCGGGCTCCCCGGTTTCAGCGGTGGCACCGAAGGGGTCGCCAACCACGTGGCTCCGGCGATCGGACTGACCTCGATCGCGCTCCTCATCGCCTACGCGCTGGAGAAGCTGCGCCGCACGGACTACCTGCGCCAGCGCGACGTCGAGATGGAGCAGGCTCGTTCCGACGAGCTGCTGCACAACGTCCTGCCCGCCGCGATCGCCACCCGGCTGCGCACCGAGCGCGGCGCCATCGCCGAGTCGGCCGCGAACGTCAGTGTGCTGTTCTCCGACATCGTCGGCTTCACGACGGTCTCCGAGAGCCTGACCGCCGAGGAGCTCGTGTCCCTGCTGGACACGATGTTCAGCGAGTTCGACCGGCTCTGCGACCAGCGCGGCATCGAGAAGATCAAGACCGTCGGCGACGCCTACATGGCCGTGGCCGGGCTGCCGACGCCGGACAGGGACCACGCAGCGTCCCTCGCCGAGCTCGCGATGGACATGCAACGGGCATCGACCCGGCTCGCCGCGGGCTGGCCGAGCCCGATCGCCATGCGGATCGGCATCTCCTCGGGCCCGGTGGTCGCCGGCGTCATCGGCCAGCGCAAGTTCACCTACGACCTGTGGGGCGACACCGTGAACACGGCCAGCCGGATGGAGTCACACGGTCGACCGCACCGGATCCAGGTGTCGGCGACCACCCACGCCCTGCTGGAGAGCCGCTACACCTTCAGCGCCCCGCAGGTGGTCGACATCAAGGGCAAGGGCCCGATGACGACGTACTTCCTACTCGGCGCCCTGGGCTGAGGACCTCGACGCCCTGAGGGCCTTCCAGCCCAGCGAGCCGAGCAGGCCGGCGATCACGAAGTTCACGACGATGAGCACCGAGTGGGCGACCCAGTACCCGGTGGCACGGTCCTCGCCGGCGTCGTACGCGGAGTAGAGGTTCTTCGCGAAGTTGCCGAAGGAGAAGACGTTCCAGGCCGCGACGGTCAGGAGCAGGATGGCGTGCTTGCGTTCGAACTTCACCCGCTCATCCTCCCAGAGCGGCTCAGTCGCGCCGGCGCCGGCCGAGCCGGGCACCCAGGAGGAGGCCCAGCACGCCACCGACCGCCAGGGGAGGTGCCCAGGCACGTCCTGGCGCGGCGTCCGGCTCGGGCCGCGTCACGGTCGCCACCGCCATCGGCAGGACCGCAGCGTTGCGCGCATCGCGCTCGGCCCGTGCTGCGGGACTGGTGTGCGCCCACGCAGCGGCGTAGAGGGTCACCCGCGAGAAGTAGTTGATCCACACCAGGAGGATCAGCGCGATCCCGAACGCCTGGAAGGCCGGCTGGCCGCGGGTCCCGGTGAGCAGCAGGCTGGAGAGCTGCTTGAGCACCTCGAAGCCGATCGCCCCGAGCCAGGCGCCCGACCAGAGGGAACGCGACGGCACCGGCGGGCGGGCGAGCAGGCGGAACATGAGGAAGAACAGCAGCGCGGACGCCGCGAGGCCGAAGGCGAGCGCGACCAGGGCCACCAGCCAGCCGAGGCCGCTGCCGAGCCCGACCAGGTCCAGGACCTGCTCCGACAGACGGGTCAGCACGCCCGACACGGCCACGCTGAGCATGAGCACCGCACCCAGCACGACGAGCGTGAGCAGGTCACGCAGCTTGCCGATGACGAAGTTGGGCTGGAGCCGCTCGGGCATCTCGAAGAGCACGATCAGTGCCGTCTGGAGCGACGAGAGCCAGCCCAGGCCGGCGTAGAGGACACCCGCCAGTCCGATCAGCCCGACCGCGCCGGCGGCGTCCTGGATGTCCTCCAGCGGCACCTCGTTCGGCTGGTCGCCCACGAGGTGGGGCAGCACCTCGTCGATCGCGTCGAGTAGCGCGTCCTGCGCGTCGGGGAAGACGTTGGCGACGTACCCGACGGCGAAGAAGGCGAGCGCCAGGACGGGGAAGACCGAGAGGAAGCCGAAGTAGGTGACGCCCCCGGCCTGCTGGCTGCCCTTGACCTCGGAGAAGTGCTCCTGGGTGCGCACCGCATGATCGACCACCGCCGAACGAGCGCGGAGTCTGGAGATCTGCTGCTTCAGGCGTTCGGCAGGGCTCATCTCAGGGGGAAGGTGCGGGTGGCCTTCCAGCCCTCCTCCTCGTGGTGGACGTACAGGTGGAACTCCTGTACCCCGAACCGGCAATCGAATCCGGCCAGGTCCTCGAACGCCCGGTCCAGGGCGACGTCGTCCAGGTGATGGGCGACGGTCACGTGGGGGTGGTAGGGGAAGCCGAGGTCGACCGCGAGCGGCCCCCGTCGTACAGCGTCCGCGAGCAGCTCGCACTGGGAGATGCCCTCGACGAGCCCGACGAACACGACCGGCGAGACCGGGCGGAAGGTGCCGGTGCCGCGCAGGTGCACGGTGAACGCGTCGATGCTGGCGCCGGCGGTCGCGAGGTGCTCCTCGATCTCGCCGAGGTCACCGTCGACCTCGATCGGCGGGATCAGCGTGATGTGGCTCGGCACGCCCTCGGCGGTGGGATCGCCGATCTCGAGGCGGTAGTCGTAGAGCTCGGACGCCCAGGGCTCCGGCACCGCGACGGCCACACCGATGACAGGCATCAGAAGCCCGCCGCGGGGGTCGGGGCGGACGGGGCGACGAAGCCGACCCGCTGGTAGACATCCTTGAGCGTGGCCTCGGCGACCGCACCGGCCGTCGCGGCACCGTCGGCCAGCACCTTCATCAGGTACGTCTGGTCGTCCAGCAGCTCCAGGGTGCGCTCCCGGAACGGGGTCACGAAGCCGACCACCACCTCGGCGAGGTCCTTCTTCAGGTCGCCGTACATCTTGCCGGCGTACTGCTCCTCGAGGGCGGTGACGGCCTCGCCGGTGAGGGCGGAGTAGATGGTCAGCAGGTTGCTGACGCCCGGCTTCGCCTCGGGGTCGAACCGGATGCTCGTGTCGGAGTCCGTCACGGCGGAGCGGATCTTCTTGGCCGTGGCCTTCGGGTCGTCGAGCAGGAACACGCACCCGGCGCCACCCACGCTCTTGGACATCCGCTTCTCGGGGTGCTGCAGGTCGTAGATCTTGGCGGTGGTCTTGAGGATGTACGGCTCGGGCAGCCGGAAGGTCTTCTTGAACCGGCCGTTGAAACGCTGCGCGAGGTCGCGGGTCAGCTCGAGGTGCTGGCGCTGGTCCTCGCCGACCGGCACGTAGTGCGGGCGGTAGAGCAGGATGTCGGCGGCCTGCAGGATCGGGTACGTGAACAGGCCGACACTGGCCGCACCCTCGCCACCCTTGGCCGACTTGTCCTTGAACTGGGTCATCCGGCGGGCCTCGCCGAAGCCGGTCAGGCCGTTGAGGACCCAGGCCAGCTGCGGGTGGGCCGGCACGTGGCTCTGCACGAAGATCGACGACTTCGCGGGGTCGACGCCCGCGGCGATCAGCTGGGCTGCGCTGCGCAGGGTCCGCTCGCGCAGGACCTTGGGGTCCCACTCCACGGTGATCGCGTGCAGGTCGGCGATGAAGAAGAACGGCTGGTGGTCACGCTGCAGGTCCACCCACTGGCGGATCGCCCCGACGTAGTTGCCGAGCTGGAAGGAGTCCGAGGTCGGCTGGATCCCGGAGAGGACCCGCGGACGTGCCGCACCCTCGGGCGCCGCCGGCTGAGCGGTTTCCGGTACAGGCGTGTGCTCAGTCGTGGCAGACATGAGGGCGATTGTCGCAGGGATGCAGATGGGCGTGAAACGCGGATCCCCTGCGGTGGTCCCTCAGCGGACCTACACTCGCGCTCATGACTGAGCCCTCTCGGGAGCCTTCGCCGTGGCCCGGCCCGGCGTATCCGGCCACTCCGCCCTCCGGTGCCGCGTGGCCCGCTGCCCCGCAACGCAGCGCCCCGACGGCGCTGGCCGTCGCGAGCGGGGTGCTCGCGATCGTCCTGGCCCTCCTCGCGGTCGTCATCGCCATCGCCTCGGGTCCCGCCTCGAAGGAGTTCGCTGACGCGGCCCGCGCCGGCTACAGCACCTACGACGTCTTCACCTCGTACGACGGCCTCGCGCTACTGCTCTTCCCCTTCTTGATCGGGGCGTACGTCGTGTCCTGCCTGTGGCTGCAGTTCGCCCGCGCCAACACCATGGCGATCGCCCCGCGCGTCCCCCACCAACGCGGTCGGGTCTGGGTGTGGCTGGGCTGGTGGGTCCCGATCGTGTCCCTGTGGTTCCCGTTCCAGGTGGTCCGCGACGTGCAGGACGCCAGCCGCCCGGAGGGTCGAACTGTCGGGCTCGGGCTCTGGTGGGCGGCCTGGCTGGTCTACCTCTTCGGCAGCCGCGTGGCCGCGTCGGCGTCGACCTCGACCGACCCGGGCTTCATCGAGGCGCTGCCGACCATCGAGTGGATCAACGCCGGCGCTCTCGCCGTCGCCTGCGTGCAGTGGTGCCGGATCCTGTACGTGACCACGACCAACCAGCAGCGGGCGCTGGCGTCCGCGGCGGCGCGCTAGGCAGTTGCGCTGCGGCGGTGCACGACCGCCGAGACGAGCAGGATCGCGACACCGACGGCGGCAAGCCCGGCACCGACGAGCGCCGGCGCGCGGTAGCCGTACCCGGCGGCGATGACCAGGCCACCGAGCCAGGCGCCCAGCGCGTTGGCGATGTTGAGCGCGGCGTGGTTCATCGCGGCACCGAGCGTGACCGCTCCCCCGGCCACGTCCATCAGTCGCAGCTGGAGGTTGACCACCAGCACCGAACCGGTGGCGGTGACCAGGAACGCGACGGGCAGCAGGCCCCATCCGGTGGGCGCGGCGACGTAGTAGACGAGCATCAGCACGATGCCGGTCGCGCCGGACAGGATCAGGCTGCGATACACCGACCACGCGGCGAGCTCGCCCGCCAGCCAGGTGCCGACGACCATGCCGAGCCCGAGCGCCAGCACGAACACGGGAACCGTGCCGCGCTCGAGACCACCGACGGCAGTGACCGTCTTGGCGATGTAGGAGTAGACCGCGAACATCCCGCCGAAGCCGACCGCACCGACGGCCATCGTGAGCCAGACCTGCAGGCTGCCGAAGAACTCACGGGCTTCCTTGCGGCCGCTGGCCTCCGCGTCGCCCGGCACCGACGGCACGGCCGCCAGCACCATGGCCATGGTCGCCAGGGCGAGCAGGCCGCCGAGGAGGTACGTCGCCCGCCAGCCGACCTGCTGGCCGAGGAAGGTGGCCAGCGGGACGCCGACGACGTTCGCGATCGAGAGGCCGAGCATCACGCTCGCGATGGCGCGGCCGCGGCGTTCGGGCGTCACGAGGCTGGCCGCCACGAGGCTCGCCACCCCGAAGTAGGCGCCGTGCGGCAGGCCGTCGAGGAACCGGGCAACCGTGAGCACCTCGAAGCTCGGGGCGAACGCGCTGAGCAGGTTGAAGGCGCCGTACGCGCCCATCAGCCAGACGAGCATCGCCCGACGCGGCAGCGCCGCCCCGAAGAACGCCAGGATCGGTACGCCGACCACGACACCGATCGCGTAGGCGGAGATGATGTGGCCGGCCGTCGGCACGGAGACGTCGACGCCCTCGGCCACCTCGGGCAGCACGCCCATCGTCATGAACTCGGTGGTACCGATGGTGAAACCGCCGACCGCGAGCGCCAGGATCGCCAGCGCGGGTCGGGCGTGGGACACCGCCGGGCTGGCCTCGGTCGAGGTCGTCGTCGGCGTAGAAGTCACGTGGGATCGTAACCGGGCCAGCCGCTGGACTATTCCTTCGCGTCGCGCGCCCCGCGGCGCGCGCGCTCCTCGTAGGCGGCGCGTGCAGCCGTATCGGCCGAGCTCAACACGTCGCCGGCCTTGGTCGCGCGGGACATGGCGTCCTGGACGAATCGGGGCAGGGCCAGCGCCGACTTGCCCAGGCCCTGGGTCCAGCGCGGGACCCACATCTCTGCACGTGGCTTGAGCACCGCGGCCTCGATCACCGCAGCGACGTCCTCGGCCGTCACCGGCTTGATGCCTCGGGCGGCCGGCACGCCGGATGCGAGCTCGGTCTGGACCACCGTCGGCAGGACCACCGTGACGTCGATCCCGTCTGCCGCCAGCTCCTGCCGGATGGCCTCGCTGAAACCGACCACGGCGAACTTCGATGCCGAGTAGGTCGCTCCGTGCGACACGGCGACCCGACCGACGGCCGAGGCCACGTTGACCACATGGCCCCGACCCCGGTCGACCATGCCCGGCACGACGGCCTTGGTCCCGTTGATCACGCCGTGGACATTGACGTCCATGATCGTGCGGGCGACGCTCTCGGGCTCCTTGAGGACGGAGCCGAGCGGCATGATCCCGGCGTTGTTGACGAGCACGTCCCACGGGCCGAGGTGATCGACCTCGGCAAGGAACGCCGTCCACGACTCGACGTCACTGACGTCCAGGCGCGCGGCGGCGACGTTGCCGTCGTACGCGCTGGCCACCTCGGTCACCAACGCGAGGTCGAGGTCGCCGACAGCCACCTTTGCGCCCTGACGGGCGAAGCGGTCGACGGTGGCCCGGCCGATGCCGCGCGCACCTCCGGTGACGATGATGGACAGTCCTGCAAGGGAGCTGGACACGGGATTCCTCCGGTTGGTTTTCAGAGTCGGACGAGGTCGATGGGCTGGCCGTCCTTCGGGAACGGCAGTGAGTGGTTGTCCAGGGGCGCGACGTAGCCGGGGTCCACGCTCCAGCGACGGGTGCGCAGGACGTGGTGCATGATCGCCTTCACCTCGGCGCCGGCGAAGTACAGGCCGATGCACTTGTGGACCCCACCGCCGAAGGGCGACCACGCATAGCGGTGCGCCTTGTCCTCGCGGCGCTCCGTCCCGAACCGGTCGGGGTCGAAGCGGGTGGGGTCGGTCCACAGCTCCGGCATCAGGTGGGAGTGCTGGACGCCGATCGCCACCTGCGTGCCCTCGGGGATGCGTACGCCCTGGACGACGGTGTCCTTGACAGTCGCCCGCGCGAGCATGGGCACAGGAGCACGGAGCCGGAGGCTTTCCTTCATCACCAGGTCGAGCGAGGTCAGCTGATCCAGCTCCGCCAGCGTCGGAGAGTCGCCGAGTGCCATCGACTCCGCGCGACAGCGCTCCTGCCACGCCGGATGCTGGCCCAGGTGCTGGAGCATCGTGGAGGTGGTGATCGTCGAGGTGTCGTGCGCAGCCATCATCAGGAAGATCATGTGGTTGACGACGTCGTCGTCGCTGAAGCGTTCGCCGTCGCCGGTCTCGATGTGGCAGAGCACCGAGAAGAGGTCGTCGCTGCGCGTCGCCCGCTTCGCCGGCAGGTAGTGGCGCAGGAACTCCTCCAGCACGGCCCGGCCGCGATGGGCCCGGCCCCAGCGGGTCATCGGGACGTTGCCGCGGACCACTCCGGACGCCGCCTGCACGCAGGCGATGAAGGCGAGGTTGACCCGCTCCATCTGGGCCGCCGAGGTGTCCTCGGCGCCGCCCATGAAGATGTCGGCGGCGATGTCGAGCGTGAGCTGCTTGAGCGCCGGGTAGCAGCGGAAGCCGGGTCCGCCCTGCCAGGCATCGATGCCCTGGGCGATCGCCGGGTGCATCGGCTCGACGTACGACGCGAGCCGGTCGCGAGTGAAGGCCTCCTGCATGATCCGCCGGTGCACGTGATGCTCCTCGAAGTCCAGGAGCATCAGTCCCCGGTTGAAGAACGGACCGACCAGTCGACCCCAGGCCGGCCCGTTGGCGAACGCCTTGTCTGCGTTGCGAAACGCCTCTTCGCAGGCATCGGGCCCGAGCAGCATCACGAACGTCTGGCCCAGGAAGGGAAAGGGCGAGACAGGTCCATAGGTGTCCCACTGGTGCTGCATCAGCGCCACCGGATCACGGGCGTAGTCGGCCACCCGGCCGAAGAAGGGCAGGCCCCTGTCGCCGCGCTGGACGACCGGAAGGTCGCGTGCTTGCTGTGCTGCCGTCATTCGCCGACCTCCTCGGTTGCGACCTCGTTGCCGCACCTCTGCTGGCACAGCCTCATTCAGGAAGTACGCCCTGTCAACCTTCTCTTCCGGGATTGGACGTGCAAGGCTGGGGACGTGGCCGTGCAGTCGGGGATCTACAAGGGCGTGAGCGCCGCAGAGCGTGCTGACGCCCGCAGGGGTCGCCTGCTCGACGCCACGCTGTCAGTCTGGGCTGACCCCGGGACACGTACGACGATGACCGCCGTGTGCGGAGAAGCAGGCCTCAGCGAGCGCTACTTCTACGAGAGCTTCACCGGCCTCGACGAGGCCCAGCGCGCGGTGCTCGAAGCGGTCGCCACCGAGATCGAGACGACGGCCCTGGCCGCTGCCGACATGGCCGGCGATGACCCCACGCAACGGATCCGGGCGGCGGTGGCGGCTTTCATCGACCTGCTGGTTGCTGACCCCCGCAAGGGACGCGTGGCCATCATCGAGGCAGGGGCCATGCCGGCCCTCCGCTCGCGCCGCACCGAACTGCTGCGCCACTTCGCGCACCTCGCCGCCGAGCAGGCCCACGACCTGCACCGTCCGCTCCGCCACGAGGACGAACTGGCTGGCCTGCTGTTCATCGGGGGCATGGCCGAGCTCGTCACGGCGTGGCTCGACGGCGCCGTCACGGCCTCGCCCGAGGAGCTCGTCGAGACAGCGAGTCGAAGCTTCCTCGGACTCGACGGCTGACCTCACTGGTTGACTCAGCCCGCGAGGTGGCCCCAGTCGGGGGCGAGGTCGACCCACGGACCGACGGCAGCGACCTCGCCGTCGACCAGCACCACGACCCGGTCGGCCTGCGCGAGCGCGGCCCGCTTCGAGGTCGCCCCGATGACGGTCGTGTGGCGCTCGCGGAGCGCCGCCCAGAGCTCGACCTCGGTCGCGGCGTCCAGGGCACTGGAGACGTCGTCGGCGAGCAGCAGCTCGGTGTCGGCCGCGAGGGCGCGCGCCAGCGCCAGGCGCTGGACCTGGCCACCGGACAGCCGCACCCCGCGGTGGCCGACCACCGCATCGGCGCCACCGGCCTCGTCCACGTCCTGGGCCAGGCGCGCTGCCTGGACCGGGCGGTCGAAGGCGCGGTCGTGGCCCAGCCGGACGTTGTCGGAGAACGTGCCGGACAGCACCCGCGGGACCTGGGCGACGTGGCCGACCTGGCCCGGGCGCAGGAACACCTCCGGATCGGTGACCTGCTCGCCGTTCCAGCGCACCTCCCCCGTGTGGTCGATCAGGCCGGCCAGTGCGGACAGCAGGCTGGACTTGCCCGAGCCGACCTGACCCACGAGCAGGACCAGCTCGCCGCGTTCGACGGTGAGGTCGACGCCGGCGACACCGATGGTGCCGTCGTCGTGCAGTGCGGAGACGCCGCTCAGCTCGAGCCGTTCGAGGGGCACCCGCGCCGGCTCGACAGGGTCGGGAGCCGCTCCGGTCACCAGGTCGATGCCCGCAGGCAGCTCCATCAGGTCACGGCCCCCGGCGAACCGGCTGGTCGCGCGCTGCCAGGCACGCACGCCCGGCGCCTCGGTGACGACGGCGCCGGCCACCCGGCCGAACCAGTCGAAGCCGTTGACCGCGGTCGCGACCAGGAGGGCGGTGGCCAGGCCCCACACGTCGAGCCAGAAGAGCGCCCACGCCGTGACGACGCCGACCTGGACCATCACGATCGGCACGCCGTCGAGGAAGGCCTGCACGCGATGCTCGAAGACCGCCGCCTCGACCCGGCCGCTGTCGACCCTGCGCAGGTGCGCGTGGACGTCCGGCGTCCGGCCGGCGAGCTTGACGGTGCGCGCCGATTCCACGGCGGACACCAGCGCACGGCCGAAGCCGGCCCGGGCCGTCGAGGACCGGGCGGCCGACCGGCCGGCGATCGGCCGGCCCAGCGACGAGGCGAGGGCACTCGACGTCATCACGGCGAACAGCACCGCGCCGGCCAGCCACGTGCCACCGGCGATCATGGTGATGAACGCGATCAGGATGCCGTTGACGAAGTCGACCCAACGGTCGGAGTAGCGCGCGAAACGGTCAGCGTCCATCGACCGGGCGACCACTTCACCCGGGGGCGTGCGCGGCAACCGGTGGGTGCGGATCTGGCCGACCAGCACCGACATCCGCACGCGCAACATCACCTCGATCCACCACCGCGGGTAGCGACGGAAGGCGTCGGCGAGCAGGATCGGCGCGACCAGCAGGCCGGCCACCAGCAGGCCCGTCATCACGGTCGGCGTCTGCCCCGCGGCGAGCCGCTGGACGACCAGGCCCCACAGGAGTCCGGTGATCGCACCGAGCGGCGCGAAGATGCTGCCGCCGAGGAACAGCAGCACGGAGTAGATGCCCCACATCGGCCGCACCCACATCGCGTGCCACGTACCGCGGGTGAGCGTGGGGCCGGGGCCGATGGCCGGCCGTTCCGGCACAGGTCCGGTACGACGACGCCCACCCACCGACGCGCCGGGGTCTGCGTCCAATGACTCCTCGGCGGCGGGGCTGTCGTAGGGATCGGTCCCCGCGTTGGCCAGGCTGGCGGTGACGAGGCGGCGGAACGGGCCGTCGACCTCCGCGAGCGCAGCGCGCAGCCCCTGCTGGATGACACGGCCGTGGTCGAGGACCGCGACCATCTCGGCGCGCTCGATGGTGCCGAGCCGGTGCGCGACGAGCACGCCGGTGCGACCCTTGATCAGCCGGTCGGCGGCGGCGACGACGCGGGCCTCGGTGACCGGGTCCATCCGGGCGGTCGCTTCGTCCAGGACCACGACCTGGACGTGGCGGACCAGCAGGCGCGCGAAGGCGACGAGCTGCTCCTCTCCTGCCGACAGGCGGGTGCCGCCGGGGCCGAGCAGGGTGTCCAGGCCGTCGGGCAACCCGTCGACCCAGTCGGTGAGGCCGAGCTCGTCGACCGCTGCCTCGATCTCCTCGCAGGGAGTGTCGGAGAACAGTGCGATGTTCTCGGCGAGCGTGCCGGCGAGGATCTCGGTGCGCTGGGTGACCACCCCGACGCGACGCCGCAGCTCGTGGAGATCGAGGGTGGTGATGTCGATGCCGCCGAGGAAGATCGTGCCGGGCGGCGGGTCGACCGCGCGCGAGAGCAGCGAGGCGAGCGTCGACTTGCCCGAGCCGGTGCGACCGACGAGGGCGAGGGTGTGTCCGGCCTCGACGACCAGATGGACGTCGCGCAGTCCGAAGGTGCCCTCGGCGTAGGAGAAGTCGAGGCCCCGGATGCGCAGGTCGAGGGCGCCACCGGGCACCGGCTCGCCGCCGACCGGCTCGGCCTCGACACCGAGCAGCTGGCGCAGCCGCAGCACCGCGCCGAGCCCGGCCTGGATGTCGGGCAGCTGGTGGGCGAGCTGGTTGATCTGGCCGACGAAGATCGTGGTGACCAGGAACAGGGTGACCAGACGGGCCAGGCCGAGGTCGCCATGGCTGACCAGCGCGACACCCGACACGGCGACGGCGACCAGCAGCCCGTGGAGCAGCAGCCCGACCTTGATCGCGAGCCCGGCCTCGACCATCAGCACCCGCCGGAACTTCTCGTGCACGTCCGCCGACAGCTGCGCCAGGCGTCGTACGGCGAAGGCCTGGCCACGGCTCGTCCGCAGGTCGTCGCGCCCGGCAATGCCCTCCTCGAGTGCGGCGGCGTGGTCGGTCCACGCGGCCTCCTCGATCACCTTCAGCCGGGAGATCTGGATCAGCGACGGCTTCATCACCCACACCGTCACGGCGCCGACGACGGGGAACAGGATGGCCGCCGGCCACCAGGTCACCCCGGCGACGACCCACATCGGCACCGCGCCGAAGGTGGTCCGCATCGCCATCCAGATCTGCTGGCGCAGCAGGGTGCCGACCTCGTGGGTGTCGTCGTCGACCCGGTCCAGCACTTCGCCGACGGCCTGCTCGGTGAGGTGCTCCAGGGGTTGCTGCAGGGCGGCGCTCAGGAGGTCACCCCGCAGGCGTCCCTCGGCACGGTCGACCACCCCGGCCCAGACGATCCGGCCGGACGTGTCGACCAGTGCGGCGCCGACCACCAGCGCGGCGAGCCAGGCGACGAGCGTCCCGGTCGGGTGGTCAGCGAGCCGTCCGGCGACCACGGTGCCGAGCGCCTGGGCGAGGGCCCCGATGGCAACGGCGGCGACGGCGTACCCGGCCGCGCGACCGCGCATCCGGCGCCAGTCGACGCGACGCGCGGGATCGTCACTGACGGCCGCGGCGGGCGCAGCGGCCCGGGTCAACGTCGTCGTCACTGAATCGAGAGTAGTTGGCGGCATCGACAACCGCCTCCGAATGACCTGCTGTCCCGAAGGCGCAATTCAGGCAGGCTTGCCGCCAGGACGACGCAACCCAACGGAAAGTCAACTGCGCGCGCGGCAGCGCGGCGCCCGCGGCGAAGCCGCATCGAGCCGGCCCGCGGGCCCGAAGGGTCCGTGTGGCCGGCTCGATGGGCGACGCGCTCGCGCCATCAATCAGAAGGCGGCGAGGGCCCCGTTCAGCGTTGCGCTCGGGCGCATCACGGCGGACGTCTTCTCCGCGTCCGGGTGGTAGTAGCCACCGATGTCGGCCGGCGAACCCTGGACCGCGATCAGCTCGGCCGCGATCTTGTCCTCGTTCGCACGAAGCGTCTCGGCGAGCGTCTTGAACAGGGCAGCCAGGTCGGCGTCCTCGGTCTGCGCAGCGATCTCCTCGGCCCAGTAGAGCGCCAGGTAGAAGTGCGAGCCGCGGTTGTCCGTGGTGCCGAGCTTGCGGCCGGGCGAGCGGTCCTCGTCGAGGAACGTGCCCGTGGCCCGGTCGAGGGCGTCGGCCAGGATCTGCGCAGCCGGGGCGCCGGCCTGCTCGGCGTACTTCTCCAGCGAGGGAACGAGGGCGAAGAACTCGCCGAGCGAGTCCCAGCGCAGGTAGTTCTCGTTGACGAGCTGCTCGACGTGCTTGGGCGCCGAACCGCCGGCGCCGGTCTCGAAGAGGCCACCGCCCGCGATCAGCGGGACGACCGACAGCATCTTGGCCGAGGTGCCGAGCTCGAGGATCGGGAACAGGTCGGTGTTGTAGTCACGCAGCACGTTGCCGGTCACCGAGATCGTGTCCTCGCCCTTGCGCAGGCGCTCGAGGGAGTAGGTGCAGGCGAGCTCGGGCGAGAGGACCTGGATCTCGAGGCCGTCGGTGTCGTGGTCGGCGAGGTAGGTGCGGACCTTCTTGATGATCTCGGCGTCGTGGGCGCGCGACTCGTTGAGCCAGAAGATCGCCGGCGTCGAGGATGCACGGGCACGGGTGACCGCGAGCTTCACCCAGTCCTGGACCGGGATGTCCTTGGTCTGGCAGGCACGCCAGATGTCGCCGGCCTCGACGTCGTGCTCGATCAGCACGTCACCGTTCGACGCCAGGACGCGGACGGTGCCGTTCTGGGCGATCTCGAAGGTCTTGTCGTGCGAGCCGTACTCCTCGGCCGCCTGGGCCATCAGGCCGACGTTGGGAACCGTGCCGATGGTGGCCGGGTCGAGCGGACCGTTGCGCTTCACGTCGTCGAGGACGGCCTGGTAGACGCCGGCGTACGACGAGTCCGGGATGACCGCGAGGGTGTCGTCCTCGCCGCCGTCGGAGCCCCACAGGCGGCCGCCGTTGCGGACCAGGGCGGGCATGGAGGCGTCCACGATCACGTCGGAGGGCACGTGCAGGTTCGTGATGCCCTTGTCGGAGTTCGTGTAGGACAGGCGCGGACCCGAGGCGAGGGCGGCGTCGAAGGCGGCCTTGATCTCGGCGCCGTTCGGCAGTGCGTCCAGGCCGGACAGGATGGCACCGAGGCCGTCGTTGGCCGACAGGCCCGCGGCAGCCAGATCGGCGCCGTACTTCTCGAAGACGTCAGCGAAGTAGGCCTTCACGACGTGTCCGAAGATGATCGGGTCGGAGACCTTCATCATCGTGGCCTTGAGGTGCAGCGAGAACAGCACGTCGTCGGCCTTGGCCCTGGCGAGCGCGTTGGCGAGGAAGGCCTGCAGGTGCGCGGCCTCCATCTTCGTGCCGTCGACGATCTCGCCGGCCAGGACCTTGAGGCCCTCCTTGAGCACGATGGTGTCGCCGGCGGACGTCTCGAGGACGATCGACAGGGTGTCGTCCTGGGCGAGGGTCACGGACTTCTCGTTGTGCGCGAAGTCGTTGTCCTTCATGGTCGCGACGTTGGTCTTCGACCCCTCGGGGAACGGCTTGTTCGTGTGGGGGTGCTTCTTCGCGTAGTTCTTCACCGACGCGGGGGCACGACGGTCGGAGTTGCCCTCACGCAGGACCGGGTTGACCGCGGAGCCCTTGATCTTGTCGTACTTGGCGCGGACCGCCTTCTCCTCGTCGGTCGCGGGCGCCTCCGGGTAGTCCGGAATGTCGAAGCCCTGGCCCTGCAGCTCCTTGATCGCGCCCTTGAGCTGCGGGATCGAGGCGGAGACGTTGGGGAGCTTGATGATGTTGGCCTCGGGCGTCTTGGCCAGCTCACCGAGCTCGGTCAGGGCGTCGTCGGCGAGGCCGAACTGGGCGAGGATCCGCGCAGCCACGGAGATGTCGCGCGTCTCGAACGCGACACCTGCCTTGGCGGCGTACGCCTCGACGATCGGGAGGAAGGAGTACGTCGCGAGCAGCGGCGCCTCGTCGGTGTGGGTGTAGATGATGCTCGACATTCCGGGCGTCGCTCCTGGGCCGTGGGATGGGATTCTTGACGTCAAGATACCTGACGCGTGGGACCGGCGTCCCGTTCGACCCCCACCCTAGTGATTAGAGTGAATGGCGTAACCCGGTTCGCTTTCGGGACCCGATCCGAGGAAGAGAAGAGATATGACTGACGTAGCCATGGCTGACGCCTCCGTCGAAGCACCACCGACCACGGTCCACAAGCTCCTGGCCGAGTTCATCGGCACCTTCGCGCTCGTCCTGATCGGCTGCGGCGTCGCCGTGGTCAACAGCGGCGAGATCGTCCAGACCGGCCTGGCGTTCGGCCTGACCGTGACCCTGATGGCCTACGCCTTCGGACGGGTCTCCGGCGGCCACTTCAACCCTGCCGTCTCGGTGGGCGCGGCGCTGGGCGGCCGTACGTCGTGGAAGGACGCGATCACCTACATCGGCGCCCAGATCGCCGGCGGCATCGCCGGCGCACTCGTGCTGATGATCCTGCTGCTCGGGATCGACGGCTTCGAGGCGTTCGACGTCGACGCTCCGCTCGGCACGAACGGCTTCAGCGCCGGTGGCTACGACTACGCGTGGTGGGCGGCGTTCCTCATCGAGGTCATCTTCACGTTCCTGTTCGTCTTCGTGATCCTCGCCGTCACCGACAAGCGCAACGCCGCGAACGCGATGATGGCGCCGCTGGCCATCGGTGTGACCCTCGCGGTCATCCACTTCATGCTGATCCCGCTGACCGGCACCTCGCTCAACCCGGCGCGTTCGATCGGCCCGGCCATCTTCAGCGGCGGCGACTGGCTCGTCCAGCTCTGGCCGTTCATCCCCGCCCCGCTCATCGGCGGTGCGGTGGCCGGTCTGCTCTACCCGCTCCTGTTCGGCCACGGCGAGGACCCGGTCCCCGGATCGGGCCTGAACTTCGGCAGCGGCGGCTCCTCCAACCCGGCGTTCACGCAGCAGTGGAACCAGGGGCAGGTGGCCCCGGGTGCACCGGCGGAGCAGCCGATCATCCAGGACGGCTGGCAGTGGGACCCCGCCTCGCAGCAGTGGATCCCCGCGCAGCCCGCGGCGCCGCAGGCACCGCAGGCCGGTGGCTGGGCTCCGCCCGCCAGCGACCAGACGCAGGTGCGTCCCCCGCAGTGACATTGGGTCGAGCGCGTCTCCGGCGTTGATCCGGGCGAGCAAGCTCGCCTTCGACGCCTCCCGCCGCGCTGCCGACCGGGAACTCGACATCGGTCGAGCGCTAACTCCCCACGGGGCCTGTCTTCATGACGGGCCCCGTGGTCATTTCCGGGCTACTCCTGCGTGAAGGACACGAGTACGACGACCTCGTCGCCACCCGCGGTCGTCTCCTCGCGAATCAGGCCGGTGCCCTTCGCGTACAGCTTGTGCTCGACCAGGCCCGGCTCCAGCGGCGTGGTGTCCTCGGTCTCCAGCAGGTCCTCGAACGTTCCGGCCGGGACCGTCGCCGTGGCATCGAGCGCCAGCACGGCCGCCTGGTCCTCGGCCTCTCCGCGCAGGTACTCCATCTTGTAGCCGTCGCCGATCCGTGGGGCGGCCGCCATCGCGAGGCCGGCCTCGGCCCCATCGACCCCGGCCTCCCAGGAACCTTCGGTGGAGGTCTCGCCTTCGTCGTACTCCGTCGTGGCCTCGCCGAGGTACCAGACATTGCCGGCCGTGTCCTGGGCGAACCAGTCGAAGGTGTCCTCGACCAGCTCCCCCTCGGCGTCGGTGACGACGTCGTGGACGACGGTCGCGGTGACACCGCCGATCGTGCGGGTCTCGTCGAGGACGGTGACCGTGATCTTCTCCTCGCCGTCGCTCGACGTCGAGGAGTAGACCCACACGTTGCCGGGCACCAGCGGCAGCCAGGGGTTGTCGATGCGCGGCACGAAGTCCGCCGCGGTCAGGGCCGGCGTCGGGATCTCGAGTCCGTCGACGCCCGTGGGCGGGCTCGGCTCGGAAGCCGAACCGCAGCCCGAGAGCGCGGTCGCGACCAGCGCAGCAGCGACCACCGACGACCGACCGCGCGCCCACCCTTGCGTCCACCCCTGGGTCCACATGGAGCCATCGTCTCGCATCCCTGCCCGGGTCCCCACGCCCGCCCGAGCGCTGCTAGCGTCGCTGGCGTCCGCACGTATCCCCTTAGGAGTCTTCCTGTGAGCACCACCCCGCTCAAGGTGGCCGTGACCGGCGCAGCCGGCCAGATCGGCTACAGCCTGCTCTTCCGCATCGCCAGCGGCGCCATCGCCGGTGACCGTCCCGTCGAGCTCCGCCTGCTCGAGATCGAGCCGGCCCTCAAGGCCCTCGAGGGCGTCGTGATGGAGCTCGACGACTGCGCGTTCCCGAACCTCGCCGGTGTCGTCATCGGCTCGGACCCGGAGCAGGTCTTCGACGGCGTCAACCTCGCCCTGCTCGTCGGCGCCCGCCCGCGCGGCCCCGGCATGGAGCGCGGCGACCTGCTGGCCGCCAACGGCGCGATCTTCACCGCGCAGGGCAAGGCCCTCAACAAGGTCGCTGCTGACGACGTCCGCATCGGTGTCACCGGCAACCCGGCCAACACCAACGCGCTCATCGCCGCGACGAACGCCCCTGACATCCCCAAGGACCGGTTCTCGGCGCTGACCCGCCTCGACCACAACCGGGCGATCTCGCAGCTGGCCGCCAAGACCGGCTCGGACGTCACCGACATCAAGAAGATCACGATCTGGGGCAACCACTCGGCCACCCAGTACCCCGACATCTTCCACGCCGAGATCGGTGGCAAGAACGCTGCCGAGGTCGTCAACGACCAGGCGTGGATCGCCGACACGTTCATCCCGACCGTCGCCAAGCGCGGCGCGGCGATCATCGACGCCCGTGGCGCCTCCTCGGCCGCCTCGGCCGCCTCGGCGACCTGCGACGCTGCCCGCGACTGGCTCAACGGCACCCCGGCCGGCGACTGGGTCTCCATGGCCGTCGTCTCCGACGGTTCCTACGGCGTCCCCGAGGGCCTCGTCTCCTCGTTCCCGGTCACCACCGCGAACGGCGACTGGAGCATCGTCCAGGGCCTCGAGATCGACGACTTCTCGCGCGGCAAGATCGACGCGTCCGTCGCCGAGCTCGCCGACGAGAAGGCTGCCGTCACGGAGCTCGGCCTCATCTGACGCGAGTTGGGGTTTGTCACCCCCGAGTTGTACGAAAACACCACACCCCGCGGCCCGTAGGTCGTGGGGTGTGGTGTTTTCGTACAACTCGGGGGTGACAAACCCCAACTCGCGCTAGACCGGCTGATCCGGGATCGTCTGGGCCAGCAGGAACAAGGTGATCCCGATGGCCAGCAGGATCGTGACGTCCAGGAAGCGGTGGCGGATGGCGAGCATGCCGGCGTCCTTCTCCGGCAGCGCGAGCCGCATGACGGCGGCAAAGCCGAGCACTCCGGAGATGATCGTGATTCCGAGCCGCCAGTCGGAGATGGCCGCGACGACGACGCCGGCAAGGGTGCCGCCCAGGATCGCGAGATAGCAGAAGCCGCCGATCGTCGCGGGCGCGTAGCGCCGGGGCGCGCGCTCGCCGATAGGCACCGGCTCCGGGGTGACCGGGACCGCCGCTACGCCCTCCAGGTCGTCGTTCAGTGCGCTGCCTTCCCGCCCTCGTGCGCGGCCTGCTCGGCCATGGTGACCACGTTGGCCAGCAGCATCGCGCGCGTCATCGGTCCGACGCCACCCGGGTTCGGCGACACCCAGCCCGCGACGTCCCAGACGTCATCGGCGACGTCCCCGGCGATCTTGCCATCGACCCGGCTGACACCGACGTCGAGCACGGCCGCGCCGGGCTTGACCATGTCGGCGGTGATGATGCCGGGCACGCCGGCGGCAGCGACCACGATGTCGGCCTCGCGCACGTGCGCGGCCAGGTCGACGGTGCCGGTGTGGCACAGCGTGACGGTGGCGTTCTCGGACCGGCGGGTCAGCAGCAGGCCCAGCGGACGACCGACGGTGATGCCGCGGCCCACCACGACCACGTTGGCCCCCGCGATCGGGACGTCGTGGCGACGCAGCAGCTCGACGATGCCGTACGGCGTGCACGGCAGCGGCGCCTCGTTGCCGAGGACCAGCCAGCCGAGGTTGGTCGGGTGCAGGCCGTCGGCGTCCTTGGCAGGGTCGATCAGGCCGAGCACGCGGTTCTCGTCGCGACCGCGCGGCAACGGCAGCTGCACGATGTAGCCGGTGCAGGCAGGGTCCTCGTTGAGGGCCGCGACGGCGTCCTCGATCTCCTGCTGGGTGGCGACCTCGGGCAGGTCGACGCGGATCGACGCGATGCCGACCTCCGCGCAGTCCTTGTGCTTGCCGTTGACGTACCAGCGCGAGCCCGGGTCGTCACCGACCAGGACCGTGCCGAGACCGGGCGTGATGCCCTGCTCCTTCAGCGCGGCGACGCGGGCACGCAGTTCGTCCTTGATGGCCGCCGCAGTGGCGGAGCCGTCGAGCTTCTGTGCAGTCACGGTGGTCATCCTGTCAGTGCGCGAAATGCCGGGTGCCGGTGAAGTACATGGTGACCCCCGCCGCTTCGCAGGCCGCGATGGTCTCGTCGTCACGCACCGAGCCACCCGGCTGCACGATCGCCTTCACGCCCGCGTCGAGCAGGATCTGCGGGCCGTCGGCGAACGGGAAGAAGGCGTCGGACGCGGCCACCGAACCGGTGGCCCGCTCCCCCGCCCGGGTCACCGCGAGCCTGCAGGAGTCGACGCGGTTGACCTGGCCCATGCCGATGCCGACCGAGGAACCGCCGGTGGCGAGCAGGATCGCGTTGGACTTCGCGGCCCGCACCGAGCGCCACGCGAACGCGAGGTCGGCGAGGGTCTGCTCGTCGGCAGCCTGTCCGGTCGCGAGCGTCCAGTTGGCCGGGTCGTCGCCATCGGCCTGGAAGCGGTCGGCGTGCTGCATCAGCAGGCCGCCGCTGATCGGGCGGGTCTCGACGCCACCCTGTGCGAGCGGTTCGGCGACGAGGATCCGGATGTTCTTCTTGCCCTGCAGCACCTCGACCGCGCCTTCGTCGTACCCGGGGGCGACGATGACCTCGGTGAAGATCTCGGCGACCTGCTCGGCCATCTGCTTCGAGACGTTCACGTTGGTCGCGATGACCCCGCCGAACGCGGAGACCGGGTCGCACTCGTGGGCGCGGCGGTGGGCCTCGGCCACGTCGGCGCCGACGGCGATGCCGCACGGGTTGGCGTGCTTGATGATCGCCACCGTCGGGAGGTCACCGTGGTCGTACGCCGCCCGGCGGGCCGCGTCCGTGTCGACGTAGTTGTTGTAGGACATCTCCTTGCCGTGCAGCTGCTCGGCAGCCGCGAGGCCACCCGGCCCGAAGCCGTTGCGGTAGAGCGCGGCGGGCTGGTGCGGGTTCTCGCCGTACCGGAGGACCGCGGACTTGTCGTAGGTGCCGCCGACCCAGGCCGGGAAGCCGGTGCTGATGCCGTCCTCGACGGTGCTGTCGGTGAGCACGCTGCCCATCCAGGAGGCGACCTGGACGTCGTACGTCGCCGTGTGGACGAACGCCTTGGCGGCGAGCGCCTTGCGCTCCTCCAGGGTGAAGCCACCCTCCCGGGTGGCCTCGAGGGCCCGCGCATAGTCGGCACCGTCGGTGACGATCGCGACGGAGGGGTGGTTCTTGGCGGCGGCGCGGACCATGGAGGGGCCGCCGATGTCGATCTTCTCGATGCAGTCGTCGATGCCGGCGCCGGAGGCGACCGTGGCCGCGAACGGGTAGAGGTTCACGACGACGATGTCGAACGGCGCGACCTCGAGCTCCTCGAGCTGCTGCACGTGCTCGGGCAGGCGACGGTCGGCGAGGATGCCGGCGTGGACGCGTGGGTGGAGCGTCTTCACGCGGCCGTCGAGGCACTCGGGGAAGCCGGTGAGGTCCTCCACCTTCGTGACAGGCAGGCCGAGGCTGTCGATCAGGGCGGCCGAGCCGCCGGTCGAGACGAGCTCGACGCCGGCGTCGTGGAGGCCGCGGACGAGGTCCTCGAGGCCGGTCTTGTCGAAGACGGAGATCAGTGCGCGCTTGATCTGGATCCGGTCAGTCATGGCGATTCAGTTTCCTCATCGGTCGATGCCAGTCGATGAGGGCACCCAGGCGATCGATGCCGACTCGTCACTCCCTGGTGGTTGCCCACCTGCGCCAGTCGTGTGCCGGCGATTCTACTTCTGAGTCAGCCTCCGAAGCGAACCCGGCGCCCCTCGACCGAGAAGCCCTCCCGGGCCATCTTGCCGACCGCGTCAACCAGCATCGCCCGCTCGGCGACCTTGATCCGCTCGTGGAGCGTCTCCTCGGTGTCGTCGTCATCGACGGGAACGGTGGTCTGGGCGACGATCGCGCCCGTGTCGACCCCCGCGTCGACGATGAACAACGTCGCACCGGTCACCTTGACGCCGTACTCCAGCGCCTCGCGCGGCCCGTGCATCCCGGGGAACGACGGCGACAGGGCCGGGTGGGTGTTGACCGTGCGCCCACCGAAGGCGTCGAGGAAGGTCTCGCCGACCAGCTTCATGAACCCCGCGAGTACGACGACGTCGGGCTCGAACGCGGCCACCTTGTCCGCCAGGGCGCGGTCCCAGTGCTCCCGCGAGGTGTAGTCCTTCACCTTCGCGGTGAACGTCGGCACGCCCACTGCCTCTGCCCGGGCGAGGCCCTCGATGCCCTCGCGGTCCGCACCCACCGCGACGACCTTCGCGCCGTACGCCTCGTCGGTGCAGGCGTCCAGCAACGCCTGGAGGTTCGTGCCCGAGCCGGACACGAGGACGACGAGGCGGGTGGGCGATGGCACGGCCCGGAGTCTAGGGGTTCAGCGACGGAACGGGAGCCGCGGCAACCGTGCCCGGACCGCACCGAGGCGCGCACTCAGCCAGTCGCCGCCGTCACGCTGCCACCAGCACACGAGCAGGGCGCCGGCGACGCCCCCGATCCCGAAGGACGTGATGGCGTGGAGCAGGACGTCGAAGGTGTACGGCCCGACGGCGCTCATCCGGCCGGGGCCGACCGCTCCCCCGGCGAACGCCGTGAGGATGGCGAGTACGACGCCCGCTGTGATGCCGCCTGCGCAGCCGCGGATGGCGGCCCGGTCCCAGGCGAGGACCGGGCGGTCACGCTGCACGCGGCCCGCGACGACCGCGGCGACGACGACGGGGATGACCATCAGCCAGCCGGTCCACCACGGGGTCGGGCCCTGGTCGGGGAGTGCGGCCAGCAGGGGGAACATCGGGAGCGGGCCGAGCACGACCAGGCTCGTCGAGACCGTGGTGCCGGTGCCGACGGCGAAACCCGGGCCCAGGACGTAGGAGCTGGAGAACAGCACTGCGTTGGGCAGGACCGCGGCGGTCGCGAGCGCCATCAGCGCGATGGCGCCGGCGTCGGCGTGCAGCTGGGAGACCACGTTGGCGGCGGTCGAGAAGTCCAGGACGAACGCTGCGAAGAGGGCGAACAGGCTGATCGCGAACCAGGTGCGCAGGATCCGCCAGGCCACCTGCGCGACGTCCCGCACCGCGTCCGGGACGACGGGCAGCCAGATCGAGGCGCGGCCGGAGCCGAGGGCGATGGCAGGCATCCCGGCCACTCCACCGACCAGGATCGACCAGAGCACGACGCGTGCCGGGCTCGGGGACGACGCCGCCGTCGAGGCAACGGCACACGCGACGACACCCACGACGGCGTACCCGAGGGTGAACAGCCCCGAAGCGATCGGGACGGTCCAGTCCCGTTCGCCGTCGGCGATCCGGGCGGCGTCGGGACCGTGTCCGGAGACCGACTCGCCGACCCGGTGACCGACCCGCCAGGTCGCCCAGGCACACAGCAGGGTGAGGCCGAGCGGGATCGCGGTCAGCCGGATGCCTTCGACGGAGACGCCCGAGCCGTGGGCGGCCAGCCAGCCGTGCGCGCCGACCCGCAGCGCGCCGCTCGGGCTGCCCTCGCCGCCGGCGTTGGTGAGGAACCAGCCCACGACGGCCACGGCCAGGCAGACCAGCAGCGGTCCGCCGGCGGCCAGCGCGCCGCCGATGGTCGCGGTCGGCACCAGCGGGCGGCTGGTGGCGAGGTCCTGGCGCAGCGCGGCGTCAGTCCGACCGCCTTTGGCAGTGCGGGCGGCACCGGTGCTGCGCGCCGAGGAGGACTGGAGCGACGTCATGGTGCGTCCATCTTCACGCCCGGACCCTGAGCGAGGTGGGTCGCCACGCCGCAACAACCCCGATGGTCGTACGGTTGTCGGGTCATGACCGTGTCCCGCCCGAACGCCGCTTCGCCGTCCGACGCCCAGCCCGCCGGCGCGCCGTCGTACGTCAGCAACGCGGACCTCACCGCGAGCTTCGACGCCTTCTACCGCGACGCCCGTGACCGGTTGCTGCTGCAGACCTTCGCCCTGACCGGGGACCTCTCGGTGGCCCGCAGCGCGGTCCGGGAGGCGTACGTCGTCGCGTGGCACCACTGGCGCAAGACCTCCCGGCTGGCCGACCCGGAGATGTCGGTCCGCCCCGCTGCGTGGCGCAAGGCGCTGCGCCGCAGCAACACCCGTCCGCTGCGGCGGCGCAAGGACCTCGACGAGCAGAGCCGCAACATCCTCGACGCCCTGGCCGCACTGCCCCTCGCCCAGCGCAAGGCGCTCCTGCTGACCCAGCTGGCCGCGGTGTCGATGGACGAGATGGCCCACGAGGTGGGCCTGCCGCTGGAAGCAGCCGAGCGTGAGCTGCAGCTCGGCGCGGCACAGCTGGCCACGCAGCTGAACATCCCCACGTCGGCGATCCCGCTGTCGTTCAACTCGTTGGCGCCGGCGACCCGCAGCGTCACCTGGCCGCGGGTGACGATCATCCGCCGCGCGGGCATCGCCCGCCGCCGCGCCCACACGATCATCGGGGGCGCGACCGCCGTGGTCGCGCTCGTCGCCAGCGGCGCGGTCGCGATGGATGCCACGGGCGCCCGCCCGACGTTGCACCGTGAGGGCATCCCCGCCGCGACCGCGCCTCCGCCGTCCGGACCTGCCATCAACACGCTGCCCGACACAGCACTGCTGCAGCTGCAGACCGTCCAGGACACACTCCCCGGCCGCGGCTGGCAGCTGAGCGGCACCGTCGACAACTCCACCGGCAACGGCCGGGTCCTCCCCTGCCAGCCCGACCGGTACGCCGACCCGCAGGGCACCGCCGCGTGGGTCCGCGCCTTCCGCAACGCCCCACCGAGGACCGCCACCCGCACGGTGATCCAGTTCGCCGAGGCGTCCGCGGCCGAGCCGCGCGCGATCCGCACCTACCGCCGCACCCTGCGCTGGCTCACCTCGTGTCCCACCCCCGCCGACGACCCGTCCGCGATCCCGCGGATCCAGCTGGTCAGCACCGCCGACCTGCCCGGAGTCGGCGACCAGGCCAGCCTGATGGTGCTGCGCTCGCGGGTGGACAAGACCAAGTACGTCGTCGGGGTGGCCCGCTCCGGCCTGTTCACCACGACCACCTCGGTCGCCACCACGACCGCCGGCGCGGCAGTACGCCGCGAGGGTGTCGCCGCGCTGCTGTCCGCTGCCGTCAACCGGCTCTGCGCGCTGGCCGACGGTGGGGCGTGCGCACGGACCGACACGAAGCTGGTCAACCGGGCGGCGTACCCCGTCGGCAAGGTGCCGTGGATGCTCTCCGAGGTCGACCTGCCGCCGCTGAGCCGCGACCAGGGCCCGTGGGTCGGCACCCCGGCGACCGCACTGACCGAGGACCGGGTCGACTCCGGCGCGATCGGCTGCACGACGGCGCACCTGTTCGGGACCTTCCGCAAGACGAAGATCCAGGCCAACCAGTTCCGCACCTTCGTCCTGAGCGAGTCCAAGCTGCCGCCGGAGGTCGGCCTCACCCAGACCGTCGGGGCGCTCCCGGTCGAGACCGCACGCGCCTTCGTGCGCCGAATCCGCGAGCAGATCGCGGCCTGCCCGGACCTCGACAAGAGCGCCGGCACCGAGGTGAAGCAGCTCGCGAACAGCAGCACCGGCAAGTCCGCGCTGACCGCCTGGCGCCTCAGCACCGCGCTGCCCGGCGACCGCACCGTCGAGTACGACGTCGCCGTGCTCCGCAGCGGCACCTCGGTCTCCCTCCTCGTGTTCGTCGCCGCGCCGCGCGCCCGAATCGCCGAGAGCGACTTCGTGGCGCTGACCCGACGGACCCTCGAGCGGCTCGCCGTGATGGCGGCGTACAAGGCCGGCTGACCGACCCGTCGCCGTACCCTCGGGAAAGCTCGATCCGGAAAGTTCGGAGAGGGATGCAACCCCGCCCCTGCGTCGGGCGTATCACTCCCGACAGCCCCACCTGGGGGCGCGCAGATCGGTCCGTGAGGAGGTCGACGTGGAGGCGAACGAATTCGACGAGTTCTACGCAGCGTCGTTCCGACGGGTGACCGGCCAGGTCTACGCGATGATCGGGGACTTCGATGAGGCCACCGAGTGCGTCCAGGAGGCGTTCGCTCGCGCCTGGGCCCACCGTCGCAAGCTGGACAGGGCCGAGTACCCGGAAGCCTGGGTTCGCACCACCGCCTACCGCATCGCGGTGAGCAGGTGGCGCCGTCGCAAGCGCGGTGAGCGCTCGCCCGACCGGGCGGTCGGCCACAGCGGCGTCGCTCCGGCGGTCGACGAGTCGCACGTCGCCCTGGTGGCCGCCCTCAAGCGACTGCCCGAGGCCCAGCGCCAGGCGCTGGTCCTGCACCACATCGCCGACCTCCCGGTGCAGCAGGTCGCTGCCGAGGTGGGCGTTCCCGAGGGAACCATCAAGGCCCGGCTCAGCCGGGGACGCGTGGCCCTGGCCGCGCTGCTGGCCGACGAGACCGGCCTCGCGGGAGGGGGGATGACCCATGTCTGAGCACGACCCGATCAACGATCTGTCCCGGTTCGGCGACGACTTCAGCACAGGAACAGGAGGCGACATGCCGCTCTCCGCAGCCGCCGTCCGACGCCGCGGCGACCAGATCCGCCGCCGTCGTACTGCCCTGGTGGCGGGCGCCTCGGCCCTGGCCGTGGCCGCTGTCGCCGTCCCGATCCTCGCGATCGCCGGAGGCAACCCGAAGGCCGACGACAACAACGACATCGCCGACGACAAGGCGAACGCGCAGTCGCTGAGCGCCGAGAACCTGCTCCGCGACGCGGACACCGAGTACTTCCCGAACGACAAGACGCCCTGGCGCACCAGCGAGACCTTCGAGGGCGACGGCCAGGCGGTGTACCACCCGTGCCAGCAGCAGGCGCTCAGCGAGCTGGGTGCGACGAACAGCTTCACCCGCGCCTTCGAGTACGTCCCGCAGCTCGACCCCGGTGACGTCGCCCCACCGGAGGCGCCTCGTGACCGGCTGGTCGAGCAGATCGCGGAGTTCACGTCCCCGGCGGCTGCACGCTCGGCGTACGACACGTTCGCCCAGTGGGTCCTCGACTGTGAGTTCCCCGATGCCGACCGCACCAACGTCGTGCCCGACGCACGGACCGTCCCCGTGTCCTCCGGCACCGAGGCCGTCATCTACGACCTCAACTGGACGCTGGAGCCGGAGTCCGAGGACCCGCTCGGTGAGACCAGCTACATCAACGAGACCGGCCTCGTCCTCCAGGGCGACCGGATCGCGGCGATCGCAGTGACGATCAACGGCCAGGACTACAACTTCCTCGACGAGGAGGGCGGAACGCCGGTCAAGCGGATGATCCCGAAGGCAGCCGACCGGCTGGACGGAGCAGCGGACGAACCGGGCTCCCCGACGACCTCCGACCCGTCGGCACCCACCAGCAGCACCGTGAACCCGGCGATTGCACCGGACTTCCCGCTCATCTCCCGCTGGCCGGACGCCAGCGAGGCCGAGCCCGGAGAGGACGGCATCGTCGGACCCGCTCGCGACCTGGAGCCGCTGCCCTTCGCTCCCTGCGAGACGGCGCTGCCGGACGCACCGCACGCCGACCGGCTGACGGCCCAGTGGTCGAACGTGGAGGACTACCGCACCCGGCAGCTGACGACGTACTCCACGGTCGACGAGGCCATCGCCGCCATCGGGGACATCCGGACGATCTTCATGGACTGCCCGGTCGGCGAGACCCGCGACGACGGCTACACACCGAAGTGGGCGGTTCGCGAAGGCACCGTCGGCGGCGAGTCGTTCGCCGTGCTCGGCTGGGACGAGTTCAACGGGGCATCGACGACCTTCGGGGAGACGCTCCTCGTGGTCCGCGTCGGCCTCTCCGTCCTGGTCGTCGCCCACTCCGGCCACTCGGGCAACCCGCAGGGCCGGGAGAACGTCATCGTCGACGAGATCACCGCGGAGTCGGCCGACGTGATCGCCCGGATGTGCGCCTTCACCGAAGCTGGCTGCTGAGCCGTCGTCGTACAAAAGGAACGAAGCCCCGCCACTCGCGAGAGTGGCGGGGCTTCGGGTCTCGAGACGGTCGCTACGCGACCTCCTCGACCAACGGGTTCACAGCGACTGCAGGATCTCCCGCGCCAGGGCAGCGGTCGCGGACGGCGTCTTGCCGACCTTGACGCCGACGGCCTCGAGGGCCTCCTGCTTGGCAGCCGCGGTACCGGCCGAGCCGGAGACGATGGCGCCGGCGTGGCCCATCGTCTTGCCCTCGGGGGCGGTGAAGCCCGCGACGTAGCCGACGACCGGCTTGGTGATGTTGTCCTTGATGTAGAGCGCCGCACGCTCCTCGGCGTCGCCGCCGATCTCGCCGATCATGACGATCACCTTGGTCTCCGGGTCCTCCTCGAAGGCCTGGAGGGCGTCGATGTGCGTGGTGCCGACGATCGGGTCGCCGCCGATGCCGATGGCGGTCGAGAAGCCGAAGTCACGCAGCTCGTACATCATCTGGTAGGTCAGCGTGCCCGACTTCGACACGAGACCGACCGGGCCCTTGCCCGCGATGGTGTGCGGGGTGATGCCGGCCAGCGACTCGCCGGGCGTGATGATGCCCGGGCAGTTCGGGCCGATCATCCGGGTGGACTTGCCCTGCAGGTAGGACCACACCTCGGCGGAGTCCTGGACCGGCACGCCCTCGGTGATGACCACGATCAGCGGCATCTCGGCGTCGATCGCCTCGATGGCCGCGTCCTTGGTGAAGGCCGGCGGGACGAACAGGACCGACACGTTCGCGCCGGTCTCCTTCATCGCCTCCGACACGGTGCCGAACACCGGGAGCTCCACGTCGGCGCCAGCGGCGTCCTTGTGGGTGACCGTGGTGCCGGCCTTGCGGGCGTTGACGCCGCCGACGATCGTCGCGCCGGACTCGATCATCAGGGCAGTGTGCTTCGCACCCATGCCACCGGTGATGCCCTGGACGATGATCTTGCTGTCCTTGTTCAGGTAAATGCTCATGTCTCGTCCCCTCAGGCGTTCGCGAGCTCGGCGGCCTTGTCGGCCGCTCCGTCCATCGTGTCGACGAGGGTCACCAGCGGGTGGTTGGCCTCGGCCAGGATCTGGCGACCCAGCTCGACGTTGTTGCCGTCGAGGCGGACCACGAGCGGCTTGGTGGCGGCGTCGCCGAGGAGCTCGAGAGCACCGACGATGCCCTTCGCGACCTCGTCACACGCGGTGATGCCACCGAAGACGTTCACGAACACGGACTTGACCTGCGCGTCGTTGAGGATCACGTCGAGGCCGTTGGCCATCACCTCGGCGTTGGCGCCGCCGCCGATGTCCAGGAAGTTGGCAGGCGTGACGCCGCCGTGGTTCTCGCCGGCGTACGCGACGACGTCGAGGGTCGACATGACCAGGCCCGCGCCGTTGCCGATGATGCCCACGGCACCGTCGAGCTTGACGTAGTTGAGGCCGAGGTCCTTGGCCTTCGCCTCGAGCGGGTCGGCGTCCTCGCGGATCTCGAAGTGCTCGTGGTCGGGGTGGCGCACCTCGGAGGCGTTCTCGTCGAGCGAGACCTTGCCGTCGAGGGCTTCCAGCTTGTCACCGGCGAGCCGCGCGAGCGGGTTCACCTCGACGAGCGTGGCGTCCTCCTCGACGAAGACCTTGTAGAGGTTCTCGATCATCGTGACGGCCTGCTCGAAGACGGGCTCCGGGAAGCCGGCCTCGGTCGCGATCTCGCGCGCCTTCGCCGCGTCGACTCCCTTGCCGGGGTCGATGGCGATCTTCTTCACGGCGTCGGGGTTGGTCTTCGCGACCTCTTCGATCTCGACACCACCCTCGACGGACGCGATGCAGAGGTACTGGCGGTTCGACCGGTCCAGCAGGAAGGAGAAGTAGTACTCCTCCTCCGGCGGGGTCGCGGGGGTGATCAGGACCCGGTTGACCGGGAGGTCCTTGATCGTGAGGTTCAAGATGTCGGTCGCGTACTGGAACGCCTCGTCGGGCGTCTTGGCGATCTTGACGCCACCAGCCTTGCCACGGCCGCCGGCCTTGACTTGCGCCTTGACGACGGTCACGCCGCCCAATTCCTCGGCGGCGGCCTTCGCGGCCTCGGGGGTCTCGACGACCACACCGAGGGTCGTCGTCACACCGTGCTTGGCGAAGAGCTCCTTCGCCTGATATTCCATCAGGTCCACTGCTACGTCCTCACATCTGGGTCAGAGGGTGGTGCGCACGGCGGCGCACCCTCGGGCACACTAGTCGTGACTGGCGAGTAGGACGAGTCCGGCCCCGGCGACGTGACGACGGTCACGGGCTCGTCGCGGGTCACCCGCACGTCACTCAGCCGTCACACGATCGTCCACAGGCGACACCCCCTGGGATTTCGGGGGCCGCCGGGCATCGGTTATGGTCGGTGACGCAAGTTTCACCTGGTCGCCACCCGGCGGCCACCTTGATCGAAGCCCTCTTCTCGGGCGACTCGGACGACAGGGCCCAGGTTGAAACGGCCTGCAGGATCGTCCCCCCAAGGAGTCAGCAGTCGATGGGTAACCACCGAGCGGATCCCCGCGCAGCGCGCCGCCGCTCGACCTCCCGCGCCGAGTCCACCGAGAAGTACGTCGGTAAGCGCATGGCTGGTCGAGCTGCCGAGACGACCGCGACGCTCGAAGTTGCCCCCGCCGCACCGGCCATCCGGGCCGCGGCCCCCGCTCCTGCCCCCGCTCCAGCTCCTGTCCTCGCTCCGCTTCCGGCGCCTGCCCCGGTCCTGACCCTGGTCGAGGCGGTCGGCTCGCCGGCGTACGTGCCCGACCGCGCTCCCACGGTGGAGCTGCCGGCGCTCCGCGACATCCCCCTGTTCGACCCCCTGACCGATTCCTCGGCCACCACGCTGCGGGCCGTCCAGCCCGCCGGCAAGCGCCGCGCGGTCAAGCACGTCGGCTCCCGCGGACCGCTGTTCCGCGGCCTGCCCTCGCTGCCCGTCGCCGTCGGTGTGGCCACGCTCGCCATCGCGATCGGTGGCGCGGTCGTCTCGACCGATCCCGAGCTGGCCTCGGCCACCGACCGCCTCACCGCCTCGAACGCCATGACCGGGTCCTTCGGCAACGGCGTCGTCGGCGGGCGCTCCCAGAGCGTCAGCCGCGACTCGGACCGCGACACCCTCGCCCAGGCCGCCGGCACCGACCTCGTCGCCGAGGCCGAGCGCCACGCCGAGGAGCGCAACAGCGCGCTCGGCGAGCTCGCCCAGGCCGCCGAGAAGGAAGCCGCCGAGATCGCCCTGAACCGCTGGGTGCTCCCGCTCGACAGCTACCGCCTCACCGCGACCTTCGGTGAGTACGGCCTGTGGTCGAGCTACCACACCGGCCTCGACTTCGCCGCTCCCGGCGGCACGCCGATCCGCGCCGTCACGAACGGTGTGGTCACCTCCGCCGGCTCCGACGGCGCCTACGGCAACAAGACCGTCCTGACCCTGGAGGACGGCACCGAGCTGTGGTTCTGCCACCAGTCGTCCTTCGCCGTGTCCGCCGGCGACACCGTCCGCAGCGGCGAGATCATCGGATACGTCGGCAGCACCGGCCACGTGACCGGCCCGCACCTGCACCTCGAGGTCCGCCCCGGTGGCGGCGACCCGGTCGACCCCGACGCGGCCCTCCGCGTGCATGGAGTGACGCCGTAACGCTCTTCTAGAGCTTGTCGACGGGGGCGTAGCGCAGCAGCAGGCGCTTGACGCCGTCGGAACCGAAGTCGATCGACGCGACGGACTTGTCGCCGGCTCCTTCGACGGACACGACCGTGCCCAGGCCGAACGAGTCGTGGGTGACCTTGTCGCCCGGCGCCAGGACCGGGATCGGCCGCGAGGGTCGTGACTTGGCGGCCGCGTCGGCGCGGGCCGCTGCGGAGCTGAAGTTGCGGCGCCCGGCCGCGGTCGGCTGCCCCAGGCTGGTCGTACCGGAGCCGCCGCCGGCGTACTCCCGACTGCTGGAGGCGTACGACGGGCGCGACCACTGCATCTGCCGGGCTTCGGTGCGCCGCCAGTCGACGAGGTCGATCGGCAGCTCGGCGAGGAACCGGGACGCCGGGTTGTGCGCGGGGGCGCCGAAGGCCGAGCGCACGACCGCCCGCGAGACGTAGAGGCGCTGGCGGGCTCGGGTGATGCCGACGTAGGCCAGCCGGCGCTCCTCCTCGAGCTCGGGACGATCGCCGAGGGACCGGGAGTGCGGGAAGACGCCGTCCTCCAGGCCGGTGAGGAACACGACGGGGAACTCCAGGCCCTTGGCGGTGTGGAGCGTCATCAGGGTGACCACGCCCTTGTCCTCCGGCGCGTCCGGGTCGTCCTCGGGGGCATCGGGGATCTGGTCGGCGTCGGCCACCAGCGCGACGCGCTCGAGGAAGTCGCCCAGCCCGGGCTCGACCGTGCCGGCGTCCACGTCCGCGGGGTCGGCCGACGGGCCGGCGACGGGGTCCTCGGCGAACTCGCGGGCGACCGCGACCAGCTCGCCGAGCGTCTCCAGGCGGCCCTCGTCCTGCATGTCGTCGGACGCCTCGAGGCTGGCGAGGTAGCCGGAGCGGTCGAGCACCGTCTCCAGGATGACGTCGGGCCGTTCGCGGGCCGCGACCATCTGCTGGAGCTCGTTGACCATCGTCACGAAGCCCTCGATCTGCGTCTGGCTCCGCGTCGCCAGGCCCGGTGCCTCGTCGGCACGCTGCAGGGCCTCCCAGAACGTGATCCGCTCCCTGTCGGCGAACATGGTGATCGCCAGCACCGCGCGGTCACCGATCCCCCGCCGCGGCGTGTTCAGGATCCGTCGTACGGAGATCGCGTCATCCGGGTTGACCAGCATCCGCAGGTACGCGAGCGCGTCGCGGATCTCCTTGCGGTCGTAGAAGCGCGTGCCGCCGACGACCTTGTAGGGCAGGCCGGTGCGGATGAAGATCTCCTCGAACACCCGCGACTGCGCGTTGGTCCTGTAGAACACCGCCATGTCGGAGGGACGCAGCCCGCCGTCGGTGAGCTTGTCGATCTCGCCGGAGACGAAACGGGCCTCGTCGTGCTGGTCGTCGGCGACGTACCCGACGATCTTCTCGCCGTCCCCGGCGTCGGACCACAGCCGCTTCGGCTTGCGGCTCTCGTTGCGTTCGATGACCGCGTTGGCGGCGCTGAGGATGGTCTGGGTGGAGCGGTAGTTCTGCTCGAGCAGCACGGTCCGCGCGTCGGGGAAGTCCTGTTCGAAGTCCATGATGTTGCGGATGTCGGCACCGCGGAACGCATAGATCGACTGGTCGGCGTCGCCGACGACCATCAGCTCGGCCGGGGGCACCCGGTCAGCAGGCACGCCGTCGAGGGTGTCGGGGTCCGGGGACTCCTCGAACTGCTGGCCGCAGAGCTGCTGGATGAGGGAGTACTGCGCGTGGTTGGTGTCCTGGTACTCGTCGACCAGGACGTGCCGGAACCGGCGGCGGTAGGTCTCCCGCACCTCCGGCTTGAGCTGGAAGAGCCGGACCGTCTCCATGATCAGGTCGTCGAAGTCGAAGGCGTTCGCCTCGCGCAGCCGCCGCTGGTACTGCCGGTACGCCGCCACGTAGGTCTCGTCGCTGGCGTTGGTCGCCTCGGCGGCGACGTCCTCGGGGTCACGCAGCTCGTTCTTGTGGTTGCTGATCCAGTGCAGCACCGGACCCGGCTGGTATCGGCGGGGATCGATCTCCAGGTCGTTGAGCACCAGGGTGATCAGGCGCTTCTGGTCCTGGCTGTCGTAGATCGAGAAGTTCGACTTGAGCCGTTCGTAGCCGAGGTGCTCCACCTCCTTGCGCAGGATCCGCACGCAGGCCGAGTGGAACGTGCTGACCCACATGATCCGGGCGCGGTTGCCGACCAGGTCGCTGACCCGCTCCTTCATCTCCGCCGCGGCCTTGTTGGTGAAGGTGATCGCGAGGATCGAACCGGGGTGCGCCTTGCGGACGGCGATCAGCCACGCGATCCGCCGCGTGAGCACACGGGTCTTGCCCGACCCGGCACCGGCCACGACCAGCAGGGGCGCACCTTCGTGCTGGACGGCCTGTTGCTGCGGGTCGTTGAGGCCCTCGAGGAGGAGGTCTGCGGTCAGGGCCGGGGGCGTCGTACTCATGCTCCTGCCAGCCTACGGCGCTGGGCCGACGGAGCCGCGGTCGGTCAGGAGCTGTGCACCGGCGACCAGAGCACGGCGACGCCGACCTCGATGATCGCGAGCGCCAGGAGGCCGGCCCAGAGGCCGTTGGGGATCTTCTCCTTGCGCATGTTCGCCATCACGAGGACCAGCAGGACCAGGCCGATGAGGAGCTTGACGGCGACCTTGCCGTGGTTGACCGGGTCGTCGCCGCCCTCGAGGACGCCGACCAGCAGCAGTCCGGCGAGGAAGGCGGTGCCGACGCCGTCACGCATGACACCGGTGACCTTCTTGTCCCCCGGGCCGACCTGGGCGAGCAGTCCGCCGATCAGGGCCGAGAAGCCAAGGATATGGACGATCAACAGGATCAGGCGGACGGTCTCCATGCCCGAACTCTAGGGCAGCAAGCTGCCGCCGGCGCCTCCCGCCGCGCTGCCGGCTACCTGCCCGTCGCGGTGAAGTGCTGGTAGTCCTTCAGCGAGCTCCATGACCCGCCCCAGCTCCAGCCGATGCGCGCGAACTCGCGCACGACCAGGTCCCCGGAGTGGATGATCCCGGGCTGGCTGCGGGTCCGGTCGAGGTACGCCGACGCGCGCTCCGGCAGGACCAGGGCTCCCTTGGAGTACGGGTTGAGGAACGGGTTGACGTCGATCGCCAGGCCGTAGGCGTGCGCCGACCAGGTGGTCGTGCCCCGCGCTGCGCGACAGACGAGTGCGGCGGTGTTGTTGCCGTCGCCGGTGGGAGGCGCATCGAGGTCGGCGGTGGTCGGCAGGCGCATCTCCTCGATCGGGAAGTCGGCGGCGAAGAGCGCCCTGAACACCGATGTCACGCCCTCGGCCTCCCGGGCCGCGACCACCAGCTCACCGGTGTGCGCCTTGCCGTCGAAGCCGCGGAAGCTGACGTTGACGTAGCGAAGACCATCCAGGCCGACGGGGCAGGCGGAGGACCAGGTCTCCCCCATCCGGGTACGGATCGCCCGTGTCACCGGCCCGATCGACGAGTGGAACGCGTCATCGGTCGGGGCCGGGAGCAGGTCGGCAGTCGGGAAACGACGCACCCGCAGGGCCTTCGGTGTCGGCCTGATCTCGCCGAAGCCGTCGGCATCGACGGGTAGCACGTGGACGCCCAGCTCCCAGTCGGAGTACGACGGCCCGGGGTCGGGTGCGCTGGAGGGCGACGGCGCGGTGGGGGTCGGCGAGCCCGACGTGGGGGGTGTCGTCGACGGCTGCGGGGTCGGGTTCGTCGTACCACTGGAGCAGCCGGCCAGCGCCACCGCTGCGACGACGGCCACCACCGTGCCGCGGTTCACAGCAGCCTGCGGTCCGATGCCCAGCGGGTCAGCTCGTGGCGGGAGGAGAGCTGCAGCTTCCGCAGTACCGAGGACATGTGGGTCTCGACGGTCTTGATCGAGATGAAGAGCTCCTTGGCGACCTCCTTGTAGGAGTAGCCGCGCGCGATCAGCCGCATCACCTCGCGCTCCCGCTCGGTGAGCCGGTCGAGGTCCTCGTCGACGCTGGCGAGGTCCGCCGAGATGCCGGCGCCCGCGAAGGCGTCGAGGACGAAGCCCGCCAGTCGCGGGGAGAACACGGCGTCACCGTCGGCAACGCGCGCGATGGCGTCGACCAGCTCGGGGCCGGTGATCGTCTTGGTGACGTAGCCGCGGGCACCGCCCCGGATCGTGCCGATGACGTCCTCGGCCGCGTCGGAGACGGACAGCGCCAGGAACCGGACCTCGGAGTCGTTGACGCGGCGGATCACCTCGACGCCGCCGCCGCCGGGCAGGTGCACGTCCAGCAGTACGACGTCCGGCCGGTGTTCGAGCACGGCCGCCACCGCTTCGTCGACATCGGCGGCCTCGGCCACGACGTCGACGCGACCGGCGCCCGTGGAGCCGAGCTCGGCGCTGACGCCCCGGCGGAACATGGCGTGGTCATCGACGACGACCACGCGGACGGGCTGGCTCATGGGTCTCCCTGCTGGTTGTCCTGGTCTGCGGCCTGGGCTGCGGCCTGGTCGGACTTCGCGTCGGCCTTGTGGTCCAGGTGCAGCCGCACCTCGGTCCCCTCGCCGGGCGCAGACCTGATCTCCGCGCGTCCGCCGTGCCGCTCCATGCGGTCGATGATGCTCCGGCGCACGCCGAGGCGGTCCTCGGGGGTGGCGTCCGGGTCGAAGCCGACACCACGGTCGCGGACGAACACGTCGATGCCGCCGGGCGTGATCTCGGCATAGACGTCCACGCGCGGCACACCGGCGTGCTTGGCGGCGTTCGCGGTCGCCTCGCGCGCCGCCGCGACGATCGGGCGGGCCGCCTCGTCGTAGTCGCAGTCACCGACGGCGACCACGTCGACAGCGATGCCGTAGGCGTCCTCGATCTCGGCCGCCGCCGAGCGCAGCGCGCTGGCGACCGTGGCCTCGTCGAGCGACTCCCCGGTGAACAGCCAGGCCCGCAGGTCGCGTTCCTGCGCACGCGCGAGACGGGCCGCGTCGGCCGGGTTCTTCTGGATCAGGGCGAGGGTCTGGAGCACGGAGTCGTGGAGGTGCGCCGCCACGTCGGCCCGCTCCTGGGTCCGCACCCGCTCCTCGCGTTCGCCCGCGAGCTCGGCGATCAGCCGGTAGACGAAGGGGCCGAGCACGATCGCGATGCCGCCGATGCCGAGCAGGATCGCGATGGTCGCGTCGCGGGCCAGCGACAGGGACCCGTCGCGCACCGCGAAGAGGACCAGCGCGATGACGACCAGCGCGACCCCGGCCGCGATCCGCGCCCACGCCGCCCAGCCGCCGCCACCGAGCACCACGCGGATCGGGTCGACCTTGCCGGTCGCGTCGATGAAGCGCTCGCGTTGCGCCTCGTCGGCCTGGCGCCACAACAGGGCCACGCCCGCGACCGCGATGCCGAGCGGCCACACCCACCAGCCGTTGCCCAGCAGGGCACCCGTCGCGAAGATCGCGCCGATGCCCAGCGCGGACAGGGTGATGACCGGCCCGATGTCCGACAGCCGCCGGGCCCGGCCGGGGCGTCGCCCGTCGCGGGTGGCGCTCTCGAGTCCCGGGGCGAGCACCCACGGCGGCGGTCCGGGCGGGAGCATCACCCACAGGGCGGCGTACGCAGCGACACCGGAGCCGCCGGCGAGGGTCGCCACGACGAACGCCACGCGGACCCACAGCACCGGGACAGCGAGGTGGGCCGACAGGCCCGACGCCACGCCACCGAGGACCGGGTGGCGCAGGTCGCGCCACGCGCGCCGTACGTCGTGGCGCGACGGCAACGGGCCGGGCGCAGGCGGGCCGACAGTGGTCAGGGGCGTTGTCATGATGCATCCATCGTCACACAGCGCACCCCGCCGGAGCAGGGGGAACGACCCTGATCCGACCCTGATACCGACCCCTGCCCGATGCGGCAGGATCAGGGCAGTCCCCGATGGTGCGCAGGCGCCAGACACCGCAGGCTTGGAGCCATGAACTCACCGACCGACACCGAGCACGGACCCGGCCCCTCGGGCCAGGAGCCGGGTTCCACCGGACCCCGCGTGACCCGCGACGAGGTCCGCGACCTGGGCCGGATGCGCCGTAGCCGCACTGACCGGAAGATCTCCGGCGTGGCCGGCGGCATCGCCCACCACCTCGACATCGACCCCCTCCTGGTGCGGGTCGCGTTCGTGGTCCTCACGTTCTTCGGGGGCGGCGGCCTGATCCTGTACGGCGTCGCGTGGCTCCTGCTCCCCGACGAGCACGACGGCGACGCGGTGATCAACGTCGACGAGGGGATCCGGACGGCGGCGCTCATCATCGCGGGCGTCCTCACGATTGCCTCGATGGTCGGCGACACGTTCGGAGGACCCGAGTTCCCCTGGCCGGTGCTGGTCGTCGGCCTGGTGTTCCTGGTCATCTTCGGCGGCAAGCAGGCCAAGCAGTCCCGCACGTTCCCGCCGGTTCCCGGCCAGATGGCCGAACCGCCGACGTACCCGGGCTATCGGCCGGGTCCGCCCCCGCCGCCGCGGCTGGTCGATCCGAAGCGACGGGGCCCGCTGCTGTTCCCCTTCACGATCGCGCTCGCCGCGTTCGCCATCGGAGTCGTCGCCACCTTGCACCTGGCCGGCGTCGAGGTCGCGCCGTCGGCGTACCCCGTGACCGTGCTGGGCGTGGTCGGCGTGATGCTGCTGGTCGGTTCGTTCTACGGCCGCGCCGGCGGGCTGATCTTCATCGGCCTGATCGCGGCGCTCGCGACGGCGGTGACCTCGGTGGTCGACAACGTCGACGCGGGGCAGACCGTCAAGCGACCGGACACGGCAGCCGAGCTCAGGTCCAGCTACGACGTGGGTGCCGGCGAGATCATCATCGACCTCACCAGGATCAAGGATCTCGACGAGCTCAAGGACAGAAAGCTCGACCTCGAGGCCGGCCTCGGCCGCATCGAGGTGATCGTGCCCGACGACGGCCTGCGCGTGGTCGCCGACGCCAAGATGGAAGCCGGCGAGGCGATCCTCTTCGGCCACAAGTCCGAGAACGACGACAGGGCCATCTTCGGCGACTCCGACGAACCGACCCTCACGATCAACGCCGAGGTGTTCCTCGGCCAGATCGAGATCCACAGCGAGAAGGACGCAGCATGAGCACCGACGACGTCTTCGATCCGATCGAGCGGCCCCGCGAGGACCGCAAGCCCCCGGCCCGGCCGTCCGGTCGCCACGCCGTGAACACCGGACACCTGGTGATGGGCACCGCCTTCGTCGGACTGGTCATCGTGTGGGCGCTGCTCATCAGCGACACCGTCCAGCTGGACAACGCCCGCTGGATCCTGCCGCTGCCGTGGCTGGTTGCCGGTGCCCTCGGCCTGTTGGCCGCGGTGTTGCGCGGCCCCCGCCAGCACGAGACGCCCGCATGGGTCGAGCACGTCGGCAACTACGGCCACCTCGGCTCGCACCACGGCGGCGGTCCCGCCCACATGAGGGGCTGGCTGCACCGCTCGGCAGGCGACTCGGCAGGCGACTCGGCAGGCGACTCGCTGGACGACTCGGGCGACAAGGATCGCCAGGCCTGACAACCTTTGCTCACCTCCCGCCGCTTTGGACTGGTGAGAGGGGTGTTCATGGAGCGAACGGTGGTGGACGGGCCGATGCCGCAGGCAGGCGTGGACTCCGTGGGTGCGGACAGTCCCGACAGCACTGACGGTTTCGACGCGTTCGTCAGCGCCCGGGGCAGCGCGTTGTGGCGATCCGCGTGGTTGCTCACCGGCGACCACCAGCTGGCCGAGGACCTCGTGCAGACCGCGCTGGCGAAGTCGTGGCGCGCGTTCGACCGGGTCGGCATCGACGGGTTCGAGCCCTACGTGCGCCGGGTCATGTTCACGACGTACATCTCGTGGTGGCGGCGGAAGTGGCGTGGCGAACGGCCGACCGGCGACCTGCCCGAGGGGCCCGGGCACGCTCCCGACGCCGACGCCCGCAACGACCTGCTGGCCGCGCTCGAGGGCTTGCCGCGCGGACAACGCGCCGTCGTGGTCCTGCGCTACTTCGAGGACCTGTCCGAGGCCCAGGCCGCCGGCGTCCTCGGCATCAGCGTCGGCACCGTGAAGAGCCAGTGCTCCCGTGCACTGACCGCCCTGCGCACCTCTCCCCGCCTGCAACGAGAGGACTCCTGATGACCGAGTACGACGACCAGTGGCTGCGCGACGGACTCGCGGCCGCCGTACCCACTCCGCCGGAGGCGGCCGACCGGGCGCACCGCGCGACAGCGAAGGCGCGACGGGGTCGTCGCCTGCGGGCGGCCGGCGTGCTCGGCACTGCCGCCGTCGTGGTCGGCGGCGCCGTGATCTGGAGCGTCAACGGCGACGGTTCCGACCGGGCGAGTGACCCGGCCGAACCGCCGCCCGTCACCTGCCCTGCCGTCCCGGCCGCCGGCTTCCCCGACGGGGCCACCGGCAAGGTCGGCGAAGGTGTTCGGCCAGGTGCCGTCTCCGCGCGCCTCTGCCAGGGCGCGGGCACCGAGTTCGACGTACCGGACGACGCGCTGGTCACGGGCGTCGACGAGCTCACGGACACCGTCAACGGGCTCGACGCCTACCCGGCATCGGGACCGAACACCGCCTGCACCATGGACCTCGGGCCGGGCTACCAGATCGTGTTCGGCTACCCCGACGGTTCGACCGTCGTCGTCGCGGGCGAGCTCTACGGCTGCCACACCGTCACCGTCGGCGACGACGACTTCCGCAGCGATCCCGAGGCACTGTGGGCCCGCTACAGCGCGTTGCTCCGCCAGCAGCGCGACGCTTCCAAACCACCGGCGACCACCCCCGCCGCCGACCTCTCCTGCAATCCCCAGCCGTCGCCGGTGGGGCGTGCGGCCGACATCACCGAGGCGGTCTACTGCTCCGACGGTCCCGGACCGGCCATCCCCATCCCCGCAGCGGATCTCGCGGTGCTGGTGGCCGACATGCAGACGTCGGAACCAGCCGGCATCACGCCCGCCTGCTACACGCCCGGCCGGATCGTCGGGCAGACCTCGTGGGGCGACACGGTCCAGACGTCTGCGCTGTGCGGTGGCGACCGGTGGGCGATGGAGGACGACCTCGCCTGGAACGTCAGTACCGCCAGCAAGGCGATCCTCGATCGCCTCGCCGGCGAGTTCGCGCAGGCGCCGTAGGTCAGTGGGCGTCGAGTCCCGACACCCGGATGCCCGCGTGCACCTTGTACTTCCGGTTGATCGAGATGAGTACGGCGGTGAAGGGCTCGAGCACGCGAGCGAGCCGCAGCTTGCCGCCGTCGATGCCCTCGCGGCCCGTGACGGAAGCGGCGAGGTCGATGGCGACCTGCTTGCCCTCGACCGAGTCGCCGACCACGATGACGTCCTCGTCGAGGAAGTCGTCGTCGCTCCAGAGGCCGACCGCGGAGACGTTGTGGAACGCACCGACCACGGTCGCGTCGGGCGCGAGCTCCTGGGCTGACTCGGCAGCGGAGCCCTCGCCGCCCTTGACGACCTGACCGTGCGCGCCGCGCTTGTCGAAGGCCAGCGGGTTGACGCAGGAGATGACGGTCTTGCCCGCGAGCGCCCCGTCAGCAGCCAGCGACGCGACGAGGTCGTCGTGGCCGTCGTACGGAACGGCCAGCAGGACGACGTCGGCGGCCGCGATCGCGTCGGCGTTGCTGGCGCCACGAGCGGCACCGGCACCGGCCACGCCCTCGAGGCGCGAGGTCACCTCGGCCGCGGAGACCTCGGCCTTCTCGGCGGCGCGGGAGCCCAGCACGATGTCGTGACCGTGGCGTGCGAAGCGGTAGCCCAGGCCCTTGCCCTGGGGGCCGGTGCCACCGATGACGGCAACGGTGTAGCGAGGAATTTCACGGGCAGCAGCGTCAGTTGTCACGGGATCTACCTAACAGGGAAGCGGAGCGGGCGGCGACCGGCGTCCCGATGACGAGACCCTTGCGATCGTGACAGTAATACTGTCACAGTGGGCCCATGAAGCTTTCGATGCCACTCATCTATGCCGGAAATCCCCGTGAGTCCGCCGACCAGGTCGTCGCGCTCGAGAAGGCCGGACTGGACATGATCTGGGTGGCCGAGCCGTACGGTTTCGACGCCCCCACCCTGCTCGGCTACCTCGCCGCCAAGACCGAGACGGTCGAGATCGCCGCCGGCATCCTCAACGTCTACTCCCGCACCCCCGGCGCCCTGCTCCAGACCGCTGCCGGCCTCGACAACGTCTCCGGCGGCCGCGCCGTGCTCGGCCTCGGAGCCTCCGGCCCGCAGGTGATCGAGGGATTCCACGGCATCGCCTACGACCGCCCGTTGACGCGCACCCGCGAGGTCATCGAGGTGCTCCGGATGGGCCTGCGCGGCGAGCGCCTCGACTACCAGGGCAAGACCCTCCAGGTCCCCCTGCCCGAAGGCCAGGGCCTCGGCCTCGGCAAGCCGCTGAAGCTCCTCAACCGCCCCGAGCGCGCCGACCTCCCGATCTGGGTTGCCGCGCTCGGCGACAAGAACGTCGCAATGACCGCCGAGGTCGCCGACGGCTGGCTGCCGTTCCTCTACTTCCCCGAGAAGGCCCAGCAGGTGTGGGGCGATCCCCTGGCTCGCGGTGCCGCGAAGCGCTCCGCCGACCTCAAGCCGCTGGAGATCTGCGCCGGCGGCATGGTCGCGATCGGCGAAGGCCCCGAGACCAAGGCATTCCTCGACTTCATGCGCCCGTTGTATGCCCTGTACGTCGGCGGCATGGGTGCGCGCGACAAGAACTTCTACAACCAGCTCGCCTGCGAGTACGGCTTCGAGAAGGAGGCCAAGGAGATCCAGGACCTCTACCTCTCGGGCAAGAAGAAGGAGGCCGAAGCACTGGTCCCCCTCGAGTGGCTCGAGGCCGGCAACCTGGTCGGCCCGGCGTCGTACGTCAAGGAGCGGATCGCCGCGTTCAAGGAGTCGGGCGTGACCAACCTGTCCGTCTCCCCCGCCTCCGAGGACCCCGCCGCCACCATCGCGCAGATCAAGGAGTGGGTGTCCTGATGCCGGACCGCCCCACGATCTACGAGACCGAGCACGAGGACTTCCGCAAGACGGTCCGCACCTTCATGGAGCGCGAGGTGAAGCCGTTCCACGACCAGTGGGAGAAGGACGGCGTCGTCGACCGCGAGCTGTGGCGCAAGGCCGGCGCTGCCGGGCTGCTGGGCTTCGAGGTTCCAGAGGAGTACGACGGCCCGGGGATCAAGGACTTCCGCTACAACGCCGTCGTGGCGGAGGAGCAGGCCCGCGCCGGGGCGAGTGGTCCGGGCTTCTCGGTCCACACCGACATCATCGTTCCGTACCTCATCGCGATCGGGAACGACGAGCAGAAGAAGCGGTGGCTGCCCGGCACGGTGTCCGGCGACATCATCACGGCGATCGCCATGACCGAGCCCGGCGCGGGATCCGACTTGCAGGGCATCCGGACCACGGCCGTCGACAAGGGCGACCACTACGTCCTCAACGGCTCGAAGACGTTCATCAGCAACGGCATCCTGTCCGACCTCGTCATCGTGGTCGCCAAGACCGACCCTGACGCCGGTGCGCGCGGCATCAGCCTGCTGGTCGTCGAGCGCGGCGTGGAGGGCTTCCACCGCGGTGCGAACCTCGAGAAGCTCGGCCTGAAGGCGCAGGACACCGCCGAGCTCAGCTTCGACAACGTCGTCGTGCCCAAGGCGAACCTCCTCGGCGAGGAGGGCCAGGGCTTCATCTACCTGATGCAGAACCTGCCCCAGGAGCGGATCTCGATCGCCTGCATCGCGATCGCTGCGATCGAGCACGTCCTGGACCTCACCCTCGACTACGTGAAGACGCGCGAGGCGTTCGGCAAGCCGATCGGGAAGTTCCAGAACACCCGCTTCACACTGGCGGAAATGGCCACGGAGGCCTACATCGCGCGGGTGTTCGTCAACCACTGCATCGAGCAGCTGAACAAGGGCGAGGTCGACACGTCGCTCGCGTCGATGGCGAAGTGGTGGACCACGGAGCTGCAGAAGAAGATCGTCGACCAGGGCCTGCAGATGCACGGCGGCTACGGCTACATGCTGGAGTACCCCATCGCGAAGGCGTACGCCGACACGAGGATCCAGACGATCTACGGCGGCACCACCGAGATCCAGAAGGAGATCATCGGCCGGTTCCTCGGCCTCTAGATCCGCACCACCGCACGGCCCTCGAATGTCACATTCGGGGGCCGTTCGGTGTCTGGTGAGCGGCGGGACGGCAAAAGTTCCCGCCCGGCGATGATTCCGGGGTTCCCTCAGGGTCAGATAGGGAGAAATCCTGATGCCGTTGTCGGTCCTCACTGGAAGAGTTCTGCCCATGCACCGTCAGATCGCCGGAAAGCTGACCGGCCCCATCACCAAATGGATCGTTGCGGTCGTCGTCATCTTCGCGGCCCTCGCCCTCGCCCCCCTCAACGCCAAGCTGGTCGACGTCCAGAACAACGAGGCGTCCTCCTGGCTCCCCGCCTCAGCCGAGTCCACCAAGGTCCTCGAGGAGCTGTCCGACTCCGTCGACCCCAACGACATCCCGACCCTCGTCGTCTACCACCGCAAGGGTGGCCTGACCGACGCCGACCTCGCAGCGATGGACAAGCAGGCGGCGAAGATCGCGGCCGACGTCAAGGGCGTCACCGACGACAACGACGACGGCAAGGCCGACGTCCTGTCGCCCAACGTCGCCGAACAGCTCAACCTCCCCCAGCAGCTGCAGTCCACCGACGACGACGTCGCCTACCTGTACCTCGTGCTCAACTTCGGCGACGAGGGCTGGAACGCCATCCCGGACGCGGCCGACGAGATCCGTGACATCGCGAGGATCGACGGCGTGACCGTGCACCTGGCCGGCTTCGGCGGCCAGGCGGCCGACTCGGCCGAGTCGTTCGAAGGCATCGACACTGACCTGATCTTCCTGACGTTGCTCGCCGTCGTCATCATCCTCCTGCTCACCTACCGCAGCGCAGTCCTCTGGATCCTGCCGGTGCTCTGTGCCGTCTTCGCGAACTTCATCGCCACCGGCATCGTCTACCTCCTCGCGAGGTACGCCGACCTCACCGTGAACGGCCAGAGCCAGGCGATCCTGAGCATCCTGGTGATCGGCGCCGGCACCGACTACGCCCTGCTGCTCGTCGCTCGTTACCGCGAGGAGCTGCGCCGCCACGACAACCGTCACGAAGCGATGTCCTTCGCCCTGCACCGCGCGGCACCGGCCATCCTCGCCAGTGCGGCCACGGTCTGCATCGGCATGCTCTGCCTGGTCTTCGCCGAGCTGAACTCCACGGCCGGCCTCGGTCCGGTCGTCGCGGTCGGTATCGCTGCCACCTTCCTGGTGATGGTCACGCTGCTCCCCGCACTGTTGGTGATCTGCGGTCGTTGGGTCTTCGGCCCGACGAAGGAGAACCACCGCGCCTGGGTCAAGACCGGCGCCGGCATGCTCGTGGGCGGCATCGTCGTGTCTGCGCTCGGCGTCGTGCTGGGCAAGCAGGACGGCGACGCGGCCGGGACGATCGGCGGGCTGCTCTCCGGCCTCGGCGGATTCGCCGCCTTCATCGGCCTGCTCGTCCTCATCCAGGTCGGGATCGAGCACTGGACCGGCGTGCACAGCCGGCCCGACTTCGGCTCCGCCGAGCCGACGAGCTCCGGCCTGTGGGCGAAGGTGGGCAACGCCATCAAGCCGCGCCCCCGCACCGTCTGGGTGGTCACCACCGGGCTGCTCCTGGTCGCCTGCCTCGGCCTGTTCCGCCTGGACACCGGCGGCCTGTCGACCGAGGACACCTACACGAAGGAGTTCGACTCCATCAAGGGCCAGAAGCTGCTCGAGGAGCACGGCCTGCAGGACGCCTCCAACACGATCCAGGTCGTTGCCAACACCGACCGGATCGACGCGGTCGAGCAGTCGCTGAGCGGAATCGACGGACTGGGCGCTCCCGAGGCGGCCGTTCCGATCGCTGACGGTCGGTCGTACTTCGAGGCCACCATCTCCGCGGACATCTCGTCCCAGAAGGCGTTCGACATCGTCGAGGCCAGCCGGGATGCGGTGCATGCCGTCGACGGGGCCGATGCGATCGTCGGTGGAGGCTCGGGCTTCTACCTCGACACCAAGGTCGCAGCGAACCGCGACAACCTGGTGATCATCCCGCTGGTCCTCGTCGTGGTGTTCCTGATCCTCCTGGCACTGCTGCGGGCCGTGGTCGCTCCGGTGATCCTGATCGCCACCGTGGTGCTGTCGTTCGGAGCCGCGGTCGGCATCTCTGCGCTGCTGTTCGAGTACGTCTTCGGCTTCGCCGGATCCGATCCAGGATTCCCGTTGTTCGCGTTCGTGTTCCTGGTCGCCCTGGGCATCGACTACAACATCTTCCTGATGACCCGCGTCCGCGAGGAGACCGCGATCCACGGGACACGGTCCGGCTCGCTGATCGCCCTGTCCTCCACGGGCGGTGTGATCACCTCGGCCGGTCTCGTCCTCGCCGCAACGTTCCTGATCCTGGGTTCGCTGCCGCTGGTATTCCTTGCCGAGCTGGGCGTGGCCGTGGCACTGGGCGTCCTGCTCGACACGATGATCGTCCGGTCGGTGCTGGTCACGGCCATCAACCTCGACCTCGGCGGCAAGATCTGGTGGCCGAGCAACCTGGACCGGGGCGACGCACCGGCTGAGCCGCCGGCCACCGAACCGGACAAGGTCACAGCAGGCGTGTGACCCGCAGAGGTTTCGAGACGACCTCCGCTGCCTACGATGCTTCCGCGGGCCGAACGGGCGGCCCGCGGAAGCACAGGGAGTACGACGTGAGCGGCAACGGAACACCCGGCTGGCCCCGACCCCAGGGCCCGCCCCCGTCAGGCCCGCCACCTTCAGGCCCGCCACCGGCGGGACCTCCGCCCTACGCGCAGCCGCCCAACGCACAGCCGCCCTCCGCCCCGACCCAGTTCGGACAGCCGCCGTACGGCCCGCCCCGGGTGGCTACGGCGGCCCGCCGTCGTACGGCCGACCGCCGCGCAAGCGGCGCTGGCCACTGTTCCTCGGCCTCGGGCTCGCCCTGCTGCTGGTCGCCGGGGTCGCTGTCACCGGGTGGCTGTACTTCACCGGCCGGTTCGGCATCGGGCCGCTCAGCGCTTCCGACAAGGACGCCGTGTCGACCATCGTCGACGGTGTCGAGGTGCCGGAATGGGCCGACCGGGACCAGGTCGAGTGCGCCGTCGACGACCTGGTCCACGAGTCGCGCTCGGGTGAGCTCGAGGAGCGCGGCCTGATCGAGCCCGACTCCGGCGGCGGATGGATCTACACCGGCGAGTGGCAGGTGGCGGACGCGACGTCGTACTCCGAGAAGCTCCTGGACTGTTCCGACGACTGGGCAGACCAGATCGGCAAGACCTGGGAGCTCGACGACACCGACTGCCTCGACGACATCAGCACCGACACCGTGGGCGCCTACCTCGCACAGGAGTCGCTCACCCTGTCGGACGCGGACAGTGACGACAGCGCAGAGAAGGGCCACGCGAAGGCGATCGAGGAGCTCGACGCCTGCTACGTGGAGACGCCAGCCGTCCCGAAGGCCACGGCAAAGGCCGCCTATCGCGCGGTCGACTTCAACTTCGCCGAGCAGCCCGACGCGGCGAACGGCAAGGTCGTCATCAACACCGGCGGCCCCGGAAGCTGGACGCCGCTGAGCGGCACCAGTGTCGAGATCGACACCGAGCAAGGCGACAGCCAGGCCTGCGTGCAGGCGCAGGCGGTCGCGACCTATCCGTGGGGAACGACGTCGGAGTCGCAGGCCAGGTTCTGCGGGAAGTCACAACCCAAGCGGATCTGGTGGAAGCGGGCAAAGAAGTGCACCGCGGCCCCCGGATGTGTCGCCTGGGAACTGCACTACGAGGGCTTCAAGGACTTCGCCAGCATCACCGCGCGCTACACCAGCAACGGCGGCAACTGCCTGGCCGTCAGTGGATCCTGCTCCGACACCGTCACCGTCGTTCCGGGTGGCCGCGGCCGGCTGGTCACCTGGAGCTTCCCCCGGTCCTACGACGGCGCGTTCGTCGCGAAGGTCGGGAAGCTGAAGACGAGGATCAGGAACTGACGCCGCCCGCCCACCCAGTGAGTAGAACGAGTTCTAGTTTGGGTGTCCACCCGGTACCGTAGGACTCGCCATGACCGAAGGCCCCACCCCCCAACAGATCCGCCGAGCACTCGCACGTGCCGAGCGCGGAGCCGCACTCGACCTCAATGAGGCGACGGTGCTGCTGGCTGCCACGGGCGCGGACCTCGATCGGCTCGCCGCCGCCGCCGCGAAGGTGCGCGACGCCGGCCTGGTCGCCGCGGGCCGTCCGGGCGTGGTGACGTACTCCCCCAAGGTGTTCATCCCGATCACCAAGCTGTGTCGGGACCGGTGCCACTACTGCACCTTCGTCGAGACACCCGCCCAGGCCGCACGCGAGGGCCGGGCGCCGTACCTGTCTCCTGACGAGATCCTCGACATCGCCCGCCAGGGTGCCGAGCTCGGTTGCCTCGAGGCCCTGTTCACCCTGGGCGACCGGCCCGAGGACCGTTGGCCCGAGGCACAGGCGTGGCTCGACGAGCAGGGCTACGACTCGACGCTGGCCTACATCCGGGCGATGGCGATCCGGGTGCTGGAAGAGACCGGACTGCTGCCCCACCTCAACCCCGGCGTGATGTCGTGGGAGGAACTGAACCGCCTCAAGCCCGTCTCCCCCTCGATGGGGATGATGCTCGAGACCACCTCACGTCGACTGTTCGAGACCAGGGGCGAGGCCCACTACGGCTCCCCCGACAAGGACCCCGACGTCCGGTTGCGCGTCCTGGAGGACGCCGGCCGCCACGGCATCCCGTTCACCACCGGCCTGCTGGTCGGGATCGGCGAGACGCTGACGGAGCGGGCCGAGACGATCTTCGCTCTGCGCGCCACGATGCGCGCGTACGGCGCGGTGCAGGAAGTGATCGTCCAGAACTTCCGCGCCAAGCCCGACACCGCGATGCGGCACGTCGACGACCTCGACCTCGCGGAGTACCGCGCCGCGATCGCCGTCACCCGCCTCGTGCTGGGACCGAAGGCACGGATCCAGGCGCCCCCGAACCTGGTCGACCTCGAGGAGTGCCGTGCACTGCTCGACGCCGGTGTCGATGACTGGGGCGGCGTCTCGCCACTGACCCCGGACCACGTGAATCCCGAACGCCCCTGGCCCTCGCTCGAGCGGCTGCGCTCGATCACCGCCACGTGCGGCTTCGACCTCAAGGCCCGCCTCACCATCCACCCGGAGTACGTCGTGGGCTCACTCCAGGACGGCCAGGCCTGGCTCGACCCCCGCGTCGCCGGACACGTCGCCGCACTTGCCGGACCCGACGGCCTGGCCGTTCCCGGCATCAAGCCGACCGGCCTGCCGTGGCAGGAGCCCGACGGCGGCTTCGAGTCCGCCGGCCGTACGGACCTGCACGCGGCCGTCGACACCGAGGGCCGCACCGACGACCGGCGCAGCGACTTCGGCTCGGTCTACGGCGACTGGGCCTCGGTCCAGGAAGCTGCCGACGGGGTTTCGAGGCTCGCTGGCGCTCGCACCTCAACCACCGAGGGGCACGCAGCCCTGCGCGCTGCGGAGAAGGATCCGGGCAACCTGTCCGACGAGCACGCGCTGACCCTGATGACCGCCGAGGGCGACCTGCTCCGCGAGGTCATCGCGCTGGCCGACCACCTCCGCAAGGAGACGGTCGGTGACGAGGTCACCTACGTCGTCAACCGGAACATCAACTTCACCAACGTCTGTTACGTCGGCTGCCGCTTCTGCGCGTTCGCCCAGCGCAAGACCGACGCCGACGCCTACTCCCTGTCCTACGACGAGGTCGCCGACCGCGCCCAGGAGGCGTGGGACCTCGGCGCGACCGAGGTCTGCATGCAGGGCGGCATCGACCCCGAGCTGCCCGCGACGGCGTACTTCGACATCGCCGCTGCCGTGAAGCAGCGAGTGCCCGAGATGCACGTGCACGCGTTCTCGCCGATGGAGGTCGTCAACGGCACCGCCCGCACCGGCCTGTCGATCGAGGACTTCCTGATCAAGGCCCGCGAGTCCGGCCTCGGGTCGTTGCCCGGCACCGCCGCGGAGATCCTGGACGACGAGGTCCGCTGGGTGCTGACCAAGGGCAAGCTCCCGACCCGCACCTGGGTCGAGATCGTCTCGACCGCGCACCGCATCGGCCTGCCCACGACCTCGACGATGATGTACGGCCACGTCGACAACCCGCGGCACTGGGTCGGCCACCTCAACGTCCTCAAGGGCATCCAGGACACGGCGTTCGAGAACGGCGGGACCGGGTTCACCGAGTTCGTGCCGCTGCCGTTCGTGCACACCTCCGCACCGATCTACCTCGCCGGCGTCGCGCGTCCGGGTCCGACCCTGCGCGACAACCTCGCGGTCCACGCGATGGCCCGCATCCTGCTGCACGGCCGGATCCGCAACATCCAGACCTCCTGGGTCAAGCTCGGCGTCGACGGCACCCGCGCGATGCTCAACGCCGGCGCCAACGACCTCGGCGGCACCCTCATGGAGGAGACCATCTCCCGGATGGCCGGCTCCGAGCACGGCAGCGCGAAGACCGTCGCCGAACTCGTCGAGATCGGCGCGGGCATCGACCGGACCGTTCGCGAGCGGACGACCCTCTACGGAGTCCCGACCGTCCGGTGAGTGCGGCCGGACGCCCGCCCGGTCCGCTTCGCTTCGTACATCCGCTGGTCTGCACGGCGCATCAGCTCGGTGGCATCCGTGTCGTCGGCCACCAGCACCGCGCCCACGCTGACGCCGACCCGGACGTGGCCCGAGGACGGGTGGGCGTCGATCGCGCGCTGCACGACGCCGCGCAGCCGGGCCGCGAGCCCGGAGCACTGCGCCGGATGGTCCACGTGCACCACCAGCATGAACTCGTCACCGCCGATCCGGGTGACGCGGTCCTGTCGCGCAGTCCCCTCGATCAGCGACTGCGCCACCGCGCACAACAGGCTGTCGCCCACGGCATGTCCCAGCAGGTCGTTGACACCCTTGAAGCCGTCCAGGTCGAGCATGACCAGCGCGTACGTCGACCCGCCCGGCGCCAGGGCCGCCGCAAGCGCCTCGTCCAGGTCCAGCCGATTGCCGACTCCGGTCAGTGGGTCGACACGTCCCTCGGCGCGCAACCGGTCCTGCTCCTGGCGGTGCGGCGTCACGTCGACCAGCACGTGGAGGTACATCAGCTCTCCGCGAGGGCCTCCGACCTCCTGCGTTCGAACGTCGACCAGGCGCACGTCGCCCCTCGCATCGACGATCCGTGCGTGGAATCCGCCGCCCTCGATCTCCGGGTGGTCACGCGTCGGCAACCAGCGAGTGAGGTCCTGGCCGACGAGCAGCTCGAGCGGCACCGCCCACAGGGCACCCGCCGCGGGGTTGGCCAGGCGGACCTGGTCGGAGCTGTCGGTGATCACCAGCGGAGTGGGCGTGGCCGTCATGATCGACATCAACCAGTCGTTCGCGTCCCGCAGGTCGGACTTCAACCGACGCCGGCGCCGATCGGCCGCCAGCCACAGGAGCACCGCCACCAGCGCAGCACCGACGACCACGAGCAGGACGCCGGTGCTGAGCTCGCCGTCACGGGAGCCGAGCGCCGCCGCACCGGGTTGCTCGGCCAGCAGCCAGCCGCCGATCGCCGCCACCTCGTGCACTGCCCAGACGGTGTCGTCCCCCGGGTTGCTGGAGTCCTCGCGTCGTCCAGCGAGACGCGGGTCGCTCGTGGGCAGCCCGATCCGGTCATCGGGCGCCGCCAGGGTGGTGCCCCGGCCGTCGACCAACGTGACGCTGATGCCGTGGTGGTCCAGCACGTCATCGAGCTGCTCCTGCAGTGCCGTCAGCGTCATCGTCGCGACGACGTACCCGGAGATCCTCCCGTTGCCTGCCCGGACGGCGGCCGCCACGGCGAGCGCCCAGGGGCGACCCGGCGCCAGCAGCTGGAAGGCCTCGGACACGTACGCGCCCTCCGCATGGCGAGCGCCGACGTACCAGTCGCGGTAGGCGAAGTTGCGTCCCACCAGGCTCGGGTCCGGCTTGGGTGCGAGGTCGATCAGGTTGCCCGAGGCGTCATAGAGCGAAGAACTGAAGACACCCGTGGTGGCCGATCCCAGGGCGGCCAGCGAGGCACTGATGAGCCCGGGGTCCCGGTCACTCAGGGCGCGCCGCACCTCGTCGTTGCGGGCATACGCGGCGACCACGTCGCGCAGTCCTCCGAGCTGTACGTCGACCTGCCGGGCCGCCAGCGCATCGACCGCGGTCAGTCTCTGCTGCACGGAGACACCGAGGGACGCCTGGCTCGCCCGACGGTCAGCGGTGGCGATCACCGCGATGGCGATGAGGGCCACGCAGACCAGGGCCGCCAACGCAGTGGTCGCTGCCCGGTCCAGGGAGGCGAATCGACGGGACGGGCGTCGTACCGACACGTCCTGCAGGGTGACCGCAGCAACCGGATGGGCCAGCGCGCTCGAGGCGCCGCCCTCGACGGCCATCAGGGCCTCGAACGTGATCGCGTCCAGCGGCCGGCTCATCAAGAAGCCCTGCCCGAGCGCACAACCGAGGCGCCGCAGGGCCGCCACCTGCTCGGGCCGTTCGATTCCCTCGGCGACGACATGGACCCCCAGCGAGAGGCAGAACCTCAGCAGTGACTCAGCCATCCGCTCCTGCGGCCCACCGGTGCCGAGGAACTGCACGAAGGAGCGATCCACCTTGATGCCATCGACCCGGAAGCGCCGCAGGTAGTCGAAGCTCGCGTTCCCGGTGCCGAAGTCATCGAGCGTGATGTTGCAGCCCAGGTCGGCGAGGGTCGACAGGACCTGTTCGTGTCCGCGGCCGGTCCGGGACAGCAGGGTCTCGGTCAGCTCGACGATGACGGCGTCGAGGGGCAGGCCGGCGCGGGCCGCGACGCGCACGAACCGATCGGCCAGGTCTGGGTCGTCGAGATCGGCCGCGGACAGGTTGATGGCCAGGCAGAGCCGCGCTCCGCCGGGCTGGGCCCTCCAGCGCGCCACCTGCTGCGCGGCCATCGCGAAGACCATCGCATCGAGCCGGGTGACCAGCCCGGTCTGCTCGGCCACGCCGAGGAACGCGTCGGGTGCGTGGACCACGCCACTGGCCGGGTCCCTGATCCGCGCGAGCGCCTCGACGGCGACGATCTCGCCGGTCCGCAGGTCGTAGCAGGGCTGGTAGTGGACCTGGAGGTGGCCGTTGTCGAGGGCGTGCTCGACCTCGACAACGCTCATTCGTCGCGCGGCCGTGGTCGCCATGCTCTCCCCTCGCGGACGGATTCCGCCGGATCGGACACTCCAGCCATCGGCGAACGGAGCCCGGAACTGAGAAAGTCGGCATGTCGCAGGAAAAGAATGCCGTCGACCTCTGGACGTGACGTCGATCACTCCATATGTTGTTTGGAACAACATATGACTGGCACGTGCGCGCCGACCGACGACGCCATCGAGCCGGCATCGCTTAGGAGGCGGTTGATGTGAAGCGCACGCACTTCGCGGTAGTGGCTGCGGGACTCGGGCTCGCCCTCTCCCTCTCGGCCTGTGGATCGGACGACGGCACGGACTCGGCCGGCGACAAGGACGCCATCGAGGGCAAGATCGGCGTGATCCTCCCCGACACGGAGTCGTCGGTCCGCTGGGAGAGCGCCGACCGTCCCGCCCTCGAGACCGCCTTCAAGGCGGCCGGGGTCGAGTACAGCATCCAGAACGCCGAGGGCGACGCGGAGAAGATGGCCCAGATCGCCGACTCGATGATCGCCGACGGCGTCACCGTGCTGGCCATCGTCAACCTCGACTCCGCCTCGGGTGCGGCCATCCAGGAGAAGGCGAAGTCGCAGGGCGTCGCCACGATCGACTACGACCGGCTCACCCTCGAGGGCTCGGCCGAGTACTACGTCTCCTTCGACAACACCGTCGTCGGCGAGCTGCAGGGCCAGGGCCTGGCCGACTGCCTCGGCGACAAGGACGCCAACATCATCTACCTCAACGGCTCCCCGACGGACAACAACGCCACGCTGTTCTCAGCGGGCGCGCACAGCGTCCTGGACAAGATCACGTCCTACAAGAAGGTCGGCGAGCAGGCCGTTCCCGAGTGGGACAACGAGGAGGCTGCGGTGATCTTCCAGCAGCTCTACACCCAGGCCGACGGCAAGGTCGACGGCGTGCTGGCGGCCAACGACGGTCTCGGCGGCGCGGTCATCTCGATCCTCGAGGGCAACGGGCTCGCCGGCAAGGTGCCCGTGACCGGGCAGGACGCGACGGTCGAGGGCCTGCAGAACATCCTCGCCGGCACCCAGTGCATGACGGTCTACAAGTCGGCGACGCAGGAAGCCAATGCCCTCGCCGAGGCCGCGATCGCCCTGGCCAGCGGCAAGGACGCCGAGACCACCGGCACCACGAAGGACTCGGAGAGCGGCCGCGAGGTGCCCTCGATCCTGCTGGAGCCGAAGGCCATCACCAAGGACAACGTCGGCGACGTGATCGACGACGGCGGCCAGAAGCTCGCCGACGTCTGCACCGCCGACTTCGCCGACGCCTGCAAGGCCGCCGGCCTGTCCTGACCCCCCACCGGTCCCCGCGCCGGCACCCAGGTGCTGGCGCGGGGCCTCCCGGTCCGACAAAGTTCGTTGGACCGAACAACAATCTTCAGCCCAATGGAGGGCCGTGATGAGCAACGAGTACGCCGAACCCGGCCCGCAGCCCCTGCTGGAGCTGCGCGGTGTGAACAAGAGCTTCGGGGTGGTGCACGTCCTGCATGACGTCGACTTCGCGGTCTACCCCGGGCAGGTCACCGCACTCGTCGGAGACAACGGCGCCGGCAAGTCGACCCTGGTCAAGGTGATCGCGGGCATCTACGGCCGCGACAGCGGCGACTACCTCTTCGAGGGAACGCCCGTCCACGTCAGCAATCCCCGTGACGTCGCAGCCCTCGGGATCGAGGTCGTCTACCAGGACCTCGCACTGTGCGACAACCTCGACATCGTGCAGAACATGTTCCTCGGCCGGGAGACCCGCAAGGGCCTGGTCCTGGACGACATGTCGATGGAGGACCGCGCCCGCGAGACCCTCGCCTCGCTCTCCGTGCGCACCGTCAAGTCCGTGCGCCAGAGCGTGGCCAGCCTTTCCGGTGGTCAACGCCAGACAGTGGCGATCGCCAAGGCCGTGCTCTGGAACTCCCGGATCGTGCTCCTCGACGAGCCGACCGCTGCGCTCGGGGTCGCCCAGACCCGGCAGGTGCTCGACCTGGTCCGGCGCCTCGCCGACCGTGGCCTGGGCGTCGTGCTGATCTCGCACAACATGAACGACGTCTTCGAGGTGGCCGACCGGATCACGGCGCTCTACCTCGGGCGGGTCGCCGCCGACGTACCGACCTCGAGCGTGACGCACAACCAGGTCGTCGAACTGATCACCGCCGGACGCTCCGGCGATCTCGGCATTCGCGACGTCGCCGCGGCGACGATCTGAGGAGGAGTGCGATGAGCGCCCAGTCCACGACCCCTGCCCCCTACGCCCCCGGCCCCGGTCTCCCCGAGTCCGACTTCACCGGCGACGGCCGCAGCGCCGCCACCATCGGCGATGCCGCCCGCGACTACGTCAACCGCCTGCGCGGCGGCGACATGGGCTCCCTGCCCGCGCTGCTCGGGCTCGCCGTGCTGTTCACGGTGTTCGCGCTGTCGCACGACAAGTTCCTGACGACGTACAACCTGACCAACCTGGTCATCCAGTCCGCCTCCATCTGCGTCCTGGCCATGGGACTGGTCTTCGTCCTGCTGCTCGGCGAGATCGACCTGTCCGCCGGCGTCGCCGGCGGCGCCTCGGCGACCATCACCGCCCTGGTCATCCTCGACCACGGCTGGCCCTGGTGGGGCGCCGTACTGGCCGGCATCGCGGTGGGTGCCCTCATCGGACTCGCCATCGGTGTCCTGGTGTCCCTTCTCGGGATCCCGTCCTTCGTGGTCACCCTCGCGTTCTTCCTCGCCCTGCAGGCAGTCCCCCTGAAGCTGATCGGCTCGGGCGGCTCGCTCCGCTTCAACGACGAGGTGCTGCGGGGACTCTCGATCAAGAACGTGCCCGTCGGCGTGGGGTGGGTCGCGGCGGTGGTGCTCGTGCTCGGCTTCGCCGGCCTGACGCTCTGGCAGCACCGCTCCCGGGTGGCCAAGGGACTGGTGCACAAGCCGATGGCGCTGGTGGGCGTCCAGATCGTCGCCTTCGCCGTGGTGGTGCTCGGGCTCACCGCGCTCCTCAGCCAGAACCGCGCGGTCAACCCCGCCATCTTCAACATCAGCGGCATCCCCTGGGTCGCCCCCGTGGTCATTGCCCTGCTGCTCCTGTGGACCTTCGTGCTGACCCGCACCCGTTTCGGACGCCACCTGTACGCCGTCGGCGGCAACGCCGAGGCAGCGCGTCGCGCCGGCATCAACGTCACGCGGATGAAGATCGCTGCCTTCGTCATCTGCTCCGGCATGGCTGCGGTGTCCGGCATCCTCGCGGCGTCGTACACCGGCAAGGTCTCGCCGGGATCCGGCGGCGGCAACGAGCTGCTGTACGCCGTGGGCGCGGCCGTGATCGGTGGCACCAGCCTGTTCGGCGGTCGGGGTCGCGCCATCGACGCCGTCATCGGTGGCCTGGTGATCGCCACCATCCCCAACGGGCTCGGGCTGCTCGACCAGGCCAGCTACATCAACTTCATCGTGACCGGCGGCGTGCTGCTGCTGGCCGCGAGCGTGGACGCCGTCTCGCGCCGCCGTCGCTCGGCGACCGGGGTCTAGGCATGGCGGGGGCACAGCGCGGGACGGGGACCAACCAGGAAGCCGTCCGGCGCCACAATCTCGGGACCCTCCTGCGCCACGTCCACGACGCCAGCGAGCTGTCGCGGGCCGACCTGACGGGCCGGATGGGCCTGAACCGCTCGACGATCGCCGGCCTGGTGGGCGAGCTCGACACCCTCGGCCTGATCGAGCACGCCAGCCCCGCGACCGAACGCCGTGGCGCCGGGCGACCCTCGGCCGGCGTACGGATCCGGGACGACGGTCCGTACGTCGTCGCGGTCGACCTCGGCGTCGACCAGGCAACCGTCGCCTGCGTCGGGCTGGGCGGACGTGTCGGCCAGCGCGCGAGCGCGCCGATCCCGGAGGAGACGGAGGCGTGGCAGGTGGGTGCGACCGTCGCCGCCCTGATCCGCCAGGTCGTCGCCCTCTCCCCCGCTGATGCGCCGCTGCTCGGCATCGGCGTCGCCGTCCCCGGTCTGGTACGACGCAGCGACGGCCTGATCCGGCACGCCCCGAACCTCAACTGGCACGACGTCTCGTTCGGCTCGATCGTCCTTGCGGCGCTGGCCCTCGACGTACCCATCGCGCTCGGCAACGACGCGGACCTCGGCGCGCTGTCCGAGCACCGGCGCGGTGCCGCGCAGAAGATCGACGACCTGGTCTTCCTCTCGGGCAACGTCGGTGTCGGTGCCGGAGTCATCACCGGCGGCCACCGGCTCGAAGGCGTGGCCGGCTACGCCGGCGAGGTCGGGCACCTCTGCCATGCCCCGGGCGGGATCCCGTGCCACTGCGGGAGCCGCGGCTGCTGGGAGACCGTGGTCGGCGCCCACGCCATCGCGCAGGCGCTCAGGGTCCCCGTCGACCAGGCCGCGCGGCTCGGTGCCACGCTCGACGAGATGACCACACCGGCGCGCGAGCTGCGCCCGATCGCCACCGAGCTGGGCCGTGGCCTGGCCGCAGTCGTGAACATCTTCAACCCCAGCGTGGTGATCCTCGGCGGCTGCTTCCGTCCGCTCTTCCGGCTCTGTCGGGCGGAGGTCACGGCCGGGCTCGCCGAACGGGCGCTGCGACCAGCCAACGAGGCGGTCCGCCTGACCCTGCCCGGCCTGGAGACCGACTCGGTCCTGCTCGGCGCCGCGGAGATGGCCATGGAGCCCGTGTTCAACGACCCGGTCGCCAGCCTCGCTGCCGCGGTCACGGACGCCCCGGCCCGTCTCGCCGGCTAGCGCTGGCCGAGCAGGTCGAGGGTGCCGGTGAAGACGTCGTCGAGGGCACGTTCGGCGGCGCCGGTGGCGGCGGCTTCCGTGCCGAGCTCGCCGAGGCGGAGGTCAGGTCGGGCGCGGCCACCCAGCGCAACCGCGGCGTCGAGCTCGGCAGCGGCAGGCGCCAGCACGAGGTCGCCGAGCGGGACGAAGTAGCCGCCGAGGACGATCCGTTCAGGATCCAGGACACCGGACACGATGCCGAGTCCACTGCCCAGCAGCTGCCCGATCCGTACGACGCCCGCCTGGACCTGTTCGGATCCCGCAGCCCGCCGGGCCACCTCGGCCGCGGTCTCCCGCGGCGTACCGGACTCCTCCATCCCGACGGCCGCGAGCAGCGCGTGCAGGCCGACGGAGGCCTCCCAGCACCCCGTCCGGCCACAACCACAGACCGCCCCGGGCTCGCCGATCGGCAGGTGGCCGACCTCGCCGGCGAAGCCACGGGCGCCGCGCAGCAGCTGCCCGTCGGAGACGATGCCGGCTCCGATGCCGACCGTTCCGGTGAGGTAGAGCAGATGGCCCGCGCCGCGACCGGCGCCGAGGCGCAGCTCGGCGAGGGCGGCACAGTCGGCGTCGTTGACGACCCGGGTCCGGGCCGACCAGCCGAAGACCCCGTCGACGGCGTCGGCCACGCCCGTTCCCGTCAGGTCGAGGTTCGGCGTCCAGACCGCGGTGCGGTCGTCGCCGTCGACCAGTCCGGGCAGCGCGACAGCAGCACCGACCGGATGCAGACCGTCCGCGGACAGGCGGGCCGCGACCTCGTCGGCCAGGGCACTGAGCGCCACGCCGACGTCGGCCACGTCCGGCACCGGCCGGGTGACCTGCCATCGCGGCGTGCCGGCCAGGTCGAGCACCACGGCCGACACGTACTCGACGTTGACCTCGAAGCCCACGCCGACGGGACGGCCGTCCGCCAGCGTCAGGCGCTGACCGGGCCGGCCGCGTTCGCCGCTGCGCACCTGCTCCAGCTCGCGCACCACGCCGGCCTCCTCGAGGCCGCCCGCGATCGTGCCGACGGTGGCCTTGGCCAGCCCGGTGCGCAGAGCCAGTTCCGCACGGCTTGCCGGGCCGTCGTACCGCAGGGTGCGAAGCAACGCCGCGGCGTTGCGCCGGCGGAGCGACTCGGTGGCGTCAGCCACGGACGCCGTACAGGTGCTCGAGGGCGAGCTGGTCGAGCCGCTCCATCGCGACCTCCCGCGCCGCCAGCGCCTCGATGTCCGGCAGCGGCCACGACTGGAGCTCCCGCCAGCCCTCCCCCGCACCGAGGGTGGGTACGGCGAGCTCCGGCAGGCCCGCTTCCTCGAGCGCAGCCTGCACCTCGGGATCGCCCCGGAACGCCCGCACCTTGTCGCGCAGGAACAGGTAGTTGTCGATGCACGCCTGCGCCGAGACCCACACGCCCGCATCCGTCTCCGGTCGCACCGGCTTGTAGTCGAAGTGCACCGGACCGTCGTACCCGCCCGAGAGCAGGGTGTCGACGACCCAGAAGGCGCCGCGCACGTTGCCGGCCCCGAAACGGAGGTCCTGGTCGTACTTCGGTCCGTTCTGGCCGTTGAGGTCGATGTGGAAGAGCTTCCCCTGCCACAGCGCCTGGGCGTAGCCAGCAGCAGCGTTGAGCCCCGCCATCTCCTCGTGCCCGATCTCCGGGTTGACGCCGACCAGCTCGGGGCGGTCGAGGGTCTCGATGAACGCCAGCGCGTGACCGACCGTCGGGAGCAGGATGTCGCCTCGCGGCTCGTTGGGCTTCGGCTCGATGGCGAACTTCATGTCGTAGCCCTGGTCGGTGACGTAGTCGCCGAGGACGTTGAACGCCTCCTGGTAGCGGTCCAGGGCGACGCCGACGTCCTTCGAGGCGCCGTACTCGGCGCCCTCGCGCCCGCCCCAGCAGACGTAGACCTTCGCACCGAGCTCGGCGGCCAGGTCGATGTTGCGCATCACCTTGCGGATCGCGAACCGCCGGACGTCGCGGGAGTTCGACGTGAACGCACCGTCCTTGAACACCGGGTGCGTGAACAGGTTGGTGGTGGCAGTGGTGACCACGAGACCGGTCTCGGCGAGGCCCTTGCGGAAGCGCTCGATGATGGCATCCCGGGTCGCGTCATCGGACCCGAACGGGATCAGGTCGTCGTCGTGGAAGTTCACGCCGTAGGCACCGATCGCGGCCAGCTTCTCCAGCGCGTACACGGGATCCATCGGTGCGCGGGTGGCGTCGCCGAACGGGTCGCGGGCCTGCCACCCCACTGTCCAGAGCCCGAAGGAGAACTTGTCGGCGGGGGTAGGCGTCGGGCGGTTCATCGTGATTCCTCATCTCGGTGGAGGGCGTCGCGGAGCGCGGCATAGCGCTCGCGGACTTCGGGGTCCGGAGGACCGGTCAGGGTCCCGGCGATCGGGAGCGGCCAGGCGGGTGGGTGGGCAGTACCGGCCAGCGCCCAGGCAGCCTGGCGCGCGGCCCCGCGGGCGACGTACTCCCCCTCCTGAGGGAGTACGACGTCACGGCCCAGCAACGAAGGGGCGAACGCCCGGACGGCGGGACTGCGGGCCGCTCCCCCGACGAGCAGGACGCGCCGGGGCTCGACGCCGGTCCGTGCCACCAGGGCGTCGACCGCGTCGGCGAGCGAGCAGAGCAGCGCCTCGACGGCAGCGCGAGCGAGGTCGGCCCGGGTGGTGCCGGGGTGCAGTCCGGCCCAGGTCCCGGTGGCGGCGGGGAGGTTGGGGGTGCGTTCGCCGCCGTAGTAGGGCGACAGGGTGACGCCGCCGGCGCCGGGTGTCGAGGCCAGCGCGAGGGTGGCCAGCTCCGCATGGGAGACACCGAGCAGACGGGCCTGCAGGTCGAGGATCCCGGCGGCGTTCATGGTGGTCACCATCGGGAGGTAGCGGCCGGTGGCGTCGGCGAAGCCGGTGACGGTCCCAGTGCCGTCGGCCACCGCGTGGGCGGCCACCGTGGACGCCACCCCCGAGGTGCCGATGGAGACCAGCACGTCGTCGGGACCGAGGCCGAGGCCGAGAGCGGCGGCCATGTTGTCGCCGGTGCCGGCCGCCATCACCTTGCCGCCACGCGTCTCGGCCGCAATGAGGCCAGGGGCCACGACAGCCGGCACCTCCGCCTCCCGGCCGAGCGCGGAGGCGAGCAGGTCCGGCCGCCACCGGCCCACCCCACCCAGCGCACCGGCCGAGAAGTAGCCGGTCCCCGACGCATCCCCGCGATCGGTGAAGGGTGGCGTCCCCGGGGCAGCCGCGTGCGCGGACACGTAGTCGTGGGGCAGCAGCACGCCCGCGACCCGGGCAGCGGCGGCCGGCTCGTGGTCGCGCAGCCAGCGCAGCTTGGTGCTGGTGAACGAGGCGACCAGGACGCTGCCCAACGCGTCGGCACACGCCTGCGGACCGCCCAGCTCGTCGATCAGCTGGACCGCGGAGGCAGCCGAACGCGTGTCGTTCCACAACAGGGCGTCGCGGACCGGGTCACCGGAGGCGTCGAGCACGACCATGCCGTGCTGCTGCCCGCCCACCGCGACCGAGTCGGCCCGCTCCAGCAGCCCGGACGTTGCCTCGTCGAAGGCGCGCAGCCAGGCCCGTGGATCGACCTCGGTCCCCGGCGGATGAGCGGCCGACCCGCGCGCCACCACGGCCCCGTCGTCGGCATCGACGAGCAGGGCCTTGGTTGATTGGGTGGAGGAGTCCACACCGAGGACGAGCGGCACCCCTCATATTTAGTACGAGTCTTGAACTAAGTCAAGGGTCCCGGCAGGTCCGCCGCCGTCGAACCGCCCCGCCGCCGCTCCCACCACGCCTGGAATCGCCGCCACCCGCGCCGGATGATCCGCCAGGCCAGCCACAGCGTGACCAGGCCCAGGAGCAGCAGCACCAGCGAGATCGAGGCCGCGACGTAGGGGTGCTGCACGGCGAACACGACCACCGCGAGCACCGTGATGTCCTCGCCGAGGCTGATGCCGATGTTGGTGAACGGCTCCGGGGAGGTGTTCACGGCCATCCGGGTCCCGGTCTTCACCGAGTGCGATGCGAACGCGGTCGACCCGCCCACCAGGCCACCCGTGATCTCGTTGAGCGAGCCCGAGTCCCCGGCGATCAGGACACCGATCACCCCACCGACCACGGGCCGGATCGCCGTCGAGATCACGTCCCAGCCGGAGTCGACGTACGGGATCTTGTCGGCCACGAACTCGAAGCCGTAGAGCAGCCCCGCGACCACGAGCACCTCCCAGCGCCCGAGGACGTCGGGGATCGTCTCGACCGTGCCGAACCGGTCCGCCAGCCCGAGGACGAGCACGACGAGATAGCTGTTGATGCCGCTGGCCCAGCCGGACGAGAACGCCAAGGCGAGTGATTCCACGTCGTCAGGTTAGGACCGAACGCGCCCCGGCAGCGGGACGTGCAGGGTCAGCGCACGTCGACCCAGACCATGCGGTGGTCGGACGTGGGGAACGGAAAGGTCCCGGTCAGTCGGTACAGCGGGTCGGCCACCGTCGGCCAGAACACTCCTCCGCCCCGCACCTTCAGCCGACGGGACGGCAGGACGTAGTCGACCCGCAGGTTGCCCGGCGCACCGTCGGCGAAGTCGGCGGTGTCGTACCTCGCGTCGCCCGTGTGCGTGAGGTTCGCACCGCCCTGCAGGAGCGCAGCCTCGGGAGCACCGGCCGACGAGGGCGCGAACCGGCTGTTGACCAGGGGGTGGTCGAGCAGCTGGAGGATCGCGTCGTCGACCGAGTCACCGTCCTCGGGATCGGCGTTCTGGTCGCCCGCGATCACGAAGCTCGAGCCGGGCCGCAGGCCGCCGTACTGGCCCTCGTCGTCGTAGATGTAGCCGCCGCGCGCCGGGCCGGAGACGTAGTCGGCCCAGAACCGGATCTCGTCATGGTTGCGCTTCCCGTTGCGGTCCTCGACACCGTCGAAGGTCGGGGGCGTCGGGTGCGACACGAGGAAGTGCACGGTGTCCCGCCCCACCTTGATCGGGACGTCCCAGTGCGACTTCGAGGAGAGGCGGAAGACTGCGAGCTCCTCCGGTGAGTACCAGTCGACAGGGGCGCTCGTCGCCGGGTCGTCCGGGAGCAGCGCGCCCGGCATGTCGGCCCAGCGGAAGGTCTGGAAGGTGCGGACCGCAGCCGTGTCGATCGGGTACTTCGAGTACACGACCAGGCCGTACTGGCCCGGGAAGAGCCCGAAGCCGAATGCGTCGTCACCGCCGCCGACCTGGCCGTTGTTGTTCAGGTCGAAGCCGCTGGGGATGCCCGTGTTCGACGCAGCGACGTAGGCGTAGGGGAACTCCACCGGGTCGGCGCCGTTCTGCGACACCTCGAGGTAGTTGTCACGGAACAGGTCGACGGCGGCGGGCGCGTGGTCGAACTCGTTGATGAGTACGACGTCCGGGTCGACCCGCTGGATCGTCTCGGCCACGTTGCGGGCCTGGGGGTCGTCCGGGCTGGAGAGGTCGGCGACGAGCTCGCCGGCCACGCTCCTGTTGAGGGACGCGTTGAAGGTGGCGAACCGCACCGGATCCACACCGTCGAGGCGTGGGGGTGCCGCACCGGCGACCTCGACGGTGGCACCGAGGCCCGACGCGAGCAGGGCCAGGGCGGCGAGCGGGACGAGGACGCGGGACGTGCGGCGCATGAGACCTCCGAGCAGGGATGCGGGACACCCTGACGGTAATCCGGACCACCCCCGCCCACCACCGCCAGCGGTGAAGGTTCGATGAACGGGCGTCAGCGCCGACGGATGCCGCCGTAGATCCCGCGCTCCACGATCAACGGCTGGAGGATCGACCGGATCGTCCACGCCGGGAACCGGAACGGTCGCCCGGACGGCGCGTACACCCGGAGCCCGTCCGGCTCCACACCGAGGACCGAGCCCCACCGACGACGCGGAGCCCGAAAGGTCTTGAGGTCACCGTCGCCAACGAAGGCCCGGATGTTGGCGGCCAGCAGCTTGTCCGCGCGGTTGCGCGCCGAGGACCGCAGCTCGTCGGTGGCGGCGACGTCACCGATCGCGAACACCTCCGGATGACCCGGCACCTGCAGCGTCGGCTCGACGCGGACGAAGCCCTCCTCGTCGAGGAGGTACGACGGCAGCCACCCCGTGTTCGGACGCACGCGCCCGATCGCCCACACCACCGCGTCGGCCGGCGTCGGGTCCTGGCCCGTGCTCCACTCGACCGGGCCCGTCGTGATCCGGTCACAGGCGAACCCGTCGGGCAGTGCGGCGCGGTGGCCCGGACGGAGGTCGACGCCCGCGGCGAGCAGCCGACGTCGTACGTGGTCCCAGGTGCGGAAGTGGTGGCGCGGCAGGGCGCGGTCGCCGGGGAAACAGAGCAGCACCTGCTTGCCGGGCCAGCGGATCGCGACCTGGAGGGCAGTGCTCACCGCCGCGGCCCCGCCGCCGACGATCACCACCGTGCCGGCCTCCGCGACCTGCCCGTGGGACTGCGCGAGGTCGAGGTCGACCTCGTCGTCGGTCTGCAGCCGGGGTTGCCGCCAGAAGCCGTTCGCCACCCCCGTGGCGAGCACCAGCACGTCGTACGGCTCCGACGACGCGTGGCCGTCGAGCCCGCGCACCGTGAGCGCACGCCCCGCAACATCGAGGTCGACGAGCTCGCCATGGACCGTCCGGACGCGGTCGAGACGCGTGAAGCGATCGAACTGGTAGCGGTGGTCCCGGGCCCAGGCGTCCGGGTCGGCCAGGCGCATCCCGAGCTCCTGCCCGCTGACGAGACCAGGTTTCGCGGAGACACCGACGACGTCGAGCTCCTCGTGACGTGCCAGATGGATCGCCGTCAGCAGCCCGCTGTCACCGAGCCCGGCGATGACCACCTTCGGCCGACTCACGCGGACCTTCGTGGCGGTCGCGGCACCAGGCGCGGCACCCGCTCGATGACCTCCTGGTACGTCGGCCGCCGCTCGAGGCTGCGTCCCTCCATCATCGGGATGCTGGCCGCCTGGAACATCGCGACCATCGCGACGGTGCCGATCAGCACCCACCACCAGTCACCCGGCGAAGCCGCGAGGCCGAACAGGCCCATCGCGAACCAGAAGCTGATCTCACCGAAGTAGTTGGGGTGCCGCGACCACGCCCAGAGCCCGCGGTCCATCACGTCGCCCGGCCGACGGGTCCGGACGAACCGATACATCTGCAGGTCGGCGGCGAACGCGAGCGCCACGGCAGCGAGGCCGACCACGACGGCCACCCCGTCCAGCCAGTTCACGTCACGTCCGGGCAGGGCCACGGCGGCGTACACAGGGAGCAGGCCGAGGAAGACCTGCAGCGTCGGGACCACGTGGATGCCGACCAGGTCGGCGAGGAGCTCCATGCGCCCCGCCCGCTCACGCACCAGCGGGTATCGCCAGTCCTCGTGGTGCAGCCCGGGGAACGCGTAGATCCAGTTGCCGGTCAGCCGGATCGCCCACGCGGCGATCACACCGAGCACCAGCCAGCCGCGCCCGTCGCTGACGCCGGGCGCGTCCGCGGCCAGCCACCAGTAGACGGCGAGGTACGGCGGCAGGATGCTCCAGTACGCGTCGTAGAAGCTCGAGTTGCGGTGGATCCGGCTCGCCGCGAAGACCACGAGCGTCGCCAGCAGGTCCGCGACCAGTCCGTCGAGCCAGAGCCAGCGGGTGTCCGGACCCCACAGCAACCAGGCCGTCGCGACACCGAAAGCGGCGACGTACGCGAGCGCCACACGGGTCAGGGACTGTGCCTTGCTCACACCCCGACGCTACCGGAACGTGTTCTAGTTTTGGCCGGGACGCCGCAACCCGGTATCCAAAGCGAGGGATCGCCCCGAGCCATTTGCGGGTCTAGGGTCGAGTCGGCAGTCGCTCACCCCTGGGGGCCGGAATGACCATGAACGCGCAGAAGCAGAAGTTCGCCCTCCTCGGTGCCGCAGCAGCACTCGTGCTCGGGCTGCCACTGACGCTGGGGTTCTCCGCGGCAGGCGCACCGACGTCGCCCGCCGCCGCGGACACGCCCACCCAGATCGTGCGGATCGCGACACCGACCAAGGCCGTTCGCAATCAGGTCGCCCGGCTGGGGCTCGACATCGCCGGCACCGTGGGCGTCGACTCCATCGACGTCATCCTCGCAACCAAGGCGGACCGGTCCGCCCTGGCCCGGGCCGGCCTCTCGGGCCAGGTCGTCGTCAAGGACGTGGCGGCAGCCGAACGCGAGCGCGTCGAAGCCGACAAGGCGTACGCCGCCGCGAAGCCCGGCGGCTCCACCCTCCCCTCAGGTCGTACGACGTACCGCACACTCGCCGACTACGGCACCGAGATGGCGGCGCTCGCGGCGGCCCACCCCACGCAGACCCGTCTGGTCGCCCTGAACCACACCAGCCTCGAGGGCCGCACCGTGCAGGCCGTGGAGATCAGCAACGACGTGGCTGCCAGCGACGGCAGGCCGACGTTCCTGCTGCTGGGTGCACACCACGCGCGTGAGTGGCCGTCCGCAGAGGTCGCCATCGAGTTCGCGTACGACCTCCTGCAGAACTCCGCGACCGCACGGATCGACAACATCCTCGACAACATCCGGGTATTGATCGTTCCGGTCGTGAACCCGGACGGCTTCCAGGTCAGCCGGAGCGGCGCCTACGAGCTGAAGCGGAAGAACTGCCGCATGACCGACGGGCAGCTGCCCGCCGCAGGGGCCTGCGCGCTGCGCGCCAACCGCGCGCTCGGCGTGGACCTGAACCGCAACTACGGCGCCAAGTGGGGCGGACCGGGCGCCTCGCCCTTCCTCAACGACGAGACCTATCGGGGTGGCGGGCCGTTCAGCGAGCCGGAGACCCGGAACATCCAGGAGCTGATCTCCTCGCGCCAGGTCCTCACGCAGATCTCCAACCACACCTACGGCGCCCTCGTGCTGCGGCCACCGGGGTACTCCGCCGACGGCCTGGCCCACGACGAGGCCTTGTTGAAGTCCTTGGGCGACCAGATGGCCGCTCAGATGGGCTACCAGAGCATCTACGGATGGCAGTTGTACGACACCACCGGCACCACCGAGGACTGGTCGTACTCAGTGACCGGCGGGCTCGGCGTCACCTTCGAGCTCGGGACCAACGGGTTCCATCCACAGTTCGCCAGTGTCGTCCCCCTCTACACCGGTGGGACCAAGAAGGTGCCCGCCGGCGGCGTCCGCGAAGCCTTCCTGATCGGCGCCGAGAGCACCCTCAACACGGCCAGGCACTCGGTCATCGAGGGTACGGCGCCCGCTGGCGTCACCCTCCGGCTGACGAAGACGTTCCCGACCTCGACCTGGGAGGGCGCGACCTTCACCGACACCCTGGACTCCACGATGGTGGTGCCGGCGAGCGGGACCTGGACCTGGCACGTCAACCCGTCGACCCGGCCGGCCGTGGCCGGCGCGGGTGGCACCGAGCCCTGGACCCTCACCTGCGAGAACCCGGCCGGCACCGTGCTCGAGGAGCGTCAGGTGGTCGTGGCCCGTGGAGCGGCCGCGACCGAGAACCTCACCTGCTGAGCCTCACTCCCAGGCAGCGCTACGCGCTCACTCCCCTGAGCCACGAGTACATATGAGGGCACTCATGATGTGTACCTCAGCCTGTCGCCTCCAGGACACCGCTCCAGCGTCCGTTTGAGGTCGGTTCTCGCGATTCCTGGCAGACGGGCGCCAGAAACCCAACTCTCGACGTCATCGTGAAGATCGCACAGGGCCTTCACGTTCCGGGTCTCACGGCTGTTCTCCTGACTCCACCCGCTCCGAACGAGCGCCAGCGCAACAGGTCCGTTCGATGGAGCGCGAGAGCATCGTACGAGCGCCACGTGGACAATCGCCGGCCAAGCCCGGACCCCAATGGCGACAACAGTTCGCCGATGGGCCCAACCCATACCCCGGCGCAGCGGCGATGCGCGGCCCCCCGACCACGACAGCGGCAACGCCATGCACAGGTCGGTCGACGGGCAGCAGATGGATCAGAGTGGACTAGTTTTTTCTCGATGCTGGACCACTAGTCCATCCGGTGCGCTATGTTGTCCTCATGAGCGCGAAATCTGACGAATCAACAACGGACCAGATATCCATTTCGAGGGTGCAGTTCGTCCAGTTGGCCGCGCTCGCGGCAGCCAGCGACAAGGCCGATGCACCCCCACTGCTCCGACGTCTCGCACGATCCTTGCGAGACGTCGACCCGCCCGCCGCGCAGGCGTTGGTGAGCATTCTCCGAGCGGCTCCGGTCCGCAGCGCCACTGGCGCCGTCACCAGCGAGCCGGTTGACCAGGATTCCCGGCTGCCGCTCCTGCGGCGCGAAGACCCCGTGATGCTCCAGGTCGAACCGATCTTGGAGACGGCCTTGCGCGAGGAGCTTGAGCAGATCGCCGCCGAACACGAACAGAGTGAAGCGCTCTACACACAGGGACTCGCGCCCACGAGGACGGCCCTGCTGGTCGGACCACCGGGAGTCGGCAAGACCTTGGCTGCCCGCTGGATGGCCCGTCGTCTGGAGAAGCCCCTGCTAGTCCTGGACCTGGCCTCGGTGATGAGCAGCTTCCTCGGGCGGACTGGAACAAACATTCATCGAGTCTTCGAGCATGCGCGGACTACTCCGTGCGTCTTCCTGCTGGACGAGCTAGACGCCGTGGCCAAGCGTCGGGATGACTCCACCGAGATCGGCGAGCTCAAGCGACTTGTCACAGTGCTCCTCCAAGAGATCGATCGATGGCCAGACGGATCGCTACTGCTGGCAGCGACCAACCACGCAGAGCTACTGGATCCGGCCGTATGGCGACGTTTCGAGGCCACGCTGAACTTCAGCTATCCGACCCTCGGGGCTCGGAGGTCGGCGCTTGGCCAGTTGCTCGCTGGCGAATCGCTTGACCCCGGGGTTGCCGAGCTGGTGGTAGAGGCTTCGGCAGGTGCGTCGTTGAGCACGTTGGAGAGCGATGTACAGATGGCTCGACGTAAGGCCGTGCTCCGGGGACGCACGCTGGACGACGAACTCCTGGATGCGCAGCGGCGACGAATCGAAACGCTGCCGACCACCGATCGCGTGCGACTGGCCACGAACCTGATGGCGGGGGGCGGCCTCAGCCAGCGTCGGGTCAGTCAACTGACTGGCGTAAGTCGTGACACGTTGCGCAAACACAGCGATGAGAGGGGACAGTCATGACGGAAACACCGAGGTACCTCCTTGGCTACGGGGAGCGGCTCACAGCACCAGTGCCGGCGCCCTCTGGCGGCGGACCGACTCAGCCGCCGTATAGCGTCGAGGATGCGGTGGAACGCCTCGCGGGCAAGGCAGCGAGCGCTGCCGACGCAATGAGCGACCTCCCAAGCGCCGCGTGCCCTGGTGGCGAAGCAGTAGGTGTCCTGACCATGCACCCGCAAGCCATTGCGAAGTCGTACTTCCCGCAGCAGCTGCTCGCTCAGTTCAACCTTCGGCACGTCGGCAGCCGACCTGTCGAGGTCCAGCCCGATCAATGGACTCGACAAGATGAGCTGCGTCCAGTGCCATCAACGGAACTGTTCATCGCGGGGCACCGTGAAGCGTTTCGACGGCTCGCCGACGATATTGGCGACCTCGCCAACGCAGCAGCGAACGGCGCGGATGTGGAGTCAAGGCTTCGTGAGCGAGCCCGGACCTTGCCCGACGAGCTAACCCGCTTGGAGAACATTCGCGTCCAGTCTCCATCTGAGCGCCTGCGCATGGGGTCAGAGTATGAAGGCCAGCCGATCGAAGCTCTTGAAGTAGTGCTCCACGCTGCCGACTCGCGTCAGGATGCCTTCATCGTCGAGGGGTTCGCCGACTACGCGGCAGACCTTGGCGTCGATGCCCGTCTCGGCAAGCGCCTCTATGCGGGCGGCCTCTGTTTCGTTCCGGTCTTGTCGCCCATTGATCGAATCGAGGAACTGGCTGCGTTTGGGTTCCTCCGCGTTGCGCGCCCGGTAGGCCGGATGCGGTCGATCGGTCAGGTTGAGCGTTCACGACCAGCACCTGACCTAGAGCCTTCCCCTCTGCCGACAGCAGGGCCGCAGCTGCCAGACTTTCGAGTTGCGGTCTTTGACGGCGGCCTTCCGGATTCGCATGTGTTGGGCAGATGGGCGACGGCCCACGAGCCCGACGAGATCGGCACGCCGGGTGCCGGCCAGGCAGATCATGGTCATGATGTCACCTCCGCTCTGCTGTTCGGCAACCTCACACCTGGGCAAGCCGCTCCGCAGCCCTACTGCCATGTCGACCACTTCCGCGTGATCGACGCCGACGCCGCAGCCGACCCATTCGAACTGTATGACGTGCTGAGCCGCATTCAGGACGTCCTGACGGATCGCCAGTATGAGTTTCTCAACCTCAGCATTGGGCCTTACATGCCCGTTGAGGATGATGAAGTGCATGCCTGGACGGCAGTCCTTGACGAGTACCTTTCGGACGGTCGATCACTTGCCACGATTGCGGTCGGAAACACGGGGGACGACGTCGAGCCACGGATTCAGGTCCCGGCCGATTGCGTCAACGGCGTGTCGATCGGCGCCGCCGATACCTCCCGCGACGGATGGAAGCGGGCCAGCTACAGCTCAGTCGGACCGGGCCGCAGCCCCGGCGTCGTCAAGCCGGATCTCTTGGCCTTCGGTGGTACACAGACCGAGCCGTTTCTGGTTTATGAACCTGATGGAGTGCCTGGCATTGCGCGAACGATGGGGACGTCGTTCGCCTCGCCACTCGCGCTCCGATCAGCTGTCGGCCTCCGCGCGCATTTTGGTTCGCGCTTGAGCCCACTGGCCATCAAGGCGCTGCTCGTTCACTCGTCCGATGACAGCAGTCAGCCACGTGTAGACGTGGGGTGGGGAAGACTCCCGGCTGCTATCGACGAGATGGCGCTCTGCGGCGATGGCATGGTTCGGGTGGTCTACCAGGGGGAGCTATCGCCGAGTAAGTACCTCCGCGCCGAAGTCCCGCTCCCCCAGGGGGAACTGAAGGGATTCGTCACTATCCGCGCAACCTTCTGCTATGCCACGCATGTGGACCCAGAAGACCCTGGCAACTACACCCGCGCCGGCCTGGAAGTTACATTCCGCCCTCACCACCAGAAGTTCAATGACGGCGCGGTCGACCCGAAGTCTCAGAGCTTCTTCAAGACTGGGGCATTCGACCCCGAACACGTGCTTCGCGGCGACGCGCAGAAGTGGGAGACGGTGCTGCATCGCGAACAGCGGTTCAGAGGAAGTTCTCTGAAGCGGCCCGTTTTCGATGTGCATTACAACGCCCGGGACGGCGGTGGCCCGAGTCGTACGTCCGAGCCTATGAGGTACGCCCTGGTTCTCGACGTGCTGTCACCGAGAACACCCGACCTGTATGACCAGGTGAGTTCGGCGTACGCCGGCCAGCTTGAGGCGTTGCTTCCGCAGCTTGAACTCCCGATCCAGGTCCGGAGCTAAGACCGGTTGCGTCCGCGCCGCTTCTTCGGCAGAGGGCCGCTGATGCCGGCGGCGCGCCGTCCACTCCGACCACCATGGCCATGCGGCCGTGGAATACCCAACAGGTACAAACCGAGCCACGTTTCCGCAGGTCAGAGCACCTGTCCTACTCCCACTCGATGGTGCCGGGCGGCTTCGAGGTGATGTCGACGGTCACCCGGTTGACCTCGCGGACCTCGTTGGTGATCCGGGTGGAGATCTTCTCGAGGACGTCGTAGGGCAGGCGGGCCCAGTCAGCAGTCATCGCGTCCTCGGAGGTGACGGGACGCAGGACGACCGGGTGGCCGTAGGTGCGGCCGTCGCCCTGGACGCCGACGGAGCGGACGTCGGCGAGCAGGACCACCGGGAACTGCCAGATCTCGCGGTCGTGGCCGGAGGCGGTCAGCTCCTCGCGGGCGATTGCGTCCGCCTCGCGCAGGATGTCGAGGCGTTCGCGGGTGACCTCGCCGATGATCCGGATGCCGAGGCCGGGGCCGGGGAACGGGTGGCGCCACACGATGTCGGCTGGCAGGCCGAGCTGCTCGCCCACGAGGCGGACCTCGTCCTTGAACAGGGTGCGCAGCGGCTCGACGAGCTCGAACTCGAGGTCCTCGGGCAGGCCGCCCACGTTGTGGTGGGACTTGATGTTGTGGGTGCCGGCGCCCCCGCCGGACTCGACGACGTCCGGGTAGAGCGTCCCCTGGACCAGGAAGCCGACCTTGGTGCCCTCGGGCGCGTCCTTGATGATGTCGAGCTCGGCCGCCTCGAAGGTGCGGATGAACTCGCGGCCGATGATCTTGCGCTTGGTCTCCGGGTCGGAGACGCCCTCGAGTGCGTCGAGGAACTGCTTCTCCGCGTCGACGACGACCAGCTTGGCGCCCGTGGACGCCACGAAGTCGCGCTCGATCTGCTCGGTCTCGCCCTTGCGCATGAGGCCGTGGTCGACGTACACGCAGGTGAGGCGGTCGCCGATCGCCTTCTGCACGATCGCGGCGGCGACGGCGGAGTCGACGCCACCGGACAAGCCGCAGATCGCGCGCCCGTCGGGGCCGATCTGCGCGATGATCCGCTCGATCTGCTCCTCGGCGATGTTGCCGATCGTCCAGGTCTGGCGGCACCCCGCGACGTCCCACAGGAAGTGCTCGAGGACCTTCTGGCCATGCTCGGTGTGCAGCACCTCGGGGTGCCACTGCACACCGGCGAAGCCACGCTCGACGTTCTCGAAGGCCGCGACCGGCGTCGACTCGGTCGAGGCGAGGACGGCGAAGCCCTCGGGTGCCGCCGTGACGGAGTCGCCGTGCGACATCCACACGTTGTGCTCGGTCGGGATGCCACCGAGCAGGGTGCCGGCGTGGCCCACCTGCACGCGGGTGCGGCCGTACTCCCGGGCACCGGTCGCGGAGACCGTCCCACCGAGGCCCTGGGCCATCAGCTGGAAGCCGTAGCACATGCCGAAGACGGCGACCCCGGCCTCGAAGAGCGCCGGGTCGAGCGTCGGGGCGCCGGTCTCGTAGACCGAGGACGGCCCACCGGACAGGATGATCGCCTTCGGACCACGCGCGACCATCTCGGCGATCGGCATCGTGTGCGGCACGATCTCGGAGTACACCCGGGCCTCGCGGACCCGGCGGGCAATCAGCTGGGCGTACTGCGCCCCGAAGTCCACCACCAGGACCAGGTCGTGCTCGGACTCGTGCGTGGATTCCCCGGGCGCCGTCATGGGCGAATCGTATCGGCGGGGCGCCCACTCCCCGAACTCGTGCCGACCTCCCGGACCACGCGCCGCACGCGCCGGGCGCCGATGGCGACGTACCCAATGCCTCCGACCACCAGCACGGCGAGGTCGGCAACCAGCCACACCCACCCGGCGGTGACCACCTGCTCACGCGATCCCCACTGCAGCCAGACGACCAGCAGGCCCATCATCGGCACCCAGTACCACAGACCGGCGAGGGCACAGGCGGCCGCGGCGATGCCGACGAAGGCGACGACGACCAGCGCGCCGGGCAGCGTCCAGCCCACCAGCAAGACGGCGACCACGACCGGTGCAGAGGTGAGGAGGACACCCCCCAGCCGGAGCAGGGCGAGCACGGCTGGAGGCCGCACGGACAGGAGCGTCAATCCGGGGGTGCGGTCGACGAGCGGGAAGGGAAGCACGACCGCTGCCAGCCCCGGGAAGACGTGCACGATCCGGACCCTGTCCCGCAGCGCCGGCAGGTCGAGGTAGACGTCGCCCACGACCAGCACCACCCCCGCGAGGACCACGCCTGCCACGAGACTCACGCCGAGGCCCCAGGCACGGATGACGGCGAAGCAGCGCCTATCCCACGCCATCAGGGATCGTGATCTCCTCGAACGCGCAGGTCCGCAACTGGCGGTAGACGTCGCGCACCCATGCCTCCTGCTGGTCGCCGTCGCCGAGCAACCAGGCGCGGTCGCTGTCGCCACGCGCCGGTTGCCGGATCCCGGCACGTACCTGGAGCCAGCGGCCCAGCAGGTGGCGAGCATCCATCGCGAGGTACGACGGCTCCGCGCCGTAGTCCTGAGCACAGAGGGCCGGCGTGACGAGGGTGTCGGTGGCCGAGTCATCACTGACCGAGGAGCTCGACTCGTCGTCGCCGATGAGGTGCACGACACCGTCGGACGGGTCGTGGTCCTGCGTCACGTAGTGCTGGGTGAAGCGCTCGGGGACACTGACGCCGGCGTCGTACAGGAAGGCGGCCTGCCGCTCGACACGGGCAACGAGGTCGGCGAGCGGTCGCGGCGTCTCCTCGAACACACAGACCTGCGGCTGCGCGCCAGAGCAGGTCTGGGGCGGTCGAGACAGCAACTCGTACCGGTCGTCATTGCTGGCCGGCGCCCCCAGCCAGCCGACGACGAGCGCAGCGGCGCCGAGGACGACCACACCGCGACGCGGCCAGGTCGCCCAGAACAACCTCGGGGCAGCGGCCACCAGGACCATCACCACGATGCCCACAGCGGCCACGGCGGGCATCAGCACCGACCGGACCACGAAGACCTGGCCCGACAGGGTGCCGGTCACCCCACCGGTGTTGAACAGCTCGGGAATCACCTGGGACGACGTGAGAAAACTGATCGAGAACACCCCGGCGACCACGAGCGGCGCGAGCCAGGCCCGGCCGCTGGAGAAGCCGACAGCGGCGCCGATGGCCGTCTGGGCCGCGAGGACCGCGAGCGCGGGGATGACGATCCACGAGCTGCCCCAGTACGACGGCACACCGGCCGCGCTCGCCAGCCCGGTGACGCCCACCACGAGGACCACCAGGGCAGCCGAGGCCAACCCCCAGACCGCCACGGCTGGCTGCAACCAGACCCACCAGTCCCGTTGGCTCTGCAGGAGCACATCGCTCAGGGCGGAGCGGCGCAGACGGGCGTAGGCAAGACACGCAGCACCGGCGGCGATGGGACCGATGAATGCAGTCGCGCCCGCGCCGAAATCGAGTGCCTGCTTCCAGGAACCGACCCAGGAGGTCGACCGCGGCGCAACCCAGAGCACGCCCGCCGCCAGGAGCGCGCCGAACTGGGCCAGGATCGCCCAACGGCCACCCAGCCAGGCCAACCGTGCGCTCATGCCGCACCTGCCGCGATCGTCGCGAGGAAGGCGAACTCCGGCGAGCGTTCGGGTCCGCCGCGCTCGGAGACGAACTCCTGGACCGTGCCGTCATGGAGCAGTCGCCCCTCATGCAGGACCGCGATCCGGCTCGCCATCATCGCGACGTCCTCCATCACGTGGCTGCTCAGCACGGTGACCGCGCTGGCGCTGAGGCCCGAGACGATGTCGCGCAGAGCGGCCCGCTGCTCGGGATCGAGACCGGTGGTGGGCTCGTCGAGCAGGAGCACGTCCGGGTCGGTGACCAGGGCGACTGCCAGGGCGAGGCGCCGGTTCATCCCGCCGGACAGCTGACCCACCCGATCAGCTGCCCGGCGAGAGAGCCCGACGCGGTCCAGGAGCTGAGGATTCCGCGCCCGGGCGGTCCCGGGTGGCACTCCTCGCACCCAGCTCGCGTACGCCAGCGCATCCGACACCCGCATCTCGGCGGGCAGCTCCAGGTACTGGGGCATGTAGCCGATGCGCCCCAGCACCTGGCGCCTGTCCGGACCGTAGAGCGACACGTCGTCGACCCGGATCCGACCGTTCTCCGGTCGGCGCGAGCCGGCCAGGGACCGCAGCAGCGTGGACTTGCCGGCGCCATTGACCCCCACCAGCCCACACACTCCCGGCCCCATGTCGAGCAGGTCGATCTCGACCGCCGGCGGGCGGCGACGGTCGTAGCTGCAGCGAAGGTCGTCGACGACAACGCTCATCAGGTCAGAGGGAGAACGTGAAGTAGGGCTTGCGGCTGCAGGGGTCGCCGCTGTTGTTCTGGTCCTCGCACACCTTCGAGAAGATGCGACCACGCTCGGCGTTGCGGGAGGAGTAGTCGTCGGCGTCGTACTGGCTCTGCCACTTTCCACTGTCGTCGCGGGCGCTCTGGTCCTTGCCGACCTCGCTGCACCACTGGATCGCCGTGTTGCACCACTTGTAGTAGGAGTACGTCGTCTCGGTGTAGACGTCGTCACCGCCCGGCCGGGGGTCCCGGTAATTGGTGTGGTTCTTCAAGAACCCGTCCTTCTGGTAGGACGTGCCGTAGGCGAGCGCCTGCTGGGCCCCGTCCTCCCAGGCGATCAGCGGATCCGAGGACGAATGCCAGTTGTAGGACGCCGCGGAGGCGGGGCCAGCGGCGAGCGTGAGGGCCGCGGCAGCGGTGGAGAGCACCAACGCTGCGGTGGAACGGGTCAGAGCGAACATGTGAACCTCCCGAGATGGAGTGGCAGCCGAGCGCTGCCGACGGGAGAATCTTGATGTGCCCATACAAGTATGTCAAGACACTTCTGTGGCCCTGTGGAGAAGCGCCCGGTCCGTGCGCCGCGCGGTAGCGGGCCGGCGAAAAATGCACCGAAAAATGCACCAGGGCCCGACCGGGGAGGGAGGGTGGTCGGGCCCTGATTGTCCACGCAGCTGTTGGACAGTGCTTGGACCGAGCCCGGGCTTCGGGAGGGAGCGTGAATCTCCGGGCTCGCTGGTTCAACGACCTCGCCGTGGTCGGGTTACGCCGTCACCCGACAACTTCCCCAATGTTTCTGGGCGGCCCGGAAAGCTCCGAACCGCCCAGAAATCACGCCTGACCCTTCAGCTGACCCCGACGATCGGCAACCGGAGGGCACCGGGGGCATCCGCCGGGACGACAGGGCTCCGGGGAGCGACCGGCTGGATCCGCTCGTAGGCGTCCCCGAGGGCCGGTCGTGCGTCCTCCTCGCCCTTGTTCGGCCAGAAGGACATCGCCCGCTCGGCCTGCGCCGTGATCGTCAGCGACGGGTTCACGCCGAGGTTGGCCGAGATCGCGGAACCGTCCGCGATGTGCAGCCCCGGGTACCCGTACATCCGCTGGTACGGGTCGACGACGCCCGTCGACGGGCTGTCGCCGATCGCGCAGCCCCCGATGAAGTGGGCCGTCAGCGGCATCCCGAGCGGCTCACCGAGGCTGCCGTAGGCCTCCTTGGCGTTCATCGCCTTCGCCAGGCGCCGTACGGCGTCGTAGGCGGGAGCGATGTACGTCGGGTTCGGCGCACCGTGGCCCTGCGTCGAGGACATGTAGCTGAGCGGTCCCCGCTGGCGCCAGACGGTCGTGATCGAGTTGTCCAGCGTCTGCATGACGAGCGCGACGACGGTGCGGCGCGACCAGGTGTTCAGGGAGTAGAGGTCCTTGATGCCCCCGCGCTGCTTCCACAGCTCCTTGCCCCAGGTCTTCAGCCGGTTCTCGCCCTCGACCTCGTCGACGAGCACGGTGGCCATCAGCGGCATCACGTTGCGGCCGGGGCCGTAGCGGACCGGCTCGATGTGCGTGTGCTCGTCGGGGTGGAACGACGACGTGATCGCCACGCCCTCCGACCAGTCGACCGCGTCATCGTTGGCCGTCGCCCACAGGATGGCTTCGGAGTTGGTGCGGGTGAGGACGCCGAGCCGGTCGGAGATCTCCGGGAGCGATCCCTCGGCCTTGAGCCGGTGCAGCAACCGCTGCGTGCCGAGCGCCGCGGCGGAGAAGATGACCTGCTCCACCCGGAAGGTCTTGACGGCCGACTTGCGCGACAGCTTCGCCTTGGTCCAGCGGGCCGTGACCTCGTAGCCACCCTCGGGCAGCGGACGCACGTCGGTGACGGTCGTCAGCGGGTGGATGGCGGCGCCGTTCTGCTCGGCGAGGTAGAGGTAGTTCTTGACCAGCGTGTTCTTGGCGTTGTGACGGCAGCCGGTCATGCAGGAGCCGCAGTTGATGCAGGTCTTGCGGTCCGGTCCGGCACCGCCGAAGAACGGGTCCTCGACCTTCTCGCCCTCGGGCTGTCCGGGCGCTCCGAAGAAGACGCCCACCGGGGTCGCGTGGAACGTGTCGCCGACGCCCATCTCGTCCGCGACCTTCTTCATGGCGTTGTCAGCGGGCGTCATCCGGGCGTACTCGGTCACGCCGAGCATCCGCTTGGCCTGGTCGTAGTACGGCGCCAGCTCGGACTTCCAGTCCGTGATGTGCGCCCACTGGGCGTCCTTGTAGAACGGGTCGAGCGGCTCGTAGAGCGTGTTGGCGTAGACGAGCGATCCGCCGCCGACGCCCGCACCCGCGAGGATGAAGCAGTCGTTGACCAGGTCGATGCGCTGGATCCCGTACATCCCCAGCTCGGGCCGGAAGACGAAGCGCTTGGCGTCGCCGCCGTTCTCCGGGAGGTCGTCGTCGGTGAACCGGGCACCGGCCTCGAGGACGGCGACCCGGTAGCCCTTCTCGGTCAGCCGCAACGCGCTGACGGAGCCGCCGAAGCCGGAGCCGATGACCAGGACGTCGTAGTCGAAATCAGTCATCGGGTCAGGCCCGTCCGAGCTTGTCCATCAGGCGGAAGGTGGCGGTGGTGACCTTGGAGTAGGTCTCGTCCGACATCCCGAACATCGGCCCGAACCGCATCAGCTTCTGCTGGGCGACCGACTGGACCTCGGTGTAGCGATGGATGCCCTCGGCGCCCTGACGACGTCCCATTCCGGACTGACGCATGCCTCCCATCGGGGCATCGATGCTCGCGAAGGTCGCACCGAACGCCTCGTTGATGTTGACCGTGCCGCACTTGACCTGGCGGGCGATCACGCGGGCGCGGTCGCCGTCCTTGCTGTAGATCGCGGCGTTGAGGCCGTAGTCGCCGTCGTTGGCGCGCGCGATCGCGTCGGACTCGTCGTGGAAGCGGTACAGCGAGATCACCGGACCGAAGGTCTCGTTGCCGAAGCAGGTCATCTCGGGCGTGACGCCCTCGAGGATCGTCGGTTCGAAGAAGTACGGCGCCAGGTCGGGCCGTGCGCGGCCGCCGGCGAGCACGCGGGCGCCCTTCGCCACGGCGTCGGCCACGTGGGCCTCGACGGTCTCGAGCTGGTCGGCCGAGATGAGCGGGCCCATGTCGACACCCCACTCGAGGTTCGCGCCGAGCGACATCGCCTTGGTGCGGGCGACGAAGCGCTCCACGAAGCGGTCGTAGACCTGGTCGGCGACGAACATCCGCTCGACCGACACGCAGAGCTGGCCGGCGTTCGAGAAGGACGCGCGTACGGCGCCTTCGGCGGCACGCTCGACATCGGCGTCACGGAGCACGAGGAACGGGTTCTTGCCACCGAGCTCGAGCGAGCAGCCGATCAGCTGCTCGGCGGCCTGGCGGGCGATGATCTTGCCGGTCGCGGTCGAGCCCGTGAAGCAGATGTAGTCGGCACGCTCGATGATCGGCGTACCGAGCTCGCGGCCGGGTCCGGCCACGACCTGCCACAGGTCACGCGGGAAGCCGGCCTCCTCGAGCAGCTCGGCACCGAGCAGCGCCGAGAGCATGGTCTGGGCATCGGGCTTGGTGACGACGGCGTTGCCGGCGAGCAGGGCGGGCAGGCCGTCGCAGAGCGCCATCGTGAACGGGTAGTTCCACGGCGAGATGATGCCGACGACACCCTTGGGCACCCGGTTGACCTCGAGCCGCGTGAGCGCGGGGATGACGCCCGGACGACGCTCGGAGTCGAGGTGCCGGTGGGCGGTGCGGGCGTAGTAGCGGGCGGTCAGCGCGATGTGGAGCGGCTCGTCGTACGCGTGCTTGCGGGCCTTGCCGGACTCGAGCTGGATCAGGTCCATGATCTCGGCCTGCCGGTCGAACACGATGTCGTGCAGGCGGTGCAGGATGCGCGCGCGCTCGTCGATCGACACCCGCGCCCACACGGCCTGGGCCTTGCGGGCCCGGCGGAACGCCTCGGCGACGTCCTCGGTGCTCGACTGCGGGATGTTCGCCAGCGGGGCGCCGTTGATCGGCGAGGTGACCTGGGTGGTCGTGCCCGTGGTGGCCAGGACGCGGTCGGTCAGCCGGGCGACGTACTCCGGCTCCAGGGCGTACGACGCCCGGGGGTCGTGCTCGGGATCGTGCGGCCCGCCGACAGCGGGATCTGCGGCGCCACCAGGCGCTCCGGAACCGGGATTGGCTTCGCTCATGTGACGAGAGTAGGTGAGCGGCGTCACCGACGCTACTGATCGGTAGCAGATGTGCCGCTTTACACATCCATTATCCGTGTCAAGCACTGATTTCGGGCCATTTCGGAGCCGTCCCGAGCCGTTCTGGAGCCGTTGCGGAGCCTCGAGAGGCGGCTGCAAGGACTCTGCAAGGTGGCCGGCGCAGGCTCTGCTCAGCGCGACGACCGGCGTCGCCCACCCCGTGGAGGAGACCTGCGATGAGCACCCAGAACACCGAACAGAAGAGCTTCGAGAAGCCCGACGAGACCCGATCGTTCGAACGCGGCAACGTCGACCTGGTCGTCGTCGGTGGCGCCGAGATCGGCCGGCTGACGCTGCAGCCGGGGTGGCGCTGGTCCGAGCACGTGAAGCCGATCGCCGGCACCCACCTGTGCGAGGCACCGCACTTCCAGTACCACGTGAGCGGCACCCTGGCGATCAAGATGGCCGACGGCACCGAGTTCACCGCCACCGCCGGCGACGTGACCTCGCTGCCGGAGGGCCACGACGCGTGGGTGGTCGGGGACGAGCCGGTCGTGGTCGTCGACTGGTGGGGTGCGTCGAACTACGCGAGGCCCTGACCGGCGCGGCGTACGATGACGCGCGTGGGCGCGCTCTCCGTGCGAGTGCTCGGGGAACTCACGGTCGACGGAACCGATCTGACGCAGCTGGACAGGAAGACCCGGGGCCTGCTCCAGCTGCTCGCCCTGTCCCGCGGTCGCCCGGTTCCCGTCGATGCCCTCGTCGATGCCCTGTGGGGCGACCATCCGCCCGCGCGCCCCAGCGACCAGCTGGCGGTCCTGGCCAGCCGGCTCCGGCGCGCGCTGGGTCGTGAGCGGGTCGAGCGCACCGACGGCGGGTACCGCCTGTGCGCCGACAGCTTCGACCTCGCCGAGGTCGACGCCGTGGTCGGCGAGGTCGAACGGCGCCAGGCGGCCGGCGAGATCGCGGGAGCGGCCGCGGCGGCACGCGTGGGCCTCGCCCTGCTGCGCGGCCCCGTCCCCGAGGTGCGCGCGGAATCGGCCTGGGCCGCGGCCGAGACGGACGCCGCGAACCGCCTGGTGCAGCGCGCCCGACGCGTCGCCGCGACCGCCCTGCTCGACGCCGGTCAGTGGCGCGACGCGCTGGACATCGCCTCGGCCGACACGGGGACCGACCCCCTCGACGAACAGGCCTGGCGGACCGTGATGCGCGCGCAGACGGCCGGCGGCCGTCCGGCACTCGCGTTGTCGGCGTACGCCTCCCTGCGGGAGGTCCTGGCCGAGCAGGTCGGCGCCGACCCCTCCGAGGAGACGGAGGCGCTGCACCTTTCGATCCTGCGCGGCGAGGTCCCGGCCGCCACCGCGGTGTCCCTGACGCCGGCGCTCGTCGGTCGGGACAGCCAGGTCGCCCACCTCGACGCCCTCATCGGCCGGGCCCTGGCCGAACGGCTCCCCCGGGTCGCGCTGGTCGCCGGTGAGGCCGGGATCGGGAAGACCACCCTGCTCACCAACTGGGCCGCCGCCCGCAAGGACCTCGGCGACCGGGTCCTCACCGGCACGTGCGGGGCGCTCGACCGCGCGGCACCCCTGGACGTCGTACTGTCCGCGATCGGGCGGTACGTCCAGGAGTCGCCGGACCCTGCTGCACTGTTGGGCGAGGACGACGCCCTGCTCGCGGCGTTGCTCGGCACGACCGGCGAGAGCTCGCCCGCCATCGACCCGTCCCTGGGACCGTCGGTCGTCTATGCGGCGGTGTCCCGCGTCCTCGCCCGGATCGCGGGCGACCGGTGTGTGGTGGTGGTCATCGACGACGCGCACCTGGCGGGCCCGACGCTGGCGGACTGGCTGACCTACCTCCAGCGGCGGCCGGTGCCGTTGGTCGTGGTCCTCGGTGGCCGCCCGGACGAGGGCGGCCCGCTGCCGGCCACCGACTTCGTCAGCCTCGGCCCCCTCGATCGCGAGCACGTCGCGGCCATCGTCGGCAACGACCGCGCCGACGACCTCTACCTCCGCTCGGGCGGGCACCCCCTGTTCCTCGCCGAGCTGGCCGCGGTTGCGGCCGGCGAGCTGCCCGAGTCACTGGTGGCCGCGGTGACGGCCCGCTGTGACCAGCTCGGCCCGGCAGGCGACCTCGTCCGCACCGCCGCGATCCTCGGCGGCGACCTCGACATCGACCTGCTCGCGGGAGTCCTGGGCCGGGGCACCCTCGAGGTCCTCACCGACGCCGAGCGTGCGGTGCGACACGGCCTGCTCGTCGACAACGCCGGCCGCCTGCAGCTGCGCCACGACCTCGTCCGCGTCGCGCTGGTCTCGGGTACGACGTCCGGCCGGTCTGCGTTGCTCCACCGCGAGGCCGGACGGGCCCTCGCCCGACGGGCCGACGCCGATCCGTCGGCGGTGGCCGAGCACGCGCGACTCGGCGGTGACCGCCTGCTCGCCTCGGTGTCGTTGCGCGCGGCCGCTGCCCGGGCCGCCGAGCGGTTCGACCACGCGACCGCGGAGGAGCTCCTCGACGAGTCGTTCACCCTGGTGCCCGACGACCAGACCCGGTTGGAACGCGCCCGGGTGCGGATCCGCCGCGGGCGCTACCGGGCGGCCGAGGAGGACGCGCTCGCAGCGACGGAAGCGGGACCGGAGCGCTGGGAGGCAGCCGCCTGGGCGGCCTACTTCGACCGCCGCTTCGATGACGCGACGTCGTACGCGGACGACGGTGCGCTCGGCGCGGAGGACGACCGGACCCGCACCCGCTGCCTCGTCGCGTCGGGGCGGTTCCTGCACGCGCAGGGCGACCTGGCGCGCGCCAGCCGCAGGCTGGACACGGCGTTGCGGGACGCGACGGGCGAGGATCGGCTCGAGGCCGCCGCCTGGCTCGGGGTGCTGCACGCCCACCGGAGCAACGTCGACGAAGCTCTCGGCTTGCTGCGCCCGGTCACCCGGCCGGGTGTCAGCGTCACCCACACGCCGGCCTCTCTTCACGCCCTGCTGTTCACCGGTCACACGCTCGCGGTCGCCGGCCGTGGCGAGGAGGCGCTGGCCTGCTTCGCCGGCTACACGGCAGAAGTCGCGAGGCGCGACGTACCCCGGTTCGCCGGCCGCGGAGTGAACTTCGGCGGCTGGGTGCTGCGCAACCTCGGCGCGACGAGCGCAGGTGTCGACGCGCACGAGGAGGCAGTCGCCACCGTCGACGGCGTGGTGATCCCGGAGGTGCTGGTCGCGGCACTCGAGGACCTCGCCGATGCGCGGATCCGGGCCGGGGACCCCGACGGAGCGAGAGTGCTGCTCGACCAGGCGCGGGTCGCGCTGGTGGGCGACCTGGTCTTCGGCTGGCGGCTGCAGATGAAGCTGCACCTGCTCGACGCACAGGTCCTCCTGCTGGGTGGTTCTGCCGAGAAGGCCCTGGAGGTGGCGTCGACGCTCTCCACGTCGGCCGCGTCGGCGGGAGTGCCGCGCTACGTCTCGTGCGCCCGTCTCGTCGTGCACCGGGCGCGGGCGGCTCTCGGCGAACCGGTCGACCTCGACCACGCCTGGGCGGACCTCGCCGAGGTCGAGCGCTCGGTCGGCATCGAGGCCTGGTGGTGGGCCGGGCAGACCGGCGCCGAGCTCGGCCAGGAACGCTGGCTCGATCGCGCCGAGGAGCTCGTCGTCGGCCTGGCTGGTCGCAGCGGCGACCACGCGGACACCCTGCGCTCCGACGCCACCCGCCGGCTGGAGGCATGGCGCCACGAGGCGCTGTCTAGGTCGCGCTGAGCACCAGCATCGGTACGACGACCGCGGGCGCACCCACGAGCGCCGCCTCGGCCTCGGCCCGCACGCCGGCGACCTCCGCCGAGGAGAGCCCGGCGACGAAGGGCGCCGTGTGCGCCATGCCGAGTCGCCACGCGACCATGTCGGCCGGCGTCGCCAGGCCACCGTCGACGTCGACGCGCCCCACGCGGACCGACCGGTAGCCGGCCGCAGCGGCCAGGTCCGCCAGGCGGTCGGCGGCACCCACCCGCGCCTCGGCACCGTCCTTGAAGGCGACGTACCAGTCCGGCGGGCGATGGCCTCGCTGGGCAAGCGCGCCGTCCACCACGTCCTTCGCGGGGTGGGTCCACCCGACAGGGAAGGCGGACGCCACCAACGTCGCGGACACCCGACGCAGCTCGACCAGCGCCTGCGCGGGATCCGGTGCGTGGCCGAGGCTGAACGCCGCGACCGCCACGTCGAAGGTTCCGTCACGGAACGGCAACCGCAGCAGGTCGCCACCGACCGCGAGCGCCGGGGACCGCGGGAGCATCCGCGGTGCCAGGTCGACCGCGACCACCCGGGCCGCACCACGCGCGGCGGCCTGCTCCCCCGCGACCCCGGTCCCGGCGCCCGCATCGAGCACCGTCACCCCGGCCAACGGGAGTCGGGCGTCGTCGAGCATCGCGCCGGCGAGCCGCGCGTACAGCGCAGCCGGGCCGCTCCGCCAGGCGGCAGCGGAGAGGTCGTAGGCCGAGCCGATCGCGGTCACGCGAGGAACGCTGCTCCTTCGACGGCCCGCTGCTCCCACCAGACCAGCTCGTCGTCGTACCCGCTGAAGGCCTTCTCCCAGCCGAACTGGACCAGGGCGCCGAGCAGGCTCAGCGCGATCTGGGCGTCCCACCACGGCGCGGTGTCGACGCCGCGCCGTTCGAGGGCGGCGCGGTAGGTGTCGATGGCCTCCTCCTTGGTGACGGGCAGGCGACGGCAGTTGATGGCGAGGTACCACGCCAGGTCGGCCGTTGCTGCTCCCCGACCCGGCGTCTCCCAGTCGAGCAGCACAGTGCGGCCGTCGGCGTCGGTGCCGAGGTTGTCGAGCTTCCAGTTGCCGTGGACGAGCGTGCTGGGCGTCGCGGCGAGGGCGTCCACCAGCGGCGCCGGATCATGCACCAGCGGTACGACGATGGCCGCTGCCTTGGGCGCGACGGTCTCGAGCAGCGGCCAGCCCTGCGCCACCAGCCTGGGGACGAGGTGGTCGGAACCGAGCGCCGCTTCCGCAGCCGCCATCCGCGGCGACAGCTCCAGGTAGCGATCCGTCGGCGAGACCACGTCGATGTCGAGGTCGGTCTCCCAGAACTCCGCGTGGACGGCCGCCATGTGGTCGAGGAACCGGTCGTTCTGCTCCGTCGTGATCGGGTCGTCGACGGCCGGCACGAGCGTCTCCCCGACGTCGTGCATCAGCACGGCCGCCAGGGTCGGCCGTTCGCGATCGTGGGCGACCGCGACGATCGGCTGCACGATCTCGTCGGGCAGGGCGGCCAGGATGCCGCGTCGCCACAGGGCAACCGTCGAGCTGCCGGGGACTCCCGCTGCCCGCAGCGACCAGTCGCCGTCGTGGTCGAGGTACTTCACGACGTAGGACGCCCCGTCGATCGTGACCCGGTCCAGCACGGCGCCCGACTTGCCGGGCGCGTCCAGCGGAGTGCAGTCGGTGGCGCCGACGAGCAGGGCGTCGACGGAGTCGAGGACCGGGTGGAGGTCAGACATCTGCGGCCTCCATCTCGGCCAGCAACGACGCCGGCCAGCGGCCGCCGCACAGCACCACGTCGGCCACGATCTGGTCGTCGACGACGTCGAGCAGGTGGGCGTGGTGGGCGGCATGCGGGATCCCGCCCTCGGTCCACGACAACGTGTAGTCGACGACCTCACCCCTGCTCGTGGGCTCGCGGCGCAACTGCTCGAACGCACCCGGGTCGGCGAACCACCCGCGGTAGGTCTCACGGATCTGGTCCGCGCCGGTCCGGTGGAAGCGCCAGTTCGGCACCGTGGCGTCCAGGGTGGCGTCCGGCGACCAGGCGTCACACTCGTCGATCCGGCCGGAACGAACGGCCTCCAGGAAGCGGTCGACCGCTGATGGCTGGGACATGTTCGGCTCCTCGGCTCGTCTCATCCTGACAGGACCGAGCGTGCCGGGACAGCCTTGCAGTGACCTTGCAGCCCGGTGGTCGAGGTGCTCCATGCTCACCTGCCGGGGCTGCCTGGGTGGCCGTCGCGAGACCGCTGCCCAGGTCCTGCATGCCGCCCGGGTGCGCAAGACTCCCCCCGTGCAGGTCGAACTGGAGGACGTCACCCCGCTCCGCTTCCCCGACGGCTCGCCCGTCCGCGCGGCGTCCGCTGTCGCGCCCTTCGGCGCGGGGTTCCTCGTCGTCCAGGACGACGCGACGCACGCGGCCTGGTGCACGCCTGACGCCGTGACGGCCGTCCGGCTCCTCGAAGCCGTCGAGGGCCTCGACACCTTCGAGAAGCACGCGGGGACCAAGCACCTCAAGCCCGACCTCGAGGCGGCCTGTCCGGTCGAGGTCGACGGCGAGCAAGCGGTGCTGATGATGGGCTCCGGTTCGTCACCGGCGCGGATGCGCTGGGCGCTGGCCGTCCTGAGGGACGGCCGGCCCCACATCTCCGCCACGGACATGACGCCGCTCTACGCGAAGGTTGCCGAAGAACTCGATGTCGACGTCGCCGTCCTCAACCTGGAAGGCAGCTGCCTGGTGCGCGGTGCGCTGCGGTGGTTCCAGCGCGGCCTGCCGTCAGCTGGCATGCCGTCCGGGAGCGTCGACCTCGACGTCAACCAGGTCCTGGCCGCCCTGGCGGGCCAGCTGGATCCAGCCGCCATCGACATCACCCACGCCCGCACCTACGACCTCGGCGACGTCAACGGCATCGGCCTGGCCATCACCGACGCCGTCACCCTCCCCGACGGCAGCGTGCTGGTGAGCGCCGCGGCCGAGGACAGCCCCAACGTGATCGACGACGGCCCGGTCACGGGCAGCGCGTTGGCACTGCTCGTCGACGGCGTCGTGACAGATGTCCTACCCCTGCCGCTGGTCGACGGCGAGGTCGCCAAGGTCGAGGGCCTGATGGTGGTCGGCGACGACCCGACCCTGCTGCGCGCGGTCGTCGATGTAGACGATCCCGGAACCCCGTCACTCGCGCTGCTGTTGCGGGTCCGCTACATGGCCGGCGCAGACAGGTAGACCGACTTCATCTCGGTGTACTGCGCGAGCCCTTCCGGACCGAACTCCCGCCCCGTGCCCGAGGCCTTGTAGCCACCGAACGGCGCAGCGAAGTCCATCGTGTAGGTGTTGATCCCGTAGGTGCCGGTCCGCACCCCGCGGGCCACCTCGAGGCCGGCTTCGTGGTCCGCGGTCCACACCGTCCCGGCCAGTCCGTAGTCCGAGTCGTTGGCGATCCGGACGGCATCGGCCACGTCGTCGTACGCAATGACCGAGAGGACGGGGCCGAAGATCTCCTCCTGCGCGATCCGCATCTTGTTGTCGACGTTCGCGAAGACGGTCGGGCGGACGTACCAGCCCGTGTCGAGGCCCTCGGGACGGCCGTCGCCGCCGGTGAGGAGCCGGGCACCTTCGTCCTGGCCGATCCGGATGTACGACGCCACGCGCTCCTGCTGGCGCGCCGCAACCATCGGACCGATCTCGGTGGCGGGGTCCATCGGGTCGCCGACGACCATGCCGCCGATCGCGGCCGCGAGGGCATCGGCGAAGGCGTCGTGGCGGTCGCGGCTGACCAGCACGCGGGTCTGGGCGACGCACGCCTGGCCGGAGTTCATCACGCCGAGGAACTTCAGCCCCTCGATCGCGGTGGTCTCGTCCGCGTCGTCGAGGATGATCGCGGCCGACTTGCCGCCGAGCTCCAGCGAGACGCGCTTCAGCTGCTGGCCGCAGATCGCGCCGATCAGCCGGCCGGCCGCGGTGGATCCGGTGAACGCGACCTTGTCGACGCCCGGGTGGCTGACCAGGTGCTCTCCCACCTCGCGACCACCCGCGACGATGCTGACGACACCCTCGGGCACACCGGCCTCGATCAGCATCTCGGCCAGCAGGTAGCAGTCGAGCGGCGTCTCGGGCGCGGGCTTCACGACGACGGTGCAGCCGGTGAGCAGCGCCGGGATCAGCTTGGACAGCACGGTGAACTGGGGGACGTTCCACGGCGGGATCGCGGCGACGACACCGACCGGTTCGTGGCGCACGAGGACGTCGGCACCCAGCACGCCGGGGCGCGTCGACTCCCACGGGAACTCCCGCGCGATCGCGAGGAACGCCTCGATCTGCATCCACGGGGCCGGTGCCTGGGCGAGGCTGCTGAACGAGATGGGCGAGCCCATCTCGGTACTGATCACGCTCGCCATCTCGTCGAGTCGTGCGGCGTACAGGCCCGAGAGGTTCTGGATGATCGCGATCCGCTCCTCCGGCGCCATCCGCGGCCACGGGCCCTCGTCGAAGGCCCGCCGGGCAGCGGCCACGGCGGCATCGATGTCCGCCGTCGAGCCCTCCGGCACCCGCGCCACGACCTCCTCCGAGTGCGGCGAGACCACCTCCAGCACGGCATCCGTCGCGGGCTTGGTCCACGCACCACCGATGAAGAGTGCGTCGCGGTCGAGGGTCATGGGGTCTCCTTGGTTGCACGAAGTGTGGGAAATGGGGGCACGAAGTGTGGGAGATCGGGGTGCGAGATGTGGCAACTAGTCACACTTCGCACCCCCATTTCCCACACTTCGTGATCACGCAAGGTCGAACCAGTCAGCGAAGCCGCTGGGATCGTGGCGGCCGAGGGCACCGTGCTCGAAGAGCCCCCACCCCTCGGCACCACCGGGTACGTCGACTCCGGCGCCGTGGGCGACGGCATGGCCGACGTGGTCGATCACCCCGAACATCACCCGTCCGGCGACGGCCGGGTCGTTCATGTCGTAGGTGAGGCGCTCGGTGAAGCCGGCGCCCTTCCAGACGCCGTGCGTCCAGTCGGAGTCACCGCCGTACCCACCGCCGACGTGGATGGGCACGGGCAGCTTCGAGGTGACTTCGAGGACGAGGCCCTCCCCCGAGGGAGTGGTGCAGTGGATGGTGGCGCCGGTCGGGACACGCGTGCCGGCCGCGTACCGGATCTCGACGCGGGGCCAGCCGAGCTGCTCGACCCGACCGTCCTTCCACACTCGGGTGCAGTCGTTCAGCGTGCGGAACCCGTCGGGCGTCTCCTGGATGATGATCACGACGCAGAAGTCCTCGAACCGCATCGGGACGTAGAGCCACCACATCCCCTCGAAGGCCGGGTCCGCAGGCTTGCCGCCGGGGGCCGCTTCGCCCACCGGACGGATGCCCCACGACCGGTCGCGGCTGCCGACCCAGCGGTCGGGCGTCACCGCGATGTCGGAGCCGTCGACGTTGATCGTTCCCTCCCAGGTGCCGACCTGCGCGAACCGCTGCGCGTCAAGGATGGTGTTCGACCCCTGGCGCATCACGTGGGGCAGTTCCTGTACGACGTCGAAGGAGCCCTCCCACGTCAGGTCGAGCGCGATGCCCTCGGTCTCCTCGAGCACGACGCGCAGCTTCCGCAGCGGCTCGATCACCTCGATCCGGTAGTCCCCGACCTGCTGCTGCATCCGGTCGGCGCCGCGCGGGTCGGCCGCGTCGCTGAGGTGCACGGCCGTCTGCTCCCGGCGCCCGTCGACGTCCCGGCTGAGCAGGACGAACGCGTCCTTGGTGCCGAGGTTCGGGTAGAAGCCGAGCCCGGTGATCAGGAACAGGTCCCCCGTGCGGTCGTGGGCGTTGAGGTAGCAGCGGTCGTAGAAGTTGCGGTCGCTGCTGCCCGCCCAGGCGACGGGACGCGGCAGCTGGTGGATCGGGTACTCGTCGAGCGGACCGAGGCCGACGTACTCGCCGTGCGCACTGCTCATGCGCCGACCTCTTCCAGGAGCGCCTCGAACAGAGGCCGGTGGTGGAAGACCGCTTCGGGGTCCTCGGGCCGTTCGATCTCGCCGAAGTGGATCTGGCGGGCGCTGGTGCGCAGGAACACGCAGCCCCACAGCACCGCGGCGTGGATCTGGTGCCAGGTCAGGTCGCCGACCTCGACGCCACTGGCCACCGTGTACGCCGACGCGACGTCCTCGGCGCGCAGGAAGTCGGGCATGCCGGGCACCCCCAGCATCCGGGCGATCTCGTCGAAGACCCGGTGCGCGAAGACCATCCACGCCAGGTCCATCTCTCGCGGGCCGACCGTGGCCATCTCCCAGTCCAGCACGGCCACCGGGGCGAAGTCGTCGTACATGACGTTGCCGATGCGGGCATCGCCCCACACGAGCACCGGCTCGCCCTCGTCGGACGGCAGGTTCGTCTCGAGCCACGCGAGTCCGCGCTCGATGAGCGGCGAGCGCACGCTGTCCGCGTCGGCAGAGAGCGCGTAGTCGTACCAGGACCGCGTGCGGGCGAGGTTGCGGGCGAGCGGCGTCGCCCCCTGGTGGCCGGCAACGGCCGGGTCCAGGAAGGCGAAGGTCGTGGCCGCATCCGGGATGGCGTGCAGCTTCGCGAGCACCTCGACGCTGGACTGCTGGAGATGCTGCTGCTGCTGGGGCGTCGCGTCGAAGAGCCAGTTGTCACCGAACGTGTACGGCAGGACGTCCGGCGGTACGACGCCCTCGACCCGGTCCATCAGGAAGAACGGCGTGCCGAGGACGTCGCCGGTCGGCTCGAACCAGCGCACGGCCGGGACCGGGACGTCGGTGAGCTCGGCGGCGAGCCGCATGGCGTCGTACTGGTCACCGAGGCGGTACTCCGCGAACACCGGCAGGTCCTCCGGGGCGGGCGCGACGCGGGCGACGTAGGCGCCCGTGACCCGCTCCCCGCCCTCCGTCACCGTGACATCGAGCAGGACGGTCTCGCTGGACATGCCGTTGCTGTCGACGCCGGCGAGCAGGGTCACCGTCGGGTCGGACCCCGAGGGCAGCACCGTGGTCAACCAGGCTTCGAGCTGGTCGTGGACTGCGGACTGGTCGCGGCTCGAGCGCTGCAACGTCATCTCGGCAGGCAACTCTGACTGCGACATGGGGGCCTCCTGGATTCAGCCTGTTAGAACGTGTTCTAGTTGTCAACGGAGGATTACGGTACCTTCGGTGTCGTAATAGGGGAAGAGGCCATGGGGAACGACATCGACGAGGTGGTCCGCGGCGCTGGGCGCCCGCGGGATCCGCGCATCGAACAGGCACTGCTGGCCGCCGTACGCGACCTGCTGACCGAGGGCGGTTACGCCGCGGTGACCGTCGCGGCGGTCGCCGAGAGAGCCGGTACGACGAAGGCGGCGCTGTATCGCCGGTGGCCGGCGCTCCCCCACCTGATCCACGAGGCCGCGTTCCCCGACGAGCTCGCCCAGGACCTGGTCCTGGGCAACGACCTCGCCTCCGACATCGTCGGCGTCGTCCGCGGAACACGGGACACGTTGTGCTCACCGATCGGCGCCGCGGCACTCCCCGGACTGCTCGCCGAGGTCGGCACCTGGCCGGACCTCCACGCAGCGATGATGCGGCGGTTCTCCGGGGTGTTCGCGGCCCTCGAGCAGCGACTGCAGAAGGCCGTCGCCGACGGCGACGCCCACTCCGAGGCGCGCGCGGACGACGTCCTGCGCCTGGCGATCGGAGCCGTGCTCGCCGGCCTGTTGCTCACACCGGACGAGCTCGACGACGCGTGGGTCGACCGGATCTCCGCGACGCTGACCCGCGGCCTGCGCCCTGACCCCGTTGGCTAGTCGTGCTCGATCGGGTGCAGCTGCGGCGCGGTGACGCCGCAGTGCGCGCACTCCTCGATCGCGAGCCGATCCGCGGCCAGCGGCCGCCGGATGAACAACGCCGACAGGACCGCGCCGGCCAGCAGCAGTGCGGCATTGATGGTCATCGCATGCCCGTACCCCGCGTCGAAGGCGACCGGGTCGGCGTAGTCCACGCCGCCGATCCCCACGGCGACCGGGATCGCGGCGACCGCGATCAACCCAGCAGTGCGCGCGACCGCGTTGTTGACCCCCGATGCGACACCGGCATGACGGCTCTCGGCCGCGTCGAGCACCGTCGCGGTCAGCGGCGCCACGAGCAGGGTGAGTCCGGCACCGAACAGCACGACCGGCGGCAGCACGTCGACGAAGTACGACGACCCGGCATCGATGCGACCCATCCAGAGCACGCCGGCGGCCGCCAGGAGCGGGCCGATCGTCATCGGCAGCTGCGGCCCGATCCGCTGCGCCAGGGCACCCGATCGTGCCGAGAACAGCAGCATTACGACCGTGACCGGCAGGATCGCCGAGCCCGACTTGATCGGCGACCACTCCGTCACGACCTGCAGCTGCAGCACCAGGAAGACGAACACGACGCCCAGGGCGGCGTACACCATGAAGGTGACGACGTTGGCAGCGCTGAACTGGGCGCTGCGGAAGAGGTCGAGGGGCACGAGCGGGTGCGTCGACCGGGCCTCGACCGCCACGAACGCAGCCAGACAGGCCAGGCCGGCGCCGCAGGCTCCCATCACGGACCCGTTGAAACCGACGTCGCCGGCCCGGGTCAGCCCGAAGGTGATCGCACCGAGGCCGACAGCGGCGAGCACCGTGCCGGCGACGTCGAGCCGGTCCGCGGCGTTCGGGTCACGGCTCTCGGGCACGTGGCGCAGCGTGACCAGGACGACCAGCAACGCCACCGGCACGTTCACCAGGAAGACCAGGCGCCAGTGCAGCTCGACGAGCCAGCCACCGACCAGCGGTCCGATGGCAGCCGCGATCCCGCCGAGACCTGACCACGCGCCGACGGCGGCCGCACGGGAGTCGCGATGGAACGACGCCGCGATGATCGCCAGGCTGCCCGGGGTCAGCAGCGCACCACCGACACCCTGCAGGCCACGGGCCGCGATCAGGGTCTCGATGTTCGGCGCCAGGCCGCACAGCACCGAGGCGAGGGCGAACCACACGACCCCGACGAGGAAGACCCTCCGTCGACCGAACCGGTCGCCGAGCGAGCCGCCGAGCAGGATCAGTGCCGCGAGGGTCAACGTGTAGGCGTTGATCGTCCACTGCAGGCCGGAGAATCCCGCCTCGAGGTCCTCCCCGATCCGGCCGAGCGCGACGTTGACGACCGTCGCGTCGAGCATGGCCAGTCCCGACCCGAGGACGGTGGCCAGCAGGACCCATCGACCCGCAGCCGTGCCCATCGCCAGTGTCCCGGGCTCCTCCCGGGCGCTGTCGACGCTCACGCGACTGCGACGATCGACATCAGGTGGCGACGACCTCCACCCGCTGGAACTCCTTGAGCTCCGTGTAGCCGGTGGTGGCCATCGAACGCTTGAGGGCACCGATGAGGTTCATCGTCCCGTCGGCGACGCGGGACGGGCCGAAGAGGATCTCCTCGATCGTGCCGACCTGCTCGAGCTGGACGCGCTGGCCGCGCGGGAGGTCGGCGTGGTGCGCCTCGGCACCCCAGTGGAAGCCGCGACCCGGCGCATCGGTGGCGCGCGCGAACGGCGAGCCCACCATCACGGCGTCCGCGCCACAGGCGATTGCCTTCGACAGGTCGCCGGAGGTGCCGATCGAACCGTCGGCGATCACGTGGACGTAGCGGCCGCCCGACTCGTCGAGGTAGTCACGGCGCGCGGCCGCGACATCGGCCACGGCGCTGGCCATGGGCACGGCGACACCGAGGACGGTGCGCGTCGTGTGGGCGGCACCGCCACCGAAGCCGACGAGCACGCCCGCAGCACCGGTGCGCATCAGGTGCAGCGCCGCCTGGTGGGTGGCGCAGCCGCCGACGATGACCGGGACGTCGAGCTCGTAGATGAACTCCTTGAGGTTCAACGGCTCGGCCTGGCTGGAGACGTGCTCGGCAGAGACCGTGGTGCCGCGGATGACGAAGAGGTCCACGCCGGCGTCCGTGACGACCTTGGCGAACTCCTTGGTGCGCTGCGGCGACAGCGAACCGGCGACCGTCACACCGGCGTCGCGCATCTCGCGCAACCGGGCGGTGATCAGCTCGGGCTTGATCGGCTCGGTGTAGATCGCCTGCAGGCGACGCGTTGCCTCCTCGCCCTGCAACCCGGCGACCTCTTCGAGCAACGGCTCGGGGTCGTCGTACCGGGTCCAGAGGCCCTCGAGGTTGAGCACGCCGAGGCCGCCGTGGCGACCGAAGGCGATCGCCGTCGACGGCGACATCACCGAGTCCATCGGGGCGGCGATGATCGGCAGCGTGAAGGGGTACGCGTCGATCTGCCAGTCGATGCTGACTTCCTCCGGGTCGCGGGTGCGCCGCGACGGCACGATGGCGATGTCGTCGAAGGAATAGGCACGGCGCGCGCGCTTCGCGCGGCCGATCTCGATGTCAGTCACTGGGGCAGCCTATCGGCCACGGAACGGCAGGTCCGCCTCCAGGGCGACGGCCTCACCCTTACGGGCGCCTTCGGTGATCTCGAAGCCGAGGCTGGCCTGCCAGACGTGGTCTCCGCCCGACGGCACCTGCGCGACCAGGACACCGCCGACCGAGCCCGTGCCCGAGTCGCCGCGCTCGAGAGCGACAGCCGGTGCCTTCCCGTCGAGCGTCGACCGGTCCTGGACGAAGACCGTCTCGAGACGCTGGGTGGCGTCGAGGATGCGCTCCAGCCGGAGGCGAGGCTGGACGACGGCATAGACCGACCCTTCGTCAGCCCAACCGGAATCGGGGGCATGGGGCAGCACCCATGCCGTCGTACGGCATTCGAGGAGCAGGTCCTCGCGCTTCCACACCGTTGCACCACAGGGGACGTCGATGCCGTCGGCGGCCGGGTCGTAGTACGCCGCCGCGGCGCCGTACTCGCTCTCTCCGCCGGTCGAGACCGTCTGCGCGACGCCGTCGTAGGTCACGCGCAGCTCGACGTCCTCACCGTTTCCGGGTACGACGACCCAGGCGGCCGCGTCGGCACCGGACTCGTCGTCGATCGTCACCAGGTCGATGGACCCCTCGTCGGTGACGACCTCCACCTCGGACTCCGCGGTGAAGCCTGCAAACGGGCCGGCGGGCTGCCTGGTCACCTTCCAGCCGATCGGGACGATGGCGCCGTTCCCCGGTGCGTCGACGCCGTCGACCTCGTCGACTGGCGATCCGACGGTGAACACGATCTCGGCGCTCGGGACCCGAACCGTGAGGTCGTCACCCTCCACGCCGGCGGGCCGCTCGTCCAGCACCCGACCGGTGTCACTGCTGCTCTGACAGGCAGTGAGCCCCACGGCGACGACGACGGCGCCGGCGGCGAGGGCGACCGTGTTCCTGACCGATGCCATCAGTGCGTGAGCTCCTTCATGCCTGCGAACTGGGCCTGGACCGCGCTGGTGCAGGCAGCGCCCAGGTTGCTCTCAAGGGTGTGACGATCGCCGGAGGCCCAGAGGCCGCCATCCATCGACACCGTGATGTGCTGCAGTCCGATCGCACTGACCGTCACCGTCCCGTCGGCCGAGGATCCCTCGATGTGGAGCTCCTCCGACTTCCGGCGCTTCTCGTCGGCGTGCGGCCGGCGGCCTCGCTCTGCCTGCCCGAACGGGAGGCCGGAAACGTCACGCAGCATCGAGCGGTAGGCCCGGAAGCGATCGGCGACAGCGAGGCGCAGCGCGGCCGTGACCTGGGTGCGCAGCTGGTCGAGTGACGCCCGGTTGAAGTAGCCGTCGTCAATACGCACCTCGATGACCTGGTCAGCGCGGTTCTGGACGATCACCGATCCGTTGGGCGATTCGGTGACGACAACGGTCTCGTCCCACCGTTCGCGGAACTCGTTGGTGTCGCTCATCCCGGGAAGCTCCCCAGTCCGTCATAGCCATGAACGTTCTTGCGCGGCACACTGCCCAACGCGGGGGCCGGCTTGCAGAACTCCGACCAGGCTCCGTTGATGATGTTGATGTTCTTGTCCAGGTCCTTGGCGATCTTCTCCTCGGCCTCGCGCGTGTGCGTCTTGATGTCCTTGAGGGCGTCCTTGACATCGTCGATGCAACAACGCGGACAGCACGAGCTGATCTTGGGCTCCGGCTTGGAAGCTGCGTCGTAGACCTGCATTCCAGTGCTGGCGACACCGAGACCAGCACCGGCGACCGCGACCAGCGAGAGTGACGTGCCCGCAGTCGGGATGGCAGCAGCGATGCCAACGACGGCCGTCGCGACACTGAGCGCGATCGTCACGTCGTCACCATTGCACTCGGTGACCGCCTTCATCGCCTTCGTCGCTGCGTTCGACAGGTCATCGAGGTCCTTCAGGACTCCGGTCCACACGGCGGCCTCGGCATTGAGCAGGATGCGCAGGGCGACCGTCGCGGCGAACTGGTTGGAGACACCGGTCTTCCAGCCGTCAGTCCAGATGTTGAACTGGTCCGCGCCCTTGCCCGTCCAGTCGTCGACCTCGTCGCCCGCGGAGATGGTCAGGTCGAGCACGCTGCTCGCCACCCCGGTCGACCCGTCGGTCTGGCCCGTGCTGTAGCCGCCTGTTGCGAGCTTCTCCATCGTGGTCAGCAGTCCGTCGGTGTACGTGCCGAAGTTGTCGGGCGAGGGCAGCGACGCGAAGTCGTCGTAGATGCCGAGGATCTCGTCCGACGGGATGTCGTACTGGTCGCAGTCCTCGCCATGATCCTCCAGGGCGTCCTTCTGTGCCGCCAGGAGCTCGCTGGCCCGGCCCGGAAGGTCATATTCGCTGAACGTCACGAGTCCACCCGCTGCTTCTCCCGCACATAGGCATCGCGTGCCGCCTGGTCCGTCAGCTCGTAGTCCTCGGCAGCCCAGACCAGCGCCTGGGCACAGGTGTCGATGGCGTCGCGAGAGTCGTCGACGGCCTTCTTGATCAGGCTCTGCAGCGCGTCGAACTTCGCACTCGGGTCCTCGCCCAGGCCCGGGGTCCGTGACATCAGCCAACTGTGGCTGTCGGTGAGCGGACGACTCGCCTCCCCGAGGACTCCGGAAACCTTGGGGAGAAGCACTGCTCCCGCACGCCACACACGTCCGACTTCAACTCCGAAGCCTTCGCCACTTCCACTCGGCATGCCTGTCCCTCTCGTTCGTCGACCGGTGGTCAGTCCTACCCCGTACGGAATGACCTTCAAACCCGGCGGCGAAACGCTCAGGACGGCCGAAGGGGAGGGAGATCCGAGAGGCTCAGCTCCGGTGGTAGTTCGGCGCCTCGATCGTCATCTCGACGTCGTGGGGGTGGCTCTCCTTGAGGGAGGCGGAGGTGATCCGGATGAACCGGCCCTTCTCCTGGAGCTCGGGAACGGTGCGCGCGCCGACGTAGAACATCGACTGCGAGAGGCCACCGATCAGCTGGTGGGCGACACCGGAGACCGGGCCCTTGTAGGCGACCTGGCCCTCGACGCCCTCGGGGACGATCTTGTCGTCGCTGGTGACCTCGGCCTGGAAGTACCGGTCCTTCGAGTACGACTTCTTGCCGCGCGAGGACATCGCACCGAGCGAACCCATGCCGCGGTACGCCTTGTACTGCTTGCCCAGGTGGAAGACGACGTCGCCGGGCGACTCCTCGCAACCGGCGAGCATGGAGCCGATCATCACGGACTCGGCACCGGCCACGATCGCCTTCGCGATGTCGCCGGACTGCTGCAGGCCACCGTCGGCGATCACCGGGACGCCGGCCGGGTGGGCGGCCAGAGCGGCCTCGTAGACCGCGGTGACCTGCGGGACACCACAGCCGGTGACCACGCGCGTCGTACAGATCGAGCCCGGGCCGAAGCCGACCTTGACCGCGTCCGCGCCGGCGTCGACGAACGCCTGGGCGCCCTCGCGGGTCGCGACGTTGCCGCCGATGACCTGGACGTGCCGGGTGGCCGGGTCGGTCTTGAGACGACGGACCATGTCGAGCAGCAGGGTGACGTGGCCGTGCGCCGTGTCGGCAACGAGTACGTCGACGCCCGCATCGATCAGGCTGGTGGCCCGCTCCCACGCGTCGCCGAAGTAGCCGATGGCCGCGCCGACGAGGAGGCGGCCGCTGGCGTCCTTGGACGCGAGGGGGAACTGCTCGGACTTCACGAAGTCCTTGACCGTGATCAGGCCGCCGAGGCGACCCTGCTCGTCGACGAGGGGAAGGCGCTCGCGCTTGTGCTGGCGCAGCAGCAGGGTGGCGTCGTCACGGCTGATGCCGACCGGGCCGGTGATCAGCGGCATCGGCGTCATCACTTCGTCGACCTTGGTGGTCGCCCACTCCGCAACGGGCGTGAAGCGCAGGTCGCGGTTGGTGCAGATGCCGAGCAGGCGGTTGTCGGTGTCGACGACCGGGAGGCCGGAGACGCGGTACTCGCCACAGATCCGGTCGAGGTCCTCGAGCGTCGCGTCGGGCCCGATCGTGACCGGGTTGGAGATGATCCCGGTCTGGGTCCGCTTCACGAGGTCGACCTGGTAGGCCTGCTCCTCGGCGGAGAGGTTGCGGTGCAGGATGCCGATGCCGCCCTGGCGGGCCATGGCGATCGCCATCCGCGACTCGGTCACGGTGTCCATGGCGGCGCTGATGAGCGGCGCCTTGATCATGATGTCGCGCGTCAGGCGCGTACTCGTGTCGATGTCGTCCGGCGCGAGGTCGGAATGACCCGGCAGCAGCAGCACGTCGTCGTAGGTGAGACCAAGGGCTGCGAACTTGTCGGGGACCTCCACTCCCACATTCTAGGGGCAGGGCTTGACTGATCCGACACTCTGGGGGTGTGACCTCTGACCTGCCCCCGCACGTCCTGGTGTTGTTCGGCGCCACGGGTGATCTCGCGAGCCGCAAACTGTTCCCCGGTCTCTACCGGCTCGCCGCCGCCGGGCGACTCCCCACGCACTTCGCGGTGATCGGCAGTGGACGCCGCTCCCCCGGCACCGACGAGGAGTTCCGCGGACACGTCCGGGCCGCGCTCGCCGAGTTCGTCGGCGAGGTCGACGAGGCGATCGCCGAGCCCCTGCTCGACCGGATCCGCTTCGTCGCGTCGACCGCCGATGACGGCACCGAGCTGGCGCGCGCCGTGGAGACTGCCGAGGACCGGCTCCTGGAGGACGCGCAGTGCCTGCTGGGCGACGTACGACGCCTGTTCTACCTCTCGGTGCCGCCGGGCGCCGTCAAGGGAATGGTCGGGATGCTCGATCGCGAGGATCTCGTCAGCCGCTCGCGCCTGGTGGCCGAGAAGCCGTTCGGCACCGACCTCGCGACGGCCCGCGACCTCCAGGCGGTGCTGGGTTCGGCCTTCGCCGATGACCAGGTCTTCCGCATCGACCACTTCCTCGGGAAGGAAGCGGTGCAGAACATCCTCGCGCTGCGCTTCGCGAACGGGTTGTTCGAGCCCGCGTGGAACCGGCACACGATCGAGTCGGTCCAGATCGACGTACCCGAGAAGCTGACCGTCGAGGGCCGCGGGAGCTTCTACGAGGGCACCGGGTGCCTGCGCGACATGGTGACCACCCACCTCACCCAGCTCCTCGGCTTCGTCGCACTGGAGGACCCGCATGCCTTCCGTGCCTCGGCGATCCGGGCCGCCAAGGCAGCCACCTTCTCGGCACTGCGCCCGATCGACCCCGAGCGCGTCGTCTTCGGCCAGTACGACGGCTACCGCGACGAGCCCGACGTCGCCGACGACTCCACCGTCGAGACCTTCGTCGCCGCCGAGCTCTGGATCGACAACGACCGCTGGCGTGACGTCCCGTTCTACCTGCGCACCGGCAAGGCACTGGCCGACGGCCGGCGCACGATCACGGTCCGGTTCCGCGACCCGCGACACCGCTGGCTCAAGCCCGCCCACGGCGGCACGCCGGAGCCGAACGAGCTGGTCATCGAGCTCGCGGACCAGCCGCGGATCGCGATCGACGTGCGTGCCAAGCGACCGGGCCCGGACATGGCGCTGGTGGAGGGCGTGTTCCGCCTCGACCTCGTCTGCGACGTCCCCGACGCCGACCCGCTGGAGGCCTACGAGCGGTTGCTGCTCGACGTGATGCGCGGTGACCGGACGCTGTTCATCAGCTCCGAGGAGGTCGACCGGCTCTGGGAGATCTTCCAGCCGGTGCTCGACCGGCGGCCGCCGACCGAGACCTACGAGCCCGGCTCGTGGGGACCGGCGACGGCACTGGCGCTCCCCATCGGCGGCTGGCGCCTCGGTAACCACGCCTAGCGCCAGAATCGCTGTTCTCTGCGAGAATCGCCGCATGGACAGGGCGCCTGCCGCTGCGGCGGCGATCGCCGGAGTCATGCTCGGGGCGGCCCCGGTCATCGAGCTCGCCGGAACGGCGCGCGGAGACACCGACAACGCGGCCGACGGCCTGCGCTTCCTCGACGAATCGGCGTACCGCTACGGCCTCGCGGGCTTCGCCCTCGTCGTGTGCGGGACGGCGCTGATCGTGGCCGCGCTGGGCTTCGCCCAGGCGGTGGCCCGACGCGGTGACCTCGGACTGGGCCTGCTCACCGTGACGACCCTGGCGGTCATCGCCGGCGCGAGCTACCTGTTCGCCGGGATCATCCGGCACACCTCGCACGGGACCATCGGCTACATCGCGGAGACGGACCGGGGCTGGGCCGAGTCCGCCTACCTCGGCACCCACATGATCGGCACGCAGGCGCTGCTCCCGATGGCGAACCACCTGGTCGCGGCGTGGCTCGTCGGCATCGCCGTCCTGCTGCACCGGGCCGGCCGGCGCCGCCTCGCGCTGGTCGGCGTCCTCCCGGCCCTGCTGCTCGTGCTGTTCGTGGTGGACGCACTGGTCCCGGTCGCCGAGGACAGCGCCATCAGCGGCACGCTGTGGATCGGCTACATCCTGACCATGCTGGTCGCCCAGCCCCTGTCGCTCGTCGTCCTCGGCCTCGCGGCGTGGCGGGCCGGAGCGAGGTGGCTCGACGGGACGCCGAGCCCTCGTGCCGTCAGTGGTCCGGGCGCGTCCACTCCTCCGACTGGGTGAGCCGGAACAGATAGGCCAACGGCGGTACGACGACCACGACCGCCACCGCGACGGCCACCAGCAGAGCCTGCAGGGTCGCCTGCGCTCCTGCCGCGTCCACGATGGTCACCTCGTCGACGAGCAGCCAGGGGTACTGCCCGACGCCCCAGCCGGACACGACCGACGCCACGGCGACGACCGCGGCGAGCCGGGCGATGGAATAACGCCGGCGCCAGAGCAGCACCAGCGTGGCGAGGCCGGCCAGCGCAGCAAGCACCACGAGCGGTGCCGCCCGGCCCTCGAGGCCGGCCGCGAGCGTCGGCGCATCGTGGTCGATCGGCACCAGCGCCGCGAACACCACCGCACCGGTCACCACGCCGACACCCAGTGCGCGGATGCGCAGCTCGTCGGCCAGCCGGGCCTGGCCGGACCGCGCCGCATCGGCGACGAGGAACGTCCCGGCGAGGAACGCACACGTGCCGACAGCGATCACGCCCCCGAACAGCGACGTCGGATTGACCCACGAGGACCAGCGGTCCCCCGTGCCTTCGAGCGGCACCCGGCCGGACGCGATGCCGCCCGCGACCGTGCCCAGGAAGAACGGCGTGATGATCGACGACGCGGCGAAGATGACGCCGAACAGGCGGGCCTGGCCCAGGGTCTCGGAGAACTTGCGGAACGCGAAGCTCGCTCCCCGCAGCACGATGCCGAGCAGGGCGAGGAGCAGCGGCAGAACGAGCGTCGACATCGCCGCCGCGAACGACTCGGGGAACGCCGTCCACCAGATCACCAGCACGTAGATCAGCCAGACGTGGTTGGCCTCCCACACCGGCCCGATGCTGTGGTCGACCAGCGTCCGCAGCTCCGCTCCACGGCGGCTGCTCCCGGCCGTCAGGTCGAAGAAGCCGGACCCGAAGTCGGCACCGCCGAGCACGGCGTACGCAATGATCCCGACGAACAGCGCCGCAGCGACGGCGACCTCGATGCTCATCGCTCGGCCCGCACATCCGGCGCGTAGGGGCTCGGCAGGTCGATCGCCCCTTCGCGCCAGCGTCGCGCCATCGACCGGAGTACGACGACCGCACCCCACGTCATCAGCGAGTACACGACGGTCGTGGTCCCGAGCAGCCACCACAGGCTCGCGGTGTAGTCCCCGACGGCGTCGGTGGTGCGCATGACGCCGTACACGACCCAGGGCTGGCGGCCGACCTCCGTGGCGATCCACCCGGACTCCAGGGCGATCACGGCCAGGGGCCCGGCGACCGCCGCGAAGCGGAGGAACCAGCGCTTCTCCAGCAGGTCCTTGCCGCGCCGTCGCTGGACCCAGAACAGCACGACGGCTCCGGCGAGCAGGGTGCCGATGCCGACCATGGTCTGGAACGCGAGGTGGGTCATGTTGACCGGTGGGTGCTCGTCCTCGGGAATGGTGTCGAGGCCGGGGACCGGCTTGTCCGGGGAGTTCATGGCGATCAGCGAGCCGAGGTACGGGATGTCGATCGCGCCCTTGACCTCACCGTCGACGAGCACGCCACCGAGCCGCAGGGGTGAGGGACTCTCGGTCGTCTCCGCCAGTTCGAACGCGGCCAGCTTGGCCGGCTGCCGGTCGTCGAGCCCGAAGCCCAGGACGTGGCCGACGAACGGTTGCGTGACGGCGGCGATCGACGCGAACACGAAGGGCACCATGAAGCCGAGCCGGTGGTGGGCGTCGCGGCGACCGCGGAGCATCCCGACGGCGTACACGCCGGCAACCGAGAACCCGGCGAGCATGTAGGCGCCGACCCACATGTGGGCGAACTGCAGGAACGCGTGCTGGTTGAACAGCACCGCCCAGGGCTGGACGTCGGTCACCTCGCCGTCGACCATCTTGAACCCGGTCGGGACGTTCATCCAGGCGTTGACCGCGAGGACGCAGTAGGCGCCGATGATCCCCGTGATCGCCATCGGCAGCACCATCATCACGTGCCGCTTCGGAGGCATCCGGCCCCAGCCGTAGAGGTAGATGCCGAGGAAGATCGCTTCCAGGAAGAAGGCCAGGCCCTCGAAGGCGAACGGCAGTCCCAGGACGTCGCCGTACGTCCCCATCAGGCCGGGCCAGAGCACGCCCATCTCGAAGCTGAGCACGGTGCCGGACACGGCGCCGATGGCGAACAGCACCGCGGAGACCTTCGCCCAGCGCTGGGCAAGGCCCAGAGCGACCGGGTCGTTGCGGCGGATGCCGCGCACGTGCATCGCGAAGATCATCGCGGGGAACGCGACGCCGAAGCAGGCCAGGATGATGTGCCAGCCCAACGAGAGCGCCATCTGCTGGCGAGCCGGGAGCAGGCCCGCGGGCTCGGCCTCGGTGGCGAGATGGGCCGTGAATTCGGCAAGGACGCTGGTGACGACATCGGGGGTCAACACGGAGTCGACGCTACCGCCTTGTGAATACTTTCACAAAGTCACTGCGGTGTTGCGCTGCTCACCCTCGGAGGTCGGTGATCGCGATCCGCACGGTGAGCGAATCCCCCGCCATGCGGATCCGTCCGCGCATACCCGCAGCCAGCACCATCGGGAGCACGGCGCGGGTCTCGGAGGGCGCGGTGAGCACGATCTCCTCGGCACCCTGGGCCCGCGCCACCCGCGCGACCTCGGCGAGCAGACGGGTCCCGACGCCCCGGCGGTGCCAGGCCGGATCGACCCACAGGTCCACCGGCCAGGGGTGGTCAGCGCTCTCCCCGACCGTCACCTCGGCACGGCCCGCGACCTTGCCGCCCGCGAGCGCGGAGACCACCGAGCCGTCCCGGACGTAGTCGGGATCGCCCGCACCGGGCTGGTGCGGGGCGGGCGGGGCCTGGGCGTCCAGCACCTCCCCGACCAGCTCGGCCAGCGCAGCTGCGCGGGCGCGCTCGGTCGCCGTGAAGGGCGGAGTACGACGGATCTGGATCGTCGCCGAACCACCCACCGTCATCTCGAGGACGTCGGCGGAGGCGTCACTGGCCGCGACGTCGGCGTCGAACAGGTGGGCCGCCACGTCGGGGAAGGTGGCCGGCTGGGCGATGATCGCGCGCACGGCCTGGACGTAACGGGTCGGCTGGTCCTCGAGCGCGGCGGTGGTCACCGGCACCGCGGAGACCGCGGCCCCGCCGGCACTGGAAACGAGGTCGAGCAAGTGGTCACGGGTCCAGTCCGCCGGCACCTGCAGCACGAGCTCGTCCGTCACCGAGCCTTCGTCGGGGAAGACCTGGACGGTCTGGATGTTGACCCCGGCCCGGCCGCACGCCGCAGCGAGCTCCGCCAGGGCCCCCGGTCGATCGGGCAATCCGGCACGCACTCGCCACAACATGTGCTCACTATGCCGGACCGAGGTGACAGCAGGCGATCACCAATGTTGCGACGAACACCTTCTTGCAGTGAGCCAGTCCGTGGCAGCCTTGGGCCATGCCGAGCTGGGTGTACTTCCTCCATCCCCCGCGGGACCGCTTCATCGAGACGATCACCGAGGAGGAGTCCGCGCTCATGCAGGCGCACGCGGGTTACCTCGAACAGCAGCTGGCCGAGGGAGCCCTGGTCCTCGCTGGTCCGACCTTCGGCGACACCAACACCGGAATCACGATCTTCGACGCCGAGGACGAGGACGCCGCTCGGGCGATCATGCAGGCCGATCCAGCCATTGCCGCCGGCCTGATGACGCCGGAGCTGCGCCCGATGCGGGTCAGCTTCCTCCGCGGGCGCGAGTGACCGTCGTACCACCCGTCGCTTCCGCCCCGCGGGTCGTACTCCCTGACTTGTGCTTGCGCTTCCTGGCCGTTGCAACAGCCAGGAAGCGCAGGAATCCCCGCTGAGGCGGGGATTCCTGCAACCCGAAAACGACACCGACCCGCCGTACCGGAGTACGACGGGTCGGTGCTTGATCAGTCGATCAGGGCCGTGGATCAGTGGCCGTGACCGTGGCCGTGTCCGTGGCCGCCCGCGTCGGGCTCCTCGTCCACCGGCTTGTCGACGATCAGCGTCTCGGTCGTGAGCAGGAGGCCCGCGATGGAGACCGCGTTGACGAGCGCCGACCGGGTCACCTTGACCGGGTCGATGACGCCCTGGGCGACCAGGTCGCCGAACTCGCCGGTGGCGGCGTTGTAGCCGAAGCTCGCACCGTTCTCGGCGAAGCCCTCGCGCACCTTGTTGGTGATGACGTAGCCGTTGACGCCGCCGTTCTCGGCGATCCAGCGCAGCGGCTCGTCGGCGGCCTTGCGGACGATCCGGACGCCGGTGGCTTCGTCACCGGTGAGGCCGAGGTCGTCGTCCAGCACCGACACGGCGTGGATCAGGGCCGAACCACCGCCGGGCACGATGCCCTCCTCGATCGCGGCGCGCGTCGCGGAGACGGCGTCCTCGATCCGGTGCTTCTTCTCCTTGAGCTCGACCTCGGTGTGGGCACCGACCTTGATGACCACGACGCCGCCGGCGAGCTTGGCCAGGCGCTCCTGCAGCTTCTCGGAGTCCCAGTCGGAGTCGGAGGTCTCGATCTCCTTCTTGATCTGCTCGACGCGACCCGCGACGGCAGCGGCGTCGCCGGCACCGTCCACGATCGTGGTGTTGTCCTTGGTCACGACGATGCGGCGGGCGCTGCCCAGCACGTCGAGACCGACCTGGTCGAGCTTGAGGCCGACCTCGGGCGAGATGACCGTGGCGCCGGTGAGCACCGCGATGTCCTGGAGGATCGACTTGCGACGGTCGCCGAACGCAGGCGCCTTGACGGCAACCGCGTTGAACGTGCCGCGGATCTTGTTGACGACCAGGGTCGACAGCGCCTCACCGTCGACGTCCTCGCAGAGGATGAACAGCGGCTTGCCGGCCTGGATGACCTTCTCCAGCAGCGGCAGGAGGTCGGCGATCGCCGAGATCTTGCCCTGGTTGATCAGGATGTACGGGTCGTCGAGGACGGCTTCCTGGCGCTCCGCGTCGGTGACGAAGTAGGCCGAGATGTAGCCCTTCTCGAACTGCATGCCCTCGGAGAACTCGAGCTCGGTCGAAGGGGTGTTGGACTCCTCGACGGTGATCACACCGTCCTTGCCGACCTTGCCGAACGCCTCGGCGAGCAGGTCGCCGATGTGGCTGTCGCGCGAGGAGACGGTCGCCACGGAGGCGATGTCCTTCTCGTCGTCGACCTCGCGAGCGGCGTCCTTGAGCGCGTCGCCGACAGCGGCAGCAGCCGCATCGAGTCCACGCTTGAGGCCCATCGGGTTCGCACCGGCGGCGACGGCGCGCAGGCCCTCGTGCACCAGCGCCTGCGCCAGGACGGTCGCGGTCGTCGTACCGTCACCGGCGACGTCGTTGGTCTTGGTCGCGACCTCCTTGGTGAGCTGGGCACCAAGGTTCTCGAACGGGTCGTCCAGCTCGATCTCACGCGCGACGGTCACGCCGTCGTTGGTGATGGTCGGCGCGCCCCACTTCTTGTCGAGGACGACGTAGCGGCCCTTCGGGCCGAGCGTCACCTTGACGGTGTTCGCGAGGGCGTCGACGCCGCGCTCGAGCGCACGCCGGGCGTTCTCGTTGAACTCCAGGATCTTGGGCATTGCTACTCCTTGGGAAGTGCTGAAGGCGCCACGCGAATCAGCGCAGCGCCTTCAACGGAGGAAACGGAATCAGGCGAGAACGGCGAGGACGTCGCGCGCAGAGAGGATGAGGTACTCCTGGCCGGAGTACTTGACCTCGGTGCCGCCGTACTTGCTGTAGATGACCTTGTCGCCGACGGAAACGTCGAGCGGCACGCGGTTGCCGTTGTCGTCGATGCGACCGGGGCCGATCGCCAGGACCTCGCCCTCCTGGGGCTTCTCCTTGGCGGTGTCGGGGATGACCAGGCCGGACGCGGTGGTCTGCTCCGCCTCGAGGGGCTTGACGACGATCCGGTCCTCGAGGGGCTTGATGTTGACCGACACGATGTCGACCTCCACTTTCTGAGCTGACTGCTTGGGTTCGGTGGGCGTGAGCCGGGAAGCGGACTTCCCGGTCAGCATTGGCACACTCGGTCCGAGAGTGCCAACCACGAAACTAGCACTCTCCGCAAGGGAGTGCCAGAGCGACCCCTGGTCGAGATGCCCGAAGTTCCGGCACGGCCCTACCAAAGTCGGTTGACCGACAGCACCGTTGCGCCGATAGCGTTCCAGCATGTTCGCTGCGCTCGGTCGGTTCGTGACTCGGTTCCGTTGGTTCGTCATCGCCGCGTGGGTGCTGATCGCCGTCATTGTCGGCGCCACGGCACCCGCCCTCGAGTCCACCCAGGACAACTCGGAGTTCCTGCCCGACCACTACGAGTCGATCCAGGCCCTGAAGCTGCAGGAGGACAAGTTCTCCGACGCCTTCTCCCCCGGCGCGATCCTCGTCATCGAGCGCAAGGACGGCGCGAAGCTGACCGCCGCCGACCAGACCGCGGCCACCGACATCGCGAAGGAGGTCGCCCCGACGCTGGGCAAGAAGACCTTCCAGCAGCTGGTCATCACCCAGAACGAGGAGGGCAAGCCCAACCTGTCCGCCGACGAGACGGTGATGTTCGGCATCGTCCCGCTCGCCGACGGCGCCACCGGGTACGACCCGCAGGCCTTCGACGACGCCAAGGACCTCCGCAAGGAACTGGGCGACCTCGAGAAGGGCACCGACCTCGAGATCCGTACGACGGGCGCGGTGCCCCAGGGCCTCGACTCGCAGGAATCGGGCGAGACCACCCTGCTGATCGTCGCGATCGCGACGGTCGTGCTCATCGTCGGCCTGCTCGCCCTGATCTTCCGGAGCGTGCTGATCTGTCTGCTCCCGATCGTGGTCGTCGGCCTCGTCTCCTCGATCGCCACCGGCGCGATCGCCTGGGCCAACGACATCTTCGACCTCAAGGCCGACTCGTCGGTGCAGCAGATCCTGATCGTCGTCCTGTACGGCGTCGGCACCGACTACATCCTGTTCTTCCTGTTCCGGCACCGCGAACGGATGCGCCAGGGCGCCGCTGTCCGCGACTCCGTCGTCCACAGCCTCGACCGGGCCGGCGAGGCCATCGCATCGGCCGGCGGCGCGGTGATCGTCGCGTTCATGGCGCTGATCCTCAGCTCGCTGAGCATCTTCCGGGCGATCGGCCCGGCCCTGGCGATCGCCGTGTTCGTCACGCTGATCGCGGCGCTGACCCTGGTGCCGGCCCTCGTGTCGCTGCTCGGCAAGGCGCTCTTCTGGCCCTCGAAGTCGTGGCAGAAGGAGCCGAAGCACGGCACCTTCATCAAGCTCGGCAACACCGTCGGCCGCCACCCCGGACGCACAGCGCTGGTCTCGGGCGGAGCGATGGCGGTGCTCGCGATCTTCGCCCTCAGCTTCAACCCGTCCTTCGACTTCAACTCGAGCCTGCCGGACGGCGTCGAGTCGACCGAGGCGATGGAGACCTTCCAGGAGCACTTCTCCGCCGGTGCCGCCGAACCCGTCCCGGTCCTCGTCGACGCCAAGGGCACCACCGTCACGCCTGACCAGCTCGAGGCGTTCAAGACGGCCCTCGGCAAGGCCAAGGGCGTGGACGAGGTGGCCGGTCCGGTCCCGTCCGCGGACCAGTCCGCCTTCCAGTACTACCTGACCCTGTCCGACGACCCGGTCTCCGACGTCGCCCAGGACAACGTCAGCGGGCCCATCCGCGACGCTGCCCACGAGGCCGCTCCCCAGGGGACCGAGGCCTATGTCGGCGGTACGCCCGGCATCTTCGCCGACATGTCGGCAGCGATGGCCCGTGACTACAAGGTGGTCTTCCCGGTGGCCGCGCTCGTCATCATGGTGATCCTCGCGCTGCTCCTGCGCAGCCTGGTCGCACCGTGGTTCCTGATGGCCGCGGTCGCCCTCGGCTTCGCAGCGACCCTCGGCCTCACCGTGATCGCGTTCCAGTTCATCGGTGGGGAGTCCGGCCTGATCTTCATGCTGCCGATCTACATCTACCTGTTCGTCACCGCGCTCGGGACGGACTACAACATCCTGATGATCGCCCGACTGCGCGAGGAGGCGCGGGAAGGGCGCGATCCGCACGAGGCGGCCGCCCAGGCCGTGACGCACGCGGGGCCGACGATTGCCGCCGCGGGCGTCATCCTGGCCGGCACCTTCGCGTCCCTGATGCTCGGCGGCAACACGCTGATCGTGTCGATGGGCTTCGCGCTCGCGGTCGGCATCCTCATCGTCGCGTTCGTCATGTCGATGTTCTTCACGCCGGCGCTGACCTCGCTCCTGGGACACGCTGCCTGGTGGCCCGGGCACGGCGATGCGACCAAGGACGCGCACCAGGACACCGACAGCGCGACTCCGGAGTCCGTCACGACCTGACAGGATCACCGGGTGGACCTCGATGCCTTCCGGTGGCTGCTGACCGACGACGGCCAGACCCTCCTCGCGGAGGCGACCGCGCTCGTCGACAGTGGCGCGAGCGCCCTGGCCGCGGGCTCCGCCCTTCGTCGTACGACGTCCGCGGAACGCGCGGCAACGGCACTCACGCAGGTGGACCTGCGCGTCCGCGCGGTGGCGAAGTTCGGTGACCTCGCGCCGCGGATGTACTTCACGCCGGACGCGCTGGAACAGTCCACGCGGCTCCGGGTCGCCGAGCACCGGGCCGGCCGCTACACGGCGTTCGAGGCGACCAGCCTGATCGACCTCGGCTGCGGGATCGGTGGCGACCTGATCGCTGCGTCGCGGGCCGGGATCGTGTGCGCCGGCGTGGACCTCGACCCGGTGCGGGTGGCGGTCGCCGAAGCGAACCTTGCTGCCCTTGGCCTGGCCGGAGCGGTGCAGGTCGCCGACGCCACCGAGATCGACCACCGGGCCTTCGACATCGCCTTCGCCGATCCCGCGCGTCGTACCGGCGCGGGGCGCAGCTTCCGGGTCGAGGACTGGACCCCGCCGTGGACCTGGGTCGAAGGACTCCTCCGGCGCGACGCCTGCGTCAAGGTCGCCCCCGGCATCCCGCACACGCTGATCCCCGAAGGCGTCGAGGCCGAATGGGTCAGTGACGAGGGCGAGGTCAAGGAAGCCGCCCTGTGGGCAGGGCGGACCGCGACCGTGGCCCGCCGCGCGACCGTCATCGGGTCCGGCGGACTCGCCAGCCTGACCGACGAGGACGACCCCGGCCCGGCGGCCGTCGGCGTACGGCCGGTCGGCGCCTACCTCTACGAACCCGACGGCGCGGTCATCCGCGCAGGCCTGGTCACCGCCGTCGCGGCCGGCGTCGACGGTGGCCTGCTGGACACGAAGATCGCGTACGTGATGGGCGACTCCGCGTTCCGCTCGCCCTTTGCACGCGGCTACCGGGTCGTCGAGGAGCTCCCCTACCGGGAGAAGCAGCTCAAGGCGGCGCTGCGCGAACGCGGCATCGGACGACTGACGATCAAGAAGCGCGGTGTCGACGTCGTCCCCGAGCAGCTGCGCAAGCGGCTGGCACTGAGCGGCGACAACGAGGGCACGATCGTGCTCACCCGCGTTGCCGGCGAGGGCACCGCCCTCCTCGTCCAGCCGTTCTGAGCCACGTCCCGGCCGGCGTCAGGGAACCTTCTCCGGAAATCGCGTGATGTTCCGGGGCCCAGCGCGTCTGGACTCTCGAACACCTCGGGACCAAGGAGTGAGAGATGTCCAACCACGTGACCGTCAAGCACCGCGCGACAGGACCGATGCCCGCCATCGAGCGTGCCGCCAACGCCGCCGACGCCGGCGCCCACCGCGGGCACCGCACGACGGGCCTGCCCATCCTCGGCATCCTCGGGATCATCCTGATCATCGTGGCCGCCGTCCTCGCGACCAGGGGCTGACGTGCGGATCTCCCTGCGGTCGCTCGTCGCCGCCGTGAACGACCTGCTCATCCGGCCGTTCCGCAACGCCCGGCGCTGACGCCGGGCCCGCGCGGGATCAGTCGCGACCGAGTGTCGCGGCCTCTGCGCCGATCGTGGTGTCGGCCCCGTGGCCGGTGTGCACGACCGTGTCGTCGGGCAGCGCGAACAGGTTCGCCCGGATCGATGCCTCCAGCGTCGGACGATCGCTGAACGAACGACCGGTCGCACCCGGCCCGCCCTGGAACAGGGTGTCGCCCGTGAACACGCACCCCAGGTCCGGCGCGTAGAGGCACACCGCGCCCGGCGCATGGCCGGGCGTGTGCAGCACCCGCAACGTCGTACCGGCAACCGCGAGGACCTGGCCGTCCGACAGGTCGACGTCCCAGAGGTGGTCGAGGTGGGTCATCGTCCACAGCGTCCGGTCGTCGGGGTGCAGCAGGATCGGCGCGACCACGAGCTCCCGGAGCTCGGGTGCGACCCGGACGTGGTCGTCGTGCGCGTGGGTGCACACGATCGCCCGGACCTTGCGCGTCCCGACCACCGCGATGATGTCGTCGACCGAGTGCGGCGCATCGATCACGATGCACTCCTCGTCGTCACCGACCACCCAGATGTTGTTCTCGACGTCGAAGGTCTCCCCGTCGAGGGAGAAGGTGCCGCTCGTGACAGCGTGGTCGACCCGAACTGCGCCGCTCATGAGATGACCACGACCGAGCGCAGCACGTCGCCGTGGTGCATCTTGTCGAAGGCGGCCTCGATGTCACCCAGGCCGATCTCCTCCGACACGAATGCGTCGAGATCGAGTCGGCCCTGGCGGTACAGGTCGACCAGCATCGGGAAGTCACGACTGGGCAGGCAGTCGCCGTACCAGCTGGACTTCAACGCACCCCCGCGACCGAAGACGTCGATCAGCGGAATGTCCGGCACCTTCATGTCCGGCGTCGGTACGCCGACCAGGACGACCGTGCCGGCGAGGTCGCGGGCGTAGAACGCCTGCTTCCAGGTCTCGGGCCGCCCGACGGCCTCGATCACGACGTCGGCGCCGTCCGCGCCGTCGTAGGTCTCCGCACAGATCCGCTTGATCTCCTCGACCGGATCGACCACCGAGGAGTCGACCACGTGGGTCGCGCCCATCCGGCGGGCGGTCTCGAGCTTCTTCGCGTCGATGTCGACCGCGATGATCGGGCTCGCCCCCGCGAGGGCAGAGCCGGCGATCGCCGCCACGCCGACGCCGCCGCAACCGAGGACCGCGACGCTCCTGCCGCGGGTCACCGCGCCGGTGTTGATCGCCGCACCGATGCCGGCCATCACCCCACACCCGAGCAGGCCGACCGCCGCGGGGCGTGCCTGCGGGTCGACCTTGGTGCACTGCCCGGCAGCCACGAGGGTCTTCTCGGCGAACGCGCCGATGCCCAGGGCGGGCGACAGCTCCGTGCCGGCGCCTTCACCATCGGCGAGCGTCATCTTCTGCGTGGCGTTGTGGGTGTTGAAGCAGTAGTGCGGCTCCCCGCGCCGGCACGCCCGACAGTCGCCACAGACCGCGCGCCAGTTCAGGACCACGAAGTCCCCGGGCTCCAGGCCCGTCACCTCGGGTCCGACGGCCTCGACGATCCCGGAGGCCTCATGCCCCAACAGGAAGGGGAAGTCGTCGTTGATGCCGCCCTCCCGGTAGTGCAGGTCGGTGTGGCACACCCCGCACGTCAGTACCTTCACCACGGCCTCGCCCGGACCGGGGTCCGGGACGTTGATGGTCGCGATCTCGACGGGCGCTCCCTTGCTGCGAGCGATGACGGCGCGGACCTGCTGCATGCTGCCTCCTGCACTGGATGACCGGAGTCACCAACCTAGCGACCGCTCGGCAACCGTCACATCCACTCGACGCTGGCAATCACCGATGCGATGAGGTCCTTGGCGAAGGCGGGCTCGTCGGGGGCGCGGATGGTGAAGTCGAAGTGCACGATGCGCCCGTTGTGCAGGGTCCCCACCTCCTTGAACCGCTTCCCGGCACTCTCCCCGTCGATGACCCAGCAGACCTTGCCGGCAACCGTGATGTCGTCGCCGCGTCGATAGGTCATCCCGGGCTGGTCGTCCAGCACGTCGAGGGCGAGCGACGCCCCCTCGTCGAGCGCGTCGACGTCGGACAGGACGTCACTCCCGCCGATGTCCACGGTCACGCCGTCGACGGTCGCCGTGGCGAAGATCGAACCGCCGCTGTCGTCGAGGTACCAGTCGCCCTGGGACGGCAGCCGGAGGCTCAGCGACTCGCCGAGGACGGCCTGCTCGCCGCTCGCCGGATCGACCACCGGTACGTCGGACGTGGTGGAGGTTGCGGCGGACGTTGCGGTCGACGTAGTACCCGTTGGCCCGGGTGAGTGGCCTGCGTCCGGATCGTCGTCGGACGTGCAGCCGCCCGCGGCGCCAACGATGACCACGAACAGCAGTGCCGCGATGACCCGAGAACGCATTTCCTCACCCTAGCCACCGGCCGGTCCGGTTTCGGGGGTGTGGGGGCCGGGTATCGGGGCCTCAGTCATTCCAACTCGGGCGAAGGATCGTTCAGCATGGTGCTTCTGGATCTTGCCGGCTTCACCTCAGCAGACCTCGCCTCCGCCGGTCCCCGGGAGCTCAAGGTTGTCGAGAGCGAGATCACCAAGGTGATCAAGGTCCTCAACGAGGAGCTGAGGAACCTCAAAGACGTCGACTTCCCGGTCAGGGGACACATCTCCGGTCGCGCGTTCGGCGGCGGACCGCCCTCGCCCCTCCTGGCCGACCACCACGAGCGCGCCCACCGCGTCGTGGTCGACACCCTCGTCGACCTCCGCAAGGACCTGCGCGACTTCCGGACCGCCGTCCGGGAGGCACGCGACCTGATCCGCGACAAGGACGAGGAGGCCGTCGGCGAGATCCAGCTGGTGCTGGCGAAGACCGAGAGCATCGACCTCGGTGCGAACGCGTACCGCGACGCGCAGGTCGAGCACCAGAACGACGGGGGGACCAACTGATGGCCGGCGAGAACCTGGAGCGCTTGCAGCGCTGGACGGCGGGGATGGACCCCGATGACGTCCTGGAGGCACGCGGCGCCTGGCACAAGGGCTCCGGGTCGCTGACCGACGTCCGGCGGACGCTGAAGCAGGCTGCCCACGACATCGGCGACGGCTTCGGTGAGGAGTCCGGTGTCGCCGACTCCGCCGCCCGGGCGTTCCGCCTCGTCGCCCGACGCCTCAAGGACAAGGAGGCGAAGATGATCCGGGCGGCCGACGTACTGCTGTCCGTCCACACCGCGATGGTCGAGGCCCAGTCCGCCCAGGCCGGCGCCCCGGAACGTCCGTCGGACACTCCCCCCAAGCCCGAACAGTTTCCCGGACTCCCCGTGGTCGCGAGCATCGAGTACGCCGTCGCAGCCGCGCAGTACAACACCGGCGTGATCGCCTACAACAACGCGGACCTGGACGCGCAGGCGAAGCTCGCCAGGCTGAACGACGCGTACTCCGAGGCGATCCTCGTCATGAAGACGATCCACGGCGATCCCCGGCTGCCGGTCGTGGTCGGGAGCGACGTCCGCACCAACGACGACCCGCTCAACCCGGTCGAGCTCGTGGACTGGCCGCCCCCGCCGCCTCCGCCTCCGCCTCCGCCGCCCCCACCGCCACCGCCGCCGCCACCACCTCCGCCCGTGTGGCCTCCGGTGGTCGAGCCGGTCGAGCCGGTGGACCCGGTGGACCCGGTCGATCCGGTCGATCCGGTGGACCCGGTCGATCCGGTCGATCCGGGCCTTCCCGGCGGCCTCACCCATCCGGGCGTGATCGGTGGCGGCCTGGCCGCGGCCGGGCTCGGCGGCCCGGGCGCGATCAACGGGATCCGCAACCTGCTGGGTCGCGGCGGCCCGGCCAGCGGCATCGGCTCGATCGGCAGCAGCGGCCGGACGGGCGGGCCCGGCTCCCTCGGTCGTTCGGGCGCAGCCCCGGGCACTGCTGCGGGACGCGGCACCAGCACGGGCCGCGGCGGCGGCGCCGTTCCGGGCGGCACCGGCGGCCGCGGAGGACGCGGCGGTGCCGGCGGTCGCGGCGGCATCGGTGGCATCGGTGGCACGGGAGGAGCACGCCGCAAGCGCGACGGTGACCCGTCACCGGACCGCGACCTCTTCGACGACGGTGAGGACTGGATCGACGACGAGGGCACCGGGCCCGGCGTGCTCGGCTGACCTGGCCTGCCGGGCCGGCCCGGCCCGGGTTCAGCCCGCGAGGACGTCGGTGACCGGCAGGCTCGAGTCTGCCGGCAGGTCGAGCGGGGACGGTGGACGTCCTCGTTCGACCATCGTCGCGCCGAGGGCGGCCACCATGGCACCGTTGTCGGTGCACAGTCCGGGCCTGGGCACCCGCACCCGGATGCCGAGCTTGCCGGCTCGCTCCTCGGCCATCGCCCGCAGGCGCGAGTTCGCGGCGACGCCGCCGCCGATCATCAGGTCCTCGATGCCTTCGGCTTTGGCGGCATCGAGGGCCTTGCGCACGAGGACGTCGCAGACGGCCTCCTGGAAGGAGGCGGCGACGTCGGCGACCGGAACCGGTTCACCGCTGCGCTCGCGGGCCTCCACCCAGCGGGCGACCGAGGTCTTGAGTCCCGAGAAGGAGAAGTCGAAGCGGTGCCGTTCGAGGTCGCGGCGCGTCGACAGCCCGCGCGGGAAGTCGATGGCGATCCGGTCGCCCTCGCGTGCGACCCGGTCGATGTGCGGCCCGCCCGGGAACGGCAGGCCCAGGAGCCGAGCGACCTTGTCGAAGGCCTCGCCCGCCGCGTCGTCGATGGTGGCGCCCATGGGGTCGATGCCGCCGTCGTGGCCGGTGATGTCGGTGACCTTGAGCAGGCTGGAGTGTCCACCGGACACCAGCAGCGCCAGGCAGGGTTCCGGAAGCGGGCCGTGCTCGAGCTGGTCGACAGCGACGTGGGCGGCGAGGTGGTTGACGCCGTAGATCGGCTTGCCCAGGCCCAGGGCCAGGGCCTTGGCGGAGGCGACGCCCACCAGCAGCGCGCCCGCGAGGCCGGGACCGTGGGTCACCGCGATCGCGTCGACGTCGGCCAGCTGGATGCCGGCCGTCTCGCATGCCCGCTGGATCGTGGGGACCATCGCCTCGAGGTGGGCACGGCTGGCCACCTCGGGTACGACGCCACCGAAGCGCGCGTGCTCCTCGACGCTGCTGGCGACGGAGTCGGCCAGCAGGGTGTGGCCCCGCACGATGCCGACACCGGTCTCGTCGCAGGAGGTCTCGATGCCGAGGACCAGCGGTTCGTCGCGAATCACGGGACCATTGTGACCGGTGCGGCCAGGACGAGTGCTGTGGTGCCGTCGCGGTAGTAGCGGGCACGCTTGCCGAGCTCGGTGAAGCCGTGACGTTCGTAGAACCCGCGGGCCGCGGCGTTGTCCTCGCGGACCTCGAGCAGCAGCCGGTCCGCGCCACCCTCCGCGGCCAGGGCCTGGACGGCCGCCAGCAGCGCCGTGGCGACACCCGAGCGCCGAAGCCCCGGCAGTACGGCGATCCGCTGCAGCTCGGCGACATCGACGACACTGACCACGGCGTAGCCCGCGAAGTCGCCTGCGACGTGGGCGACGACGTAGGCAACGGTCGGAAGGGAGCCGCTGACCCCTTCACTGACGAGGTTCGTCGACCAGGGATCGAGCGGGAACGCGTCGGCTTCCAGCTCGACGATGGCGGGCACGTCCGCCGCGAGGGCCGCACGGACGACCGGGGAGGTCACTTCGCCGGCGCTCCGTCGGGCAGCACGGCCTTGGCGGCCCGCGGGATCTCGGCGTCAGGACGTCGCAGGTAGAGCGGTTCGGGCCCCAGCACCTCCACCTGCTGCGCGATCACCGCGCGGGCCAGCCAGGCGGCGTCCGGTCGCAACGGGGTCCGCGCGTTCGGGAACGCGTCCGGGTAGAGCGCGGCACCTTCGCCGACGACCGGCAGGTCACTGGCGAGCACCGCCGGGCGCTCCACGACCGGCGCAGACTGACGCCTCCCGTTGCCGTCGTACGACGCCAGGTAGACCTCCTTGCGTCGCGCGTCCGTGGCGACGAGGAAGTCGCCGTCCACCACCCCCGTGGCGACCGCCTCGGCAGCGAGGGCATCGAGCGAGCACACGCCGTGGACGGGGACGTCGAGCACGTGGGCCAGGGTCCGGGCCGTGACCAGGCCGACCCGCAGCCCGGTGAACGGACCGGGGCCGACACCGACGGCGATGCCGGTCACGCCGGCCGGCGTGATGCCGGCGGAGGCGAGGACCTGCTCGATGAGCGGCGCCAGCTGTTCACCGTGCCGCATCCCGATCTCCGCCGTCGCGGCAGCGACCACCTCGGTCCCGTCATGCAGGGCGACGGTGACCGACGGCGACGCGGTGTCGAAGGCGAGCAGCACGGCGTCGAGGCTACCGGCCCGACCCGGTGGCCCTCACTGCCAGGCGCGGACCCAGTCCACTTCGACCGTTGCTGCGTCGGCCGTCTGGTCGGTCGGCGCGTTCCAGAGGTGGCCCCAGACCTGGGTCACCACGAGGTTGAAGGGCTGGTCGAACGGCTTCGGCCGGATCTGCCCGAGCGGGATCCAGGAGTGCGAGAAGCAGAGCTTGCCGTCGTAGAAGAACCGCATCTGCTGGGAGGTCCACTCGACCGCGTAGGTGTGGAAGGCGCTGGTCGAGGTCGGCATCGGGCAGTTGGCGCCGGTGCTCAGCAGGGGCACCTCGCCGGAGTAGTGCACCGAGGGATACACCTTGCCGGGGCGGGCGCTGAACCACTCGGCGACGTCCACCTCGCCGGACAGCGGCCACTGGCCGTAGGTGTGGGCCTGGGGGTAGAGCCACAGGGCCGAGTGCGCGCCGGGAATGCCCGCACCGGCCGGCATCTTCGCCCGGAACTCGAAGCGACCGTACGTCTGCCCGAACCGGTCCCGTGTCGTCACGGTGCCGGCGGTGGAGGTGGTCTCGAAGGCGCCGAACGGGCTCGCACAGGTGAACGCGTCGAGGTTCCGGCGGGCCGACACCCTCAACGTTCCGGACGCAACGGCGATCGTCGACGGATCGTTGACGTAGCAGTCCCGGTTGCCGCTGCTCATTCCGCTGTACGACGTCTCCTGGACCAGCCACTTGCTCGTGTCGAGAGCCGTCCCGTCGAACTCGTCGCGGAAGGTGCAGGCGTAGTAGGAGCCGTCCGCGCGACGGGGCCGGACACCGCACTCGTCCTTGGGCGCGGGAGCCGGCGTCGGCGCTGCTGCGGGAGTGGCGACCTTGCGTGGCCCGACCTGGCGCACGCCGCTGGCGCGGCCACGGGAGACCACGCGGTACTTGCGGATCCGCGTCGGGTAGCGGATGGCGATCCGGTAGGTGCCGGAACGCGCCGCGCGCGTCGTACGGACCGTCACCCAACGGGTCGTTCCGCGCACCTGGAGCCGGACCACGGCCCGCGGCGAGGAGCGACCGGTGAAGAGCACGGACGAGGCACGCTGGACGGGGCGGTCGAGAGCGGGCGACGACTGGCGTTGTGCCACGGCCTGGTCCATGGGCAGGCCGATCGCGGCGACACACGCCAGCGCCACAACCAGTGCCCGACATCTCATCATGAGACTCATCTGATCCACTCCCCTTGACCCTCGATTCGAGGCTAGGAGTGAGCGATGGGTCCGCGGCACCTGCGCGCGGACGACCTCGCATGACCCGCATGGACGGCCGACCCGGGATGGGGGTCCCCGGGACCGGGGTCCCGGGACCGGGGTCCCGGATCAGGCTCTACAGAGGGGAAATCCGGTTACGGCGCCAGCAGGTCCACGCCGAGCCAGCGCACGCCGACCGGGTCAAGCTCCACGACCCGCGGATCTGCCTCCGGGTCGATGACGTCGGCCGCAACGGTGCCGCCCGTGGCGCGGCCGATGCGGACCTCGAGCCACGCGTCGGCCAGCCCCTCGGCCAGGCCGCTCCCCCACTCGACGACCGTGACCGCGTCGTCGAGGTCGGTGTCGAGGTCCAGGTCGTCCAGCTCGGCAGCGCCGCCGAGCCGGTAGGCATCGACGTGCACCAGGGACGGGCCGTCCGCCAGCGAGGGATGCACCCGGGCGATCACGAAGGTCGGCGAGGTGATGCCGCCGCGGACGCCGAGCCCGGCGCCCAGGCCCTGGGTGAACGTGGTCTTGCCGGCGCCGAGCTCACCGCTGAGCACCAGCAAGTCACCGGCCTGCACCACCGACGCCAGGTGCTCGCCCAGGGCGCGCATCGCGTCGGCGGTGGGGACCTCGACGGTGTGCGGCACCGGCCGCGCCATCTCGACGTACGGCGGCCGCCGGGCCGTTCCCGCAAAGCCCATGTCGCGCCAGAACTGCACGGTGAGCGGGAGCTCCTGACGGGCCAGGATGACCAGGCGGCGCAGGCCCTCGCGCTGCGCGGCCTCGGCGAGGGCGGCCCGGACCAGGGCCCGGGCGATGCCGCGGCCCTGAGCGCCGGGGTCCACGCCGAACCGGCGCAGGTAGAGCGCGTCGCCGTCCGGGTCGAGGACGACGGCGCCGACCGTGCGGCCGTCCAGGCGCGCGAGCAGGCCACCACCGGGGGCGAGCAGCGCCGCGATCGAGGCCTCGGTCTCGCTGAGTGCGTCGGCGGGTGGGTCCAGCACGGGCCGCGCGGCGAAAGCGGCGCGGACCACGGCAAGTACCTCGGCGGCGGCCTCCTGGCCGACCACGGTGACCTCGAGGCTCACCGCGTCGCGGCCCTCGCGGTCGCTGCGGTGATCAGCTGGTCGAGCTCGGCGTTGACCAGCTCGTGCCGCTCCATGATCACCATGTGCCCGGCGCCCTCGCACTCGAGCAGCCGGGAGTCCGCGATGCGGGAGTGCAGCTTGCGCGAGTGGCCGATCGAGGTGATCTTGTCGTTGGTCCCGCAGATGATGGACGTGGGAATCCGGCCGAGGCTCTCGACGTGGTCGAACTTGTCGAGGCTCGCGAAGTGCGGGAAGAAGTCGGCGACCACCTCGAACGGCGTGGCCCCGAGCATCTCGTCGACGAACTCGACGTACCCCCGTGGCACCGGGCCGCCGAACGCGAACCGGTCGGTGGCGACCGTGGCGATCGAGCTGCCTGCCTTCCGCAGCACGTCCACGGCACGATGGCCCAGGTGCAGGGTCCGGACGGCGCCCATGGCGAAGGGGCCCGTCAGCCGCGCCGGCAGCATCGGGAGCAGGATCCGGCTCGGGTCGAGCCCGCCGGCGGTCGTCGAGACCAGGCCGGCCCCGACCACGCGGGTCCCGATCAACTCGGGGAACTGCTCGGCCAGCGCGACGATGGACATGCCGCCCATCGAGTGACCGACGAGGACGATCGGGCCGTCGGGAACGACGGCCTCGATGACGTCCTTGAGGTCGCGGCCCAGCTGCTCGATGGTCGAGTGCGTGCGACCGGAGTTGCCGGACCGGCCGTGCGAACGCTGGTCGTAGTAGACCGTCCGCACCAGCCCGCGGTAGGCCGCACGCTGGAAGTGCCAGCAGTCGAGGTTGAGGCAGAAGCCGTGGACGAACACCACGGTGACCGGCAGTGCATCGTCCTTGGTACGACGAAGCAGGCGCTCGAGCGGACCGGCCGGTGCCGTGGCGGGCGCGGCGCCGACCTCGTCCACCTCGACGTACAGGCGCACCCCGTCCTCGGCGACGACGGTGACCTCCGGGGAGCGCAGGGTGCCGAACGGGATGTCCTCGCCGGCCCGGCGACCGATCTGCCGTTGCTGGCGGACGACTCCGACCGCCGTACCGGCCGCGGCGATGCCGAGGGCACCGGCCACCGACCCCAGGATCCGACCGCGCCTCATGAGTCGTCCCCGGTGGTCGAGCCTGTCGAGACCCCCACGTAGCGTCGCGTCATCCGGCCACCGATCCTCGTCACGATCTCGTAGTTGATGGTGCCGCACGCCTCGGCCCAGTCCTGCGCGGTGGGACCACCGGCGGACGGTGGACCGAACACGATCACCTCGGTCCCGACCGACGGCCAGTCACCGTCCAGGTCGACGACGACCTGGTCCATGCAGACCGTGCCGCGGATCGGTCGGTTCTTGCCGGCGATCCCCAGCTGCGCTGCGGCCTCGGGCGAGCCGGGTCGCGAAGCCGCCCGCGGGATGCCGTCGGCGTACCCGATCGGCACCAGGGCGACCGTGGTCGGGCGGTCGGCGATCCAGTGGTGGCCGTAGGAGACGCCGTCGCCGACGGCGAGGTCCTTGACCATCACCAGTGGGCCACGAACGGTCATCGCCGGCACCAGTCCGATGTCGGTGGCCTGGCCCGGTGCGGGGTCCAAGCCGTAGAGCGCGATGCCGCAGCGCACGGCGTCGAACCGCGAGGAAGGGCGCAGGATCGTTGCGGCCGAGTTGGCCAGGTGCCGCAGCCCGGGACGCAGGCCGTGCGCCTCGGCCAGGGCGATCGCGTCACGGAAGGCCCGCTCCTGGCGATCGTTGGCCGGGTGCGAGGGCTCGTCGGCGCAGGCGAAGTGCGACCAGATGCCGGTGACCGTCCAGTGGCCGGCCTCCTCGCCGACCCGCGCCCGGTCGAACACCTCGGCCCACGCGGCTCGCGGTGCTCCCCCGCGGGACAGGCCGGTGTCGACCTTGAGCTGGATCCGCGCCGGGCTGGTCCGGCCCGCGAACGCGGCCGCCATCGCATCGAGCTCGTCGACGGAGTAGGCGCTCACCTCGATGTCGACGTCCGCAGCCGCGGCGTAGTCGGCGCCCGGAGCCGTGATCCAGCACAGCAACGGACCGTCGACGCCGGCTGCGCGCAGGGCAAGGGCTTCCTCGATGGTGGCCGTGGCCAGCCACTCCGCACCACCGTCGCGGGCTGCGCGGGCGCACTCGACCATGCCGTGGCCGTAGCCGTCGGACTTGACCACCGCGATCAGCGGGACGCCCGCGGTCTCGCGCAGCAGTCGCGCGTTGGCCCGGATCGCGTCGAGGTCGACGACGATCTCGGCAGGGCCCAGGGGCGCCGACGTGCTGGACATGGCTCCGATCCTCCCATCACTCCGTGTCGAGGGATGCGATGAGGGCCGGGAGTGCGACCGCGACGTCGGACGCGACGATCGGGCCTCCCGCCGCTGCCTGCGTGGCTGCGGCACCGTGCAACCAGGACCCGACCGAGGCGGCGTCGAACGGATCGAGGGCGCCCGCCAGCAACGCGCCGATCAGGCCGCCGAGGACGTCGCCCGCCCCGGCCGTCGCCAGCCACGGCGTGCCGGACGTCGTCACCCGGACCCGCCCGCCCGGTTCGGCGATCACGGTGTGCCGCCCCTTGAGGAGTACGACGGCGTCGTATTCGTGAGCGGCGCGGAGCGCGAAGGCCAGCGGCTCGGCCTCGACCGCCGCGCGCTCGACGCCGAGCATCCGGGCCAGCTCGCCGGCGTGCGGCGTGAGGACCGCCGACCGCCCGCGGGCCAGCTCGGCGAAGGCGAGGGCATCGGCGTCCACGACGAGCGGCACGTCGTCGGCCAGCGAGTCACGCAGCGACTGCTCCGCGTGGGTGTCGCTGCCCGACCCGACGACCCAGGCCTGCACCCGACCGGCACCGACGACCTCGGGATGGCGATCGCGGATCCGGTCGTTCACGGCGGGGTCGCCGTCGTAGCGCACCATCCCGGCGAGGCCGCACGCCGCGCCGTCGACACTGAGCAGTCCGGCGCCCGGGTAGGCCGCGGAGCCGGCGCGCACGCCGACGACACCGCGGGTGTACTTGTGCGAAACCGGGCCGGGGCGTGGCAGCAGCGCCGCCACGTCGGCAGGCTGGAGCGCCTCGAGGGAGCTCCACCCGGTGGTTGAGGTGCGAGCCTGCGAGCCTCGAAGCCCGAGGCCGATGTCGACGAGCTCGATCGCCCCGCACGCCTGGGCGGCCGGATCGAGCAGGTGGCAGCCCTTGTGGGTGCCGAAGGTGACGGTCAGCGTCGCCGTGACGTGCGGCCCGTCCACGGCGCCGGTGTCGACGTCGACCCCGGACGGCACGTCGACCGCGACGACCGGGATCCCCTCGAGCGCGGCCAGTGCAGCCACGGCGTTCGGGCGCAGTCCAGGCCGGCCGCCGATCCCGACGATCCCGTCGATGACGACGTCGAACGGCCCGGTGGTTTCGAGGCTCGTCGCTGGCGCTCCTCGCACCTCAACCAACGGGCACACCCTGCCGCCGGCAGTCCTGAGCGCCGCCACTCCGCCCGCGTGCGCCTGCTCCGAGAGCAACCACGCCTCGACCTGCACGCCCCGCCGTGCGAGCACGACGCCGGCGTACAACGCGTCACCGCCGTTGTCGCCGGACCCGACGAGCAGCACGACCCGCCGCCCATAGGCGGAGCCGAGGAAGTCGAGCACTGCGTATGCGAGACCGTGCGCCGCCCGCTGCATCAACGCACCGTCCGGCAGCTCGGCGAGCAACGTCGCCTCCGCAGCCCGGACCTGCTCGACGGTGTGCGCGCGGATCACTGTCAGTCCTCGAGGACGACGACCGCCGAGGCGATGCCGCCGTCATGGGTCAGCGAGAGGTGCACCGAGCGCACGCCGAGCAGATCGGCCTCGGCGAGCACCGTCCCGCGCATCACGAAGCGAGGGCGACCGGACTCCTCGGAGACCACCTCCGCGTCGTGCCAGGCCATCCCGCGGGGGGCGCCCAGCGCCTTCGCGAGGGCCTCCTTGGCCGCGAACCGTGCGGCCATCGAGCTGATGTGCCGGCCGCGTTCGGCCTCGACGAACAGCTTCTCCACCAGCGCGGGAGTACGACGACACGACTCCTCGAACCGGGCGATCTCGCACACGTCGATCCCGACCCCCACCACGGCCATGAGGCGTTACTCGACCGTGACGGACTTGGCGAGGTTGCGGGGCTGGTCGACGTCGTGGCCGAGCGCCGTGGCCAGCTCGCACGCGAACAGCTGGAGCGGCAGCACCGCCACCAGCGGCTGCAGCAGCACCGGCACCTTGGGCAGCAGGAGCAGGTGGTCGGCGTACTGCTCGATGGAGGTGTCGCCGACCTCGGCCAGGCAGATCGTGCGCGCACCGCGGGCCCGGACCTCCTGGATGCCGCTGAGCATCTTCCCGTGCAGCTGGTCGCGGCCCTTGGGCGGCACGACGCAGAACACCGGGAGGCCTTCCTCGATCAGGGCGATCGGGCCGTGCTTGAGCTCGCCGGCGGCGAAGCCCTCGGCGTGGATGTAGGCGAGCTCCTTGAGCTTGAGCGCGCCCTCGAGCGCGACCGGGTAGCCGGCGTGCCGGCCCAGGAACAGGACCGACCGGGTGTCGACGTGCTTGCGGGCGAGCTCGTAGACGGACTCGGCGTCCTTGAGCACGGTCTCGATGTGCCCGGGCATCGCCTCGAGCTGCTCCATGATCTCGTCGATCTCGTCACCGAAGCGGGTGCCCTTGACCTGCGCGATGTAGAGCGCGAGGAGGTAGCAGGCGACCAGCTGGGTGAGGAATCCCTTGGTCGACGCGACGCCGATCTCGGGTCCGGCGTGGGTGTAGATGACGGCGTCGGACTCCCGCGGGATCGAGGACCCGTTGGTGTTGCAGATCGCGAGGACCTTGGCCTTCTGCGAGCGCGCGTGGATGATCGCCTGCAGCGTGTCGGCCGTCTCCCCCGACTGGCTGATCGCGACGATCAGGGTGGTGGAGTCGATGATCGGGTCGCGGTAGCGGAACTCCGAGGCGAGCTCGACCTCCACCGGCGTGCGGGTCCAGTGCTCGATGGCGTACTTCGCGACCATGCCGGCGTAGAACGACGTCCCACAGGCGATGATGATGATCTTGTCGATGTCGCGGAGCTCCTCGTCCGCGAGGCGCATCTCGTCGAGCTGCAGCTGCCCTGCCGCCGTACGACGGCCGATCAGCGAGTCCGCGACGGCGCGCGGCTGCTCGAAGATCTCCTTGCGCATGAACCAGTCGTGGCCGTCCTTCTCCGCAGCGGAGAGGTCCCAGTCGACGTGGAAGCGCTTGGCCTCGACCGGCCGGCCCCAGAAGTCGGTGACCCGGACCTCGTCGCGGGTCATCACGACGATCTGGTCCTGGCCGAGCTCCAGCGCCTCGCGGGTGAACTCGATGAACGCGGCGACGTCGGAGCCGAGGAAGTTCTCGCCCTCGCCCAGGCCGACGACGAGGGGCGAGTTGCGGCGTGCCGCGACGACCGTGTCGGGGTCCTGGCTGTCGATCGCGACCAGCGTGAAGGCACCGTCGAGCTGCTGGCAGACGCGCTGCATGGCGGTGATCAGGTCGACGCCGGACTGGACCTGGAGCTCGACGAGGTGCGCGACGATCTCGGTGTCGGTGGCGGAGAGCAGTTCGTGGCCGTCGTCCTCGACGCGGGAGCGGAGCTCGACGAAGTTCTCGATGATGCCGTTGTGCACGAGGCCGACCCGGCGGGCCGAGCCCGTGTGCGGGTGGGCGTTGACGTCGTTGGGCGGTCCGTGGGTCGCCCAGCGGGTGTGGCCGATGCCGATCCCGGAGGTGGGCATGGGCTCGTCATCGAGGACCTTCTCGAGGTTGGCCAGCTTGCCGGCCTTCTTCTCGATGAACAGGTCACCGTCGCTGACCACCGCGACCCCCGCCGAGTCGTAGCCGCGATACTCCAGCCGGCGCAGACCGTCGATGATCGTGTCCTGAGCCGACCTGGGCCCGATGTATCCGACGATCCCGCACATGATCAGGGAGTCTACGGTGGACGCGCCCGCAGGCGCGCAGGGGCGCACTGGAAGAATCGTCGTCATGGTGACCGGTCCCACGGCGGACAACCTCCCCACGACTCAGGCTGGTGACGAGTCGCAGCGAGAGTCGTCCCCGTACGTCGAGCTCGACCGGGCGACGTGGGCGAAGCTGGCGTCGGAGACCGAGAGCCCCCTCACCACCGAGGAGCTCGACCGCCTCCGCGGCCTCGGCGAGTCGCTCGACCTCGACGAGATCCGCGACGTCTACCTCCCGCTCTCCCGGCTGCTGAGCCTGCGCGTCAGCAGTGCCTCGGCGCTGCACCAGGACCAGGAGGAGTTCCTGCACGGCCTCACCCCGCCCCGCACGCCGTTCGTGATCGGGCTCGCGGGGTCGGTGGCCGTCGGCAAGTCGACCGCCGCGCGCGTCCTCCAGCAGATGCTGGCGCGCTGGCCCGAGCACCCCAACGTCGCCCTGGTGACCACCGACGGCTTCCTCTATCCCAATGCGGAGCTCGAGAAGCGCGGCCTGCTCGAGCGCAAGGGCTTCCCGGAGTCCTACGACCGGCGCGCCCTGCTCAAGTTCGTGATCGACATCAAGTCGGGCAAGGACGAGGTCGAGGCACCGGTCTACTCCCACCTCATCTACGACGTGATGCCGGACGAGAAGGTGGTCGTGAAGCGACCCGACATCGTCATCGTGGAGGGCCTGAACGTCCTCCAGCCGGCGCGGGTGCGCGAGGACGGCCGGATCACCCTGGGCCTGTCCGACTTCTTCGACTTCTCGATCTTCGTCGACGCGAACACCAACCACATCCGGGACTGGTACGTCGACCGCTTCCTGCGCCTGCGCGAGACGGCCTTCCGCGACCCCGGGTCCTACTTCGCCAAGTACGCCGCGCTGAGCCACGACACGGCAGTCGACGAGGCGCGCCGGATCTGGGACTCCATCAACGGGCCCAACCTGGAGCGCAACGTGCTGCCGACCCGCTCCCGCGCGACGCTGGTGCTCCGCAAGACCGCGGACCACTCCGTCCGCTACGTGCGCCTGCGCAAGATCTGACGCGGGGCGCCGTGACACCGGGACAGAACCGCCCACGCCTCGTGGCCCTGTGCGCCGCTCTCGTATTCGCCCTGTCGGCGGCTGGTTGTGGCACCGAGGCGCCCGACGCTCCTGGCGCGGGGCCTTCGCGCACCCCAGCCGCGAACGCCAACACGACACCCGCCCCCGAAGCATCCGGTTCGCCGAAGAACAGCGGGCCCGACCCGACGTACTCACTCCCGGCGATCGCAGCCAAGGCGCCCGACGCCGGCGAACTCGTCGTCCTGCGCGAGGCCGGATCGACCCGGCGGCACATCCGCGAGGAGGTCCGCTATCGCAGTGACGGGCTGACCATCACCGGCGTGCTCCTCCGACCTCGCGGCAAGGGCCCGTTCCCGGCCGTCGTCATCGTGCACGGTCGCGTCCCGATCAAGGCGTACCGCACCGGCGGCGGGCTGGAGGTGGAGCAGGACGCCCTCGTGGCGGCGGGATTCGTCGTCTTCCAGACCGACCTCCGGGGCCACGCCGGCTCTGACCCTCTCGGCCCGTTCGACCAGCAGACGATGGTCGGCTACACCCGCGACACGATCAACGCGCTGGCCACGCTCCGCACGCAGGACTACGTCGACGCTGATCGGATCGGCGTACTCGGCCGGTCGATGGGCGGCGGCATCGCGATGAACGTCCTGGTGACCCACCCCGGCCTCGCCCGCGCAGCCGTCCTGTTGTCCCCCATCAGCTCGACCTTCGCCCAGGCGACCGCACTCCTGGCCAGCCTCGGCAGTCCGGCCGACCGCAACGCCGTCCGAGACGAGTTCGGCGCACCGAGCGCGAACCCCGGTTTCTATCGAGACCTGTCGCCGCGTACCTACTTCTCGAAGATCACCGCGTCCGTGCTGATCCAGCACGGTACGGCGGACCCCGTGTGCCCCCTGAAGTGGTCGGAGACAACGCTCGGGGTGCTCCGGACGGCCGGCGTCGACGCCGACCTGGAGCTCTACGAGGGCGAGCGCCACATCTTCGACGCCCGGCACGACCAGGCCGTCCAGAACGCGGTCGCGTTCCTCGACCAACGGCTCGACTGACGTCGTTCCACCGAGCCGGTCAGGAGTTCCCTGCGAAGCTGCGGTGCGGTCGGAACCTCACCAGCTTGGCGCCGTTGACGTCGTACCCGTCGATGGCGATGTCCGGGCCCGAGTAGGGGATCGTCGACTCGACCTCGACGCTGTACGGGAAGCCGACGTAGACCCGCACGAAGACATGGCCTCCACGCCCCGGAGCGATCCACTCCTCGAACACGTCCTCGGTGTCCTTGGGATTGCGGATCGTGTGACTGCTGCCGAGTTCCGCGTCGAAGGCGAAGCGAGCCGTCGCCACACTGTCCCAACGTGAATAGGACAGCCTCACCCGCTCGCCGTTGAACGTGGTGGCGCACGACCACACCTCCGCGCGGTCCCCGGTCAGTTCACCGCCGGTGCAGTCCTGGTCCTTCATCGATGGGAACACCCACGTCAGACCAGCCTGCCCCGTCGGGGTCGGGTCGCAGTTGCTGACGCGAACGACCCGCGATCCGTCCCAGCAGGTGACGTCGCCGACCGGCTCGGGTGCGGGCGAGGTCAGTTCGTCGGTCGGGCCGGCGCTGGCGGCGGTGTCGGTGCCCGCGCTGTTGTCGGTGCCTCGCGTCGTGACGTCGTCGTTCGCGGTCGTGACCGTGTCGTCGCCGGTCAACTGCACCAGGGCGACCGCTGCCCCGACGCCGAGGGCCACGGCCAGGAAGCACGCAGCGATGATCGCGAGCACCTTGCCCTTCCGGGGCGGCGGCGTCGCCGCGGGCACCCTGGGCGGAGCCATCGGGTAGACCGGCTGCGTGTACGACGAGGGCGAGGGCTGCAGGGACGGCGGGGACGGCGGGGGCGAGATCACCGGGGCCGAGGCCGCGAACACCGTTGCATTCGCGCCACCGAGTTCCGTGACGGGCGCCGCGCCCTCGGCTGGCGCGGCACGATGGGCCCGGCCCGCCGCATCGCGCACGGCATCCTGCATCTCGCTCGCACTCGCGAACCGGTGTTGGGGTTGCTTCGCCATGGCCCGGACGAGGACCTGGTTGACAGCGGTGGCCCACGGTCCCGTGGGCTGCATCTGGGGAAGGGGCGCCGTCTCGTGGGCAACCGCCAGTTGCGCCATCGTCCCGGCGTACGGCGCCGCCCCGCTGAGCAACTCCCACAGCAGGCAGCCCACGGCATACAGGTCGGACTGCACAGTGGCGGCCTCGCCGCGGAGTCGTTCGGGAGCCAGGTACGCCCACGTTCCGATCACGCCGACGGTGTGGGAGGCCGAGTCGATGACCTGGGAGATGCCGAAGTCGCAGAGGAAGACCCGCAGTCCAGCCGTCTCGCGACGGAGCAGGACGTTGTTCGGCTTCACGTCGCGGTGGATCAGACCGACCGCGTGCGCGTCCGCGAGGCCGGACAGGACCTGGTCGATGAGACCGAGGGCCGCAGCCGGCCCGAGCGGACCTTCGGCCGCCAGCAGCGCGGAGAGGTCGCCGTCCGGGACCAACTGGGTCGCGATGTAGAGCCAGCCGTCGTGCTCGCCTGCGTCGTACACCTGCACGACGTGGGCAGACTCGAGTCGGCCCAGCGCCATCGCCTCGCCACGGAAACGGGTCACCCGGTCATCGGCCCCGATCATCTCGGGAAGCATCAGCTTGAGGGCCACGACACGGTCGAGTTCGACATGGCGTGCGCGGAGGACGACTCCCATGCCGCCCTGTCCCAGCGTGCCTTCGATCCGATATCGACCGAACGTGTCACCAGCTGCCGGAATAGCCCCCATGGCTGGGGAGCCTAGTGTCAGGGAAGGGTGAGCCGCAGGCGTACGACGTCCGCCAGCGAGTGCGCGATGGAGTCAGCCTGCTCGGCAGTGGGTGCCTCGACCATCACGCGCACGAGTGGCTCGGTGCCGGAGGGCCGCAGCAGCACCCGGCCGGTGCCGGCCAGCTCGGCCTCGGCAGCAACGACGGCCGCGACGAGCTCGGCGTCGTCGGTGCGGGCCCGGTCGACGCCAGGCACGTTGACGAGCACCTGCGGAAGGCGGGTCATCACACCGGCCAGCTCGCGCAGCGACGACCCGGTGGCCACCATCCGGTGCAGGACCTGCAGGGCGGTGAGGACGCCGTCGCCGGTGGTCGCGTGCTCGTTCATGATCACGTGGCCGGACTGCTCGCCGCCGAGCGAGTACCCGCCGTTCTTCATGTCCTCGAGCACGTAGCGGTCACCGACGGCCGTCTGCCGTACGACGACACCGGCTGCAGTGAGGGCCTGGACGAAGCCGAGGTTGGACATGACCGTGGCGACCACGGTGTCGTCGACCAGACGGCCGGCGTCGCGCAGGGACAGGGCCAGGATCGCGAGGATCTGGTCGCCGTCCACGATCGAGCCTTCGGCGTCGACGGCCAGGCAGCGGTCGGCATCGCCGTCGAGCGCGAAGCCGACATCGGCGCCGTGCTCGAGGACGGCCTTCTGCAGGACGTCGAGGTGGGTCGAGCCGCAGCCGTCGTTGATGTTGAGGCCATCGGGCTCGGCACAGATCGCGACGACGTCCACGCCGGCGTCGCGCAGTGCCTTCGGGCCCGCGACAGACGCGGCGCCGTGGGCGCAGTCCAGGACCACCTTGAGGCGTCGCTCGCCGGACGCCGGACCGAGGTCGCCCACGGTCGCGACCAGGTGGGCGGCGTACTCGTCGATCGCCGTGAGGTGCGGGGTGACCCGGCCGACGTCGCCGCCGACGGGCCGCTCCCAGGGCTCCCGGAGGCGCGCCTCGATGGCGTCCTCGATCGCGTCGTCGAGCTTGACCCCGCCGCGGGCGAGGAACTTGATGCCGTTGTCGGGCATCGCGTTGTGGGAGGCGGAGAGCATCACGCCGAGGTCCGCGCCCAGCGAGGCGGTCAGGTACGCCACACCGGGGGTGGGCAGCTCACCGAGGAGCAGTACGTCGACCCCGGCCGATGCCAGCCCGGCGACCACGGCCGCCTCGAGGAACTGGCCGGAGATCCGGGTGTCGCGCCCGACGACCGCGAACGGCCGGTGGCCGGCGAAGGCGCCCCGCTCCGCGAGCACGTGGGCGGCGGAGACGGACAGGTCCAGGACCAGCTCGGCGGTCAGGTCGGCGTTCGCGAGGCCGCGGACACCATCGGTGCCGAAGATGCGGGGCACGTGCTCTCCCTCGTGTGGTGGTGAGACTGTCTGCGAAAACGGGCGACGGGGCCACGGACCGCAGCTGCGGTGCGTGGCCCCGTCGTCGTGATTGCCTTGCGGCAGATCAGCGCTTCGAGTACTGCGGAGCCTTGCGGGCCTTCTTGAGACCGGCCTTCTTGCGCTCGGTCGCGCGGGCGTCACGGGTCAACAGACCGGCCTTCTTGAGGGCCGGACGGTTGGCGTCGATGTCGATCGCGTTGAGCGAGCGGGCCACGCCGAGGCGCAGGGCGCCGGCCTGACCGGTGATGCCGCCGCCGTGGATACGGGCGATCACGTCGAAGCGGCCCTCGAGGCCGAGCGTCGCGAAGGGCTCGTTGGCGACCTGCTGGTGCAGCTTGTTCGGGAAGTAGTCCTCGAACGCGCGGCCGTTGATGGTCCACGTGCCGGTGCCCGGAACGATCCGGACGCGGGCGACGGCTTCCTTGCGACGGCCAGTGGCCGCGCCGGGGGCGATCGTCGCCGGGACGGCGGGGGTGGCGTCGGACGGCGAGGTCTCGCTGGTGTACGCGAGGCCCTGGTCGTCGGTCTCGAAGGTCTCTTCGACCTCGGTGTTCTGCGATTCAGTCACGATGAAAGTCCTTAGTCCTGGTCAGCTCTGAGAAGTCACTGGGAGATCTGGGTGATCTCGTACGCAACGGCCTGCTGCGCCTGGTGCGGGTGCGTGGGGCCGTTGTAGACCTTGAGCTTCGTGATGATCTGGCGACCGAGGCGGTTCTTGGGCAGCATGCCCCAGACAGCCTGCTCGACGGCCTTGCGGGCGTCCTTGTCGATGACCTGACCGATGGGGGTCGCGGTCAGACCACCCGGGAAGCCGGAGTGGCGGTAGACCATCTTGTCGGTGCGCTTCTTGCCGGACAGCGCGACCTTGTCGGCGTTGATGATCACGACGAAGTCACCGGTGTCGGCGTTCGGCGCGAAGATCGGCTTGTGCTTGCCGCGGAGGAGACCAGCGGCGGTGACGGCCAGCCGGCCCAGGACGACGTCGGTGGCGTCGATCACGAGCCAGGCGCGCTCAACGTCACCGGGCTTGGGAGCGTAGGTACGCATGATGCGTTCACTCTCTTCGGTTAGTTCGTGGACCCGTTCGGCGAATGTCGATCGGGCTTGCCTGCCGCCGGTGCGGATGCACCGTGCAGGCGACGTCTTCTGACGAACTCAGCCCGGCCCACTCATGCTCGCCTCACGGCGATCTGCTCCAGGGAGGCACTGCCTCATGAAGACGTTGGGCGATCCGGGACTGCCCCGGCGCCGTACAGGACGGCAGCGCGGAGCGGCAGGAGACGCGCAGGAAAGACTACGGCGGGGTCTCGGACACGGTCAAAACGCCGCGAACACCTCTGCCAGGAGCAGCCGGTGTGACATCTGTCCCAGGCCACGCCTCGGGACACCGTCTTTCCGCGATGTGACGCGGGCGACTAGGTTGCAGGGGTGACTGACTCTCTCACCGTACGCGACAACCGCACCGGAGCGGAGTACGACATCCCGATCGTCGACGGCACCATCAAGGCCGCCGACATCGGGAAGATCAAGGCCGATGAGGAAAACCCCGGCCTGGCTGTCTACGACCCCGGTTTCGTCAACACTGCCTCCTGCCGCAGTGCCATCACCTACATCGATGGCGAGCGAGGGATCCTCGAGTACCGGGGCTATCCGATCGAACAGCTCGCGGAGAAGTCGAACTTCCTCGAGGTGGCCTACCTGCTCGTCCACGGCGACCTGCCGTCGAAGGAGCAGTACGACGCCTGGGTGCACGAGATCACGTACCACACGTTCGTGCACGAGAACGTCAAGGGCTTCATGCAGGGGTTCCGGTACGACGCGCACCCGATGGGGATGCTGATGGCGTCGATCGGGGCCCTTTCGACGTTCTACCCCGAGTCCCGCCACATCGAGGACCCGGACAACCGGCACATCCAGATCGTGCGCATGATCGCCAAGATGCCGACCCTCGGCGCCTGGTCGTTCCGCCACGCGCAGGGCAAGCCGTACGTCTACCCCGACAACGAGCTGTCCTACGCGGAGAACTTCCTCTCCATGCTCTTCAAGATGAGCGAGACGAAGTACGCCGCCGACCCGCGCATCGCCAAGGCGCTCGACGTGCTCTTCATCCTGCACGCCGACCACGAGCAGAACTGTTCGACCAACGCGGTCCGCTCCGTCGGCTCCTCGCAGGTCGACCCGTACTCCGCTGTCGCGGCCGGCATCGGCGCCCTCTACGGCCCGCTGCACGGTGGCGCCAACGAGGCCGTGCTCAAGATGCTGCGCCGGATCGGCACCAAGGAGAACATCCCCGCGTTCATCGAGGGCGTGAAGGCCGGCAACGAGCGGCTGATGGGCTTCGGCCACCGGGTCTACAAGAACTTCGACCCGCGCGCGACGATCATCAAGAAGGCCTGCGACGACGTCTTCGAGGTCACCGGGGTCAACCCGCTCCTCGAGATCGCCAAGGAGCTCGAGAAGATCGCGCTCGAGGACGAGTACTTCGTCAAGCGCAAGCTCTACCCGAACGTCGACTTCTACTCGGGCCTGATCTACGAGGCCCTGGAGTTCCCGCCGGAGATGTTCACCGTGCTCTTCGCCATCGGCCGCGCGCCGGGCTGGCTCGCACAGTGGCTGGAGCTCGTCCAGGACAAGGAGCAGAAGATCGCTCGTCCGAAGCAGATCTACACCGGTCCGCGCACGCTCGACTTCGTGCCGGCCGAGGAGCGCTGGGCCTGAGCCCACCGCTCTCCGGTTCCCGACCGGTAAGGCGCCCCGCGTGATCCACGCGGGGCGTCTGCCGTTTTCCGGCCTCAGCCCGGGTACGGCGGCAGGTCGGTGTCGTACAGCCAGGGCTCCAGCAACGCAGCCACGTCGCGGCCGGTGCGGTCGGTCGCGAAGGCGAGGAACTCCTCGGTGGTGACCGAGGCGCCCGCCTGCTGGGCGGCCCAGCCGCGCAGCACGTCGAAGAAGGCGTCGTCACCGACGTCGGCGCGGAGCGCGTGCAGGGTCAGCGCACCGCGCTTGTAGACGCGGTCGTCGAACATCAGAGCGGGGCCGGGGTCGGCGAGCAGGAGGTCCTGGTCGAGGTCGGCCAGCTTGTCGTGGTGGTGGCGCGCCCATTCGTCGCAGGTGCGCGGGCCTCCGGACTCCTCGGACCACAACCACTCGCTGTAGCAGGCGAAACCCTCGTGCAGCCAGATGTCCTGCCAGCGCGCGAGGGTGACGGCGTTGCCGAACCACTGGTGCGCCATCTCGTGGGCGATCAGCCGCACGTGCGACCAGTCGTCGGTGCAGAAGTTGCGCCCGAAGGTGGACAGGCTCTGGCTCTCGAGCGGGATCTCGAGGTCGTCGTCGGTGATGACGGCGGCGTACGCATCGAACGGGTACGGGCCGAAGGCGCGCTCGAAGAACTCCATCATCGCGGGCTGCTGGTCGAAGGAGCCGGCGAGATCGGCGTCCTGCGTCCCGATCGTGCGGGTCCTCTCGTCGTGCTGCACCGTGACGTAGCGGCCGATCTGGACGGTGGCGAGGTAGGTCGCCATCGGCTTGTCCATCTCGTGGCGCCAGGTCTCGACGCTGGCCCTGCGGCGGTGGTCGGCCAGCGTGCCGTTCGAGACGACGGTGTAGCCGGTCGGCGCGGACACCGTGATCCGGTAGGTCGCCTTGTCGTCGGGCCGGTCGTTGCACGGGAACCACGTCGGGGCCCCGTGGGGCTGGGCCGCGACGATCACGCCGTCGGTGAGCTCCTCCCAGCCGGCGTCGCCGTGGTGCTCGTCGATGACGGGCAGCGGCGTACCGGCGTACGCGACGGTGATCCGCAGCTCGGTACCTTCGGCCGCAGGTCCTGCCAGCTGGAGCACCAGCCGCTCGTCGCGCGCGGCCCACTTCTTCAGGCGCGCGCCGTCGACCCGCACCTTTCCCGCCTGCAGGTGCGCGAGGTCCAGGACCAGCCGGCTGGTCTCGGTGGCCACGACCACGTCGAGGACAGCGGTGCCGCGCAACCGGTTGCCCTCGGGGACGTAGGTGATGTCGAGGTCGTAGTGCCTGACCGAGTACGACGGGTCGCCGTGGCCGGGCAGATAGGGGTCCGCGGTCGGGAGTTCGGGCACTACTCCGCCCACGGACCGATCGGGTTGCCGATCCAGCGGGTCTTGTCGGGCACGGTCTCGCCTCTCATCACCAGGGACACCGGGCCGACGGTAGCGTGCCGGCCGAGCACCGCGGCGGGCAGCACGACCGAGTTCGGGCCCAGGGTGGCACCGCGCCGCAGCTGCACGGTGTCGGTGACGAGCAGCCGGTCGTGGAACAGGTGGGTCTGCACGACGCTGCCCTGGTTGACGGTCGCGCCGTCACCGAGCTCGACGAGGTCGGGCTCGGGCAGCCAGTACGACTCGCACCACACGCCACGGCCGACCCGCGCACCCATCGCCCGGAACCACAGGTTGATCAGGGGCGAGCCGGTCGCGAGACCGGCGAACCACGGGGTCGCGAGCACCTCGACGAAGGTGTCGGCCAGCTCGTTGCGCCACACGAAGGAGCTCCACAACGGGTGGGCACCGGCGCGGACCCGGCCGACCAGCAGCCACTTCGCCGCGATCGCGACGAGGGCGGCAACGAGGCCGGCCAGCCACAACGCGACGGGTACGACGACCACGCCGGCCACGGCGCCGTACTCGGCCCAGACGGCGACGGTGGCCAGGACGACCGCCACGTGCAGGGCGACGGTCAGGGCGACGGGCACCAGCCGGGCGATCTCCCAGCACGCACGGGCGACCTTGAGGCGGCGCGGAGGCGCGTAGGTGCGCTCGTCGGTGGCGCCCTGTGTGGCACGACGCAGCGGGGCGGGCGGGCTGCCGAGCCACGACTCCCCCGCCTTCATCGTGTGACGGGCGGGAGCGGCCGACAGCACCGCGACGAGGGATCGCTTCGGGACCTTGCGGCCGGGGGCCGCCATCGCCGAGTTGCCGACGAAGGCGCGCTTGCCGACCTTCACGGTGCCGGCGCGCAGCCAGCCGCCGCCGAGCTCGTAGCCGCCGATGAGGGTGTCGTCGGCGAGGAACGCCTGGTCGCTGACGGTGGTGAGCGACGGGATCATCAGCACGGTCGACGCCTCGACGTCCTTGCCGATGCGGGCGCCCAGGAGCCGGAGCCACCCCGGCGTGAGCTGCGAGCTGTAGAGCGGGAACAGCCAGGTCCGTGCCTCGTCGAGCACGCGGATCGTGGCCCACACGCTCAACGCGGGCCGGCTCTGCAGGGGGTGCGCGCCCGGGAGCACGCCGCGGCCGAGCAGGCGCACGACGACGAGGATCAGGCCGGCGAGCACGACACAGCCCGCGACGACGCCGGGCAGCAACCAGGGCGCCAGCGCGCGCAGGGCCTCACCGGCATCGGCGGTCCCGTCGAGGTCGGCGAGCAGCAGGACCGGCAGCACGATCGCGGTGACCGCGATCGAGGGCAGCAGCGCCAGACCGGCAGCGGCCGCGGCGTAGGACACCGCCCAGAGGCGGAGGGACCGCCGCGAGGCCGCGGGCCGCTCGGCCCAGGGGCCGCGCGCGGCGGAGCTCGCACGGGTCGCGGGCGCACCGGACCAGAACTCCCCGGACGGGACGTCGCCGAACACGGCCGACCCGGGCGCGACCTCGGCGTCGTCACCGACGACCGCGCCGGGACACAGCATGGAACGGGTGCCGACGCGCGCGCGGGCGCCGATCCGGATCCCGCCGACGTGCAGGGTGTCACCGTCGATCCAGTAGCCGGTCAGGTCGACCTCGGGCTCGATCGAAGCGCCCTTGCCGACGGTCAGGTGGCCGGTGATCGGCGGCAGCGAGTGCACGTCCGCACCGCGTGCGATCTTCGCGCCGAGCAACCGGGCGTACCACGTGATGTACGGCGCTCCGGCCATCCGGGTCGCGCCCAGCTCGTCGGCCAGGCGTTCAGCGGCCCAGATCCGCAGGTGCGCCTTGCCGCCGCGCGGATAGCTCCCGGGCCGGACGCCGGCCAGGACCAACCGGGCGAGCTTGGCCGCCATGAACATCCGGCCGACCGGACTGACGAACACCACGAGCAGCGGGACCAGCACCCACCACGACACGGCGGGCAGCCAGGCGACGTCGAGGACGTCGTGCAGCAGCCGGGAAAGGGTGAGCGTGCCAGCGATCCACCGTGGCGCGGCGAGTGCCCGCAACAGCGGTACGGCCACGACCTGGCCGAGCTGGGTCTTGCGCGGGATCGGCATCACCTTGCGGCTCTGCTCCGCCAGCGCCGACGGCTCGAGCGTGTCGAGGAGCGCGGCGAGGCCCGTCACGGTCGGCACCTCGTAGATGTCCGCGACGGTCAGCTCGGGGTGGTCGGCGCGCAGGATCGTGACGACCTGGGCCGCTGTGAGGCTGCCGCCGCCCAGGTCGAAGAAGTTCGAGTCCGGGCCGTCGGGGGCGGCCCCGATGACCCGCTGCCACACCTCGGCGATCCGTGCGGACGTGCCGTGCAGTCCGACGTCGGCCGGGTCGGCCGTGGCCAGCGGCCACGGCAGTGCGTCGCGGTCCACCTTGCCGGAGATCCGGGTCGGGATGTCGTCGACGACGGCCAGCCGCGGGACGAGGGCCGCCGGCATCGTGGCGCGCAGGTGTGCGGTGGCCGCGCTGCTGTCGTAGGCGCCCGTCGTGGTGATGTAGCCGACGAGGAGCTGGTTCCCGGTCGTCGTACGACGGACGGCGGCAGCCGCGGCACTGACGCCCGGCAGGGCGAGCAGCGCGGAGTCGATCTCGCCCAGTTCGATACGGCGCCCCCCGACCTTGACCTGGTCGTCGGCGCGACCGGCGAACAGGAGGCCGGCCGGGTCGTTGATGACGATGTCGCCGCTGCGGTACGCACGATCCCAGCCGAGGGTCGGCATCGGGGCGTACTTCTCGGCGTCCTTCGCCGGATCGAGGTAGCGGGCCAGGCCGACGCCGCCGATGATCAGCTCGCCGCGCTCGCCCTCGGCGACCGGGTGCCCATCGGCGTCGACGACGACCAGGTCCCAGCCCGCGAGGGGCAGACCGATCCGGACCGGGCCGTCAGCCGTGACCAGGGCACCGCACGCGACGACCGTCGCCTCGGTGGGCCCATAGGTGTTCCAGACCTCGCGGCCCTCGCGGATCACGCGCGCGGCCAGCTCGGGCGGGAGCGCCTCGCCGCCGAAGATCAGGAGCCGGACGTGTTCGAGCGCGTCGTCGGGCCACAGGCTCACCAGCGTCGGCACCGTCGACACGACGCTGACCTGGTTGGCCACCAGCCACGGGCCGACATCCACGCCGCTGCGCACCAGCGCCCTCGGCGCGGGGACCAGGCAGGCGCCGTACCGCCAGGCCAGCCACATCTCCTCGCAGCTCGCGTCGAACGCGACGCTGAGGCCGGCCATCACCCGGTCCGCAGGTCCGAGCGGCTGGTCCTGCAGGAACATCCCGGCCTCGGCGTCGACGAATGCGGCCGCGTTGCGGTGGGAGACGGCGACACCCTTGGGCGTCCCGGTCGAGCCGGACGTGAAGATGACCCAGGCGTCGTCCTCGGGCAGCGGGTCGCGACGGTCGCGGGGCCCGCGCTCGCGGAGCGGCTCGATGACCAGACCGGCACCGATGATGGCGGCGACGTCGGCCTCGCCGAAGACCAGACGGGCGCGTTCCTCGGGGTCGTCGGCGTCGACCGGCACGTAGGCGGCGCCGGCGAACAGGATGCCCATGATCGCGACGTAGAGGTCGGTCGTGCCGGACGGCAGCCGGACACCGACCTTGTCGCCGGCTCCGATGCCGAGGTCCGCCAGGTCGTCGGCGACCACGTCCGCGGCCTCGCCGAACTCGGCATAGGTGACGGTGTCGTTGCCGCTGTCGAGGGCCATCGCGTCCGGGAAGTCGGCGGCAGTACGGCGGAAGATCTCCACGAGCGTGCTCGCAGCGGGGGCTTCGTCGCCGCGGAGAAGGGGCGACGACGCGAGATTCACCTCTCCATCGTGGTGGACGGAGGTGAACGGAGAGTGGCCACACCTTGAGGGGGTCGTTGTGCATCCTTGTGACCTGGGACACAATCCGGGACGTGAGCGCGACGACAACGTCACCATCAGGGTCCTCTTCAGCCACCCGGGCCTGGCCCCCGGCCCACCCCTCGGAGCCGACGTACGTCGACGACCGACTCAACTACTGGGCGGCGGCGACACCCGACGCGGAGGCGATGACCTACCTCGGCCGGACCTGGACGTGGGCCCAGTGGCACGAACGGGTGCATCGCGCGGCCGGGGGGCTTCGCGAGCTCGGCATCGCCCGCGGTGACGTCGTCTCGTTCCTCGACAAGAACCACCCGGCCTGCGTGGAGATCAGCCTCGCTGCCAGCTCGATCGGCGCCGCCAACGCGATCATCAACTGGCGTTCGGCGGGCGACGAGATCGACTACGCCGTCAACGACTCCGGGGCGAAGGTGCTCTTCGTGGGCAGCGAGCTGATGCCCACGATCCTGGCGATCCGCGACCGGCTCCCGAACGTCCAGAAGATCATCGAGGTGACCCCCGACGGCGCCGAGGGCGACGAGTACGAGCAGTTCCTCGCCGACTCGGTGGTCTGCGACGACGGTCCCGACGTCCTCGAGGACGACGTCTGCCTGATCATGTACTCCTCGGGCACGACCGGTCGGCCCAAGGGCGTGATGCTCACGCACCGCAACATGGTCAAGCACACCGTGAACGCCCACGACGGCTGGGGATTCGAGCCCGGCGACAAGTCGATGGTCGCCATGCCGCTCTTCCATGTCGGCGGGTCGTCGTACGTCCTCTTCGGGATCCACGACGGCATCCCGAGCGTGATGACCCGCGAGCCCGACGCCGCCTCGCTCGCCGGCGCGATCATGGCCGGTGCCAACCGCACCTTCCTCGTCCCGGCGGTGCTCGCCCAGGTGCTGCAGTCCGGGCCCGACGCGGTCAAGCTGTTCAGCGCCCTCAAGACCTACACGTACGGCGCCGCCCCCATGCCGCCGCCACTGCTGCGCGCCGCGATGGAGGCCTGGCCGGACACCGACTTCATCCAGGTCTACGGCCTGACCGAGGTGTCCGGGGTCGCCACCCACCTGATGCCCGAGGACCACCGCAACGCGATCACCGACGGGCACCCGGAGCGGTTGCTGTCAGCCGGGAAGCCAGTACCGGAGTGCGAGGTCCGCATCGTCGACCCCGCCACGCTCGAGGAAGTGGCGACCGGCGAGCACGGCGAGCTCTGGCTCCGCACACCGCAGTTGATGAAGGGCTTCCTGAACAAGCCGGAGGCGACCGCCGAGGTCCTGGTCGAGGACGGCTGGTTCCGCACTGGCGACATGGGCCATGTCGACGAGGACGGCTACGTGTTCGTGTCGGACCGCCTCAAGGACATGATCATCACCGGCGGGGAGAACGTGTACTCCCCCGAGGTCGAGCGCGTGCTGTCCGAGCACCCGAACGTCCTCGAGGTTGCCGTCATCGGCGTCCCCGACGACCAGTGGGGCGAGTCCGTGAAGGCCGTCGTTGCCCTCAAGCCCGGCTCCGACACCTCGGACGTCGAGCTGATCGAATGGACCCGTGAGCGGCTGGCCCGCTTCAAGGCGCCCCGCTCGGTCGACCTCGTCGAGGCACTCCCCCGCAACCCCACGGGCAAAATCCTCAAGCGCGAGCTGCGCAAGCCGTACTGGGATTCGCGCGACCGCCAGGTGTAGGACTCTCAGGGCAAGTCCTCAACCTGGTCTCAGCGCAGTCACAGGGAGGCTCCTCAAAGTAGAGGCATGACTCAGGTCCTGCCCCCGCCGCCAGCACCGCCACTGTTCCCCCACGGATCCCCCGCGCAGCCGTCGCCCCCCTTCCGGCGGCCGAGGCGGTCGGGATTCGCAGTGCTGGTGCTGACCGGAGCCCTGTTGGTCGGGGGCGGGGCCGGAGTCGGTGGTGCGGCGATCTACGACGCCGCGACCGACGGCTCGAGCAGCTCGAGCGGAGGCGCTCCGCTGCAGGTCGCCGACACCGGTGACAAGCAGGCGGCGTCCGGCAGCGTCGAAGGAGTCGCGGCCGCCGTACTGCCTTCCGTGGTGGCGCTCGACGTGAGCGGGGGCGGCAACTCGGGCAGTGGCTCGGGCGTCGTCCTCGACGCCGACGGCCTGATCCTGACCAACGACCACGTCGTCACGCTGGGCGGGGAGATCGACGCCAAGCAGGCCGAGGTGACCGCGTCGTTCAGCGACGGCACCAAGGCGCGGGCGACCATCGTCGGCACGGACCCGTTGACCGACACCGCGCTGGTGAAGGTCGAGGGCGTCGACAACCTGACCCCGATCACGCTCGGCAAGTCCAGCAACCTCGACGTGGGCGAGCAGGTCGTCGCCATCGGTTCACCCTTCGGCCTGGACGCGACCGTCACCAGCGGCATCGTGAGCGCCCTGAACCGTCCGGTCCAGGTGGCGCGCGACGCCAACGGCAACGTGACCGCCTACCCGGCGATCCAGACCGACGCCGCCATCAACCCCGGCAACAGCGGTGGCCCGCTGGTCAACATGGACGGCCAGCTCGTCGGCATCAACGCTTCGATCCGCTCGACGGGATCCGGAGCGGGCGCCGAGTCCGGCTCGATCGGGCTCGGCTTCGCGATCCCGATCGACGAGGTGCTGCCGATCATCGAGCAGCTGCGCGGCGGCGAGGCCCCCACCCACGCCCGCCTCGGGATCCAGGTCTCCAACGCCGCCGGTACCGCCGGCTCGAGCGACACCACCGTCTCCGGCGCGAAGATCGAGGAGACGGAGAACGGCTCGGCCGCCGCCGACGCCGGCCTCAAGGCGGGTGACGTGATCACCGCGATCGACGACCGCCGCATCGAGGACAGCGACGGCCTGATTGCGACCGTGCGCTCCTACCGCCCCGGTGACACCGTGAAGGTCACCTACCTGCGCGGCGGCAAGGAGAGCACGACCGACCTGAAGCTCGGCTCGGACGGCTGAGGTCCCTGGCGGTCCTGAGGGTCAGGAGCCGCCGCCACCGGCCTTGCGGCGGTGCATCTTCGGAGCGCCGCCGACGACTTCGGAGCCGTGGGCCTTCTCCTTGCCCGGGACTTCCTCGGTCAGGGTCTTGCCCTTGTTGTTCTTGCGGTCGAGCGCCTCGCGCATCTTGGCCTTGAGGTCGTCGTTCGCGTTGCTGGCAGCCATGGGGGCATTCCTTCCTCGGTGCGGACGGTGACGGTTCCACCGTAGTCGCACAACGGGGAACCGATCAGGTCAGTTTCTTCTGGAACTCGCCGCCACGGGCTCCGCGGACGAAACCCAGTCGTTCGTTGATCCTGATCATGTGGTCGTTGACCCCTGCATTCCAGGTGACGGTACGACGACCCGCCACGTCGCTGCCTGCCTGGAGGGCGCGATGGTTGGCCACCTTCACGGCCAGTCCCAGTCGGTGGCCGCGGTGGTCCCGATGGACCAGCGTGCCCCACTGGAAGAGGAACGGGTTGTCGCGAAGGGTCTCGGCAAGCTGGGTGTAGGCGACCACCCGACCGGTGTCGTCGAGCGCCACTGTGTGCCACATCGTCCGGCCCTGGGCTGTCTGGAGGGCCTCGGACTCCCGGAACGCCGGAACGTCCACGGCGTCGTTCTCGTGGACTCCTGTGCCGCTCGGCGCCTCGGTGGCCAGGGTCGAGGACAGCTCGAGCCAGCTCACGACGAGGTTCTCGGGAATCGGCCCCGCCCAGGACCGGAGCTCGTAGCCCAGGTGGTGCGGCGCCGCTTCCCGCGCCAACCGTTCCAGCAGTTCGTCGGCGACCGGAAGGTGCAGCTGGCGCTGGATGTCGCCGAGCGTCAGCGTGAAGCCGTGGGCCCGGGCGAACTCCGCGCCCGCGGTGCCGGCACCGTCCTCGGGACTGTCGTGCTGCCAGGAGGGGAAGGCGTCCAGCCGCGTACGCCCCGCAGCCAGTGAACATCCCTCGATGTGCCTGACGAGCTGGCTGCCGAGCCTGCGCCGGCGTACGTCGGGCCGAACGGCGACGTGGACCTCCGCGAGGTCGAGGTTGTCCTTGAGCGGCACCAGCATCCGGCCAGCCGCGACGACCTCACCGTCCAGCGCTCCGCTGAACAGCCGGAACTGACGGCGTCCCGTCGTAGCGCCCAGCATGGGCAGCAGCTCGTCGCGGGTCCAGTACTCGGCGTTGTCGCCGAGATCGTGCCGTTCTGCGGCGACCGCCACGTCCGACCAGGCCGCGAGGCCTGCCTCGTCACCGCGCTGGAGCTCGGTGATCTGCAGCTCGCTCATCGCGTCCGCACCACCCTCGCCTCGTCCCACACGGGATCGTCCGACTCGTAGACCGAACCGTCGGACCCGAACACGCAGAACCGGTCGAAGCCGCGGGCGAACCAGCGGTCGTGGGTGACCGCGACGACGGTCCCGTCGAAGGCTGCAAGCCCTTCCTCCAGGGCTTCGGCCGACTGGACGTCGAGGTTGTCGGTCGGCTCGTCGAGCAGCAGCAGGGTCGCGCCCGACAGCTCGAGCAACAGGATCTGGAACCGCGCCTGCTGGCCGCCCGACAGCGACTCGAACTTCTGCTCCGAGCTCGCCGCCAGCTCGTAGCGGTCCAGCACCCGAGCGGCCTGTTCACGCCCCATGCCCTTGCGCCCGTTCGGCGAGCCGTCTCCGCGGTGCAGGATCTCCAGCAGCGTGCGGCCCGAGAGCTCGGGGTGTTCGTGGGTCTGCACGAACCATCCGGGGCGCACCCGCGCACCGAGCCGGGCTCGGCCGGTGTGGTGGACCGGAGCGATGTCCGCGTCACCGACGGGCTGGTGCTCGATGTCGGGGTCGCTGCCGCCCGTGGCGAGCAGCCGCAGGAAGTGGGACTTGCCGGAGCCGTTCGATCCGAGCACGGCCAACCGGTCGCCGTACCAGACCTCGAGGTCGAAGGGCTTCATCAAGCCGGTGAGCTCCACGTCCTCGCAGACGATGGCGCGCTTGCCGGTGCGGGCGCCGGACAGCCGCATCGTGACCTGCTGCTCGCGCGGCTGCTCGGTCGGCGGTCCGGCCTCCTGGAACTTGCGGAGGCGGGTCTGCGCGGCGCGGTACTGCGACGACATGCCGTCGTTGTACTCGGCCTTGATCTTCAGCCGCAGCACCAGTGCCTTGAGCTTCGCCTCCTCCTCGTCCCACCGACGCCGCAGCTCTGCGAAGCGGGCGAAGCGGTCCTTCCTGGCCTCGTGGTACGACGTGAAGTTGCCCGCGTGCGTCCAGGTGCTGTTGCCACCGCCACCCGCCCCGAGCTCCACCGTCACGACGTGCGTGGCCGTGTTGGCGAGCAGCTCGCGGTCGTGACTGATGAAGAGGATCGTCTTGTCCGATGCAGCAATCCGCTGCTCGAGCCAGATCTTGCCGGGCACGTCGAGGAAGTTGTCGGGCTCGTCGAGCAGCAGCACTTCCTCCGGCCCGGCGAGGAGGTACTCCAGCACCAACCGCTTCTGCTCTCCGCCGGACAGGGTGCGCAGCTCGCGGTACTTCGCGCGGTCGTACGGGAGTGCCAGCGCCTTGACCGTGCAGACGTCCCAGATGACCTCGACGTCGTACCCGCCGGCGTCGGCGTACTCCGACAGCGCCGTGGCGTAGGCGATCTGGGTCTTCTCGTCGTCGGTGTCCATGAGCGCGAGCTCCCACCGGTCGACCTCCGCCTGCGCGCGACGCACCCGCTCGGGGGCAAGGCTGAGGAGCAGGTCGCCGACCGTCGGCTGTTCGGCCAGACCCCGGTCGACCATCTGGCGCATCACGCCGAGCCCGCCCGAGCGCGTCACGACGCCCGCGTGGGGGGAGAGGTCGCCGGTGATGATCCGGAACAGCGTCGTCTTGCCCGCACCGTTCGCCCCGACCAGCGCGACCTTGGCGCCCTCACCCACCCGGAACGCGACGTCGTCGAGAAGGACCCGCCCATCGGGCAGTTCGTACCGGAGACCTGCGACCTCTACGTGACCCACAAGATTTGATTGTCCGTCATGGGGCCAGCAGGTGCGACCGAGTTAGGTCGGTCGGTGGTCGAGGAGCGACGGTTGCCCGTTGGTCGAGGAGGTTGCGCAGCAACCGTCTCGAGACCACCCGGCACGGTGGTTGAGGTGCGAGGAGCGCCAGCGACGAGCCTCGAAACCCCCGCACCGTCCACCAACTCCCCACAAGCCTGCCTGTGGACGTTCGCCTGTCCACAGGCAGGCTCGCGACGCTTCGCGATGTCGGACCTCGGTGATCTAATACATGTATGGATCTCGGAACCCAGCCCTCGCTGACGGGCAGCCACGGTGCCCGTACGACGGCCGAGATCCTCACCGATCTCCGGGCCAAGGTCCGCACCCGCCAGGAGCTGGTGGTCGGTGAATGGATCGACGTCGTGGACTGGGCCACCGACAACGTCGTGACCACCACCGAGGGTGCGGCCACGATCATGGACGGCGTCATCGACACCGGTGTTCCGATCGCCGGCGACGGTGCACCACTGGTCTCGGAGTTCAACCTGATGGAGTTCATCGCCGTCCTCGGCAGGTCCCCTGACGGTGGGCGGGCGTACGTCGGGCGGATCATCGAGTGCGCCTGGCGCCTGCCCGGCATCTACGCCTCAGTGGTTGAAGGTCGCCTGGAGCCGTGGCGTGCCGAACGCATCGCGGACCTCACCCGCCCGCTCAACGCCGACGCCGCGGCCTTTGTGGACCGCCAGTTGGCTGCGGTTGGTGGGGTCGGCTGGGCGCAACTGGAACGCCTCGTCACCGAAGCGGTCATCCGCTTCGACCCCGAACGCGCCGAGCAAGAGCGCCAAGCCGCCGCGGACCGACGGCGAGTGGACCTCGACGACGTGGACGCGAACGGGCAGGTCGAGTCCCACGCGATCCTGGACGCCGCCGACGCCCATGACTTCGACCAGGCCCTGTCCCGTCGAGCGAAGCTCCGCGGACAACTCGGCGACACCGACTCCTTCGACGTCCGTCGGGCCAAGTCTGTCGGCGAGATGGCCCGTCAGGACCTCGGCCTTGACCTGCTGTTCGCCGACGACCCGGAGGTCGAGGAGGTTGCGCAGCAACCGTCTCGAGACCCCGGCCGCAAGGTCGTCCTGAGCGTCCACATCACCGACACCAGCCTCAACGAGGACAACCCGTTCGCGAACCCCGTCGGCCGGTGGGAGCAAGGCCGTGCCCCGGTGAGCACGGCGCAGATCAAGGAATGGCTCCAAGCCCCCAACACGACCGTGATCGTGCGCCCGGTGATCGACCTCGCCGACTGCGTCCCCGTGGATTCCTACGAGATCCCCGACCGCCTCCGCCACCGGGTCGAACTACGCGACCACACGTGCCGGTTCCCCGGCTGCCCGAAACAAGCCACGCGCTGCGATCTCGATCATGCGACACCCCACGGCCAAGGCGGCGCGACCTGCCCCTGCAACCTCGTCCCGCTGTGCAGACGACATCACCGCGCCAAGACCTTCTCCAAGTGGCGCTACGTGATCGTCCTGCCCGGCCACTACCTGTGGACCAGCCCCCAAGGCCACCACTTCCTCGTCGGACCCGACGGCACCCGCGCCCTCGACCCACCCCGCACTGTCGACCCAGCCGACCCCGAGCAATAGCCACCACGCCCCGCACCCCGCCCACCAGCGGGGCCAGCGGCATGCCCGGTGACCGACGGCCCGGGTGACGTCGTACGCGTCACCGCGCTGCATCCGCACTCATCTTCCGCACTCGGCGCAGTCCCGTGTTGGCACTTCACCGCGAGAAGGGGCGACTCCACCGACGCCCCGTAAAAGAATCCAGAAGGTTCTCGAAGTTTCTGCAAGGTCCTCAGGCCGACGCGCTCCTACCACCAAGAACACCAAGCCACCGGGAACCACACGGACCCCACCACCTGAGGAGAACACCATGAACACCACCACCCGCACCGCGCTCCGCCTGCTCATCGCCACCCCGCTCGCCGCGAGCGCCATCGCCTTCGGCGGCTTCGCTGGAACCGCTCACGCCGACGGCTTCGAGCCCGGCCCGGTCATCATCGTCCAGCCGCACGACGACGAGGACCCGAAGCCCGAGGGCCCCGCCGAGATCGCCGTCCCGAAGGACGACGAGGACCCGAAGCCGCAGGGCCCCGGCGACATCGCCATCCCGAAGGACGACAACGACCCGAAGCCCCAGGGTCCCGGTGACATCACCAACCCGGAGGACAACGACGACCCCAAGCCGCACGGCCCCGGCGACCTCACCAACGGTGAGGACGACAACGACCCCGAGGGCCCCGGCGACCTGACCAACGGCGAGGACGACAACGACCCCGAAGGCCCCGACGACCTCACCAACGGTGAGCCGGGCGACAAGCCCGAGGACGTCCCCGCTGACGAGGTGCCGGCCGACAAGGCGCCGGCTGCCGGGAACGACGTTTCCGACGCCGACGACGTCCAGGTCCCGAACCGCATCGACGCCGGAGCCGGTTCTGACGACGAAGGCATGAACCTGGCGTGGGTTCTCGCCGGCGGCGGCGTACTGACCGCAGCAGGCTCTGTCCTGGCCCGCCGCAAGATGACCGCCAACCGCTGACTGCGCTACCACCGACGCGGGCTGAGGAGTGGGGCCACAGCCCGCACCACAACGACGGCCGCCCAGGAGAGATCCTGGGCGGCCGTCGTCCTTCAATTCCGGTCTGTCCTCGCAACTGCCCCCTGCGCGAAATCGCCCCCTCAGCCGTCGTTGATCTCCGCGGCACACCGGTCATCGAAGGTCGACACGCCACCGGGGTCCGTGGTGCCCTGACCGATCAATCCGCCCGCCGTGCTGTCGTAGGCGGCGTATTCGCCCGTGGTCTCGTTGACGAGGCAGAAGAGGACGCCCGGCTGCGTCCTCAGCCGGAAGTAGATGTTGAGCCGGTTGCCGGGCTGGAACGGTGCCAGGTCGCCGTCCTTCATGAGGCTCTCCACAGCGAACATGTCGATCGGATAGTCCTCGCCTGCGGCGTGGAACCGCGCCAGATCCGCACCGAACGCAATGGCGGCATCGGCGGTGGTGCCCGGAACCGAAGCCGACTCCGAGCCCTCCACCGGCTTGCCGGGACCACCCTCCGGCGGCAGCAGGCCGACGTTGAAGTCCTCCTCGACACACCCGCCACCGACCGCGTCAGGAGCCTCGTTGAGTGATGCCCACACGATCTCGGCCACAGCCTGAGTCGGCGCAGTGACCGTGACCTGCAGGTTCCCGAAGGGCCTGTTGAAGCCGTAGTGCCGGTCATCGAGTTGCTCACCTGACCCCTCACCCGCCGCGCCCGGCACCGCGCAGACGGCATAGCCACTGCGATCCCCCTTCTCGCCGACACCCCAGAAAGCAGGGATGTCGTAGCCAATGCCGTTGCGCTCGAACGACACCCACTGCGAGCCGTCGATCACCGGCTGCCCGTCGAGCCGAGCCGTCGCGAGGATCTGGCGCGTGAGGTCGCGGTCGGCGGAGGTCACGTTGAAGATCCACTCATCGACATGGACGTAGGCGGTCCAGTACGCACGGCCGTCGCCCGGCCGCCGAACCACCACCCCCGCAGCATCCAGGGGCTCGTAGGTCTCAAACTCCTCGAAGGAGGTCCCCCTCCCGTCGGCGCACGGATCCTCACCGGGTGCCGCATAGACACTGCGGCTCGCCGCGGCGTTGTCGCCCCCGCAGTCGTAGGCCTTCCAGTCGGGCGGCAACGAGGCGCGGAGATCGCCTTCCGAGATCGTCTGCCAGGCGGCAGACGGCGTCTCGGTCGGATCCTCCGCGATGTCAGGCGACCCGCCGTCGCGAGCACCGAGGGCCACAGCCGACACCGCCACGACGAGCGCGGCCGCGACTCCCCCCACGGCGATCCGCCGCTGGCGTCGTACGCGATGACGACGGCGGGCGCCGGCGGTCAGGCCGGACGCGTCCGGCGCCTCCTCGGCGACGGCGGCGAGCGTTGCGCCCACCTGCTCCTCGAAGTCAGTCATCTCGCTCACCCCTGTCCTGCTCGTTCAGGTTGCCCAGCTCGGTCCTGAGTACGGCGATCCCGCGCGACACCCGCGAGCGGACGGAGCCCTCGCGGACCCCCGTCAACGCCGCGATCTCGTCGTACTCGAGCTGTTCGTAGAAACGCAGGACCACGGCGGTCCGCTGCGCCTCGGGAAGCGCCTGGCAGGCCGCCCAGATCCGCGCCCGTTCGTCGTGCCCGGGACCCTCGCCCGGACCGGCGACGACCTCGCCGCCACCGACGAACTCCGATGGCGACTCGCGACGCCGGAACTTCCGCCACCACGAGGTGTGCGCGTTGACCACCATCCGGCGGACGTACGCGTCGGGGTTCTCGACGCGGGCGATCCGGTCCCAACGCGGCAACGCACGCGACAGGGCGTCCTGGACGACATCCTCCGCATCGGCCGCGTTGCCGGTCAGCACGTAGGCGAGACGCAGCAATGCCGGGCCACGCGCCGCGACCCAGTCATCGAACGCCGGGGCGTCGGTGAACGCGGCCGGGTCCGCCCCGCTCGACTCCATCACTGCTTCCACACACCTCCAACGCTGCAACCCGCAATCCTGTTGCGAGTCTGCTGCAAGGATTCGGCCATGGAGTGGATCGACCTGCTGCAGACGACGACCGACCGGTTCGCCGAGGTGCTGGAAGGCGGCGACCTGACAGCACCGGTCCCTGCCTGCCCCGGCTGGACGCTGGCCGATCTCGGAGAGCACACCCGCTGGGTGCACGCATGGGCGGCGCACGCGATCACGGCCGGCACTCCGGACGGCGACACCGTGGCCGTCGGCACCGATCGGGCGGCACTCGTAGCGGGCTACCGTGCCGCCGCCAGCACCCTGCTGGACGCGCTGCGGACCACCGCGCCCGACGACACCGTCTGGACCTTCGGACCCGAGCCGAGGAGCATCTTCTGGCGCCGCCGCCAGACCCAGGAAGTCACCATCCACCTGTACGACGCCCTCGCCTCCCAGGGACGCGAAGCGGAGTGGTCGATCTCCCCCGAGCTCGCGTGGGACGGCGTCGACGAGGTCGCGACGCTGTTCTACCCGCGCCAGATCAAGCTCGGCCGGACCGCACCCCTGCAGGGGACGGTGCGGTTCGTGGCGACTGACCTCGACCGCTCGCTCGACCTCGGTGAGGGCGAGCCGGTGGCTGAGCTGTCCGCGCCTGCTGCGGACCTGCTGCTGATGCTGTGGAAGCGCAAGCCCGTCGAGGGCGATGCCGCTGCCGTTCTGGCCACAGCGGTTGTCGCACCCTGACCGTCAGCATATGCTGACGGCATGAGAACGGCAGTCGGCACAGGCGATGGCGGCGAGGTGGTCCCCGAACTGGCCGCTGTCGCCGAGGCACGACGGGTTCTTGCCCGCCGCGAGGAGGTCGCCGTGCGGCGGGCGCGCCACGCCGGCCTGAGCTGGGCGGAGATCGGGACTCTCCTGGGGGTCACGAAGCAGACGATCCACCGCAAGTACGGCAAGGTCGGCTGAGCGGTCCCATCAATCCGTAGGTGCCCGGCCCGCTCTCGCCGTAGCCTCTCCCTGCGAGATCAGCAGGCGGTTCGGCGTGCCGAACCAGATTCTGCGCGTTGTACCTCGCAACGCCCTGCGAAGGCACCTGGCAAGGCGCGCAAGCGCCCGAGGTTCAAATCCTCTGCATTGGTGGCGTCGGACGGAGAGATCAGCACTTCCCAGCCTTGCGACCGGAACGGTCGGTACGACGTTCCGGTCCCGCTGGTGGTGTGTCTTCGTCCGGCGTCACCTCCACAAGCTCAACCGATGGCCGACAACGCGAAAGGAGAAGCCGTCATGTCCCTCTTCACCACCATTGCCTCGCCCGGGGAACGGCTCCTCGAGCAACGACCGGGGCACCCGACACGCGCACTCGAGCCGGGCAAGCATCGGCGGCGCCGCGGCGCGACGTACTTCCCTGTCGACGTCCGCGAACGGCTGGAGCAGGTCTCCCCCCAAGAGGTCCTCACCGCCGACGGCGTCGCGGTCAAGGTGACCGCCGTGATTCGTTGGAGCGTCATCGATGCCGTCCAGTTCACCGAGCACACCGCCCAACCGCTGGCGGTCGTCTACCTGGCCGTTCAGGTCACCCTGCGAGACGCCTTGGTCGGCGTCCCCGTGGAGGAAGCCCTGACCGCTGTCCGTGGTCTCGGGCCCTCACTGACGGCGACCGCACGAGCAGCCGCCGAAACGGTCGGGATCGAGGTCTCGGACGTCGCGGTCAAGGACGTCATGCTGCCGGTGGAGCTCCGAACGGCCTACGCCAGCCTGGTGACCGCCAAGCAGCAGGCCCAGGTCCAGCTCGAGCAGGCGCGTGCCGAGACAGCCGCCCTGCGGTCGTTGGCCAACGCGGCGAAGCTGCTCGACGAGCACCCGGCGCTCGCGCGGATGCGCATCGTGCAGGCGATGCCCTACGGCTCGACCCTCAAGGTGTCGCTCGACTCCGAGCAGACGCCGCAGTAGGCAGGTAGCCCGTCACTGCCTGGCCCATTCGGCCGGGCAGTGCTCGTGCTCGCGACAGCAGGCGTGCGGCGTCATCTCCTCGTCGGGCCACGGGTGCGACCACCCGTGCCCGCCGAGCTCGGGGTGCACGCACTTGTAGCTTCCGGCCCGGTCGGGTGCCGCCGCCTGCTGGAGCACGGCGGCGCGCTCGTGGGTCAGCCCGCCCTGCCGGTCGAGCAGCCGCGCCACCTCGGAGAGATTCACTCTGCGACGAACCGCGCATCGACTTGCGCGGAGACCTCGATGTCCTCGGGCGAGAGCTCGAGTTCGCTGGCTCCCGAGGAGTCCTTGGCCATGCCGGCCATGCGCATGTACGGCGCCGCACCGCCGCCGTCCATGGGCGAGATGCCCATGGTGAGCATGCCGGCATCGGCCACCGCGACGGGCCGGACCTGTCCGAGGCCGAGCGCGTCGGCGTACTCCTGGGCTCGGCGCGCGGCGTCCTGGACGGCGCGGGTGCGGACCGCCTTCTCGAGGTCCTGCCGGTTGTTCTCGGTCAGTGCCCACACGACGCCGTCGAGGCTGAACCCGGCCGTCCCGGTCACGTTGCGGCCGACCCAGTCGGTGAGCTTCGTGAAGTCCTGGAACTTCACCTCGAGGCTGATGCTCGCGTGGTGCACCAGCGGCAGCTGCTTGCCGTCCTGGTTCCACGGGCGTTCGGCCCAGGTGCGGATGTGCTTGGTCGCCCACCACGTGACCGGACCGTGCTCGGGGTTGTGCAGCACCTGGATCGACTTCTTCACGGCGTCGAGGTCGGACACGACCCGGTTGTAGACGGGCTTGAGGGCCGGACCCTCGAAGCCGAGCGTGGCCCGGACGGTGCCCCGCTCGGGGCTCTGGAAGGCGACGTGCGAACCGCGGACGGTGAACTCGGTGGGCATGCGCCCACCCTAGACAGCGGCCGGTCAGCCGCGGCGCGTCTCGAGGACCCGGAAGCCCTTGGCGCTGGCCAGCCGGGTGGTCGGGAATCCCTGCTCGCCGAGCCAGCGCTGCAACGAGTCGGCGCCGAGGTTCTTGCCCACGACCATCACGGCGCGGCCGTCGGGTGCCAGCCGCGGCAGCCAGGTCAGCAGCAGTTCGTGAAGGGCTTCCTTGCCGATCCGGATGGGCGGGTTGGACCAGATCTCATCGAACTCCGCGTCCGCCGGGACGTCCTCGGGCACCGACGCCGTGAAGCGGTCGGTGACCCCGAGCGACTCCGCGTTCTCGTTGGCCAGCAGGACGGCGCGCTGGTTGACGTCGACGGCCGTGACCACCGCGTCCGGCACCGCCGCCGCGACGGCGAGCCCGATCACGCCGTACCCGCAACCGAGGTCGAGGATCCGGCCTCCCGCGGGCGGTTCGGTCTCCCGGAAGAGGATCGACGTGCCGCTGTCCAGGCGGCCCCTGGCGAACACGCCCGACCCGCTCTGGAGCTGGAGCTCGAGGCCCCAGACGGCGGCGTACGCCGTCTCCCGCTGGAACGGCACCGAGGGATCGGCGGTGAAGTAGTGCTCGTCGCTCATGAGGGCGCCTCGGTGGAAGTACGGCGGGCGGCGGTCTGCTGCGCCCTGTTGGCCAGTTCGGAGTCCTCGGGATACCGGACCTCTTCGAGCACCAGCCCGTGCGCGGGTACGACGGTCACGCCCTGGTCGCGTCGACGACCGGTCAGCACCTCGGCCGCCCACTCGACGGGCCGCCGTCCCTCGCCGACGGCCACGACGCACCCGACGAGTGCGCGCACCATCGAGTGGCAGAACGCGTCGGCGCGGACGTGGCCGACCAGGATCCCGCTGTCGTCCCGGCGCCAGTCGAAGTCGAGCAACGTGCGGATCGTCGTCGCGCCCTCGCGCTTCTTGCAGAACGCCGCGAAGTCGTGGAGTCCGACGAGGGAGGCCGAGGCCTCGTTCATCGCGTCACCGTCGAGGTGCCGTCCCCAGCGCAGCACCTCGCGACGGCGCAGCGGGTCGATCAGGGCCGGTGCGTCGGCGATCCGGTAGGAGTAGCGCCGCCACAGCGCGGAGTAGCGCGCGTCGAAGCCCTCCGCCGCGGGCCCGATCCGGTGCACCCGGACGTCGCGGTCCAGCACGCCGTTGACGCGGCGCGCGAGCCGGTACATCTGGTCGGGCGCGACGGCGAGCGCGTCGTCGGGGACGTCGACGTGGGCGACCTGCGCCCGGGCGTGCACACCCGCATCGGTCCGCCCCGCGACGGTGACCATGAGCGAACCGTCGGGGATGCGCAGCACCGTCGTCAGCGCGGACGTCAGTTCTTCCTGCACCGTCCGCAGTCCCGGCTGGGTGGCCCAGCCCCGGAATTCGGTGCCGTCATAGGCAAGATCGATCCGCAACCGCACGCGTGAATCGTAGGGCCCTAGCCCAGTTCGGCGCGGGTCGGCGGGTCCGCACCGACCCGACCGACGGTGATCGCGGCTGCCTTGGCGGCATACTCCAGCGCAGCGATCCACTCCTCCGCCTCGAGCGCTGCGATCCGGTCGGCACCGCCGGCACCGAGCAGTGGCCAGAGGTGGTCGATCAGTGCGGCACCGAACGTGTCGCCCGCGCCGATGGTGTCGACGACCTCGACCGTCTGGGCGTGGATGCCACCGGTGCACCAGTCGCAGCCGCACCGCGAGTGCCATGACGCGCCGCCGTCACCGTGCGTCACGACCACCGCCGACGGACCGAGCTCGAGGAGCCGGGACGCCGACTCCCCCGGGTCCTGGTCAGGCCAGAGCGCCAGCAGGTCCTCGTCGGAGGCCTTCACCAGATGGGCGAGTGCCGCCATCCGGTTCACGCCGGCGAGCACCTCGGGACCGGTGCCCGTGATCGCGGGGCGGAGGTTGACGTCGTACGACACCGTGGTGGTGGCCCTCAGCTGCTCCACCAGCGCGAGGACGTCCGCTGCGCCGGGCGCCATCAGCGGCGCCAGCGACGTCACGTGCACCACGTGCGGCGCATCGGTCGGTACGTCGGCGGGCAGCTGCCACCCCACCTCGAACGTGTACGACGCCGCGCCGGTCGCGCCGATGACGGCGTCCGCGCGCGGGCTGGCTGCCAGCACGTGCGGATCGGCCGCGAGGTCGACCCCGGCGGTCCGCAGGTGCCCTTCGAGGAGTTCGCCTGCCGCGTCGGGCCCGTAGGCGGTCGCGATCCGGACCGGGCGACCCAGCCGGGCCAGGGCGACGGCGACGTTGACGGCCGAGCCGCCGGGCCGTTCGACGGGCGCCGCTCCGGGAGCCTGGACCACGTCGAGAACCGCTTCACCGATCACCAGGGCTGTCGTCACGCCCCCACTGTGCCGTCGATGTCGGCCCGATCAAATAGGCTCGCGGGCGTGACCCTGGAGACCTCGCTCGAGAAGCCGGCTCCGGTCCGTGCGATCGCGAACGCGATCTCGGGCTGGATCGACCGGCTGGGTGCGGTGTGGGTCGAGGGCCAGGTCACCCAGATCAGTCGCCGTCCGGGGCTGGCCACGGTCTTCCTCACGCTGCGCGACTCGGTCGCCGACATCTCGGTGCCGGTCACCTGCTCGCGGGTCCTTTTCGACGGGCTCGCCACGCCCGTGACCGAGGGCGCCTCGGTGGTCATCCACGCGAAGCCGACGTACTACGCCAACCGCGGCAGCATGTCCCTGCAGGCGCGCGACATCCGGATGGTCGGACTGGGCGAGCTGCTCGCCCGCCTGGAGCAACGCCGGCAGCTCCTGGCCGCGGAGGGCCTGTTCTCGTCCGAGCGCAAGCGCCGCCTGCCCACGCTCCCCGGCCGGGTCGGGCTGGTCACCGCGCCCAAGTCGGCCGCCGAGCGGGACGTGGTCGAGAACGCCACCCGCCGGTGGCCGGCCGTGTCCTTCGAGATCGCCTACGCCTCGATGCAGGGCCACAAGTCCGCGGCCGAGGTGATCGAGGCGGTCCGTCGCCTCGACGCGCACCCCGAGGTCGACGTCATCGTGATCGCCCGCGGTGGCGGTTCGGTCGAGGACCTCCTGCCGTTCTCCGACGAAGGACTGATCCGGGTGGTCGCCGCCGCACGCACGCCCGTCGTCTCCGCCATCGGCCACGAACCCGACTCGCCGCTGCTGGACCTGGTCGCCGACCTCCGCGCATCCACCCCGACCGATGCGGCCAAGCTGATCGTTCCGGACATGCTCCAGGAACGCAGCCGGGTGATCGAGGCCCGCGCGCGCATCCGCCAGGCCGTGACCATGCGGCTGGACCGGGAGCAGGGCCAGCTCGACGCGATCCGGTCCCGCCCGGTGCTGGCAGACCCCCGCACCCTGCTCAACGCCCGGGCCGAAGAGCTCGATGACTGGCGGATCCGGATCCGCCGCCAGCTCGAGACCCGACTCGACCGGGCGGCCGACGACATCGACCACCGGCGGGCGCGGGTCAAGGCGCTCTCCCCGCTGGCCACCCTGCAGCGCGGATATGCCGTGCTCCAGGACGCCGACGGCCACGTCGTGACCTCGGCCATCGACATCGCCCCCGGCGCCTCCCTCACGGTCCGCGTCGCCGACGGCCGGATCAACGCCACCGCCACCACGACCGAACTGATCGAGGAGAACCCGTGAGTGAATCGCCTGACGAGACCCCGTCCTACGAGGACGCCCGGGCCGAACTGGTCGAGGTGGTTCGGCAGCTCGAGGCCGGCGGCACCACGCTGGAGGAGTCGCTCACGCTCTGGGAGCGCGGCGAGAAGCTGGCCACGATCTGCCAGGACTGGATCGACGGCGCACGGGCCCGGCTCGACGCCGTGCTCGAGGCTGCCGACGAGGACTGACCCGCCGGGTCAGTTCTTGATCGGCTCGGTGGTCAAGCTGTCGACGACGACCTGGAGGTCCCCGGCCGAGGCCGACCCGAACACCAGCAGCGAGTCGTCGCCGAGCTCGGCGGCGAACGCGGTGTCACCACCGTCGTCGGTGTAGCCCTTCCAATCACGCACGACCGGCGCGGTCACGCTGGCAGGAACGGTGTAGGCGTCGGCGACCTGCGTCTCCTCGTCCACCCACTTCGCCAGCAGCGCCGGGATCGTCGAGTCCTCCTGACGGACGCCGACGAAGTCGCCGTCGTCGGTCAGCAGGCGGACCATGAAGACCGGGTCGTCGCCGGGAACGATGTCGACACCCGTCGCGATCCAGCCGTCGGGAAGGGTCGCGGGATAGACCGGCGTGAGCCCGGCCTGCTGCGCCGATGCGATGGTCCCGGCGTAGTCGATCGCCTCGGGCTTGATCACCAGGTCGTGCCGGAAGGCGCCGGTGAAGTACAGCAGCGCTCCGAGGCCGATCACGGTCACGACCAGCGAGGTCACCAGGCCGGCGGCGGATCGCTGGTAGCGGCCGGCCTTTCCGGTGGGCTCTGTCTTCGGGGTGCTCATGACGGGTCAAGTATCCCGGCGGCTCCTCGACGGACGGCAGTCGGGGACGTCGTACACGCAAATGCGCCCCCTCTGGCCCAAAACAGACGCAGATGCGAGAGAATGCACGCATGAGCGACTATCGCGTGGCCGAGGCAGCCGAGCTCCTCGGCGTCAGCACCGACACCGTGCGGCGCTGGATCGACGCCGGCCGGGTGCCGAGCAGCACCGCCGACGGCCGCACCGCCATCGCGGGAACCGACCTCGCGGCACTTGCCACCTCCCTGCTCGACGACGCCGAGCACGACCGCACCCGCGCCGGAGAGGTCAGCGCCCGCAACCGGATGACCGGCATCGTCACCCGGGTCGTCACCGACACCGTGATGGCCCAGGTGGAGATGGTGTGCGGCCCGTACCGCGTCGTGTCCCTCATGAGCACCGAGGCCGCCCTCGAGCTCGGCCTCGAGCCGGGCGTCCGCGCGATCGCCTCGGTGAAGTCCACCAACGTCGTCGTCGAGAGGCCGGTCCGATGACGCGGGTCCTGGCGTTGCTGCTCCTTCTCCTGGCCCTGCCCCTGGCGGCCTGCGGGAACGACGACGGCGAGAAGGAGACGCTCACCGTCTTCGCTGCGGCGTCGCTGACCACGACCTTCGAACAGCTCGAGAAGCAGTACGAGGACGACCACCCGGACGTCGACGTCAGGCTCTCCTTCGCCGGTTCGTCCGACCTGGTCGCCCAGATCACCGAGGGCGCCGAGGCCGATGTCTTCGCGTCGGCCGACGACAAGAACATGGCCAAGCTGGTCGAGGCCGACCTCGCCGCGGGCGACCCGGCCGAGTTCGCGACGAACACCCTGGTCATCGCCGTGCCGCCGGGCAACCCGGCCGGGGTGAAGACACTCGCGGACCTGGCCAGGGACGACCTCCAGCTCGTCCTCTGCGCACCCGAGGTGCCCTGTGGCAACGCCGCCAGGACGGTCGCCGACGGTGCCGGACTGACGCTCGAGCCGGTCAGCGAGGAGCAGTCCGTGACCGACGTCCTCGCCAAGGTCGAGAGCGGCGAGGCCGACGCCGGACTGGTCTACGTCACCGACGTGAAGGGCGCCGGCGACAAGGTCGAGGGCATCGAGCTCCCCGAGGCCGCCTCGGCCGTCAACCACTACCCGCTGGTCGTGGTCGAGGGCTCGGACCACGCCGACCTCGCTCAGGAATGGGTCGACCTGGTCCTCGGCGCCGAGGGCCAGCAGGTGTTCGCCGACGCCGGGTTCGGACCGCCGGCGTCATGACTCGTACTCGCCACGTCGGCCTGCCGCGCTGGGTGTTCATCCCGGCGCTGTTGGCCGTCGTGTTCGTGGTGCTCCCGGTGGCCTCGCTGGCCACCCGCATCAACTGGGCGGACTTCGGTTCGCTGATCACCTCCGACGCGGCGATGTCCGCGCTCGGCCTGAGCATCCGCACGTCCGCCGCCAGCACCCTGCTGTGCCTGCTGTTCGGCGTCCCCCTCGCGGTGGTGCTCGCGCGCAGCGAGTTCCGTGGGCTGGGGCTGCTCCGCTCGGTCGTCCTGCTGCCCCTTGTCCTGCCTCCCGTCGTCGGCGGCATCGCCCTGCTCGCCACCTTCGGCCGCCAGGGCCTGCTCGGTGAGCACCTCGAGGCCTTCGGGGTGCGCATCGCGTTCACCTCCATCGCGGTCGTCCTCGCCCAGACCTTCGTCTCCCTGCCCTTCCTGGTGGTCAGCCTCGAAGGGGCGCTGCGCACCGCTGGAGAGAAGTACGACGTCGTGGCCGCCTCGCTCGGCGCAGCACCCACCACCGTGCTGCGCCGCGTCACGCTGCCCCTGGTCCTCCCCGGCCTCGCCTCGGGCGCGGTGCTGGCCTTCGCCCGCTCCCTCGGCGAGTTCGGCGCGACGATCACCTTTGCCGGCAGCCTCGAGGGCACCACCCGGACCCTGCCGCTGCTGATCTACAACCTCCGCGCGACCGACGCCGACGCTGCCGTGGCGATGTCCCTGCTGCTCGTCGTGGTTGCCGTCCTGGTCATCGGCCTGGTCCGTCCTCGGGCGGCATCATGAGTGCCCTCATCGAGGCCACCGTCGCCGACCGCGGCGTCGACATCGCCTTCGAGGTCGCCGAGGGCGAGACCGTCGCGCTGCTCGGCGCCAACGGCGCCGGGAAGTCCACCGCACTGGCCGTGCTCGCCGGCCTGCTCCGGCCCGACACCGGCCGTGTCGTGATCGGCGGCGAGGAGGTCACCGGACCGGACCGCTGGGTCCGGCCCCACGCCCGCCGCACCGCCCTGCTGGCCCAGGAGGCGCTGCTCTTCCCCCACCTGAGCATCCTCGACAACGTCGCGTTCGGTCCCCGCAGCACCGGCGCCAGCCGACGGGAGGCACGCACCACGGCCGAACGCTGGCTCGCCGAGGTCGACGCCGGCGACCTGGCCGGCCGGCGACCCGCGCAGCTCTCCGGTGGCCAGGCCCAGCGCGTCGCCGTCGCCCGCGCCCTCGCGGCCGAGCCCCGGCTGCTGCTGCTCGACGAACCGATGGCCGCGCTCGACATCTCCGTCGCGCCCGCGCTGCGCCAGCTGCTCCGCAGGGTCCTCGCCGACCGCACCACCGTGATCGTCACCCACCACGTCCTCGACGCCCTGCTCCTGGCCGACCGGGTCGTGGTGATGGAGGGCGGTCGGATCGCGGAACAGGGCCCGGCGGACGTCGTACTCTCCCGGCCGCGGAGCGCGTTCGCCGCCCGCTTCGCCGGCCTGAACCTGGTGTCCGGCCTCGCCACCCCCGAAGGCGTACGACGACCCGACGGCACCGTGCTGCACGGCACCGCCGCCGACCCCGCACCATTCGACGGCTCCGCCGCCGTGGCCGTCTTCCGGCCCTCCGCCGTCGCCGTGCACCGCGACGCACCAGGGGGCAGTCCGCGCAACGCGATCCCGGTGCAGATCACCGAGCTCGAACCCGTCGGCGACGTGGTGCGGGTCCGCGCCGGAGACCTCGCCGCCGACGTGACGCTCGCGTCGGTGGCGGAGCTCGGGCTGGCCCCCGGGATGATCGCGACGTTCGTGGTCAAGGCGACCGAGGTCGACGTCTACGCGCACTAGCACCGAGACGTTGTCCGGCACGCCCTCCAAAGTCACGACTGGACGCTTCGTCCAGATAGGGTTCGCCCCATGAACGACGCCCTCACCGTGGAGCCGCCCGCACCCGACCGCAACCTCGCCCTCGAGCTGGTGCGCGTCACGGAGGCCGCCGCGATGGCAGCGGGCCGCTGGGTCGGCCGGGGCGACAAGAACGGCGCCGACGGCGTGGCCGTGCAGGCCATGCGCGTGATGATCTCGACCATCGGCATGAACGGCACCGTCGTCATCGGCGAGGGCGAGAAGGACAACGCCCCGATGCTCTACAACGGCGAGCAGGTCGGCGACGGCACCGGACCCGAGTGCGACGTCGCGGTCGACCCGATCGACGGCACCACCCTGACCGCGAAGGGCATGGCCAACTCCATCGCCGTCCTCGCCGTCTCGCCGCGCGGCACCATGTACGACCCGTCCGCGGTGTTCTACATGGAGAAGCTGGTCACCGGACCGGAGGCAGCCGACGTCGTCGACATCCGCTACCCCGTCGCCGAGAACATCCACCAGGTTGCCAAGGCCAAGGGTTCCAACCCGTCCGACGTCACGGTCGTGCTGCTCGACCGCCCGCGCCACGACCAGCTGGTCGAGGACATCCGGGCCACCGGTGCGCGGATCAAGTTCATCTCCGACGGCGACGTCGCCGGCGCCATCATGGCCGCCCGCGCGGACACCGGCATCGACCTGATGCTCGGCATCGGCGGAACTCCCGAAGGCATCATCGCGGCCTGCGCGATGAAGGCCCTCGGCGGCACCATCCAGGGCCGGCTCTGGCCGACCGACGACGAGGAGCGCCAGCGCGCCATCGACGCCGGCCACAACCTCGACCCCGACTTCATCCTCACCACCGACACCCTGGTCACCGGCGACGACTGCTTCTTCGTCGCGACCGGCATCACCGATGGCGAGCTGGTCCGCGGCGTGCGTTACCGCGCCGGCGGCGCCACCACCCAGTCCCTGGTGATGCGCTCGCGCAGCGGCACGATCCGCACCATCACCTCGGAGCACCAGCTCTCGAAGCTGCGCGGCTACTCCAGCATCGCGTTCGACTGACGCCTGCTCGTAGTCCGATCCACCCAACGGCGAGCGACGGGGCGCGATCAGGCAGCGTCGCACCGCCGGCACGGCAGTTCGGTGGATCGCTGTGCGAGGAGCACGGTCTGCGTGAGGACCAGGCGGACGTAGTCGGGGTCGAACATGACGTCCTCCCACGCAAACCGCAGCACCCACCAACCGTCGATCACGAGCAGGTTGTAGCGCCGAGCGTCACGACGCAGGGCCGCCCTCCCGCCATGCCACTCGAACGAGTCCGCTTCGGCGATGATCCTGTTGTCGCGATCGACCAGGTCGGGGCGCACCGGTCCCTCGTGGCTCTCGATCCACACCTGAGGCACCATGCCCAGACCGGGCACGGTCGAACAGATGTGGCGAAGCACCGACTCGAACGGGTTGGCGGCCTGGTCGCTGGCGGCGCTCACCACTTCCCGGAGCTGTCGGCTGCCCGGGCCACGAGCCGACGCCGCCACGCGCCGCAGCAGGGACCACTCCCCGGCGCGGGCAGCGGAGTCCGCGATGGCCAGCGCCTCATCTGGCGGCAGCGTTCGCAGGCACTGCATCAGCGTCACCTCCTTCGAGGTGACGATCCCCGCCTCGATCTCCGAAGGATGCAGGTCGCAGCGATGCCACTGCGCCCGACCGACGAGGTCCGGCGCAACCTGGCGTCCGCGCGCCAGGGTCACGTGCGGGAGCTCAGGCACGGCCTTGACCGCCCATCCATGCCACAGTGCCGCACTCGTCAGGCTGAGCACGCCGCGCGCAGACGCGGCGACGGACAAGGCATCATCGACGTCCGGGAGCCCGTACACGCCGCGGGCGAGTTGTCTGATCCACCCCTCGCGTCGCCCGCGGTCGACATGGCGTCGTGACGTGCTTCGTATCAAGGTGGCGCGGGACGCCACTCCTCCGAGGGCCTTCAGCGCATGCAGGAGGACCGATCGATCGTCGGCGGTCTCCTCGCGCACCGGATGATCGTCACATCGCAGCGACTTCCTTGCAGTTGGCCATCCACAGGCTCGTCCACGGATCCACCGAAGCGCCTTGAACTGCGTCGGAGACGGCGCAGGACGAGCCGGCGGAGACGCGAAGCCGCTCCTTGGGTGGATCGGCCGACGACGTCAGGCGGTTGCGACCGCCGTCAGGTCGCGGGCGAACGCCGCGCTCTGCTGCAGCAGTGACGCCGAGACGATGTCGATGACCCGTGGGTCGACGGCGAGTCCGACGTGCGAGGCGCGGACCTCGACGGCGCGACCTTCCGGGTCGATGCAGGCCTTCCAGTCGACGATGCCGTCGCGCCTGGAGTAGATGTTCGTCATCTGCACGTCGGTGGGCAGCGGCTCCTGGACCTCGACGAAGCTCAGGTGGGCGCACTCACCGCCGACGCAGTCGCTCGACATGACGCCGGGCAGGCCCGCGTCCGAGAGCAGGTTGAGGGCGCGCACGCCGCGGGTCAGCAGGGCGTGGTGCGCGGCCGGGGCGCGCATCGGGCTCCCCATCGTCACCAGTCCGGCGACGAGGTCGGGGCGGCGGGCGGCGAGCCCGCGGCCGATCATGCCGCCCAGGCTGTGCCCGACGATCTGCACCCGCGAGCCGCGTCGCTCGACGAGCCGCTCGAGTCGCGCCTCGAGGTCGAGCGCCGATTTCAGGGTGCAGTTGACGTTGGCGTGGATGTGCGAGCGGTAGGTGCGAAAACCGCGCTCGCGCAGTTCCCTGTTCATCCCGGCCAGCGTCCAGTCACCGGCGAGGAATCCGGGAATGAGCAGCACCGGCTCCGCGGCGCGGGCGGCAGCCCCTCCTGCGAAGGGAGTACGACGACGGGTGTGCCGGGCGGCGCCACGGCGGACCGCGAAGCGGCCGGCCTCGGTGACCACGCTGCCCTCGCGCAGGAGCGCCGCGAGTGCCGGGCGGCCGTAGCCGTCGGGCAGCAACCAGGGCGCCATCGTGTTGCTCACGTTCGGGATGTTACGTGGTTGAAACGACAACTTCCGGCAATTGGGCACACTGGAGCCATGTCTGGCCCCACGCAGAACGCGACCCCACCCGAAGTGACCATCTCGGATGAACTGCTCGCACCAGTGACCCCGACCATCGAGCTGTGCTACCAGACGTTCGGCGATCCGGGCTCCGATCCCCTGCTCCTGGTGATGGGCCTCGGCGGACCCATGACGTGGTGGGACACCGAGCTGTGCACCCAGCTGGCCGCCGCCGGCTTCTACGTCATCCGCTACGACAACCGCGACACCGGCAAGTCCACCCGCAGCCCCGGCCGCGTGCGTCGCGGTCACCTGGTCCGGGCCTTCGTCGGCGCACCCACCGCGGCGCCGTACTCCATCGCCGACCTGGCGGGCGACGCCTTCGGGCTGCTCGACCACCTCGGCATCGAGTCGGCGCACGTCGCCGGTGTGTCGATGGGAGGGATGGTCGCGCAGACCATGGCGCTCGAGTCACCCGAACGGGTGCGCAGCCTGGCCAGCATCATGTCGACGACCGGGCGCCGCAGTGTCGGACGCCAGCACCCGAGCCTGATCCCGACGCTGATCGCCAAGCGCGGTCCGGAGCGCGAGGCGTACATCGCGGGCAGCGTCGCGGTCTGGAAGATCATCGGCTCCCCGCGGTTCCCCCAGACGGAGGAGAAGCTGCGCTCGCGCGCCGGGGACACCTACGACCGGGGCGTGTCCCGCGCCGGCGTCCTGCGCCAGATGATGGCGGTCCTCACCCAGGACGACCGCACCCGGGCACTCGCCGGCCTCACGGTGCCGACCGTGGTCCTGCACGGCATGGCCGACAAGATGGTGCACGTCTCGGGCGGGCGCGCCACCGCCGCCGCGATCCCGGGCGCTCGCGTCACCCTGATCAGCGGCTGGGGCCACGACATGCCGGCAGCGCTGTTCCCGACGTACACCGCGGCCATCCGGAGCAACGCCGACCGCGCCACCCCACCCGCCTCCTGAGCCTCCCGCAGGGCCATCGCGTCTCCACAGCTCGCCGCTTCCGACCTCGTCCTCCACAGCACGTCCACGTCCGGACGACGGGGTCGGTCCGGCACTCCTAGTGTCTGCCTCCCGCGCCGGACAGGTCGGCGCACGAGGACCGAGGAGTGCAGATGGGACTGAGGACATTCGGTGTGCCGGCAGGGCTGGCGATGGTGGTCGCGGCCCTGGTCGCCGGGGTGCTCGCGTGGCCCGGCGACGCAGCGAGCGGCGACCGCGGACCGCGCTGGCAGCCGGCGGGCGACACGATCGTGGCCGTCGAGGGCGACGCCGACAACGGCTTCACCATCCATCACCACGACGGCACGACGCTCTTCCCGCCGACGCTGTCGGAGACCACGGCGGAGTGCAGCGAGTACGACACCGAGGTGCAGGTGGTCGCCTGCCAGGTCGAGGTCGAGACCTGGTTCCGCGACCTGGCCGACCTCCAGGCCGCGATCGCGTGGGCGAGGTACGACGCGTCGCGGCCCCGACCGCGGACCTAGACGGTCGCCTCCGCGCCGAGCACCCGCCCGGCGTTCGCGAGGTCCACGGTGAGGTTCTCGCCCGTCGACGGTTCGAACAGGTGCATGCGGCGGCCATCGACCCAGATCTCGGCCTCCTCCCCCTCCTTGATCCGGCTCGCACCGTCCAGGGAGACGACCAGCTGGGTGCGCATGCCCTCACCGTCGAGGTCCTTCTCGAGCTGCTGGAGCTGCTGGGTCACCTCGGGCGGGGACTCGAACGGGATGTAGGCGTAGGTCTCGTTGCCGAGCCACTCGACGACGTCGACCTTGGCGCGGAACGTCGAGCCCGTGCGGGCCTCCTCGGACGCCAGTGAGGCGTCCTCGAAGTGCTCGGGGCGGACGCCCGCGATGAGCAGCCCACGGCCGGCGACCCGCTCGGCCTTGTCCGCCGGGATCTCCACCTTCCCGAACGGCAGCTGCACCGAGGTCCCCTCGACCGTCGCCGGCAGGAAGTTCATCGGCGGCGAGCCGATGAAGCCCGCCACGAACAGGTTGCCCGGGTTCTCGTAGAGCTCACGCGGTGTGGCCAGCTGCTGGAGGACTCCCCGCTTGAGGACGGCGACGCGGTCGCCGAGCGTCATCGCCTCGGTCTGGTCGTGGGTGACGTAGACCGTCGTGATGCCGAGCCGCTTCTGCAGTCGCGAGATCTCGGTGCGCATCTGTCCGCGCAGCTTCGCGTCCAGGTTGGACAGCGGCTCGTCGAAGAGGAAGGCGTCGGCCTGCCGGACGATCGCTCGTCCCATCGCGACGCGCTGCCGCTGTCCACCGGACAGGTTGCCGGGCTTGCGCTCGAGGTGCTCGTCGAGCTCGAGCGTGGTCGACGCCTCGCGCACCAGCTTGTCGATCTCCGCCTCGGGCATCTTGGCGAGCCGGAGCGGGAACGCGATGTTCTCGTAGACCGTCAGGTGCGGGTAGAGCGCGTAGTTCTGGAAGACCATCGCCAGGTTGCGGTCGCGGGTCGCGAGGTCGTTGACCCGACGGTCCCCGATGACCATGTCGCCCGAGGTGATGTCCTCCAGCCCGACGATCATCCGCAGCAGGGTGGACTTCCCGCAGCCCGAGGGACCGACGAGGATCATGAACTCCCCGTCGGCGACATCGATCGAGATGTCGTTCACGGCAGGGAAGCCGTCGCCGTACTTCTTGACGATGTGGCTCATCGTGATGGCGGCCATGGCAGCAGCACCTATCCCTTCACTGCGCCGGAGGTCAGCCCGGCAACGATCTTGCGCTGGAAAATCAGGACGATGATGATGATCGGGATCGTGGCGATGACGGCGCCGGCAGCCAGCAACGACGCCGGTCGGTTGAACGGGTCGGCGCCGACGAAGAACGACAGCGAGGCCGGGATCGGTCGGGCGTTCTCGGTCGAGGTGAGCGAGATGCCGAAGACGAAGTCGTTCCAGGCGAAGAAGAAGGTCAGGATCGCCGCGGTGAACACACCCGGGGCGGCCAGCGGGACGATCACCTTGCGGAACGCCTGCCACGACGTGGCACCGTCGACCTGGGCCGCCTGCTCCATCTCCCACGGAATCTCCCGGAAGAACGCCGAGAGGGTCCAGATCGCCAGCGGGAGCGTGAAGGACATGTACGGGATGATCAGTCCGGGCCAGGTGTCGTAGAGACCGGTCACGCGCCACATGTCGAACAGCGGACCGACCAGGGACACCACCGGGAACATGGCGATCGCCAGGGACAACGACAGCACCAGCTTCTTGCCCTGGAACTCCAGGCGGGCAATGGCGTACGCCGCCAGGGTGGCCACCACGACCGAGAGCACCGTGGCAATCAGGCTGATGCCGATGGAGTTGAAGATCGCCCGCCGGAACTGCTCGTTGTCCCAGACCGCCTCGTAGTTGGCCCATCCGGCGCCGCCGCCGTCAGCGGGGAAGAACCCGGGACTGCCGTTGGTGATCGCGGTCTCGGACTTGAAGGACAGCGAGATGATCCAGGCGACGGGCAGCAGGCACCAGATCATGATCAACGTGCAGCCCACGACCAGTCCGACGCGACTCGTGATGCGACTGTTCATGTCAGGACTCCTGCCGTGCTTGGGCCAGGTCGACGCGGAAGAGTCTGACGATTCCGAAGGCGATCAGCAGGACGGAGAGGAAGAGCAGCACCGACAACGCCGAGCCCATCCCGACCTGGAACTGCTCGATGGTCTGCCGGTAGGTCAGGAAGCTGATCGACTCGGTCCTGACGGCACCGGACGTCATCACGAAGATGTTGTCGAAGATCCGGTACGCATCCAGGGCCCGGAACAGGACCGCGACCATGATCGCCGCCCGCATGTTCGGCAGGATCACCTTGGTCAGCCGTTGCGTCCAGGTGGCGCCGTCGACCTTCGCGGCCTCCAGCATGTCCTCGCTGACCTGGGCGAGGCCGGCCAGCAGGAGCAGCGACATGAACGGTGTGGTCTTCCAGATCTCCGAGACCATGATCGCCACCACGGCCGGGGTGGTCTCGCCGAACCAGTTGAAGTCGTCGCCGATGAACGGCAACCAGCCGTTGATGAAGCCGTTCTGGAAGGAGAACGCGAACTGCCAGGCGAAGCCCGAGACCACGGTGATGATGCCGTAGGGAATCAGGATCGACGTACGGATGACACCGCGAGCGAAGATCACCCGATGCATCACCATCGCGAAGATGAAGCCGATGACGAGCTCCACCGCGACGGTGACCACCATGTAGAGCACCGTGACGCCGGTGGTCTGCCAGAAGAGCGGGTCGCTCAGCGCCGTGAGGTAGTTGCTCAGCCCCACGAACTCACGATCGTCCGGGGCCGTCAGCGCGTAGTCGAAGGTGGAGAGATAGATCGCCCGCAGCATCGGGAACGCGGTGACGACCAGCATCAACACGATCGCCGGCGCCACCAGCTTCTGCCCCAGCCTGGTCTCTGCCCTGGCCCGGTCGCTGAGGGCCGGCTTGCCCGTCTTGGGCGCGGTCACGGCACTCACAGCAGCGACTTCCCTTCCAGCACGTCCTTCAGGTACTTCGCGGAATCTTCAGGGGTGCTGTCCGGATCGACCGAGTTCGGCGAGTGCCACCGGGCCTGGACGGCGCCGGAGATCATCGCGTAGAAGGCGCTCTTCGGACGGGGGCCACCCTCGTCGACGCTGGTCCGGTAGAGCTCGATCAGGTCCTTGGGGAACTGGCCGCTCGCGGCGACCTCGTCGTAGGCCGCGTTCGTCGAGGGCATCAGTCCCGCCTCGAGCGCCAGGTCCACCTGCGCCTGCTGGGAGGTGATGCACTCGGCCGCCTCGGTGGCCCAGTCCGGGTGCTCCGAGTAGGCACCCACCCCGATGTCGATGCCTCCGACCGGGGGCCTGGAGGCCTCGCCCTCGACCGTGGCCGGGTAGCGGGCCCAGCCGAGGTCGGCGAACTGTTCCTTGGTCGGCCCACCCGGCTTGTCGACGACGCCCTCGTAGTTCTTGTAGACGAAGGTCCAGTTGGTCATGAACTCGCCGGGCCCTTCCTTCGGGAACATCTGGCCCAGGCTGGTGCCCTCACGCGAGACGCTCAGGTCCGGTTGCGCAGCACTCGAGTCCGCGAGCTTCTGGACGATCGCAGCGGCCTTCCGACCGGCGTCGGAGCCGATGTCGACCTTGGCGTCCCGGCCGGCTTCGGTGTCCGAGACGATGGAGCCGCCCGCGCCCTGGACGAGGGCGTTGATCCACACGACGTAGGCCTCGTACTTGTCCGCCTGGACCCCGACCGTCCCGCCGTTGTCGGCAGCCGCGTCGATCACCTGGTCCCAGGTCACCGGCTTCGACATGTCGAGCCCCGCGGCCTCGGCCAGGGACTTCCGGTACCAGAGCACCTGGGTGTTGGCCCAGAGCGGGATCGCGTAGACCCGGTCCTGCCAGGTGACGGTGTCGGCCGCTCCGGCGAGGTACTCGCCCTCACCCTCGATGCTGGCCGCGACCTTGTCGGCGATCGGGCCCTCGACCTCCTTCAGCCAACCGGCGTTGGCGAACTCCGCGACGAAGACGGGGTCGAGGTTCATCAGGTCGGTCGACGAGTCCTCCGCGGCGAGCCGGCGGGCGAGCTGGGTGCGCTGGTCGGTTGCGCCCGTGGGCAGCAGCTGGACCTCGATGTCGTAGTCGCTGGTGCTGCACTCCCCGGCGTACCTCTCGAAGACGGGGACCCCGTCAGGGTTGACGTACCAGTTCAGCACCGGCTTGTCGGAGCCACCGCATGCAGCGAGAGCGCCGGCGGCCAGGACCGCCGTGGCCGCGAGAGCGACCTTCCGACGCCGTCTGCCCTGAGTCGAAAACATCAACCAGACCACCCCCTCCGAGTGTGGGTTGCGTCACTCAGGCCTACCGCAGCCGAGGGGGTGTTGTCCATCATTGGCGTCTGTCGAGGCCGAACCTTTACGCGTAGGTTGCGGGTCATGGCGCTCCATGTCGTGGCCGCCCGCACCGATCCCGCGCTGTTCCAGCTGCCGTGGTCAACGCCGCTGGCCGAGTGGGACAGGCAGTACGTCGTCCCGCTCCCGCTCGGCCTGTCGCGACACGTCGTCCGGGTGGTCCAGGTGAACCACCAGTTCCTCGCGGTCAAGGAGACCGAAGAGGCGATCGCGCTGCGTGAGTACGAAATGCTGCGAACGCTGCAGCGCCTCGGCCAGCCCGCCGTCGTACCGCGGGGTGTGGTGCGGGGACGCACCGACATCGAGGGCAACCCGTTGCCGACGGCGCTGCTCACCGAGCACCTGCACTACTCGTTGCCGTACCGCACGGTCTTCCAGCACGGCCTGCGTCCCGACCAGGTTCCTGCCCTCATCGACGCGCTCGTGGTGCTGCTCGTCCGGCTGCACCTGGCCGGCGTCTACTGGGGCGACGTGTCGTTGTCGAACGCGCTCTTCCGCCGCAGTGCAGGGGGATTCGCGGCCTACCTCGTCGACGCCGAGACCAGCGAGCACCACGAGTCCGTGTCGGACGCGATGCGCGAGCACGACGTCACCGTCGCGACCGAGAACATCTTCGCGGAGCTGATGGACCTGCAGGCCAGCGGCGACACCGACGTCGTCATCGACGGCTTCGAGATCGTCACCCAGCTCGGCGATCGCTACCACGCCCTGTGGGACGAGCTGACCGTCGCGGAGGAGTTCGGCACCGACGAGTGGTACCGGATCGAGCAGCGGATCGGGCGCCTCAACGACCTCGGCTTCGACGTCGACGAGCTCGACGTCCAGGCCGGGTCCGACCGCGTCCGGATCCAGCCCCGGGTGGTCGAAGCCGGACACCACTGCCGCGAGCTGCGCCAGCTGACCGGCCTCGACGTCGAGGACAGCCAGGCCCGCAAGCTGCTCAACGACCTGGCCGCGTTCACCGCCCACGGCGGGTACGACGACGAGGACCGCGAGACGGTGGCGCGACGGTGGCTGGCCACCGTCTACACGCCGATCGTCGAGATCCTGCCGATCGACCAGCGGCGCAAGATCGCACCGGCGGAGTTCTTCCACGAGGTGATGGAGCACCGGTGGGCGCTGTCGGACGTCGCCGGGCACGAGGTCAACATCTTCGACTCCGCCCGCGACTACGTCGCCCACGTCCTGCCCGACCGGCCCTCCGACACCCCGACGCCCACCGGTGGTTGAGGTGCGAGCTAGGGGCGGCCGCGGACCTCGAACGCGTCGAGCACATCCTGCCGGCTCGGCGGACCACCCAATGCCAGCGCCCAGAGCAGCAGCCGGGCCTTGACCGGCGACAGCCAGCCGGCCCCGACCGCGCCGCGGGCGACGAGGTCGATCTCCGAGCCCGGGTAGCCATACATCGCCCGCCCGGTGGGCCCCGAGCCGGTACGGGATGCGAACACCACCGGCACCTGCCGGGCGATCCGGCCGACCGCCTCGGCCATGGCGGCGGACACGTGGCCGGCACCGAACCCGGCGATCACGAGTCCGTCCACGTCATCGGGACGGATCGCGTCGACGACGTACCCGTCGTCCCCGAGGTAGGTCGCCAGCAGCGGCACCCGCGGGTCGTCGGCCTCCTGCCCTGCCGACAGGCGCAGGGGCGCCACCCGGCCGGCCGGGACGCCGTACGCGACCTCGGCCTCGACACACCGGCCGATCGGCCCGAACACCGCCGAACGGAAGGCGCTCGTCGACATCGAGTCGGTCTTCGCCACCCACCGCGCCTGGTGGATCTCGTCGTCGAAGGCAACCAGGACGCCCCGGTCACGCGACGACGGCGCGAGGACACAGCGCACCGCCGTGAGCAGGTTCGCAGGACCGTCGGCCCCAGCCGCTTGTGGAGACCGCATCGCACCGGTCAGCACGAGCGGTTCGGGACGGTCCCAGAACAGGTCGAGCAGGTAGGCCGCCTCCTCCAGGGTGTCCGTCCCCTGCGTGAGTACGACGCCCGTCGCTCCTGCGTCGACAGCGGCCTGCGCCCAGCGAAGTGCCCGCAGGATGGTCGGTTCGTCGAGGGACGGACTCGGCAGCATCGCCAGCGTCTCGGCCCGGATGTCCGCGATCTCGGCAAGGCCGGGCACCGCCTCGGCCAGCAGCGCGGCCGACAGCGTGGGCACGACCTCTGCCCCATCGGTGGAGGTCGAGGCGATGGTGCCGCCGAGGGCACCGATGGCCACGGTGGGTCGGGTCATGGGGACCAGCATGTCGCACGGGCCTGGTTGTCGGTGACGAGTGGCAGGCTGGCGCCATGGCGAAGGATCGAGTGCCCGGTCGCATGGGTGGCAGCGAGGAGCGCCCGGCGCGCTTCTTCGCCGACGCCGCCGAGTTCGACGCGTGGCTCGCAGCGAACCACGACACCGAGACCGAGCTCTGGATGGGCCTGAACAAGAAGCACGTCCCCGAGCGTGGGCTGACCTGGGAGGAAGCCGTACCCGTGGCCCTGTGCTGGGGGTGGATCGATTCGATCGCGCAGCGCATCGACGAGGACACCCGGCGCCAACGCTGGAGCCCGCGCAAGAAGACCAGCAACTGGAGCAAGGTCAACCTCGACTTCGTCGAGCAGCTGAAGGCCGAGGGCCGCATGCAGCCGAGCGGACTGGCGATCTGGGAACAGCGCAAGACCGACCCGGCGCCGTACACGCACGAGGTCGACGGCGAGATCGTCCTGCCCGACGCCTACGCCGCCGACCTCGCCGCCAACCCGGCCGCCACCGCCTTCTGGCAAGCAGCGACCAGGACCTACCGAAAGGTCTGCTCCAACTGGGTCCTCTCCGCCAAGCAGGAAACCACCCGCGACCGCCGGATGGCCCAACTGGTGGAGGATTCCGCCGCCGGACAACTCATCCCCATGCAGCGCTACGGCGACGTCCCCAAGTGGGTCGAACGCGCCGCTGCAGCCGCCAAGGCTGCCGAAGCACCCCGCACCTGACCGAGGTGGGATCGGCGCCGCAGGCGCCGGACGAGACACCCCTCGGACTACTCGACGACCCCGGCCGACGGCTCGACGTACACCGACGCCCCCAGCTCGAGGAACTCCTCGGACTTCTCCTTCATCCCGAGCACGGCGTCCTCGGGCGAGAGGTCCGCACCGAACCGGTCCCGCACGTCCTGGCTGATCTTCATCGAGCAGAACTTCGGGCCGCACATCGAGCAGAAGTGCGCAGTCTTGGCGTTCTCGGCGGGCAGGGTCTCGTCGTGGAACTCCTCAGCCGTGACGGGGTCGAGGGACAGGGCGAACTGATCGCGCCAGCGGAACTCGAAGCGGGCCTTCGACAAGGCGTCGTCCCAGTCGCGGGCGCCGGGGTGGCCCTTGGCCAGGTCGGCGGCGTGGGCAGCCAGCTTGTACGTGATCACACCGGTCTTCACGTCGTCGCGGTTCGGCAGGCCGAGGTGCTCCTTGGGCGTGACGTAGCAGAGCATCGCCGTGCCGTGCATGGCGATCGTCGCGGCGCCGATGGCCGAGGTGATGTGGTCGTAGCCGGGTGCGATGTCGGTGGCGAGCGGGCCGAGCGTGTAGAACGGCGCGCCGTGGCACCAGTCCTGCTGGAGCCGGACGTTCTCCTCGACCAGGTGCAGCGGGACGTGGCCGGGACCTTCGACCATCACCTGGACGTCGTACTCCCAGGCGCGCTTCGTCAGCTCGGCAAGGGTCCGGAGCTCCGAGAACTGCGCTTCGTCGTTGGCGTCGGCGGTCGAGCCGGGGCGGAGTCCGTCGCCGAGGGAGAAGCTGACGTCGTACTGACGGAAGATCTCGCAGAGCTCGTCGAAGTGCGTGTAGAGGAAGTTCTCCTCGTGGTGGGCCAGGCACCACCCGGCCATGATCGAGCCGCCGCGGCTGACGATGCCGGTGACGCGGCGGGCGGTCATCGGGACGTAGCGCAGCAGCACCCCGGCGTGGACGGTCATGTAGTCGACGCCCTGTTCACACTGCTCGATCACGGTGTCGCGGAAGATCTCCCACGTGAGCTTGTCGGCCTCGCCGTTGACCTTCTCGAGGGCCTGGTAGATCGGCACGGTGCCGATGGGCACGGGACTGTTGCGGATGATCCACTCGCGGGTGGTGTGGATGTCGTCGCCGGTCGACAGGTCCATCACGGTGTCGGCGCCCCACGTGATCGCGTGGGTGAGCTTGTCGACCTCCTCGGCAATGCTGCTGGTCACGGCCGAGTTGCCGATGTTGGCGTTGATCTTCACGAGGAACCGCTTGCCGATGATCATCGGCTCCGACTCGGGGTGGTTCACGTTGACGGGGATGATCGCGCGGCCGGCGGCGACCTCGCTGCGCACCAGCTCCACGTCGCACTGCTCGCGCGCGGCGACGTACCGCATCTCCTCGGTGACGATGCCCGCGCGTGCGTAGGCCATCTGGGTGACGGGAGCGCCCGTCGAGCGGCGGGGGGCACGACGCTCGCCCTGCCACTCCCCCTGGGCCTCACCGCGACGCAGCGCCGCGCGGCCGTTGTCGAGCAGCTGGGGCTCGCGGCCGTCGTACGTCCCGGTGTCGCCGCGGCCTTCGATCCAGCCGTCACGCAGCGGGGGCAGACCGCGTTCGGGCTCGGAGCCGGGGCCCTCGGTGCAGTATCGGTCGAAGGTCTCGCCGTTGGTCAGCGCGACGCGGGTGAACGGGACCTCGATGTCGCTGTGGTCGTCGCTCTTGAGGATCCGCGTGTGGGCGGGGTGGACGGTCATCGGTGTTCTCCTTGGATGTGTGCGACGGGTCCTCGGCCGCGGCCGAGCTTCCAGTCCTTGCCGAGATTCAGCTGTTGTGAGACGTACGCCGCGGCGCGCTCGGCCGCGGTGGCGAGGTCGGCGCCGAGCGCCAGGTGGGCGGCGAGCGCGCTGCTGTGGGTGCAGCCGGTGCCGTGGTCGTTGGTGGTCGGGATGTCGCCACCGCGGGTCACGATCACGCCGTGCCGGTCGGGCCTGCCGAGCGCGATGAACTCCTCCTCGTTGGGGGTGCTCACCGTGGCGACCGGCAGCAGGTGGTCCCGATACGCCTGCACGACGGCGGCATCGGCGAGGACCGCGCCCGACGTCGCGACGAGGACGGGGTCGACGACGAGGATCCGTCCGGCGCAGCGCTCGGCGACCAGGCGGACCACCTCGGCGGTGCCGAGCATCCCGGTCTTCACGGCCACCGGGTCGAGGTCCTCGAGCACCGCGTCGAGCTGGGCCGCGACGACGTCGAGCGGCACCGGGTGGATCGCGCGCACGCCGGTGGTGTCCTGGGCGGTCACCGCGGTGACCACGCAGGCGCCGTGGACACCGAGTGCGGCGAACGTGGTCAGGTCCGCCGCGATCCCGGCAGCTCCGCCGGAGTCGGTGCCGGCAATGGTGACGACGACGGGTGGGGTCACGGCGTCACCGCCTGCAGCAGGGCGGCCACGACGGCTCCCGGGTCCTCGGACCGCATCACGGCGCCCATCACCGCGACGCCGTACGCCCCCGCCTTCCGGGCCTGTTCCGCGTTGTCCGGCGTCACGCCGCCGAGCGCATAGGTCGGGATGGAGTACCCCGTGAACGCGCCCTCGGGCAACGGCGGGCCGTGGCCCGGCTTGCTCTCCGTCCAGGTGTACGGCGACAAGGTGGCCCACCAGGCGCCGTCGCTCGCCGCGCGGGCGACATCGGCCCGGCTGTGGCACGAACGTCCCCATCGCGTCGCCCGGACCGCCGGCGAGGCGCCCGCCGGGACGTGGAGTCCCACGCTCCGCAGGACCGGCCGATGCGCGGCGATGACGTCCAGGCCGGCGCTGCGGGCTGCGTCGGCGATCTCCTGCCGCTCGTCGTCCGGAAGGTCGGTCTCGCGCAGCACGACCCGGGTGAGGCCACCGGCCGCTGCCGCGCGCAGCACGTCGTCCAGCGTGCGACCGGGCGGCAGGAGGGTCCGATCGGTGAGCAGCAGCAGGCGGGCGCTCATCCGGTCGCCCCGACGCGTCCGGTGACGGGGCTGGAGGCGCGGGCCGTGGCCTGCCGCGGGATCCGCCCCGCCTGTCGGGCGATCCGCCCGGCATCGACACCCAGGCGAAGCGCGCGGGCCATCGCGACCGGGTCGTCGGCGCGGGTGACAGCGGTGGCCGCCAGCACGGCGTCGCAGCCGAGCTCCATGGCGAGTGCGGCGTCGCTGGCAGTGCCGACGCCCGCATCGAGCACCACGGGCACGTCCACCGCCGCACGCACGGCCTCGATCGCGTGGGGATTCAGCACCCCGAGGCCTGAACCGATCGGTGATCCGAGCGGCATCACGGCAGCGCAGCCGGCGTCGACGAGTCGACGGGCGATGACGGGGTCGTCGGTGGAGTAGGGCAGGACCGTGAATCCGCGCCGAACCAGCTCCGCGGCGGCGTCGAGGAGCTCCACGACGTCCGGGAGCAGCGACCGATCGTCGCCGATCACCTCGAGCTTCACCCAGTTGGTCTCGAGCGCCTCCCGCGCCAGCTCCGCGGTGATCACGGCCTCGCGCGCCGACAGGCACCCGGCAGTGTTGGGAAGCAGCCGCACCCCCGCGTCGCGCAGCACCGCGAGCAGTCCGCCCTCCCCGACCGACGAGGTGCGCCGGATCGACACGGTGACCACGGCCGGCCGGGCCGCGGCCAGGATCGGCGCCACGAGGGCGACCTGCGGGAGTCCCCCGGTCCCCAGGAAGAGCCGGGAGGACAGGACCTCCCCCGCGATGACCAGGTCATCGCTGCGTGGGGTCGTCATCCGCCCTGCACCGCGGTCACGACGTCGATGACGTCGCCCTCGACGAGCACCCAGCCGGGCCAGTCGCCACGTGGCGCCACCTCGCCGTTGACGGCGACCGCGATGCCGTGGGGACGCGGGTCGTCGAAGCGGAGGGTGAGCAGGTCCGCCACGGTCGCGCGGGCCTCCAGGGTCAGTGCCTCACCGTTGTGCGTGATGGTCATGTCGTTCCTTTCCTGGCGTGCTGGTGAACCGCCGCGGGTCGACCGAGGGGTCGACCGGGGCGCCGTCGAGGTGGTCGGCCACGAGTCGGGCCGTGAGGGGAGCGAGGAGCACGCCGTGGCGGTGGTGGCCCGCCGCGAGGAGGACGCCGTCGACACCACTGGGCCCGATCAGGGGACGGCCGTCCGTCGTCGCCGGCCGGTCCCGCGCCGTCGACTCGACGAGCTCGGCGCGATCGAGCCCGGGCCACAGCGTGCGGGCAGCCGTGAGCAACCGGTGGACACCACCGGCCGTCACGACGGGAGGAGCCAGGTGCTCCTCGGAGGTGGCGCCGACGACGACCTCGCCGTTGCGTCGTGGCACCAGGTAGACCGGCTCGCCGCCGACCCAGCCGCGGACGGTGTGGGTCGGCGGATCGTCGCTCCGGACCCGGAGGACCTCGCCGCGCACACCCCGAACCAGTCCGGTCCACGGCTCCGGCAGGCGCGCGCCGGTGGCGATGACCACGACGTCCGCTCCGCCCGGATCCTGCGGTACGACGGCCACCCTGCCCAGCAACGCCGCGCACACCGCCCGCGGGTCGACACTCATCTCCCCCGCGAGCGACGCCGCACCGGCGACCCGCGCCAGCACCGGTTCGCACGCCCGCACCGCCGCGCGGTCGAGCAGCGTCGCCCGGCCGCCCAGGCCACCGACCAGCGACACCTGCCGTTCGACCTGCTGCAGGTCGCCGGCGTCGTACCCGACGAGAAGGGTGGGGGCGGTCCGCAGCTCGACGCCCAGCCGATCGGCCAGCGCGGGCCACAGTGCGAGGGAGGCCGTGCCGAGCCGGAGGACCTCCTCCTCGCCGTGCCAGACCTCGGCCGCCGGGCTCAACATCCCGGCTGCCGCGTACGACGCCCCGCGGGCCGGCTGCGGATCGACGACCGTGACGGCGTGGCCACGACGGATCAGCTCGTCGGCCACGGCCAGGCCGATGATGCCGGCGCCGAGGACGGTGACGCGCATGCCGCTCACCCGATCGCCGCGAGGAGCTCCTCTGCTGCCCGGACCGGATCGGGCGGTCGCCAGATGCCGCCGATGACGGCCACGCCGGACGCTCCGGCTGCCAGCACGTCCGCCGCGTCAGCGGCAGTGATTCCGCCGATCGCGATCACCGGCAGGCGGCCGACCACTCCCCGCAGGCCCGCGGTGCCGAGCGGTTCGGGCAGCCCGATCTTGCTGGTCGTGGCGAAGACCGGCCCGACGCCGGCGTAGTCCGCACCCTCGGAGGCTGCACTCTCGACCTCGGCGAGCGAGCGGCAGGTCGCCCCCAGGAGGAGCCCCGGCGCCAGGGATCGCGCGACCGCGACCGGCAGGTCGCCGGACCCGAGGTGTGCACCGTCGGCCCCGGCCGCGACCGCGACGTCGACGCGGTCGTTGACGATCACCGACGCCCCGGACGGACGGACCGCAGCGATCACGGTCCGGGTCAGCTCGATCAACCCGCGGGCGTCGTACGCCTTCGACCGGACCTGGAACCCGTCGACGCCGAGCTCGGCCAGTCGGGTCAGGACCGAGAGGTCGTCGTGCTCGGAGACCAGACAGGTCAACCGGGGGACCGGTGAAAAGCGCATGGGCTGCTCCTTCTCTTCCTTCGCCGGTATGAGCCGGATCAGGTTCGACGGTCGGAGCAGCTTCAGCTCCCTCTCAGCCCGCTGCTGCGGACTCCCGTGGGATGGATGTCGCCGACGATAGCGGACCGTCGAGCTCCGCCAGCTGGCGGCGTACGGCGACGGCGGCCGCACGCCCGGCACGGTTGCCGCCGATGGTGCTGGCCGAGGGCCCGTAGCCCACCAGGTGCACCCGGGGATCGCGCTCGACCGTCGTGGCCGTCTGGACGTCGGCGCCGGTCTGGAGCAGCGCGATCCCGCCGAGCTCGCTGCGCAGGTGCAGCGGCGCGAGGTGCGCGACGGCCGGCCGGAAGCCGGTGGCCCACAAGATCACGTCCACGGGCTCGAAGCTGCCGTCCGCCCAGCGCACCCCGTCAGCCTCGATCCGGGCGAACATCGGCCGACGACGGTCATAGGCGCCCAGCCGCGAGGCCTCCTGCTCCTGCGGGCGCAGCCCCAGACCGGTCACGCTGACCACGCTGGCCGGCGGCAGGCCGGCGCGCACGCGTTCCTGGACCAGCTCGATCGCGTCGCGGCCGGTGCGCTCGTCGAAGTGGTCACGCCACACGGGCGGACGCCGGGTCACCCAGAGCACGTCGGTCCGGGGCGCGAGCTCGCCGATGAACTGCACCGCCGACGCGCCACCGCCGACCACCAGCACCCGCTTGCCGTCGAAGTGCTCCGGGCCGGGGTAGTCCACCGTGTGCAGCTGCTCGCCGCGGAACGACTCCACGCCCGGGTAGTGCGGCACGAACGGCTGCGTCCACGTCCCCGTCGCGTTGATCAGGGTGCGGGTCCACCAGGTCCGGGCGCCCGCGTGCACCACCAGCAGGTCACCCTCGGACGTCACCCGGTCCACCCGGACGGGACGGACGACTGGCAGGCCCCGCTCCGCCTCGTAGCGCGCGAACCAGTCCGGCAGGACCGCGTTCGCCCGTTCGGACGAGCTCCGGGGCGCCGTCGCGTCGGGCAGGTCCGCGACCCCGTGGACGTCCTCCATGCTCAGCGAGTCCCAGCGGTGCTGCCAGGCGCCGCCGGGGCGCGCATTCGCGTCGAGCACGACGTGTTCGAGGCCCAGCCGGGTGAGGTGGTACGACGCCGACAGGCCGGCCTGGCCGGCTCCGATCACCACGACGTCGTACACCTTCACGGTGGTGGAACAGCCAGATCCGCTGGTCTATGCCATGTCCCGGAAGTCGCACCGGTTTCCCGAGCGTGACCTTCTATGGCTACCCTTCGTTAAATCTGCGGAAAGTACTCGGATTTCGGCAGGAACAGGCGGAGAGTGATCTCCATAGTCTGTAACTCAATACTTGCCATCAATGGGAATGGGGTCCCGTGAACGCGCGGAAGATAATCTCGGTAGTCACCTTCGCCCTCCTGGGCGCGGGCCTGACGGCCACACCGGCGCAGGCTGCAGAGCCTGTTCTGTGGAGTTACGCCGCCAGCACCGGCGGAACGTACGTCAAGGTCCAGGACAGCTTGGTCAACTCAGACCTCACGGCCCAGTCCTCGGTCACCGGAGGAGCCAACTCCTCCTCCTCCAAGAACAGCACCGCTGCGGCGAATGTTGCTGGCCTGCTCTCGGTCGGCGCCATCGAAACCACCACCAGCGCGAACGTCAACAAGGTTGCCAAGACCACGACGCTCAACTCGTGGGCGCGCACCGCCAAGGTGGACCTCCTCGGCGGCCTCATCCGGGTCGACGCCCTCACGACGACGATCTCCACGGTCGGTCGCGCTGACGGCACCGCCTCGCACACCGCCAACACCCAGTTCGCGGGCATCAAGATCGTCGGCGTCAACCTGCCGCTGAACATCCCGAAGAACTACGGCGTCACGATCCCGGGCGTTGCCAGCATCAGCCTCAACATGTCGATCCACGGCAAGGTCGACCGCACCGCCGGCACCATCGGCTGGGCGCTCGGCGTCACGCTGCTCCAGCCGCGCGGCGGCTACCCGGCGGGCGTCACGATCCTGGTCAACCCGGTCAACCAGTACCTCTCCGAGGTCGACCCGTCCTCGGGCGCCGGTCTCTCCGGTACGGCCTACGGCACCCGCGTCGACGCTTCGGTGGGCGACAGCATCCAGGTCATCAGTGACCCGACCGCTCGCGTCGGTACGCCGTACGGCTCCAGCAACGGCAAGACCCTCACCAACACCACCGCCGGAGTGAACGTCCCCGGTGTCCTCACCACCGGTGTGGTGACCTCGACGACGACCTCCACCAGGGATGTCTTCGGCAACGCCGAGATCGTCAACACCAACAGGACCGCCGGCCTCAACCTGCTCGGCGGCCTGATCAAGGCCACCGCCATCAAGGTGACGGCCAGCGGCAAGCTGCAGGACGGCGTCTGGACCAGTGACATGAAGATGGAGCTGGTCAACCTGGTGATCGCCGGGAAGACGATCCCGATCAACGTCTCCCCGAACACGGTCATCAACGTGGCCGGGCTCGGCGAGGTGGCGATCAACCTGCAGCGCAAGCACCCGGGCGGCGCGTACCTCAACCGCATCGACGGCGTGCGCATCACGCTCAGCACCGCACAGGCCGGTCTCCCGGTCGGTGCCGTGATCGAGCTCGGTGTGGCCAGCACCTCGATCACGCCGATCGCCGCAGCTCCCTGATCGGGATTGATCAAGTAGACGCAAAGAACTGAGGGGCTGGGTCGCAATGCGACCCAGCCCCTTCGTCATTCCGGATCAGCGATATCCTCGGTAGTCGTGGCTGACGCAGAGTTCCGGTATTCCGACCTCCTTCCGACCGGCAAGGACGACACCCCCTACCGGTTGATCACGACCGAAGGCGTTTCGACGGTCGAGGGGCCTGACGGCCGCACGTTCCTCCAGGTCGATCCGGCCGCGATCCAGCGGCTCACCTCCGAGGCGATGCACGACATCAGCCACTACCTGCGCCCGGCGCACCTCAAGCAGCTGCGCAAGATCATCGACGACCCCGAGGCCTCGGGGAACGACCGCTTCGTGGCGCTCGACCTGCTCAAGAACGTCAACATCTCCGCCGGCGGCGTGCTGCCGATGTGCCAGGACACCGGCACCGCGATCGTGATGGGCAAGAAGTCCGAAGGCGTCCTCACCGGCGCCGACGACGGCGAGGCGATCAGCCGGGGCGTGTACGACGCCTACACGAAGCTGAACCTGCGCTACAGCCAGCTCGCCCCGCTGACGACGTACGACGAGAAGAACACCGGCACCAACCTGCCGGCCCAGATCGAGCTCTACTCGACGGCCCAGGGCGAGAAGGGGCCGGAGTACAAGTTCCTCTTCATGGCCAAGGGCGGCGGCTCGGCCAACAAGTCCTTCCTGTTCCAGGAGACCAAGGCCGTCCTGAACCCCAAGCGGATGCTGGAGTTCCTGGACGAGAAGATCCGCTCGCTCGGCACGGCCGCCTGCCCGCCGTACCACCTGGCGGTCGTCATCGGCGGCACCAGCGCGGAGTTCGCCCTCAAGACCGCGAAGTACGCCTCGGCGCACTACCTCGACAACCTCCCCACCGAGGGCAGCATGAGCGCCCACGGGTTCCGCGACCTCGAGCTCGAGGAGGAGGTCTTCAAGCTCACCCAGGAGTTCGGGATCGGCGCACAGTTCGGTGGCAAGTACTTCTGCCACGACGTGCGCGTGGTCCGCCTCCCCCGCCACGGCGCGTCCTGCCCCGTGGCGATCGCGGTCTCCTGCTCGGCCGACCGCCAGGCACTGGGCAAGATCACCGCGGACGGCGTGTTCCTGGAGCAGCTGGAGACCGACCCCGCGCAGTACATGCCCGATGCCGGCGTCGCCGAGGACATCTCCGGCGGCGAGGTGGTCGAGGTCGACCTGAACCGCCCGATGAGCGAGATCCTCGCCCAGCTCTCGCAGTTCCCCGTGAAGACCCGGCTCTCGCTCACCGGTCCGCTGGTCGTGGCGCGCGACATCGCGCACGCCAAGATCCAGGAGCTGCTCGACTCGGGCCAGCCGATGCCGGAGTACCTCAAGAACCACCCGGTCTACTACGCCGGCCCCGCCAAGACCCCGGCAGGCATGGCGTCCGGGTCCTTCGGCCCGACGACTGCCGGCCGGATGGACTCCTACGTCAAGGCGTTCCAGGCCGCCGGCGGCTCGATGGTGATGCTCGCCAAGGGCAACCGCAGCAAGCAGGTCACCGAGGCCTGCAACGAGTTCGGCGGGTTCTACCTCGGTTCGATCGGTGGCCCGGCCGCACGACTGGCCCAGGACTGCATCAAGAGCCAGGAGGTGCTGGAGTACCCCGAGCTCGGCATGGAAGCGGTCTGGAAGATCGAGGTCGAGAACTTCCCGGCGTTCATCGTCGTCGACGACAAGGGCAACGACTTCTTCACCGATCCGTCCGGCGCCGTCACCGTGCCGCTCGGCGGGATCCGGGTGCGCTCCGCCGAGTAGGTCAGAGGCCCAGTCCGCCGCCGATGCCGGGCATGGTGCCGAGGATCGCGGCCCACTGGGCCAGGTCGGCCTTGCGCTGCTGGAGGTCCTGACGGACCGCCGCGCCGAGGCCGATCCCGCGCGCGACGTCCAGGGTCAGCCGTACCGACGACTGGACCTCCTGCCGGCTCGGGTCGGCGTGCAGCAGCTCGATGGTGAGCGCCTCCATGTCACGGCTGAACTGGCGCTCTATCGGGACGACCAGCGCCCGCAGGGTCGGGTCCGAGGCCGCCGCCACCCAGAGGTTCAGCGCGGCCCGGCCGACCACGTCGGTCCAGACGCTGGTCAAGCGGGTCAGGACGTCGAGCACCGGGTTGTCGTCGTCCTGCTCGTCGACCGGTCGAGTGCGCAACCGCTCGCCGAGTCCTTCGCTCACCCGCTCCACCGCGTCGCGCACGAGGTCGTCACGGCTCGAGAAATGGTGCTGGGCGGCGCCGCGGGAGACGCCCGCGCGCGCCGCCACCGCCACGACGGTGGTGCCGTGCCACCCGACTTCAGCCAGGCTCTCGATCGTTGCGTCGAGAAGGCTCTCACGGGTGGCCCGGCTCCGTTCCTGCTGAGGTTCGCGCCCCATGCGCTGTGCTGCTTCCTGGTCAGGCGTAGAGCGCGTCGATCTGCGCCGAGTACTTCTCGGCGATCGGCTTCCGCTTGAGCTTGAGGGTCGGGGTGAGCTCGTCGCCACCGGGCATCCAGAACGACGGGACGACCTCGAACTTCTTCACCTGCTCGACGCGGGAGAGCTTCGCGTTGCCGGCATCGATGCCCTGCTGGATCAGCGCCCGAAGGCCGGGGTCCTTGGCGAGCACGGCCGGGTCGGCAGCGACGCCGGCCTTCTCGGCGTACGCCGCCGCGGCGTCGGGGTCGAGGACGACCAGCGCGGTGTTGAAGGCCCGGGCGTCACCGATGCAGACGATTGCGGCGGCCAGCGGCGTGGTCACCTTGAGGGTGTTCTCGATGTTGGACGGCGACATGTTCTTGCCGGCGGCGCTGATGATCAGCTCCTTCTTGCGGTCCACGATCGAGTAGTACCCGTCCTCGTCGACCGTGCCGATGTCACCGGTGTGGATCCAGCCGTCGGCGTCCAGGGCTTCGGCCGTCTTCTCGGGGTCCTTGCGGTAGCCGATCATGTTGCCCGGGCCGCGGACGAGGAGCTCGCCGTCCTCGGCCAGCTTGATCTCCACACCGGGGATCGCCGGACCGACCGTGCCGAGCTTCTGCTTGCCCGGAGGGTTGAGGGTCGAGCCGCCGCACGTCTCGGACATGCCCCACAGCTCACAGACCTCGATGCCGAGACCGATGAAGAACTTGAGGGTCTCGGGAGAGATCGCAGCCGCACCCGACCAGGCCCAGACCAGTTCCTGCATGCCGAGGGCCTCGCGCATCTTCGACAGCACCAGCTTGTCGGCGACGGCGAACTTCACGGAGTCGATCGGGTTCAGGCCCTTGCCGGCCAGCCGGGCGTCGGCCTTCTTCTCGGCCATCCCCAGCGCGAACTGGGCGATCTTCCGCTTCTTGTCGTCGGGCTCGTTCGCGACCTTGGCCTCGACACCGGCCTTGATCTTCTCCCAGACGCGCGGGACGGCGAACCAGATGGTCGGCTTGCAATCGGGGAGGGCGGCGGCGATCGTGCGCGGGTCAGCGATGTAGGTGACCTGGGTGCCGCGGGCGCACAGGCCGTACTGCGACGTGGCGCGGTCAGCGATGTGGGCCATCGGCAGGAACGAGGTGATCCGGCCACCGAACGGCATCGGGAAGTTGGCCGTCACCGACTCCAGGATGCTCATCAGGTTGCCGTGGGTCAGCTGCACGCCCTTCGGCGGGCCCGTCGTACCGGACGTGTAGATGAGGGTGAGCAGGTCGTCGGGCGTGACCGCCTTCCACGCGGCGTCGAAGTCGAAGTCGGGGTCGCCGGCGGCTTCCAGCTCCGCCAGGGTCATCGTGGCGCCCTCGGGCTTCCCGTCGACCACGATGACGTGCTCGAGCGGCGCGCCGGACGCGAGGATGGTCGGCAGCAGGGCGGTCTCGGTGAAGACGACCCTGTTCTCGGCGTTGCTGAAGAGGTAGGCGACCTGCTCCGGCGCCGAGGTGTTGTAGATCGAGAAGGCAGTGGCGCCCAGGTGCATCGCACCGGCGTCGATCCAGGCCGACTCCGGCCGGTTCGTCACCATGATGGCGACCGTGTCGCCGCGCTTGACGCCGAGGCTCGCCAGGCCCGCTGCGACCTTGCGGACGCGGTCGGACAGCTCGCGCCAGGTGACGGAGACCTTGTCTCCCGGGGTACGGACGGCAACGGCGTCGGGGTTGACCTTCGCGGTCTGCTGGAAGGCCTGGCAGACGGTGCTGGACGAGCTCAATGTGTCTCCTCGGTGACGGGTTCGCGCAGAACGTAAGCCACGTCACATCAGCGAAGCAAGCACTTCTGCTTGTTTTGGGACCCCTGGCGGCGTTCGGCAGGAACTGCGGGCAACCGCCGTCCGTTGACGCGGGTGTACCCCCTTCGAAAGGAACCCTGCTGATGCGTTGCCCCGTCGACGAAACCACTCTGGTCATGAGCGAGCGGAGCGGAATCGAGATCGACTACTGCCCCCAGTGCCGCGGCGTCTGGCTGGACCGGGGTGAGCTCGACAAGATCATCGACCGCTCCGTCGAGACCGAGCAGCCCCGTGCACAGGCAGCCCCTCCGCAGCGCCAGCCCGAGTACGACGGCTACCAGCAGCCGCGGCAGCAGTACGCCCCGCAGCAGCAGCACGGCTACAACAAGAAGCGCAAGAAGGAGTCCTGGCTCAGCGAGCTCTTCGACTGAGGCGCCGTGGCCCGTTCGGGCCACTTCTCCTGGGTCCTTGGTCCCCAGTTCCGGTGAAATGCGACTGACCCCTGCACCCGGGCCGATCTGGGGACTGTCACGACAAGACCGTCGCGACGAGTCACGCAAGGACTGTCATGCTCGAACAGCGACCGGGCCGCCGGACCACTCCCCACAGCGCGCGAGCGCTCGCGGTGGTTCCCCGACGACCCAGGTCATGGCTCGTGCTCTACCTGCTGGTCGCGGTTCCGCTGTACGTGTCGTACCTCGCGCTGCCTGACGCACCGCGCTACCTGTGGACCGCCATCGGGCTGCTCTCGCTCACCGGTCTGGTCGTCGGCACCGTCGTGAACCGGCCACGGCGACGCCTGCCCTGGTGGCTGGCGACCCTGGGGGTCTCCGCCCTGATGGCTGGAGACACGACGTACGACCTGCTGACGAGCGTGTTCGGCCAGGTCAACCCGTACCCTTCCGCGGCCGACGGGTTCTATCTCGCGATGTACCCGCTGGTTGCGGGCGGGCTGCTCGTGCTGGTCCGGGTGGTCAAGCCCCTCGGCGACAAGCATGCCGCCATTGATGCCAGCATCGTCACCGTGGCCCTCGGGCTGCTGGTCTGGGTCTACCTGATCGAGCCCTACACACAGGACGCGACGCTGACCTGGGGCCAGAAGGCGGTGTCGATCGGCTACCCGCTCGGAGACGTCCTGATCCTCGCCGTGCTGGCGCGACTCCTCATCGGCACCGGGCGACGACCACACTCGCTGTGGCTGCTCAGCATCGGCACCGTCGGCCTGCTCGCGTCCGACACCGTCTACGGGCTGATCCAGCTGAACGGCAGCTGGTCGACCGGCAGCGTCGTCGACCTCGGCTGGATGGTGTTCTACGGAGCCTGGGGCGCGGCGGCCCTGTCACCGGACATGACGCGCCTCACCGAGCCGGTGCGGCCGACACCACAGCCGATCTCGAGCCGACGCCTGCTCCTGCTCACCCTGGTCCCGCTCGCCGCTCCCGGCCTGCTGCTGTGGGAGCTCTCGCACGGCCGCTCCGGCCACGTTCTCGAGACCGCGGCGACCGCGGCGGTGCTCTTCCTCCTGGTGTCGCTGCGCCTCAAGGGCCTGGTCAGCGCGGCCCGCGAGGCGACCCACCGGGAGTACGCCATGCGCCGTACCGGCGAGGCCCTGGTCGCCGCCTCGGACCCGGACACCGTCTACCGTGTCGGCCTGGCGGCCCTGACCGACGTCACCTGCGACTCGGCTCGCCTCCTCGTCGCGACCGGCCATCCCCTGCGGGTGGTGTTCGACTCCAGCGACAGGCGTCGGAGCACGGCCGACGAGGGCCTCGACCCGCTCCTTCAGTGCCACGAGCACGAGCTGCTCAGCCAGCAGTTCGTCCTCACCACTGCGGCGGCGTGCGGTCCCGCCCTCGCTGCGGCACTCGGCGCAGGTGAGACCGTGCTGCTGGCCGCGATGGTGCGTGAGGAGCGGATCAGCGGGCTGCTGATGGTCCACGGCCCTGGCGTCGACCGGCCGGAGACCATCGACCCCATCTGCGCCCTGGCGTCCCAGATGATGCTTGCCCTCGACAGCATCGAGCTCACGGCCCAGGTTGCCGAGCGGAGGAGCGAGGCGCACTTCCGGTCGTTGTTCCAGCACGCAGCCGACATCATCCTCGTGTTCGACGAACAGCTCCGGCTCCGGTTCAACACGCCGTCTGCGCAGACCGTGCTGGGATGGGAGCCAGAGGGACCGCGTGACCGGACCGTGGAGTCGATGGTGATCGCCGGCGACGCCTCCAGGGCCCGTCTGCTCCTCAGCCGGGTCCTGCTCGGCGAGCGCCGCTCGGGGCACGGACCGAGCGACGAGTGGCGGATCGTGGACCGCGGCGGCCGGGTCCGCCTGTTCGAGGTCTCCTGCCGGAACCTGATGGACGACCCGAGCGTCAGCGGCGTGGTCGTCACGCTCCACGACATCACCGAACGCCGCCAGCTCGAGAGCGACCTCGCGTACCAAGCCTTCCATGACTCCCTGACCCAGCTGCCCAACCGGGCCATGTTCCTCGACCGCGTCGAACGCGCCCTCGCGTGCAGCGATCCCGAGCGCAAGCCGATCGCCGTCCTCCTGATCGACCTGGACAACTTCAAGATCATCAACGACACCCGTGGCCACGCCGCGGGTGACGCGCTGCTCGCCAGCGTCGGGCAGCGGCTGCAGGCCGCCCTGCGGCCGTCGGACTCGTGTGCGCGTCTCGGCGGTGACGAGTTCGCGGTCCTCGTCGAGGGCGTGGCGAGCGACCAGGAGGCCTGCGAGCTCGCCTCGCGCCTGCTCGAGCACTTCCGGCTGCCGTTCGACATCGGCGGAGAGAGCGTTCATGCAGGGGCCAGCTTCGGTGTCACGACCAGCACGTACGGCCAGCAGGCGGCGGAACTGCTGCTGCAGGCCGACCTCGCGATGTACGCGGCGAAGGACGCCGGAAAGGGCGGCGTGCAGTTCTTCCGGCCGGCCCTGATCGACGTGATGCAGCTGCGGGCACGGACCGCCGGCGAGCTCGACCTCGCCGTGGAACAGGACCAGTTCGTGCTCCACTACCAGCCCATCATCGGTCTCGACGCCTCCGTCGTGGTCGGGTTCGAGGCCCTGATCCGCTGGCAGCATCCGGAGCGTGGGCTGCTTGCTCCCGCCGACTTCATCGACGTCGTCGAGGACAGCGACCTCGCGATCGCCGTCGGCGCCTGGGTGATCGACCGGGCGGTCGAACAGGCCGCCCAGTGGCAAGGCACCGGGCCCGACAGCGGATTGCTGAAGATGGGAGTGAACGTGACGCCGCACGAGTTCGCCCATCCGGAATTCGTCGACGTCGTCATCACCGCACTGGAGCGCCACGGCCTGCCGCACGAGGCCCTGGTACTGGAGATCACGGAGCGCATCCTCGCCGGCGGGGACCCCCAGATCGTCCGGGCGATGACCCAGTTGCACGAAGTCGGCGTCCACCTGGCCATCGACGACTTCGGGACCGGCTACTCGGCGCTCGGCTACCTTCGGCGGTTCCCCGTGAGCATCCTGAAGATCGACCGGAGCTTCGTGGACGGGGTCGGCACCTCAGGCGATGACCAGGCGCTTGTCGAGGCCATCGTCCGTCTCGGCGAGACGTTCGGTCTCGATGTCGTCGCGGAAGGGGTGGAGACCGAGCAGCAGCGCAACGAGCTGGTCCGGCTCGGGTGCCACTTCGCCCAGGGATACCACTACTCCCGGCCGCTTCCCGCGGCCGAGGCCACGAAGTTCGTCCAGAAGTGGTCGGCGCCCCGACTGGCGACCGCACCCGCCTCCGTCGCTGGCTGACTCCGCCACCAGTGGCCGCGGCATGGCCTGCCGAGTAGCGTCGTGGACGTGACGAGCGACGCCAGCTTCCGGACCGAGCACGACTCCATGGGCGAGGTGCGGGTCCCGTCCCTGGCCCTCTGGCAGGCGCAGACGCAGCGGGCAGTCGAGAACTTCCCGATCAGCGGCACGCCGATCGAGCCGGCACTGATCCACGCCCTCGGCGAGGTCAAGGCCGCCGCCGCCCACGCCAACGGCGAGCTGGGCGTACTCGCGGCCGACCTCGCCGCGGCCATCGAGGCGGCTGCCCGACAGGTGGCCGAGGGCCGGTACGACGACCAGTTCCCGATCGACGTCTTCCAGACCGGATCGGGCACCAGCTCCAACATGAACGCCAACGAGGTGGTCGCCACCCTCGCCGCACGGTCCGGCGTCGTGGTGCACCCGAACGACCACGTCAACGCCAGTCAGTCGAGCAACGACACCTTCCCCACGGCCATCCACGTGGCCGCGAGCCTGGCCGTCGTCCGCGACCTGGTGCCGGCGCTCGCCGTACTCGCCGGCTCGCTCGAGGCCAAGGCGACCGAGTTCGCCTCGCTGGTGAAGTCGGGCCGCACCCACCTGATGGACGCCACCCCGGTCACCCTCGGCCAGGAGTTCGGCGGGTACGCCGCGACCGTGCGTTACGGCATCGAGCGGCTGGAGGCCGTGCTGCCTCGCGTTCGAGAGCTGCCCCTGGGCGGCACAGCGGTCGGGACGGGCATCAACACGCCGCCCGGGTTCGCCGCGGCCGCCATCGGGGCACTGAGCGCCGCCACGGGCGAGCCGTTCACCGAGGCGCGCAACCACTTCGAGGCGCAGGGCACCCGGGACTCGCTCGTCGAGCTCAGCGGCGTGCTGCGCACGATCGCGGTCGGCCTGACCAAGATCTGCAACGACCTGCGCTGGATGGGTTCGGGACCGACGACGGGCCTGGCCGAGATCCACCTCCCCGACCTGCAGCCGGGGTCCTCGATCATGCCGGGCAAGGTGAACCCGGTGCTGCCGGAGGCCACCGTGATGGTCTGCATGCAGGTGATCGGCAACGACGCTGCCGTCACGGCCGCCGGGGCCAGCGGTTCCTTCGAGCTCAACGTCGCGATGCCGGTGATGGCGCGCAACGTTCTGGAATCGGTCCGGCTGCTCTCGACGGCGACCACGACCCTCGCCCAGCGCTGCATCGACGGGATCACCGCGGACGCGGAGCGGATGCGGCGGTACGCGGCGTCATCACCGTCCGTCGTGACGCCGCTGAACAAGCACCTCGGCTACGAGGCCGCCGCCAAGGTCGCCAAGCAGGCGCTGGCCACCGGGAGCACCATCCGCGAGACCGTCCTCGCGATGGGGTACGTCGACCAGGGAGTCCTGACGCTCGAGGAGCTCGACGCGGCCCTCGACCTGGATGCGATGACCCGCCCCTGACGGGAGCGGGCCACCGCCTCGATCAGGCTCCGGACTTGTTGCGGCCGGTGATCGCAGCCGCCGCGATCACGGCGACCGCCGCGACGGCGACCTGCCAGAGGTGGCGCAGCCAGTCGATACCGTTGGTCACGTTGTCGGCCGTGGCCTCGTGTCCGTCGAAGTTCGGGTTGTTGCTGCCCGCGACGGCCCAGTAGAGATAGCTGCCGGCGAGCATGCCGACGATGCCGCAGACCGTGGTCAGCCACAGCGGGATCTTGTCGCGGTCACCCGGCGCGACGGCCTTGGCGATCAGTCCGATGATCGTGCCGCCGACAAGGGTGACGATGATGGTCCAGAGCATGGAAGTGCCCTTCCGTCGCGCGGGACACCGATGTCCCGCGATGAGGGCATCATGCACCCGCTCACGCCTTTACCTGCGCAGGCGCGGCGTGACCGGCTCAGTACCAGTTGTGGGACTCGCTGTGCGCCCAGGCGCCGCAGGGGCTGCCGTAACGGTTCTGGATGTAGCCCAGTCCCCAGCGGATCTGGGTGGCCGGGTTGCTCTGCCAGTCGGCGCCGGCCGAGGCCATCTTGGAGCCGGGGAGGGCCTGCGGGATGCCGTAGGCGCTCGACGAGGGGTTGTCGGCGTTCCAGCGCCAGCCCGACTCGCGGGTCCACAGCGAGTCGAGGCACCCGAACTGGTCGGCCGAGAAGCCGAACTCACCGAGGAGCGCGCGGGCGATGTCCCTGGGGTCCGACTCGGAGAGCTTGCGCTCGTCGGTCAGCGCTGCCGGACCGGACTCGTCGAGGCCGGCGGCCTTCGCGGGGTCGGCCTCGGGGCGGCGGTCATTGCGGGAGATCACTTCGCGCCGCTCGGTCGGGACGGCGACATCGGCCGTCCCGGCAGCGGTGAGGGCGTCGAGGTCAGCGCTCGCGGCGGGCGGAGCAGCATCCTGGCCGAGGACTCCAGCGGCCACGGAGACACCCGTGACGGCTACGGCCACCGACGACAGTACGACCACGTTGCGGGCAGCCTTGCGAGGCGCCTGGGCAAGGTGGGCATGCTTCGGTGCTCCACGGTGCTTCGGTGAAGGGTTCGCGTGCTTCGACAAGTGCTCGAATCTCGGGCTCGACAGCAGGACCTTGATCACCGCCCGATCGGGCCCGACTCCATTGTCAGCACCGCCGGCGACCAGCGACCACCATGCCTGAGGGATCTCGCTCAGGCAAACCGAAGCGCCCGTTTCCCCGGTTCATTTCGACCCCATTGACCACGGTGGTCACGTACGCCCCACTCGTCCCACCGGGGTGATGCGCGGCCCCGGGTTGCCGGGGACGTCATACGAACCGTGGGCGAGAGCCCTCGCAACGTATGACGTCCCGGCGTCAGCCGGTGCGCTACACGACCACGTTCTCCAGCATCTCGGTGACCAGCGCGGCGATCGGCGAGCGCTCCGAGCGGGTCAGCGTCACGTGGGCGAAGAGCGGGTGGCCCTTGAGCTTCTCCACCACCGCGACGACACCGTCGTGGCGTCCGACGCGCAGGTTGTCGCGCTGGGCGACGTCGTGGGTGAGCACGACCTTGGAGTTCGCTCCGATTCGCGACAGGACGGTGAGCAGCACGTTGCGCTCGAGGGACTGCGCCTCGTCGACGATCACGAACGAGTCGTGCAACGACCGGCCCCGGATGTGGGTCAGCGGGAGGACCTCCAGCATGCCGCGGTCGAGGATCTCGTCCACGACGTCCTTCGAGGTCAGGGCGCCGAGGGTGTCGAACACGGCCTGGCCCCAGGGCGACATCTTCTCCGACTCCGAGCCCGGCAGGTAGCCGAGCTCCTGGCCGCCGACGGCGAAGAGCGGGCGGAACACCACGACCTTCTTGTGCTGCTGGCGCTCCATCACCGCCTCGAGGCCGGCACACAGGGCCAGCGCCGACTTGCCCGTGCCGGCCCGGCCACCGAGGGACACGATGCCGACCTCGGGGTCCAGCAGGATGTCGAGTGCGACCCGCTGCTCGGCGCTGCGTCCGTGCAGGCCGAACGCCTCGCGGTCGCCCTTGACGAGGTGCACCTGCTTGTCCGGCCCCACCCGCCCGAGCGCAGAGCCGCGTTCGGACAACATGACCAGGCCGACGTGGCAGGGCATCTCGCGTGCCTCGGCGAGATCGAGGGTCCCGTCGTCGTACAGCTCGTCGAGGGCCTCGGCGGAGACCTCGACCTCAGCCATCCCGGAGTAGCCGGTGTCGGAGTCGCCCAGGGTCTCCCCGCGGTACTCCTGGGCGTCCAGCCCGACCGCCGAGGCCTTGATCCGCATGGGCAGGTCCTTGGAGACCAGGATGACCTCGTGGCCCTCGTCGGCGAGGTTGCGCGCCACCGCGAGGATCCGCGTGTCGTTGTCCCCGAGCCGGAAGCCCGACGGCAGCGAGGAAGCGTCCGTGTGGTTGAGCTCGACGCGGATGGTTCCGCCGTCGTCGCCCACTGGGACAGGTGAGTCCAGCCGACCGTGCTTGACCCGCAACTCGTCGAGCATCCGCAACGCGCTGCGGGCGAAGTACCCCAGCTCCGGGTGATGCCGCTTTGCCTCGAGCTCCGTGATCACCACCACCGGCAGGACGACCTCGTGTTCCTCGAACCGGCGCAGGGCGGCCGGGTCTGCCAGCAGCACGCTGGTGTCGAGGACATAGGTACGACGGGTGGTGGCCTGGGCCTTCGTGTTCGACACGTGAAACCTCACCGGACCGCGCCCCTGTAGGGCCCCGGCCCTATCCCTGGTAGACGGACCGGGTTGCACAGTCGTGATGGTTCACGTCGGGCCTCCCGATGTGGCCGGCTTCCCCACCTGCCACTGATCGGAAAGTACGCCCGTCATCCAACTGATGAGGGCGCCACGCCGCATCGCGGAAGTTAATGTCCGGTGACACGCCGGTACGCGAAGTCCGCGATGACGCGGTCCTTGGCCAACCCCTTGCGCTCGAACTTCGTCACCGGGCGCTCGTCCCAGCGCTCGACGGGCCCACCATCGAGCAGGGGCTCGGCTCCCAGCACGGCCTCCATCTGCTCGGCATAGTCGGCCCAGTCCGTCGCCAGCCGCCACAGCCCACCCGGCTCCAGCCGCGACGCCACCAGGTGCGCGTTCTCGACGTTGACGAGGCGCCGCTTGTTGTGGCGCGTCTTGTGCCAGGGGTCGGGGAAGAACGTCCAGACCTCACTGATGCTGTCCGCGGCCAACAGGTGCTCGAAGGTCCACACCGCATCGACCCCGCAGAACCGCACATTGGTGGCCCCCGCGTCACCCACCCGCCCAAGGCTCTCCGCCACCCCCGGCAGCCAGACCTCCAGCGCCAGCACGTTGTACGACGGCCGCGCCGCCGCCAGAGCAGCCGTCGCCTCCCCCACACCCCCACCGATCTCCACGATCAGCGGGGCGTCCCGATCGAACCACGAGGAGAAGGAGAACCCGGGAGCATCGACCGCCTCGTCCGGAATGACCCACCCGTCGGCGTACTCGTCCCAACCCCGCTGCTGCTTGGGCGTGAACCGACTCCCCCGCCGCGCATAGGTCAACACCTCCCGCGTCCGCCGACCATCCTCGGTCAACTTCTGATGGGGCCGGGCCGGGCGCACTCCGTCATTCACCCGCACATTCTCCCGACCGAACGAGAGGGAGCGAAAACGAGAGGGCGGCGCTGGCGCAGGCCGGACCCACCCCTCGAGGGCGCTTCGGTCCCTGCCGTCGGCGCCCGCCGTACCAAGGTCACGCAATGGCGAAAGCCAGGGCGCCGACGGCGGGGGCCGCTCCTAAGCCAGCGAGGGGTGGGTCCGGCAGGCGCCAGCGCCGCCCCACCAAGAAAGAGCAGAAAACGCAGGAACCCCCACACCCGAAGGTGTGGGGGTTCCTGATGAATCAGGTCAGATCACTTGGTGATCTTGGTGACCCGGCCGGCGCCGACGGTACGGCCACCTTCACGGATCGCGAACTTCAGACCCTCGTCCATGGCGATGGGCTGGATCAGCTCAACGGCCATGTCCGTGTTGTCGCCCGGCATGACCATTTCCGTGCCCTCGGGGAGGGTGACGACGCCGGTGACGTCGGTGGTCCGGAAGTAGAACTGCGGGCGGTAGTTGTTGAAGAACGGCGTGTGACGGCCGCCCTCCTCCTTCGACAGGATGTAGACCGAGGCGTCGAAGTTGGTGTGCGGGGTGGTGGTACCCGGCTTCACAACGACCATGCCGCGCTCGACGTCTTCGCGCTTGGTGCCGCGGAGGAGCAGACCGACGTTCTCGCCAGCCTGGCCCTCGTCGAGCAGCTTGCGGAACATCTCGACGCCGGTGACCGTCGACTTCAGCGAGGTCTCGCGGATGCCGATGATCTCGACCTCTTCGTTGACCTTGACGATGCCGCGCTCGATACGACCGGTGATGACGGTTCCACGACCGGTGATCGTGAAGACGTCCTCGACGGGCATGAGGAACGGCTTGTCGACCTCACGCTCGGGCTGCGGGATGCTCGCGTCGACGGCGTCCATGAGCTCGCCGATCGAGTTGCCCCACTTCTCGTCGCCCTGGAGCGCCGGGAAGGCAGCAACGCGCACGACGGGGATGTCGTCGCCGTCGTAGTCGTACTCGGAGAGGAGCTCGCGCACCTCCATCTCGACGAGCTCGATGAGCTCCTCGTCGTCGACCATGTCGCACTTGTTGAGCGCAACCACCAGGGCGGGAACGCCGACCTGGCGGGCGAGCAGCACGTGCTCACGCGTCTGCGGCATGGGGCCGTCGGTCGCGGCAACCACCAGGATCGCGCCGTCCATCTGCGCGGCACCGGTGATCATGTTCTTGATGTAGTCCGCGTGACCGGGGCAGTCGACGTGCGCGTAGTGGCGCGCCTCGGTCTGGTACTCGATGTGCGCGATCGAGATCGTGATGCCGCGCTGACGCTCTTCGGGAGCCTTGTCGATCTGGTCGAACGGCGAGGCCTCGTTGAGGGTCGGGTACTTGTCGTGCAGGACCTTCGAGATCGCCGCGGTCAGCGTGGTCTTGCCGTGGTCGATGTGACCGATGGTGCCGATGTTGACGTGCGGCTTGGTCCGCTCGAACTTGGCCTTAGCCATTGCTGGCTCCTCCTGGGATTGTTACTTGACTCGTACTGGTTGGGTGCTGCGCCGAGGGCAACGCGGTGAGCAGTCGGGTGACTACTCGCCACGAACCTTCTTGATGATCTCGTCGGCGATGTTCGTGGGAACCTCGGCGTACGAGTCAAACTCCATCGAGTACGACGCCTGACCAGAGGTCTTGGACCTCAGGTCGCCAACGTACCCGAACATCTCGGACAGCGGCACAAGGGCGTTCACGACGATGTCGCCGTGACGCTCCTCCTGTGCGCGAATCTGGCCGCGACGGCTGTTGATGTCACCGATCACCGTACCGAGGAAGCCCTCGGGGGTGGTGACCTCGACCGCGAACATCGGCTCGAGCAGGCACGGCTTCGCCTGGCGAGCGGCCTCCTTGAACGACTGGATGCCGGCGATCTTGAACGCGAGCTCGGACGAGTCGACGTCGTGGTAGGCGCCGTCCTCGAGGGTGAACTTCACGTCGACCATGGGGTAGCCGGCGAGGACGCCGAACTCCATGGCTTCCTGGCCGCCGTTGTCGACGGACGGGATGTACTCGCGCGGAACGCGTCCACCCGAGACGTTGTTGACGAACTCGTAGCCCGCACCGAGACCGGTCTCGGGGTCGGTGTTCGGCTCGAGCGAGATGACGACCTTGGCGAACTGGCCAGAGCCACCCGTCTGCTTCTTGTGGGTGTAGGAGTGGTTCGCGACCTTGCGGCGGATGGTCTCGCGGTAGGCGACCTGCGGCTTGCCGACGGTGGCCTCGACCTTGAACTCGCGCTTCATCCGGTCGACGAGGATCTCCAGGTGGAGCTCGCCCATGCCCGCGATGATCGTCTGACCGGTCTCTTCGTCCGTCTTGACGACGAACGTCGGGTCCTCGTCGGACAGGCGCTGGATGGCCGTACCGAGCTTCTCCTGGTCGGACTTCGTCTTCGGCTCGATGGCGACCTCGATCACCGGGGCCGGGAACGTCATCGACTCGAGGACGACCTGGTTGTTCGGGTCGGACAGCGTGTGACCCGTCTTGGTGTCCTTGAGGCCCATGACGGCCACGATCTGGCCGGCGCCGACCGACGCGATCTCCTCACGCTTGTTCGCGTGCATCTGGTAGACCTTGCCGATCCGCTCCTTGCGGCCGTTGACCGAGTTGACCACGGTCGAACCGGCTTCGAGCTTGCCGGAGTAGACGCGGACGTAGATCAGCTTGCCGAGGTGCGGGTCCGTGGCGATCTTGTACGCCAGGCCGGAGAACGGCTCGTCGTCGGAAGGCTGACGGGTGATCTCCTTCTCCTCGTTGCGCGGGTCGTGACCCACGATGCCGTCGATGTCGAGCGGCGAGGGGAGGTAGTCGACGACCGCGTCGAGCAGGGGCTGGACGCCCTTGTTCTTGAAGGCGGTGCCACAGAGGACCGGGTTGAGCTTGTCGGCCAGGGTCGCGCGGCGGATGGCGGCCTTGAGGGTCGGCACGTCGAACGTGTCGCCGTCCTCGAGGTAGACCTCCATGATGTCGTCGTCGGCCTCGGCGACCGTCTCGACGAGCTTCTCGCGGTACTCCTGGGCCTGCTCGAGGAGGTCGGCGGGGATCTCCTCGACGACGTAGTCCTCACCCATGACGGTCTCGCCGCGCCACACCTTGGCGTGCATCTCGACGAGGTCGACGACACCGATGAAGTCACCCTCGGCGCCGATGGGGAGCTGGAGGACCAGCACGTTGGAGTTCAGGCGCTCGACCATCATGTCGACGCAGCGGAAGAAGTCCGCTCCGGTGCGGTCGAGCTTGTTGACGAAGCACATCCGGGGCACGGAGTACTTGTTGGCCTGGCGCCACACCGTCATCGTCTGCGGCTCGACACCGGCGACACCGTCGAACACCGCAACGGCGCCGTCGAGGACGCGCAGGGAGCGCTCGACCTCGGCCGTGAAGTCCACGTGGCCGGGGGTGTCGATGATGTTGATCTGGTGCTTCTTCCACCAGCAGGTCGTCGCGGCGGACGTGATCGTGATGCCGCGCTCCTGCTCCTGCTCCATCCAGTCCATCGTGGCCGCGCCCTCGTGGACTTCACCGATCTTGTACGTGATGCCGGTGTAGAAGAGGATGCGCTCGGTGGTGGTGGTCTTGCCGGCGTCGATGTGCGCCATGATGCCGATGTTGCGTACGACGTTCAGGTCGGTCGTGATGTCGACTGCCACGTGAGTCAGCGTTCCTTAGATCTTGGGATGGAGAAGGTGGGTGCCGGAGCGGGCGCCGCCGTGGCGGGCCCGCTCCGACGAAATCACCAGCGGTAGTGAGCGAAGGCCTTGTTGGACTCGGCCATCTTGTGCGTGTCCTCGCGCTTCTTCACAGCGGCACCGAGGCCGTTGGCTGCGTCGAGGATCTCGTTCTGCAGGCGCTCGGCCATCGTCTTCTCACGACGGTCGGCGGCGTAGCCCACGAGCCAGCGGAGCGACAGCGTGGTGCCACGCGTGCCCTTGACCTCGATCGGGACCTGGTAGGTCGCGCCACCAACACGGCGGGACTTGACCTCGATGGAGGGGCGCACGTTGTCGAGCGCACGCTTGAGCGTGATGACCGGGTCGATACCGGTCTTTTCGCGGGTGCCTTCGAGCGCGGTGTAGACGATGCGCTGTGCAACCTGCTTCTTGCCGTCCTGCAGCACCTTCGACACGAGCTGGCTCACCAGCTGCGACCCGTAGACCGGGTCCATGTCGATCGGCCGCTTCGGCGCGGGGCCCTTGCGCGGCATGTCAGCTCTTCTCCTTCTTGGCACCGTAGCGGCTGCGAGCCTGCTTACGGTTCTTCACGGCCTGGGTGTCCAGTGCGCCGCGGATGACCTTGTAGCGAACACCGGGGAGGTCCTTCACACGACCGCCGCGGACGAGCACGATGGAGTGCTCCTGCAGGTTGTGACCCTCACCCGGGATGTAAGCGGTGACCTCGACGCCACTGGACAGGCGCACACGGGCGACCTTGCGCAGAGCGGAGTTCGGCTTCTTCGGGGTGGTGGTGTAGACGCGGGTACAGACACCGCGACGCTGGGGCGAACCCTTCAGGGCAGGCGTCTTGGACTTCGACACCTTGTCCTGGCGGCCCTTTCGGACCAACTGATTAATGGTGGGCACCTGGTGGTTCCCTTTCCTTTTGCTCTCACGTGCCGGCGCCTTGCCGGGCACGGATGTGTTGCGTTACTGCGTGCCGAATGAGTGGCCTCTGGTCGTTCGCTCCCCTGGAAAACTCGAACTGAGGGGTGTGATCGCGTTGAGGGCATGCTCGACGTGCCGGGTCACCCCAGACACGAGAATCGAGATTACCGGCCCCTCAGGGAGGGGTCAAAATGCCGGTGCACCGGCCGGATCGGGCTGGGGGACGCCCGGGCGCACCCGGCGCTCCGCCAGAGCCCGTACGGCGACCGCTGCGGCCACCCCCACGAGCACCAGCGTACCGCTCACGACGAGGGTCCAGCGGGCGCCGTACTGCTCCCCGATCCAGCCGATCACGGGGGCACCGAGGGGCGTTCCGCCCATCACGATGGTCATGTAGATCGCCATCACGCGCCCGCGCAGGGCCGGGTCGGACTCGACCTGGAGCAGGGCGTTGCAGGAGTTCAGCACGGTGATCACCGAGAACCCGAGCAGGGGGCACAGCAGCACGAAGGCGAGGTACGACGGCATCAGGCCGGCCACGATCTCGATCAGGCCGAAGGCGACGGCGGCCACCATCAGCAGCCGGACGCGCACCCGCGTGCGGCCGGCAGCGACCAGCGCCCCGGTCAGCGAGCCGACGGCGAGGGCCGAGCCGAGGACGCCGTACTCGGTCGCGCCCTTGTCGAAGATGTCGGTCGCCATCAGCGCCGAGGTGATCTGGAAGTTCATGCCGAAGGTCCCGACGAAGAACACGAGCACGAGGATCATCAGCATCTTCGGCTCGCTCCGCATGTAGGAGAAGCCGGCGCGCAGCATCCCGGGGGCGCGGGCCACGGGGCGCGGCGAGTGCAGCTCGGCCGCATCCATCCGGCGCAGCTGGAGGATCACCGCGGCGTAGGACACGGCGTTGACGAGGATCACCCACCCGGTCGCCCGCATGCCGCCGCCACCCAGCCCGATGAGCAGCCCGGCCAGCGCGGGGCCGATCATCCGGGCGGCGTTGAAGGCGGCCGAGTTCAGGCTGACCGCGTTGGCCACGTCGTCGGTCCCGACCATCTCGGAGACGAACGCCTGCCGGGCGGGCGCGTCGAAGGCAGCACCGACGCCGAAGACGAGCGCCAGCAGGTAGACGTGCCACGTCTCGGCGACCCCCAGCGCAGCGATCACGCCGAGGGTCAGGGCGGCGCCGGCCATCACGGCCTGGGTGACCTGCAGCAGGCGGCGCTTCGAGAAGCGGTCGGCCACGACGCCGGCGTACGGCGACAGGAGCAGGACGGGGACGAACTGCAGCCCGGTGGTGATGCCGAGCTCGGTGCCGCCGTTGCCGGGGATGGTGAGGACCAGCCAGTCCTGGGCAATGCGCTGCATCCAGGTCCCGATGTTGGAGACCAGGCTGCCGGCAAAGTACAGGCGGTAGTTGTGGTGGGCCAGGGAACGGAATCGGGGGCTCGTGGTGGGCTCCTTCGGTCAGCGGGTGGGCGGGTGGGCGGTCACAGGGACTGTTCGGACTCGGCGAGCCGCTGGAGGATCGGGGCGGCGCGGCGCAGGACGTCGCGCTCGTCGGCGGTGAGCTCCTCCAGGCGACGTGACAGCCAGCGGTCGCGACGGGCGGCGTCGCGGAGGACGACCTCGCGTCCCGCGTCGGTGATGCGTACGACGACCTGTCGGCCGTCATCGGGATCGTCATGGCGTTCGACGAGTCCCCGCTCACCCAGTGCGGTGACGGTGCGGGTCATGGTCGGCGGCCGCACCTGTTCGCGCGTGGCCAGTGCTCCCACGGTCTGGTCGCCCCGACCGTGCAGGACCCACAGCACCGCCATCGCGGTCAGGCTGAGGTCGTTGTCCGGGTGGCGCTCGCGCACCAGCCGGCGCCGCAGGCGCATGACCGAGAAGCGGAGCTCAGTGGCGAGCCCTGCTGTCGAGCGCACGTGCTTCTCCAGAATCGGCATGTCGTTAGTCTAAGTCATTACCTTGCGTAACTATTCCCGTTCGCATGCACGGCACACCCACGGCACTGTCGAGGCGGCGTACGATCGAACCGTGGAGCTCCGTGACGAACAGCCGACCCAGCACGAGATCGGCAACCGCACCTACCTGATCGCCCCCGTCGAACCACTCGACGTCGACGGGGTACGGACCGTCCAGGTCGGCACCGGGCTCTTCCTGCTGGCCTTCCTCGGGCTGCTTCCGTTCTGGGGCCGCCTCGAGGAGGAGGGCCAGACCTGGTTGCTGTGGATGTGCCTGACCGGCGTCGGCCTCGGCCTGCTCGGCACCGAGTACTGCAAGCGCCGGCGCGGGATCAGGGCCGAGCGCGCCGCCGATGGCGAGTGAGCTCCCACCGACCCGCTGGGCGCTCGGCGGGGCGAGGAACAGTGGCTACGGCGAGCGCTTCGCGGAGCTGATCAGCCAGGGCAAGGACGTCGACGGCGAGGCTCGCCTGGCCGACACCCTCGTCGGCCGCGGGGCGCGGATCCTCGACGCGGGCTCCGGCATGGGCCGGGTCGGCGGGTACCTCCAGGCGCAGGGCCACCACGTGGTCGCCGCCGAGCCCGACCCCGAGCTCGTGGAGCAGTCGCGACGGACCTACCCCGCACTGGACGTGGTGCCGCTCGAGATCCTCGCCCTCACCCGCGACGCCATGGCGGCAGCCGGTGCACCCGACGGGTTCGACCTGGTGGTGTGCGTCGGGAACGTGCTGACCTTCGTCGCGGACGGCACCGAGGTGGCCGTGCTCCGGCGCCTGCGCGACCTGCTGGCGCCGGGTGGGCGGATCCTCGCGGGCTTCCACCTCCGCGGTGGGCCGAGCTCGGCCCGGCCCTACTCCCCCGACCAATTCATCGCCGACGCAGCATCAGCGGGTCTCCGGATCGACCACCGGTTCGGTGGCTACGACCTGCGCCCGGTCGACGACGACTACGCCGTCTGGCTGCTCAGTCTGGCGCGAGACGCGTCTCGCGCCTAGAAGACCTCTAGGTCGTCGGTGCCGATGGTGTCGATGACCGGCGGGGCCGGCGGCTGCGACTGCTGGCGCTTGCTGAGGCGGACCTCGGAGTGCGCGCCGCAGCCGTGCTGGAAGGCGACGACGCGGGCGTCGTCGTTGGCGTCACCGTTGGCGCAGACGCCGAACATCTCCGACAGCGGGCCGGCGAGGCGGACCAGGAAGCCACAGGAGTAGCACTGGTGCGGGGCCGACTTCGCGATCGGGGCATCGGGACCGGACTCGCCGTCGTACCAGCGCTCGGCGGCGATGTCGCGACCCTCCGGTGAGAGCACGCGGACCCGGCCGAGGCCGAGGTCCTTGGCGACCTCACGGATCTGGGCCTTCTCGTCGGTGTCGAGCGGGTCGTCGCCGAAGGAGTACGTCGGCACGAGGCGCGGGTCCTCGTCGGAGACGGGCAGCAGGTCGCCGGGCGAGAGGTCACCGGGCTGGAGGCGGTCGCGGTAGGGCACCCAGGCGGGAGCGATGATCGCTTCGGCGCCAGGCAACAGCACGACCTCGACGACGGTGACCTTGCGCTGGCGGGACGCCCGGGTGAGGGTCACCGCCCACTGCCAGCCGTGGTAGCCCTTGCGGTTGCACGCGAAGAGGTGGGTGACGACCCGCAGGCCGTCGACCTGGTGGCCGAGGTGGTCACCGACGTCGGCGGCGTCGACCTCGTCGAGCAGCGCGGTGCGCGCTTCATCAACGGCGTCGGCCGTGACGGCGTCGGTCAACTTGCGCTCGAGTGTGGACACGGGGCACAGCATCCCTCATTCGGGCGATGCTCGTCACGTCGGGGGACGTGCCGGGAAGTCGGGGGGCGTGGCTTCGACACCAGCAGGCAAGATGGACGTCGTGAGCTATCCGCCTCCACCACCTCCTCCCCCGCCGCCTCCGAGCGACGGTCCGAGCGACGGTTCGGGTGGGGTGTCGGACGCCGAACTGACTGAAACGGGGTCGATGCGTGCCGTCGGGGCGGGGCTCGGGACCGGCGCCAAGGCCACGGCCCGCGGCCTCAAGGCCACCGCCGCCGTGACCGGGCGCGCCAGCCGTGCGACGTTCCGGCAGGCCCGCAAGGCCGCCGGCGCCCAGGGAGCCGAGCGGTCCGGGCTCAAGCGACTGATCGAGCTGCACGCGTTCAACGCCGCCGGCGACTCCGCCTTCGCCATCGCGCTGGCCGGCACGGTCTTCTTCGCCGGCGCCACCAGCGGCGAACGCGGACCGGTCTTGTTGTTCCTCGGCCTGACGATGGTGCCGTTCGCCATCGTCGCCCCGCTGATCGGACCGTTCCTCGACCGGTTCAGCCACGGCCGGCGCTGGGCGATCGGCTCGACCTTCGCCCTGCGCGCGTTCCTGTGCTGGGTGCTGGCCGGGACCCTCGCCGACGGCTCACCCTGGTTCTACGTCGCCGCGCTCGGCGTCCTCGTCTCGTCGAAGGCGTACGGCGTCGCGAAGGCCTCGGCCGTGCCCCGCCTGCTCCCCCACGAGATCACCCTGGTGAAGGCGAACGGCCGGGTTGCCCTCGCCGGCGTCGTGGGAGCGTGCGTGTCCGCCCCGCTCGCGGGTGCGGCCTACTGGATCGGCCCCGAGTGGGCCTGCCGCTATGCCTTCGTCGTGTTCGCCGTCGGCACCATCGCCGCGATCCTGCTGCCGGGACAGGTCGACTCGTCGACGGGCGAGGAGTCGGTCGAGGCCCCGCGCGACGCGGTCACCGGCGCACGTCGTACGACCGGACTGCCGCCGAAGGTGGCCTTCGCGCTCCGCGCCAACTGTGGCCCCCGGCTGCTCTCGGGGTTCCTCACCATGTTCATGACCTTCGTGCTGGCCACCGAGCCCCTCGAGGGGTGGGAGACCACGACGAAGTCGACCGTGCTCCTCGGCCTGGTGATCGGCGGCGCAGGGCTGGGCAACACGATCGGCATCTTCGTCGCGTCGCTCGCGCGCAAGATCAACCCGGTCGTGATGGTGGTCGTCGCGCTGCTCGCCGACATCGTGGCGCTGCTGTTCGCGACCATCGTCTACAGCGCACTGCCGCTGGTCATCCTCGGCCTGACGGTCGGGCTGATGCAGTACCTCGCCAAGGTGTCCCTCGACTCGACCATCCAGACCGGCGTCCCGGCACGCGCCCATGCCAGCGCGTTCGCCAAGGGCGACACCACCCTGCAACTGGCGTGGGTGGTCGGCGGATTCCTCGGCGTGATCCTGTCCTACCCCGCGGTCAACGACTTCGGGCTGGCGTTCGCCGCGGTGCTGGTGACCGCCTGGGCGGTCTTCGTGTTGCGCAGCGCGCCCCACAAGCGGGGCAGCAAGCAGAGCCCGCCCGTCCCCGCCTGAGTGGCTACGGCGTCACAGCTCCAGCTCGTCGGCCAGGGCGCGGAGCACCTTGGCGACGGGCTGCGCCGTACGACGATCGGGATGGCGGCCGTGGCGGTAGGCCTCGCCGACGCCGTCGAGCAGGCGGATCAGGTCCTCGACGATCAGGACCATGTCCTCCGGCGACTTGCGGCGGGCCTGCTGCTGGTTGCGGGAGACCGATGCGGGTGCGTCGATGAGGCGGACCTGGAGCGCCTGGTCGCCGCGGCGGCCCTGGGCGATCCCGAACTCGACCTTGGTGCCCGCCTTGAGGGTGGTGACGCCCTCGGGCAGCGCGTCGGACCGGACGTAGACGTCCGCCCCGCCGTCCTGGGAGAGGAAGCCGAAGCCCTTCTCCGTGTCGTACCACTTCACCTTGCCACTCGGCACGGTCTCGACCTTCCTCACTGATCACGCAGTTGCCGCGCGCCTGACGGCTCGCGAGCCCACATGTTAGTGGGCGTGGGTGATCGGGGCGGACGTCGTACCCTCGCGGACGTGGGAAGCGAACCGTCACCGCCGCAACTTCCGCCCCCTCCGCTGCCGTTGTGGACCGACCGCCTCGTGCTGCGCACCGTGGTCGCCAGCGACCGCGCAGCGATCGGGGACTACTGCGCGCAGCCCGAGGTGACCCGCTACCTGCCGTTCCCCGCGCTCGACGACGAGGGCCTGACGAACCGGATGGGTCGCCTCGTCGGGGCGACCGCACCCTCGACCGTCGGGGAGTTCCTCGCCCTGGCCGTGGAGTTCGAGGGCGTGCTCGTCGGCGACCTGATGCTGCGCTTCACCGCGAGCCACGGCCCCGCCGACGCCCCGTCGATCGGTGAGCTCGGCTGGGTCTTCGCACCGGAGCACGCCGGCCGCGGGTTCGCCACCGAGTCCGCGCGTGCCCTCATCGACCTCGCGTTCGGGCACTACCCGCTGCACCGCGTGATGGCTCAGCTCGACCCGCGCAACACCGCGTCCGCGGCGCTGTGCGAGCGGTTGGGAATGCGCCACGAGGCGCACACCCGCGAGGACTTCGCCGATCGCGACGGCACCTGGGGCGACACGGCCGTCTACGGCCTGCTGCGGCGGGAGTGGGCGGCGCTGTAGCCGTCAGCCAGCAGCTCGTTCGACGCGCATCATCCGGTCGCCGAACCGGACGACGTCGCCCGCGAGCAGCGTGCTCGGGCGCCCGGGCGTGAGCGACTTCGACATGCCGCCACGCACGACGAACGACCCGTTGGTCGAGCCGCGGTCCATCACGACCAGCGCGCCGTCGGGTGCGACCTGGAACTGGGCGTGGGTCTTGGACAGCGACATGTCCGAGGACCGCAGGGGTACGACGTGCCGGACCGGCTCGCCCGGACGCGGCTCGGGGCGCCGGCCGACGAGGGCGAGGCCCTCGACGACGAACGCCTCCCCCGAATCGAACGACACCCGCCAGCGGGTCGTCGGGGGCGCGGCGGCAACGGGTGCCGCGGGCGTGGGTGCTGCGGGCGCTGCGGCCGGAGGTGCCACTGCCGGGGCCTGACGGGCGGCCGGGGCCTGCACGGGCGCGGCCCGGTGTGCTCCCGGTGCCGGTGCGACCGGCGGCCGCACCGGAGTCGGAGCGGGAGCCGCGACGGGAGGGGGTACGGGAGCCGGGACGGGTGCGGGAGCGGGTGCCGGGACGGGAGCGGGAGCGGGAGCCGGCCGTACGACGGGCGCCGGCGCAGGAGCAGGGGCAGCGACCGGGACGGGCACCGGCATGGGCGTGGGTACCGGGATCGACTCAGGCGCCGGGACGGGCACCAGGCGCATCGCGGTGAGGTTCACGATCTGCTGCGGGCGGTCGTCGACCTCGTCGGTCACGACCGGCATCGGCCGGACGTCGACCACGACGGCGTCGCCGATCTGGTCGTGCAGGGCACGCCGCTGCCTCGTGGGGTCGGCCGCGGCCGTCCAGGCCAGCGTGGCCAGGCCGAGGCCGACAGTGGGGATCCCCGCCACACCCAGCGCCAGCGAGCGCCCGATCGCGGGCATCACGCCGATCGGGCGACCAGTGGTGCGTCGTACGACGCGAAGGCCGACCACAGCCTTGCCCGGGGTGAGCCCGGTCGACCCCACGACCACGGCCGTGACGAGGCCGATCAGGATCACCGCACCGAGGAATGAGGCGAGGGCGATCCAGACCTCGTCACGCGCAGCGAAGCGCCAGACCGCGACGCCGATTCCGGCCGCGATCCCCCAGCCGATCGTGCGGTCCAGCACGAACGCCGAGAAGCGTCGATCGAGCTCGGCCGGTGGAAACATCACCGGCTCCGCCGTGGGCGGGACGAGGGACATGAATGTGCTCCGAGTAGCGGTGGCCCGTCAGGGCCGGGTGACCTGGATGGTGACTCCATCGCCCAGGTTGATGATGGCGCCAGGAATCAGCTGGACAGCGATACCGGGCTTGAGGTCCTCCGGCCCCAGCCCCGGCTGCACCAGGACGGTGCCATTGGTCGAACCCATGTCGGTCACGACAGCGGTGCCGTGGTCGGCGCCGGTGCCCGGGCGGACCTCCACATGGGTCGAGGAGATCTCGTGGAGACGGCTCGGCACGGTGACCAGCGTGGGCTGCTCGGTCGAGGTGAACCGGCGTGCCTCCGGCGCGCGACCGATGAGGACGGCGCGGTCGACGACGATGGTCTGCCCGTCGGAGATGAGGAGGGTCGCCACCGGCGCGGTGATCGCCGGAGCCTGCGGCTGGCCGGGGATGCCCGACGGGGGAACCGCCGGCTCGCCTCCACCTGCGACGGTCAGGCCGTCGTGCTCGAGCGGGAAGCCCGGCGGCGGCGGCACGGCCCCACCCACGGGCTCCCACGACCCGATCGGCAGCGGCGGAGCGTCGGCCACACCGGCGTCGATCGGCGGCGGAGGCGGCGTCCATCCGGGAGGAGCCACCTCGGTGGCCCCGCCGAGGGGCGGGAACGGCGGCGGCGGAACGGCGGGGGTGTCGGGCTCGGCGAGCGGGTCGGGCTCGACCGCGGCAGGCGGAGCGGCGGGAGCATCGGACGGGGCCGGGTTGTCCCAGGGGGTGACCCACCCGTCGGGTGCCGCGTGGTCCGGAGCATCCGCCGGCGCCTCCACGGGCACGTCGAGGGACGGCGGGACCTCGCCCAGCGGGTCGCTCAGCGGATCGGCCAGCGGATCGGCCAGCGGATCGGTCAGCGGGTTGCCGGCCACGGGGTCCATGACCTCGGTGGCCGGACCTTCGTCGAACGGCGAGGCCTCGGCCCCCACGTCCTGCGCAGCGCTGTCCATCTCGCTGCCCATCTCGCTGTCCATCGCGCTGTCCATCGCGTCGTCGCCCACGGCCTCTTCGGCCATCGCGGCATCGGCGAGGGACTCGTCCATGACGTCGCCCTCGACGGGGGCGTCGTCCAGGTCCGCGTCGGCCGGCTCCATCGTGGTCTCGGGTTCGGGGGCCAGGTGGGCACCACCGAAGGACGGGGGCGGCGGCGGCTCCCAGGGTGCCTCGACGTCGGGGGCGGCGCCACCGGCCACCAGTCCACCGGCCACCAGTCCACCAGCCACCAGTCCACCGGCAAGCGAGTCGCCGTGAGCGTGGTCGACCGGCCCTCCGTCCACCGGGCCGCCCTCGGCCACCATGTCCTCCTCGGCCATCTCCTCCGGCGTCTCGACCGGGGAGTCGTCGGCGTGCCCGTCCACGGCAGCAACCATCGGCACGTCCTCGGCGGCGTCGGTCATCGCGCTGCCGGTCGACGGGGCCTGCGCTGCCGGCCGGTCGATGCGCCCGACGCGGACCAGTCCACCGAGGATCGGGAAGTCTGCGGAGTCGTCGTCGGCGTCGCCGGGAACGGTCACGGTCAGTGCGGTGACGCCCTCGACAGCGCGCTCCACCCACGTGTGGCTCGCGGCGCCGTCCAGCGCGACGTCCTCGCCGGCACCTGTGAGCGACGCCGTGACGCCCTGGCCGCGCAGCAGGATCCGGGTGGGGCCGTCGTCGGTACTCACCAGGACGAAGCCCGGGATCCTGCTCAAGCCGGAGGCGAGCAGACCGTCGAGCACCTCGTCGAAACCGGCGCCGCCGTCGACCAGGGACCACAGGGAAACAACCTGGTCCTTCTGCGACTCGGGCAGCAGGATCGTGACCTTGCTCCCGAACACCGCGAACCAGGATCCAGCTCGGTAGGACCAGGCGCCGGTGGCGCCCGTGGCGATCTCGCTCATGGGAGAGCTCCCAACTTCTGCTCCAGACTCACCCGCTGCGCATCGGAGTCGTACGGATCTGTGTGGGTCAATCCCACCACATCCACGACGACTGCGGTGGCGTTGTCGTGGCCACCCGCACTCAGGGCCGCCGCGACGAGCTGTTCGGCAGCGTCCCGGGGGTCCTCACAGCCGCCCAGGATCGCCCCGATCTGCTCGTCGGAGACCATCCCGCTGACCCCGTCGGAACACAGCAGCAGCCGCTCGGCCGCGGCCAGTGGCATCAGGAAGAAGTCGGCCTCGCCACTCACGCTGCCCGGCAGGGCCGATCCGCCCAGCGCGCGCGTGATGACGTTGCGGCTCGGGTGCACGGCGGCTGCCGCGGCACTGATCTGGCCGGCGTCGACCATCTCCTGGACGAGGCTGTGGTCGACGCTGACCTGCTCGAGGACTCCGTCGGTGTGGCGGTAGATCCGCGAGTCACCGACGTTGGCCAGCAGCCAGCGCGGGCCGTCGTCGGAATCGACCAGCAGGGCGACCACAGCAGTCGTCCCGGCGGAGAACGACGCGGGCGCGCCGTTGGCGCGCTGCTCGGCGTCGTACGCAAGGATCCGGTCCTGGACCGCCTGCAGGGTGGAGGCGATCACCTCGGCGCCGCGCGCTGCGTCGTACCCGTCGGCGGCGAGGCGGGCGAACTCCTCGATGACGATCCCGCTGGCCACGTCGCCGCGGTCGTGTCCGCCCATGCCGTCAGCGACGACGAAGACCGGAGGATTCGCCAGGTAGGCGTCCTCATTGGCCGAGCGGACGAGCCCGACATCGGTGGCGGAGCCGTGGTGCAGCTCGACCTGGTCGACGCCGATCATGCGCCCGGTCATGCGAGCGCGCCCGGGGTCGGTAGTTTGAGCAGCGTGGCACCAGGACCGATCGGACACCGGTCGTTGGCCGACCAACTGCGGTCGTGGCCCGACGAGCGGCTCCAACGCCTGCTCGCAGCACGTCCCGACCTTGCCACCCCTGCCCCTCACGACTTCGGTCAACTCGCCTCGCGCGCCGCGGTGAGGAACTCGATTGCGCGAACACTCGATGGACTCACCCGGGGCGAACTCTCCGTGCTTGATGCCCTCGTGGTGGCCGGTCAAACCACCGAATCCGAACTGATCTCGATCGTGTGGGCCGACCCGTCCTTCGTGGCCGCGACGATCACTCGGCTCCTGGACCTGGCGCTCGCCTGGGAGTCGCCCGAGGGGCTGCGCCCGCTCACCGGTGTCGCCGACAGCATGCTCGGCGGCGGCGAGGCCGGAGTGAGCGGCCTGCGGCCCCGCTCCCCCGGCCGCCGGGACCCCGTCGCGCTCGAACCGGTCGTCGCCGCGCTGCCCCCGGAGGCCCGCGCGCTCCTGGACCACGTCGTGGCGAACGGGGGTACGGCGAAGCCCGGCACTGCCCGGATCGGCTTGCGTCCCGAGGACACCGAGACCCCCGCCGAGCTGCTGATCGCGCACCGCCTGCTGCTGCCCGGCGGGTCCCTGCAGCCGGGCCTGCTGATGGTGCCGGGCGAGGTCGGCCTCGTGCTGCGCAACGGTCGGACGACGACCACCCCCATCGACGAGCCACCGCCCGTGGCGGCCGAGGCCCGGTCCCCCCGCCTGGCGCAGGGCGCTGCCGTCGGTGCGGCGACGGACGTCGTACGACGGATGGAGACGTTGCTCGAGTGGTGGGGCGTGCGACCGGCGGCCGCCCTGCGCACCACCGGACTCGGCGTGCGGGAGCTGAAGGCGACGGCGACGTACCTCCAGGTCTCCGACACGGTCGCGGCACTGCTGGTGGAGGTGGCGGCCGAGGCCGGCCTGCTCGGCACCCGCGCCGACTCCGACGGCAACCCGGTGTGGGTGCCGACGGAGCAGTTCGACCTGTGGCGCGAGCTGCCGACCGCCGAGAAGTGGTCCGTGATCGCCCGTGCCTGGCTGACGAGTGCACGACTGCCGTCGCTGGTCGGCGAACGCGGTCCGGACCAGAAGCCGTGGAACGCGCTGACGCCCGAGCTGTCGGCCTCCGGCATGCCCGAGGCCAAGGCGATGGCGCTCGCTGCACTGGCCGAGCTCCCCGAGGGGCACGGCCTGGCCGCCGGTACCGGACTGCCGTCGCTGGTCGCCCGGCTGGCGTGGGAACGACCGCGCCGTCCCCGCACCCGACCCGACCTGGTTGCGTGGGCGATCACGGAGGCAGCGGTCATCGGCGTCACCGGCGCCGACGTCCTCGCGCCGTTCGGCCGGGCACTGGTCACGGGGGACGACCCCGCCCCGGAGCTGGCCGCCCTGTTGCCGCCGCCCGTCGACCACGTCCTCATCCAGGCCGACCTGACCGCCGTGGCCCCCGGGCCGCTCGAACCGGACCTCGCCCGCCGCCTCAACCAGGTCGCGGACATCGAGTCCCACGGAGCGGCGACGGTCTACCGGTTCACGCCGGACTCGGTGCGGCGCGGACTGGACGTCGGCTGGACCGGCGCCGAGCTCCAGGCCTTCCTGCTCGCGGCGTCCCGGACGCCCGTGCCCCAGCCGCTGAGCTACCTGATCGATGACGTCGTGCGCAGCTTCGGCCGACTGCGCGTCGGGGTCGCGTCGTCGTTCATCAGGTCCGAGGACGAGGCTGCCCTCGCCGGGCTGATCGGCGACCCGCGCGCCGTCGGGCTGGGCCTCCAGCGGATCGCGCCGACGGTGCTGGTCTCGAACGTGCCGATCGACGTCCTGCTGCCCCGGCTGCGCGACCTCGGTGTCGCGCCGGTCGTCGAAGGACCGGACGGAGTCGTCCGCGTCGGCGCGGCGGAGCCGCTCCGGGCCCGGTCACCACGGACCCGTGACTCGGCGGACCCGGCGCGCGCCGCGGCTCGCCAGTCGGCCCACGTGGTCACGGCCGTGTCGAACCTGCGGGAGGGCGATGCAGCGGCCCGCAACCGGCCCGCCTCGGCCTCGGCGCCCGGCGGTGGCGTGCTGTCCGCCCTCCGGGAAGCCATCGAGCGGCGCGGCGTCGTACTCATCGGGTTCACCGACAACCAGGGCGTCGTGAGCGAGCGCGCCGTCGCACCCCTCGCCGTCGAAGGCGGCCGGCTGACCGCTCGCGACCAGGACGCGGAGGCCGACGACCCCGACGCCGAGCGGACCTACGCCGTGCACCGGATCAGTCGGGTCGTTCCGGTCGCGTAGTCTCGTGCGGTGACAGACGGACCGTTGATCGTGCAGTCGGACAAGTCCCTGCTGCTGGAGGTCGACCATCCGCAGGCGGCCGAGTGCCGCAAGGCGATCGCCCCCTTCGCAGAGCTCGAGCGCTCCCCCGAACACATCCACACCTACCGGCTCACGCCGCTCGGCCTGTGGAACGCCCGCGCCGCCGGTCACGACGCCGAGCAGGTCGTCGACACCCTGCTCAGCTTCTCGCGCTACGCCGTCCCGCACGCGTTGCTGGTCGACGTCGCGGAGACGATGGCGCGCTACGGCCGGCTGAAGCTCGAGAAGCACCCCGTCCACGGCCTCGTGCTGACGTCGACCGATCGACCCGTGCTCGAAGAGGTCCTGCGCGCCAAGAAGATCGCCGGGATGCTCGGCGAGCGCCTCGACCCCGACTCCGTGGCAGTCCACCCCTCCGAGCGGGGCAACCTCAAGCAGGCGCTGCTGAAGCTCGGCTGGCCGGCCGAGGACTATGCCGGGTACGTCGACGGCGAGGCCCACGCGATCGACCTCACCGAGGACGACTGGGAGCTGCGCACCTACCAGCGCGAGGCCGCCGAGTCGTTCTGGAACGGCGGCTCCGGGGTCGTCGTACTGCCGTGCGGAGCGGGCAAGACCATCGTCGGCGCGGCCGCCATGGCGCAGGCGCAGGCCACCACGCTGATCCTGGTCACCAACACGGTCAGCGCGCGGCAGTGGAAGGACGAGCTGGTCAAGCGCACGTCGCTGACGGCCGACGAGATCGGCGAGTACTCCGGCACCGTCAAGGAGATCCGGCCGGTCACCATCGCGACGTACCAGGTCATCACGACCAAGCGGAAGGGCATCTACCCGCACCTCGAGCTCTTCGACGCCCGCGACTGGGGCCTGATCGTGTACGACGAGGTGCACCTGCTGCCCGCACCGATCTTCCGGATGACGGCCAACCTCCAGGCGCGTCGCCGGATCGGCCTGACCGCCACACTCGTGCGCGAGGACGGCCGCGAGGGCGACGTGTTCTCGCTGATCGGCCCGAAACGGTACGACGCCCCGTGGAAGGACATCGAGGCACAGGGCTGGATCGCCCCGGCCGACTGCATCGAGGTGCGCGTCAGCCTGACCGACTCCGCGCGGATGGTCTACGCGACGTCAGAGGCCGAGGAGCGCTACCGCCTGGCCGCGTGCACGCCGGAGAAGATCCGGGTCGTCCGCGACCTGGTCGCGCGCCACGCCAACCAGCCGACGCTCGTGATCGGCCAGTACCTCGACCAGATCGAGGAGCTGTCCCAGGCCCTCGACGCCCCCGTCATCACGGGCGCCACCCCGGTCAAGGAACGCCAGCGACTGTTCGAGGCGTTCCGCAGCGGTGAGGTCGGACTGCTGGTCGTGTCGAAGGTCGCGAACTTCTCGATCGACCTGCCCAGCGCCGAGGTCGCCATCCAGGTCTCCGGCTCGTTCGGTTCCCGCCAGGAGGAGGCCCAGCGCCTCGGCCGCCTGCTGCGGCCCGGGGAACCCGGCCCCGACGGTGAGCGGAAGATCGCGCGGTTCTACACGATCGTCTCCCGCGACACCGTCGACGCCGACTTCGCCCAGAACCGCCAGCGGTTCCTGGCCGAGCAGGGGTACGCGTACCGGATCGTCGACGCCGACGACCTGGACGCGTCAGCGGACCAGGTCTGATCAGGCCGCGCTGACGGCCTGTTCCTCCGCGGCGACCAGCGCCAGGCCGAGGATCTCGGTCACGTGGCCGACCGGGTGCACCGTCAGCTGCTCCAGGATCTCCGCCGGTACGTCGTCCAGGTCGGGCCGGTTGCGTTCGGGAATGAACACGTCCGTGACCCCGGCCCGCTGCGCGGCGAGCAGCTTCTGCTTCACGCCGCCGATCGGGAGCACGCGACCGGAGAGGGTGACCTCGCCGGTCATCGCCACGTCGGACCGCACGGGGCGGCCGGTCAGCAGCGACACCAGCGCCGTCACCATCGTGACGCCGGCGGACGGGCCGTCCTTCGGGATCGCACCCGCCGGGAAGTGCACGTGCAGCGACCGCTCGAAGGCGGAGGCCGGGACACCGAGCTCGGCGGCGTGCGAGCGCACCCAGGAGAGCGCGATCCGGGCCGATTCCTTCATCACGTCACCGAGCTGACCGGTGACCGTCAGACCGGCCTCGCCCTCGGCGACCGACGTCTCGACGTACAGCACGTCACCGCCCATGCCGGTCACGGCGAGACCGGTGGCGACACCGGGGACGGAGGTCCGCTCCTGGACGTCCGGCGTGAACCGGGGACGCCCGATGAGGTCGTTGAGCTGGTCGAGGCCGATGTCGACGCGGTCCACCTCGCCAGACGCGAGACGGGCGGTGGCCTTGCGGAAGGCCTTGGCGAGCAGCCGCTCGACCTGGCGGACACCGGCTTCGCGGGTGTAGTTCGACGCGATCTCGCGCAGTGCCTCGTCGCTGATGGTCACCTCGTCGGTGCCGAGCGCGGCGCGCTCGAGCTGCCGCGGCACCAGGAAGTCCCGGGCGATCGCGACCTTGTCGTCCTCGGTGTAGCCGTCGAGGGTGACCAGCTCCATCCGGTCCAGCAACGCCGCGGGGATCTGGCCGATGTCGTTGGCGGTCGCGATGAACAGCACGTTCGACAGGTCGAGGTCGAGCTCGAGGTAGTGGTCGCGGAACGTGTGGTTCTGCGCGGGGTCCAGGACCTCGAGCAGCGCCGCCGCGGGGTCACCGCGGTAGTCCGAACCGACCTTGTCGATCTCGTCGAGGAGCACGACCGGGTTCATCGAACCGGCCTCCTTGATGGCGCGTACGACGCGACCGGGCAGGGCGCCGACGTACGTCCGCCGGTGGCCCCGGATCTCGGCCTCGTCCCGGACACCGCCGAGGGCGACGCGGACGAAGTTGCGCCCGAGGGCACGGGCGACGGACTCACCGAGCGACGTCTTGCCGACTCCCGGAGGACCGGCCAGCAGGATCACGGCACCGGAGCCGCGGCCGCCGACGACATCGAGGCCACGCTCCTCCCGACGGGCACGAACGGCGAGGTACTCCGTGATCCGGTCCTTCACCTCGTCGAGCCCGTGGTGGTCGGCGTCGAGGACCGCGCGAGCAGCGACGACGTCCGTGTCGTCCTCGGTCCGGACCGACCACGGCAGGTCGAGCACCGTGTCGAGCCAGGTCCGGATCCAGCCGGCCTCGGGGTTCTGGTCGCTGGCCCGTTCGAGCTTGTCGACCTCGCGCAGCAGCGCCTCGCGAACGTGGTCGGGCACGTCGGCGGCCTCGACCCGGCTGCGGTAGTCATCGGTGTCGGCCTCGCCCTCACCGAGCTCCTTGCGGATCGCGGCGAGCTGTTGGCGCAGCAGGTAGTCCCGCTGCGACTTCTCCAGGGACTCCCGGACGTCCGACTCGATCTTCTCGCTGACCTCGGACTCGGTGACGAAGTCACGGGTCCAGTCGACGAGGAGCTGCAGGCGCTCGGCCACGGCAGGCGTCTCGAGCAGCTGCCGCTTGCGGTCGTCGCTGAGGTACGGCGCGTACCCGGCCGTGTCGGCGAGCGTCGCCGGGTCCTCGATCCGGGTCACGTTGTCCGCGACCTGCCAGGCCTCGCGGCGGTGCAGGAGACCGACGACGAGCTGCTTGTACTCGTCGGCCAGCGCACGCACGGCGTCGTCGACCACGCCGCCGTCGACGGTCTCCACCTCGACCCACAGGGCCGCACCGGGACCGGTCACACCGCTCCCGATCCGGGCGCGACCGCCGGCCTTCAGGACCGCCGCGGGCTCGCCGCCGGAGAACCGGCCGACCTTCTCGATGCTCGCCACGACGCCGTACGACGCGTAGCGGTCCTCGAGGCGCGGGGCGACCAGGACCTGGGCGGGGTCGCCCGACTCACGGGCGGCGAGCTGGGCGGCGTCGATGGCGGCCCGGGCCGGCTCGTCGAGCTCGACGCGCACCACCATCCCGGGAAGCACCACCACGTCGGAGAGGAACAGCACGGGAAGCTGCACAGGGTTCGTCATGCACCTTCCAATGCATTCCGGGTTCGTGCTGTTCCGTTGTTCGCGGATGGCGAACCCGGGAACTTTCAGGCGTACAACTCCGCCGGAACGATCCGGACGGCGTACGGCGCCCGTGCGATCCACTCCTCGTCGCCAGAGACCAGCGCCGCGACCTCGTAGCGCCCGTCGCGCAGCTCCCACGCCGTCAGGCTGGGAACCTCGGGGTCCACGATCCAGTACGACGGCACACCGGCACGTTCGTAGAGCCGCTTCTTCCGCACCTGGTCGCGGCCACGCCCGCTCGGCGAGAGGATCTCGACGACGAGCAACGGTGGCTCCATCAGTCCGCGCTGCTCCGGCACGTGGCGTCCCACCACCATCAGGTCGGGCTGGACGACGGACGTGACCTCGAGCTCGACATCGAAGGGCGCCGCGAGCACGACCAGGCCCTCGGGCCGGGCCGCGTGCAGAGCCATGTGGAGCTCAGCCGACATCCGCTGGTGGTCGTAGGAGGGTGCGGGGACCACGGTGATCTCACCCTCGAGCAGTTCGTAGCGCAGTCCGTCGTCGGGCAACGCGTAGTAGTCGTCGCGCGTGTGCCCCGGGCCGAGAGTCGGGGTGGTCATGGGTTCCATGGTGCCTCCTCACGCAGACAGCTCGCCAGCGTTGAGTAGGGCGAGATCAGCGGCCGACCGTCCTTGGGCCGCACCCCATGCGTCATGGCGGCCGCCGATCCTGCTCTCGGTCAATGCGCCTCCGAACAGGCGCTCGACCGTGTCACCGACCGCCCGCGCCCGGCTCCGGAGCACGGGGAGCGACGCGACGGCCCCGGCCTCGGCCAGGACAGCGCCGTTCGCCGCGGCCAGACGCTCCGCGATCCTCGACGCGAATCCGAGATGGAAGGAGCGACGGAAGGCAGAGGTCCGGGACCGGTCCCCTGCAACGGCGTTGCGGGCGGCCTCGGCGAGCGCACGGCCGACCTGCACGAGCAGCGAGGTGAACAGGACCTCGACGGCAGCGAGGTCGTCGGCATGACCGACGACGACGCTCAGGTCGAGGCCGTTGATCCCGATCGCCCGGCACCTGTTGGCATCAGCAACGGCAGCAAGCAGCGCCCCCTTCACCACGACATACGGCGGTTCGAGCAGCACTCGCGTCATGCACGGCTCATCTCCCGCCGGGCACTGTTCGAGCCGGACTCGATCCACGGCGTGCCTGGCCATCAACTCCTGGGCCTTCGCCGTCAACAGTTCTGCTTCGGCCTCGAAGGTGGTCGACTCCGCCTTGGCCAGGAGCTTGCGAATCCGGTCGAGCAGGGGGTCCGCCGCGGCGGCAAGCATCGGGGCACCCGTCGCGACCAACGAGGGATCGACCCCGGGCGGCGGGATGAGCAGGGGAAGTTGCGGCAACCGGGAGAGCACTCGCCATGCAGCCCCGACCGCGTCGTAGCACCGCCGCCGATCCAGTCCTTCCCGCCGTCGCCACTGGCGCAGCCAGTCGTGGCGGGTCGACTCGCCCCGGCTGTCCAGCCGGTCGATCTGGGCCTGCCAGCGCGGGTCGATCACCTGGGACGTGCGGCGGTCGTGGTCGGCAACGATCGCGAGATCGACGAGTCGCGCCGCGATCCGGTCGGCCTTCCGCGCCACGACGTGCACCAGTTCGCCGGGTTGCCAGCCCTGCGACCAGGCGCCAGCGATCACCTCGAGCAGGATCTGCTCCCCGGCGGGATCAACGACTGACACCGACCACAGCGCCAGCCGGTCTGACTCCGCGGTCGGCTGCCGTCTCACTTCCGTCGCCCGCCACAGCAGCCGTTGCCATGCCTCACGCACCGCCCGTACGTCATGCCGATCTGTCATCTGCTCCTCCTGCTCCGCGTGCCGGACCAGGGACGTTCGCCGACAGGTCGGACATCCGAACCACGGCGCCACCGGTCCTGTGGAGGAGGAACCGCCACAGGAATGCCTGTGGACGGTTGGCGGACGTGCGCGACGGAGCAGATTGACGCCGCGGCTCGTGGGCACGGTGGTCCGCATGACCGACAACGCACCCGTCCTGATCGAGGAACTCGACCGCCGCAACGACGCCCGTCGCGCCGCTCCCGGGGACCAGGCGGCCGAGATGGCGCTGTGGGAGGCCGCTGCCCGGCTCGGCCTCTGGTTCGTCGTGAACAACGGCACGACCGAGGAGCCGCGGCCGACGGGCCTGCAGCTCGAGGGCGTCGGCTCGCTCATCGCCGTCTACAGCAACCAGGCACGGGCGCAGGCGGCGGCTGGCGAGGGCACGGTCCTGGGCGTTCCGATGCCGGCTGCACTCGACTGGCTGGCGTCGTACGCCCAACGAGGGGTCAGCGGCATCGTGCTGGACCACCCGGGCATCGGCGCCTGGATTCCGCTGGCCAACCTCTCCTACCTCAAGCGCTGGGTCCCTGCCGGACAGGCACTGATCACGACGAAGGTGGTCATCGCCGCCCCCGACGTGCAACCCGCGATGGACGCGTACCGCGCCGAGCAGAACGACGACACGTACACCCACGTGCTGCGCCTCCTGCTCACGGCCGACCTGCTGGTCGTGGTCGACCCCGGCGGCGACGGCACGGCACCGACCCACATCCGCAACGGCCGGGGCGAGCGCGTCGCACTGGCCTTCACCGACAGCACCCGGCTCGCCGCCTTCTACGAGGGAAAGGCCGTCGACGTACAGCAGCGTCCGGCAGCCGGCGTCCTCGCCCTGGTGGCCGAGCAGTACGACGTACTCGTCATCGACCCGCAGCACCCGTCATCGTTCGCGGCGACGCCCGAGTGGATCCGCGGGGTGCTCGACGAGACGCGCTGAACGATCAGACCTCGGCGTCCTCGGCGAACTGCTCGTGGTTGCGGATGACCTCCGCGATGATCACGTTGAGGATCTTCTCGGCGAAGTGCGGGTCCAGACCGGAGCTCTCCGCCATCGAACGGAGGCGGGCGATCTGCACCGACTCGCGCGCCGGGTCCGCAGGCGGCATGCCGGCCTTCGCCTTCAGCTGGCCCACCTGCTCGGTGCACTTGAACCGCTCCGCGAGCAGGTGCACGAGGGCGGCGTCGAGGTTGTCGATGCTCGACCGGAGACGGTGGAGCTCGGCCCGCGCTTCTTCTGCACTCACGGGCTCCATCCTGCCGTACGCGTCGGTAAATGCCGTGTGCAAGGCATTTCCGCGGACCTAACGTGATCGGTTGGCCCGCGTGCGCGGGTCGACGAGAACCAGAAAGGCAGACCAGAGGAAACCACGATGGAGAAGATCACGCCGAAGCTCATCAACTGGGCTTCGATCCTCGAGCAGGGCACGCGCGACCAGGCGGTGACGACGGCGACGATGCCGTTCATCTTCCCGCACCTCGCGCTGATGCCCGACGCCCACCTGGGCCTGGGGGCGACGGTGGGTTCGGTCATTCCGACCCTCGGCGCCATCATCCCGGCCGCGGTCGGCGTCGACATCGGCTGCGGCATGATCGCCGTGCGCACCCAGTTCACCGCCGACCAGCTGCCGACCGATCGGCGTCCGCTGCGCGAAGCCATCGAGCGGGCGATCCCGCTCTCAGCCGGCGCGGCCAACCGCAAGGTCAGCCGACCCCACACCGAGCAGCGGCTCGAGCAGCTCGCTGCCGCGGCGAGCGAAGCCGGCTTCGAGCCGGGCCGCTACGCGAGCCGGTGGGAGCTGCAGCTGGGAACGCTCGGATCCGGCAATCACTTCATCGAGGTCACCGTCGACGAGGAGCAGCGGGTCTGGCTGTTCCTGCACTCGGGCTCGCGAGGGGTGGGCAACAAGATCGCCCAGAAGCACATCAAGGTCGCGCGCGACCTGTGCGAGAAGTGGTGGATCCCGCTGCCCGACAAGGACCTCGCCTACCTGGCCGAGGGCACCGACGAGTTCTGGGCCTACATCCGCGAGATGCGGTGGGCGCAGCTCTACGCGCTGCTCAACCGCGAGGAGATGATGGACCGGGTCGTGCGGCAGTTCGCCGACTGGGTCGGACTCGGGTCGGTCGACGACGTGGAGCGGTGCGAGGAGATCAACTGCCACCACAACTACACCGAGCAGGAGACCCACTTCAACAAGCAGGTGTGGCTCTCCCGCAAGGGCGCGATCAACGCCGAGCTCGGGCGGCCGGGGCTGATCCCGGGTTCGATGGGGACGGCGTCGTACGTCGTCAGCGGGCTCGGCAACAAGCTGGCGCTCCACTCCGCGCCGCACGGTGCGGGCCGGGAGTACTCGCGCTCTCGGGCCCGGCGCACCTTCACGCGTGAGCAGCTGCAGGAGGCGATGGCCGGCATCGAGTACCGCGACACCGACGCGTTCATCGACGAGATCCCGGCGGCGTACAAGGACATCGACCAGGTCATGGCGGACGCCACCGAGCTGGTCGAGATCCGGCACACGCTGCGGCAGATCGTGAACGTGAAGGGCGACTAGCTGTGATGCCCAGGGAGGTTGTCCCGCCCTCCGGCGGTGAGTCGGGCTGACAGGTGAGGGCCCCCGGTTGTGAAGTGGAGCTGTCTAGTTCACCGCTT